>NZ_LT009747.1:0-337651 GCF_900013505.1 Agrobacterium deltaense RV3 | reverse complement strand
GTCTGTAGCCGCAAAGTTAAAGTGTCCTGTTTCTGCAAAGTTGGAATGTCACACTCCCCTGGTCTGATTGGCCTCTGGGAGATTGCAGATGGGACTGATTACGATGAGCGAGCGGGATTTGCAGCGGATCGAGATTTTGTCGAAGGTGGTTGCCGGCCACATGACCATGGTGTCGGCAGCGCATGTGCTTGATCTGAGCGAGCGCCAGGTCCGCCGTCTTCTGGAAAGGATGCGCACGGATGGTGCGGCATCGATCCGGCACAAGGCGATCGGCCGGCCATCCAACAACCGGATCAATGACGGCATTCGTGATTACGCTGTGGCGTTGGTTCGTGAGCGTTATGCGGACTTCGGCCCGACCCTGGCGACCGAGAAGCTCGCCGAGCGCGATGGGCTGCATGTGTCACGCGAGACGTTGCGCAACTGGATGGTGGATGCCGGAATTTGGTTGTCGCGCAAGCAGCGCCGGACGTTTCATCAACCGAGATTACGTCGCGAGGCCTGTGGCGAACTGGTGCAGATCGACGGCTCGGAGCATCGCTGTTTCGAGGATCGCGGACCGTCTTGCTTCGTTGCTGGTACTTGTCGACGATTCGACCGGCAGGTTGATGCAGTTGCGCTTCGTGCGTTCCGAAAGCGCCTTCAGCTATTTCGAGGCATTGGAGCTGTATCTCAAGCGTCATGGCGCACCGGTGGCCTTCTATTCGGACAAGCATTCAGTGTTCCGGGTGGCAAAGAAGGATGCCAGGGGCGGTCAGGGCATGACGCAGTTCGGGCGGGCGCTTTGTGAGCTAAATATCGAGATTCTCTGCGCAAATTCGAGTCAGGCGAAAGGACGGGTCGAGCGGATGAACCGGACGCTGCAGAGCCGGTTGGTCAAGGAGCTGTGACTGGCAGACATCGACACTATGGAGACCGGCGATGCGTTCTTGCCGGACTTCGTGGAGGACTACAACGCGCGTTTTGCAATCGCCCCTGCCCGCTCCAATGACTTACATCGGCTGATGAATCTGCCACCGGACCCGTTGGCCCAGATTCTGTGCAAGCGCGAGCAGCGGCGGCGGCCGGCCTCATGGTGCGGCTCCGACCCTTGCGAGCGCGAGTTCCACGATGGCGGATTGGGTGATCCCGAACTTCTCATAAAGGGTCTCTGCTGGTGCGGAAGCACCAAAGCCCGACATCCCGATCACGTCTTCGTCGCTCGCGACATATTTCGTCCATCCAAACTTCGAAAGCGCCTCGACCGCGATACGCGGTGCCTTGCCCAAGACCTCGTCGCGATAGTGCTTCGGCTGCCTATCGAATAGGTCCCAACTTGGTATCGATACAACCGCTGTTCGAATGCCCCTACCTTCAAGTTCTTCAGCAGCCTTCATCGCGAGCGACACTTCCGTCCCGGTGGCGATGAGCGTGACACCGCGCTTCCCGTCTGCCTCTTTAATGACGTAAGCCCCTTTCGCAGACAGGTTGGTAGGGTTGCGGCCATCGCGAAGTTGCGGCACGTTCTGCCTCGAGAGTGCGAGCACGGATGGTCCTTCGCTCCTAAGCGCAAGGTCCCAACACTCGAGCGTCTCGATGGTATCCGCCGGGCGAAACACGTGCAGGTTAGGCATCGCCCTTAGGCTTGCGAGATGCTCGACCGGCTGATGCGTTGGTCCGTCTTCGCCGAGACCGATGGAATCGTGGGTCATGATGAAAATCGATCGGACACCCATGAGCGCCGCGATCCGGATGGCGTTTCGGCAGTAATCGGAGAACACGAGGAAGGTGCCGCCATAGGGAATCAAGCCGCCATGAACGGCGATCCCATTCATGGCCGCCGCCATGGCAAATTCCCGCACGCCATAACTGACGTAACGACCGCTCTTGGTCGCTGTGAAATCGCTATCGACCGCCGGAACTCGCGTCAGGTTCGAATGAGTAAGGTCGGCGGAGCCGCCGATCATCTCCGGCAAGAGCTCTGTTAGGGTCTCTAGCGCGATCTGGCTCGCCTTCCGAGTTGCCACCGCTTGTGGATTTTCGAAAAGTTTCACTTTCGCGTTCTGCACTGATGCTGCATAGCCGGAGGGCAACGAACCCGACATGCGGCGCGCGAACTCTGAGCGGGTGCTCGCATCGGCGTCGTCCAACCGCGTCTGCCATTCAGAGCGCGCGGACGCTCCTTTTGCTCCAATTGCTCTCCAGGCAGCAAGTATGGGCTCCGGAACCTCGAAGGCCTCACCCTTCCAGCCATAGGCGGCTTTGGTAGCGGCTGCTTCAGCCGCGCCAAGCGGCGCGCCATGAGCAGAGTTTTTCCCTGCCTTCGCGGGCGAGCCGTAACCGATTATGGTCTTCAGTGCGATCAGCGATGGCCGGGAAGCTTCCGATTTTGCATGTTCTATGGCCCGGTCGATCGCAGTCGCGTCGTGACCATCGACGCGCTGAGTGTGCCACCCGTATGCGTCAAACCTGGCAAGTACGTCTTCTGTGAACGCAATTTCGGTGGAGCCATCGATCGTGATCGAGTTATCGTCGTAGAGGACGATAAGCTTTCCCAGCTTGAGATGGCCAGCCAGAGAAGCAGCTTCCTGACCAACGCCCTCCATAAGGCAACCGTCCCCGCAGAACACGTATATACGATGATCTACAAGATCAGCGCCGAATTCATCCGCCAATCGCCGCTCGGCAATTGCCATTCCGACGGCGGAAGCGATGCCCTGGCCAAGCGGTCCTGTGGTGGTTTCCACGCCTGCAGTGTGACCGTACTCCGGATGGCCGGGTGTCTTAGATCCCCATTGGCGAAAGTTCCGGATCTCGTCGAGCGACACGTCAGCATAACCTGACAGATACAACACGCTGTAAAGCAGCATCGAACCGTGCCCGTTAGAAAGCACGAAGCGATCCCGATCAGCCCACTTTGGATCTTTAGAGTCGAATTTCAGGTGCTTTGCGAAAAGTACCGCTGCAGCGTCTGCCATGCCCATTGGCATCCCCGGATGTCCTGAGTTGGCGGCTTCAACGCCATCGATGGAAAGCACACGAATGGCATTCGCGAGGTCTCGCTCCGAAACAGCTTGCATTTCTAGTCCTCCTGGATGTCGCGAGTGATGTACCTCATCTGCCTGAATGCAACAAGGTAAAATCACATAATCTCAAAAAAAATGTTATTTTGTTAAAGATGCCAAGGTGGCGCGCGATCCAGGTGGCGACACGCGCACAATGATATAAATAGATCATACCTCATACATCATACCTTAAGACAAGCGCCGTTATGGTTAAGCGGAGTCGCCAATGCGGCCGTCTTCCTGGCAAGCAGCGAAGCTAGATATATCACCGGGCAAACGCTGAACGTGGACGGTGGCTTCCTGGCAGCAGGGCTTCTTTTCCCGTTTGATCCGAAGAGATCGACGAAGCTCGCAGACGAGAAGTAGACAGTAAAGGAGCAAGCGGCATTCCATTTGGAACCGCCGTCGAGACTTCTTTACGTGTGTCCAGCCGCAGTGGTATAAGGTATAATCACCGCCTCGACTCTCTCTGGAGGAGTGCGGACGGATGCTGAAAGGAAGCTTTGTGTTGAATCAATACAAAAAGGTTCAGACGCGCATGGAGTTCGCGCTGGACTACATCACGAAACAAATTGCAAACGGAAATCTCAAGGCTGGCGACAAACTCCCCAACGAAAAGGACCTCGCTGAGCAACTTGGCATCAGTCGCACTCCCATTCGCGAGGCAATGAAGACGCTCGCGATTGCCGGCCTTATCGACATCCGTCACGGACACGGAAGCTACGTCCGCGGGGAACAGGGAGCCCCTGCCCTCCCACTGAATCTTTTCCAGCTGTATCTGCAGGATTCCACACCGGAAATGTTGATGGAGCTGCGGGATATATTCGATCGCAACTCAACCGAGCTGGCCGCCAAGCGCCGGACCGATGAGGATTTGGCGAAGATGCGCGAATGCATTGACAGGCTTAAAGCGCTTACGGCAAATACGAACGCTGATCTCGACGATATGCTCAAGGCTGATCTAGACTTCCATCGCGCTATCTATGAGGCGACTGGTAATAAGCTTATAGTGACCGTCGCCGAATTCGTGTTGAACATGGTTGCTCCGTGGGTGAAGAAGTCTCTCGACGTGAGCGGACGTCGCAGGGCTGTCGCCCTTCACGAACAGATGTATACGTCCATACTTAATCAGGATATTGGCCAGCAGGCACGGATGAGTGTTGAGGCTAATCTCGAGCACTTCAAGCAGTCTCTCGGCCAAAGATAACGGAGCTGTGGATCGTCTACGGAGGCGCTTCAGTGCGATCGAGGCGCTGCGAAGGCGTCGTACGTAGGCTCTTCAGCGCACCGGGCAACATGTGGGCGGGGTTCGAGCTGTACCGCGCACTTCCTAGCGACATCAGGAACAATCCGGACGATTTCTTCTGGCACCTGCGCCCGCAATGTCAAAATGAAACTCTGGTATCTGCTTGAGCCTTGAGATGATCCAGTAGAGTGCGTAGCGCCGAGGGCACCTGCCTGTGAGAGGCGTAGTAGGCATAGAAGCCAGGCCCCATCGAAGTCCATTCCGGGAGCACGATCTCCAATCGCCCGTCGGCGACTTCCTGCTCGACACGGTTCTTCAGGCAGTAGAACAGACCCGCTCCCGAAACAGCCATGGCAATCGACAGTTCGGAATCGCCGAGCATGAGCTGGCCGGGGACATCTATGCTTACTGCACGCTCGCCATCGCCGAGTTCCCACCGATAGATGCGGTCTGTCCCGGTTCTGATCCGAATGCACTTGTGAGTGAGTAGATCCTCGGGTTTCTCGGGCCGGCCATTCTCTTTGAGATAGGCAGGCGAACCAACGACAATCCATTCAAGTTCGTCTGTCAGCTTCGATGCTATCATTCCGTCCGGAACCGTTCCGCCGTAGCGGATGCCGGCGTCAAATCCTTCCGAGACCATGTCAACGAACCTGTCGTCGACCATGATCTCGACTTCAATGTCAGGATAGAGCTCGGTGAAGCTTGGCATCTTCCTAGCGAGAAGCAGGGTGGAAGCATCGCGTAGCGCTGTGACACGAACCCGCCCGGCCGGCCCCTGACGGAAATTATCAAGTCTATCCAAGGCTAGCTGGATACCGTGGAAATTTGGCTCCAGCTCCTCAACGAGCATCTCACCTGCCGCAGTTAGGCGGATGCTGCGGCTTGTTCTGTGGAATAGCCGCACACCGAGCCGAGTCTCAAGTCCGCGCATTGCATGGCTGAGCGCGGATCCGGACACGCCCCGGAGAGCTCCCGCCTTCCTGAAGCCGCCGACGCGGGCGATGGTGATGAAGGATTCGAGATCCGCAAAATCTGTTTTCTGTCGCATTAGTAATAAGTGAAATCCATTCAGTTCGACGTCAAGTACAGTTCATCACGCGGGTGCCGATTTTTCCGATAGTTCTGCGAAGAAACCAGTCAAAAAAGTCCGCTACGTTGTTCCATATCGCCAAAGCCATCCTGTGCCTGTACGTCGTCGCACGATTCATCATCCCGCTGCCGTGGCCTCGCTCGATCGAGTTCGTCACCGCCACAGCCCTAATGGTGGTGTTCCAGCACAGCCGGATAACGCTTCCCGCGTCCGGCTCGATGTTCTCGCCAAAGATCCCGCGGCTGGCGATGGTCGCGGTGAACTGGGTCGCAGGTTTCATCCACTTTCTCGTGACGGTCCAGGTTGTCGCGGACATCTTCTCGCTCGTCCTCGCCCGATCTGTCGACGTCGGGTGAAGATTCCACTGTCAGCGCTATGTATGTATACGGCACGCCGGCGTTGATCGTGGCGGCATATGCTGTCTCCCAGGCTATCCGCACCCCCAGTTTAAGGAAGTCGGGATCTCGATCCCTCAGCTCCCCGCAGAGTTCGATGGTTACCGCATGATCCAGCTCACGGATCTTCACATAATCGATGGCACGCTCCAGGCACGGAGCCGCGATGTCGCACCTCTCTCAGCGCTTCGCGCTCCCGATGGCGTGTTTACGATTCCGGGCAATCATGAATATTATTTCGGCCGCGGTGACTGGATGCGGAAGTACGAGGAACTCGGACTCACAACACTCGCCGACAGCCATGCCGTCTGGTCGCGCCGTTCCGCACAGCTCGTCATGGCGGGCGTGAATGATCTCACCGCGGGCAGCTTCCGGATGGAAGGCCCTGATGTCGGCAAGGCTATCGCCCGAGCACCTGCCAATGCTCTCCTTATTCTTCTCGACCATCAGCCCAAGGCGGCCGGTGTGGCGGCCGCAGTGGGCGTGGCACTTCAGCTATCCGGTCACATTCATGGCGGCATGATCAAGGGCGTGTCGCAGTAATGTATCTAGGCGAAATCGTGGATATCGGTACGAGAAGCGCCGTCTTCGAAAATCCGCAGCACCCATACACGAGACGCCTTCTGTCGGCGGTACCTATTACCGACCCTTCCCGCAGGTCGGAGAAGCCCCGCGTGGAAGCGACCGATCTACAGAGTCCAGTCAGGGAAATCGGGTACATTGCCGAAAAACGGCGACACGTCGAGGTCGGTCCGGATCATACGGTCCAGTTGGGATCATATGGATGAGTATGAGGCCATCTAGACCACGTACTGGTGCATTTCCAATGTGCGTCCGTGCTCCGATGAGGCTCTTTGCTTGCGCTTATCGTGACGCATGAGCGGCCACCGCCGTAGAAAACGCGGCTAACCCTGAGTTCGGCTCATTTCGCTCGCGGTGTATCGATGACCCTGGAGAAGCCGGAGTACCGCTCCGGCGGGAAATTTTCCGGCCTAGTCAATTGGCTTCCACCTCGTTTCGCGAGTAGCCAATTGGGGCGCTAAACGCTGCTCACGCTAGACTTTCGGCCATCGCCGCGATAATCAAAGCCGCGGATACAGCCCCAGGATCAGCATGCCCCAGAGCTCTTTCGCCAAGCCGCGACGAGCGCCCCTTGAGCGGTAGCATCGACTTCGTGTTTTCCGCACCCGCTCGCGCGGCATCCGCTGCAGCGCGCAGGCAAGTCCCGAGTGAAGAAAGCTTGGCTCGTTCACTTTGAGCGGCGTCCGCAGCCGGACGCCATGCATCTACCATCGTTTTTTCACCCGGTACAGCTTTTCCGCGCTCCTCAATCCCCTTCGCCATTGCCAAGAGCATTTGGACTCCATCATCATCGTCGGCGGTCGTTTTCCCCTTCAGAAGCGCACCAGCGCGCACGAACGCTGTGGCATAGAGCGGTCCCGTTGACGCACCCACCGCGTTGAGAAAAGACTTGGCCGCGTTATTGAAAATCGCACCGAGATCAGCCTCGCCTTCGTTAGATGCCAACGCAGCTTCGACTGTCGTGAAGCCCAGTTCCATGGTTATTCCATGATCCGCATCTCCAATCACTCCATCAAGTTCACTAAGGAGGGAGCTGTTCATTCTAATCTTTGCGGTTATCGCGGAAAACATTTTATGGAGTTCTTTTGCCGTGATCTGTTCCATCAGCGTCCGCTCCTGAACATCGCGCAATCACAAGGATGGTCAAGCAGCGCCTGAAGCTCGTCATCCAGATGCATCAGCGTTACAGACGCCCCCACCATGTCGAGGGACGTGCAGTAATTACCAACCAGCGAACTGTGGATTGAAAGGCCGGCGGCATCCAGACGCGCCTTCACCCGGGCCATGATAATATATAGTTCCATTAGTGGGGTCGC
Source organism: Agrobacterium deltaense RV3 (assembly GCF_900013505.1). Taxonomy (NCBI): domain Bacteria; kingdom Pseudomonadati; phylum Pseudomonadota; class Alphaproteobacteria; order Hyphomicrobiales; family Rhizobiaceae; genus Agrobacterium; species Agrobacterium deltae. The sequence goes on along the minus strand of NZ_LT009747.1, from coordinate 329,975 downwards.
CCCAAGCCCATTGACGAGGACGGCGACCCGTTCCCCGCGCCCGGCCCCCATTTCCGGTAGTATTCTGTCAAGTAGCTCATCGGTGATTTCGTTAGCGCTTTTCAAAGGGCCACTGCCGACACCGGGCTCTCCATGGATACCCATACCGATTTCCATCTGATCTGCGCCTATCTCAAAGTTAGCGCGCCGTGTCTGCGGAAGCGAACAGGGGCTTAGGGCGACTCCCATTGTATACGTGCGGTCGTTCGCCTTCTGGGCGACGGCATGGCATTCACCGAGAGTCATCATGCGATCGCATGCCGCCCCTGCGACCTTGAAGATCAAGACATTCCCAGCCACGCCGCGTCGCTGGTCGCGACGGTCGATGGATGCCGAGGCGACATCGTCGGTTGTCAGGACCGTGCGTACTTCGATATCGTCCATGGCGGCCATCTCGGCGGCCATGTCGAAATTCATCACGTCACCCGCATAGTTTCCGTACATGAAAAGAACGCCCGCTCCACGATCGACCGCTTTCGCGCAGGCAACGATCGGGTCAGGAGGCGGTGAGGCGAAAATGTTTCCGATTGCGGCTGCGTCGGCAAGTCCTGATCCAACGAAACCCAGGAAGCTTGGCTCGTGACCCGAACCTCCACCGATGACCAATCCCACCTTGCCTTCCCGAGGGCCATCGACCGCGATTACCGAGCGCGATGATCCATCCACCACTTTCAGATGCTTGGGGTGCGCAGCAAGAATGCCGGCAAGCATCTCGTCGACAGCGCCCGACCCTAGATTGATTATCTTCTTGACCGGCACGGTGATTTCTCCTCCTCCATAATCTCCCAAAGGCCCAACTGGTCACACTAACGTCCATCTGACGACGACTCTGACCGCTTCAGAAGTCAGGTATAAGGTCATACCTTTCTTTGCGCAACTAGCGATTGGCGTGTTTCAGCTGATAAGAACGAGCTGTAGCAGTTCTCCCGGGGCAACAACGGTAAATCGTACACGTCCTAGTTCGGCCTTGATGACCGCAGGCAAGGCTGAGACCAGGTTCTGGATTTGGCGAGGAAACAAGCCTAGTGTTGCCTCGCCAAATATCCGGTAACGAAACAGCGTCGCACGGCCAACGCACACTATACACCCTGGGAGGATACATGCCCGGCGCAGGCGATTGTGAACCATCTAAAAGCAATCCTTTTGCTTTCCGAATTTTCGTTATTCTGCTTGCGGCAGGACGTTCCAGTCGAACGAGCACGTTAGGAACTTCTAAGCTGCTTGCGGAATTCGACGGGGTTGCTCTCGTGCGCCGTTCGGCTCGGGTTGCGCTCGGTTCGACGGCCGATACTGTGATCGTGGTAACCGGCCATCGTCGGCTCGAAATTGAAGCCGCATTAGATGGCTTGGGAGTGGTGTGCGTCGAAAATCGAAAATACGACCAGGGGATGGCAACCACGCTTGCCACCGGCATATCATACTGCAGTGATAGAGGGGCGGATGCCGTGTTGGTCCTGCTTGCCGATATGCCGGGATTGACAAGCGACCATCTCGATCGGCTTATTGCGGCTTTCCACACAACCAACGGCGAAGTGGTGGTGCGTGCAATGGGAGATAGCAAGCCGGGGAATCCCGTTATACTTCCAAAATCGCTATTCGAGGCAGTCGCGCGTCTCGAAGGCGATGTAGGCGCTCGCCAGATCATAGAAAGGTCCAGCCTACCAATCCTTTCTGTAGAGATTGGGGAAGCCGCACTGCTGGACGTAGATACTCCCGAGGCAATTTGCGCCGCGGGTGGGAGGCTAAAAACGTAGTCAGATCGGCTTGTTGCGTGTTTGCTGAGCAGCTGAACCAATCCTGACAATACGCGATGCTTCGGTCACAAGCCGGAACCATACATCGTCGGCACCGCCACGCCGAATATCTATCCTTGCGCCGACGCCTGTTGAGTCCAAGTCCTGGCCGCTGCGATATCTGCAATCACAGAAAGCGCTATCGACGAAGCATCCCTGGCCTTGTCAAAGATGCCTATCGGCGCTTTGATTCTTGCGATATCCGCGTCATCAAAGCCATGCTTGCGAAGCAAGGCGATCCGTTTCCCGTGGGTCCGCGTGCTTCCCAGAGCGCCGATGTAAAACGAGTCGGAGGACAACGCGCCCTGGAGCAGTGGCAACTCCCGGTCAAGGTCGTGGAACAACAACGCGACTGCGGAAAACGTGTCAATCTTAGAAGCGAACGCATTGCTTTCGATGGCCGGGTCTATCTGCTCGACCTGATAGCCGGCCGCCGTCGCCACAGCGGCGGTTGTCGCCAGTTCGACCGATCGTCCGCAAATAAGGACGCGGATAATCGGCTGGTAGCGCGTAATGAAAGTTCCGTCGGACCAGCCGATTTGGTTCCGGCTGCCCTCTCCACCGAACTCCATTGATTCCGATCCAGGCGTATACCGAAGACTAGCGGGGCGTCGCGAGGCCAGACGTGACAAAACCTGGCCCACCGGATCTGCATTTTTGAGGATGTGAATCGATAGGTTGATCCCTCCCCCGCAAGGAAGCACGATATCGAAGAATGGCGAACCTTCTCCAAGCCGCAGGAATCGATCACGCCCATTGCGCAGGGCATCGATAGCTTCTGCTGCCACGGCCGCCTCAGTACAGCCGCCTGAAACAAAGCCGCAGTAGTGGCCGTCTCCTCGCACTGCCATTTGTGCACCAACCGAACGCGCCGCGCCACCACGCACCTCAACAAGCGTGACCAAGGCTACGGGAACGCCGGCGAGAAAAGAGTCATACGCATAGCGTAGGATCCTGCCCGGTTCGTCGGTCACGAGCGCAACCGTCGGCAACACGACATTGTTCTCACCAAAATCACGCAGGGTCATTCGTGACCTCCTGTCGACATAGGTCAGAAGTTCAACATCTGACTTCGATCACCGCCCCAGAAAAATGCCGATTTGGGAGGCGACGTGGTCAATGCCGGCCGCAGCGTCAACTCGACGAAGCAAATGGCGGTGCTCGTAAAATGGCGATAACGCCGCGGTGGCGCGAGCGAACTCCTCAACTCTTCTCTTCAACACTTCGGCATTGTCGTCAGAGCGTGTTTCAGCGCCATGTGCCCGCGACTGTTCAGCCCTTTTCGCAATCCGCTCTTCGAGAAGATCAATCGCAATGTCGAATATGATGACGTGATGGAGCGGAGCGTTCAAACTCTCAAGCATATGCTCGAGCGCCTCGGCCTGTACGACCGTCCGCGGAAAACCGTCGAGGATAAAGCCCTGCTCCGATTTTCTGTCGGACAAACGTTCCTCAACGAGGCCAACTACAACCGCATCCGGGACGAGTGCTCCGCTCTCGACGGCCGCCTTGGCCTCAAGCCCAAGCGATGTCTCTGCCTTAATCGCCTCGCGCAGCAGATCGCCGGTGGAAATATGCATTAGCCCGTAATCCTGCACGAGACGCTCGGCTTGCGTACCTTTGCCGGCGCCGGGTGGGCCGATGAGGACCAGATTGACCATCATGAAATCCCCATGCACAAATATTTGATCTCGAGGTAATCATCCATGCCGTACTTCGATCCTTCGCGACCATTGCCGCTTTCCTTTACGCCGCCAAAGGGGGCGACCTCGGTCGAGATAAGACCCTCGTTGATTCCGACAATGCCGTATTCGAGCGCCTCGGCGACCCGCCAGACGCGCGCGATGTCGCGGCCATAAAAATAGGCGGCCAGCCCGAACTGGGTGTTGTTGGCGAGGCGGATTGCCTCCTGCTCGGTGTCGAAACGGAAGACGGGCGCAACAGGCCCGAAGATTTCTTCAGCGAAGATCTGAGCATCGGGCGATACATCGGCAAGGACCGTTGCTTCAAAAAAGCTGTGACCTAGGGCGTGGCGACGCCCTCCTGCCAAGACGCGGCTGCCACGGCCGATGGCGTCCGAGAGCAGCTCCTCGACTTTCGCGACGGCCTTGTCGTCGATCAGGGGACCGATCTGGATATCTTCATCAAAACCGCTCCCGACTTTGAGGCCGGACACGGCTTCTGCCAGCCTTTTGACGAAAGCGTCATGAATTCCCGACTGGACCAGAAAGCGGTTGGCGCACACGCAGGTCTGACCCGCATTTCGATATTTTGAAGCGATCGCACCCTTGACCGCCGCGTCGACATCGGCGTCGTCAAAGACGATAAATGGTGCGTTGCCGCCAAGCTCCATAGACGTCCGCTTCACCGTCTGCGCGCATTGCGCCATCAGGACCTTGCCGATCTCCGTCGAACCGGTGAAGCTCAGCTTTCTAACAGCGGGGTTGGACGTCAATTCAGTGCCGATGTCCGAGGCAGATCCGGTAACACACGACAACACGCCCTTCGGCACGCCGGCCCGTTCGGCTAGCACGCACAGGGCGAGTGCCGACAATGGCGTCTGGCTTGCCGGCTTTATGACCATGGTGCAGCCCGCGGCGAGCGCTGGCCCGACTTTCCGGGTAATCATTGCGGCCGGAAAATTCCATGGCGTGATCGCCGCGCACACCCCTATCGGCTGTTTGATGACAACGATGCGCTTGTCCGTGGTAGGAGCCGGGATGGTGTCACCATAGACGCGTTTTGCCTCTTCGCCAAACCATTCGATATAAGACGCGGCATAGGCAATTTCGCCTTTGGCCTCCGGAAAAGGCTTGCCCTGCTCTGCGGTCATGATGGCCGCAAGGTCGTCCTGGTTCTGCATCAGGAGCTCGAACCATTGACGCAGGACCGCCGCCCGCTCCTTGCCGGTCAGTGCGCGCCAGGCCGGCAATGCCGCTTCCGCCGCCGCGATGGCCCGTCTGGTCTCCGTGCGGCCCATCTTCGGAACGGTAGCGATCGTCGTGCCGTCTGCCGGATTGTCGACATCAATCGCCTGGCCGTCATCAGCGTCCAGCCACTCGCCAGCAATGAAACATTGGCCGCGCAGAAGGGACGGATCCTTGAGTTTGATAGCAACCATTTTTGACTGTCCTTTTGTGAAATTTATTCTTGCTCAGACAACGAGCGGTTCTAGCAGCCGACGGGTCACATCGCCGAACGAGGTTGGCCTGCGCGAGATGCGGTCCACATTGACGTGGACGAAGAAGCCTTCCGCAGACGCCGTGTCTTCTTCGTTCCGAAACAACCCGATCTCGTAGCGAACCGATGAACTCCCCACTCGCGAAACGCGAATTCCGGCCGTAACTATATCGGGAAACGTCATCTCAGCGTGATACCGGCAGCCGGTTTCGACCACGAGAAAAACGTGCGCGCCGCCTTTAATGTTCAAGGCGCCGTTTTCGATCAGGAAGCTGTTCACGGCCGTGTCGAACATACTGTAGTGAACGACATTGTTAATGTGACCGTAGCTGTCATTGTCGGACCAGCGCGTGGCGATGGTGCGAAACACCTTGTAGGAGGACCTGCTTGCGGGCGCTGCGCGTTCTGCCATCACCATGCCGCCTTGTAGATCGAAAGCGCATCCGCCTCATTGACGTCACGCGGGTTGTTGACGAGAAGCCGCGTCTGCTTCATCGCATCGCGCGCCATGGTGGCAAGGTACTCTTCACCGATGCCGACGTCGCGCAAGCGAGGCTGCAATCCCAGTTTCGAGGAAAGATCGGCAAGCCGCTCGATGAAAGCGGCTGAGCGGCCTTGGATGCTTTGTTCCGACGCGAGATCGGGGAAGACGTCCGCTGCGATGTCCGCATAGAGGGACGCAGCCTCCGGTGCGTTGAAGCGCAGGACGTGTGGCAACACGAGCGCGTTCGAGAGCCCATGAGGGACATGGAAAGTGCCACCAATCGGATAGGCAAGCGCATGGACGGCAGCCACGGGCGAATTGGCGAATGCCTGGCCGGCCAGCATCGAGCCAAGCAGCATGGCACCTCTGGCGTCACGATCCTTGCCGTCGAAAACCGCTTTCTCGATGTTTGCGCCGAGCAGTTGAAGCGCCTGACGGGCAAGCATCTTTGACAGCGGATTATTGTTGGCGTTCTTGGACGCATAGGCCTCGATGGCATGCACCATGGCATCGATCCCTGTCGCCGCCGTGATGTGAGCCGGCAGACCGACAGTCAGATCGGCATCGAGAATGGCAATGTCGGGAAGGATGATCGGCGAGGAAACGCCCCGCTTTTCGTCGCCCTGAACGGTGACGATCGACACCGGGGTGACTTCCGAGCCAGTCCCCGCAGTCGTCGGCACCAGAACAAGTGGCAGCCGCGGCCCTTTGGCATTGCCGACACCCCAGGCGCTATCGATATCCTCGCCGGACCCACTGAGCAGCGCGGCGAGCTTGGCGACGTCGAGTGACGAGCCGCCTCCAAAGCCGATGACGCCCGTCACGCCGGCAGATTTCGCAGCATGGTTGGCTGCAAGCACAGTCGCAAGCGACGGATCCGCCTCGACACTATCAAAAACGGTCGTTTCGACGCCGGCCTTAGAAAGCGACGTCAGCGCTGGATCACAAAGACCGAGCTTGCGCAACCCCGGGTCGGTGACGAACAGGACCCGGTTCCCGAGCTTCGGCTTGACGAGACCGCCGATTTCCGCCGAAGCGCCGGACCGGAACACGATCTGGCTGGTCGTGCTGAAAACAAACGGGTTCATGGGCATCTCCTATGGTACTGCATCATGCGCCGGGCAGGCTGTGCCTGAGCTTGATCCTCAGGATCTTGCCGGAGCCGGTGCGGGGAATTTCGTTGACGACATACACTCGATCCGGGACCTTATAGGCGGACAATCGCTCTTTGCAGTGGTGCAACAGCGTCTCCTGGTCGAAGAGGTCTGCCGACTTCAGCACCACGCAGGCGACGGGAACCTCGCCAAGCATGGTGTGCGGCATTCCGATTACCGCGCAATCCATGATCGCGTCGTGAAGGAGAATTGTTTCCTCGACCTCCGCAGGGGCGATGTTCTGACCACCGCGGATGATGAGTTCCTTAAGGCGGCCGGTAATCGTCAAAAATCCGTTGTCATCGCTTCTGGCGAGATCACCCGTATGATACCAGCCGTCCACCACGGCCTTCTGAGTTTCCAGCGGCTTGTTGTGGTAACCTTGCATCAGGTTGGGACCTTTGCAGATCAGTTCGCCCTCTATGCCGACGGGCACATCGAGGCCGGTTTTCGGATCTACGAGTCGTACCGTGAGCCCCGGAAGCGGCAGACCGCACGAGCCGGAGACCCGCCAGCGGCCGGGCCAGTTCATGGTCACCATTGTCGATGTTTCGGTGATCCCATAGCCATCAAGAAGGGGCACACCAAAAAATTCTTCGAAATCGTGATTAAGGGTTCCAGGCATGATCGCGCCGGCCGACACGCAAAGCCTGACAGAGTCGAGGAGCTTCTCACCGCTCGCCTGGCAGGTCGACAGGAAATAATGAAAGACCGTCGGCACGCCGGGCATGAAGGTAAAGCGGCCCGAGCGCAACAGTTCGGTAGCGTGAGTAGTAGAGAATTTCTCCATGATATATTCGCTGGCGCCTGTCGCGATGATCGACAGCACGGCGATATTCAAGGCATACGAATGGTAGAGCGGCAGCGTGTTGAGGACGACATCGTTACTGTTCATCCCAGCGATCGGAGCCCAGCACGCACTCGTGACCCAAAGCATCGACCGCGTCGACAGCAGTACGCCCTTCGGCTGGCCCGTCGTCCCGGAGGTGTAGACGATATAGGCGTGGCGGTCGACATCCTGATCGTCCTCGAAGTCGACAGGGTCCGTCAGATCGAAGCCGGCATTATCGTTTGCCGTAATGAGGACGGCGGTCCGATCCAAGCGCCGGAGCAAGGGCTCGGTCGCCGCGCGCAGGTCCGGTAGAGTAATGACGGCAACGCAATCGGAATCGGTGATGCGATAGCTTGTTTCGGCTTCCGTCGATTCGATGCTGATCGGGACCGCCACGCCGCCGGCCCTAACCGCGGCGAGGCATGCCACGACCCAATTGACGGAATTCGGCAGATAGATCGCGACCGCCTGACCCTTCTGAAGACCAAGAGCGATCAGACGTGCCGCCAGGCCTTCCGTTTCACAGTTAAGCTCGGCGTAGGAGACAGCTCTCGTCTTGTCCTCGAATGCCAGTTTCTCCGGGTACAGGCGTGCATTCCGCCGGAGAATCTCTCCGACAGGTGCAATGAGCTCAAAATGTATCATTTCAGTTCCTCCCCTTCCTCCGGTCAGACCATCGCAAAGCCGCCATTGACACTGATGACCTGCCCGGTGACCCAAGAGGACGCGTCAGAGGCAAGGAAAGCCACCATCGGCGCCACGTCGTCAGGCTTGCCAATGCGCCGAAGCGGATAGGCCTTGACGATCTTCTCGCGGTTCTTCTCTAGGAAGTCAGGATCGGAGTGCGAGGTCTCGATCAAGCCGAGCGAGACGGTGTTGACCGTGATGTTGTTGCGACCAAATTCGCGAGCAAGCGACTTGCCCAGCGCGATAGTGCCGCCACGTGCGGCCGCCGCCAGCGCAAGATTGGCTTCGCCAATACGGGAGCTGTCGCCGACAAGATTGATGATCCTGCCGGAGTTTTGCATAATCATCACCGGTGCCACCTCGTGGCAGCAATTGATCGCGCCGTAGAGGCACACGTCGATCTGCTTCTTCCAGTCGTCCGGCGTCGATTCGACGAAGCGCTGGTATTTGACGTAACCCGCATTATTGACGAGGATGTCAATGGTTCCGAAGTCCGACCTGATCGCGGCAACCATCGTCTTGACCTGGTCATTGTCGCTGATGTCCGCCTGATATGCTTTCGCCTTGCCGCCGCCAACCTCAATTGATTGCACAACCGCTTGGGCTTCGTCCTTGGACCGTGCGTAGTTTACTGCAATGATGGCGCCTTCTGACGCAAGGGTGCGCGCGATAGCGCCGCCGACGTCTCGCCCGCCGCCCGTGACAAGCGCTACCTTGCCCTTGAGATTGGTTTCCATTGAATACCTCCTTGCAATGAGATGCTGCCTTTGCAGCGGATTGATGTCGTTGAAACCTGACCGTCAGTGGCCCTTAAACAGAGGCGACCGTTTTTCGGCAAAGGCCTTGCGTCCTTCGGCGTAGTCGTCACTGGAACTTGCATGATCGATCAGCCTTTCAGCTTCGGCGCGGTCGAGAGAGCCCCGGGCGCAGCCATTGAGGATGAACTTCGCGCCATTTATTGTCAGGGGCGCATTCTCGGCCATCGCATTGGCGCGCGCCAAGGCAGCCGCGGTGGCATCATTCGCCAGCGTGTCGATGAAGCCGTTCTCAAGCGCCTGACTGGCGGTGAAGCGGTCAGCCGAATAGAGAATTCGTTTCGCCTCTGTGACGCCAACGAGAGAAAACAGCTTGCGTGTCGCGGAGACGCCATAGACGATCGACAACCGGGCGGCGGGAATGCCGAACACGGCGCTTTCTTCGGCAATGCGGAAATCGCAGGACATGGCCAGATGTGCGGCGCCACCAAGGCAATAGCCGCGCAACACCGCGATCGTCGGCTTCGAGACGTCATAGATGGCATCGCCCGCAGCGTCGACGGCGACCTCGTAACGCGTGCTTTCCTCCGCACCGCCCCTTACCGCATCGAACTCGTTGATATCGGCGCCGGCGGAAAAGTCCGCGCCGGCCCCAGTTAGCAGAATGGCGCGGACATCTGGATCCGAGTCGAACTGGCGGAACCGCTCGGCAAGCTCGCACCACATGGCATAGGTCACGGCATTGCGTTGGTTGGGCCTGTTCATTGTAACGATGGCGACGCCATCAGTTTTCTCGACCTTAATGTCAGTCATGACTGCTCATCTCTTCCTGCCGATCGCAACCGGGTTCAATGCTTGGGGTGAGCCCGGCGCAGGAGAGCCGGGCACCTCTTTGGATCACTTCTTAACCAGCGGGCACTGGCTTTCAGAGAGAGGACGGAAGGCCTGGTCGCCTGGGATGGTAGTGACGAGCTTCAGAAGGTCCCATTCGCTCTTCGATTCAGACGGTGTCTTTACCTGATAGACATACATGTCGTGCACCATGCGGCCGTCCTCGCGGATTTTGCCACCCTTGGCGAAAAAGTCATTGACCGGTGTTTCCTTCATCTTCGCCATTACCTGCTTCGTGTCGGTGGTTCCGGCCGCCTTCACGGCTTCGAGGTAATGCATGGTGGAGGAGTAATCGCCCGCATCGCCCATATGTGGCGGACGGCCAACACGCGCCTCGAATTTCTTGGCGAAGGCACGGGTTTCTTCGTCGCGATCCCAGTAGAAGGCGTTGGTCAGGATCATGCCCTGTGCTGTTTCAAGCCCGAGCGAATGGACGTCTGTATCCCATACCAGCAGCCCCGCAACGGTTTTGCCCGAGGACGCGAGACCGAACTCGGCTGCGGATTTGACCGCGTTGACGAAGGTCGTTCCGGACCCTGCCATCGCAACGACATCGGCGGGCGAAGCCTGCGCCTGCAGCATGAAGGCGCTGTGGTCGGAGGTCTCGATGGGGTAGCGGACAGCGCCGGAAACAGTGCCACCGTTCGTTTTGACGATCTGGCTCGCATCCGCTTCCAGCGCATGGCCGAAGGCATAGTCGGCGGTCAGGAAGTACCAGTTCTTCTTGCCTTCCCGGATCAGTTGGTTGGCGGTCCCATTGGCCAGCGCATAAGTATCGTACGAGTAATGGATGCTGTTTGGCGTGCAGCCGTCATTCGTCAAGCGTGACGAACCGGAGCCGTTGACGATCGCGATCTTGTCCTCGTCCTTGGCAACCTGTGTGACAGCCAGCGCGATGCCGGAATTGATCAGGTTGTTGATCATCGTCACGCCTTGCGACTCGTACCACTCCCGAGCGGTGGAGACGGCGACCTCAGGTTTGTTCTGGTGGTCGGCCACGACCACTTCCAGCGGGCGGTCGAGCACTTTGCCGCCGAAATCTTCAACGGCCATTTTCACCGCAGCAATCGCCCCCTCGCCTGCCTCATGCGAGAACTGGCCACTGACATCGGTCAGGACGCCGATCCGGATCGGTCCCGAGTCCTGAGCGTGAGCCCCCATGCTCATCGCAGCGAAAGCCGCGGTGCAAGACAGGAAAATTCGCAGATGCGTCATCAATCCATCCTCCCAGATGCGGCACTAAAGCTCCTCCTCAAGCGCCGATGTTAAACTTGCGCTATCATACCTATTTCTGGTTAGGAACCACCGTTATGATGCGCTGCACTTCGATACCGGAGTATGATAAGCAGAGTTTTTGCCATTATGCAAGCTTGCATTATTAGACTTTATATGTTTTCCTGAAACTGCCTCTTCCGCTGGACGAGGCGCGTGGCCGGGTTCCGATCCGACGCCACTGGAGGAGAAAATCAAGCCGGTAGGGAGGACTCGTGCCGGAGAACGCACCCATCATCGAGGCGCGCAGTTTGACGCGCTCGTTCGGCGGCTTCATTGCCGTCAACAATGTCGACATCCAGATTCGGCCGGGGACCATCCACGCGCTGATCGGACCGAATGGCGCCGGCAAAAGCACGCTGTTCAACCTGCTGACCAAGTTTCTTTCGCCAAGTTCCGGTCAGATATTTTTCAAGGGTCGCGACATTACACAGATGGCGCCTGCCGACATCGCTCGGCTTGGCCTCGTCCGGTCCTTCCAGATCTCGTCGGTCTTTCCGCACCTCAGCGCCCTTGAGAACGTGCGCGTGGCGCTGCAGGCCCGCGAGCGGGAAACCTTTTCCTTCTGGAAGTCCAACCGGTGTCTGAAACGCTTTGACGAGGAGACCATGGCCCTCCTTGAAAGCGTCGGTCTCGCCGAAAAGGCCCGGACAAAAGCCAGCGAGCTTTCATACGGACGCAAGCGTGCGCTGGAACTGGCGACGACGCTTGCGCTCGAACCGAACGTGCTGCTGCTCGACGAACCTATGGCCGGCATGGGCACGGAAGACATCGGCAGGACGGCGGCGTTGATCCGCCGCGTTGGCACGGGTCGCACGGTGTTGATGGTCGAGCACAATCTTGGCGTCGTCGCGGATCTTTCCGACACGATCACGGTGCTGCGCCGCGGCGAGGTGATTGCCGAGGGCGGCTATGCTGACGTCTCGACGAACAGCGAAGTTCGCAAGGCCTATATGGGAGGAGCCCATGGCTGAAACAGTTCTAAACGTCAGCAATCTTCAGGCTTGGTATGGCGAAAGCCACGTGCTTCACGGCGTGGAATTCAACGTCAGGAAGGGCGAGGTTGTCACCCTGATCGGCCGCAACGGCGCCGGCAAGACCACGACCCTGCGCAGTCTGATCGGCGTCGTCAGCAAGCGGGCCGGCAGCAGCATCTACAAAGGTGTCGATCTGTTGCGGACACCGGCGCACAAAGTCGCCCGTCTCGGCATCGGCTACGTCCCAGAGGAGCGCGGCATTTTTTCGACGCTGAACGTCATCGAAAACCTGATGTTCCCGCCAGCCTGGCAATCGGGCGGGATGAGTGTGGATGAAATCTACAACCTCTTCCCTAATCTCAAGGGCCGCGACACCACGCCCGGCACGCGGCTTTCCGGCGGCGAACAGCAGATGTTGGCGATCGGACGCGTCCTGCGCACCGGCGCCGATTTCATCCTGCTCGATGAGCCCACCGAAGGCATCGCCCCCGTCATCGTCGAGGAGATCGGCGCGGCGCTGCGCGTCCTCAAGGATCGCGGCATGACCATCATTCTCGTCGAACAGAACCTGCGCTTTGCGGCCTCCGTCGCCGACCGGCACTTCGTCCTCGACCAGGGAAAGGTCATCGACGAAATCTCCAATGATGCGCTCGACGCCAACATGGACCGGCTGAACCGGTATCTGGGGGTTTGATTGCCATGCGCACATTTCAACAGGTCAAAATCACATGACAGATTTTCTCGGGGTGCCGATACCCGTTCTCCTCGGCCAACTGCTACTCGGGCTGATCAACGGCTCATTCTACGCTCTGCTCAGCCTCGGGCTGGCGGTCATCTTCGGCATGCTTAACGTCATCAATTTCGCCCATGGAGCGTTCTACATGCTGGGCGGCTTCGTCGCCTGGTACATGCTGTCGAGGCTCGGTCTTGGGTATTGGGGAACACTCGTCGCGGCCCCCATACTGGTCGGTTTCGCCGGCGTTGTGGTTGAAAAGCTGTTTCTGAGGCGGCTTTATCGCATGGACCACCTCTACAGCCTGCTCCTCACATTTGGCATCGCGCTGATGCTGGAAGGTCTGTTCCGACACGTCTTCGGCGCAGCCGGAAAACCGTATCCAGTTCCAGCGGCACTGACGGACGGCATCAATCTCGGCTTCATGTTTCTGCCCATGTACCGCGCGTGGGTAATCGTCATCTCGCTCATTATCTGTCTGCTGACCTGGATTGCGATCGAGAGGACCAAGCTCGGCGCCTATCTGCGGGCGGCGACCGAAAACCCGTCGCTGGTCCAGGCCTTCGGCATCAACGTGCCACTCATGCTGACTTTAACCTATGCCTTCTGCGTCGGGCTCGCCGGCTTTGCCGGCGCGCTCGCGGCGCCTCTCTATCAGGTCAGCCCTGGCATGGGCTCAAGCATCATCATCACGGTCTTCGCCGTCGTCGTGATCGGCGGCATGGGGTCGATCGGCGGCGCGATCGTCACTGCGCTTGGTCTTGGTATCATCGAAGGCCTCACCAAGACATTCTATCCGGCAGCCTCCTCGATCGCGGTTTTCGTCGTGATGGTGCTCGTGATCCTCATCCGGCCAGCTGGCCTGTTCAGCCGGGAGGCATGACATGAAAAGCGCAACCCTCTCCAACGCGGCCGCCACCTCCAGTCATGGTCAGATGATCGGCCGCATCCTGCTGCTCGTCATTGTGGCTGTCATGTTGATCGCGCCGCTCGCGGTCTACCCGCTCTTCCTCATCAAGATCCTCTGCTTCGTGCTGTTCGCCGCAGCTTTCAATCTTGTGCTCGGCTACGCGGGTCTGTTGTCCTTTGGACACGCCGCCTTCTTCGGCGGCGGCGCCTACATCGCGGCCCAGGCCGCAAAGGTGTGGCAGTGGCCATTTGAGTTGTCGGTATTGGCGGGAACTTTGTTTGCGACCTTGCTGGGATTGGCCTTTGGAACGCTCGCCATCCGCCGACACGGCATCTACTTTGCCATGATCACCCTGGCACTTGCCCAGATGGTCTATTTCATGGCGGTCCAGATGCCCTTCACGGGGGGTGAGGACGGCATCCAGGCCGTGCCCCGCGGTTACCTGCTTGGCATGATCGACCTCAGGAATATCACCGCAATGTACTACACCGTCCTCGGCGGCACGGTCGTCGGCCTCGTCATCATCTGGCGCGCGGTCAACTCGCCTTTCGGGCATACGCTGTCCGCAATTCGCGAAAACGAAACGCGTGTCATCTCGCTCGGCCTGAAGCCCGAACGTTACAAGCTGATCGCATTCACCCTCTCAGCGGCTCTGTCGGGCTTGGCCGGGTCGCTGAAGGCGATCTCCTTCCAACTCGCCTCGCTGGTTGACGTCACATGGCACATGTCCGGGGAAGTCATTCTGATGACCCTTCTTGGGGGCATGGGCACGCTTATCGGCCCGATCGTCGGCGCAACAATTGTCGTCGGGCTCGAGCATTTCCTGTCGACCAGTGGGCTGCCCATCACCTTCATCATCGGCCTGTTTTTCGTGATCTGTGTGATGATGTTCAGACGGGGCGTGTTCGGCGAACTTAAGCTCCTACTGGAGCGACGCAGGAGCGAATAAAAGTCTTTCTGTGCAAGCAAAAATCAAAAGGCCGAAGCTCGCGCTTCGGCCTTTTTTGCTGGGGCGGGGAAAGTCTACTTCGACGTCCGCCCGAAGAGGTAGCCGATAGCCGCCGCCATCACCAGCTGAACGATGCTGGCAAGATCGGGCGAGATGCGCGCCGGCAAATCGGACGCGGAAAGGCTCGGCAACAACCCACCATAGACGACCCAAAGCGCGACAAGCACTGAAGCAAAGACCACCAGCCCAAGCACCGGCAGCGAGACGCCGGAGCCGGCCGTTGCTGCCGCCTGGGCGCGAGGTCGAACAACGGGCAGCGCAGGCATATCAAACTGCGACGAACCGGCTTTAGCCTGTAGCGGCATTGAATCGGCGCCTACCGACCGCGCGGCCATGGAGACCTCCTGCGGGTTTTGTCGCAGCTGAATTTCCTCGGCAAATCGCTTGAAGAACTGGCCGGCCATTTGTTTCGCCGTCACGTCGATTAATCGGCCCCCCAGTTGCGACAGCTTTCCGCCAATCTGCGCGTCCACGGTGTAGTCTAATACGGTCCCGCCATCCGTTGCGGAAAGCTTGACAACAGCAATGCCCTTGGCGAAGCCAGCAACGCCACCCTGCCCTTCGCCGGTTATCTTGTAACCATTTGGAGGATCCAGATCCGACAGTGTTACCGCCCCTTGGAACCGCGCCTTGACCGGCCCGACTTTCATGACCGCGACGGCAGCCATTTCCGTGTCTGATGACTTCGTCAATTCCTGGCAGCCGGGAATACAGACCTTGAGCACCTCAGGATCGTTGAGCGCTGCCCAGACCTCTTCCTTGGTGGCCGGGATCAATTGTTGGCCAGACATTTCCATGGATAATCCTCCTCAACTGTCATTGGAACGGAAACGCTCCGCACGGCGCGATCAGCGTGCTTGACATTCACTTTTTAAGTCTAATAATGCAAGTCAAATATTCAATGAGCCTCATTGTTGGAGATGATGCCGGAGGAACACTTATGGCACGACCTTTAGTCAGAGCGGCGGCCACGCTGGCGGCACGGGCGAATCCATGAAGCCCGCACAGTTCGATTACATCGCACCGACAACTGTGGAGGAAGCAGCAGCGGCACTCACCGCATCTGCTGGTGACGGCAAGATTATCGCAGGCGGGCAGAGCCTGATGCCGATGATCAATTTCCGACTGGTGAAGCCCTCCATCCTCATCGATATCAATCGGATCAAGGGATTGGATAAGATAGAGTTCGACGGCAGCCGGCTGAAGGTCGGGGCAACCGTCCGTCATCGCATGACGGCCACCGATACGCTCGTCGCCCGGCACCTGCCGATCGTTCACGATGCTATGCGTCACGTCGCGCACATGACTGTGCGCAACCGCGGGACGTTCTGCGGAAGCGTCGCGCATGCAGACCCCGCAGCCGAAATGCCGCTGATGACCCGCTTCCTCGACGGCACCATCATCGCCTTTTCCGAGCGTGGCGAGCGCCGTATCCCTGCCGCCGACTTCTTTGCCGGTTCGTTGGTAAATGCGCTTGACGAGGACGAACTAGTCACAGCGGTGGAAATCGACGCCATGCCAGAGGACGCCGGCTGGGGTTTCGAGGAATTTTCCCGCCGCCATGGCGACTTTGCGCTTGCCTGCTTTGCAACAACCTTTCGCGTCGAAAGCGGTGCGGCAAGCGGCGTTCGCGTTGGCATGATGGGCGTCGGTGAAACCCCGCTGCGCCTGCCGGAAATCGAGGAGATCGTCGAGGGCACCGACCTTTCCGAACCCATTCTCGATGCGGTAGCAGAGAGACTGGTAAACACCTTGACCCCCAATTCCGATATCCACGCATCAGCGGATTATCGCAGGCATCTTTCTGGCGTATTGGCGAAGCGCGCACTGCGCACAGCTTGGAGCCGCGCCAATGGGAGGGCGATACGACGCCATGGCTGAAAAGCAGATCACTTTTAACGTCAACGGCCTATCCTACACGCGGGCAGTCGAACCTCGCATGCTCCTCAGCGATCTCCTGCGCCATGAGCTCGGCCTGACAGGAACTCATGTCGGCTGCGAGCACGGAGTCTGCGGCGCGTGCACCGTCCTTCTTGACGGGCGTAGCGCGCGCTCCTGCCTCACGCTCGCCGTTCAGGCAGAAGGTTTGGAGATCGAGACGATCGAGGGCCAGGGAAGCATCGAAAGGCTCGGGCGCGTCCAGGAGGCGTTTCGGGAACACCATGGCTTGCAATGTGGCTTCTGCACGCCGGGCTTCATCATGGCGATCACCGATCTTCTGCGCCATCACCCGCTGGAAAGCGACCAGGAGATCCGGGAAGCGCTCTCCGGAAACATCTGTCGCTGCACGGGCTATGAGCACATCGTCAATGCCGTCCGCGAGCTCGCACGTGAAAGAGGCCCCCTGACATGAAGATGCATTTTCTCGAAGGCGGCCGGCTGCGTATGCGCCGCTCGATCTTTGTAGCGGGAGCTGCAAAGGAAGAAACCATCGAACTGCCCGTCCACGCCACGCTGATGCGCCATACCCGGGGCAATGTGCTCTTCGATAGCGGATGCAATCCGGATGCGGCGATCGATGCCCCGGCACGTTGGGGCGGCCTCAGCAAGGTCATGACGCCAATCTTTTCACCGGAGCAGACCGTCGTCCACCAGCTCGACGCCATCGGCCTGCAGCCCGACGACATCGACGTCGTCATTTGCTCCCATCTTCATCCCGACCATTGCGGATGCAATTCCTATTTCCGCAAGGCGACCATCCTGTGCCACGAAGCTGAGGCCGCGGCAGCTAAGGCCGAGGGTGCCGAAAACCTCGGCTACCTGCCTAGGGAATGGGATCAACCCCAAGGCTTCCAGACGTTTGACGCAGACCATGACGTGTTCGGCGACGGCCGTATCGTCGTCATGCCCATGCCTGGGCATACAGCCGGCATGAGCGTGGCGCGCGTCGAACTGGAAAAGGACGGCACTTTCGTCCTAGCGTCGGATGCCGCCCCCCTCCAGGCCAATATCGACACCAGCATCGCGCCGAAGAACACTTGGAACATGGATCTAGCCGCTGCCTCACTCGCGCGGCTCAAGGCCTTTCGCGACAGCGGCGACACGATCATCTCAGGCCATGACGAAATTCAGTGGCAGGGCCTGAGAAAAGGCAGGGAGTTCTATGAATGAAACATTCTGATCATTCCGTCGAGCTTCGCCCCAAGCTGGTTGGCAAGCGCGTCAAGCGCACGGAGGATCCTCGTCTTCTCACCGGGGTTGGACAATATGTCGACGACATGGCGCCTGCCGGTATGCTTCATGTCGCGTTGCGCCGCTCCGACCAGCCTCATGCCAAAATCTTGAAGATCGATATTGGTGACGCGTTCTCGGTTAGGGGCGTTGTCGCGATCTATGATGCAAGCGATCTCGAGGGAGAAATAAAGCCTGCCATTCCAACCTCACGGATGCCGGGCTATTACGCCACGCCGATCTGGCCATTAGCACGGGGTAAGGTCCGCTATGTCGGCGAACCGGTCGTCGCGGTAGTGGCGGAAAGCCGCTATGCCGCCGAAGACGCGCTGGAACACATTACCATCGAATACGAGCCCCTCCCCTTCGCGATCCGGCAGGTCGATGCGGTCAGGGACGACGCGCCGCTCCTGCATGAAGAAGCGGGAACGAATACGATCATCCGCCGCGAATTCAAACGCGGCGACGTCGACGAAGCCTTCAAGGACGCGGCGATCACCGTCAGGGGCCGGTTCCGGATGACCCGCAAGACCGCCGTCGCCATGGAAAACCGGTCCTATCTCGCCGAATGGGATAGTCGCAAGCAATCGCTGACGATTTATACCTCTTCGAATATACCAGGCGTCATTCGAGACGTGCTCTCCAGCTGTCTCGATCTCCCTGGAACGCGGATGCGCGTCGTTGCGCCGGATGTCGGCGGCAGCTTTGGTGGCAAGGGATCGCTCTACGGCGAGGAAATTCTCGTCTGCGCACTGGCGCGGAAGCTGAAGCGACCGGTCAAATACATCAGCGACCGCCTTGAGGATCTTTCCGCCACCAGCCAGGCGTTCGACGAACTGATCGAGGCGGAACTGGCGGTTACAAAAGACGGTACGCTGATCGGCCTCCGTGCTGATGTTATCGGCGATGTGGGCGCATATTCGATCTATCCATGGACCGCAGCGCTCGAAACGGTGCAGGTCGTCAGTTTCCTGCCCGGCCCCTACCGGATGGAACATTACCGCGGCCGCATTCGCGGCGTGCTGACCCCGAAACCGCCCACCGGCCCCTATCGCGGCGTTGGGCGCCCCTCGTCCACCTTCGCAATGGAGCGTCTGATCGAGATGGCGGCGCGCAAACTGGGCATGGACCCTGTCGAATTTCGCCGAAAGAACCTTGTGAGGGATGACGAATTTCCCTACCGCACCGCCTCTGGCATCATCTGGGACAAGTCAGCCTTTCAGGAGTGTCTCGAAGGCGCTTGCAGGCATGTCGATTATCCCGTGCTGGTTCGCGATCGTGACGAGGCGAGAAAGGCCGGCCGCTGGGTGGGCATCGGGCTCGCGAGCTATGCGGAACTCACCGGTATCGGATCGCGGATTTCTGTTGCCCCTGGCATGCCGATCAATACCGGGACCGAAACATCGAAAATCGAGATTGACGCGACTGGCGCGATCACCGCCGCCTTCGGCATTTCGTCCCACGGTCAAGGGCTGGAAACGACGCTGGCGCAGGTCATCGTTGACGAACTCGGTTGCAAACTGGAGGACATTGAAGTCAAGCACGGCGACAGCGCACTTGTCCCGATGGCTAGCGGCACCTATGCCAGTCGCTCCGCCGTGCTCGGCGGCGGCGCCGCAACGCTTGCCGCTCGCGTTGTCAAAGGAAAGGTCCTGCGCGCAGCTGCCTATCTGATGGAGCAAAAAGTCGAGGACCTAGACATCCACGACGGCATTATCAGCAGCCGAAACTCGAATTCGTCGATGACGCTGAAAGAAGTCGCTTCGGCCGTTTATACCCAGATGGGCCGTATCCCGCGCGACCAGCGCGAGGACCTGACTGCATCGGAGACCTATGACCCCTATCTCGGAACCGCCTGCTCGTCGACGCACCTGGTCATGGTGGAAGTCGATCCAGAAACCTACGGCGTGAAGATCCTCCGCTATGTGGTGGCGGAGGATTGCGGCAAGATCATCAACCCGATGATCGTGGACGGACAGGTTCACGGGGCAGTGGCGCAGGGAATCGGAGCGGCCTTGCTCGAAGAAATCGTCCATGACGATCAGGGACAGGCGGTGACCGCCAGCCTGGCGGATTATCTTGTGCCGGTCGCTAGCAGCGTGCCCGAAATCGGCATCGTCCATATCGAGGCCGATCTACCCAACAATATCGGTGGCTTCCGCGGTATGGGCGAAGGCGGCACGATCGGTGCGCCGGC
Organism: Agrobacterium deltaense RV3; assembly: GCF_900013505.1. Taxonomy (NCBI): domain Bacteria; kingdom Pseudomonadati; phylum Pseudomonadota; class Alphaproteobacteria; order Hyphomicrobiales; family Rhizobiaceae; genus Agrobacterium; species Agrobacterium deltae. The sequence continues at coordinate 309,891 of NZ_LT009747.1, read as the reverse complement.
GGCAATCGCGAACGCCGTGTCCGACGCACTGGCTCATCTCGGCGTGTCCGTGGAGACACTCCCGGTCACGCCCGAAAGAATCTTCCAGATGCTCCGCGAGCGACGTCAGACTTCCACCGAAGCCACAGGTGCGCCGTGATCGATGGCCGACCGGCTATAGGTCGAACTGATATCGGAGCAGATAGTCGGTATCCTTGGCCGCGATCGGCTTGCGGCACTCCGAGCACACAACGATCGCCGAGAAGTCCTGCCCACAGGCCTTGTGGCGCAGCCTCATCGGGGGCTTGCCGTCAGCCAGCCAACGGTCCCCCCATGCCATCATCACCAGCATTGGCTTGTAGAGATCGAGACCCATTTCACTGAACCGATATTCGAACCGCTCGCCCGAATTGTACGGGACCTTCCGAAACACACCGGCCTGCACCAGCCGCGCCAGACGGTCGGACAGGATATTCGTCGCGATCCCGAGATTTTCCCGCATTTCTTCGTAACGCCGCACGCCGTTCCATCCTTCCCTGAGGATCAGAAAACTCCAGCGGTCTCCAATGATCCCCAGCGTCCGTGCCACCGAACACGGTCGGACCCTCTCCAAGAGGCTGGGATCGGAGCTTCGTCGCGATGTGGGGCGATTTTCAACTGGAGCATAACCTGCCCCAGGCCCGTCCCTCGGTGCCACTTCCTTGGCGGTGAATGGCTGAAGACATTCACCGCAGACGGTTACAGGATGGCAATTGCAGCCGCAGCTCTTGTGGATGAGTTGAAGGGGTGGCTCGCTTGAGCCGGCCAGCCACTTGTCACCAAACTCCATAAGAGAGAGCATTGTTGGGAAAAGATCTTTGCCACGCACCGTCAAGAAATACTGCTGCCCCGGTTCGTTCAGTCGTTTCCCGACACTGAGAATCTCGTTTACAACGAGTGCAGACAGTCTGGAGGAGAGGGTCTGCCGCGGAATTCCCAACCGCTGCTGGAATTTATCGAACCTGCGCACGCCAAAATAGGCTTCCCGAAGGATCAGGAAGTTCCAGGTGTCCAGAACAATCTCCATGGTCCGACGCACGGATGATTGCCGCTGCATAGACAGGGGCCTACCCGATGAACCCAGGGTTGTGTTTTCAATCTTTGTCATTGTTACGTCATTCACGGACTGAAACCTGTCGCAAATAGGGCCACGTTTGCGAACAAATATAGGCAACAAAGTCTGATAATGAAAGTCAATGTGAGCACCACCTCTTTAAAGTTAAGATGCCCTTCGCATTCTTTAGCGATGTGGAAGTAGTAAACGACGGTGATGGCACAGTTGCGAAGGGCGGCTCGTTTTCCCCTTTGCGATGTTTGTCCAAGGAGGAATGTCCAAGTGGACGATTGAAATTGGCTCCACCTCGGCCGCGCTACGGCTCAATGGATGTCAATGAAAATTCCGCGGTTTCGCCTTCATGGGATCGATATGAGGATCCGGCGTTTATCCCGAGCCCGACACGAGCCCGTTCCCTAGGCTCAGGACTTCGGTAACGGGGCCGTTCCAGTCAAGCAAAAAGTGACGACCGCAGCAGCGCCGTGATGGTGCCATTGCGGTAAATAATCCCGACAGATCCCCTTACGCCGCTGCCTGACTTGCTATGCCCCTCGTTTGAGGTCACCCCGGGTTCATGCTTCGGTCCGAGGTCAGCGCGATGGCTGCCAACTAGCATCAAAGCCTTTTAGTACTTGACGCCAATTGCAACAGGCGAACGCCAGAACATGACCGACCATAACGGTTCACAATTGTCGCGTCCTTAACGTGTTAGTCGCTCTGGCTGGCTCGGGGAACTTGTCGCTTGGGGAAAGCGTACATAGCTGCAGCACTTGCAGCTATTCCGCAGACAGTAATGGTGGTCATCATCGGCCTCGCTGTTCCGTCAGCGAACACCGCTACGAACAGGGTGGCTACGGTTCCAGCTGCAAAATTCATTGCTCCCAAAAGCGCCGAAGCAGTTCCAGAAATTGCGCCGAACGATTCCAAAGTTAATGCACTCGCAAGAGGCATAACGAATGCCATAGATGCGATGACGATAAACAGTGAGGCGGCGGTGAGAATAACGTCCGCGCCACTTACGAAGTCAATCGCTGTCACCGCGATGGCGGCAGACGTATAAAACGCAAGAGCGACTTGAATAATTCTCTGTGGCGCATACATCGTCATCAGCCGTGGAGCGATCTGTGCTCCGACCATCAAGCCCACAGCATTAATTCCGAAGAGTACACTGAACATGGTTGGTGACAGCTCATGAATGCTGATGAATACGAATGATGATCCAGCGAGGTAGGCAAAAAATCCAGCCATAGCGAAGGACAAGACGCACGCATAAGGCAGGAATTGTCCGTCGACTAAGAGGGTGCCGTAGGTTCTAACGGCCTTCATTGGGCGCCGGCCTCCTCGAAAATCCGCAGCTCGAGTTTCCCGCAGTTTAAGGCAAACTAGGAAGAGGCAAACAGTACCGAACACCGCCAACGCTAGGAAGATCATCGGCCAGGGTGCAACTGCAATAATCGCGGTTCCGAGCATCGGCGCCAGAACAGGAGCTACTCCTTGAACAATCATCACCAGGGAAATGAGGCCAGCGGCGGCGCGACCGCTGAAGAGGTCGCGAACGATCGCCAGACCTATGACGAACCCAACCGAACCGCCTAGGCCTTGCAAAAACCTCCAAAGGCAGAATTGCATCGCGGTGTCGGCCAAACCGCAGCCTACTGATGCAGCAATAAACACGGACAAACCCGCGCATATCATCGATTTTCTACCTAGAGCGTCTGAGAGCGGCCCGAAGAACAGTTGGCCAATCATCAGTCCAGCAAAAAATGTCATAAGGCTGAATTGAACTGCACCCTCGCCGATATTCAGGCTGTATGCGATTTGAGGCATCCCGGGCAAATACATGTCGATAGAAAGCGGGCCGATGGCCCCCAGGAGCCCCAGGATTGGGACGAGCCGGCGGGTTGATGTCTCATTCATGTTGCTTCTCTACCCTCAACTTAGAATTTTTGGCGCGTTGTCTATCTGTGACATCGCGTTTAGAGCGACTTGTAGCGATGTGATGAAAGTGTGAATGGTGTCTTTCGCATCAGCGAAATTCAGCAATTTCTTTAAAGTGGCCTGAATACATAGCCCCGTGACAGACAGCATTATTGTGTATGCGAGTCGGTTCACGTCGTCGTTTGTCGTCGCTAATCCTGCCTGACGGCTGAGCAGTGATTCGCATTTCGCTATCGCAGGCAAGAGTCGCTGTTCAAAAAATATCTGCTCAAAATTCAGCTCCGGAACCGACCCCATAACGCGAAATAGATTGAGGGATGAGTCTTGCGCCAAGAAGAGCCGGAACTGCAAACGCAGAAACATCTCGACGTCTTCAGCAACCGCGTTGGGCGCAAACACAGTTAAAACCTCTTCATTTTCATCTATGATTTTGGAGATGAGGCATTGGTGGAACAGGTCTCTTTTGCTTTTGAACATCTGATAGAGGGTTCCCTTGCTTACACCGGCGGCGTCAGCAATGTCCGACATTGCCGTCTCGAAATAGCCGCGGCAAACAAAGGCACTCAGGCTCGCATTTACGGCTAGGTCCCAAGCGGTTTGAGCGGGCGGGCAACCGTCGTCAGCGCGTGTTATCATCGGGCTTCATCCAAAGCGTTTCCTGTGCACGTTCCTCAGCAGCATGGCCGGTCGTTAATTTTCATATTTACATTCAGTATGTATGTAAAGTACAAACTGCACCAACTGGGATTCTCCTGCCTCAAAAATTATGAAAGGTTCTATGAAGTGGAAACCAAAACTCTAAAACGAAGATTGGTGGCGAGCGCGCTCATATCGCCGCTCTTCTTTACGGTCGCCGCCGCACAGGATCAGCCTGTCCCCCAAGTGGGTGTCGTGAAAGTCGAACAGCAGGATTTCACGCTGACGGCTCGCCTGCCGGGACGGATCAAGCCGTCCACTATCTCCGAGATAAGGCCCCAAGTTTCGGGGATCATCCGGGAGAGGCTCTTCGAGGAGGGGGGCAAGGTTAAAGCGGGTCAGATACTCTACAAGATCGATGACGAGACGTATATTGCTTCGGTAGAATCCGCAAAAGCGAATGTGGCCCAAGCTCAAGCGAGTTATGATTTTGCCGTTATAGATGCGCGGCGCGCAGAAGAAACGTTTGCCAAAAACGCTAGCTCGGCCTCAAATCGGGATACGAAGATTGCTGAGCGAGAAAAAGCGCGCGCAGCGCTCCAAGTTGCTCAAGCTCAACTTCGAACGGCTGAAATCGACCTGGCGCGCACCACCATACGAGCGCCGATCTCAGGGGTAATTGGCTTCTCGGATACAACGCCCGGAGCACTTGTTGCAGCCCAGCAGACTTCGCCGCTTACAACTATTCGAGCGTTGGATACCATCTATGTAGATGTCACCCAGTCGATTAACGATCTGCTCCGCTGGAATGCTGACAGGAGCTCCGGCGATGCTCGTGCTTCGTCAATCGCAACAATGATAATGCCGAATGGCGCTCCGTATCCGCTCAAGGGTGACCTAAAAGCGGCTGAACCCCGGGTTGAACCGACAACCGGCATGGTAACGCTTCGTATCGCATTCGCAAATCCTGATGACAGACTTTTGCCGGGGCTATACGTCGAGGTTGAACTTCCCCAGGCCACGACTCGCGGGGCGATATTGGTGCCCCAGTCAGCAGTGATGCGTAACGCTAAGGGAGAGGCGTCGGTCTGGGTCGTCGACGATGGAAAAGTTGCTGTTCGCCCCGTAACGATCGTCGCAGCTAATGGCAACCAATGGGTTACCAACAGTGGACTGAAGCCCGGCGACGTTGTGGTCGTTTCGGGATTCCAGAAAGCCAAACCGGGAGCTGCAGTACAGGTTGAACAGAAGCCGGTAGATGAGCAGTCAGCACCGGTTGGGAGCAACTGAGCATGGCACGCTTCTTCATCGATAGACCAATCTTCGCGTGGGTTATCGCGATCATCATAATGGGCCTCGGAATTCTCTCGATCATGCGGCTTCCGATATCTCAATACCCGTCCATCGCCGGTCCGTCGGTTGTGATCGGCGCAAATTATCCAGGAGCGTCGGCAGAGACCGTTTCTGATACGGTGGTGCAGATCATCGAGAAGGAGATGACGGGGCTGGATGGGCTGAGATATATCGACTCATCGACCACTTCAACCGGACGAGCAACAATCACTCTGACTTTCAACCTGGGGACAGACCCCGACATCGCGCAAGTTCAGGTACAAAACAAGCTCAGCCAAGCAGAAGCAAGCCTTCCCTCAGAAGTTACCCGTCAGGGTGTCACCGTGGAGAAGTCAACGACCGGCTTCATGATGGTCATCGCTCTTATTTCGGACGATGGAGCTCGAAGCGCGATCGATCTGTCGGATTACCTCAACTCGTACATGGTAGAACCGGTATCTAGGCTAAAAGGTGTTGGTAAAGTCGAAGTGTTCGGATCCGAATACGCAATGAGGATTTGGCTCGACCCCCAGAAACTTAAGTACTACGGTATATCTCCTAACGACGTTACGACTGCAATTAGTGCACAGAACGCTCAGATTTCTGCTGGCTCATTTGGTGCCATGCCTGCTCCTCAGGGGCAGCAGCTGAACGCAACAGTCACAGCCCAATCACTCCTCAGGACGCCAGAGGATTTCGATAGAATTGTTTTGCGGGCCGATACGGACGGAGGCCTCGTGCTTCTCCGAGATGTGGCGAGAGCCGAGTTGGGTACCGAGAACTACGAAATCTCGAGCTTTCACAACGGGCGGCCAGCCACAGGAATGGCTATCCAGCTTGCGTCAGGTGCCAATGCACTCGAAACAGCTGAATTGGTAAAGGCAAAGGTTAACGACCTATCGCAGTTCTTTCCCGCTGGTGTGAGCTACGTCATTCCATACGATACGACGCCTTTCGTATCGCTATCGATTGAGGCTGTCATCCACACCCTCATCGAAGCCATCGTGCTCGTCGTTCTTGTTATGCTGATCTTTCTGCACAACTTTCGAGCGACGCTGATCCCTACACTTGCCGTGCCGGTCGTTCTTTTGGGCACGTTTGGGATTATGGCTACCCTTGGGTTCTCGATAAATACCCTGACGATGCTAGCAATGGTCCTTGCCATCGGTCTTCTCGTTGATGATGCGATCGTCGTTGTCGAAAACGTCGAGCGCATCATGAGAGATGAACATCTCGATCCCGTTGCCGCGACGAAGAAGTCGATGGGCGAAATTCAAGGCGCGCTTGTCGGCATCGCCATGGTCGTCTCTGCGGTCTTCGTGCCAATGGCGTTCTTCGGCGGTGCCACGGGCGAAATGTACAAACAGTTCTCCGTAACGATCGTCTCGGCAATGGCGCTGTCGGTTCTCGTCGCCCTTATCTTTACGCCAGCCCTTTGCGCGACCTTGTTGCAAGCACACGATCCACACTCCAAGCCGAGCTTCGGTTCGAAATTTTCGGCGTGGTTCGAGAAATACTTCTCTTCTCTAACAAATCGATACGGGGGTGTTGTAAGGGTTTCTGCGAAGCGCCCCGTTCGAATGTTCATAATCTATCTTTTGCTTGTCGCAGCCATGGTCGTTCTGTTTCAGCGTACACCAACGTCGTTCTTGCCTGACGAAGATCAAGGGACGTTGATGACCATTATTCAGACACCGCCCGGTGCGACCGCGGAAACAACGGAAGCCGTGCTGAGAAAGGTAGAAGGCTACTACCAAGGCGCGGAGAAGGCGAATGTCGATTCTGTCTTCGCTGTACGGGGCTTCTCGTTTGCCGGACAGGGTCAAAACATGGCAATGATGTTCGTCAAACTGAAGGACTGGAGTGAACGAAAAGGTAAAGAAAACTCCGCGCAAGCCATTGCGGCCCGCGCGTTTGGTCCTTTGATGGGAGGTATAAAGGAAGCCTTCGTAATCCCACTCGTCCCCCCGGCGGTGACAGAGCTTGGTAACTCAAATGGCTTCACCGCCTTCCTTCAGGCGCGATCGGGTCAATCTCACGAGCAGTTGCTGGAAGCCCGTAACATGTTGCTTGGACTTGCTGCTCAAACTCCAAAATTGATGGCGGTCAGACCAAGCGGCGTCGAGGATGCTTCGCAATTCCAGCTTAATATCGACTGGGGAAAGGCCGGCGCCGTGGGTTTGACTGCCTCTGACGTTGGCGCCTTTCTCACAACTGTCTGGTCAAGCTCTTATGTCAATGATTTCCTGTACGAGGGAAGAATGAAACGGGTCTATGTGCAGGGAGAACCTAACGCTCGAACGAATCCTGATGATTTAGCCAAATGGAGGGTTCCTAATTCCAATGGGGAATTCGTGGATCTCGCAACGATCGCCAACCAGACCTGGGTCTATGGCCCTCAGCAGGTGAGCCGATACGACGCGCTTCCCGCTATGGAGATAGAAGGATCTTCAGCACCAGGATACTCCTCTGGCGAGGCCTTGGCCGAAATGGAGCGGCTGGCAACTCAGCTACCACCTGGATACAGCCTTCAATGGACGGGTATGTCCCTTGAGGAAAAGGATGCAGGGGCTGGCGCCTTGCCACTCTATGCCTTGGCTTTGGCCACAATGTTCCTTTGCCTCGCAGCTCTATACGAAAGCTGGAACATTCCGATCGCCGTCCTCCTAGCTATGCCTGTGGGCGTGCTCGGCGCCGTCCTGGGAGCTTGGATCGGCGGACAATCCAACGGCGTTTACTTCCAGGTCGGTTTGCTCACCGTGGTGGGGCTGACAGGCAAAAACGGGATTATGATCGTGGAATTTGCTCGAGAGCGGATGACAAATCTCGGAGAGACGGCGTTTGAAGCCGTGTGTGAAGCGGCGAAGCTCCGCTTCAGGCCAATCTTGATGACATCCCTGGCGTTCGGCCTAGGCGTAGTTCCTTTGATACTGTCTTCAGGAGCTGGAGCGGGTGCAAGACAAGCGATCGGTTACGCTACCTTCTTCGGGACGGTAACGGGGACCGTTCTTGCGATCATATTCGTTCCAGTTTTCTTCGTCATCGTCTCAGCGATATTCAAGCGAAGAAAAACAAGCAGCTAAACCGGTTGTAGACCCTTTCAAGGGGTCTACAGCAACCCTAAAGATATGACATATGTTTCCGCCTCCCGATTTGCAGTCGATGTCGATAAGGTTGTAGAAGTCCTTTGAAATTGCAGGGAGGCTGCGTTGAGACGAACAAAAGAAGAAGCTGCGGAAACGAATCGACAAATCCTTGAAGCTGCAGAGCACCTTTTCTTGGAGAAGGGCTACGAAAATGTCAGTCTGGAAGAGATCGCGGCGCAATGCGGTGTGACCCGAGGTGCCGTCCACTGGCATTTCAAAAACAAGCACGGCCTCCTGCTTGCTCTTAGAGATCAGGCACAAGAGCCATTTCGGTTGCTCGCAAACGATCTGTCGACCGGACGAGACGCTGCATCTCTGGATCGGCTGGGCGATATCATCGCCCAAATATTCCATCGTTTACAGAAAGATCACCGGCATCAAGGCATCATTCGGGTTATGATCAGGCTCGATCTTGCAAAAGCGACAGAGGAAAAAAGCGGCGGAAGTGCCTTTCCAGAGGAAATGGAAGGATGGTTCACCAGTATCTTCGAAGCAGCAGAGCGGGATGTCGGGCTTGCCGAACCATGGACCGCAGCCATGGCCGGATCGATGCTTAATGCCACCGTAGGGGGCCTCGTCCTGGAGTGGGCGCTCAGGAAAGCTCCCTTCCGTCTGGCCCCGGACGGAGCCATGATTGTAAGAACGGTTCTAGCGGGCATGAAGAGAAACGACGAGGCTTTTCATCAGGGCGTCGATCAATCGCGGGTCGATTGTGAGCCTTCCTGAATAGTGGCTAAGCCCAAACGAACAAAAGTGCATGAGATAGATTGCTGCTTGCAGGCTACAGAGACATCTGTTTAGCCACTTAGAGGTCTGCCGGGAAGATTGCCATGATCCCAACCCGGTTGGTAGTCGGCAGAGACTGGACGTTAATCCGCTCCAACGGACGGCGATCAGCCGCCGGGTTCAACCTTTCCTAGTTACGGCTACCGGATCCATGGATTGTGTTCGGCGCGGTTAGGAAATGATGCCACTAATCCCGGGATCCCTTCGCATCCTTCCAGAGAGGCCAAGCATCGACTCAAAAATATTTTTACAAACATGTTGTATGTATATATACTGATGCAAGGCCGTATGGCTAGATTCTCAATATCTGGATTGCAGCGATGGATAGGCGCAACCTCCGCCAACGGGCGGACATTCTTTCAAAAAATCCGTTCCGAGCGCGTCGCGCCCGCCTCGGAAAGGAGATGACTGCAGTACCGTGTGCAGGACATCTCCGGGGGGCGCGCGCGCTCAGGCAGCTGCGCGCCCCTATGGCATCGCTCAGATTTCGTTTCCTCAAAGCCCGGCGCCGTATGCGTCATTCGTTTGAAAACCAGTCTGACTGGATGCGGATAGTCATGCTGGGAGTCATCTTGCTCCAACTCGCGTTTATCGCCTTCACAAGCAATATGTTCGACGGCGTCGCGCTGGAATATGTTCCGGGAACGGCAAATATGGTCGCGGGCGTCTTGAGCTGGTACATCCTGGTCAGGATCGCGCGCCCGAAAATGCATTTTGACTGGTTGCTGGAGGCTCTTCTACAACTGATTTCGGGTTCCATAGTAGCACTCGACCACAACTTAAACCATGCTGGCCTCTTTGTAACAAATCTGTCGATATTCATTGCACTGATAATGATAAGACTGTGGATTGCGCTGACGATTTTTCCCCGAAGGGGATTTGCAGCATTAGCCGCAGGTGCCGGAACCACTGCGTTCATCGCATGCTGGCTGCTTGCAACAGAAATTTTCTCTATCCCACCCAATCCCGATATTATGCTTGCCACCGATCTCGCGATAAGAGCCCTCAGTTTGATCACGTTTGGCCTAACTCTCAGAAAATGAGATGAATCTGATCACGACCGACAGCAGAGCCTTCGAAGGCTGGGCGTGCTTCGAGGGAATTCACCGCGTTGTCATCTTCAATGGCGCTCGGGTATTGAACGACCGGGGATGTTAAAGACGAAACAATAAGACCGGGAATTCCACTTTAAGCCACGCAGGGCTGCCGTCATCCCATCACGTAGCGATTTGGAGGTGGCACGGAAGAGTTTCGGGGTTTGGATGGTAGAGTCGGGAAATCTGCCTTTCGTATCACATCCGAACGTTCTATCGGAGCGCCGTTCCTCCGTTCACTACATGTCCTCTATTTCAAATTGGCAGACTGGCACCACTGCCAGATATCGCCATTTCATTCGGACCGCGATAAAGTTTACAGGATTTGGCCGCCACGATGCAGCAGCCATTGTTGCACGGCACAACTCCGCGAGATCACAACCATCTGGCACGCGACCTACCACGGGTCTGCGACAGGTGGAGTTTCTCGCGCACTATGCAAAGGAAGCACGCGGCATGTCTGTGATTGCACGCACGGCGCGCCTGCATGGCGCTTGTTGCAAGCGAATTGCTGATCCCGAACATGAAAGATTCCAAAAGCTTCTTGGCAGAGGCGTCCAGCCGCAACGAGATAGCGTCTAAAGATTTAGCACGCTGCCATTTGAATCTCAGCTCTCGAGTCCCCGGAAGTCATCGAGGGGGAAGATCGGCCGTCTCACGTTCTCGAAATTTAAAATGGAATAGTCCGACGTACAGACACCGACGCCCGCGCACGGAATTGCTTGCTTTGCGTACTTACCCAGGTCGGCCGCCCAATGGACCCGGCTCTTGATTGCGATGAACCGCTTGGTGGCCGGATCAACCCCTACGGACAAGAACAAGCCAAGATCCGTCGGCTCGGTTTGCGTCGAGACAAGAACAACCTCAATGTCTCCAAGGTCGAGGAGCGCCATCGGTCCGATATTTATCTGGATGCCTCGGGCCATGCTACTCTGGCTGCGGAAATAGCCCGCCGACAAATTCCGTACCCTACCCTCAACCGGGAGTGGGACGCTTTGCCGGGGCAGCGATGGCATTGGAGTGCGTCCACCGATCTCAAGGCTAACCGTTGCTCCTACGCCCGCTTCGATGCAAGTGCGGACAGCGTCAGGATCACAGATGCCGAAGAAAATAACGTCCTTGAGGCCTTGCCTGATAATTTCAGCCAGGACCTCGGTTGTATCCATCGTGCCGCCGGAAGCGCAATTGTCGCAATGATCCAGGATGACGACAGGGCCTTCCGCCTCTCCGAGAAGCTTTGCTCTCGCCACGGAAACCTCAAGGGGTTCGGATTCAAAGACGAAGTCGTTCCGCACCGCCCATGCCGCGTCCAACAGCCGTTTCACCAACAATTGCGCTTTTTCCGCATCGTTATCCGTCACGACCACGACCGAAAGTCCGGCCTGCTCGATGTCCGCATGCGGAAAACCGACGAACACACTGGCGAGCACCGCCTCACCGCTGTTTTCCATGTCGACTGCGATCTGCTGAAGTTCGCGATTTGGCGATCGGTTGGTGCCTTGAGCCATCACATGGGGAAGCATTGGCAAGGTGCCCCATGTCATCGTCGGTTTGATCGATTTACGCACGGCATGCACCAGTGCACGACCCGCCCTTATCGCTGTCTCGCGCTCATCAAGATGCGGGTACGTCTGGTAGCCGGCGATCACGTCCGCGTGCTCTATTATGGCTGGATAGATGTTCGCATGCATGTCGAGCGATACTGCAACAGGTACCTCCGGCAACACGGTCCGCAGACGACGCAGTATTTCGCCTTCCCCATCTTCGAACCCGTCCACTACCATTGCGCCATGCAAGTGCAAGAAAACGGCATCGAACGGGCCCTCGTCACGCGCAGATCCCAACAGCAAGTTGGAAAGCACTTCGAAAGCATCCCTGTCGACAGGACGGCTGGGGGCGGCACCTGCAGAAACCGCAACGACCACCTCCGCTCCCTCTTCCTGAGCAACCTGGAGATAACCGCCGAGTGGACTTTGGGTGCCAGCGTAAAAATCAATGGCAGCTTGTCCAGTTAAAGGCCGCTCACCGCCCGGGCCGAACCGGGAAAGTGGTGTCGGGACTGGAGAAAAAGTATTTGTTTCGTGAGAAATACGGGCCAAGAGAATACGCATCCGGGATACTCCGGTAAAATGATGTTGTCAAATGGGACGGCAAACGCTCTTCTGTCACAATCGACGTCTTGGTTTGACCAATTAACCGTTTGCCATCCAGCACATAAAACGGCGCGCCGGCTCGCTCCCCAAACAGGAAGAGCCGTCGTGCGAGATCAGATGAGGAAGATCAATTATTGGCTATGTAGAGGTTGGCCGCGTTGTTCGCGAAACCCTCGACGCCGATCGTGTGATTGCGGACCTTTGCGCTGGTGATCGTATAAGCATCCGGCGCAACCAGGTTGAGACCAGGCAGATCGCGGACGATCAATTTCTGGAACTCGACATAAATATCATAACGCTTCTTGAAGTCGGTTTCGATCGCCGCAGCTTCCAGAAGCCTGTCCACTTCGGGATTGTTATAATGAGCCGAATTGAGGAAGGCGACGCCCGGCTGGAAGCCCTTTGACCAGTAAAGTCCCTGTATTCCTCCCACGGGATCAAACAGGTTACTGAGGGACTGCACGGCGATGTCGAAATCCCGGGTCGTATAGACCCGTTTGACGTAGGAAGCAAAATCCTGCGTTCGCAGGGTCGCCTTGATGCCAATCTTGTTAAGGGATTGCACGACAAATTCTGCTGTTGATCGATAGGGACCTGAAGGCTGGACAGGATCGACGAAGAGCGAAAGGCGCCATCCATCACTGCCGCGGGCAAAACCGGCTTCGTCAAGCAGCTCTTCAGCCTTTTTCAGATTCAGCTCGTAGCGAGGCAGACCGTCATAGTAAAATTTCTTCAGACCCGGGTTAACCGGGCCGTAAATTGGCTTCGCATGCCCGAGATATACGCGCTCGACAATCGCGTTCACATCGATTGCGTGAGCAATGGCTTGGCGCACCTTGAGGTTGCCAAGATGCGGATTATCCAGATTAAACTCAAGGCGGGAAATGGTGTTATTGTAACCGTATCCCCGGGTCTCAATTTGAAGTGCGGGATTTTGCGAAAGACGTTCAAGTTCTGTCGGGGGAACGCCGGCAACGGTCAAACCGATTTCACCGGCCTCGAGAGCAGCCACTTGCGCGGCGGGATCCGTGATGAATCGGAAAACAATTCTGTCGAGATACGGCTTCGACGGCTGCCAGTAGTTCGGATTACGATCAAAGACGATGTGACTGCCGCGCACCCATTCACCGAATTTGAACGGCCCGGTTCCTACGGGTGCCACGTTGTGCGGATTGCTTAAAACGTCAGTGCCATCGTACAGATGAGCGGGAATAATCGGCGAGCCAGATCCCGCGAAAGCTGAGATCAGATACGGGGCGGGCTTGTCGAGTAATAGTTCTACCTCATACTTGCCAAGAGCCTTCACTTCACGAAGCGGCAGGAAAATACGCTGACCTCTTGGATGATTTTTCTTCAGTGAATTGATTGAAAACACCACATCTTCTGAATCAAAATCTTCGCCATCGTGCCACTTGACGCCCTCGCGAAGTTTGAACCAGTAGCGTAGGCCATCCTCGCTGACCGACCATTCTGTAGCCAGTTCCGGAAGCGGATTGAGATCGAAGTCGTAAGTCAGCAATCCCTCCAGAACCTTCGAACTCACGTAGTAGGCAAAACCTGACGTATTCGCGACTGATGCGATGACCGGATATTCTGAGCCGACATTGACGGTAAGGGTTCCACCTCGCACAGGTGCATCGCTCTGCGTCCATGCGGGTAAAGCCACCGCCAACGGCGTGGCGCCTATTACGCCTAAAAACCCCCGGCGCGTGAATGATAAGAATTCCGATGTCATTTCCGTTTCCTAATTATTTTTGAGAAAATTGGCTCTCACCTTCGTCGCTGCGTCCTTAGCAAGATAATATATAAAATATATAGTTTTAGTAGATTATCGGCGTCTTTTATCCTAATTTTCGGACGCTGAATGCAAAAGTTTTTCGCTGTAGATAAGGCGTGAAGCCTGAACACTGGTCTGCCCGTTTTGAGCGTGCAAGATTTTGAATCTATTGTTGCGTTCACGCTCGATTCCGCGTTCTCGCAAGCGAGCTTTCGCCCAAAGAACGCGACGACAAGCCAGCCAGGCCGCCATCGAAAGTCCGCCCCTCACTGCGGTCAAATTGGACGCACAATGGCATCGGGAAAACACGATACAGAAGCAGCGTAATGTGTGCCAGACGGATCAGTATTCGTTTGATCGCGAAATAGCAATTGCGCAACCCAAGGCGCACAATGTCTATATAAAGAATTGATAATGTTATAATTTCTGTCTTTTTGCAACCAGCTCGGCGATCGGAATAATTCGCATTAGTTTACTCAAAAAGAACCCAAAGAACGGACCAGAAACCCATATCTCCTGAAGCCAAAAGATGCCAAATTATCAAACGGGGATATAGACCAATATAGCTACATTCCCGCATTGGGCGCTCCTTTAGAAAAGCTGTGTTATGCTGATCTCATTGCGTTGCTGAGAACCCACCCTTGTATAACGCCACCAGTTCTTCGGTGATCAGATTTGGATTAGCCCCACTGCACCGACCTTGCGAAAGGCGTTCGATGCGACGCGCGCCTTGCGCGTCGGTAATCAATTGGAGAAGTCCCCCGATAATGGCATAGTAACGCAAGCAGATTCGCTCATATGGCACTTCGGGAACCGACCGGGACAGAGCGTCGAGGAACCGGAGGGCCGTGCGGTCATTTTCTTCTGCCAGGCTGTCATCAAGAAACGGTCGGGAAACCGCGTAGGCCTGAAACATCAGTCGCGGCAGGAAGTTTAACGAACCTTCCGATTTCAATCCTTCCTGGACAGTTGGCTCTATAAGAGCCCGTAAAACACTTTCAAGGTCAAGACGCCCGCCACCTGCCTCTGCCTCTACTTTGTCCAAACGCGCGAGTCTTCTACTCTGCAAGGACCCGAGCAATTCTGCGTAAATCTCGTGGATCAGAGTGTCCTTGGATCCGAAATGATAGTTGACTGCTCCCAAGTTCACGCCGGCTGCGCTGGTGATGTCGCGGACAGAAACAGCGTCGAGCCCCCTTTCCGCAAAAAGGCGGACGGCCACATCGAAAAGCTGACGCTTTGAATCATACTCTGGGCGACGTTTCTTGATCGGGGGCAAGGCGCTTAGCTTTCCTGAAAACTGCATTAAACGGCAAATATCCGCAAACGAGCAGCTTGACAAGCAAACGTTCGTATGACTAACGTTCAAACGTTCGTATGAAAAGGTGCGCACTCACAATTATCCGCGTGAGAGGAGAACAAATCAAAAGGCGCCTGATGCGGGCATACGGAGGACGCAGAATTCAGGGAGAGAGAAATTCATGCCAGAAAACTTACATTCCCCTTACCATGAAACCCACGAGGTCGACGGGGCTCTAAAGGGTGCTGCCCCTTCCGCTTCTGGTCAAGGGATCACTCGAACCGAAATTGAGGTTGAGACGGATCATGGTGTTTTCGACGCGTATATGACGGCCGTTGAGAGCGGAAGGGGGCCCGGGGTGTTGATGGTCTCAACGATCTTCGGCCTCAATCAGGTGTTAAAGGATTGGTCTGACGAGCTAGCGATACATGGTTGCGTTGTAATTGCCCCTAATCTGTTTTCGCGCGACCCTGAAGACAGGGGGGTTCTTGCACTTCCACATGACACCGAGAGGGCTGTTGCCCGTGCTATGCGTCTTGACTTCGCCAAATCGATGGGTGACCTCAGATACGCGATTGCCACTTTGAAAAACCACCCCAATTGCAATGGTAAGGTCGTGCTGCTTGGCTTCTGTCTTGGCGGACCCTACGCCTGGCGCGCGGCATGTGATGGCCTTGATATTGAAGCGGCTGTCTCGTTCCACGGCAGCTTTGTATCCCGGTATTTAAAGCCTAACGATAAGCCTGCCTGTCGTGTCGTGTTCCACTATGGCGATAGCGACGATCTTGCGCCGCCCCCTGAACTCGCAGCAGTCAAGGCTGCCAGCGATGCGTCAGGCAGCGAATTCATCGTTTACCAGGGGGCGCGGCACGCATTCATGGTTAAGGCCGACCGGCAGAACTACAACCCCGGAGCTGCAATGCAGTCCTGGGGGCATACCATGAATATTATCGGCAAGCTTTTCTGAAGGAGCTTCTGCCGAGGCTGAAGAACCGGTCTGTAACACATCCGTCGTTTACGCGGGCACCAGTATTGCGTCGCTGCATGGGAATGCGGGCGACGCGGCTGATTTGTCGCGTCGTTTAACAATAATCAATCGTAATTTTCTCAAAGGGATATCAGGAGCTGAGAAATGAACATCTATGATTCACAACGCAATCAGCGTGATGTCGACGTCGACATTGCAAAGCTTGTCGAGCCGGCGCGCATTCACCGCCGTGTGATTGCTGATCCGCATGTCTTTGATCTGGAAATGGATCGGGTATTTGGCCGCTCATGGAACTATGTTGGCCATGAAAGCCAGGTTCCGCAGCCGGGTGACTATTTCACCACGCAGATCGGGCGTCAGCCGGTCGTCATGTCGCGTCATACGAACGGACAGGTCTATGTCGTGGAGAACCGTTGTCCGCACAAGGGTGCACTTGTCTGTCCCGAACGTTCGGGAAACTCCAAGCGTTTCATGTGCATGTATCATGGATGGCGCTTCGAGAATGACGGCTCGCTCGTGTCTGTCCCGGTGCATTCCGGTTACGATCGGTCTGGTTTTGACACCAAAGATCCTGGAAACGGGATGAAGCGTCTTCCTCGCGTCAAGAACCACCGGGGTTTCATTTTCGCGTCGCTGTCTGCCGACGCTCCAGATTTCGAAGCCTGGGCGGGTGTCGGTCTGCGAGGCCTGGACAACATGGTTGATCGCGCGCCCGACGGTGAAGTTGAAGTCATCGGCGATTGCTACCGGACCGTCCAGAACAACAACTGGAAGATCTTTGTCGATAACATGAGCGACGGTATGCATACCTCGTTTGTCCATCATCAGATGGCCAGAGCAGCACGTCAGACACTTGAAAAGTTCAAGGGTCAGGCTCGTCCCGGCGGCCTTGATGTTGCCTCGATGCTTGCGGGTGACCCCGACCAGATGGCCAAGATAGATCTAATGGCTCATCCGAATGGTCACTTTGACATGGCAGCCTTTGCGCCGGATCTGAAGGGGGCGGATGCAGAGCAGTATCGGGCGGCTCTTGTTGCTCGTCACGGCGAAGAGGGCACCAACGCAATCCTCGGTCGTAACTTCCACAATGTCCTGATGTTCCCGACAATCATCATGCAGCCATCTCTTCAGCAGTTGCGCGTCATTCGTCCGATCTCAGTGGATAAGACATTGCTGGAGATCTGGGCCTTCCGCTTGAAGGGTGCACCGGAGAGCTTCATGCGCCGCGCGATCACGGGGGCAAACCTCGCCAACTCTCCATCCAACATCGTCGCAGCTGACGATTTTGAAGCCTATTTCCGCGTCCATGCCGGACTGAAGGGGCCGCGGTCGGAGTGGATCAGCCTGCATCGCGAAGCCAATCGTGACATCCCGGATGGAACAAGCCTCCGCGGTGAGACCGGTAACTCCGAAGTCTGCATGCGCAACATGTATCAGGCTTGGCGCAATTACATGATCGCCTGAAAGGCACCACGAGAACCGAGCAGAGGAATTGACAATATGTTAACGACACATCAAAAGCTGCGCCTTAGCCGGAGCGAGGCCGAGGATTTTTTGTTCCAACAGGTCGCGTATATCGACGACCGCAACTATGAACCGTGGCTGAGCTTGTTCACACCGGACGCGATTTATTGGGCGCCTGCGCGACCTACCGATACGGATCCCGAGCTTCAGCAATCGTTCATGTACGACGACTTTCCTATGATGGTTGCTCGATGCGAGAGACTGCTTGCTTTCGGAACGGCTGGGCAACAGCCGATTACGCGCAGCAGCCACGTTGTGAGCAACGTAAGGATCGGCGCGCCCGCACCCGATGAGGAGGAGGTGGTAGTTCATTCTCGCTTCCACGTCACACAGTTCCGGCGCGACGTTCTGAAATATTACTCTGGATCCTACACACACACGCTCGTGGGCACTGACGAGGGAATTAAAATCCGTAGGCAGCGTGTGGACCTCATCGACTGTGACGGAGTCCACGACACAATTCTTCAGCTCTACTTATAATGAGGTCTTTCAACGCTCTCATGCACCCTACCATGGATAGCGTTTTGAAGAGCATTGAATCGCCAGTGGCCTGAATCGAAAACTGAATTTGACACCGTCATCTTCTGTGACTCTTCAAGGCGGCCTTATCACCACCTCCGTGCCAAGGCATGATTTCGTTGGCGCGGACGTGAGGTACCACATGTCGTTACCTCGGGTAATCGCATTAGCATTTCCGTGTTTTTCGTGGGTTGACCTCCGGCTCGCAGCGTCTGCCAAAATACCTTGAGGTATTGAGGCTTGCGCAATTGCCCGTCGAAGACTGCGGGATTGAAATCAAGCCAGTTTGCTGACTCTGAGTAGTTGAGGTTCCGCAACGAAACTTTTTAAGAAAGGCAGGACTGATGATTGGCAATCGGGAAACAAAAAAAGAAGAGTATCTCTGTCAACCGTCAGGGATTATCTACGCAAACCCGGATGGCACAGAACTAAAGGGTGATTTTTACGCACCAAATGCTGTAGGCCCGTTTCCTGTTGTGGTCGCAGTACCGGGAGGCGGCTGGATCGCGTCCGAACGCCGCAGCCTCAGCAATTGGGGTGCCCATCTTGCGAGATCAGGCATTGCTGTTTTCGTCATCGAATATCGAACCGCTCGCACCACGAAGATGTATCCGGAGGCAGTCTGCGATGTTGTCAGTGCGGTTCAGTATGTGCGAGGCGCTGCGCAGGAGCTGAACATTGACCCTACCCGGATCGCATTGATGGGAGCCTCAGCGGGGGCGCATCTAGGCGCTCTTGCCGCATTGGCGGGTAGTAATCCACACTTCAAGCCCATTAGACCAGCGCACAACTTTGGTGACATTTCGCCGGAGGTGAAGGCATTTCTCGGCATTTACGGTGTGTATGATCTCTACATGCATTGGCAGCAGGAAATCGCATACGCGCCGAACCCAGAGGACCGGAGATCCGAGCGCTTTTCCGGCGCCAATCCCTATGACTTTCGACAGTTGTATTTCGACGCATCACCGCTGAGCCATGTTTGCCACGCGGCGAACAAGATGCCCATTTTTCTGTCCTATGGCACGGAAGACAGTGTAGTTGATCCCCAAACGCAGACTATTCCTTTTGCCCGCGCTCTTAGTCAGGCCGGCTTTATGGTGCGTATCCAGCCCGTGATAGGGGCAACTCACTTCTGGTTCAGCGAGGAAAAATTTGAGGAGCCAGGCGGATCGATTCACATCATCCAGCCGCACATCATGAGGTTCCTCAGACGCCATCTTTAAGAAGACCCGGTTGCTTCCCCGCGAAAAACTACTTTCGCACACATTGGTTTATTTTTCTGGGAGGAAAAAATGAATACCACAACGGAAACGCTAGCGGGACGAGTTGTCCTGCTGTTTTGCAACGGCGCCGGCATGCTCGATTTGGTGATTTTACCGCTATGGGTTGGTGGCCTTATACGGACCTACAGTTTCGATCCACAGGTAGCAGGCGGGCTCGTCACACTTTACCTTGCGGGCATGGTTGTTGCAAATGTCAGTGCGGGATTCTTTTTCCATCGGCTTCCTGCGCGTCCTGTAGTGACGGCTGGCTTCCTTGTCGCTGCATCTTGTTTCTTTCTAATGCTCAGGCCTGACCTTGGAGGGGGATATTCACTCACTCTTAGGCTGGGTGCACTCAACTTAATCGGCGGCCTCGGTGCGGGCGTTGCGCTGGCGGTGGCTCATGGAACCATGAGTCTTGGCCATAATCCGCATCGGCTTTTTGCTGTTGCCAACCTCGGGCCCTGCATCTTCGCCGTTCTATTTTTCGCAATGACACCGCCAATGATGAATACAATGGGTGTCGGCGCCGTATTCGTGAATGCCGGTGCGATCATTCTCATCGCTGGGGTCTTGTCGCTTTTTGCTTTTCCCAGCATCCCGAGGAACAACAGCCCAAAAGAGGTATCGGAACGTGCCACTGGTACGCCGACGGCTATTTTGATTCTTTGCTTTCTAGGGCTTTTGTCTATGTTCCTGGCGAATTCAACGATCCTCAGCTTCGTGGAGCGGATCGGTAATGCTGAGGGTTTCGAATCTGCAGCAATCGGGACAGGGTTGATGATCGGCGGGATTATTCCTTTGTTGTCACCGGTAGCTGCCGGTTTCCTTCAAAATCACTTGGCCGCCACCTGGACGGTCGTCTTCGGATTGTTGGCTCATGGCGCGTTTGCGATCGTCCAATCTCATCCAGCTAATTTCTTGGTGTTCGCTCTAGCGAACGCGTTGATAACTTCAACGACAGTGTTCACCATTATCTTCGCTTTCGGCTTGTTGGCTAAGCTGGACCCGAGCGGACGCATGAATGCGCTTACCGCCAGCATGACAATGACTGGCAGTGCGCTCGGGCCGATTTACGGTGGCACTATCGCAAAATACGCTGGCTTTTCAGCAGTTGGATTTGGGGCTGCAGCCCTAGCTGTAATCGGTGCACTGTGCTTTTCTGTTGTCGCTATGCGACTGCGCAAAGGCGCTCTCGTCCAGTATGCCTAAGTAATCCCGGCTCGATGTAGCGCCGGAGCGTGAGGAGCTGGAGCGACAGCTCTAATCCCTCCAATGCTGAGTCCGCCTATTGCCACTCGAGCATAACCTCTTGAACCCCTAGAAAATGCCTGCCGCTCCTGAGCAATCTGGAGGTGGCATGAAAGATGCCGCGCCCATCGAGAGAACGGATCGCTGATATGCCGATGATCTTGGGACAGTCACGTTTTGCGCCGTTTGGCTTATTTTTCCCTGGTTTTGACGAACTTAAGGAAGGGGTGCAAACGTGACTGCACCTTACAATTATCACATTGGCGTGGATTACCACAGAAGCTACAGCCACCTGATTGTCCAGGATTCCCGCGAGAAGACATTGCGATCGGGGCGAGTGAAGAACGACCGCCAGTCTCTTGGTTCGGTTCTGGCACGGTATCGCGAGAACAGCCATGCTGTGATGGAAGCCATCCGTAACTGGCTGGTGATGTACGACTGGCTCGACGACATTTGTGATGATGTCGTTCTCGCCCACTCGTTGAAGCCAAGGCGATCACCGACGCGAAGATCAAGACCGACAAGATCGACGCGACGGTGCTGGCGCATCTGCTCAGAGCTGATCTGGTGCCGGAGGCATGGGCTTCCAGGGACAGGGTGTGGGAGTTGCGCCTCGCACTTCGGGAGCGGCTGTTCTATGTGCGGCTGCGCACGATGACAAAGAACCGGGTCGCGACCGTGTTCGACCGCTATCCGGGAGCAAACGGCGCAGTTGAAGAAACCGGGTGATCTGCTCGGCAAGACAGGTCGCTAGCAGCTCGCTGCGATTGACGTCTCAGAAATCGACCGCGTCCAGATCGATCGCGAGCTTGATTTCATCGGCGACATCAATGAGCGGATCAAGCAGTCTGAGCCACGATCCGGGCTATGACGAAGACCAATGGCAAGGTGAAGCTTTTGAAGGCCATCCCCGGTATCGGGGAGTTCTTCGCCAGGCTGATCGACGCCGAGATTGACGACATCAGCCGTTGCCGCGATCCGAAGAAGTTGGCCGCCTATGCCGGCCTTGTGCACTCGAGCTATTCGTCGAGCGGCAAGACTTACCACGGCAAGATTATCAAGCAGGGCAACAAGTGGCTGCGCTGGGCTTTTGTCGAGGCCGTTCAGCCGGCCATCGCGACAGACCCGCAGCTTCGCGCCCAGTACGAACATATGAAGTGCAGAGGAGTGAACAAGGCGTATGTTGCGATCGCGCGCAAGCTTTTGACGATCACCTTCCAGATTCTGCGTAACCAGCCCTCACGAGCGGCGCGGTACCAACAGCGAAGAAGGTCTGCCGTCGACGATATCCCGGCTGTCCTGATTGTCTTCTAGCGAGCCTGGCAGGTCCGGGCAGCGCTCTTCAGGAGCATGGGAATCCGGGAGCCGAACGCCACTCTGTGACCGAAACCGACAAACAGGCCAGTGTTAGGAGCACGAATTGGAGAATGGTTCAGCACCGCAGGACGGCAAAGGCCCGTCCTGCGAACGAAGAAGATTTAGCCCATCGGTGGAAATGCCGGTCTCGACACAATAGAGCCCAGGGAATGCGACGCAGAATAAGCATTTTGCCCCGTGAGTTCTTTCATTGGAGATGACAAGGCCGGCGGACGCCATCAAAGACATCCATCGATTGCCAGAACTGGTTGCTCCAGTCGAAGCTAACCGTTCACCACGTACGCTTGGTAGACAACTATATCGCCATCAGATGCAGTCTAACGGAAATTTGCGATCATTGCTGCTAGGATTATCGCAAACTACGGGGCCTCGCTGGCCCGGCGTCGTGTGTCGCGTTCAGTTGGCGAGCGACGATATCGTGGTTGAGCCACTGGATTGGTCCAGAGGGCGCGCTGGATGACCGGAAAATCAACTGTCCGGTTGCTTCCACGACAAGCTTGCTCAGATGGTCACTGATCAGCGCATTGCTGTCACGGTGCATCTGCGTGATTTCGTGCGATGTCCCGATCGTGAGATCGGCCTGAGCCTGACTGTTCGGCATAGGCCATGCCGAGAAATTGTAGAACGGGATCATCACATCGCTGGCCTGCATGGCGCTGATTTTTTCGATAATGTCGTTGATGGTGACATCGTCGACCAACAGAGCCTGGCACGCCTGCCACTGTTGTTCTGCCCATTCTTTCCCGCCTTCTTTTTTCAAGGCTAGCAGCAGGGGAATCAGTGGCAGTTCGATACCTGTGAACACATCAGATGAGTTCGTGCGGATTTCCGGGCAATTGTAGACGCTTGCCTTGATTCCGTCCACCCATGCCCGCTCGGCAATGCCCTCCAGCCGCATCTTGGCGTAGCCTTGGGTGTAGTTGGTGTAGGTCTGCCAACGATATTTGCCATCGATGAGGATTTCGGTGCCATGATAGCCATAGGCGATATATCGAACCTGTCCGCCAGATGCTTCGACGCGTTCACGAATGGCCGAGCTGAAATCGATCAAATGGCCGAACGTGTCCGCCGATACCGCATCGAAATTCTGCAGGATCAGCTTGCCCAAATCACTCTCGATGAGCGCCTGAGAGGACATGTGCCGGGCTCCTGTCCCTTTGTAGATGCGATTGGCGAGAACCAGAAAAACCTTTGCTTTCGGTATTCCGCCCGCCATCGTGTGGGCGAAGAACACGTTCTGTCCTTCGGAAATCATGCCGTCTACAACGCCCATTACCTCCGTGAGTGCGCCCGTGAAGCGCTCGGCGGCGATATCACGACATTGGGCTACGTAGTCCCAGTCGAGTTTGTCGCTCTCCCAACTGCCAATGGTCATTTTGGCCAAGAAATCCGTGGGCGTGGGGCCACCTTCCGGCGCATCGAGATCGAAGCCGGCCATGAGGGGAATGTTGATGACCTTGCCACCCAGACGTTCTTCGGCCGCTGCGAGCTCCTCGTCATTCAGCGGGCGCAGAGCATTGTCTTCGCCTCGACGTCCTACCGTGATTCCGACAATTTTCATGCCGACGTTGCGCGCTTCGTCAAGCAGCCCCGTGGCATAACCACGTCCGAAAAGTTCGCCAAAAAGAACAAAGACATCTCCGCATTTGAAGACGTTGCTCTCTGGGATCTGGTGCAGAGAGGACGAATTATTCAATTTCCTACACTTCTTCATTTGAGGCTTCGAGCGTCGAATTACCTAGCTGTAATGCCAAAATACGAATAAACAGGGAACTCATATTGGGTTACAGAGCATCGTATAACGTGAGTACTACTCGTATTCTTTCGACCCGCGATGCGCTCATTTCACGCGGACTCAAGCCAGCCTTCGCATAGACCCGTTAGACGGACAAGCAACGGGCATTTATTTAAGCCAAGCGCTGGAAAAGCCGATGTTCAAATTCTGTTCGCGACCTGCAGCTAAGGAGAGTATATTTATCGGCGTCGTTTGCGAATATCTCGTGGCATTCTCTTTCAAATTCGTCATAAAGTTCTCTACCTCACTTTATGAAGAATGTCTGTTGGTTTCCGCACAGAACTGAGCCGGTTATGGAGTGAACCCTTCGGGCTGGACCACGGGACACGGAAAAACTGATACACTCTGCGGGCCTCAATCGGAGAAGGCTCATGAAGTCCCGAGGTCCATATCGCCGGCATTCGACGCCGTTCAAATTGCAGCTTTGCCAAGATATCCGAAACGGCGTCATTGGACGGCGCGACGCACAGCGCACCTATAGCGTTTCGGCTAACCTCATCCAGTTGTGGCTCACGCAGTTCGATCTTGGTGAACTGAACGACGAGGAAGCAGAGGCTAGTGTTATTGCCGAGTACGAGGCACACATTGCGGCGCTTGAACGCAAGGTCGGCCAGCTTACCATGGAGCTGGACCTGGTTAAAAAAACTCCGCGCCAGCCGATCGCCGGCGACAGCGGGAACTCCTCCATCATCACCGGTCCCCGGACTGTTCTATCAGACGGGGTGCAAAATGATCGATCTTCCGAGAAGCAGCTATTATTATCGATCAACTGCGAAAGCGTTGAACCATGGGGATGCGGAACTCGTTGCAATCATCGAAGACATCCAGGACGAACTGCCCTGCTACGGATACCGACGCGTAACGCACGAGCTTCAGCTAAGAGGCCACTTGGTCAACCACAAGCGTGTCGCCCGCGTCATACGGGTCAACGGCTTCGGGATCAAGCCTCGCAAGCGGTATGTTCGCACGACGGATAGCAACCACGATTCACCGATCTACCCGAACCTTTATCGCAATGTGATCCCGTCGCGGCCTGACATGGTCTGGGTGGCTGACTTCACATACATCCGCATAGCCGTCGGCTTCTGCTATCTTGCAGTTATTCTGGATGCTTGCAGTCGGAAAGTCGTCGGTTATGGTCTGTCAAAACGCCTGGTACGCCGCTGGCATTGGCAGCGTTGCATTCGGCGCTTGAGAACAGAAAGCCTCTACCCGGCTGCATCCACCACACGGACCGCGGATGCCAATACGCGAGTGAGACCTATCGACGAGCGCTTGATGCTGCCGGTCTGCAGGGGTCCATGAGCGCCGTCGGCAACCCTTATCACAATGCTCAGGCAGAGAGCTTCTGAAAACCCTGAAAGTCGAGGATGTCTACATCGCCGGCTACGAGACCTTCGCGGATGTGGCCGAACGCTTGCCCAGGTTCATTGAGGAGATCTATAATGCCAAGCGGCTACACTCGGCCCTTGGCTATATGTCGCCAGCAGAATTTGAAACCCAACTCGCCCAGCAGGCGGCTAAGTTTGAAGCGCCTCGCTGGTCCAGCCCGAAGGGTTCACTCCAAAACAGGCTCAGTTCTGCGCGGAAACCAACAATCATGTCGCCGTTCGTGCCGGCGCGCTCGATCCTGAGACCTACATCGCGCTGAAATAACCCGATTCCTTATCAGACCAATGCCGCGGGGAGTGCACCCGTTGCCGATTTCCAGACATCGTACGGCGCCCGCCGCCCTTTGAACAAGCGCACACAAACGGCGACGGGGCGAAACGCGTCAGGACTTCAACACGACATAGGCCTCGGGATCGAGTGTCGCGATCCGCACGGCGATCTTACCCGCCACGAGCGCCGCCAGCAATTGCTGTATCGCCGCTGCGAGCGAGGTGAGCAGGTCGCGCGTCCGGTCAGGCGCGGGCAGAATATGCAATTCGACATTGATCAGGGGCTGATCGGGCAGTCCATGGACAGGAAGAACGGCAAGCTGGCACGCGGCGGGAGCGACACTCAACCGGTGGCAGACCAAGTCCCGCAACTGAGGCAGGAGGGCAACGATATCCTCCTTCTGGCTGCCGACGGTTTGGTCGATATAGATTTTGGCGTTGGGCAAAGGATCCTCCTGGCAGTTAGAGCAATTCCAGCAAAGGTGGGAACTGGCTCTGCGTCCGGAGCTGCGTGAAAACACAGGGACAGAGCATCGGAGGCGATTCTGTTTCCGCCGGAACGCTCTGGCTCGGTTGCCCACCCGAGCATCGCTCCTCCGGGTGGGCCGTTGAGAAAAGTCAGTGTGCTAGTTCGGAACGAACCGAGCCCCCAGGCTGGTCTTTCCGGGTCAGCCCCCATATGGCGACGGCGGCAACGATGGCAGGCAATGCGCCGACCGTGAATAGCGTCTGAAGAGGCATTTGCGCGGCGAGCAGCATGCCGCCAACCACCGGGCCGAGAATTGAGCCGATGCGGCCGATCGCGAGGGCGAAACCAAGCCCCGTTGCTCGGGAGGGCGTGCTGTAAAGTCCTGCGGCCAACGCATTCATGTTGTTCTGGGCACCGTTGACACAGAAACCAGCAACGAAAATCGCTACACCGAGCAGCAGGCCGCCCTGCGAGCTGACATACCCGACGGTCGCGATGGCCACTGCGGCCGCTAGCAGCACAAGCCAGAGAATGCGGAACGAACCGATGCGGTCGATGATGCGCGCCAGCACAATCGTGCCGACAATCCCACCGAAATTAAGAAGCGCCGTGAAGAGGATAGCCTTCGACAGGTCTATGCCGGCGCTCTGCAATGTCAGCGGTAGCCAATTGATGAGGAAGTAATACATCAGCAGGTTCATGAAGAAAGCTGCCCAGAGCAGCAGCGTTCTGGCAATTCGGTCGGAACCAAACAGTTCGGCCCGCGCGGCTGCCCGGTTGCCGCCCTCGACCTTCGCCGTCTCAAAACGAGTGTCCGTCGGCAGGTTGGCCTCGGGAACGGCCCTCGCGACAAGTTTTGCGACAGTCCGGTCGGTGGCGCGCCGGCCCACGAGGAAGCGGACCGATTCCGGCAGCAGTGGCACCAGCACGAACAGCAGGAGAAGAGGCGCGATGCCCCCCACCAGGAAAACGCTTTCCCATCCGAACGCCGGAATGATCTGCGCCGCAAGAAGCCCCCCAAGAACGGCTCCGAAAGGGAAACCACAGAACATCACGCCGACGGCGGTCGAGCGCCACCGGGTCGGCATATATTCAGCGCTCAGCGCAAGGACGTTAGGCATTGCCCCGCCGAGACCCAGACCCGTTAAGAAACGAAACACCAGCAGCGTTTCGACCGAGGTGGCAAATATCGTCGCCAGCGAGAACAATCCCATCAGCGCCACCGAAATGACGATAGCGAGCTTACGTCCCTTGCGGTCTGCAACTGGACCAAGCGACAGCGCTCCGACCATCATCCCGACCAGGCCGGCGGCGAAGACTGGACCGAAGGCCGTAGGCGTCAGGCCCCAGCTTTTTGCAAGAACTGGTGCGACATAAGCGATTGCTTGCGTGTCGAAACCGTCAAGGACGACGACGGCGGCGCACAGTCCGACCGTAAGCGTCTGGAAGGACGTCCATCGCCCCTCGTCGATCAGCCGATCAACGTTGATCATCTGCGCATTCTCAGCCATGTTTTCTCCTCCCAGGCTATGAATGATGGGTGTCCGGACCTTCAGTTCCGGAGCGGCCTCGATTTGCCGATGTAAATTGCCGACGGTCGTCAGCCGGACGGCGCAAGAACGAAATCGAATGGCGATCGCCAGAGCGTCTTCGCTCCGCTCAGGCGTTCATAAGGTGCGATAAGGGTATTCTTCACCCCGAAGACAGTGTCGGATTCGAGATACGGGTCCTCCCCAACGAAGGTGTGCGTGACAAGCTTCTGATATCCATCCGCCGTGACCATGTAGTGCATATGGGCCGGACGATAAGGATGGCGCCCGAGATGACCGAGCATCCGGCCGACCGGACCGTCATCGGGAATGGGGTAGGAAACCGGCCTGATCCCCACAAAACTGTATCGGCCGTCCGGGCCGGTGACGAAGATGCCGCGATTGTTCCACTTCGGCTGGATGCCCGGCTGCTGGACATCGTAGAAGCCCTCGGCGTTGTCGGACCAGACATCGATCCGCGCGCCTTCGATCGGCTGACCCTCGAGGTCCAGAACCTTTCCTTCGAAAAGACAGCTTTCGCCCTTGCCATCGAGCGAGATGCATTCCTCCATGGACCTGACCGGCGCGCCGACAACATGGAACGGTCCAAACACCGTATTTTCCGTTGCCCCAGCCGGCCGGCGATTGTTGATGGCGTCGACCAGCATGGAAAAGCCGAGCGTGTCGGACAGCAGGATGAACTCCTGCCGCTCGTCGCTGCAGATCTGCCCGGTCTTCGTCAGGAAATCGATGCCGCTTTCCCATTCCTCCTGGGTCAGCTGAATTTCCTTCGCAAAGGCATGCAGATGTTTGACGAGACACGCCATCACTTCGGCAAGGCGCGGGTTCGTGCCCGGCCCCATGCGGGCGTTTACGGCCTCGACCGAGCCGTCCTCGGTAAAATAGGATGACATTTCATTCCTCCGTAATCATCGTCCGAAGCAGCTCAGCGATCGGGGACGGCTTCCTTCCCATGCGCCTTGCAGTAGCGCCCGGATTCCAGCCTTCTCAATGGGCCTGGGGTTCCAGTAGGGGTTCCTGACCGCGAGCTCAGCGGCCTCGTCGAGGTCCGTCTCCACTACGCCGAGCGCCCTGAGCGCCTGCGGTGCACCGAGGGAGGCGGCGAAGTCATAAAGCCCTCCGCCGACCGGCCCGCCGAGGAGCTCTGCGACCGGAGCCAGCGCAGCCGACACCGCCACCTCATTGTAGCCCGCTGTGTGGGGCAGCAGGATCGCGTGCGTTTCGGCATGCGGCAGATTGAAGCGTCCGCCCAGTGTGTGACAGAGCTTGTGATGCAGCGCCATGCCGACCTGGGCGAGAACCGTCCCGCAAAGCCACGAGCCGAAAAGCGTTTCCTCGCGGGCGGCGAGATCGCCCGGCGCCGCCACCACGCCCGGCAGGCCGCTGACGAAGGCGCGGATGCCGCCAAGCGCAAGCTGGTCGGAGAGCGGGTTGCTGTCCCGCGCGTAGAGCGCTTCGATGGCGTGTGCGATCGCGTTGAGCCCGCTGGTCACCGTCATGGTGACCGGAAGCGTTGCCACGAGTTCGGGATCATAGAGGATCACTTCCGGTTGGACCTTCGGGGAACGGAGCGTTTCCTTCACGCCGTTTTCGGTCTGGCCGAGGACCGGCGTCGCCTCCGATCCCGCATAGGTCGTCGGCAGGACGATCTGCGGCAGACCCTTGCGTAGAGCAATAGCCTTGCCCAGACCAATCGTCGATCCGCCGCCGATCGCCACAAGGCAATCGGCGCCAGCCGCGGCATCAATTGCTGCCATCGTGATGTCGAGCGGTGTGTGCATGGCAGCGTCGCTGAAAAGACCATGACCTAGAGGCCCCAGAGCCGATAGCAGGGCTTCACCCTGGGGGGCCTGTTGCGGCGTCGTCAGTACAAGCGCCTTCCGCAGCCCGAGCGTCTTTAATTCAGCGCTAACCTCGTGCCGAATACCGACGCCGAGGCCCACCTTCACTGGAGGATGTCCCGCTTCAAAACCGGCATAAAAGGTCTTCATCAATCATACCGCTTTCTTCAGGAAGCCAGCAACCTGGCGGTAGTTCGCCGCGACCTCTTCGAGCTCGGCGGCAGAGATGAGGTCCTCGATCCGGTCGTCCGGGCCTTTAACCCGTGACGCTGCAATGTCCAACACCCGCTCGGGGCCGGACTTGCGATTGTTTATTACGACGTTGGTGGTGATCGGGCGACGTATCGCCTCATAGGCAGCAAGCCCCGCCGGTCCCGGCTGTGCAGCCAGTGCATCCGCGAGCGCCCGGCCGTCAAGGATTGCCTGCGACGCCCCGTTGGCTCCCATCGGATACATCGGATGTGCAGCGTCTCCAAGGAGTGTTACGCGACCGAGGGTCCACCATGGCAGCGGATCACGGTCGATCATCGGGTATTGCGTGATTTTCTGAGTGTTTGTGAGAAGCGTCGTAATATCGAGATCGGGCATATGGAAGCCAAGATATTCGGAGATAAAATCGCGATCAGCCTCCCGCGTCCAGTCTGCTTCCTCGGCCGCACGTGGATTGTCGTGACGAACCTCAGCCACCCAGTTGATTAGTGCTTTGCCGTCGCGGGCCGCGCGACCGCTGATCGGATAACAAACGAATTTCACATCGTGGTCGCCGGCGATGAACATGGTCCGGCCATCGGCGAATGGTGCCTGCAGATTGGCCCCTCGCCACATCATCGTTCCTTCATAACGGGCTGGTCCCTCATCTGGATGAAGCTGTTGGCGCACCCTCGACCTGAAGCCGTCCGCGCCCACCAGGAGGTCTCCTTCATAGAACGACCCGTCATGAAAGCTGACGCGAACACCCCGATTATCCTGTTCGAAGCCGGAAACGGCTTTACCGGTGATGACTGCGTTCTGGCCGAGACGGTCGCGGACCGTATCCAGCAGAAGGAACTGCAGCTCGCCACGATGCACCGAGTACTGCGGATACTCAAACCCGGCCTCGACACACCGCGGGTCGGACTGGATGAGATGGCCAAAACGGGTGCGGTACTCGATCGCCCGGGTGCGGATTGCAATGTCATCGAGCGCGTTGCCAAGCTCCAATCCGAACAGCACGTCTGAGGCGTGCGGCATGACATTGATCCCGACGCCGAGTGGCTGTAGTGCATCTACCGCTTCAAACAGCTGAACCTCAAAGCCTTTTTCATGAAGGCAAAGTGCGGCAGCAAGGCCACCGATACCGGCACCGGCAATTACAATCTTCATTTGGTTGTCTCCTTGGAAGGTGTGGTCTCTTCCTGTTTACGTTCTTCGAAAAGGATCGAGACAGCTTCATCGACCGCGATGTCGATGAGGGAAGGTCCGTTATGGGTGAAAGCCTGAGTGAATGCGTGATCCAGATGCTCAGGTGCCGTCACGCGCTGCGCCGAGCATCCGAACCCGCAGGCGAGCGAAACGAAGTCAAGCCCGGGCAGATCAATGCCGGGTGGTCGTTCGGCCTGCATGATCCGGCTGAAAAATCGCATGGCGCCATAACCGGAATTATTCATGACCACGAAAGTGATCGGCAGCCTGCGCTGCGCAGCCGTCCATATTCCCTGGATCGAATACATGGCCGACCCGTCACCGATCAGACACACGATGCGCCTCCCGGGGCGTGCGAGAGCAACACCCACCGAGGCCGGAAGGCTGTATCCCAGTCCGCCGCTTGCCATTGTGTAAAAACTGTCGGCTCCCCGCATGGGAAAATAGGCCTGAATTGCTGGCCGATGTGATGGCGCTTCCTCTACCACAATAGCATCTGGCGGCAGAAGCTGACAAAGTCGGCTGAGGGCAAACCCAGGCGGAATTGGCGTTGCCGATGGTGGTGCCGGCGGAATTTGCCGGCGAGCGGGGAGCTGCCTTTCCGCCGTCTCAGGCAATGCCGCCAGGAGCGCCGCGAGGGATTTCGGCATCGTGCCAATCAGGCTTTCTCCGACCGGCGACGTCGCAGCCTCGGACGGGTCGTCCGTGATCTGCCAGATAGGCGTCCCATTAGCAAAGAGATCGCAATATCCTTCCACGTGAAACGTGAAAACCGGAGCGCCAAAAACGGCGATGAGATCCGCGTCCCGCAAGGCTTCGGCGAGCGCGCCGGGCGCGGCATGCAGAAATCCCGCGAAAAGCGGATGGCGCTCGGGAAAGCTCGCTCGGCTCGACATCGGGCTTGCCCAGACAGCGGCCTTGGCGCGCTCAGCTATCGCGACCATCAGACCGACGGCACTATTACGGTCGACATCCGGTCCAACGACAAAGACGGGTCTCTTCGCCTTCGCGATCACCTCGGCAAGACGCTTGATCGCCGCGGTGTCGGGCCCAAATTCGGTGGCGATGGAGCGCATGGGAACGACGGGGGCTGTGCGAGCCCAGTCATCAGACGGAACCGAGACAAATGTCGGCCCCCGGGGATGTTGCATGGAAATCCGGAACGCCTTCGCGATCGCGGCGGGAACATCATCCGCCCTGGCCGGCTCTATACTCCACTTCACATACGGCTTCGGAAACTGGGCGGCGTCCTCGGCAAACAGATAGGGCCTGAGCGGCAGGATGCTGCGGGCCTGCTGACCAGCAGTCACGACGAGCGGCGTCTTGTTGCGAAACGCCGTGAACAGATTGCCGAGAGCGTGGCCGAGGCCCGCCGCCGAGTGGAGGTTGACAAAGGCTGGCCGTCCGGTTGCCTGGGCATAGCCGTCCGCCATACCGACGACGCAAGCCTCCTGAAGGCCCAGGACGTAATCGATGTCCGTGGGCCAATCGTGCAAAAATGCAAGTTCGGTCGAGCCTGGATTACCAAAAATCCGGTCGACCCCGAAGGAGCGCAACACGTCAAGCGTTGCCTCCCGGACAGTGAGATTGTGCGTGTCCATATTTTTAAATCTCTTCGTGACCTGCGCTGAATATTGTCAGAAGGGGTAATGTTGCGGCTCGGTCTCGATCGTGATCCAGCGCAACTCGGTAAACTCGGCAATCCCTGCCTGGCCGCCGAAGCGCCCGAAGCCCGATCCCTTCACGCCGCCGAACGGCATCTGCGCTTCGTCATGTACGGTCGCGCCGTTCACATGGCAGATGCCGGATTCGATGCGTCTGGCGACGGTGAGGGCACGAGCGACGTCCCGGCCGAACACCGCGGCGGAGAGACCGTATTCGCTGTCATTAGCGAGGCGAATTGCATCGTCAATACCTTCGGCGCGGATCACCGACACGACCGGACCAAAGCTCTCCTCACTATAAATCCGCATCGCATCCGTCACATGGTCCAGAACAGTCGCAGGAACTACAGTACCCGCGCGTTCGCCTCCGACAACACGCTCGGCACCTTTGCTAATTGCGTCATGTATTAGATCGCCGACCCGTTTTGCCGGAACTTCATCGACGAGCGATCCGATTACCACCGGGCCGGAGCGCGGGTCTCCGGCAGGCAAGCCCGCCGCCTTGGCGGCGAGTTTTTCGACGAAGCGATCGGCAACCGTCGCATCAACGATGACCCGCTCCGTCGACATGCAGACCTGTCCCTGATTGATGAAGGCACCGAATGCGACGGCTGCAACGGCAGCATCTAGATCGGCATCATCAAGCACGATCAGTGGCGCCTTACCGCCCAGTTCCAGCACCACCGGCTTGAGGTGGCGGCCGGCAAGCTCTCCGATAATCCGGCCGACGCGGGTGGAACCGGTGAAATTGATGCGTTTGACGGACGGATTTGCGATCAGCCTTTCGACAATGGCCGGCGCATCCTCCGGGGCGTTGGTGATGACGTTGACGACGCCTGCGGGGAAGCCCGCTTCGCGGAACACCTCGCCGATCAAACGGTGAGTGCCAGGGCAGATTTCCGAAGCCTTGAGGATCACTGTGTTTCCGCAGGCCAGAGGTGTCGCCACCGCGCGAACACCAAGGATGATCGGGGCGTTCCATGGTGCGATGCCGAGGCAAATGCCCGCCGCCTGCCGAACCGCCGTGGCTATACAGCCGGGCTTGTCCGACGGGATTACTTCTCCTTTAATCTGTGTTGTCAATGATGCGGCCTCGCGCAGCATGCCGCTCGCGAGCTTGACATTGAATGAAGCCCACATCTCCGTCGTGCCGATTTCGGCAATCATGGTGCGCACGAATTCGTCGCGCATCCCTTCGAAGACCTCGGCCGCCTTCAGAAGCAGCATCCGGCGGTCATTCGGGCCAAGTGCCGACCATGCGGGGAAGGCTGCCGCTGCCGCGGACACCGCCGCGTCCGCGTCCTCCACCGTTGCCGCGGGCGCCGTCGTAGCAACCTCCCTCGACAAGGGGTTGGTGCGGTCAAACGTCCTGCCATTGCTTGAAAGCAGATCCTGGTCACCGATCAGAAGATTGACATTCATGGTTTCCTCCCATTTTTATGTAATAACTCTTTCATATTCAATGAGATAGCGGTTCGTCTTTAGTTTCGTGGACGAAACGCAAAGCAATTGCAGCGGCGGCGGCGAGAACGAGATAGTAGATGACAATCGACCATGTACTGCCTGTGGCCGCGTAAAGTGCGGTTGCGATCAGGGGAGCGAGGCCGCCGCCTAGGACGGTCCCCATCTGCTTGCCGATCGACACACCGCTGAAGCGGACGTGCGTCGGAAACAGTTCCGGGAAGTAGCTGCCTTCGGTGCTGAACATCAGAGGATGAATGATGCCTGCGGCGATGATCACCGCGCCCATGACAAGGACCGCATTCTGCGTGGCGAGCAAGCCGTAGAAAACCAGCATGGAAAGCGACGCCAATGCCAGGCCCGCGAGAAAGAGACGCTTGCGTCCCGTCCTGTCCGACCAACTGCCGATGGCTGGCATGGCGATCAGCGCGACGATATTGGCCAATAGCACCGCTTGCGTCATCACCTCTTTGCTGACACCCAACTGGCGGGTTGCGAAAGAAAGGGTAAATATAGCCGTCAGATAAAAGAAGGAGGTTTGCGCCGCCTCTGCGACAAGTACAGCGAGAATTGGCCGCGGATAGGACCTGATAGCTTCGAGCGCTGGTACTTTCGGAGGCTGCACCGTCCGAGTCGTCGCCTGGCGAAATGCGGAACTTTCCTCGATCCGAATACGAATATAAATGCCAATACCGACTAGAATGCCGCTGATCAGGAAGGGTATTCTCCAGCCCCAGGAAAGAAGATCTGGTTCGGACAGACTGGCAATCGCCATCGCTGCCAGCGAAGCAAGAACGACGCCAAGCGGCCCCGCCGCCTGAATTATCGCGGCCGCGAAGCCTCGACGATCGCTGGGGGCGGTTTCAATGGCCATCAGACTAGCCGCGGTAGACTCACCGCCTAGGGCAAATCCCTGCAGAAACCGCAGAAGCACCAATGCCGCGGTCGCTAAAACACCTACCTGGGAATAGGTGGGCAAAAGACCGATGAACATTGTCGATAGGCCCATGATCAACAACGTCACGAGCAGCACGGATTTTCGACCGGCGCGATCTCCGAAATGGCCAAACACCAACCCGCCCAGAGGGCGAGCCAGAAAACCGACCGCGAACGTGGCAAAAACAGCCATGGTCGAGGTCAGCTGGTCGAACTTCGGAAAGAACAGCCTGTCGAAAACGATTGGCGCAATCAGTCCGTAGAGAAAGAAATCATACCATTCGATGGTGGTGCCGATGGTCCCGGCGACGAGAATACGGCGGCGTGCAGAGGAACCCTCCTGGCTTAGCTTCGCTACACCCTTGCTGTAAGAAAAGGTCTTGTCTGTAGACATCGGCTCCTCCCGATTGCAATGAAACGGAAGCCCTGGCGCGGGTCATGCGCGAGACTATCCGCACCCGGCGGCAGGACCGCGGGCTGAGTTATTGCACTATGACGGCTGATCAGGCTTTCCGATCCGGGCGCGTCCGGTACGGTCCGAAGGGTTAGTTGCGGTTGCAACGCCCGTTGCGCAGCCTCGGTAACATCTATGAGCGCTTGCGTTGCCCAAAGGCAAAACTCAAAGTCGATCTGCGGGATGTCCGGATTCTCGCGTTCATGTGCTTCTCCTCCGCGGTCATTGGCAAAAGTGAGCGTCTCCTGCCGCAACTGCACTTTTTTGACTTTTGGAAAGTGCCTTTTCAGCTTGCAAACCTCAATGCACATAGGTGACAATAAATGTCACTTTTTCAAACAGGGATTTGACATGCCCGAACCCTTACTCGACCGTGATCGCTTCGTCCTCGGGGATGCCTCGCAACATGTCGGCTTTCTTAATTGCGAACGCATCTCGGAACGTAGGCATATCCACGGCTGGCGCGTCGAGCCCCATTATCACGAGGGATTGACGCAGATCTTTCTTTTCTGGAACAGGCCAGTTGCGGGCCAAATCGACTTTGAGGAAACTCGCATTCAACCGCCGGCGTTGGTCTGGATGCCCCCGCTGCTAAGTCATGGCTTCAACTATCCCGAGGATATTCGCGGCTGGGTTATTACCGTGCCCAGTCTCGATTTGGTCAGGCTTGCAGCGACAATGCCGTGGATCGCTTCGTGGATCTCACGCCCGATCACCCTATCCGGCGAAGATCTGGAACACGATCTTTTGCCGATACGAGCGTTGTTCGAGGACGTCGAGGTTGAGCATGGGTTTTGGGGGGAAGAGAGGAGTGCAATCCTCGAAGGATTATTCCGAATTATTTTGGTGCGCATACATCGTATTTTGCGAACGGTTCGGTCACATGAGACCTTGGCGCGAATCCCTCGCTTAAAACTGGTCACTCGTTTTGAGGCGCTCGTTGACCGCGATCATCTGAAAAACCGGTCGGTCGGTGACTACGCAGCGGAGCTTTCGGTCACTTCGACCTATTTGACTAGATGCGTCAAGGCGGCGACGGGCCGGAGCGCGGGCGAGATCATTCATGACCGATTGCTGCTTGAAGCGCGGCGTCTTATAGTATTTACCGACCTTCCCATTGCACAGATCGCCTACCGGCTAAACTTTTCAACGCCGTCGTATTTTACACGCTTCTTCACGCAGTTGGCGGGTGAGAAACCCACAATATTTCGTAGCCGAATGCGTGCCGCGAAGCAGGCAGAATAAGACGGCATCAGGCCCAACCCGGCCGCCGCAACCGACGCCATTTATGAATTCTCTCATACGGGTCAGTTGTTCTTTATGGTAAGTGCTTTTACCTCATGAGGGAGCCGCCGTTAATGTCAAGCGTTGCACCGGTGATAAACGCCGCTTCCCGCGACAACAGGTAAACAATCCCGGCGCCTACCTCTTCCAGCGTGGCCAGTCGCTTGAATACGGAGAGTGCAGCGATGCCGGTTCGTATCTGTTCGTTCGTGTTACGGAACAGTTCCGGTGTGGCAACTGGCCCCGGGGACACGATGTTGACCGTTATACCTGCTGGCGCGAGATCGACAGCAGCTTGCCGGGCCAACCCCAACAAGCCGGCTTTGGAGACTGAATAAGCCACGTCTGTGCCATTACCCGCCAAATGGCCGGCCGTAGAGCCGACGATGACGACCCGAGCATCCGGCAACGGTGCTGCCAAGCGCAGACGTGCAAATGCCTGAAGGCAGTTGAATACGCCTGTGAGATTGAGGGCCAAGGCCTTGTCCCAGTCCGACAGCTTTGCTGTAGCTATAGTGCCGGCGTGCTCCAGGCTGGAGGTCGGCCCCCCCGAGGCAATCACGAGGATACTGGCCGGGTCGCTCGCCTCAATGGCGTCGAACGCGGCAACGATGGTTTGCGGTTCGGTGACATCCAGTCTGACGGCTTCGTGATCCTTTCCCTGAAGTTGGTCCAGAACCTTCTGGGCGCGGGCGAAGTCGAAATCCGCAACGACGGTGCGATAGCCCTGCTGATCTAGTGCATGAACCGTAGCGCCTCCGATACCGCCAGCTCCCCCTACGACAATCGCGCGACGAGGTTGTATCATGACATCTCCTTACAACGGTTGGAAAAACAAAATCGAGCGTAACGGCCGTCACGGCTCGGCGAGAGAAGTGTCGAGGGCAGTCAGGGTACGAAGAGTGATTAGAACATCGCTCCCGGACAAGCCTGCCTGAGCCAATAAACCACGCCACGTATCACGCACGGTTTTGATGGAGTGTTGCGCTTGAGGTGTGAGAAACAGGCGCGCGATCCGGCCATCCGATTCGTCCGCTCGCCGCTCTAGCTGACCTTTTTCGACAAGCCCGCGCAGTGCGGTACTAGCATTGCTAGAACGCAATCTTAGTTCTTCGCCGAGATCACCCGGCGTAACTCCCGGATACCGCTCCACGTGTAGTAGCACCAGGCACTCCAATTGGCTTAGCGGAACGATCTGCGGATCCTGCAGTGGATAGCCTCGCAGTTTGCGCGCGACGCGCAGGGTAACATCGGCGAGTTCAACGAGCGGATCAGGTGAGCTTATTCTTTTGTCAGTCACGTTGACGTCAGGCACCTATTTATGAAATCATAGCTATATTAACATAGTTAAAGAGGAGGTCAACATGATCATTACCGCTGCCATATCGCGAGCCGAAACCCCCGTTCCGCACCTTGAGGAGGTTGAGCTTGAAGACCCGCGTGCACACGAGGTGCTAGTGCGCATCGTGGCGACCGGCATTTGCCATACCGACATCAACAGTCACGCGGGGCGCGGACTGGCAGTGCCCAAGCCCATTGTGCTCGGACACGAAGGGGCTGGTATCGTGGAAGCCATCGGCGTAGGGGTAACAACCTTGCACGTAGGAGATCATGTCGTACTGTCGGGTGGATCCTGTGGCGAGTGCTCGAGTTGCATGTCCGCCCGCCCGACCTATTGCCGACACGCCATGTTGGCCGGCTTCGGTGGCGCTCGCCTGGACGGCAGTTCCCCAATCAGCCAGAATGGCCAGCCCATTGCGGGCTACTTCTTCGGACAGTCCTCATTCGGAACGTATGCCATAGCCTCGGCACGCACGGCCGTGCGTGTTCCCAAAGATGTTCCACTACACCTGCTCGGACCTTTGGCCTGCGGGATGATCACCGGTGCGGGCTCGATCATCGAGGCACTCAAAGTGCGGCCAGGGCAATCGGTGGTGGTTTACGGTACGGGTGGCGTGGGATTGGCTGCGATCATGGCAGCCAAGCTGGCGGGTGCTTCACGGATCGTCGCCGTGGATGTCAATGCGACACGCTTGGCGCTGGCCGTAGAGCTTGGCGCAAGCGATACGGTGCCTTCGGACGAAAATGTTGATAACGCACTGCGTGCAATCTTACCGGACGGCTTCGATTTCTCTTTCGTCACGGCCGCTCACCCGAGTGTTTACACGTCGGCTGTGGCCTGCCTCGCAGTCGAAGGTACTTGCGGCATCGCCGTCGCCCCGCACGGTTACTGGGCAGCCGATGCGGGTTATCTACTGGCCGGTGGACGAAAGCTGCAAGGCATAATTGGTGGCTCAGCTAACCCACACACCTTCATTCCCATGTTGATCGAATACTGGCGCCAAGGACGATTCCCATTCGATCGGCTAATTAAGACCTACGAGTTTTCTGACATCGCACTTGCGTGGTCCGACGCGACCGATGGTAGCGCGATCAAGCCGGTACTGCTGATGCCCGAGGAGTGAAAGTAGAGAGAGGCGTGGCGACACATCTCTAGCACTCCTTCAGGCGACTGTGTAACAGATGCAGTTGGCTTCTATATGTGGTGGATATTGGTGAAAAACTTCACAAAAAAGGTGTCATGCCCGTGGACCAACGGGAGCGCCTCGGAAGCGCCTAACCCTGCATCACTTCACCGGCCCTATCGACCGGGGAAACGAGATAGAAAATACGCCGCTGAATGACATGGTGGACCGCTCCTTTTTTCGATCAGTTCGGCTTCACATGCGTCTTCTGTTGCTACGACGACCTCGAAGGTGGTTATCCACGAACTGCGCAATGCGGGCCTCGAGGTTCCAACAGACATGTCGGTCGTCGAACAGCTGGAGGGTAACCAGAGAGCTCCGCGCAACGAAATCCTTCCACACCAGCTGATCGTACGGAACAACGCCGCGAAACCGAAAACACCGTGAAGCACCGGCGTCAAACCTAAGAAGCTTACGTCTCAAATAACCCGCGTCGCCTGAGCTCCACCGACAGGCGCGCCATCAAGCCCGTGCGCGCATTTCCGCCGAAGCAGTGTCCTCAAGC
Organism: Agrobacterium deltaense RV3; assembly: GCF_900013505.1. Classification (NCBI taxonomy): domain Bacteria; kingdom Pseudomonadati; phylum Pseudomonadota; class Alphaproteobacteria; order Hyphomicrobiales; family Rhizobiaceae; genus Agrobacterium; species Agrobacterium deltae. The sequence goes on along the minus strand of NZ_LT009747.1, from coordinate 270,190 downwards.
CATATGTTTTCGAGCCATTGCTTGAAGGCGCTCACTTTTACCGAGCGAAGCCTCGATCGGAGATAGGTCAGGGTGTGGCAACGCAGGTTCGGCCCCGTCATCCCGAAAGGAAGAACGAGGTTACCCCTCTCGACGTCACGTTGAAGCAAACAATAGCTTTCCAGGCAGACGCCGCGTCCCTCCACGGTCGCCGCAACAGACATATAGGCGTCGCGGAAACGCGAGCCGCGGTTTAAGTCGATCGCCAAACCGTGGTCCTTTGCCCACTGCTGCCAGCTGTAGAGCGTCTGCTCGGATTTGATCAGGGTGTGACCGACAAGGTCCGAAGGCCTGCGGATCGGCTTCTCCCCGTTGGCTACGTCTGGCGAGCACGCCACGACGATCGTCTCCAGCGGGAACTCCTCGGTGGCGATTGATCCCAGACGCGGCACGCTGCCGTAGCAGATGTCCACATCGACCGAACCGTCCGTCAATTTTGCAGGGTCCGACGACGACAGAAGACGTATCTCGATCGACGGATATAGCTCTTCGAACTGCTGAAGACGCGGCATCAGCCACAGGGATGCTAGGCTTGGCGCACAGCCGACGCTGAGGACGTCGACGCTGTTGCGCCGCGAAATCTCGTCAGTGGCTTGCTCGATCATTGAAAGCGCTTCCGACAGGTCGCGATGATATCGCTCACCGATTTCGGTGAGCAATACGTTTCTTCCGATACGATGGAAGAGTTTTTCACCCAAGTCTTCTTCCATCAACCTGATCTGGTGACTGATCGCAGACGGCGTCAACTGCAGCTGGGTGGCCGCTTCAAGAAACGAGCCGCGCCTGCCGGCGGCGACGAACGACTGGATCGCACGGATTGATGGAAGGGTCGTCATTGTGACCCCGATCCGTCATCGTGCATTCTGATCGAACTACCTGTCATAGCGAAGCCACCTTGCGTGCCGTGCGCTGACCGAAATCCGACCGGATAATTTCTCCGGCGGCGATACGCTTGATGTCGCCGAGAACCTGCGAGAAATCGCCAAGGCTGGATGTACCGAAGCCCATGTAGACCTGCTTGAACAACTGGTAGAGCGTCTCGTAGCGCTCGCGCGTGGTGGGATCGGGTTCGTATTTTTTGAAGCCGACGCACATTGCCGCCTGGGCACTTTCGATCGATGTGTGGTCTTTTGACGAGAGAGACGCGAAGATTCCCGAGCCAAGGCCCGTGGGGACGCCATCCGGCACCAAGATCGGCTTACCGATGACATTCGCATAGATTTGGTTCAGGATTCCGTTCTTCTGCGGAATCCCTCCGCCGTTGATCACTCGGTTGACCGGGACTCCATGCTGCTCCATCCGCTCGAGGATGATGCGGGTATGGAACGCGGTTCCTTCGATCGCGGCGTACAGCTCGTCCTGGGCGGTGTGGCCGAGATGCCAGCCCAAAGTCATCCCACCAAGGTCGGACCGGACAAGCACTGTGCGGTCGCCGTTGTCCCACGGAAAGCGCATGAGGCCCGTCTTGCCGCCTTCGATTTTCTCAAGGCCCTCGGCGAGCTTCGAGACAGTCGTTCCTGCGCGGCGGGCCACGGCTTCGAACAGGTCGCCAGTGGCAGAGAGCCCAGCTTCGACGCCCACCAAATCCGGGTGTGCGCTTCCAGGGACGACGCCACATACGCCCGGGATGAGTTTGACGCGTTCGCTGACCGCGATGATACAGGTCGACGTGCCGATGACGTTGACGACGTCACCAAGTCGGCATCCAGCGCCGATCGCGTCCCAGTGAGCGTCGAAGGCACCTGTCGGAACAGGAATGCCTGCCGTCAGGCCCAAGCGCTCCGCCCAATAGGTACTCAGGCCACCAGCGATCGAAGAGGAGGTCTGATAGCTACCGCCGATCTTTTCCCTCACGCCGTCGAAGAGCGGATCGACACGGGACAGGAATGCCTGGGACGGAAGCCCGCCCCACTTTGGGTTCCACATCCACTTGTGACCCATAGCACAAACGCTGCGGACAATCCGACATGCGTCGGTGACGCCAGTCAAAACGGCCGCAGCCATATCGCAGTGCTCGACGGCAGTCCCAAAGCGTTCGCGTTTATCCGGATTGTGCCGTAGCCAATGAAGAAGCTTGGCAAAGCCCCACTCGTGCGAATAGGTCCCGCCGCACCATTCGATCGCTTCCAAGTGCATGCTGTGTGCCATGGCCGTGATTTCTTCGGCTTCCGCTTTGGCACGATGGTCACACCAAAGGTAGTAGTCGCTGAGCGGCTGCATGTTCCGGTCAACGGGCAAGACCGACGAGCCTGTCGTGTCTACCGCGATGGAGCGTACCAGCTTGGGATCGACTCCGCACTCGTCGGTGGCCCGCTTCATCGCCAGCACCAGCGCTTCCATGTGGTCGGCGTGCGACTGGGTTGCGAGATCGGGGTCGGAGCGGCGGCGCTCAAGCGGATATTCCGCCATGGCCATCCCAAGGGAACCCTTCTCAGAATCCGCCAGCGTCACACGGACGCTTAGGGTTCCAAAGTCAACACCTACTACAATCGACATGGTAATCCCTATTTAGAATCGTAAGGCTGGCCGTAAGTCGCCGACTGGCCGTGCTTGCGTTGATAGTGGCGATCGAGCAGAGCTGCGGAGATTTCCGGATCAGCCTGGTTAAGTTGGCGAGAGTGGAACGCGATTTTGGCGACTGCCTCGAGCATCTCAGCGTTGTGGACCGCGTCGGCAGCGTCCTTGCCCCAGCAGAAGGGGCCGTGATCGTTCACCAAGGCGGCCGGGATCGACAACGGACTGTTGTTGCCAAGAGCTTCGGCGATCACCTTCCCGGTGTTGCGGACGTAGTCGTCGCGGATTTCGTCATCACTCAGCTTGCGCGTGACCGGGATCGTGCCGTTGAAGTAGTCAGCGTGCGTCGTTCCCATTGCCGGAATTCCTTGCCCGGACTGAGCCCAGGCCGTCGCGAAAAAAGAGTGCGTGTGAACGACTGCGCCGATCGCCTTGAAACTCTTGTAGAGTTCCAGATGGGTGTCGAGATCGGACGACGGCCGCATTGTGCCGTCCACGATGGCTCCGTCGAGATCCGTCACCACGATGTCCGCGGCGGTCATGGCCTTGTAGGAAACGCCGCTCGGCTTGATGGCGACAACGCCCTGCTCGCGATCGATGGCGCTGACATTTCCGAAGGTCGAGATAACAAGACCGCTGTTGTAGAGTTCGAAGTTGGCGTCGAGGACTGCTTTGCGGAGTTCTGCGTATTTCATGGCGCTCTCCTCAAGCCTTCTGGCGACGGTTGAAACGGTCGGCCGCGACCGCGATCAGGATGATCGTGCCGATGACGACCTGATGCCAGAACGTGTTGACGTTGAGCAGGTTGAGGGCGTTACGAACGACTGCCATGAGGACCGCACCAATGACCGTGCCGAACAGCGTGGCTCTACCACCGGAGAGACCCGTACCGCCGATGACTACAGCTGCGATGACGTCCAGTTCGTAGCCTGTCCCTGCTTCTGGCATGGCTGCTTCAAGGCGCGAGGTTAGGAGGACGCCTGCGAAAGCCGACAAAATGCCTACCAGAACGTAGACCCCGATCTTCACTTTATCGGTCGGAATGCCGACAAGACGAGCCGCGTCAGGGTTGCTGCCGATCGAGAGAACGAAGCGACCGAAGCGGGTGTAATAGAGCATGTAGAATGCGATCGCGAAGACAATAGCGGTCAGGATCACCGGAACGGGAATGCCGCCGACGTAGCTCTGACCAATCATACGAAACGAGGGATCGGATGCCCCGACAATCGGAATTCCTTGCGTATAGACCATCACGATGCCACGGCTGATGACCATAATCGCCATCGTCGCGATGAAGTCAGTAATGCCGACCTTCGTGATTAGGATGCCATTCACAAAGCCGATGATCGCACCGACCGCGATGCCGCCAGCACAGGCTAGAGCGACTGGATAACCGAGAACGATCAGGTTGGCCGTCACAAGACCACTAAGAGCCAGCGTCGAGCCGACCGACAGATCGATACCGCGCATGCCGATGACGAAGGTCGCACCAAAGGCAATGACCGCGATCGGAACTGCTTGACGCAGGACGTCGGTGAGATTGCCGAAGGTGAAAAAGCGCGGAGCCGCGAAAGCGAGCCCGATCAGAAGAACGACGAAGGCGAGATAGACGCCTGCATTGCCGCTGTTGCGTGCGAACTTGAAGCCCGAGCGCGGGCGCGTAGCTGCGATATCAGCCATGGATTCCTCCCTGAGTAGGCTGGCCTTGAGGCGGCCGGACCGAATGAAGCGCGAGTGTTTCTTCTTTTGACGTCGCCGCATCGACGACGGTGGTGATCCGCCCTTCGAACATGACCGCGACGCGGTGACAAAGGCCGAGCAGTTCGGCGTTGTCGGCCGAAACCACGATGACGGCACAGCCTTCCTTGGCCGCCGCCTGGATAAGCGCGTAGACTTCCGCTTTGGCGCGAACATCAACTCCGCGCGTGGGCTCCTCAAGCATCAGCACCTTGGGCTGCGTGAGAAGCCACCGGGCGAGCATCACCTTCTGCTGGTTGCCACCTGAGAGCGATGTGATGTCGGCTGAAGGGCCGTCACATTTCACACCCAGCTTCGAAATGTAGCCCTTGGTGATGTCGCGCTCGCGGCTCGGCTTGAGTGTGACCTTGCCCAGGGTGCCAAGATTGGCGATCGAGAGGTTCCAGCCCACGGAGTGCTCCGGGAAGATGCCCTCGGTTTTGCGCTCCGCGGGCAGGAACGCGAAGTTCTGACGGATAGCGTCTGTCGCGTCGGAAATCCGCGCCCGCTTGCCGTCGATATGGATAGAGCCTGAATCGAAGGAGCGCTGCCCGAAGATGGCACGTAATACCGCGCTCTTCCCGGAGCCCTCGAGACCCGTGATACCAAAGATTTCCCCCTTGGCTACGGAGAAGGTGACGTCTTCGAAGACGCCCTTCTTCGTCAAACCGCGAACGTCCAACGAGGGCTCGGACCTTGCCGGGACGCGGGGAGGAAACTGTTTGGCCAGCGATCCACCGATCATCGCGCTGACAACCTTATCGACGTCGAGCTCGGATACAGGCAGATCGGCGACCGTGTTGCCGTCGCGCAGAACCATCACGCGGCTGACGATACCGAGAAGTTCCTGGATGCGGTGTGACACGTAGATGATGGCTTTGCCCGCCTGCTGAAGCTTCTTGATGATAGCGAACAACTGTTTGCGTTCGACCTCTTCAAGTGCCTCGGTGGGTTCATCCATGATGATGATGTCGGCATTGGTGCTGATCGCCTTGGCGATCTCAATCATCTGCCGATGAGACAAGCTGAGCTCGCGGACGGGTCGGTCAATGGGCACGTCGACGCCAAGTTCGCCTTTGAGAATGCGGGATGCAGCGGCGCGCATAGCCGAGTGATCAAGCGGCAACGCGCTTGAATTTCCACGGCGGAGCTCCCTGCCCGCGAAGATGTTTTCCGCAGCGTCGAAGTCCGGGAAAAGGCTGAGTTCCTGGTAAATGATCGCGATCCCAGCCTCGGAGCCGTCTTTGGGATTGTCGAGATCAACGACTCTACCGCGCATCGAAATCGTGCCCTCGTCGCGTGCATAAGCGCCCGACAAAATTTTCATCAGCGTACTCTTCCCGGCACCATTTTCACCGACCAAGCCAAGGACGTCGCCTGGATTGAGTACTAGGTCGATCCCACTAAGAGCCTTCATGTTCCCGAAGCGTTTTGTGATCCCCTTCATTTGCAGCAGCGGAGCGTTCGTCATCTAAGTCACCCTTTGCGATGGGCGGCCCCTCGCGAAGAGGAGCCGCGTACGTGTCACATCTTCTGCTGCGGAATGTAGACGTAGTCGCTCTGGTCGAACGTCTTGATGTTCTTGGCATCGTAGGTCTTGGGAGCGACGAAGATTTTCTTCGGCAACGGGTTGCCCTTCATGACGAACTCGTCGACCGCCCGGATGATGTTGCGGCCTTCTTCCTTGGCTCCAGTATCGACTGTCGCCGAGAAGTCGCCCGTCAGGATCGCGTCGTTGGCTTCCTTCATGTTCTCGTAACCGACGATCGCTACCTTGCCGTTCAGCCCCTTGGCCTTGAGAGCCTGGAGACCGCCGAGGGCCATTTCGTCATAGAGCGCGACCAGGACTTCGATGTCCGGGTTAGCCGTGAACATGTTTTCAGTTACCGATAGACCCTGGGCGCGAACCCAGCCGGCAGGCTGCTTGGCAACGATTTTGAAGTTCTGGTGCTTCTCGATGATCTCGTTGAAGCCCTTCATGCGCTGGCTGGTGTGCGGACCAGGCAGGCCTTCGAGGATGCCGACCTTCACTTCCTTGTCGCCGTAGGTGTCGACAAGCCACTGAGCCTGCGCGCGGCCGCCGTCGGACTGCTCGTAACCAATGTCGCTGACGTAGTACGGATTGTTGGCGACCGGAGAGTTGAACAGGAAGACCGGGATACCTGCCTCGGTGGCGCGGCGGATCGAAGGAAGCAAGGCACCTTCGTTGTACAGGGCGACGGCGATCGCATCGACGCCGTCATTGATCCAGGCTTCCATTGTTCTGATCTGGTCGTCCGTGGCAGATTGGCTGCTCGGAGCCTGGACAAGAAGCTGGATTGCGGCGTCACCACCACGCTTGTCGATTTCTTCCTTCACGCCAGCGAGAACGCGCTGGTAGTAGGTGTCCATCGCCGTGGGAAGGAAGCCGACCTTGAGCGGCCGGTTGTCCTTCTTGACGGGCTTCACTTCCTGCCCAGTCGGCTTGATGTCCTTGTCCATCAAGATGCCGGGAAAGACCTTCGAGTAGTCGGCCTGCTGCGCAAACACCGAGCTGAAGGAAAGCGTTGCGGTGACGGCGATTGCCGCACCGAGCATTAGCGTACGTCTGGATATTGTCACATTATCCTCCCTGGTTGTGACAAGACAACGGTCTCCCGTCCGCGGACACACGTCCGCGGAGGAACTCTGCAAATTGGAAGTCAAAGATTCGGGCTTAGAGCCCGGGAGCGATCGTAAAGACCGCACGTATCGGGTTAGCGCCGTAGTTCAGGCACTGGTACGTCGTGCCGCCCGGCAGGAAGAACGACTCCCCGTCACGGATGTGGAACGTCTCGTCGATATCGGCGAGGTAGAAAGTCGCAGGTCCCTGAAGGACGTAGAACACCGCGTCACCTTCGTGGCTGTCAGGTTCGCTCGCGCGCGGACCGACACCACCGACAGGGATCACCAGTTCGCCGAGGTGCATCCAGTCATTGCTGACCGCAAACTGGATCAGGACAGGATGGTCGGCACCCGAAACGATGTTCAGGCGGTCATTCTTGGAGACCTTGATAAGGTCGCCCTTGGCGCGGGCCTCAGCACCGTCGACAGGATACGCTCCGAGTTTATCGAGGCTCATCATGCTCTCCCTTCGTGCTTGTAGAGGCGGGTTGGACCGTCATAGGCAATCGGAGGACCGCTTTCGTCCCAGATGCGCGGCGCGATGCAGAACAAAATGACCGCGGGCTTGTCGCTGAAGTTATAGCCTCGGTGCCAAGCGCCCTTGGGGATCAGCACGGCGTCGCCCTCGATGAGTTCCTCGGTCTGACCCGTGGCCGGGTTCAAGAGATGAACGGTGCCTTCCAGCACGTAGTACACTTCGTCCCCGGCATGAATGTCGGCCGGATCGAAGTTGCTGCCCGGGGCGAGCTGGTATATGCCTGTCGTCTGCTGATCCGTGCTGCAAAGCAGGTAGTTCAGATCGCTCGAATAAGGCTTTGTGCCCGTATAGATAAACATTTTGTACGCGTCGCGCGTCAGATGGGCTGGCTTTTTCTCGCTTGGCGGACGCGGGAAATTACCGAAGTAGGCTGGTAGTTTTGACATTTCGATACCTTAGGTCCGGAGTTCGGCAAGTAGCGACTTGAGGAGCCGCCAGGTTGAATCCACGGTCGTGTGGTTGAGGCGCTCGCGGGTCGTGTGGACGTCGAACGCTTCCGGTCCGATGGACAGCATGTCGATATCCGGCACCTTCTTGCGAAAGAGACCGAGTTCGAGGCTAGAATGGGAGACCTCGACGTGCGGCTGTTCGCCGAACTCGCGCTCATATGCAGCCTTGGCGGCGTTGAGCATGCGGGAGTCCGGGTTGTACGGCCATTCCGGGCAATCCGCGAAGGTCTCAACCGTCGCGCCGTTGCCGATGAGCTCCGACAGCTGGCGGATTTTGTCGACGATGTTGTAACGACGCGAGCTGACAGCGCTCGGGATCGTGTTGACGATCTCGACTTCGTTACGGTCGTTCGAAAGCAACGCGACGGTGTTCGAGCTTTCGACGAGACCTTCGACCTGAAGGCTCTTGCTCTGGACGCCGTTCGGAAGCAAGTTCATGGCGTCAACCATGGCGCGAGCGGCCTGAGCCGAAAACACCTCGGTGAACTGCGTCTGCGTTTCGTTCAAGCCAACCTTGAGATTCGGATCGCTGGTCTTGTATTCGAAAACAATGGCAGCGCCTTCGGCTTCGATCTTCTGCTTGAGCTCGGCGACCTTAGAGGCGTCGACCGAGATGATGGCTTCGGCCTCGCCCGGAATGACGTAGCGGTTCACGCCACCGTTCACTTCGGCGACGCTTGCGCCGGCTTCGCGGATCGCGACACGGAGGAGACGACCCAACTGCACGATCGCGTTGGCGCGCTCAAGGTGGATGTCGAATTCCGAGTGCCCACTGCTCAGGCCGGAGACGCGCAACGAAAAAGCGGTCTGCCCGGAAGCGCGTGACTCCCACTTGAGCGGAATCTTGAAACGAGCAGAGATATCACCGGCGCAGCCCGCAAAAAGGGACTTGGGATCGTGCCAATTCATGTCGAGCAGGCGCTTGCCGCTGAGCTTGTCACCGGCGAAATGCTGGGCACCCCCCTTGCCGACTTCTTCCTGCACTGTCAGTACGACTTCGAGCGGCGGGTGAGCGATATCGTCCGACGCGAGCAGCGACATCGCGAAAGCTACGCCGACGGTGTTGTCCGCGCCGAGCGTGGTGCCCGTGCCATGAATGAAATCGCCGATGACCTGAAGCTTGATGCCTTCGTTCTTGAAGTCATGCTCGACGCCTTCGTCGCTTTCACAGACGATGTCAGTGTGGCCGTGCAAGATCAGTGTAGGCGCGTTTTCGTAGCCAGGGGTACCCGGCTTCTTGATGAGCAAATTGAAGATATCGTCCTGATAGACTTCAAAACCACGAGAGCGAGCGAAATTGGCGATATGATCGCTGACTTGCTTCTCGTTATACGAACCGCGCGGGATCGCGCTTAGTTCTTCAAAAAAACCAAAGAAAATTGTTGGTTCCAGGCCTGCAAGTACAGAATTGGTGGGTCTGTCGACAGTCTTTCCGGCAGGGACACTCATTCAGTCCTCCTCCTAATCCAAATCAGCGCAATACTCACCTGTTCGCCGAAACCCAGTCTCGGCGATTGCGTAAAACCGTATTGCCTCATTTCTTACGCACTAAGGCGATCTTGGCTCAGATGCCCTCCACGGCATGAAACATCTTAGTTCCGAGCGAGCATTTCAAACGCATTATTCAGCGAAATAGGTGAGAAACTTTCACCTGAATGCGAATACGCATAATATAACGTATACTTTAATGTATCCACGTACGTCAAGCTCACCAACTATTTGGTCTTGGGCTTGGAACGCGCTTACTGGCATCGTCCTCCACTTTCAGTTGAGTGCTAACTTAGGATAACGACTGCTCGAAAGAACTTTTTCGCGTTCTTTGCGGCCTAGATTTAAGCTATTAAAAAACTGTTTTAATTGAATTTCTTCATATTCATTCGCGCCGTCTTAGTCGTTTTAATAGCGGTGGCGCATCCTCCCGCCATTCCGTGCATAATGCGATCCCAGAAGGGTTATTGACAAACTCTCGACGCAACCAATACCGTATGCACTAACACATGCATTGCTGCATGCGCCTCTAACCTCGGGAGGGAGTGGCAATTCTCGAGAACGGGCCACATCGCTGCTCGCTGGAGCTTTCGCTGCACGTCGTCGGTGTTCTTACGGCGATCCTGTCATCCGCGGAAACAGGTTCGTTCGAGCGGCGAACCTGCATCGCTGTTTTTAATTGCTATCACGAGGAGCACCGAACATGCGCCCCAAAAACCCGCGACGTCTTAACCACGGACAGGTTTCGCAACTCGTTGTCTCGTCGCGTGACGGACGTGATATCGAGGTTGTTTACGAGACCACCGATCTGATTGAGGCTCCAAACTGGACGCCGGACGGGAAATGGCTGGTCTATAATGGTGACGGACGGCTTTTCAAAATCTCGCCGGACGGCGAGGTCGGACCTTCGCGCGTCAATACCTCCCCGATCGAAGACCTCAACAACGACCATGTGCTCTCTCCCGATGGCGGCTCGGCGTTCATCAGTGCGAACGATGGCCACCTCTACAAGGTTTCGATCGACGGCGGCGTACCCACCCGAGTTTCGAACGAACAAGACCCTGCCCGGAAGTTCCGCTACTACCTCCACGGCATCTCGCCTGACGGCAAAATGCTGGCTTATGTAGGATGGGAAAACGGGGGCGGCAAAGTGGAGACCCGTATTTTCACTATTCCTTCCGATGGCGGAACCGATGTCCAGTTGACGGACGGAAGCTGCCCGGTAGACGGCCCAGAATACACAGCAGACGGCACGTGGATATACTTCAACTCCGAGGCAGCGGCGACCGTGCCCGGTCACGCACAGATTTTCCGAATGCGCCCCGACGGATCGGATGTTCAACAGCTCACCTCGGACAACCGCGTTAACTGGTTTCCGCACCCTTCACCCGACGGCTCGTTGGTCGCTTACGTCTCGTTCCCGCCAGGAACCATCGGTCATCCTGCTGACAAGGAGGTCATCATCCGGATCATGAACCTAGACGGAAGCGAAATCCGGGAAATCGATTTCTTCAACGGTGGACAAGGAACTATGAACGTCGCCTCATGGTCGCCGGATTCGCGCTTCTTCTCCTACGTCCGCTACCCCAAACCTGAACACCCCGCAGCCCACTAAGCGTAAACATTTTGCCGATTGGAGAAAATAGTGACCTCGTACACACCAACCTTGCCTACGATCGCGAAAGAACGCGAAGCGCTTCAGCTCGATAATTTCGACTACGAGTTTGCCTGGAACCTCGGATCGAAGATCAGGGCAAAAGCGGTAGCGGGCAATCTGCCAGTCGCCATCGAAATTCGTCATGGGACAGATGTCATCTTCTCTACTCTGGTCGGCAATGCGACGATCGACAACTTCGACTGGGCTCGCCGCAAGGGCGCTGTAGCTCACCGATTCCACAAAAGCTCGCTAGAAGCCCGGCTCGACGCACAGGAAAACGAGTACGACTTCAACGCGCGCTTCCGAATTCCCGCTGCCGACTACGTCGCCAGCGGCGGTGGGTTCCCACTTGTCATGCGCGGTGGCCTGCTAATCGGCACCGTCGCAGTGAGTGGCTTGCCGGATGTCGAAGACCATCGGTTGGTTGTCGAGGCGCTCAAGGAAATGACTGCCTCATCCCCCACTCAGACCACCAAGCCGTCCGGTAATTCTGACGACTTCCGCTACTGACTGGGCTTTGATCCTCTCTAATTGCGACTGCCACTAGATCATTTTTTGGCAGTCATTTCGCTGCATTCGATGCTCAATAAGGTCTTGCTATGAAAACTATCAAAGTCGCTGGCCTGTTTCTCGGGCAGTTGGCGGGCCACGTCCCGCCGTTCAACCCGTGGGTTTCGATTACCAACTGGGCAGCCGATATCGGCTACAAGGTTATACAGGTTCACATGGACGGGCCAGCTGATCGACCTCAAGAAGGCGGATTCCTCAAGGCCAAGGGGTCGGAAATGCTGGAAAAGCACATGCTTTCGTGCAGCCGCGTCGCCCAACAACGGATTCAAAGTCCATGTCTACGACACCATTGTCTGTCTGGGGCAGGCTGATCCGCACTATCTTTGGTTCAAAATATTTGGCGAGCCAAAACGCCTGAATCACCCGCAACTGTGCAAGCTTTGACCCAGCCGCCGCCCGCTTCCAACGCATCCCGTCCGGCCAACCTGAGGCTATCTCACAGCTTTCGAGACGATCTACTCAGCAGCCGCTCGTGCCATTAACGCCCACAAGGCGGCGAACGCGGTCGATGAGAAAGTAGAGAAATTCTATCCGACGGTCGATGACGGTATGAGGGGCGTGGCCTTTGGAGACACGCGTGAGGTCGTCCGAGGGAAATGGCGCTTGGGTCGCACCTGCGGGCCTCAGGCGTTTCCCGTCGGCGCATCGTCAGCGGGACCAATCGTGGGGAGACGCGCTATCTATTTCGTTGTCGCTCGACAACCGATGCAGGTAGCCCAAACGGCATCTCCTCCCCCGATGAAAAGAAACAACTGACGTTCTCACAACTTTCGATCGGCTATTTCTCGCATTCTCCTCATAATTTCAGTTCGGCCCACTTGCGTACACGAGAGTTCGATGCGGCGATCTGCCGATTGACTCTCTCCACAAATCCGTTAATGTATACGTTATTGCATTCGTATTTGCCGGCAACATTGGGAGGAACCACAATGCCGTTGAACATGCGTAAGCCACTCCGAAGCCTAGCTATCGTAGCCGCGTTGGCGATGAGTGCGTCCTATGCGCCCAGCGCATTCGCAATTGACGTCGACCAGCAGATCAAAGACATCGAAAGCCATCCGGCAGACGGCCCCAACGGCGAAAAGGCCGTTCTTGCAAGCGACCTCAAGCTCTCTCCTGAAGAAATTGAGAAAATCAAGGCTAAGAAGGCCAAGGCCGCCATTGTGATGCACTACACCGCGTCTGATTGGGCCAAGGCGCAGATGGCCGGGCAGAAGAAGGCTCTCGAAGAACTTGGCATCCAGATCGTCGCGACGACTGACGCAGGCTACCGCGCCGAACAGCAGGTTTCCGACATTGAGAGCGTCATGGCGCTCAAGCCAGACGTTATGATCACGGTCCCGGCCGAGCAGTCGGCGACGGCTGCCGCATACAAGAGGGCAGCTGCTGCCGGTGTCAAGATCATCTTCCTCGACCAGACGGGCGCGGGAATGAAGGCCGGCAAGGACTATGTCAGCTTGGTGTCGTCGGACAACCGCGGCATGGGTAAAGTAGCTGCTCTCCTGATGGCGAAGTCACTGAACGGTAAGGGCGAAATCGCCCTCATCCCACACGCTTCCGACCTCTTCGCGACGAAGGAACGTGTCGTTGGCTTCAAGGAAGCCATAAAAGACTACCCGGACATCAAGATAGTCCAGGAAACGGGCGTCGGTGGTCCTGACTTTTCCAGTGAATCCGAACGCGTCGCCTCAGCCATGCTTACCGCTCATCCGAACCTCAACGGCATCTGGGCTGTCTGGGACGTTCCGACCGAAGGCGTCCTTGCCGCTGCTCGCGCAGCCGGCGCTTCCAAGGACCTGGTCATCACGACCTGCGACCTTGGCGTGAACATCTCGCTGGACATGGCCAAGAAGGGCTACGTCCAAGGTACGGGTTCGCAACGTCCGTATGGCGCAGGCTACGCTGAAGGCATCCTCGCCGGTTATGCGTTGCTCGGCAAGGACGCACCTCCATACGTCGTTCTCCCTGCCCTCGCCGTCACTCGCGACAACCTTATCGAGGCATGGCCCCAGTCAAACGGCGACCAGCCTCCGAAGCTCCTGACCGACGCAATGAAGTAACGACGCCCTGGGGAGTGGCACTGCCACTCCCCCTTTCGAAAGCGGCGGATGAGATCATGAATACACATCTAAACTCGGATAATGTCGCCGCCGTGAGGATGAGCGACGTCAAGAAATCTTTTGGCGGTATACACGCACTCCGTGGCGTCAGCCTGACGATCCAGCCGGGTACTATCCACGCGCTGGTCGGCGAAAACGGGGCTGGAAAGTCCACCCTCCTCAAAATTCTCCAAGGCGTGTTGAGCCCTACAGAAGGTACTATCGAGGTGTTCGGCGAACGCATGATGGAGAACTCTCCGGAGAACTCCCGCCGACTTGGGATTGAGATGACCTTCCAGGACCTCAGTCTGATACCGTCATTATCGGTCGCCCAGAATATATTTCTGAACCGCGAACCGCGCCGGATGTCTTTGCTGGTGGACGAGCGCCGTGAAATCGCCTTGGCCGCCGACATTATAGGCCAGCTTAATCTTCAGGTGGACCCTCGTACGCCAGTTTCGGAACTCAGCCCCGGTCAGGCGCAGCTGACGGAAATTGCTAAGGCGATTCACCAGAAAGCCCGCGTCCTAATCCTCGATGAGCCGACCTCGTCTCTCAGCGCGCAGGAAGCGGATACCCTCTTCGGAATGCTGCGCAAGCTGACCGCCGCAGGAACCGCCGTCGTCTATGTTTCGCATCGCATGACTGAAATCATGACGATCGCCGACGAGATCACGATCCTGCGCGACGGTCAGAACGTGACCTCCGGCAAGACGCCCGATTTCACGCTCGATTCCATCGTACGGAACATGGTTGGAAAGCGCGTTACCGGATTTCAATACCAAGCTCGTCCCATCAATCGCTCGGGGGCACCAGCTCTCAAAGTTCGCGACCTATCAGGTCCATCCGGCAAGCCGGCGCATGTTAGCTTCGAAGTGCACAGGGGCGAGATCGTCGGCATCGCGGGCTTGATGGGTGCAGGACGTAGTGAGCTTGCCCGCCTTCTCTTCGGCGTCGAACGGCCCAGGGCCGGATCGATCGAACTCGACGGCAAGCCTTTAGAGTTTCGCTCTCCTGCCGACGCCATCAAGGCAGGTATCGTGCTCGTGCCAGAAAGCCGTCACGACGAAGGTCTCATCGTTGAACACAGTGTCGGGCACAACCTCGGCCTCCCTCAAGTCGATCAGATGGTTCGCGGCCCGTTCATCGATCCTGGACGGGAAAGCTCACTCAACGCCGACCTTATTTCGCGTCTCCGCATCAAGACACCGAATGCCGAAAACAAGGTCCGAAACCTTTCAGGTGGCAACCAGCAGAAGATCGTCATCGCGAAATGGCTCGCAACCGATCCGTCGGTTGTTATCCTCGACGAGCCGACTGCTGGTGTCGACATCGGCTCGAAAGCAGAAATCGTAGAATTGATCCGCAGCGTCGCGTCATCCGGCAAGTCCGTGATCGTGATTTCGTCCGAACCTGCCGAACTCCTGGCTACGAGCGATCGCATCCTCGTTATGAGCAACGGCAAACTCGCTCGTGAAATCGAGCGCGACGAAATCGAAGGCTGGGCCGAAAACGCCGGCGACGAAACCCAATCTCCGCTGATCCGCAGGGAACTCGGCCTGCAGGTGGCGATACAGAAAGTAAGCAAAAATGTCCACTGAAATCAAGGCGTTGAACGCTAAACCGGAATCAGAAATTCAACGCCGATCCTGGCGCAGCAACTGGCGCGACTACGTTGTCTATATCGGCTTCGTCGTCATCTTCATCGTATTCGCCATCCTTCTCCAGGACCGCGGTTTCCTTTCATCAAACAATCTGCTGAACATCCTCAGACAGACGGCTATCGTTGCGATCGTGGCCATGGCCATGTCGTTCGTCCTCTCGGCGGGTGAAATCGACCTCTCCGTTGGCGCGATCGCGGGTCTCTCCTCGGTAGTCGCAGGCATAGCCCTTATGCAGTACGGGTTGGTCCCCGGCATTTTGGCGGGCCTGGCGCTCGGCCTTCTGGTTGGCGCGATCAACGGCACCCTTACCTCCTATCTCAACATTCCGTCGTTTCTCGTGACGCTAGGGATGATGGGGATCGCACGCGGCGTCGGGATGTGGGTCAGCGGAACTTCCCCGGTCCCGATTGTCGACGAGACCTTCGTCTTTGTCTTCGGCTCCGGCAACATCGGTCCTGTCCCGGTGCTCGTCATCTGGGTCGCTGTACTCGGCACCTTGGCACACGTGGCGCTGCGCAAGACCCCTTTCGGCCGGAAGGTCATGTCGGCAGGCGGCAATTCGGTGGCAGCTCGTTACAGCGGCATCAATGTCCGCAAGATCAAGTTCCAGGTCCTTCTTCTGACGGGCGTTGCGGCTTCGATTGCCGGCATGCTTTACGCGGGCCGTCTTCAGTCCGGCCGCTTTCAGCTTGGCGAAGGTGACGAACTCTCGGTTATCGCGGCAGTCGTTCTCGGCGGCACCAGTCTTTTCGGCGGCCGCGGAACAGTCATAGGTTCTATCGTCGGCGCGCTTTTGATCGGCGTCATCAACAACGGCCTGATCCTTGGCGGCCTTGACTACAGCCAGCAGCTGATCGCCCGCGGTCTGCTCATCATACTCGCGGTCGCGCTCGGTCGCAGTCGCTAATAACAAGCATTTTTCAGGAGGTATTATACAATGAGAGTTCTCGTAACTGGCGGTAGCGGAAAACTAGGTCGAGCCACCATCAAACACCTGCTTGAAACGGGCCACGACGTCATCAACGCAGATACCGTTGCCCCGCAGGAAAGCCTCTGCCCTTTCATCAAGGTGGACTTCGAAGACATGCGCGCGACCGTCGAGGCAATCAGCGGCTTCGACTGGGACCATAACCGCAAGACCGAGGCAGTCGTACATCTCGCAGCCGTCCCGATGCCGGGCCGCGTCGCACCGGCGGAAGTCTTCCGCGTGAACACCATCTCCACGTTCAACGTCTTTGAATCCTGCCGTCTCCTTGGCATCAAAAACATCGTGTGGGCATCGAGCGAGACCCTCCTCGGCATTCCGTACGAGATTAAGCCGGACTACTTCCCGGCCGACGAGGAATTCGAGTCCCGTCCGGAGACGTCATATTCGCTTTCCAAGCACCTCGGCGAAGAAATGGCCAAGCAGTACTGCCGCTGGGACAGCGAACTGAAGCTGGTGTGCCTGCGCTTCTCGAACGTCATGGAGGAATGCGAATACGCTGATTTTCCGGATTTCGAGAAGAATCCGGGCAGCCGTCGCTTCAACCTCTGGACCTACATCGACGCACGTGATGGCGCGCAGGCGATCCGCCGCTCCCTCGAATGGAACGGCAAGGGCGCGGAGGTTTTCGTCATTGCAAACGAAGATGGCGTCATGACTACCTCAAACGAAGAACTGGTTGCGAAATGGTACCCGGACGTCCCCTTCAAAAAGCAAATGAGGGAGAACGAAACACTGCTTTCGATCGACAAGGCCAAGCGGGTTCTTGGCTACAAGCCGGAACACAGCTGGCGGAAATACGCGCGCACCTAAGAGAGCGCGGAGCCGGGAGAAAAGTAATGGCCACAATGAAACAGACGGAACGCGCCGCGGAGGCAAAGGAAGAATCGCTCGCGAAAACAATGACCGCGACTGCGCACCTGCGTCTTCGCCAGCTTATTCTGGACAACAAGTGGCCACCCGGCTACCAAGCGACCGAACAGGATGTTGCTTCGCAGCTCGGTATGAGCCGAACACCTGTCAGGGAGGCGCTGATGCGTCTCCAGCAAGATGGGCTCGTGTCCGTCATCCCACGTCATGGCGTGCGGGTCTTACCAGTTTCGATGTCGGACATGCGGGAAATCTACGACATCCTAACATCTCTGGAGAGCACCGCCGCCGAATTGGCCGCATCGCGTCATCTTTCCGAGGTACAAATTCGGGGTCTCGAGAAAGCCACGGCCGACATGGACAGGGCGCTGGCTGAGGACGACTTGGAAAGTTGGGCACAAGCGGACGCGCGGTTCCATGAACAGCTTCTTGAACTTGGCGGCAACCAGATGCTGAAATCGGTGGTCCTGAACTTTATCGACCGAGCTCATCGCGTCCGAATGCTGACCCTTAAAATGCGTCCCAAGCCAGTCAACTCTACACGCGAGCATGCCGACCTGGTTCGTGCCATTAGGGAAGGAGATCGCGACAAAGCACGCAACATTCATCGGGCGCACAGAGCGCGCGCGGGCACTGAATTGCTCGCTCTCCTTGAACGTCTCGGCCTCAATCACCTTTAGAGAATAGGTAATCAAACATGTCATCGCTCAAGAATAGCTTCAAGGTCGCAGTCCTGCCGGGAGACGGTATCGGCCGTGAAGTGATGCCTGCCTGCCTCGAACTCATTGACGCCTCGATCAAGCTCGCTGGCGCTCCCTCGGTTTCGTTCGAGATCCACCAAGCTGGTGCGCAGCACTACGCCGAAACCGGTGAAGCTCTCCCCGCCGCCGCACTCGAGGCCTGCCGCTCCTCCGACGCCATCCTATTCGGGGCGATGGGTTGGCCCGACATCCGTTTCCCTGACGGCACCGAGATCATTCCGCAGCTCGACCTACGTATGGAGTTCGGTCTGTTCGCGGGCGTGCGCCCAATCCGTTGGTTTCCTGGCCTCCCGAAGGTCCTCTCCGACCCACGCGCTGAAGGTATCGACTTCGTCTTGGTTCGCGAACAGACCGAGGGCCTCTTCTATGCCCGTGGCCGCGGTGAAATCCGCGATGACCAAGAAGCATACGACACCATGCAGATCACGCGCGCCGGCACCGAGCGTGTCACCGAGTTCGCCTTTCACCTCGCCGCAGAACGCAAGCGCCGCGGCAAACCGGGCATTGTAACATGCGTCGACAAGGCGAACGTATTCGCTTCGATGGCGTTCTTCCGCAAGGTATTCGACGAGGTGGCCGATCGCCATCCGGACCTGAACCGGGATTACGCGTATGTCGACGCCCTCGCGCTCAACATGGTCAGGAAGCCATGGACGCTGGACGTTCTCGTGACCGAAAACATGTTCGGCGACATTCTGTCGGACTTGGCTGCTGGCTTGATCGGTGGCATGGGCATGGCTGCCTCCGCCGATATCGGTGAAAACCATGGCCTCTTCCAGCCCGCACACGGCACTGCACCTGATATCGCTGGCAAGGGGATCGCGAATCCGAGCGCAATGTTTTTGTCGGGAGCGATGATGCTAGATTGGCTGGCCGTACGCCATGGGGAAAACAGGCTTGCAGATGCAGCACGTCTTATCGAAGCCGCTGTTGAGCACACCCTCTCAGAGGGGCTGGCTATTCCGATGGAATACGGCGGCAAAGCTAATTGCGTCGACATGACCCGTAGTGTCATCAGCTCGCTTAACGCAGTCCAGAAGGAGGTCGCATGAGTGTGGAACAGACCAAGCGGTTCGTGGTCGTCGTCGATTTCGTCATACATGACGAACATGTCGAGAGGTTCCGCCCAGCGATAATCGCCAACGCGGCCGCCTCGGTGAACGACGAGCCGGGTTGCACGGTGTTTGACGTATGCGTTGATCCGGCGAACCCGAAGCACACTCACCTCTACGAGGTGTACAACACCAAGGCGGATTTCGATTTCCACCTGAAGACGGAACATTTTCTGAGTTTCAACGAGCTTACCGCTCCATGGGTTGCTGACAAGCGCGTCCAGACCTTTGAACTCGTGATGCAGGCATGAAGGAAGGCACGATGGCAAACGAAATCAAAGCGATCGTCTTCGACACGTTCGGTACCGTCGTCGACTGGCGCGGCTCGATCATCAATGATCTCAGTGCTTGGGGCAAAGCGCAGGGGCTCGAAGTCGACTGGGCTGCGGTCGTGGACAAATGGCGCGACCGCTATAACCCCCAGAAAGCACGTGTCCGTACAGGCGAACTCCCGTGGACGAACCTTGACGAGCTCCACTTCGACTCCCTGAAATCGGTCTTCACCGAAATGGGCATTCAGGAACTTGAACATGACAAGATGATGCACATCAACAAGGTCTGGCACCGCCTGGAGGGGTGGCCGGACGCGTCTAAGGGCCTTCACCGCCTCAAGACCAAGTTCATCATCGGCCCGCTGTCGAACGCGAACGTTGCGATCCTTGTCAACATGGCCAAGCACGCAGACCTGCCATGGGATAACGTGTTCTCTTGCGAGCTGTTCAAGCACTACAAGCCGGACCCCGAGACCTATCTCGGCGTCTGCAAGCTCCTATATCTCGAGCCAAGCGAAGTCATGATGTGCGCCGCGCACAACTACGATCTCGCCGCCGCCCGCAAACTAGGCCTCAAGACGGCGTTCATCGCCCGTCCGACCGAACTCGGTCCAGGCCAGACCGTAGACCTCCACGCCGAACAGGACTGGGAATTGGTCGCCGACGACCTTGAAGACCTGGCCACGCAGCTCGGTTGCTGAAAGAGAGAAAGACCATGCAAACATATAAGATGTTTATCGACGGAAAATGGGAAGACGCCGCCAACGGAGAGACCTTCGAGACGCGCAACCCGTTCACGGGCGAAGTCTGGGCTCACATTCCGAAGGGTGGTAAAGACGACGCCGAGCGTGCGATTGTCGCTGCGCACAAGGCGTTCACCAGTGGTCCCTGGCCGAAGCTCACGGCAAGCGACCGCGGTCACCTGCTACGCCGCCTCGGCGACCTGATCGCCGAAAACGCCGAGCATCTCGCGAACACCGAGGTGAAGGACAATGGCAAGCTCATCAACGAGATGCTATTCCAGCTCAAGTACATTCCGCAGTGGTACTACTACTTCGGTGGTCTTGCTGACAAAATCGAAGGCGCTGTCATCCCGATCGACAAACCGGACACGTTCAACTTCACTCGCAACGAGCCGCTGGGCGTGTGCGTCGGTATCACTCCATGGAACTCCCCGCTCCTGCTTCTCGCCTATAAGCTCGCTCCGGCGCTCGCCGCCGGCAACACCTTTGTAGCTAAGCCGTCCGAGTTCACCTCGGCTTCGACGTTGGAATTCGCCAAGCTCGTGGAAAAGGCGGGCTTCCCGACAGGCGTCTTCAACGTCGTCACTGGCTTCGGCGCGGACGTAGGTGAAACCCTGACCGCGCACAAATATGTCAGCAAGATTGCTTTCACGGGTAGCGAAGGAACGGGGCGCAAGATCGGCGAACTCGCAGCTCGGAACTTCAAGAAAGTCACGCTGGAGCTCGGCGGCAAGAGCCCCCACATCGTCTTCGCTGACGCCGAGATCGACAACGCAGTGAACGGCGTCATCTCTGGCATCTTCGCCGCGACGGGCCAGACCTGCATTGCGGGATCGCGACTGCTTGTAGAGCGGAAAATCCACGACCAGTTCCTAGAAAAGGTCGTCGCCTTGGCCAAGACCGCAAGCATGGGCGATCCGATGTCGACCGCGACGCAGGTTGGGCCGGTGACAACCCCTCCTCAACTCGACAAGATTTTGGGCTACATTGAAATCGCGAAGAACGAAGGCGCTGAATGCCTACTAGGCGGTGGTCGCCCGAGCAATCCCGAGTTGTCTAACGGCTGGTTTGTCGAGCCAACGATCTTCTCAGGGGTGCGCAACGACATGCGCATCGCGCAGGAGGAAGTCTTCGGTCCGGTGCTTGCGGTTATTCCGTTTGACAGTGATGAGGAAGCGATCCACATCGCCAACGACACGAACTACGGCCTCGCTGCGGGTTTCTGGACACAGGACATGCGCCGTATCCTCAAAGTGTCGTCAGCGATTCAGGCCGGAACCGTCTGGGTAAACACCTACCGGACCATCAGCTACATGTCACCTTTGGGTGGTTACAAGCACTCCGGTATTGGTCGCGAGAACGGCATGGCGTCGATCCAGAACTATATGCAGACCAAAAGCGTGATGATCTCCACGGTTGAGAACGTTGCAAACCCCTTCATCATGAGGTGATGCCGATGGCCCCCCTTCTGATTGGCTGCGTCGCCGATGACTTTACTGGCGCGACGGATGTGGCGAATATTTTCGCTCGCGGCGGTCTCAAGACCACGGTTCTTATCGGCGTGCCTTCTGCAGACGAGCCCTTGGACGCAGAAGCCATAGTGATTGCCCTCAAGACACGGACGATCCAGCCGTCGCTCGCAGTCGACGAGTCTATTAGTGCGCTACGCTGGCTCCGCCAGCGTGGTGCAAAGAGATTTTACTTCAAATACTGTTCTACGTTCGACAGCACAGCGAAGGGAAATATCGGTCCAGTAACAGAGGCTCTGCTAAAAGAGCTTAATAGCGATTTTACGATCGCCTGCCCTGCTTTTCCTGCGAACGGACGCACTATCTACAAGGGAAACTTGTTCGTTGGTGACGTTCCCTTGAACGAGTCCGGTATGCGGAACCACCCGCTAACGCCTATGAAGGATTCGAATCTTGTTAGGGTCCTCGCGGAACAAACGAAGCTAAACGTATCGGCATGCTTTTACGACACCGTCCAGCGAGGAGCATCTGCAATCAGTGAATGGGCCGAAAAAGCAATGTCTGACGGTACCGATATCGCTGTCATTGACGCGTTGGGCGATGCCGACCTCGTGGAAATCGCGAAAGCGTTCGAAGACATAACCCTTTTCACGGGGGCATCTGGACTCGCTTACGGTATTGTCGCAGCCCTCGGCAGGGATGCGACAGCCGTTGATGCCGTATCGAAGACTGAAAAATCGGGCGCGAGGGCTGTTATCTCAGGAAGCTGCTCTGTTGCTACAAACGATCAGGTTGAGACAATGCTTCGAGACCATGAAGGCTACAAGATCGATGTCGATGACCTTGCCTCGGGAAAAGACGTGGTTGGTGATGCGCTTCGCTGGGCGAAAGCTAGGCTAGGCTCCAAACCAATTCTCATCTACGCGACAGCAAAGCCTGAACAGGTGCAGTCCAATCAGGATAAGCTCGGTGTTGAAGCTGCAGGAGCGCTCGTTGAGGAAGCCTTGTCGTCTATCGCACTTGCCCTAGTAGAGAATGGGGTTTCCGAACTGATCGTAGCCGGCGGCGAAACGTCCGGCGCGGTGGTCAAAGCCCTTGGCGTGAAGGGGCTCAAAATCGGCGGCGAAATTGCTCCCGGCGTTCCGTGGGTTCGGACGAACCACAACAACAAATCTATTGCCCTTGCCCTCAAGTCCGGAAACTTTGGCAATTCCCGCTTTTTCCTCGATGCGTGGGAGAAACTGTGATGTCATCTGTTCTGTCCGAAGAAGCGAGGACGCGCGACGAAATAGTAAGCGTCGGCAGGTCGCTCTTTGATCGTGGCCTTACGCCTGGGTCCTCAGGCAACATCAGCGTTCGAATGTCGGACGGGCGAATGTTGATGACGCCTACGAACGCTTGCCTCGGCGAACTCGATCCGGAGCGCATCTCGTTGTTCTCAGTCGAGGGCATCCATGTCGGCGGGGATCGACCTACCAAAGAAGCATTCCTGCACAAATGTATGTACTGCGGAGGAAGGAATCGGAATGCAGTTGTCCATCTACATTCCACCTACGCAGTTGCAGCGAGCATACTAAGAAACATCGACGCTGGTGACGTGTTGCCTCCGCTGACAGCATACTACGTCATGCGTGTCGGGACGCTCCCTCTTATTCCTTACTTTCCACCCGGTGACGAGAAGCTTGCGACTGCGGTAGGAGCGGCTGCCGACAGACATCATGCTGTTCTAATGGCTAATCATGGCCCTATTGTAGCGGGGAAGTCCTTAAAAGACGCTCAGTACGCCACAGAAGAACTAGAAGAAACCGCAAAACTGTTCATTTTGCTTCAGGACCACGAGGTTCGCCCTCTTACTGCGGCACAGAAAGCTGCTTTGGCAAAAATCTGAGGGCAAACGGTCTGACCTTGCCCCGTTGAAATAATCCATTTTGAAGTAAGCTCTGGCCCATTTGATGTGCTCCCCGAATTTGGGCCAGCGGGAGCTGGAATTTTCTGGGGTTTTGAGGTGCTCCCGCCCTCAAAGACGAACCGACGGCCACCATCGAGCATAGTGTTGATTGCCGCTGAGAACTGACCCGAGGGGGTCACTCTCACGCTGGGTCAGTTCTCAGTGGCAATCAACAGACACGCTTTTACGTGATAAAATTTAGTCCGCTTAATCGTCACGCTGGATTCTATACACTAATACTTCTTTCCGGAAAACTCTCGCACTCTAAAAAACGGTGTTGACGCCCCAAACAAAGCCGCTCCGGTGTACGCGAAGAAAGCTTGCTTATGTTTCGCATCGGTCTCGACCGTCACTGCCGTTTCAGTTCGCAATTCTTCGGTACTCTTACACATTGCATATCCTTATCGCACCGTGTTGTCCGCGCGTGTCAATTTCAGAACAGTCAATTCAGATGGCACTCCTATCCGGAGAGCGAACCCAATCCAAAGCGCAGTTCCGTTGTTTACGTAAAGTGTCATTCCATCAACGTCGTATAGCCCTGACACGAAGCCATTGTTGAACTGTGCTATGAACCTATCAAAACCAACGATCATCCCACCGTGTGTATGACCCGATAGCTGGACGTCTACTCCAAGGCGGGCTGCATCAGCTGCATTTTTGGGTTGATGATCCAGAAGTATGACCGGGGACCCCGATGGCGCACCGCTAATCGCCTTGCCGACGTCAGGTCCAGGAAGACCGAAGTTAGCGGCTGACAGATCGGTGACTCCGGCCAGAACGAGTTTAGAGTCTCCTCGAACGAGAATGACGTGGCCGTTGTCGATCGCGTTCATTCCGAGGTCTTGGTACTGGCGCATCCAACCGTCGTGGCCGAAGTAGTACTCGTGGTTCCCCGGAATAACGAAGACGCCATCCTTAGCGCTCAACCTGGCCAAAGGCGCTACATCTATCTTGCGAGCCTGAAGATCGCCGTCGATCAGGTCGCCAGTAACGACGATCAGGTCCGGGTTTTGGGCGTTAGCAAGGTCCACGGTCTTGCTAACCCAATCGGCCTGGAAAAGGCGGCTGATGTGCAGGTCGGTGAGCTGGACGACACGATATCCTTCGAATTCAGCAGGCAGGTTCGCGACAGGAAGCGAGACCTCCTTCACCGCAGGCACTCTGATTGCCTGCGACACGCCTAACGCGGAGATCGCCACGGCAGCGAGACCGACCGCATATCGTATATGGACGCTAGGCCGAAAACGTCGCCGCAAAGCCAGCGCAAGAACTATAAGTACGAAATCGATCGCAAACTGGGCCGCGGCGAGCAAGAGCACGCTCCCGGATAGCCAGTTCGTAGTGATCATCAGCCAGCGCGGCACCTCCGGCGAGAACATGGTTCCGAACACCAGGAGGCTGATGAGGCTGTGCTGGAAAACGATCATCAAGACGGCAGAGATCGTTCCCCGGAGCCAACGCGGCCATGGCAGGGGAAGTACGAATCGCACGACGACGTAGAGACAAAGGAGAGCTTTTACAGAATGGAACACCGCCGCTCTATAGACGGGCCACCTCTCGCTGTGGAGCCAAATTATCCTCAGCACCACGATGAGTTTTGCTCACGTAACCATTTGTGGTGCTCATGTATTGTCGGGTGCTCGCTCCCATTGCCCCTTACTCGACGGAGCTGCACAAAATGCAAGCAAAACGCCTTTGGGCGAGAAAGCGACCATATGATTCCGAACACCCTACGCGCCGCCATGCTTACCTTCACCGCGCTCGCCGGACTTCCCGCGATGGCCGCGGACCCACAACCAGCTTGGCGGTATTGGGACGCAACTGCTTCCAATGTGCCATTGGCATCTAACCTGCACGCGCTAGACGCAGCAATGGCAGACGTGGATTCTGATGGCGACCTGGATGTCATCGTTGCCGTCGAGATGGACGCAAGCCGTCTCTATCTGAATGACGGCAAGGGGAAGTTGACGCTGAAAAGCGATGCTTTCGGAGGGGGGATACACGATAACGAGCACGTGCGTGTCGCCGACTTTAACGGTGACGGCAAAGCCGATGTGATTTTCGTCGCGGAAGAGGACGGGGAGCACCAGCTCTATTTCGGCGACGGCAAGGGGAACTTCACAAACGCCACCAACAGGCTTCCCGGAAAGAGCCAAGGCAACGCTCTCGCGATAGGCGACGTCAACGGCGACGGTCTGACTGACATTGTTGTTGGCAATTCGGCAGAGAGCCGACGGGGCGCAGAAACTCCCGATCCGCGGGATTTCCTGTGGCTGAGCGACGCCGAGCGCCTAGGATATTTCATTGACGCGAGCGAAACCCATCTGCCCAGCGACAAAGAAGACGCGCAGGGCATCGCCCTAGCCGACCTTGATGGCGACGGTGATCTCGACATGGTTGTGGCGAACCAGACACCTCCCAATCGCCTGCTGCTGAATGACGGAACTGGGCACTTCACGGATGCGACTGACTACATGGAGCGGACGACGCCGCTGGAGAGCCGGGAAGTCCATATCTTCGATGCCAACGCCGATGGGAAGCAGGACATCCTCTTCTTCAATCTGACCAGCAACAATCAAGGCTGGGATAAAGACCCGCAAACACGGTTGCTAATCAATGACGAAAGTGGGCGGTTCGTAGACAACACGAACACCCATTTGCCGAAGCACAAGTTCTCCAGCTGGGGCGGAACCGTTACAGACTTCAACGGCGACGGAAAACCAGACCTTCTCGTTAGTGCGATCGACGTGCCCGGGTTCAAGGCTCTTCAGGTCAAGGCTTGGCAGAATGACGGCACCGGCAAGTTCACCGATGTGACCGCGGATCTTGTGCCCAAAGAGACTGTCGGTCGCAGTTGGAGCATGGCGACGGGAGACCTCGATGGTGACGGGCGTGCGGACATCTTTATCGGCGGCTGGGGTACACAAGCCCGCTTGCTGCTGACGGGCGAACGCGACAGCTAAGGCTGAACGGAGCTCATCGCTCCATTGAATTGTGCGCGTTTTCAAAATCGGTCAGTCCGGCGGATGGTGAAGATTGAGGCTGAGCCTCATCGCCCCAAAACTCTTCCGCCGGACTGCCGATGACACAACGACTGACAAACGCCATTTCGCGCACCGAACTTATTTGCCTAATCGCAGCAGTGATGGCTCTGAATTCGCTCGCAATCGACATCATGCTGCCGGCCTTGCCCGCCATGGGGGCTGCTTCCTCTAGCCCGCATGGCGTCATAGCCGCACTGCCATCGCGGTATCCGAACACTTGAAAGCGGCGGCCAAGCCGCTTCCATGTAGTCGAAGTCGTTGAAGCCAGCGATGCCCATCCTCGGGAATTGCAGTCGAACAACGCACCAATCGCTAGGACGTCGATAGTGCAGAGGACGGCATCTGCATCGGGGGCGTCGATCCAGCAGATCATACATCATCACCCGGCCCTCCGCCGCAGTCGAAATCTGTTGGGAGTCCTTCGGCGGCCGCGCAATCTAGCCGGCGCTGGATGCCACTGCTTCATTTTCTCGCTTCGTAAGTTCGAGCGATAGCTTGCGATTGTCCAGCAGCGCCAACATATGATAGTCGGCCAACTCCACTAGCGCGGTGGCAACGTCGTCGGGGGCCGCCCTGACTGAACTGCGTTATCGGTCACCATAGAGATCGCCGCCTCCCATAAACTCATGTCGTTTTCATCAGACCAAGCCTAACATCACCGTGGGATTAGCGGTGATCGCTTGATCATTTCGGTTGCCACATCGCCGCAGGCGCGCTGTATCGGACGCCTTAGTGCTTGGTCGTAGGAGCTCTTATTGATCGGATGGGCAACCTAGTTTTTCAAAGACGCTCGCGTTGGCAGAGGGCTAATACAACCCTTGTGGCATTTGCTACATCATCCCGGAACTTTATGATAGCGGCTACCGCTCGCTAGATAGCATGGCGACGATACTGATCGGCAACTACGTCGGTCTGGCTGCCACTCGTGTGAACGCGCCAACCTCTGACCCTGTCCACTGACGATCGGCGAAACTAGCCTGAGAACCTGACGGACAAGCCGTCGGCTACCGAAACAGCCCTAATGCTGCGGTAGTTGGTGATGCTCGGCCTATCGACTAATGTCGCGGTCTCCGTTTCCATGATCACGAGGACGGAGCATCCCGCAGCCTCACCTGATCGTATCCCCGCGTCAGCGTCCTCGAACACTAGGCACCGCGACGGCGCGAACGAAAGCAACTGCGCACCTGCCAGAAACGGGTCGGGCGACGGCTTACCTCTTTTGACGTCCTCGGCTGCTATGAGATTCCGCGGCATACGGAGGCCGGCCGCACCGATGCGACGGAGCGCCAACGCTCGAGGCGCGGACGTGACAACAGCCCATCTCTCCGGCGGCAACAATGACAAGAAATCGGCAGCGCCAGGGATCGCCGTGACACCGTCCAGGTCTTCAAGTTCACGAGCCTCGATCTCTGCAGCGGCACGTAGAGGATCGATACCCGTGTGACGGAGGTCGGCCATCGTGTCCTGAACACGGCGGCCGTGATACGGCGGAGTTGGAATGCCGTTATCCCTCGCCCATCCACCCCAGACTCGATCCGAGGCCGCACGAGAATCGAGGATTGTCCCGTCCATGTCGAAAAGGAACGCGTCAAACAACATGGCTTCGAGCGCAAATGCTTTCAACTTCTTCATCCAACTCTATTGTTGTCACGGCGAGGGACGCTCGCGTCCACTCCTCGTTCTTGCACCAAGCAGGTTTGTCGATCAAACAACGTCTGCACCGATCGCGGCCAATGCGGCCCGAGCCACCTCGAAGTCCTGATCGCCGGTCCCAGAGCCGACACCGATAGCACCAGCGAGCTCATTATCAAACCGGATCGGCAGGCCACCGGGAAGATGAGTGACACTGCCCCGCGAAGCGATCCCAGCTGCGACACCGAACTCGGCATTCATCGCGCCCGTTGGCGAATTGATTGACGCCGCAGTCGAGCCTTTGACCTAGCGGTGTGCATCGAAAGATACTTCGCGCCATCCATGCGAACGCTCGCCAAGGTTTCGCCGCTCCGGTCAACGATGAAGACGCACTGCGGAACGTTCATGGATTTGGCATGAGCTACCGCGGCCGACAGGGCTTCCGGTGCGGCGTCTGACGTTAGCGTGATCGTGTTTCGAAACTTGGTCATAGCCTGCTCCTTGTCGATGTACACCTTACTAAATCGAAGACCCCAGGTTTAGGAAGTTTGATCGAACAGGTTTTGTTCGCCTTCGGCAACAATCGGACAGACGGAAGCAAAAGCGGCCACCAGTGAACAGGGCGAAGTCTCGACGTCGACCGGGGCCCCCGCCGAGGAGGATCTCCTCTTCTTATTTGGTAGAAGCACTGCTGTACTTGGCATCCAGTTCATTGATCGCAGTCACGTTTCCAGCCGATCGACCGTTTTCATCAAAATGCTGTGAAAGGAAGGCATCAGCGATCGCTTTAGCCGACTCAGGACCGATCACTCGAGCACCCATCGTGATGATCTGCGCGTTATTCGACAATGCCGCGCGCTCGGCCGAGTATGTGTCGTGGGTTAGTGCCGCGCGGATACCGGGAACTTTGTTCGCAGAAATGCAGACGCCGATGCCCGTCCCGCACACCAAGATCGCCTTGTCGTATGTGCCGTCGATGACACCAGAAGCGACACGCTCAGAAAGGTTGGCATAGAAAGCGTCGGGACCGTCGCTGGTTCGCGACACCTCGGCAACGTCAAAGCGGTCTTTGAGATGATCGGCGAGGATTTTCGCCAACCCTTCGCCTGCGCTGTCACCTGCGATTGCGAGTTTCATGGGTATTCTCCTTTCCTTGGTGATGAAACTACCGAGCGAGCGCTGCGCTGCACTTGGCTAGGATGTTGAGATATCCTTCGACCTTCCATGCGGAACGCCCGATGAAGAGGCCGCCCACGCTTGGGCACGAGATCAATTCCTCGCAGTTGTCCGGGTTCACGGAACCGCCGTATAGACAAGGAATTCGACGCCCGAGGACGTCCTGAGCAACAGCGATGATTTCAGCTTGTCTAGCATCTGCGTAGTCGGAAGATGCGGGAATGCCATTTACCCCGATCGCCCACACTGGCTCGTAGGCGAGAAGGATATCGGCGTTCTTCTGATCGCCTGCGAGCTTGGAAAGAGCGCCGCGAACCTGAGTTTCAAGTACCTCGGCGGCGCGACCGCTTTCACGATTTTCGAGTGTCTCGCCGATGCAAATGAGTGGGATCAGGCCGTGGCGCACAGCGGCCTCAGTCTTGAGACCAACCGTCTGGTCGGTCTCGCCGAAAAATTCCCGCCTCTCGGAATGGCCGAGTTCGACGATATCGAGATTGCAGTCCTTGAGCATCAACGGTGATATTTCTCCGGTCCAAGCACCCTCATCAGCCCAATGCATGTTTTGCGCCCCGACCTTTGCCGAACTTGCAGATAGAATGGATTTGACCTCTCGGACGGCGGTGAATGGCGGGATCACGAAGCGCTGAATTCTGGGGTCTGCCGACGCGTCTGCCTCCGACAGCGCCTGCGCAAATTGCCGAGCTTCGGACTGCGTTTTGTTCATCTTCCAGCTGGTTCCGACCCAGAACTGCCTCGTGTCGTTCATGTCGTCATTTCTCCTCGACGCTGGCAATTTTGACGATTGTAGGCTTGTTCTTGAGGCCGTCCGCAGTTTCGGGAGGCAGCGGGCTGTCGGAGATGATGGCATCGAAGTCAGACAAACTCGCGAGGCGGTGGAGCGCACTGTGTCCAAACCGTCGACTGTTGATCAGCAAGCAGTTTTGGCGGGACGCCTTCATCATCGCCTGCTTAGTCCGGACGACATGCTCGTCCATGTGGTATGCGACCCCGCCTGATGCGGCTGGTGCCGAGATGAACGCGATATCGGCGCTCAGCTGGGACAATGCGTTGTCGGTGATCATTCCGAAGTAGGCGTTGTACTTAGCCGAGTAGACGCCGCCCAAGGTAATCAGGTTGAGCCCGCTTTCGTTTCGGGTCCGGTCCATGATGGCGGCGCTGTTTGTAATAATGGTGAGTGGACGTTTGGCGAGCAGGACCTCGCCGAGGATCGCGGCCATCGAACCGTCGTTGATGATGACTGTCATCCCAGGCTCAACCAGTTCGGCGGCGGTCGTCGCGATAGCCAACTTGACGTCGGCTTCTTGCATTTCACGAATACGGAAGTCGCTTTCGAATTGGGTACCCGCGTCGATGGTCGCACCACCCCTTACCTTTCTAAGGACCCCGGCCCGCTCGAGCTCGTCAAGGTCCCGATGGATCGTCATTTTTGACACGGCAAACCGACTGGCGAGATCGTCGAGATCGACGGCTCGCTTCTCGACGAGGAGATTTATGATCTCCTGCTTCCGGTCTTCTCTTTTCATAGGTTCTCCCTTTCCACTCAAGCGTTTGGCGCAGATCGATTAAAGCGTATTATGCCAAACCGAGCGAGTTCCCAGTCACCTGGGACAAAGCGAACCCGACAAGTAACGCACTCTCATGTCCGCCAGGGATAGAGGCCGAATTTTTTCGGCATTGCCTGCGGAGCCAAAGGCCTCGAACCGCTCCTTGCAAAGCTTGGTCACGGCTTCCATCGAGGGCTTTAGGTACTTTCGAGGATCGAACTCGGCTGGGTTTTGGGCCAAAACTTTCCGTATCTGTCCGGTCATCGCCATACGACAGTCCGTGTCGATGTTAATCTTCCTAACCCCGCTACGGATGCCGCGCTGGATTTCCTCGACGGGAACGCCCCATGTCGGCTCCATTTGGCCGCCAAACTCATTGATGATCTCCTGAAGCTCCTGCGGCACAGAAGACGACCCATGCATCACGAGATGAGTGTTTGGAAGCTTTCGGTGGATTGCCTCGACGACGTTCATTGCGAGGACGTCACCGTCCGGCTTACGCAAAAACTTGTATGCGCCATGACTGGTCCCCATTGCCACAGCCAAGGCATCGATCCGTGTTTCCTGAACAAATTTGAGCGCGTCATCGGGGTCTGTCAGAAGCTGGTCGTACGACAGCTTGCCCTCGGCACCATGGCCATCTTCAGCCTCGCCCATTCCGGTCTCGAGCGAGCCGAGAATGCCGAGCTCCCCTTCGACCGAGACGCCGCAAAGGTGGGCCGCTTCGGTGACTTGCCTGCTGACCGCGACATTGTAGTCCCAATTCGCCGGCGTCTTGCCGTCAGCTTCCAATGAGCCGTCCATCATGACGGAAGTGAAGCCTGCCTGTATCGCCGTCAAGCAAGTACCCGGCTCATTGCCATGGTCGAGGTGCACGCAAACCGGTATTGTTGGATGGATTTCCACGAGAGCCTCCATCATGTGACGCAGCATGATATCGTTGGCATAGGCACGGGCCCCTCGCGACGCTTGAAGTATGACGGGAGAAGACGTCGCAGCTGCCGCCTCCATGATCGCGAGCGCTTGCTCCATGTTGTTGATATTGAAGGCAGGCACCCCGTAGCCGTATTCGGCGGCATGATCCAGCAATTGACGAAGCGTAATTTTTGCCATCTTAGACTTCCTTGCCCGCGCGGCTTTCATGGATGTATTGCGAGAGCTTGTTGACCTCATTGATCGATCCGAAGACCAATGGGGTACGGGAATGGTAACTCGCGACCGCTTTGCTGAGAATCGGTCGGGCACCGTCGGTTGCTGCTCCACCCGCTTGCTGCATGAGGAACGCTATCGGATTAGCCTCGTATAGGTGACGAAGCCGCCCGGTGACGTATCCGGGCCGATCATCGCCGACGTAGAGGAAAATGCCGCCGCGGCGGACAATCCGGTGCAGCTCGCCCACGGCTGCCCCTAGCCACCTCATGTTGAAGTTCTTGCCGCGCGGGCCTCCAACGCCTGCCATGCAGTCTGCCAGATAGAAGGCAACACCTTCTTCCGTGTAGCTTCGGACTGAGGCGTTGAAAGCGAGCTCTGCGGTATCCGGCTTAACCATCGCGTTCTCGTCAAGAATGACGAACTGCGTATCCACGGGATCGTAAGTGGCAAGAACCAGACCGTTGCCAACGCTGAAAGCTATGTCGAGTGAGTTTCCGTACGAAACATAGCCCGCCGCGACGATGTCGTTTCCGGGACGAGTGAAAGGGTCGACACCTGGAGCCTCGGGAATAATCGAGAAGAAGGTTCCCAATGGCGCGCCGAGCCCGACATTGCCAGAACCGTCAAGTGGATCGATCGCGACGGCATAGCCCTCATCCCTCCCGCTTTTTACGGGCAGATCGGCCTCTTCCGAAAGAACGCTCGTCGCTCCGGCTTTTAGAAGCAGACTTACGAATAGATCGTGCGATGCAACGTCCAGAGCCTTCTGATCGTCGCCGTCTGAATTGACGCCACTCAAGGCGCTGAGATCACCTGGCACAGCGCCACGAGCGATCCGGACTGCGAGCGCCTGTCCACCTCGACTGATCGCCTCGATCAGGGCAGCGATCTGCCAGCGCCGATCATCCGAACCCTTCCAATCGCGAAGGTACGCGGGGACGCTCCGCCGCCGGTGATCAGGCGCGTCAGTTCTGAGTTCGAAGACATATTCCGTCACTGCGGATGACCTTCTTGCCAAAGGGCTGCAGCGATGACCGCCGCAGCGCAACGTCCTCACGGACCGAAGTTTCGAATGCAGTTTGCCACAGTCGCCAAAAATCACAATATAAAAAATAAAAATCACAAAAATTGTGATATATTGTTATAATTTCGATCATCCCTTTTGACTTTGCGACCGCACGGTAATTTGCTAAAGGTAGATCATACATCATACCTTATGGAGAGAGATATGGAATATGTCCGTCTAGGAAAGACCGGCTTGAAAGTTTCCAGATTGGCGCTTGGGTGCATGAGCTACGGCGTACCCGAACGCGGCAACCACCTGTGGACGCTCAATGAAGAGCAATCGAGGCCGCTATTCCGGCAGGCGCTGGAGGCTGGCATAACATTTCTCGATACGGCTAACGCCTATTCGGACGGGACCAGCGAGGAGATCATAGGAAAGCTCCTGAAGGAGTTTGCGAAGCGCGACGAGGTCGTGCTTGCGACCAAGGTCTATGGCCGCATGAACGGCAGCGCGAACGGCGTGGGTCTGTCGCGGAAGGCAATCCTATCGGAGGTCGACAACAGCCTTCGCCGCCTCGGTACCGATTACATCGATCTCTATCAGACCCATTTCTGGGATAACGACACGCCGATTGAGGAGACGCTTGAGGCGTTAAACGATGTCGTACGGGCGGGAAAGGTCCGCTACATCGGCGCAAGCAATGCCTATGCCTGGCAGTTCGCCAAGGCGATCCAGATATCCAAACGCAACGGCTGGGCAGCTTTCTCCTCGATGCAGGCGCACCTGAACCTGATCTACCGAGAAGAGGAACGTGAGATGCTTCCGCTTTGCCGCTCGGAAGGAATCGGTGTTATGACCTTTAGTCCATTGGCGCGGGGGATGCTTACAAAGGACGCAGGCTTGCAGAGCAAGCGTTCTGAGACAGACAACGTGACCGGGCGCTTCTACCAGAAGGCCGCCGCAGCAGACCGCAACGTGATTGACGAAGTTGCCAAGGTCGCCTCCGAACGCAACCTGCCTCGAGCGCAGGTCGCGTTGGCCTGGGTTCTTCAGAAGGATGGCGTCACCTGCCCGATCATTGGCGCGACCAAGCCGGGCCACTTGGAAGACGCGGTGGCGGCGCTTGGCGTAAAGCTTACGGCGGAGGAAATCCGTCGGCTAGAAGCTCCGTACGTCGCTCACGACGTAGTTGGCCTGAACTGAAGATAAAGTGGCGCGGGAAATCGAGCCACCCTCGGCACTCAGGGACGCGGTGCCGCCGCGCGACGAAGTCTGTCATTTATTGCGATACCGATCCCTACTTCGGGGATCGGCATGACGGCGATACCGTTGGGCACGATTTCGTCTGCGGCCTTCAACATAGCGTAGAGGTTTCTTGCGGATTCTTCTAAGTCACCTGCCAAACTCAGATGAAGAATAGCAGTGGCCAGTTCATAACGGTGTGTCGTCGGCCCGAAGGTCAGCAGCACCTCCCCCGCCCTGACATCCACGGCGTTCAGTCGAACGGCGGCATTTGGAGCGTAGTGGGACTCCATCATGCCAGGTGCGACGATTTTCTGGTTCTGATCTTTCGCCAAAACTTCGATTCCCGTGGCTGCCGCAATGCGTTCAACAGTCAGCCCGCCGGATCGCAACAGATGCACCTCCCCACTGGCGACCTTCAAAATCGTAGATTCCACTCCGATCGACGTCGGGCCATCGTCGAGGACGAGACCGACAACGTCTCCAAGGTCCGCGATCACGTGGTCCGCAGACGTCGCGCTCACTTTTCCGGAGATGTTCGCACTGGGAGCGGCAAGCGGTTTGCCAAAAGCCTTGATTAATTCGGACGAAACCCCTGAGGGCACTCTAATCGCGACCGTCTTGAGCCCCGCGGTCGTGATTGACGGAAGCTCAGCATCCTCTCTCATCGGGAGCACGAGGGTCAATGGGCCCGGCCAACATGCCTCTGCCAATGCCTTAGCCACCGGATCGAAATGAGCCAACCGCGCTGCCATGTCGATGTCCGAGCAATGACAGATCAACGGATTGAAGGATGGCCGCCGCTTAATCGAGAAAATGCGTTGCACTGCGTGTTTATTGGTTGCATCGGCGGCCAGACCATAAACGGTTTCGGTTGGCATGCCGATAACTTCCCCACGTTCGAGGGCCGCGCAGGCGGCTGTCATTGCCTTGCTGCGATTTTCCTTGACGCTGAGTTTCATGGCTTTTTCCTTTCGATAACTGAGAGTGGGTTAATCAAAAAAAAATATCTTGTCAAAAGAGGTATGACCTTATACCTATTATCTCAGGCGGTGGGAGCTCGCTTGGAGGAGTTATGGAAAACAACACTAGAAAACCCCAGTCTGGGACCGCGTCTTCCGCGTTCAACGAGCTGCTCTTGGCCGAGCATGTTGCGAAGTCGTTCAACGGAGTCGCTGCCTTGAGGGACGGTTTCCTCAGCCTCAAACCAGGCACCGTGCACGCACTCTGCGGCGGCAACGGCGCAGGAAAGTCTACCTTCCTGAACATCGTCATGGGCCTTCTTCGTCGCGACAGCGGCTCGATCAAGGTAAAGGGTGAGACGGTGGATTTCCGATCTGCAAACGAGGCTCTGTCCAAAGGGATCGCAATCATCACGCAGGAGCTGTCACCGGTTCCCGAGATGACAGTCGCAGAGAACATTTACCTCGGACGCGAACCAAAACGGCTCGGGACTTTCATCAACTTTGCCGCGCTTGAGCGTAAGGCGCAGGATTTGCTCGACGACATCGGTTTCCCCGTCCGAGCCAACGCCCGAATGGCGTCGCTTAGTCTGGCTCAGACGCAGCTGGTCGAGATTGCCAAGGCGCTGAGCTACGACGCAGACATTGTCATCATGGACGAGCCGACGTCCGCCATCGGCGAGCACGAAGCGCACATCCTGTTCGATGCTATCCGTCGCCTCAAGGCGCGTGGTGCGGGCATCGTCTACGTCTCGCACAAGCTGTCGGAAATTTTTGAGATCGCTGACGAATACACCGTTTTCCGCGACGGCGCGTTTGTCGCGACCGGTCCGATGAGTGGCATTACAAGGCAAGAACTTGTCACGCAGATCGTCGGACGCGAGGTCAAATTCGTGGAGAAGGAGCGCCCAGGTGACGGCGCGCCCATCCTGCTCGAGGTCCGCAACCTCTCGAAGGGGAAGACCTTCAACGACATATCGCTTTCGGTCGCAGCTGGAGAGGTCGTAGGCATTTATGGCCTCCTTGGCTCGGGACGCACCGAATTTCTCGAAGCAGTTTACGGGATGGAAAAGCCAAGCTCCGGCGAGGTCATTCTGGATGGCAAGCCCGTTCCGAGAGGAAATCCACGTGAGTCCATCAAGATGGGCATGTCGATGGTCTCCGAAGATCGCAAGGATAGCGGCTTGGTCCTGTCGTCATCTATTGCGCACAACATCACCCTCTCCGCGCTGTCCCTGATGGCGGTTAGCGGTTTCGTGCAAAAGCAGAAAGAGAGCGAAGTCGTCTCTGAAATGATCCGCGTGCAGCGGATCAAGACGAGCTCTCCGGAAAGACACGTAGATACCCTGAGCGGTGGCAATCAGCAGAAGGTCGTATTCGCTCGATGCCTCACGACCAACCCAAGGCTGTTGATCTGCGATGAACCCACTCGCGGCATCGACGAGGGTTCGAAGCAGGAAATCTACGCGTTCCTGAGGGATTTCGCGACCAAGGGTCACGGCGTGCTCGTCGTCTCGTCAGAGGCCCCCGAAATTCTCCAGGTCAGCGACCGCATTGCCATCTTCAAGGCGGGCAAGATGGTCGACGTGGTCGACGGGCATGCAACAAGCCAGCAGACCCTTATGGAACTCGCTAGCTAACAGCTACGCGCTTTAGCCCTCCCTCGCGGATAACCGAGGCAGGCAGCGACGAGCGGCAAATCAGGATTCAGAAAATGAGCAACCTCACCAATACCCTGACGGGGTCATCACAAGGCGACAGCCGAAGCCGCAAGACCCAGGAGCTTGTGAAGCAATCCAGCATCATCCTTGTGTTCGTCTTCATCTGCGTGCTCTTCACGTTCTTGAATGAGTACTTCCTGACGTGGGGCAATTGGCTCAACCTTCTGCGCCAATCCAGCATCAATGGCATTCTCGCTATCGGCGTCACCTTCGTCATTCTGACCAAAGGCATCGACCTATCGGTGGGGTCAATCATGGCGTTGGCCGGTATGTTGGCCGCAAGCTTCGTGACCACGGGGAATGAACATTTTGTTGGCATCGCGGTCGCCGTCGCGCTTGGAACTGGCGCTCTGATGGGACTTGCCAATGGCGTGATTATCGCACGGATCAACGTCCCACCCTTCGTCGCCACACTCGGCATGTTGAGCATGGCGCGAGGGCTGACACTCATTTATTCTGATGGCCGTCCTACCGCAAACCTTTCGGCGGCGTTTCGCTGGATCGGTAGTGGTAACATCCTCGGCTTGCCCCTCCCAGTGATCATCTTCTTCGCGGTGTTTATCATCGGCTGGATCACGCTCACGAAGACGACCTTCGGACGTTATGTCTATGCGGTCGGCGGCAACGAGAAGGCTGCAAGGACGAGCGGTATCTCAACCCGCACCATTATCGCAGCGACCTACGTGATTTCGGGCCTGTTGGCGGGCCTTGGCGGCCTCGTATTGGCCGCCCGCACGACAGCCGCCCTGCCCCAGGCGGGAATTGGCTACGAGCTCGACGCTATCGCGGCAGTCGTCATTGGCGGCACGAGCCTTTCAGGCGGCCGCGGATCGCTCGTCGGCACCCTCTTTGGCGCGCTCATCATAGGCACTATTAACAACGGAATGGACCTCATGGGCGTGTCTTCTTACTACCAGCAGCTACTCAAGGGAGGCATCATAATCATAGCTGTTATCGCAGACCAGATCAGGAAGAACTAAGTGAAATAACTATTTTGTGGAGGAGAAACACATGAAAAGACGTCTATTCCTTGCAGCCCTGGCCGCCTCGACGGTGGTTCTGTCAGCGCATTATGCAGCCTCAGCAGACAAGGTTCGCATCGCCGCCCTCTCCTTTGGCGAGTCCGGCGAATACATGAAGGCCTGGTCTGAGGAGATTCAGAACCACCCAGCAGTGAAGTCCGGCGAAGTAGCGATCACCGTTTTCGATGGAAAGTACGATCCGCTTGTGCAGGACAACCAGATCGACACGGCGATAACCCAGCGGTTCGATGCCATCATCATGGCACCGTTCGATCTGGAAGCATCCGCACCGTCGATCGACAAGGCAGCTGAAGCTAAAATCCCTGTAATCGTCTCGGCTCTGAAAACCGCGTCGAAGAATTATACCTCGTCGATCATCGTCGACGACCGCGCCGGCGGCAAGATCATTGCTGAGGAGATGGCGAAGCGCCTTCCCAACGGTGGGAACCTCGTGTTGATGGAAGGTCCGATCGGACAATCCGCCCAGATCGAACGTCGCGCTGGTGTAGACGCGGGCATGGCCGAGCACACCAATCTGAAGCTTCTAATCGACAAGAGCGGCAACTGGAGTCGCGCCGAGGGCCAGGCCCTGATGGAAAATTGGATTTCGGCCTATCCGAACAAGATCAACGGTGTGCTCGCTGAAAATGACGAAATGGCGCTCGGGGCCATTGAGGCGATGAAGGCAGCGAACTTGGACCTGAGCAAGATTCCGGTTATCGCGATCGACGGCATCCCGGACGGCAAGCGTGCGGTCGCAAATGGCGAAATGGCCGTGACCCTCTACAAGTACGCCAAGGCTGAAGGCCAGGGCGCTGTCGACCTCGCGCTTCGCCAGGTCAGGGGCGCGGACTACAAGCCGCAGTCGGAAGTCTGGAAGGACCTGATGCAGTGGAAGGGCGGCATGGAGAAGGACTACACCGTTCCGTGGCTCGTGCTCGATAAGGACAACGTCAAGAAGTACCAATAATCAAGGTCTTCGGCAGGTCCGTATAATACGGACCTGCCATTTTGCAATGAGGTTTGAAATGAGTGTGCTTGAGAAGAGAAAAATCGGAAATACGGGTGTCGAGCTGACCTCCCTCGGCTTGGGGACATCCCCGCTCGGTGGGCTGGGGATCGATGTATCGTTTCAGCAATTCGAGTCCGTAGTTCTTAAAGCATATGAGCTCGGCGTCCGGTATTTCGATACAGCACCACTCTATGGTCTCGGGAAATCCGAACACAGCTTAGGCCATATCCTTCGAGTCAATGGCCTCATCGACAAAGTTCAGCTGAGCACCAAAGCGGGACGCATTCTCAAGCAGGAAAGACGTGCCAAGAGGGCTGAGAGCCTATACGCGATCAATTGGGTGAATTCGCTCCCTTACGTCGACGAGTATGATTATTCATACGACGGTATCATGCGCGCGTTCGAAGACAGCCAGCAGCGGTTGGGCGTGGACGGCGTCGACATCCTTTTCTTGCACGACGTCAGCAGCGAATGGCATCGCGATGACTACGATCGCTATCTCGGACAACTCCGGGGAAGTGGCTATCGTGCTTGTGACGAGTTGAGGAGTAGCGGTGCAGTCAAGGCTATTGGCTTGGGTGTCAACGAAACAGCTTCAGTTCTGCAGGTAGCCTCGGAATTCGATCTCGATTGCTCTATGGTCGCCGGGAGATACACGCTGCTGAACCACCAGCCATTGTACGACTTCTTCCCGGAAGTGGAGCGCCGCGGCATCTCGATAATCGCCGGCGGCATCTATAATTCCGGCGTACTGGCCGAGGGTAGCAAGGGCGATGCAGCCGTACGCACCTACGACTGCGTCACGGCCCCGCCGGAAATCCTAGCCCGTGTCGAAAAGCTCGAAGCGGTCTGCGCGGAGTTCGGCGTATCGCTTCCGACCGCGGCTACCCAGTTTGTCTACAACCATCCCGCCGTAACAGCCGTGGTCCAGGGCGCTCTCTCTCCCAAGCACGTTGAAAGCAACGTCGCGGCGATTTCCGAAAAAATCCCGCCAGCGTTCTGGACCGCCCTCAAGGATCGCGGCCTGATACCGGCTGAATCGATAACCGCAGCCCTCTCCGCTGCCTGAACTTGCAAGGTGATATAATGGCAAACTTGCCTCTCCGCCCCCTTGGGCAGACCAAAGTCAACGTGACATCGCTGGGCCTCGGTACCGTACCGCTGGCAGGCTTCAACGCCGACGTTTCCTACGAGGAATTCGAGAAGACCGTCCAGACCGCCTTCGACGCAGGCATCCGTTATTTCGATTGCGCTCCAATGTATGGTTTCGGCAAGGCCGAGCACTTCCTTGGACACGCGCTTCGTGTCAGAAAGCTTCGCGAGCAGGTTGTCGTCAGCACTAAGGTCGGACGCGTCCTCAAGCCGGCGAGCAAAACAAAACCACTTGAAACCGTGTATGGCATTGACTGGGTCGACCCCTTACCCTTCCTGGACACCTATGATTACACCTATGACGGTGTCATGCGTGCGTTTGAAGATAGCCAGCAGCGGCTGGGTCTCGACTACGTCGACGTCCTTCTCGTCCACGACGTCGGGACGGCGTGGCATGGCGACCAAAGCGAGTTTTACTGGAACCAACTCAGGGCATCCGGCTACAAGGCGCTAGACGAACTCCGGTCGAGCGGCAGCGTTTCCGCGATCGGCCTCGGCGTCAACGAGACGGCGTCGGTCGTACAGGTAGCCAAGGAATTCAAGATCGACTGCTCCCTGATCGCGGGCCGCTACACGCTCCTGAACCATGCACCGCTGCAGTCGGACTTTGACGAGCTTCTAAAGCGCAAGGTTTCCGTCATCGCAGGAGGCATCTTCAATTCCGGTGTTCTGGCATCGGGCACGAAGGGAGTCACCCCTACTTACGATTACGGAAAGGTGCCGGCCGAAGTTCTCGATCGTGTGAAGCGTATCGAAGCGGTTTGCGATCAGTTCGCAGTCAACCTGCCCGCTGCGGCGATGCAGTTCGTGTATGCGCACCCTGCCGTCGCGACGTTGGTCATGGGAGCAAAGAACCCACAGGAAGTCGCGACTAACACGAAGGCCATCCAGGCTAAGATTCCGTCGGAGTTCTGGGCCGCCCTTCGGGACTCCGGCGCTATTCCGGAAAACGCTCCTCTTCCGACTGGAGACGCCAAATGACCTATGGCAGCATGGAGGCATCCACCTCTTTTAGCTGCCAAGAAGTCGACGGATCAGTCGCTGACATTCGTTGGCGGCTGAAACGTCTGCTTGAGGACTACGCGGCGGTGCTGTCTCGCCTGTCCTTAGCCCATCTGAGCCAAAACGCAGACGGCATGCGTCTTCTGGAAAGTCAGCTGTTCGACACCGCGCGTCGAGACCTGGCCGAAAGCGATGACACCTTTTTCTGGCTGGCGAGCAAGAGCCTGGTGCACCACCCGGTCCGCCACATTGGCTTTGCCCGCGGTTTGTTAAAACGCGCCGTCGAAAAGATAGACGGAGCCGCCCGTGATCAAGTCGAGCCGCTCAGTCTGCTGAGGCTCGCCTCGGACGAACTGAAAGCGGCCTCGGTGTTAGCTGGTCATCCGTTGTTCGACACCAGCACATGCTGCGCAAATCACTTCCACCCCACACTGGAGCCTAAGAATGAGCGATCCTTCAATCTGGGTGCTTGAATACGCCCGTAGCCCCGTCCACCCGGTCAGCGCCGTGTTCTATGGGTCGCACAATCAGGGCACCATGAACCTGCCGTTCAGTTACGTCCTGATAAAAAGCGGCGACGTGGTCGCGCTTGTTGACGTAGGATACGACGAAAGCGACTTTGGTGGCACCATCGCGCAGTCCATCGGAGTGACGCACTACACGCCGCCACAGAAGGTTCTGTCGGAGTGCGGCGTCTCTCCGGATCAGATCACGCACATATTCGTCACCCATGGACACTTCGACCACATGGGCGGATTGCGTTTCTTCAAAAACGCGAAAGTCTTCATTCAGAAGAAAGAGCTCGAATCCTGGATGTGGATTCTCGCCAAGGGCCGTCGCTACCGAACGCTTGCTGCGGGACTGAATCCCGCGGACGTTCTCCACCTTGCTGAAATCAACCTCGAGGGACGCCTCACCCTTGTTGAGGGTGTCCTGGAGAACGCCGTACCCGGCATCGATCTCTATCCGGCTTTCAACACGCATACCGCGGGTTGCCAGTACGTTGTCGTGCGAAGCGACAAGGCAGGAAAACTGGTGCTCTCGGGCGACGTCATTTATACCTACAAAAACCTGATCGGAGGCGATCCCTCCGATCCATGCCTAGTGCCCCCGGGGTTGGCTAATGGAAGCCAGACGACGCTGATCGAATGC
Source organism: Agrobacterium deltaense RV3 (assembly GCF_900013505.1). NCBI lineage: Bacteria > Pseudomonadati > Pseudomonadota > Alphaproteobacteria > Hyphomicrobiales > Rhizobiaceae > Agrobacterium > Agrobacterium deltae. The sequence continues at coordinate 227,792 of NZ_LT009747.1, read as the reverse complement.
GCCGACGAGATGCTGGGACATGTCGACGGCAATCACGGTCAGATCATTCCGATGCACGAGGAACGGCTCGGCGAACTATTCCCGTCCCGCACGACAAGCTACGGGCTCAAGGTAGTAGAAGTGCTACTTGGCGCTAACGAACAAAGCCGCGTGGAATTCAGGTACTGACATGACAGTCTCCAACGACATCATAATGACCTACCTCATCGAGACCGACGGTAGTATTGATGACCTCGCGACGAAAATCGCAAGCGATCAGTCGACAGGCACGTTCGTCCCACTCCCGGGCGAGACGGTCGAACTCAAGGCACGGGTGGCGGCGAAAGTTCTGGAGATACGCGAGGTCGCACCAGCGACTGTCCCGTCGTTCCCTCAGGAGAAATCAGCTGGCACCGTCTACAAGAGAGCGGAAGTCGACATCGCATTTCCGTTCGAGGCGATCGGTTACGATCTGGCTGCGTTGATGACGATAGTGATCGGTGGCGTATACTCGATCCGTGGATTCACCGGGATCAGAGTAGTCGGCATGTCCTTGCCCGATGGGTTCACCAAAGCATACCCTGGACCTCAGTTCGGCGTTCGAGGAAGCCGCGCCCTCACCGAGGTCTTCGATAGACCTCTCATCGGTACGATTATCAAACCAGCGCTCGGTCTGCGACCGAATGAGACCGCCGAAATCGTCAAGGAGTTGATAGAGTCCGGAGTGGATTTCATAAAGGATGACGAGAAGCTCTGCAGCCCGCCTTACTCGTCTGTCGAGCAGCGGGTGAAGGCTATCATGCCGCTCATCAAAGACCATGAGCAGCGAACCGGGAAGAAGGTGATGTACGCATTCAATATCAATCACATCGACCTCGATGAGATGATGCGTAACCACGACATCGTGGCGGCCGAAGGTGGGAACGCGGCAGTCATTAATATCAATTCCATCGGACAGGGTGCGTTTCTTGCCCTGCGCAAGCGATCAAAACTTGCATTGCACGCCCACCGGAACGGCTGGGACATCTTGACCAGGCATCCTGGTCTTGGGATGAGCTTCTCGGTTTATCAGCAGTTCTGGCGTTTACTCGGTGTCGACCAATTCCAGATCAACGGCATCGGCTCCAAGTATTGGGAGCCGGACGACTCTTTCGTCGAATCCTTCCATAAGCTGACCGAAAACCATCCGGACGAGCTCGAGCACCCCATGCCGGTCGTCTGTTCGGGACAGTGGGGCGGCCAGGCTCCCGAGACGTATGCCCGTACCGGGCAGACCCTCGATCACCTCTATCTCTGTGGCGGGGGTGTCGTCAGCCATCCAGGTGGCCCTGCCGCGGGCGTGAGGGCTGTTCAGCAGGCTTGGCAGGCGACACGTGAGGGTGTCGCCTTGGACGAGTATGCGAAGACGCATCGGGAATTACGTGAAGCTTTGGACAAATTCGGGAAGGCTGGTGGTTAGATGGCAGTGACGTACCCCCAATAAATTAGGCCATTTAGAACTGGAATTTTCCACTTATGATCCCTGTTGGGAAGAAGAGGAGAATTCGATGAAGGCCTCGAAGTTTTCGGAAGCGCAGATCGCATTTGTTTTGAAGCAGGCAGAGGATGGCACGCCGATCGGCGAGGTCTGCCGCAAGGCAGGAATTTCGGACGCGACCTTTTACAATTGGCGCAAAAAATACGCGGGCTTGATGCCCTCGGAGAGCGGCTGCGACAGCTTGAGGAAGAGAATGCCAAGCTGAAGCGAATTGTTGCCGACATGTCGCTGGACAAGGCCATGAGGCCTGCCCGCAAGCGCAAGCTTGTCGACACGATCAAGGCGGACTGGAAGGTTTCGATCCGGCGTGCATGCTCGGTGCTGAAAGTCGACCGGTCGCTCTATGTCTACAAGTCCAGGCGTGGCGAGCAGGCCGAGCTGAAGCTGAAGATCAAGGATATCTGCCAGACGCGGGTACGCTACGGCTACAGGCGTGTGCATATCCTTATCAAGCGTGAAGGCTGGCCCGTGAACCCGAAGCGAATCTATCGTCTTTACAAGGAGATGGACCTCCAGCTCCGCAACAAGGTTCCCAAGCGCCGGGTCAAGGCGAAGCTGCGGGCTGACCGCACGGAGCCGACCCATTCCAACCATGTCTGGGCGATGGATTTCGTTCATGACCGACTGGCCACTGGTCGCAAGATCAGGTTTCTGACGGTCGTCGACACTTACTCGCGCTTCTCGCCGGCGGTCGATGCCCGCTTCAGTTACAAGGGGGAGGATTCAGACACTGGAGCGGGTCTGCCGGCAGGTCGGATATCCGACGACCATTCGCGTCGATAGCGTCCTATGTGGGCAAGCAAAACGGGAACAGGCCAACAGGTCTCCGTGCATCAGCAACTACCGATGCATCCATAAGATTGCTCCAGATGGTTTCCACCGTCAATGGGATCGTTCCCTGCCATAGCAAACACAGGATCCATCGGCATGTCACACCGTGGTCCTCACCGTCCTTAAGATGGGATACGTGCCCAGGTGGAAGGCCCGAACATTATCTACAGGGTCGCAATCGCGCCCTCACGGCACTTGCAGAGAGGGGTCCTTCCACCTGGTCTCCGGTCGTTCAACGAACGGCCGGTATTCTGTCTGTGTCTTGATGACCGCGTGAGCGACGCGTGCCATCTTGGCAGTAAGAGCTGTCATCGCCTTACGTCTGCGATCTGGATCATTGGCGTTGCCAGCCATGTATCTTCCAAGCTTGTCGCGGAAGCTGTTATCACGTTGGCGGGATGCGACTTGGGCGGCCATCCAGAAAGTCCGGCGGAGGCGAGCGTTTCCGTACTTCGATAATTTGGTCCGGCCTCGGGAGGTGCCCGACTGCGAGGTCGCAAGATCGAGGCCGCAAAACTTCCAAAACTGCCGATGGTGCCGGAAACGGCGCAAGTCACCTGCTTCCGCCAAAATGGTCAAAGCGTTAATGGGTCCTATCCCGGGGATCTTGCACAGGAGCCGATAGTCCTGATGGTCTGCCAGCAGCGACTGAGCGATTGCTCGATGCGGTTGCGTTCACGGATCAGGCTTCGCCCCTGGCCAATAATCATGCGGAACATGCTGATCGCGGCGGCCTCTTCGGCTATAGGCAGTGCTACCGATGAGCAGGCTGTCTCGAAGATATCATTGATTAATCGTGCTTTTGAGACTTTACGGCCAACGAGCGACCACGCTTCCGCAACAAACGCCTCGCGTCCGAGTGAAGTGATGCTGGTTGGTGTCGGGAAGCGTTCGATCAAAGCCAAAAACCAGTCCGACCGGCTATTGCCAGCAAAGTGGGCGATCTCGGGAAAATAGAGTGGCAGGTAGTGGTTCAGGATGCGGTGCCAGGTCTGGGTCTTGGCTTTGGAGATGACTTCGTGCGTCTTCGACAGTTCCTGCAAATCGTTGATGCCAGCTTCAAGTGGATCTACGTAAACCTGGGTGGCACCGATCCGCAGCATGTGCAGGATAACCTGCGCATCTTTCGGATCGTTCTTGTCCCAGCCGTTATGCAGTGCCTCCCGCGTTCTGGCCAAAGCAACTGAAGAGATCAGGCGCAACTGGAAACCTGCCACAAGCAGCTTATGCGCTAGGGTACGATGATAATTGCCGGTCGCTTCAAAGCCGACGACGATTGGTCGTGCCATGGAAACGAGTTCCGCGACCAGACGGTCATAGTCATCCTTGGTGGCCATAACCGTCATACGACGGCGCCGGCCACCCTCAGGCCGCTCGATAAGGACTTCCTGACGGTGCTTCGACATATCGATCGCTACCAGCACGCCGCTTGTGGGAGTAGAAAGATATTTGGTCATGGCTTGTCGCCTCCAAAGCGTTGTCTCGACAACTTCACTTTAGAGACCTGTCGGTCGGCCATGACCACCCAGTACGGCGCGCTGCGCTACGCGTGGCTTCGCGCGCCGTCGGCAATGTCAGAGCAAGATTCCCGATGTGCTATGGCAGTGAATTTATCTCCCGGGACCTTGACCTCTGGGCTTACCACAAGGGTGTCGTGCTCGACTTCTCGCGGCCTGGCAAGCCGACGGACAACAGCTACATCGAGAGTTTCAATGGCAAGTTCCGCGCCGAGTGCCTGAACGCTCACTGGTTCATGACCCTTGACGACGCGCGGGCAAAGATGGAGGATTGGCGTAGACTATAACGAGTTCCGGCCACACAGCGCCATCGGCAACAAGGTGCCGATTTCGCTCATGAACGGCTCATCGGCACCAACGCCGACATGAGCCATAACCCCGGAAAAATCCAGCTCCCGCTGGCCCAAATTCGGGGAGCACGTCAAAAAACCGCTGGAGCGAACTAAAACTGGATAAAACTTGGGGGCAAGGTCACCGTGCGCAAAAAGGAAAGCCACCGCTTTTGACACCCTCAAAGGACGGCGAATGCGATGGCCTTGTCGTCGCAGTGTCGTGCCAGCAGCACCTCGGCGTATTCTGCTACTTTTCTTCGCCGATCTTTTTTGCCGTTTTGGGGTCGAACGGGAAGAGAAGTCCAGCAGCGAGGAATCCGCCATCGACGTTCAGCGTATGACCCGTGATATAACGAGCCTCGTCACTTGCTAGGAACACTGCTGCATCAGCAATTTCCGACGGCTCGCCGTAACGGCGCTGCGGAACCAGCCTGTGGTACGCGTCACGCGTTTCCAGCGTGTGCATGGTTTTGGAGACTTCGGTCAGGATCGGGCCCGGTGCGATCGCGTTGACGTTGATGCCGTAGTCGGCGAGTTCGACAGCCATAACTTTGTTCAGAAGTTCTACACCCGCCTTCGAAGCACCATAGGCAGAGCGACCGACACCGCCCTTTTGGCCTGACAGCGAAGCGATGTTGATGATCTTGCCGCTCTTCTGGTCTGTCATCTTCCTGGCGACGGCCTGCGACATGATGAACGTGCCAGTCAGATTGATCCGAACAACTCGTTCAAACTCTTCACGCGAGCTCTCAAGGAACAGCGTGGTCGCGCCGATGCCGGCGTTATTGACCAGAATGTCGATCTTTCCAAAGCTTTCAAGGGCGCTCGACACGACCTTTTCGACGTCTGCGTCCGATGAAATGTCGCCGGCTACAGCAATTGCCGACGATCCAATCTCTTTCGCTGCGCTGACCGCGGCCGCTTCGTCACGATCGCAAATGACAACCTGGGCTCCTTCCTTCGCGAAAGCGATCGCAATGGCGTGACCGATCCCACGAGCGGCACCCGTCACAATGGCTGTTTTTCCTGAAAGTCGCATGATTTCCTCCCAATCTTTGAGAACACAAGATCATAGGTATGATGTATGACCTTGACCCGTTATGTGCTCCCTTCTAATGTGCTGTCAAGAGGCGGCTTAGAGCCGATTTCAGTCGAAGGCCCTTTGGAGGAGAAACAGATGAACATGAGGAAGCCCCTGGTGGGCTTTTATGGCGATGACTTCACGGGATCGTCGGAGAACCTGGCGCAGTTCCATCGGAACGGCTTGCGAACACGCCTTTACCTGAGAGTCCCGGAGATCGAGGTGCTGAAGACGGCGGCGGAAACGCTTGATGTGGTGGGCTTTGCTGGAACCGCGCGAGCGCTTGACCCGGTCGCCATGCGAGCCGAAGTGGAGCCGGCTTTCAACGCGCTAAAGGCTCTCGGCTGCAATTTCCTTCAGTTCAAGATTTGCTCGACGTTCGACTCAGCGCCTGCGATTGGAAACTTCGGTCTAGCCGCGGAACAGTTCACCGACGGTGGGCGGGCGTACGATATCGCGGTGTTGGCCGCCACTCCGGACTTTGGTCGCTATACGGCGTTCGGAAGTCACTTCGCTCGTTTCGGAAACGACGTCGTCAGGCTCGACCGGCACCCGAGCATGTCGAACCATCCGCGGACGCCGATGAAAGAGTCCGACCTCAAGGAACACCTGGCAAGCCTATGTTCTCTCAAATTCGGGAACATCTTCGTGCCGGAAATTCGGGACCCCAGAGTTCTCAAGGCTCGGATTGCGGAATTGTTCGCTACCAAGATAGGTGCAATTTTCGACGGCGTGGAGAACGACGACCTGCAGTTGGTCGTGGCGGAGTTGTGGGCTCACAGTCGACAGAAGCCTATGTTTGCGCTCGCTGCCCAAGGTCTCGCGCAGCTGCTTGGGAAACATCTCGCTGCCGAAATGCAGACGGGTGACCTGCAGACAGTGCATACAGAAGTCGCGCCTGCATCCAACCTCCTTGTCCTCTCCGGCAGCTGCGCGATCCAGACAGGTAAACAGATCGACGTTGCATCTCAAGCTGGCTGGGCGACCATCAAACTCGATCCATCGAAACTCGTCGACCAGCGTGCGATCGAAAGCATCATTGATTCAGTTCTCCCGAAGGTGTCCGAGCAATTGTCCAGCGGTCGACCGACCATCGTCTACACCGCTCGCGGTGACGCCATGGCCCGAGACTCGTTCGAGGATATTCCTGCTGATCAGATAGGCGACACTTATGCGCGGCTCATGGTGCGGGTGCGGAAAGCGACGTCCGTTCCTCGCGTCGTACTCGCAGGGGGAGATAGCTCCAGCTATACGGTCCGTTCCAGCGGGGCGGAGGCGCTTACCATCAAAGTGTTCGACGAAGTCCAGCACGGCCATTTGTGCGAGCTGATCGGCGGCGATGGCGGGCTGGACGGCCTCGAAATCTTGCTGAAGGGCGGCCAGATCGGCAAGGACGATTATTTCCTGCGCGTGCTCAGCGGCACGAAGCACTGACGTTATTGGAGGCATTGATGAAGAAGTTCATTCTCGAGGGGCGCATCAACGAATACGCGATGCGCGACCAAAACAAGCATGTTCCCTGGACGTCCGATGAGATCGCGGAGACGGCGGCACGTATCCGCGAAGAAGGCGCAGCAATCCTTCACTTCCACGCACGCACCGTGGACGGCAAGCCGCTGAACACGTTCGAAGCTTATGAAGAGATCATCACGAAGGTTCGAGCCAAATCGGACATTCTGATCCTGCCTACGCTGGGATTCATTTCGAACGACTCGGACGCGAAGGCCCGCATCGACACCGTCGTAAGGCTGGCTGGTACACCTGGGTGTAAGCCCGATATCGCACCGATCGATACCGGGACCGCTAACCTCGAAATTTACGATCCAACCACGAAGCAGGTATCTTTCGTCGACCGGGTCTATCAAAATACGACCGACAGCCTCCTCCATTACGCCCGGGAGCTCAAGCGGGTGAACGTAAAACCGAAGATGGTCTCTTGGTCGGTCGGATTTACCCGGCGTGCCCTGATGTTGATGGAAATGGGTATCATTGACGAACCGGGCTACATGCTCTTCCACCTGACCGACGGCCAGGTCATTACGGGGCACCCTGCGACTATCGAAGGGCTTAAGGCGCATCTGGCGTTCCTGCCGGCCGACCGACACATCGAGTGGACGGTCAACGCCCTTGGTGGAAACCTATTTGCGATGACCGACACCGTCGCTCGACTGGGCGGTCACATGGCAATCGGGATCGGCGACTACCCCTACCCCGAGCTGTCGCACCCAACGAACGAAGAGCTGATCCGCGAAACGGTCAAGGTCATCAAGTCGTCAGGCCGCGAGATGGCGACGCCTGATGATGTTCGGGAAATGTTGAGCCTTAATTAGAAGCACCGACGGCATCCCGCCCTCGTGCCGGGATGCCCACCTTTTCGGAAGTCTCTCGCGCTGAATCAGCGGCTTCAGAGAGCTCGCATCTCGATGAGGGTCGGCCAAATGCCCTCGCAAGTTGTCGCCACGTCGAACTGAGTGGCCGTCGCCTCCAATGACGAAACCACGATCCCACGTACCGTCGACCACGTATCGGCGAGCTTCCGAACCATTTCACTGACGCTCATTAGCCGTTCCGTCACGGGCACGCCGCGCGCCCATTGAAAGACATAGATTGTGTTTTTCAGCTCTAAACCAAGACGATGTGCGCCTTCAAGGATGAGGTCGCTGCCGTTTCCGGCGGACCATTTGCGGTTGGCGATAGCGCAGCTAGAACGATGTTTTCAAAATCCATCCCTAGTAGCTGCCGGCCTTAGACCTTACCGATGACGTCCGGCAACTGGTTTCGAGAACCGTCATCTTCGAAAAGCGCGTCCGGCGTGACGTGAAGATCGAGATTGGCCGCAAAGCTTTTGATCGCTTCATCACTAACGCTGCCAAGTCGACGACCGTCAGAGCGAAGGTCGCCAGCGGCCGCTAATTTATTTCCTTCATCGCAGCCGAGACGTTGAGAAGACACTCAGATGGGTCCCGAACCGCCAGCTTGTGGTCCTCGCCTATCCAGCCTGCAGCAGTGAGCTGGACCATAACGTCGCGACGTTTCGAGGAGACAAACGACGTGGGAACACGGCATCAGTGACGGCACGCATTCCCGGGAGTTTGTCGATTGTAGCGGGTGTCGTCCTGTCGAAGGGCGTCTTGAGGAATTCCGGCGCTCCAGCCGAACCATAAACATGCGCAACCAGCGCAGAACAGACGATGCCTGTGTCGGCCACCGCGGCGAGCCGTGGCGGCAACACAGAGAGAGCGGCGGCATCGAGCTTGGAGTAATCTCGTCCCACCTCAATCTGAGCCAACCTCGCCGCATGTGCTGCAACATCGGCGTCCGGATGCCGCAAAACACGAACGCGCGCGATATCATGAGGGAAACAGCGAGATAACAAGAGCGTACTCACACCAGCGTCGATAGCATTGATGAATGTCGGCGGAGCCAAGCAAATCAGTGCGTGACTAAAACGTCCAGACGTCATGCTCGTGATGATTTTCGATGCCGCCGCGCCTTTCAAACTGGTGCCGACAGCATTGAGCGTCAGCATAATGTCGCCTAGCCTCAGGTTGGCGACTTCAGGCAGAAACACGTCCGATGGCGACCATGGTGAGCAGGATTCATCGAACCGTGCAATTCCATTCACTTCTATCGTGGCGCTGAATGCTCTATCTTTAGTTCATCAAAAAAGCGCCTACGCAACCTGCTTGCAATAACGCGTCGCGGAAATCTCTCGACGCGAACGAGTACGTTTGGAGTTCACATGTCCGCCGTTCCAGCCTCAACCAGTTCAGGAAACAAAAGTGTCACCCTTCCCCAGCTCGCTTTGGCTATCGGCGGCCTCATACTCGGGACGGGTGAATTCACGACGATGGGCCTGCTTCCCGATATCGCCAATGCGGTGTCGGTGTCCGTTCCTGAGGCTGGCAACTTCATCAGCGCCTACGCCCTCGGTGTTGTCGTCGGCTCCCCGGTCCTTGCGGTAGCGATGGCGCGGATGGATCGGCGCAAGCTGCTGATGATCATCACAATGATCATGTTCGCGAGCAACGGGGCAACCGCCCTTGCCTCTCAGTATTGGTCGGTTTCGCTCGCCCGCTTCCTCGCTGGCCTGCCGCATGGTGCCTACTACGGCACCGCATCCATCGTTGCCGCCTCCATCGTTCCACGAGAGCTGCGCGCCCAGTCGATCGGCCGGGTGATGCTCGGACTTGCCGCCGCCAATTTCATCGGCGTCCCGGTAGCGACCGCGCTGGGGCAGTATCTCGGATGGCGCGCGACGTTCGTTACCGTTTCCCTGGCAAGCGCGCTTGTTACCCCGCTGATCTGGGCAATGGTCCCGAGCGTCGAAGCCGACCCCGAGACGTCACCGGGTAGAGAACTCGCGGGCCTGATGCGTCTGCAGGTTTGGTTGACACTTGGCACAGCCGCGATCGGCTTCGGTGGCATGTTCGCAGTCTACAGCTACATCACGCCCGCGATCACGGAACTGGCGCTCCAACCCGAGGCCTACGTGCCCGCATACTTGGCCCTCTGGGGCTTCGGAATGGTTCTGGGCAGCCAGATCGGGAGCTTTTTCACAGACAAGTGGCAGAGCGGCACAATCGTGGTCCTATTGATCTGGAACATCATGTTCCTTGGTCTTTTCGCCTTCACGGCCTCCAACCCGATCGCGTCAGCCGCAACACTGTTCTTCATCGGCATCGGCTTCGGTCTCGTCCCGGCCCTCCAGGCGCGTCTAATGGACGTCGCGCCGAAAGCCCAGTCCCTCGCCGCAGCGATGAACCATTCGGCCTTCAATCTGTCGAATGCTATCGGAGCCTGGACCGGAGGTCTCGCCATTGCCGCCGGCTACGGGTGGGCATCGACGGGCCTGGTTGCCGCAGGGCTGGCGCTGCTCGGCCTTCTCTTTTTCGTCGTGGCGCTCGTCTCCGAGAAGCTGCGCAACCCTGCATGACGCCCTGCGTCGTCTCTATTGGAGTGAAAAGATGACAAAGAGAATGAACAACGTGCTCGCCGCTGGCCGGGTAGCCGTTATCACGGGAGCCGCCAAAGGCATCGGGGAAGCATTGGCGCAGGCCTTGTCGAAGCGCGGCATGGAACTCGCCCTCTTCGACAGCGATGGCGAAGCGCTCGAAGAGCTTGCGAAGTCCCTCAAGAGAAAGCCGCTGTTGGTCGTCGGCGACGTCACCAGCGTCACTGACCTTTGCAGGTTGCGGGACGAGACGGTGGATCGGTTCGGCGACATCGCGCTTCTCGTGAACAACGCGGGCATCTCAGCTGGCGCAGGCCCATGGGGCGACCCGGAGGCATGGAGACGTCAACTAGACGTGAATTTCGGCGGCATCCTGTCGGCGCAGCACCTCTTCGTTCCCCAACTGCTGTCAGCGGATCAACCGTCCGCGATCGTTAACCTCGGCTCAAAGGAGGGTATTACCACCCCTCCGGGGAACGCCGCATACTCGGTAGCCAAGGCGGCTGTGAAGGTGCTGACTGAGCAGCTCTCGCATGAGCTCTTGAAGGAAACGAACGGGCGCGTCTCCGCGCACCTGCTTGTCCCCGGTTACACCTGGACCCCCATGAACGCCGCCCATAAGCCTGAAGGCTCGGCAAAACCAGACGAGGCATGGACGTCGGCCGAACTCGTGGACTACTTCCTTGATCGCTTGCTCAAGGACGATTTCTACATCATTTGCCCGGACAACGTCGTTACAACCGAGATGGACGCGAAACGCATTCGGTGGTCGACGAGCGACATGATCGAAAACCGTCCCGCTCTGTCGCGATGGCATCCGGATTGGATGGATCGGTTTGCGGAGTGGATGCGGAGCTGAAGCAGCTCGCGCCCGATAGTTTGAAGGATATCAGACCCGGCCTAGTGCCGGGTATTTTCCTATCCGTGTTGACTGACGAGCTTTTGAAGGGCAACTCTCTACGAGAGGATTCATAACAATTGAGGAACCTGCCGATGGCGTCCCAGCCCCGTGCCGCTCGATCTGTCCAGAAAGACGTCGACGACGTAACTGTTTTGACGGGGGAGAAGGTTAGCCAGGCGGAACGCGCCTACATCGAGCTCAAGCGACTAATTCTCGACAATGAGCTGCCGGCAGGCTCGCATCTCCTCGAGGCCGAAGCTAGCGAGCGCCTCGGCATGAGCCGCACGCCCACCCGCGAGGCGATGCTGCGTCTGCAGACGGAAGGGCTCGTCGAAATTCGATCCCGGCACGGAATGCGGGTCCTGCCTCTTTCGTCACGAGACGTCCGCGAGATGTACGAGATTCTGACCGGGTTGGAATCAATCGCGGCATACGCGGTGGCCAAGCGCGGTGTCTCCGACGCGGAGTTGAAGAACCTTCGCGCGGCCATCGACGCAATGGACGCCGCTCTCGCCATCGACGATCTGACGGCTTGGGCAAAGGCAGACGAGCGGTTTCATGCTCAACTGGTTTCTCTTAGCGAAAACCAGAGGCTGATCGCCGTAGTGAACCAGTTCGTTGAACAGGCCCACCGCGCGCGGATGCTGACGTTGAAACTCAGGCCGAAACCCTTGCAATCGAACCGCGATCACGAGGCACTTATCGACGCCCTCGTTCAAAAGGACTCCGAGAAAGCCAGGCAAATTCATCACGATCACCGAGAACGTGCGAAGCAGACGATCATCGAATTGCTTGAGCGCTTGGGATTCTAAGGATAGCCCCAGTCCTGGGAGCTTTTCGGCATAGTGGGTTTCGTCCTTCCGTTTGCGGAGCGTGATGCGAGGGATCGGCTTACCGATAGATGCTCGGGTCGTCGTGGTATAACGCTGGTGTCATCAGGCACCGCTCCCGGTCGGAACAGGAATCGTGATACCCGACATTGTCAAACTGATCGACATATCCCTCTAAGGACCGTGCGAGGATGAACGTTCTACTTTTGAGCGACCTTCCGAACGGATCGCCGGCATTCAGCACGGCCACGATTGGTTGTGGAAATTCCATTATCCGCGCCAAAATCGTCCCGGCCGTCTGGCTGACGGTCAGGTCTATTGCGAAGCCGTCTTTGGAAACATAGACACCATTACCGATTGTCCCAGTCGCCGTGCCTGAGGATGTGACCGTTGTAGAACCTGTACGGGTATTGATGACATATATACCGTCAATGCCGGTGATACTGCCGTCCCAGAAACGATTGCCGACACGTTGCTGCAAGGTTGGCAGTCTGTTCAGACCCAGCAATGCTCGGGGGGGTATGCCTCGTAGGTCGGAACACCGGCCTGATAAAGCGGAGCAGTCGGCGTCGGATTCGACACGGTCAATTGCGAACGCAAATACCAGTTGCCATCATTCGGTGACGAAGTGCCCCCCTGATAAAGCTGATAGGCGTAGGCGCCTGCAACGACCACCTGCCTGTCGCCGACCGTGTAGTCGCCAATGAGCGAGAAAACACCGTTGGAAGCACCATTCAATTCGATGATACGGATATCCTCGATCACAGAACGGATTTCGTCATCCAGATGTCCAGTCACTACGACCACGTTGTCACAGGCTGACCCACTCGCCGCTAGAACTGATCTCCGAATGAGCGGGATGCCATCGAATGTTGCCAACAGCTTGTGCGAGCCACCGGCGCGAGTCGATCTCCCTGCAGCAAGGACGAGCACGGCAATGGTGAGACGTCCGCTGGTTTGATCACCCCGCGTATATTCATGCATACGTGGCCAGTCTGGAAGCGGCGACATCGGCCAGGACTGACAATGCCAGCGACGTTGTATCCCTGGTCGGTCCGAACAATCCGATCGGCGCCTTGATGCGTTCTATCTCAGCTTTCGAAAACCCCGCGTGCCGCAGACGCTCCACACGCTTCCGATGGGTGCGCGTGCTTCCAAGCGCGCCAATGTAAAAAGCCTTCGAACACAGTGCACGTCTCAGGATCCGCTCCTCCGCGTCAAGATCGTGGTGCAGAAGCGCGATGGCGGTGAATGGGTCGATCGCTGGATAAGGGCCATCGCATGTTTCGCCGTTGCCCAAGACTGTCACGTCGTGTCCCGCCGCCTCCGCGATTCTTGCGACCACCAGTGCCTCGGCACCATGACCAGACACCACGATTCTGGTCCTCGGGCGGTAAACTGTCTCGAACCGTCCACACATCCAACGCGCCCGTGAAGGTGGTTCCATGCTGGCAACTGTCTGGCTGTTCGGGCAATACCGCAGTGCGGCAGGCCGACGATGTCGTACTTCGTTTATAACACCTTCCAGCGCCTTGACGTCGCGCAGCACGTGAATGGCAACCGTGATCCGCCCTCCGCAAGGAAGAACGATATCGAAGAACGGCGAGCCATCGCCATAGACCACGGTCCGGTCGCGGCCTTCAGCCATAGCCAGGATCGCTTCCGAGGCGACCGCCGCTTCTACGCATCCGCCGGAAACATAACCGCAGAAGCTACCATTTGCTGCCACAGCGACGTGCGCCCCAAGAGCGCGGGCGGCCCCTCCCCGGATTTCGACGAGCGTTGCGAGCGCTGCCCCGCCGTGCCGAAATGAGGCGATCGCGAACTCCAGGATGTCCAAAGGATCGTCGGTAGTCGACGATCTCCTCGGAACCCGCATTTCCGTCGTATCCAGCATCACGTTCATAGACCTTATTCCTGTCAAAGCCAGCCTGACGCCGAGCATGGTTACGCAAGGTCAGGCAAGCCGCCGATCAGCTTGTCCAAGGTCATTGGATAGTTCCGGAGGCGGATACCCGTCGCATTGTGGATCGCGTTCGCGATCGCTGCCGAGACGCCGCATAGTCCGAGTTCGCCAATGCCCTTCGCCTTCATCGGCGAGGAAATCGGATCGGTCTCATCCATAAACACGACGTCCTGGTGCGGGATGTCGGCATGCACCGGCACCTCGTAGCTAGCCAGGTCATGGTTGACGAAGAACCCCCGACGGGTATCAACCGCAAGTTCCTCCGACAACGCCAGACCAGCACCCATCGTCATCGCACCTATCACCTGGCTGCGCGCCGTGATCGGATTAAGGATGCGGCCGGCGGCACATACCGCAAGCATGCGGCGGATTCGACTCTCGCCCGTAGCCGCATCGACGCCCACCTCCACGAAATGCGCTCCGAAGGTCGACTGCTGATGGCTGTCCGAAAGCTTCTCCCACTCGACCTTGTCCTCGGCCACCAGTCCTTCGGCGCCCGCCGCTTCGGCAAGAGGAACCGAGCGCGAACCGGAGAGGACCCGCCCGCCCTCGAAGACGACGTCCTGTTCATTGAACCCGAGTTTCTGGACAATAGCGTCCCGAAGCTTGACACAGGCTGCATAGACGCCAGAAGTAGAACAGTTCGCGCCGAACTGTCCGCCAGAGCCTGCGGATACGGGAAAACGAGAATCTCCAAGCTGGACCGCGACCTTGCCGATCGGTAGCCCCATCATTTCCGCAGCGGTTTGGGCTATGATCGTGTAGCTGCCGGTTCCGATATCGGTCATGTCGGTCTCGACGGTGACGATCCCTTCCCTGTCCAGACGCACGCGTGCACCCGATGGGACCAGGAGGTTGTTGCGGAATGCGGCCGCCACACCGAAACCGATCATCCAGTTGCCTTCGCGACGAGAACCAGGACGAGCTCGTCCATGCCAGCCGAAACGTTCCGCTCCAAGCTTGAGACAACCGACGAAATCGCGATGCGAAAACGGGCGCTCTGGCTTCTCCGGATCCACCTGCGTGTCGTTGAGGATACGGAACTGCACCGGATCAATGCCGAGCTTTTCGGCCATTTCGTCGATGGCGATCTCGAGCGCCATCAGTCCCGGCGCCTCGCCGGGCGCGCGCATGGCGTTGCCCTCGGGAAGGTGCAGCGTCGCCAGCCGCATCGCCGTCATGCGGTTCTTGCCCGCATAAAGAAGCCGCGTCTGCATGGCAGCCGTTTCAAGCTGGCCATCGGGTTGGTCGCCGGACCAGCTTTCATGGGCGATTGCTGTTATTTTTCCATCGCGAGCCGCACCAATGCGAATGCGCTGGATCGTCGCTGGACGATGCGTCGTGTTGTTGACGAGGAACGGCCTCGGTAGCGCGACCTTTACGGGCTGCTTTGCTGCCTTCGCACCGAACGCGGCCAGAACCGCGTCGACGCGCAGGAACAGCTTGCCACCGAAGCCGCCGCCGATGAACGGCGACATGAGGTGGATTTTCTCCTTGTCGACACCAAGCGTCGTTGCGAGGTCGGACCGCCACCAGTCGATCATCTGGCTGGACGTCCACACCGTCAGCTTATCACCGTCCCAGGCAGCTATGGATGCGTGCGGCTCCATCATCGAATGCGACTGATCCGGGGTCGTGTAGGTCTCGTCCAACGTCACTTGGGCGGACTTGAACGCACCTTCGAAATCTCCAACGGCGGTATCTGGTGGAGCACCGCCTGCGTCTTTCGGCTTTACCGCCGAATCCCTCGCATCGGCGAGATCATACGTACCCTGCTCTTGCGTGTAATCGACCTTCACGAGACCTGCTGCCGCTCGGGCCTGTTCGAAGGTCTCGGCGACGATCACAGCGATTGCCTGGTGGTAATGCTGGATCTCATCACCACCGAAGAGTTTGGCAGTATTGAACTTGCCTTTTTCGCGTTTGCCGACATCAAGTGTCGTCACCACAGCAAGTACGCCCGGCGCGCGTTTGGCAGCATCGACATTCATCGAGATGATGCGGCCCCTGGCGATGGTCGATCCCACGGGATAACCGTAGGCGTAAGGCATGTTCGGATCATGCCACTCATAGGCGTACATCGCCCGCCCAGTCGTCTTGAGCTCGCCGTCGATGCGGTGGATAGGCTGGCCGACTATCTTCAGCTGGTCGATCGGATTGGTGGTTGCTGGTGTATCGAACTTCATGGCGATCATCCTCTCGCTTCGGCGATCACGGCGCCGAGTGTGCGCTCAACGAGATCGATCTTGAACTTGTTCTGCTCGGTAGGATGAGCGTCGGCGAGGAGAGCCTTCGCTGCGACCTTTACTCCCCTGGCGAGTTCTGCGTCGGCAGCTTCGAGGCGCCACGGCTTGTGAGCGACGCCACCAACTGCCACCCGCCCCGTGCCGTCCGGCTGAATGACTGCACCGACAGAGACCAGGGCAAACGCGTAGGAAGCGCGGTCGCGGACCTTGCGATAGATATGCTTTCCTCCGATCGCCGGCGGTAGCACCACTGCGGTAATGAACTCGCCCTTCTCCAGGACCGTTTCGATTTCGGGCGTATCGCCGGGCAAGCGATAGAAGTCGGCGATCTGGATTGTTCGGCGGCTGCCATCCGGCTTTACGGTCTCGACGAGCGCATCGAGTGCGCGCATGGCGATCGCCATGTCGCTCGGATGCGTTGCGATACAGGCGTCGCTCACCCCCACCACGGCGTGCTGGCGACTGAAGCCGCCGATGGCGGAACAGCCACTTCCCGGCGAGCGCTTGTTGCAGGGCTGTGCGGTGTCATAGAAATATGGACAGCGTGTGCGCTGCAAGAGGTTACCTGCGGTCGTCGCCTTGTTGCGAAGCTGGCCCGAAGCGCCAGCGAGCAAGGCGCGTGACAGGAGCCCATAGTCGCGCCTGACGGTTAGGTCGGCGGCAAGGTCGGTGTTGCGAACCAGCGCTCCAATGCGCAGTCCACCCTCAGACGTCTTTTCTATCGTGTCGAGCCCGAGACCATTCACGTCGATCAGATGTGACGGCGTCTCGATCTCGAGCTTCATCAGGTCGAGAAGATTGGTGCCACCGGCAATAAACTTTGCCTCGGAGTTCGAGGCGGCCGCCTTGGTTGCAGCCTCAATAGATGGGGCCTTTTCGTAGGTGAAGGCTTTCATGCTTTTGTCCCCGCGACTTCGACGATGGCCTCGACGATGTTGGAATAGGCGCCGCAACGACAGATGTTGCCGCTCATCCGCTCGCGAATTTCCGCTTCGCTGATCGAGGTCTGCGCATTGAGATCTCCGGTGACGTGGCTCGGGATGTTCGCCCTGATCTCCTCGAGCACCGCCACGGAGGAACAGATTTGCCCTGGCGTACAGTAGCCACACTGGAAGCCGTCATACTTGACGAACGCAGCCTGCATCGCGTGCAGATTGCCGGGTTGTCCGAGACCCTCGATCGTCGTCACTTCGTCGCCGTCGTGCATCACGGCCAGCGAAAGGCACGAGTTGATGCGGCGTCCACCGACCATCACCGTGCACGCCCCACACTGACCGTGATCGCACCCCTTCTTGGTGCCGGTCAGGTGAAGATGCTCGCGCAGAGCGTCGAGAAGGGTCGTCCGATTATCAACCTCTAGGTCGCGGATTTGCCCGTTGACCTTCAGCGATACGCTTGACGTGTGATTCATGGTTTCTCCTGCGGACTGGGCTGCCGTTGCCCTGGTGACAGTGGTGGCAGCGACGGTGGCGGCAGAAGAGATAAGTAAATTCCGGCGTGAAAGTTCAAATTGACTGGTGCCTGGCATGATCAGTTCCACTTCATCGGTTGGAGAAACCAAAGGTCTCGTATCACCGGAGCGAGATCGCGGATCACTATAAACGGATGATCGGGAGTGGGAGTTCCCCAATAGATCTTCTAGACAGGGCGCCTAAATCAGCTACCGGTTGGGACTTACGTCCCTTCCTGCGGCGCTTTGTGGGGAATCCCAGGTCGGTTGCTATGCCATTCAAGATACGCCTGACGTCGCGTAGCAGCACTGTGATCTGTTCCTGCCGCAAGACAAAGTCGCATAGCCGCCAAAATCATCAATCAGGTTTGGGAAGCTACATACCGACGACATGCTGACTGCATGTATTCTCTCTATTACTGAGGCTGGGAATGCAAAACCTCCGATACCGTATTTTAGAGGCGATCCAGACCGACGCTACTCGCCCGCTCACCTTCCAGTCCGTGATCACCAGGGGCGACGCAGAGCAACCTCATTTCAGCTGATGCGTCCGCGCGGAAAGTTTGTTTCCGTCGGGGTCGCGAAGATATGCGACGAACGCGCCGTTCGATCGCTCCGTGGGCGGGCTCTCGATTGCCATGCCGCCATGTGTGACACCAGCGGCATGCCATGCCACGACATGGTCGGGCGTCGCCGCCGCAATACCGATCGTTCCACCATTGGCAGCGGTCGCCGGCTTCCCGTCGATCGGTTTCGTTATCATCAACCGCCCTCCTTCGTGCACGTAGATCAGTCGACCTCTCGCATCCATCTCGCCGGGCTTGCCCCCTAGGGCAACAAAGGTTGCATCGTAGAATTTTCTGGATCGTTCCAGGTCGTTACTGCCGACCATGACGTGGGTGAACATGCTTTATCCCCTTTCAGGTGATAGCTGAATTTCACAATGCTATCGCTCGAAGTTACCTAAATATCTGGCTGGCGATGTGCCAAGTGCTTTCTTGAACATGGTAATAAATGCAGACACGGATTCATATCCAAGGTCGCCCGAAGCCTGCTGAACTGTCGACCCGGCCGCAAGGCTCCGGATTGCGACGATCAATTGTAGCTGCTGTCGCCAACGACCGAATGTAAGGCCGGTCTGGTGCTGGACGAGACGTGCGAGCGAATTCTCACTCATCCCGACCCGCCTTGCCCATAGCGCCATCGTACTGCGATCGGCGGGATCGTCGGCCAGCTCCGATGCAATTCGCACAAGCCGGGGCTCATCTGTAAGCGGGAGATGAAGATGCTCTATCGGCATCCGCGGCAATGCCGACAGAAGCAATGTTGCCATGAGTTCTGAATCTGCGGTCACTGCTGCGGGCTGATTAGCCATCTCAATGATAAGTTCCCGGATGAGCGGGGATAGAGACAGTGTGCAGCACCGGTCCGGCAGATCGGCGGCGCCCGGCTCGATGAACAGAAAAAACAAACGGGCGTTGGCGGTTGCCACGTTGCTATGCGGCATGCCGCCTGGAACCCAGACGCCGCAATGGGGCGGCACCATCCACATCCCGCTTGGAACGCGACAAGTCACGCCGCCCCGTGAGGCCATGACAAGCTGCCCTTTTTGGTGGCGGTGTTCAGGTGCCTCCCGTTCGTTCTGGGATACGTCGATCCTCACAGCGTGCACGCGCGCCGCGGACTTTTCTAGGTCGTGGTCGCCCAGGGCTGCAGAAAGGGATAAGGGCGGATGGTGGAATTTAGTCATCATTTGAGAGGATATCTAAATTCATCAACAGGCTTTGTCGATAGAGTCATCTCAGATAATTCGGAGAATGACGATGTCAGTGCAACATCATGAGCCTGGATACTGGTCTGATATCTTTCAGACAGAAATTCGATTGCCTCAGACGTGCGATTCCAAGCATTGCATCATGCCTTCAGACAACGTGGGGCGCAGGGTCAGCCGCATAGCTATCGCACAAATGGCCGTGAAAGCCTTCCTTGAGAGAGTTGGCGTTTGGTTTGCCCGCCGATCATGGACACCGTCGGTCGTTTCAAGCGCTGATCTGTCTGATGCTTATATGCATGCATGCTTAGCGACACCGTTTTTTTGCTATGTCTCGCCCGAACTCTACGGACTGACCACCTCCATGGGTGACAGAGGCGCGACGCAGGTCGACGCTCACACGGTGGATGACTTATGAGCGTTCGAACCTTTGTTACCCCCGGGAACGGGATCTTTTCATTGAAGACATTCCTGGCGGCAATGCTCGCTTATTACCTCGCAATAAGGTTCGATCTGCCGCGACCGTTTTGGGCCGTTTCAACCGTCTACATCGTTGCTCATCCCCTCTCGGGCGCCATCTCATCAAAATCGTTCTATCGACTGCTGGGAACGCTGATTGGGGGCGGCGCGACCATCATCATGGTCCCAAATCTCGTGAACTCACCCCCCACTGCTTTCCGCAGCGATTATCTTCTGGGTTTCGGGATGCACCTTCATCAGCCTTCTTGACCGCACACCCCGCAGCTATGTTTCCCTGCTGGCCGGATACACCGTGCTTCTCGCAGGATTGCCACTTGTCACGGCGCCGGGAAGCACGTTTGACACTGTCGTTGCGCGGGTCGAGGAGATCGGACTTGCGATCCTGTGTGCCTCGATCGTCAGCCACGTTGCTTTTCCAGTCCATGTCGGCACTGCACTGCTCGGGCGGATCGATGCTTGGATGGCAAGGGCGCAGGCGCTCCTTGCGGCAACTGCAACCGCCAAGCCGGATCAAGCCCGAAACAGAGCGGGGGCCACCGCCTTACATTGTGATTTGCTATCGGCAAGTTTTTGATCGGGCAGTTGTTGGCAACCCATGACCGAATGACTGGAATTTTCAACAAGGTGACGTTCAGTGAGCGCGTACCAAAAATGATCGCCACATCGAGACGCGGTGACCAGATCGTGCTCTTGCTTATCCTTGATTTGGATAGTTTCAAGGCGGTCAACGATCATCGGGGACATTCGGCAGGCGACCTCATATTGCAGGAGTTTTTACGCCAAGTGAGTTCCGAACTAGGAAAAAGTGACTGCATTAGGCGCCGGCGGTGACGAATTCGGCGTCGCTTTGAATGCTCACACGATCTCTTCCGCTAAAAGGCTCGCCGAGGAACTTCAGCAGCGTTTCGTTGCTATCCTTGAGCAACGCGCTCATGTGGTGACCTGCAGCACTGGGGCTGTCATCGTGCCCCTGACATCATCGTTCGAATTCCAGGTTTGATGAAGGAAGCCGACCAATTGATTTATGCAGCAGAACGTGACGGTAAAACCGCATGAAGATGGCGATCACAGGTCAAGTCCCGCGGACCAAATTTACTCCGCCGGCACTGGATAACTTTGATGATAGATCGGGCCTGTAGGCGACGCAACACCTGAAACGCTAAATAATTGAAAGAATTTGCTAAAATCAGCTTGTAAGCTACCGAAAGATCGCTAGATGAGGCGACGCCTTTTCCAACGACGCCTTGGTACTGCTCGGGCAAATGAGGCTGGCAGGACGACGATCATCCGCCAGATTCGAGGCAGGCGGAAGACGCATCGCGGATAAGACTGGCCGTAAGATCGAGGCGAGCACGTCTCATTAGCGCCAAAGGCTCCGCCTTGAAAGCAGACCGAACAATCGAGTAGGGCTTTTGATTTGATAAGCACCTGAAACGTCAATTTTTCACCATATAATATTCAAAAGAAAGTGTTTTAAGGACCTCACGGGGAGAAGCGAAACCGCAGGCGGGTTTATGAATGAATATTGATCACTGCTGCATTGAGCGACGTTCACCGCAGAAATAGAACTTTTCGACATATAAGATGATCACCGGCCATTTCGACAAATCTCCGAAAAATCGCTGATAGCCGAATCCAGAGCGCGTGGTTCTTGAGTTGGATGGCGGATTATAGCGAATGCGCTACGGCATCGTCTAACCAAGACGTGAGCGACCTCTAGGAATCTGAATTAGGAAAGGAAATTATAATGTCCAACCCATTTGCTATGGTCACCGGGGGCTCAGCTGGTATTGGTCTGGAGATTGCCAGGCTCCTAGCCCGCGACGGCAATGATCTGCTGATCTCTGGGTCCAGCGACAAGGTCTACGAGGCCGCTGATGAACTCGGCAAGTTGGGAGTCCTTGTCACACCGGTGAAGTCTGATCTCTCAACGCCAGCGGGCACCCAGATCTTGCTCGACGCCGCCAATATAAGCGGACGGGCCATCGATTTTTTGATCCTCAACGCGGGGATCGCTACAGGAGGTGCTGCGTTTGTCGATATGCCGGTCGGAAGACATCTGAGGCTTATCGGGCTCAACATCGTCTCACCGGTAACGACAGCTCATGCGATCGTACCTCAGATGATAGCCAGGGGCCATGGCCGGATCATGCTGGTCAGTTCCCTCTCGGCCTTTTCGCCGACGCCTTTCGAAGGAGTTTACGGCCCGTCCAAGGCTTTCTTGACGTCGTTCGGACATGGATTGCGAGAGGAGCTAGCTGGCACTGGCGTGCAACTTACCATTTTTCAGCCTGGCGCCACCGCTACCGAGTTTCATGCTAGGGCAGGCATGGACAAGACCGAATTTGGCGACAATACGTGGAAAGACAACCCGGCCGACATTGCCCGTCAGGCTTATGAGGCCCTGCTACGAGGCGACAACGTCGTGCCCGGCGACAATGGCATCCTCGCACAAAAAGAAGCGGAACTGCGAAAGTTGCCTGAAGAAGAAAAGGCGCGGCGTCACGCCAGAAGAACAAGACCGTCGTTTTGATGTTTTGCTCTCCGTCTGGACACGCCTGCTGATTGCGCGGTGCCCAGCCTAAAGAGGCTACTGGTGTGGCTTGCTCTTCGCCTCGTGCTTTCGATCGATTTGCCGCGAGGCTCGCACGGTTGACGGGGCGCACTTAGAGTCAATCACGACTTGGTCTGCATCACGGTAGAGCGAAGGCTGTGAGATACCTCGGCGACCTCGGTTTTTGGTCTGCGGTATACACAGCCTCATCGCGTATGTGGTAGATCGTCCGTCCTGCGGTAAAGTGCATCCCGTTCCTGCCTCATGAGCGAAGAAGCAGTTCCATCTCCCTTGGAGTTTTTTGAGAACGATGAAATCCCCAGCCTGCGTGGACTTGGAACAATTCGCCGAATGGCACGTCAGACCTCGGAATTACTTCATGCCGACGTGATGGAGGAGACAATCATTACGGCATCCCGAACGGGTGCAGCCATCAAATCACCGGAACCTGGCCTTTGGTATGTCGCGATAACCGATGAGGCCGTAGACGTAAACGCTACGCTCCAAGAATTCGGACTTGCGCGCCCAATCGTGTATCGCCTAACGAGTTTAAAACAGCGCGGACTTGCGCACCATATAGCCCGTTAATACTCTCCATACGGGGCAAGGAGTCGTCTTACCGACTTATGTGGGACGATGTCGTTGTTTTCGTTATCTACGACCTGCAGGAGTTAGGACTGCGGCGGCTATACGCGGTCTCGATGCGACCCTCTTTTCACGAACAGAGGATTAGCAGGAAATCCGCACATCTTAGAACCGGGCGGCAGTTGGTGAATCCTATAAATTCGCATTTGGATGAATCGCGCGTTTTCAAATTCTCTATGGCGCGCTGAGCGTGCTTCCTAAAAATCTTTGCCCTGTGCGATTGACCCTAAAATAAAATGAGATTTCTGCGTTGAGGGAATATTATTAACAGTCTGAAAAATAACGGTAAATATTAAGTCGCCGTTCAACCATTCCGCTCCCTGGCGATGGGTTCGCTAAGACTTTGTTAACCCTAAACGGCTGGACGTAAGGCTAGAATCATGTTGTATCTTTGGCGGGCAATGGTCGGCAAACCGAAGACTGCCCGCCAAGGGGGCAATATGGCGATAGCGAGACAGGCAGAAACGACGAGCAGTCCGAAAGAAGACGCAGGCGGAAAGATCATGCGCCATGCGGGCCTGCTGTCGCAGCAGTTGCAGCAGCTTCGCACGCGTATGTATCCTCCCAAATCGGAGAAGAGCCTGCGACCGTTCCTGACGAACGAGGTCTCCAAGCTGACCTCGATACCCGATTCGACCTTGAAGCTCATGTCGAGCGAAGGGCGCGGACCGATACCCGGCCGATTGGAAAATAATCATCGTGTCTACACACTCGCCCAGATCAACGAGTTGCGCGAGCTTTTTGCGGCCCAGAAGCCAGCCGAAGCACTGAGGTTTCTTCCGCGGCGTCGCGAGGGCGAGCATCTGCAGGTCGTGGCCATCGCGAACTTCAAGGGTGGTAGCGCCAAGACGACGACCTGCGTCCATCTCACTCATTATCTTGCATTGCAGGGTTACCGCGTTCTTGCCCTCGACCTTGACCCGCAGGCATCGTTGTCCGCATTGTTTGGCGCCCAGCCCGAATTCGATGTCGGGGCGAACGAAACGATCTATGCAGCTCTTCGTTACGACGATGCTGAACGTCGGCCGATCCGCGACATCATCCGCAAGACCTACTTCGAAGGCATTGATCTGATCCCCGGCAATCTCGAAGTAATGGAGTATGAGCACGAGACGCCACGGGTGCTCGCACAAAAATCAGGTTCAGGCGCGATTTTCTTCGAGCGGCTGAAACTTGCTCTTGCCGAGGTCGAGCAGGACTATGACGTCGTCATTCTCGACACGCCCCCATCGCTAGGGTTCCTGACGCTCAGCGCGATCTACGCTGCGACCAGTATGATCATTACGGTCCATCCTGCGATGCTTGACGTCGCTTCCATGAGCCAGTTCCTGCTGATGATGGGGGATTTGATCAGCGTGCTGAACGAGAGCGGTGCGCAACTCGACCAGGACTTCATACGCTATCTCGTCACCCGCCACGACCCCAACGACGCGCCGCAATCTCAGGTCGTCGCGATGATGCGCCATCTGTTCGGGACTGACGTCCTACTTCCTACCTTGATCGAAAGCACGGCTGTTGAGGCTGCCGGGCTCGCGAAGCGCTCGATCTACGAGCTTGAAATGGGCCAGATTGGACGTGATACCCACAAGCGCGCCCGGGAAGCCGTCGATGCTGTGAACGAGGCAATACTGAAATTGATCAATAGTAGCTGGGGGCGGACATGACCAAGTCGTCGCGCAAGTCCATCGTTGCGAATTTTGGCCTGTTGTCGGCCGAACTTGAAAACAAGCTGTCAGCAGAAACGTCCGCTGTCCCGCAACAGCCGGCTGCCCCGACCCGCGTCGGTTCCGGTGTCATCGGTGCTGCACACAGGGCCATCGATGACATCAAATCTGAACGTGATCGTCTGAAGGCGCTCGTAGAATCCGGTGGAGGCGCAATCAGGGAGCTCGATCCATCGAGGGTTGATCCGTCGCCCTTTCCGGATCGTCTTCCAGATGACGGCGCAGAAGATTTCGAAGCCTTCCGCAACTCCATTCAGTCGGAAGGCCAGAAGGTCCCGATCCAGGTCCGCAAGTCTCCCTCATCGCCGGAGCGTTACCAGGTTGTTTATGGACACCGCCGTCTGCGGGCTGCGAGGGAGCTTGGCATCCCCGTCAGGGCGATCGAAGTCGAAATCTCTGATGTCGAGCTTGTCATCGCTCAGGGCATTGAGAATGCCGACCGTCAGGATCTGACATGGATCGAGCGGGCCCTGTTTGCGCGCCGCATGGATGAGGCCGGGGTAAAGCCTCGCGATATCTATGCTGCTCTCTCCATCGATGACGCAGAACTGGCCCGGATGCGGGCAGTCTATCGCAGCGTGCCGTCAGACATAATCGAGGCGATCGGACGTGCCCCGAAGGTCGGGCGTCCGCGATGGGCTGAGTTTGCGAAGGCTTTTTCGGAAAATTCCGGGGCGATGGACAATCTTCACGGCGTGCTATCGCAAGCTGTGGAAAAGCGGATGAACTCCGATCAAAGATTTCTGGCTGTCCTGGACGTCCTGAAGCCCAAGGCTTCGCCGAAAACGTCCCCACGAGTAATCGTAAACGGTGAAGGCCGGCAACTGGGCAACTACGTTGCGTCTTCGAAGGATATTCGCATTTCTGCGGAAACGACGACTGGAGCAGAATTCCTGAAATTCATTGAAGCTGAACTGCCGGCTCTTGCGGAGCGGTTCACGCGCGAAAGACTAAAAGGTTAGGACGAAGCCAAAGGACAAGCTTCGCAGCATTTGCAAAGGAAGGGAACGAGCAAAAGAAAAAGGCCCCCTAGACGTTGCCGTCATGGAAGCCCTTCTCGATGTGTGACAACTTGAGAATCGCATTTCCATGAATCCTAGTCAAGAGTGTTTGGCACCGTTTCGGTGAGCGTTTTCCTTTTGCCTTTTTGAAGAGGCAGGACAATGGAAGATGGACAGGTAACGACGCCCTTTGGGCGGCGGCCGGTGACGCTTGCGCTGGTGAGGAGGCAGATTGCTACCGCCAGGATCAAGCAGGGCGCTTCAGCCGATAAATGGAAGGTTTTCCGGGACGCTTCGGAAGCGAGAGAGGTGTTGGGGCTACAGGATCGTAGTCTTGCCGTACTTGACGCGCTTTTGAGCTTCTATCCCGAAAACGAACTTCGCCAGGATGCTCAGCTGGTGGTGTTTCCGTCGAACATTCAGCTCTCGATCCGCGCGCACGGTATTGCGGGCGCCACCTTGCGTCGTCATCTGGCATTACTGATCGAAGCGGGACTTATTGTTCGAAAAGACAGCGCCAATGGTAAGCGATACGCCCGAAAGGATGATGACGGATCAATCGAACATGCCTTCGGATTTGATATCTCACCGCTTTTGATGCGTGCCGAAGAACTGGCCTGTCTTGCTCAGCAGGTCGCCGCAGAACGAATTATCTTCCGAAGGGCAAAGGAGAACCTTACAATAAGCCGGCGCGATATTCGCAAGCTGATTACAGCGGCGGTTGAAGAGGGCGCGCCGGGTGACTGGGATTGGATCGAGACGCGGTATCTGGAGCTCGTAAGACGTATTCCTCGCAGACCAAGCCTCGCAGACCTCCAGAATCTGGGGCGTGAGATGGACGTTTTGCGGCACGACATTATCAAGCTGCTGAATTCCGATCATTTTTCATCAAAAATGACTAGCAATGATGCTCAAATTGAGCGTCACATACAGAATTCAAATACCAATCACCCTAATGAACTTGAACCAAGCTCAAGAAACGAGCTGGGAGCGAAGCCCACGCCGGAAAATCAGACTGAACACCTGCCGATAAAAACGTTTCCCATAGGTCTTGTACTGCGGGCCTGCCCGGAGATTTCAAATTATGGGCCTGAAGGACAAATCCGAAATTGGCGAGAGTTGATGACGGCGGCCGTGGTCGTCAGATCCATGCTGGGAGTGAGCCCTTCTGCATATCAGGAGGCGTGCGAAGTGATGGGGGCAGAAAATGCGGCAGTGATGATCGCATGCATCCTGGAGCGTTGCGGGCATATCAATTCGCCCGGTGGGTACCTCAGGGACCTGACCAACAGGGCGAGGCGTGGCGAGTTCTCCCTCGGTCCCGTGCTCATGGCTTTGCTGCGAGCGGCAGGCCATCCAGTGAAAGCGGCCGGATGAGAGCGATTAATAACGTCCAGTGGCGTGGCTGCGATTTATCGGTCAGGCTCAAAGGTTAACGTGTCACTTAATAGATCTGAGATTTGTGGACAGCCCTCTTTCCCAACCTTGAGGCCAGAAGAACATCATGAGTAAATCGAATGTCAGCGACGAGAGTAAGCGCGAGACGGCGCGTCAGATCATGCGGGCCTTTTCTCTTTCATCGGCCGGTAGAATGCCGAACGTGCGATGGACCGCCGGTTGATACTGCCTCTGGACGGCATCAACACCCGCTGTGATCGCTTTTCGCCAAGAGGGGTCTCTATCCCATGCTTCGCGAAGAGCATCTGCTAGATCACGACCAGCCCCGGTTTCTTGCAATGCCTCGAACAGCATTCCGGCCTGACGCAAGTCCTTTTCCTTCTTTGCCCTTCCGCCGGCATCATCCTGACGTCTGCCAGCCAGGATCAGTTTGTGAACGGCGAACTTAAATGGATCGGGGACCACGACCGAAACACCGGCACTATGCAACAAAATCGTTTCCACCGGATCACGGATCAGGAAATCCATGTATCGGAGAGGTTCGGCAGACGCACCGGCGAGGGCAGGCATTTGCGCCGGTTGATCCGCGTATTCTTCCGATCCCCGGTTTGTCGTCAGGAACTCTACCCGGTAACCAGACGAGTTACGGAAGGCATTGAAGCAGGAGGAGCCGGAGACATGAGGCACGGCGCGGAATGACGAATCGATGGATTGAAGGAGATCGGCAATCGGTGGAATTGAATCCTCGATCTCGCTTGAAATAGCGTAATCTTGTGTCAGGCCCGTGTCACCTGTCAGGATCGCGGCCATGGGCAGCCGGATACCGAGATGGGCGGCTTAACGTTGAAACGCGACTGTGCCGACGAGGATACCACGGAGCCGGAATAAACCGGCCGATACCAACGCCTCAACAACTGTGCCTGTGAAGCGATCCGGAGCAATTAGACCCGCTTGGCGGATCAACGCCGCCACAATCTTTCGCCGGTTCTGATAATCGGCCTTTTTGCCCCTGAAGGTTTCAACTCGGTTTGTGATCTCATCATCATCGGCAGGGCCGACATAGCGCCGCTTTTGACCACCTTTGCCGTCCGGCTGGTCGAAATACCAGTATGAGCGTTTGTCGACTTTGACCAAAACAAAGCGACCAGTGGGTGGGAAATCAGCCGACCACTGCGCATCAAAAGTACGTTGCTGCAGCTCCGCGACCATCGTCCGGAACATGAGGTCGATTTTCTTAGTTTGAGCCGTCCTATAACATTTCCACAAATCTAGTATAGTCAATCGATTTGCGCAAGGTGAACACCCTGAATACGGCAGAGGTCACTCGTCACCTCCCCTCCCCTAAAAGCCCTTGTAAATGGCTCTATTGCAGATATTTCAGGGAATCAGCAAAGTCCGCTCTCTCCACGTGACCTGATCTTCGAGATTCTGGGCGAGCCTCCCGTGTTGTCTTCGCAAGGCAGTGTTGGATCAACGATTGCTTTCTTGCCTCTATGGTCTTGGCACCAATGCCGGTCTCTGGCCGGTGCCACCATCGATGCGAGCTATGAGGAGCTTCTTTATGTGCAACGCCGCTTCATTCACCCGGGTGCTTTGCGGGAAGCCTGCGCTCGGTTCGCGAACGCCAAGCTTGCAATTCGCAATGCGGCGATCTGGGGTGATGCCAGAACGGCCTGCGTATTGGTTTCCGTGAAGTTTGGTGCTTGGGATCTCAACCTGATGACCGAATAGCATTCCGTTATGGCGGGCGCGGCGTCATGATCTACCGGCATGTCGAAAAGCGCGCGGTCTGTGTCTATCCCGAGCTCAAACGATGCTCGTTATCGGAAGTCGCATCGATGATAGAAAGGGGGTTCTCTTTATTGCACTGATCTGGAAATCCAGCGGCAATATGTCGATAGCCATGGCCAGAGTGCCGTAGGCTTTGCCTTTTGCCGATTGCTCGGATTGAACGCGCCCCGCGCCTGAAGGCAATCGCTCTGCAGAAGCTCGCACTACCCTACGTGGGGTTCCGGACAAGATTGCCGCACCTGCTTCCCATTCTTTCCGAAGCGTAAGAGCCGGGACCGGGGGAAACACCACGGTTCGGCTGCCATTCAGGAATACACGACGGTGAATATGGGCGTGGATGGCACGCGCCAGCACCTGCGCCTCCACGTCGCGGCCAAGCGACACGTAATCCTCGGCCGACTGGGCATGGGTGATGCGCACGGTATCCTGCTCGATGATCGGTCCCTCATCCAGATCGGCAGTCACATAATGCGCCGTCGCGCCGATCAGCTTCACACCGCGCTGATAGGCCTGCTTGTAAGGGTTGGCCCCTTGAAGGAAGGCAGGAAGGAGTGGTGGATATTGATGATCCTGCCCGACATCGCCTCGCACATCCTGTCGGAAAGCACCTGCATGTAACGCGCCAGCACGATGAGTTCCGTAGCCGAGCTTTCCACGATCTCCATGATCCGAGCTTCGGCCTGCGGCTTGTTCTCTTTCGTCACCGGAATGTGGTGGAACGGAATATCGTGATTGACGACGACCTTCTGATAATCGAAATGGTTGGAAACCACACCGACAATATCGATCGGCAGCGCCCCGATGCGCCAGCGGTATAGCAGATCATTGAGGCAATGGCCGAAGCGCGACACCATCAAAAGAACCTTCATCCGCTCTGCCTGATCGTGCAGCGCCACCTCCATGCCGAACTTTTCCGAGATGGGCGCCAGCCCGGCCATCAAGGCATCGCGTGTCGCACCCTCCTCGGAATTTCCCGCTATACGGTTATGTACGCGGAGCAGATCGCGAACCACCGGCGTAGAGGCGATGCGCGAGTTCCCGGGTCGGGGAAGGCTCGCTGCTGTGCTTGAAATACTCCGGCGATCAGAGCCAACTGCCAGAAGGTCCTTGGATATACACACCATGATCATGACGTTATCGATCAGCCTGAGCAACAGCGTGGACGGATTATTCCCTCGCAATGATTTGAGTTCCGATCAGTTGTTAACATTGAGGAGAATGCCGAGATGGTGCGCGGTAAAATTTTTCAGGTGCGGCCAGGGCAGGGACTTTCGGCAAATAGACGCCACGGCCCGATCCGCGTCTCCCGGAATTCCTCGCCTGTTCCGTCGACATTTCAGCTACTTTTGGTAGAGGTATCGTTACAGCGTCCCTTTTCTGTGAGGCTGACTATAGATCCTGTCAGCTGACAGGATTTATTCCTCGACAGTTGGACGACTAGAATGTTCGCTCGCTCTTTACCTTTTATCGCGTAGTCCGAAACTAGAAGAACTGGAAAGGCATAGACATCATTGAAAGGGTTTGACGATCGTGTAATCCCGAATTTGCGAGGCAAAACCCTGTCAGCTGACAGGATTGATTTTCGGGTAATTGCTGACACTCCATTCTACAGGCCGCCACAAATCTCGCCGACGCCGCCTCAATTGCCGGGATAGTCGGGGGATGCATGCAATGGAGAACGCCAATGAGCGCGGTGGCCAGCACCGGGCCGACGCCGGTGACCTTGCACATTCTGTCGTGGCGCTTTCGCAGGCCGGGCGTCGCCTTGAGCAGATCGCGCATGGCGCGGTCGAGAGTGGCGATGTCCGTGTCGATGATGCGCAGGCGTACCTCCAGCATGTCGCGCACCAGCGGCTCTTCGATGGTATCGAGCTGGCTCGTCAGACCGCTCTTTTCGGCGACCAGCCTGCGCCGGTGGGCCGCCAACGCGCTCAGGCGACTGCGCACGGGATTTGGTTCATATGGAGTGAGGTGAGCGTGTACCGTTGCCAGATAGCGGGCGATCACGGCAGCGTCGATCATATCGGTCTTTGCCAGCTGCCCCATGGCTTTGGCAAAATTGCGAACCCTTGCGGGCGGCAGGATATGGACCTTCAGGCCTGCCGCATCAGGCTGTCGGCCAGCCTGCGCTCATAACCGCCGGACGCCTCCAGTCCGACGACGACCGGTCCGAGCCCCAGAAGGCGGCTCGCGAGAGCGCCGATCTGTGTCGGCGAACTGCCGGTACTCCAGCGCTTGCCGGCCGGATAGACGAAAACATCGAAGCGGGCTTTGGAAACGTCGATGCCGACGAAGAGAAGTTCCGGTATCATGGCCTTGCTCCCAGGCTTGTGGTGCGGGCGAAAGCCCGATCAACCGTTCGGGGTCAAAGGGAGCAGGCAGGGCCTTGCTTGATCTCGGCTGCGTAAACCAGTCCGGAAATACGGCCGCCTGCCTGCATAGGCCGGGATGCGCATCCCGGCCTATGCATCAAGTAAACCACAATACGTCCACACAAGCCTGGTATACGAATCCATCAATGGATACGCTCAAGAGAGCGCCCTCCCCGCGTTGCTGGGCATTTTGCACCTGCTCCGAAATGCCCCTACCCTCTTCCCCTCGGCCACGTGAGGCCACTATAGCTTCCTTGCAAGATCTTTCCCGCGGGGTTCAAGACCATATAAGGCCCGTCGAGTAAGGGGAAAACTCACCCATAGTGAGAGGACTTACGGCAGAAAGTCTTGACGATCCGCCGCTGCGTTGTTGGTCGTCTTCCGCTTCAAGAGGAGTTATCCAGAAACTCTTTTGTCCCTGCCCTGTCTGAGAGGTCTCGGCACTGAGCTCGCGCTTTAAGTACAGGGTGCCATTTGCGCGCAATCAGGCACCTTTGCTCGATGCACCCTCTTATTCAGTTGAGAGCGCGTCCATATCCTGTAGTTTGCCGTGCGGACAAAAATTCATCGAAAGAGTGAGGCGGTTTTCGGCAAATTGACGCAATTGTCTGTGGGAAGGCAGAGGATGTAGATCATAGTTGCCGAAGCGCAATCAAAGCAGCCTAGCAGCCCGGCCGTTGCGCCGCGCGGCATTGTTATAATAGCTCGATGCCTGCTGGACAGACCGATGGCGAGACTGGTCCATCGCTTCAGTAAGTGGGATACCCCGATTAGCGGCTTCAGTCAGGTATCCGGATCGCAACCCGTGTGCTGAAAACTCCCGCGGATCCAACCCCGCCTTGGCCACCCGTTGCTTAACGATATCGTTGACCGCTTTCGGATCGAGCGCCCGCAGGCTGACATTACCCCAGCGGTCAATCGCCCGAAACACACTGCCGCTGTCGATTCTCGCAGCCTCGAGCCAGGCATTCAGCGCGTCCACCGGCCGACCGTTCAGGTAGACGATCTCGTCCTGATCGGCTCCCGAGTTTTTCGTACGGCCGAGATTAATAGCGAGGCAGGGGAGGGGACTCCCGTCCTCAGAACTAACCGGTTCCTCGTTCGTGAGCTGTTCCTTGCGTAGAGTGGCTACTTCGCTGCGTCGGCGCCCGCCGGACGCAAACGCGACCATCAGGATTGCCCGGTCCCTGATATCGCGAAGATCGGAGCCGCCGCAGGTGGCCAGCAATTTCGCCAACACGTCACCGGTGACAGCCTTGGCGCTCTTGCGGCGGCGTTGCCGCGGTACGGCACGAACGGCCAGCCGAATGGCTGATTTCAGGGCAGGGGAGGCGAAGTAGCCGTCCAGACCTCGCCATCGGGTCAGTGTCGACCAACTGGCAAGCCGCCGGCGGACAGTGTCGGGCGCATGCGGCCCTGTCGTTTTCAGAAATCCCTGATCACGCAGCGATTGATCGACGTCCAGCGGCATGCCGTGAAAAGCGTCCTCCCGGCGCCGTTCTGGATCCCACAAATGGTGAGCGACGAATTTTAGAAGTAGTGCCTCGGGCGCCGGCCAGGGAAGGGTGTCGCCGGTGGACGCCAGCGACCATGCCTGCAGGTAGGCGAGATCGGATGTCAACGCCCTGAGGGTATTGTCGCCCATGCCTTCATTGACAAGGTGCCGTAGTGTTTCGACATCCCGATCCGTCAGGAGCTCGGCAAGCTCATCGCGGCGTTCGATCGGCAAGACGGCGGCAATGGTATCCAGTTCTGCGGCGCGGCGGTCAACGGCGGATCGTGGCGTTGTCGATGCACGCTGGACCTTCATTATATAGCCTCGATCTGCGGTCGCCAGCGCGCGATGATTTTTTCGATCTCGCCGCGATAGGCGTCAGGGTAGACGAGGTCTTTTTCCCGGGCGAGAAAGGTGAAGATCGTTACCATGTCCTCGGCAACATCACGATCGACATTGGCAAGGTCGGTCAGATCGAAACCGCCGTGCACCCCGGCGTTCCACCAGGCGAGCAGGAAATTGGCCACTCTATGGCCCTGGCCGGTATCCTGATGGGCGACATTCAGCAGATTTTCGAGGGCAAATCTGACGTGATCTTCCATAAAATCCTCTTGGGCTCGGTGTGGTGGCTTCTTCTCACATGGCGGATGCCGGGTGAATTTTCAGGTCGGTCTTGTTAAAATCGTTGCCCTTGAACAGCAACGGGGCTTTGACGACAATGGCGACCGCATAGGAAAAGCAATCACCCATGTTGAGCGCGGCAGAATGGCGGCCTTTGCCGAAGCGGTCGAACGCGCGTTCCGCTTCGCGATAATGTGCGTCATCGAAGGGAACGGCGGTGACGTTTGGCAATTGAACAAGCTGATCGATGATGTTTGAAGCGTTGGGAAATCCCTTGCCGGTCAGCACCATGCGCGCCTCCAGCAGCGTCGGCCAGCCGATCGCCACCGCTTCCCGTTCCAGTAACGGCGTGAAGCGTTCGGCTTCCGGCTCTGCGAGCGCCATCGTAAGAATGACCGACGTATCGACGGCGATCATCGCGGCAACCCGTTCTCGTCGTAAAGATCGTCATGCGCCGACGTGACGCCGGCCGCAACGGTCCGCCGGCCTTCGGCCATCAAGTCCGACAGAATATCGATTGGCGCTCGGGCAGACTGTTGGCGCAGCTCCCGGTCATAGCGTTCAAGCGCCAGTTCAACCAGCCGGTTGATCGGCTGACCGGTGCGGTGTGCAAGCGCATGAGCCAAGTCTCTCGCCTTGGCGCTGCGGACGGAAAGCTGTGGTTCTGACACGTTGGTGCTCCAGCTCGAAATAGTGGCTTTAATATAGTCTCGGGGAACATAGATGGCAAGAAAATCACTATTTGATGGCTAACTTCCGATAAGGGATACTTATCGATGATTACAATAGCAACCAGCAATCATACCATGTGACGAACCGAAATAATTGTATAGAGTTCCTTTAAAACATCGTTTACCATAATATCAATGGCTTACGATGTTTCCAAAATCAGCATGAGTGACTTGATGCGGCCGGCTTTCGACGCGGCCGTCGCGCTCACCCGTCTCGACGAGCGCATCGCGCGTTCGCCGGTCGGGCAGGGCTGGATCGAACGCCAAAACTTTGCCGATGCCTGCGCCTCGCTCTGGATCGATGGTGAACTTGTCCACCTTGAGGACCTCGTCCTCCACGACGCCTTTCGCGATACCCGCACCCCCACCCACGAACTCACCATCGCCCGCGACGTGCTGCGCACCCGCCGGCGGATTTCGGGGCAGTCGCCTGATTGGGCATTATCGCCGGAAGGCATTCGCACGCTCCGGCAGACATCGGAGATCACGTCGACCGGCGCGACCGAGGCAGCGGAGACGGCCAGCGTCGTGCGGCCGGCGGTCGCCGTCGACCCGGAAGGGGAGGGGGACGATGGTGATCGGGCGGAGAATTTCCCCGATGTCGACTATGCCGCCATCGATGCGCTGTTGGCCCGATCGGAGGCGGCGATAGAGCACGCGAGGCGTCCTGGGCGTGCTGATACCCGAGAACGAGATCCTCTCGTCTATGACCTTGACTGGGATGAGGATGCCCGGCTCGACGAATGGCGGGGCGTGCTGCACCAGGCCGAACACCTACCGACGGTGCTGCAGGCGATCATAGCCCTCGATGCCTGGAACGAGCTTTCCGTCCTGCAGCACGCGCCCTGGCTCGGCCGCTTGTTTTGCGCTTCCATCCTGCGGCAGGCCGGTATCACATCAGGTGCCCGTCTTGCCGCCATCAATCTTGGCCTGAAAACCATTCCGGTCGATCGGCGTCGGCATCGCGATCGCGAGACACGGCTGCTGGCCATCGCCCACGGCCTGGTCGCCGCCGCCGAGATCGGCCTCAAGGAGCACGACCGCCTGGCACTGGCGAAATCGATGATGGACCGCAAGCTGAAGGGGCGCCGGACGTCGTCAAAATTGCCGGAGCTGGTCGAGCTGGTGATGGCAAAGCCGCTGGTGTCGGCCGGGATGGTGGCGAAGACGCTGAAGGTCACGCCGCAGGCGGCGCGGCGGATCGTTTTGGAGCTGGGCCTCAGGGAGATGACGGGCAGGGGGAGGTTTCGGGCGTGGGGCGTGCTTTAGCCCTCATCTACGCTTTGCCCATTAGATTGAGTTTATCGAAGAAAACACGGTTTCGCTTCTTTGCATCCGTGAGCAGCTTCCCGTAATCGATCACCTCGAAGTAGACTGAATGGTTCTTGTGATAACCGTAGTAGCTGAGGCCGTCTGGTGTGCCCTGCGCATCTCGGTCGAGTAGGACCGAGCGCAAAGACGGCGTGATATCGCAAATTATATACGCGAAAGTCGGGACTTTTTCGTAGGCGAGCGCGATCGGGCGTCCCTTCTCGTCCTTGACCTGGCCCTTACGAATATCGCGGATCTGATCGAGAACCTGCTGAAGAGGATTTTCTTGGTCTGAATAGTCATCTCGTTGCGGTCGCTTGAACTCAACGACCACCAAGCTGTTAACCGGCTGCTGGCCTTCCTCACCTTCGGTAAAGGAAATTTTACGGTCAAATATGAACAAGTCGGGTCTGAGGGAAGACGTAGATTGATAATCGTCGAGCCGCTTCAGAGGTTTGTCCGATGATAGGAACCAATGATACGTCAATCTTTCATCGATCATCCAAAGATTGTGTTGTGAGTACAGGGTATCTCTGTCGGTGGACCGCATCGGAAAAAGAAGATTGTGAACCGCTTCTTCCAATGGATACTTCTCGCTCTTCCGATCGGCCGAAAGGGCCTTATCGAAAAGCTCGATGACAATTTTTCTATGCATGACATACTGAGCAAGAGCACTGGCGCCCAGTTCGTTGGATTGCTCCAGAAACTCGGCCAAGCGATCCCGATATCCATCGTAGTCTTTCAGCTTCGCTGCCTCGACCAAGATTTTGCCGCTCTCCCGTTTGAGCGCCACCTCTCGACGATGTAGTTCACGGTGCAATGCGAACTCGATATCTGTCTTAGTGGCGTTTGGAGCAATGTCGCGAATGAAGGACGGCAGGTAGCGCAACAGAGGCTTGTACTGTGGGGCGTCTGTCTGGACGAAGGTCATCACTCGCTGGGTTTTGATCTCGTTCAACGTCGCGATCAGGTACGCTAGATCGTGCTCGATGAAATCGATTGATGCATCCCTGATTTCCGACCGTCGGATTTCCCCCGTGACCACACCGAGGAGCTCTTCCTCGGTGTCCTCGCTCATTTCGAAGTCAGTACGGAAGTTGTTCACCTTGTCGTTAAGATAATCACCTTGAACGACAGCTAGGTAGGCGAAACTTTTTCCGTCGACATTCTGCAATTTCGTCGAAAGGTTGGGTACAAACTTGTCAAGCATTTCAGATAGGACGCCGCGCGAATTCGCCGCGTAGATCAACTTGTGCCGGGTGGCACGCGGTGCGGTTAGTCGGAAGCCGTGAATCGTGAATGTCCTGTCACGGATCGTGAAGGTGCTGTCGGAAGCATATTTCTCGAAGTGATCTCGATAAACTTTGTTCAGGGATGTCTTGAAACTGCCATCGATGATATCGACAGCCGGACAATCTCGATTCATCAGCACGAGGATAAAATGCTCGGCGAGGCGAAGGGCCAACTGGTCGACATCGCGAGGGCAATCCTCATCGTAGGGACGCCTGAAATTTTCTAGGCGAACGACGGTCTGCACCTCGACAGACCCGGCTTCGGTAAGGGAAGCGAACTCAGGATCGTATTCAAAATCGAACGTAAACGCCCGCCTCCACCGTGATAGCTCACCGCCATCATTTGCTTGAAAAACACTGGCGACGTGAACGCGATCAAATGCTTTGAGCCACATGAAGCGCCCAAGGCCTTTTCCACCGCGGTCGTACTTGTGCTCGGAGTACGCGGTGTTGAAGGACTCGAAATTCTCGTCGTCGAATCCGACCCCCGTATCGGTGATGACGAAACTCTTGACGGCTGAAACCTCGTCTTTGAACAGGCCGGGATCCTCACGTTCGATTTCAATCGTGATGCGGTGATCCCGATCGACGTTCGAGTCTTGGATTGCTTGAAATGAATTCATCACCGCTTCGAAGAGCGGCAAAAGTGATTTCCACTTGGGGAGGGGCGTCTGCCTGATCTGGTTCCGCAAATTTGTGCGGAGCATGCCGGCTTGCGTTGGCTTTATCTGGTCCACTATCAACACCCCCGAATTAGGATGTGGCCTTCTAACAGGTGGAGGCTTTTTTTTCTACATTGCCGGCAAGCAGAGCACGTTTCATTGCCTATACCACCTGGCATTTTCACCGACCTGTAGGATCGGCTGCGAGATCTGGGGTAAACACCGCCATACCGGATGTTGACAGCCTCGGCGTATTGTATCCCGTTAAGGGCCGAACGTCACAAAGCCTTTTCAAGTTTTCCCGCCGTTAGTGGGTCCAGAAAGCTGAATCCAAGACCGAGGAACCATTCTTCTAGGTCGACATTGTTTCCGTCCGGAAATCCAGTAATGGCAGGCAGGAACATCTTGTCTCCGACGTGCTCGCCTAAAGCGCGGTAGGCCTCGAACTGAACTTCCGTGAAGAACTGGTTTGCGGTTGAGTGGTGCGGGAACGCTGGTTCGTCAAACTTGTAACGCCTGATAAATTCACCCTCGTTGCCTGTGAGTGAGAGCTTCAAATAAATCAGATATCCTATTTCCTCGCTGCGATCCCCGGCTCCAGAAGGGTATCGAATCCGGCAAAAGCGAAAGTGAGATCGGCTCAATCCGTTTTCGCCTCTGCGGAGGTCATCGAGGTTGGCGTCGATAATGATTCCATGATCAATGTAAGCCAAGCGCTGCAGATTGGTCAGCGCGTGGAAGGTCATCTGGCTGTCGTTCTCTCCATCGACCGCCACGATGAAACGGCAGCGACGTCGCAGCAATTCATAAACGCCCAGATTTTCGATATGCCCACCATCGGAGATATTTAAGAAAGCGCCATTTTCGTCAGCGGAGGCGAAGAGTTCCTTTTGGAGATTCCAGATGTTGGGAAACAACTTGAGATGAGCTTTGGAACGCGGATTCTTCAGCCAAAGGCTTAGCCGAAGATTTAATAGAGTCAGCCAGAAGCTTCCGTAACGATTAGTCTTCAGTCCCATTTGTGGTGATACCGCCGCACCGGAGAGCGCCATCACGGTCGCAAGATCCAGTTGCTTTCCGTTGACGCTTTCCCAGGCTGCCATCCCCGAATGCCCAATTAAATTGGCCCCCGCGCTCACGGGTGTAAACGAGAAAAGATCAGCTTGCCGTCCGCGCATTTCAGGCGTTTTCGAATTGGGTACGTTCAAGGCGCAGTTGATTATCGGAAACATAGCTCGCTCGGCTTGGAAATCGGTCAGCTTCATTGGAAGCGCGGGTTCTGCCTCCGCGTCCAGGAGAAAAGCCTTTGCAAGTTTTGTTCGGTAGTAGTGGTGCAAGGACGTCGAGTTCACGCTGAACGTCAAGAACAGGACGGCGCCGGTCGCAACGATTGGGACCATGATTAGCAAAATCTGACCGTAGTCTTGTCCGCCGTTCAAAATCTGAAAGAAAAACCCTTCGCCCAGCACGATGAATATGATCGTGAAGACGCTCATGAGCGCAGGACGAATTCGACTAAAACCTATGAAGAGCGCACATCCGACCGACAGGGCAGCGCCCAATATAAGCAGGAATACAAAGGCATAGCCCAAAAGCAGTGAGCGGTCGG
The DNA here is from genome assembly GCF_900013505.1 of Agrobacterium deltaense RV3. Lineage (NCBI taxonomy): Bacteria > Pseudomonadati > Pseudomonadota > Alphaproteobacteria > Hyphomicrobiales > Rhizobiaceae > Agrobacterium > Agrobacterium deltae. Next base: position 188,711 of record NZ_LT009747.1, on the reverse strand, counting down.
GGACCAGTGTCTCCCTAGCCCAAGTCGCCCAACCGTTCGCAGCTTGGGTGAGTGCCCACAACGGTGCAAGCAAGAGAATCGCGCATATCCAAGGGTTTAATTCATTGAGCAGTTGACGAAAAGTTGTCAGGAGGCTTCGACCAAGCTGTAGTAATATCGCCCAAACACAAAATCCGATGAGGCAGCTGCGCGCGAGAGTCATGTTGAGGTCCGCCGGGACGAATTGAGCCACGACAATCTGTGCGTTAGCTATGAGGGATATCAGCAGAACAAGTAGAAGAAGGTTGATGAAGATCCCCTGAGCCTGGAACATCGCGACGGAAAACCTTTCCCAGGCGCCTCCGGAAAGGAAGCTGGCGCCGTGGCGGAGGCGCTGCAGCAGGAGTGATTCCCCTTCTTCACGCTTGAATGGAAGATCGGATGCCCGAAGCGATACTTTCGAATCGACATTCGGAGATCCGAGTAATTGCGTGAGAAAGGAGCCGGAGTATCCTCCTCCGGACACCGTCGAGAGATAGTCGAACTGCGGTAGCAGGTTCCTTCGCGCCAATGAGACGAGGACGCCCATGGCGAACGTCGCGCTCCTAATGCCTCCACCCGACAGAGCTAGTCCCGACGACCATTCCTCGTCCTTGACCTTATAGAAGTTGCGGCGCTTTTTGATGAACTCCCTTTCGCTCAAGCTTAATTGCTGCAGCTCGGCCGCATATTCCTCCGTTCTGGGCCTAACCACGGCCACGGACGAGGGCTCGCCCATCGGCTTCCATATCGCTTGCTTCAGCGTGGCGATTTGGTCCGACATTTCCTCCTTGATCGCGTCGCCGCCCGGGCGCGAAATTGCGCTCGCGTCAAACCATTCCGCACCTACGATTTTCGCGAGAAGACCGTCTAATGCTAGCAGCTTTCCTTGCACCGTCCGCAACTCTTCCCGGAAGACGTCGCTGCTGTCCAAGGCCCTAAGTTCTCCGGAATTCGCTTTCGCGTGCCACTTCGCGGTGAATGGTCGAACATGGGTGTTGAGGACGTGCCAAATGATAGTCTCAAAAGTGTAGGCGCCAGCGGCAGCCTGTGTCAGTGCCCGAGCGGTAGCAAACAGACTATACACGCTGTCAAGGGCGGCCTTCTCGTCGCCTTCAGTGTACCCCAGCGGCTGTGTAGTGATCCGAGAGATCAACTCGACATGCAGTGAATATGCGGCGGTGCCGTCTCTTTCAGCGAACACTTCCCACTCGCGATGCCCGTAAGCCGCAAGGAACTTGGCATCAAAAAGCGAATCGCTTCCACTCCAGTCGGATAAGGCGTCACGCCACATCACTCTCCCGATTTCGTTCGTCATTGAAGGCCTGTCCATCCTCTAAAATACCATTGGATAACAACATCGATTCTGAACCCATCGCAACCAATCCTTCTTGACGGTCGGAAAATGATTGATGTTTTTTCTCCAAAATGAATAAGCAGCCTTGCGTGACCGGAGCGGATCGTGAGCGGATCAAAATTACCCGTAGGGAAGTTGCACAAGCGCTTGACAAGATTGCCAGCTTTGAGGATCCTCAGTGTGAGGCTTGACCCTCTAGTTGGTGCCGGTGAATTCACGGCAACTCGCTGAAACGTCAGTACACAACCGCGCGGGCCGGGCGATTGCTCAAACGTTGCGCCACGGGATGGTAAAGAGCGAGGGTCAAGCCTTGAATGTCGTCGCTTCCTTCCTCGACGACCCCATCCTCCCGTTGAAGCTCGCTCACTCTGTGCAGGACGTCGCGGCCGCGCTAGGTCTGGATGCGGGTAAGTTCTTTTATGTCGTCCAAAACGCTGACAACGGCAGCTACTACAAGCAGTTTCAAATTCCCAAGAAGAAAGGAGGAATGCGGGACATCGCGAAGCCCGTAAGGGGCCTGGCCCTGGCGCAGGATCGCTTAGCCGCTATACTTGCCCAAAAATACACCCCAAAGCAATTCGTTAAGGGCTACGTAAAGGGTGAATCATTTCTGACTAACGCGCGATACCACGAGCGCCAGAGATGGATTCTCAATATCGACATCAAGGATTTCTTCCCCTCGATCAATTTCGCGCGCGTGCGGGGCCTTTTTATGTCAAGTTACTTCGGTTTCAATGACCGGGTAGCGACCATCCTAGCGAGGATCACGACGTTTAACGATGGGCTCCCGCAAGGGGCTACGACCTCTCCTATCATCGCCAATCTAATCGCGCACAATCTGGACAAAAAGCTTTTGTCGATAGCGATCAGTGAGAGGCTTCTTTATTCCCGATATGCCGATGACATAACGTTCTCTTCGAACCAACGGGCTGTTCCTGCCTCTGTAATCAAGGCGTGGGAGCCTCTGCATGGTGAGCGCACAATTGAACTGGGGAATGCCGTACGTGAGGCCTTTCGATCAGCTCGATTCGAGATAAACGAGGAAAAAACAAGAATCCTGTTTTCGAGTGAGCGTCAGGAGGTAACCGGCCTGATTGTGAACCGAAAAGCAAATGTCTGGAGACGAGATATTGCTCTATTGCGGATGAAGCTCCATTCCGCTCGCGTGCACGGGGCCCAAAAAGCAGCTAAGCTCTGGCTCAAGAATACGGACAATCCCGACCATTTTTGGCGTCATATCGAAGGCTGGTTGGCTTACATATCTCAAGTTCGGGGACAGGACGACCCCGTCACGGCCAAGCTTTGCAAAATGGCGGTCCTCAGCGGCCTGAGCGGTGCTGAGTGGATTGAAAGTTATGCAGATATGGTTCGAGAATTCGACGTCTTCTTATCTCATGCTACAGAAGACAAGCCGATTGTATTAAAGCTAAAGACCAAGCTGGAGAGCCTCGGCTTAAAGGTCTTTTTTGATGCGGATAGCATTAAATGGGGCGACTCTATCGTTGAAAAAATCAATCATGGGCTTCTTAAGTCAAGCTTTTTTGTTCCATTCCTGTCCGACACCTTTTCCGCGAAAGGATGGACCAACAAGGAGCTGAATTCTGCAATAGCGATGAACATAAGCCGAAAAGGCCGAATATTGCCGATCTGCGAATCCAGCTTTTCCATTGCGGACAACTATCCGCTCTTGAATGAAATTCTTTATAAGAGATGGCCCGCGGACACAGCTGAGGAGGCTACGTTCGTCACTACCGTCGCAGACGAGATTCTGAAGATCGTCCAGGATGAGCAGAAAAAGCCTAATGATCTTAGTGGCTGACCAGCGGTTCGGGACATTCTATAGGCAAGATAATCAGCAAGGTAGGGCGTTTCTCAGAATGCTTGACTTGGACGACGTCGGACACCCTATGCGCGTCGGCAGCAAAAAAATCGGCCGGATGCTTCGTGACCATCCTGGCGAAAATTTTGTTGCCGACTTCCCCTAACGCTGTCACCAGAGCTAGCTTATAAGCGCGGACAAGGAGGGGAGCAGGTTACTGAATGCTGCAACCGGTCGGGGTGTTGTTGAAATGGGGCCATTCATCCGAAACGGGTTGTATCCAGTCGAAGTGCGTTAAGCAAAAAGATCGGCAATGGCCAAGTCTTCTCGACCAGCTTTGGGAGATTTGGACGACGCGACCGTCGTCCGCTTGCCGTCTCGCGCGTCCGACATAGGTTTTGGCGCGCGAACAACACCTGACGAAGGAAGTTGCCATTTCGGAGGGAAAAACAGCTCTATATCCCCCCCAGATCCAGAATATTTTGCTTTAATCCGGCTGCGCGCGCTGGTCAGTTCGGGAACCGCCTCGCGGCAATATTTGTCGAGTTCGCAGAACAGGCCCTGGCAGTCGATGCCATGCAGCCTGCGGCCGAACAAACCTCGGAAGGGCAGCCCCAGGCGTCGGAATTCCTCCTCCTGCCGATCCACCATCCAAAGGATGGTGTCCGCGGGCGAGTAGTCTCCAAGGTTTGTGAAGGCCTTCTTCAAGCCACGCAGCGCACCTGGGCCCGCCTGGGTATAGTCATTCTCGCTGAAGTCGAGCAGTTCGGAGTAATTGAGGTCGATCGCGGTCTGGTAAGCCATGAACGGCCCCATCAATGGAAAGCTTTGCAATAGTTCGACCACGGCCTCCAGTGATGGTGCCTGTAGTACCCGTTCGGCACAGGCGTGATCGAGGAACATGTGCTTGAACAGCGCCACGTGGTTGCGGTGCTTCTCGTCGAAACCGAACGCCTTGTTGGCGCAAAGGATAAACGCACCGGTGTAGAGGCCGCCGTTCTGCGCCTTGACCCGATCGAGAGCCTGCTCGAATTCGCCTGAGCGCAGATGATCAAGGCGCGGTGCTCCGCCGAGTTCGGAGGTCACGGATCCCCATGTGGTGATGTTGCTGAAGGTGCGGAAGGCGGTGATCTGGAATACCCGGTCACGGGCGGTGGTTTCGGCGTCCTGGCCGTACGCCACGTCCTTGATCATGAACTGGGAGACCCGGTCAGCCGCCCGAAAAACGTTGCAGAACTTATAGACTTGCAGGATTGGGTCGGGAGTCCAGGGCTGGCTCTGTCCGGCCAGTCTTGCCTCAAAGGCGGCTTGTCTCCGTGAGGCGAACGTCCAATACAGCTCGTAAACACCCTTGCGTATTTCGGGCGGCGTGCGTCGGATGACGTAAGTCGGGAACTCGTTCATAGCTGCCTCAAGAATACACCGGTGCCGTGCAGGTTGAAGTATCGCGTGTCGGCCGCAAGTCTTTTCGCGGCTATCCTCTCACCAATAGTGTCAATGTGACGATCGTGTCCCGTCCAATGGTCAAAAACGATCGCACCCCCGATTTGGGTCCGGTCCGCTATGACACGGATGATCGCCTCTGCCGACGTGAAATTGTCGGTATCCACGAAAGAAAGCACCAGATCTTCTGCAGCAAGGCGTGACACGGTCTCCACCACGTCACCCTCGACCACCTCCACGTTGCGCCCGGCGAAGACGGCTCTGACCATGTCCACATCGAGGAACACGCAATCGGGATGGTGATACATGTCGAGCGGGCTGCGCTTATCCGGGAAACCGTTGAACGTATCGAACCCATACACTTTCCAGTCGGCCCCGAGCGCCTCAATGAAGCGCGAGATCAGCATGGTGGTGCCGCCCTTGAACATGCCGAACTCCGCCACGCAACCCTTCAGGCCCCGGCGGCACGCGTTCTGCAGGCACTGGTAGATGTGGACGAGGCAGTGTTGATAGCCATTGGCAAAGGACGGAATGAACAGATCGCGCTTGATCTCGTTAAAAACAGGATCGCTGAATTCAAAGTGCGAGAAGCCGCTGATCAGGATTTTCGTCTTGGCCGGCAGCGTTAAAGCGATGGCTTCGAGTATTGGCTCCTTCCCTGCGTCCTCGGCGATGACGAGGATGTCTGGAGAGTGGGTGGATAGGTCTATGAGCGGTTTGACCGACGCTCCGCCTTCCCCGGCAAAAATGCCTATCAGCTCGGCAGCACCTGAGGTGAGAACCGGGTCCGCCGCAATGTCGAAGGCAGCCGCAGACCAGCCCGCAATGGCCACTCGCGAACCCGGCTGGCGCTCGGTCACGGCCTCGCGCAGCTTTGCCTTGAGTTTTGCGAGGTTTTCAGGACTCATATGAGGCTCCGAATTGAAGAAAGGCATTCAGAGCCTGCCTGTTGCCGTGAATAAGCAGTGCGAGTAGTTCAGCCGCGTATTCCGAAAGGGTTCTCACCAATTCGAGCCTTTCCTCAAGTGGAGCGTGTTCTTCGGCCCTGCGCCAGCAAGACTCAAAAGCCGAATTCACGTCTTTGATTATCTCGACGAGGAGGCGAGTGGGTGGCTTCAATTCTAGCCAGTCGATCAAGGTGTTGAAGTTCTCCTCGTGACCGCTGAGCGGGACGGGCGCGTCTGTCGGCAGCAGCGCGCCAGCAGGAAGGCTCTCGGCGAGGAAAAGGCGGTATTTCTCCACGTAGACGAGCAAGTCCACGGCGGTATCCAGGCCCGTCTCGCCGGTGAGGCTCGCACCGGTCGCGCACAGTGCGTCGAGTCGGTCCACCTTGCGGGCAATGTTCGGCTGGATGCTGACCAGCTCGCCTCGTTTTTTCCAGGCTCCGCCATAAGCGCGATCCTTCTCCGCATGCAGTCTTTTGACGGCCGCCTTGAAGTCGCCAACCATGTCGGCGCTACTGCGCGACCGCGCCGCAAGGAAGTCGGCAATGGGTCGCTGCGGGACCGTTTGCAGAAGACTGGGATACATGCGGCCGTACCGCTCGTAAAGCGCGGCCACATAGTCGCAGGCAGGCAACTGCGCCAGTTCACTGGCCAATCGCCCTTCGTCCCACAGAGTGTGCGCTTGGGCGACATGGACCAGCGTCAGGCCGCTGTCGAGCAACAGGTCGCCCACGTGTCCGAAGCTTCCAAGTGGCGCGTCAGGTCGCGCGGAAATCTCGGCCTCGATCGAAAACCAGCGGTCGAGCTTCGGCTGGAAGTCATCCCAGGACGTCGCGAACACCGCCCGATCTACGCCGAAATCGTAAGGCGAAAGCCCCTGGAAGCCAGCCACCATTTGTCCGCCGCGGTCGAAGTGGTCGGAATAGAGGTGAAACGACATAGCGAGATAGTCTGCCTGCCCGACCTCCGCATTCAACCAGTAGGCCAGCATCTCATGCAGAATGCTCCATTCGAACGCGTTGGCTCCCGAAAAACCCCACCACACGTCGTTGCTGCGCAGCGCCGCGGACATATGCAAGCGATCTTCGCGGATGATCCAGCCAAGCCAGTTATTGCAGGGGATGTCTTTGGATTGAGCGTAGTCAAGCGCGGGGTCAAACAGAGTCATGACAGCCTGGCGGCTCGTACGATCAGCTAGCAAAAGCCTTCGCACCGCGTCTATCTGGTCGACGCTACCCCAACGTCGCAGGCGCGGGCCATAGGCGCCCCTCCATGTTTCACCGTCATCAGAAAACAGTGGTGCGCGCGGGAGGTATTTCTTGAGCCAGACGATGTCATTTCTGCCCGCCAGCACCCACATGCTTTCCGCGAATTGCGCAACAATGTCGTTATGGCGTTTCGGGACAAACAAGTAACGCTCAAGCGGCCGTTCAAGTCGCGTATTCCTTGCAATAAGCTCTTTCGTCTGGCGCTCTTTGACAATGACGTCCGCTCCATTGAGCAAAAGCTCCTGAACGCTACAGACCGAAGCAAAACTGATGTTTCGATAGGACGGCATGTCGATTGCGTCATTTCACTTGTTGGAACGGAATTGTATCGACGAGAACGCGAGGAATCAGGTAACGCCCGAAACCCTAGGTTAGATTAGGCAACAGGAAAGTAAAGGTTCACGCTTGTCCCAGTTCTCTCACCTGCCAAGCAAAACGAACTTACCCACAAGTTCCTCGATGCTGATGATTTTTGGCCTACCATAAGAAGAGTATGAACTAAGTCTGCCCAGGAACCGAAGTCTTCCGGTCGCGCAGAGATCATGGCCTATACGGGCCAAACCGGCGATCCGGTTCTTCGAGCGGCTGACGATCAGGCCGCACTGATACCCCGTAGCCGTCAACTGCGAGGGCGATTGTATTATAGTTCTCAAAAAAGACTGCAACACTCTAGGCGTGGTGACTGCGCGTTCAGATCATGCGCTGGAGCGTCGGTGAGAAACGCTTAGCGCTTGACGCGAAATCACAAGGATCGGCAAGGACCTGGTTAGGATGCGCAGTAATCTCGGGAGCGAGCCAATCTATGAGCGGCTTGCCCTCGACAGCATCGAATTTACGATAGTCTCGCGGATTTCGAGAATACTTTAGCGCGTCACGGACTGTTTGCGGCATTACTGGAGCAGACGCGCCAAAATAAACGAACTGATTGGATAACAGCACTCGGTTGATCCGCGTGTCATGCGCGGTATTGAGCGGGCATTGGGTGCCGTCCACCTGACTGTGAACTGAATCCTCCTGAAGCCATGGGGAAGCAGGTTCGTCGCGATGGTAAATATTGTCACCAACCTGTTTCTTCGGCGTCCCGTTGCGCACTGGACGCCGAGTGGTGAAATCAGGATGCGACCAATATTCGTCAAAAGTGGTCGTACTTGTGACGATCATCGCGAAGACACAGCGCATAGCGGGTTTGATCTTGACGCCAGTTAACCCAATGATCCAGTCGCCATCGACAGCCTTCTCACGGATCTTCGGTTTGCAGCACGCCAAGCTACAAAGCCCGCCAAATGGATTGGGGGCAAAACCTAGGTCATAACTCACCGCATAGACATAAATGCTCATCATCAGGCAGCGCAGTTACTGCGGGGAGTATTGTTGGCAGGCTCGCGCGGGCCGCCGTCTGGTTTCTCAAACGGATCGCATTTGCCTTCGATTGCATCGATCACGCTCTCCGAGTTCCAACTGACCAGTGCATCGCCATACTTATTGAAGGCATCAGGCACGTCATTTTCGGTGCCGCCACGCTCATAAACGCCAACAATTCGCTTACCGAGCTCGTTCGCCTTCTTAATTTCCCAGTCGACCCAAGGACGCTGGTGTGTATCTTTGCCGATCAGCACCACAACAGTGGATGCCCAAGACATTTTCATGCGCAACAGGCGCTTGAGCGTGCGGTCCGGAATGCGCCCTTCATCCAGACGGCGTTGATTAGCCGGCTTGGCGCGAATCGAACTGTTGCGAATCTCGTAACCAGATCGCGCGAGCATACGCGTGAGCCCTGTAACACGCGCATCATCCGCATGGTGATGGCTGATGAAGATGTGACGCCGACCGGCCATTGGAAGCTTTCCTATCACAGAAGATCTATTGCTTAGATTGCTAACACCAGACGAAGTTTTGACGCAATGTACTTACTTTGTTCCTGTTTTGCAACTATCGTGTGCAGAAAGCGGCCTCGACGTCTGAACGATGCACTGGCCGACGTGCGGAAGCGCGAGAAACAGGTCAGGTGTAGGATTCGCCGATTCTTGGCCCGATGTCACCGGTAAGGGTGCCATTCAGTCAATGAGCGGTGCGGATTATGCACAACTGCTTAGAATAACATGAATTTAGTCCGCCAATGTGCACTGCTCGTTGCCTTGGCTTTTCGCGATACGCGGAAGTGAGCTTAGCCGCCCCCCGCATGACTACTTCACCTCGTCCCACCGCAGATCAGTACTATCAGGTGAGAGTCTCGATCATCCGATCATGCGAGTCTTTCATTTCGCGTAGAAGATCTTCGATCTTCCGGAACGCGCCTGCATCGCTCTCGCTCCATTTTGCGCGCTCTGCCTGCCATTCGCGACGCGGATGCATCGGAAACTCGCCTTCAATACGGCTACGATGAAAACCTCGTGCAGAAGTCGAGACGTGGCGGCCTATCTGGTAAGCTCGCCGCCGGTTCGCGCCAGCCTTTCGTGCTTCTGCGCGAATTCTTCGCTGGGTCGAACTCATCAGCTCGATAATGGACAGCCCGGCATAGTGGTTGGAATCCGAAACAGTCTGTGCATGCCCATCGGTCCAGAACACGCGCCCGTGCGGATACCAGAGTCCGTCCGGCATCTCATAGAACTCCTGTGGCTTGAGCAAGAAGTCGTCCGGCGAACTTCTTGCCGCAACGGTAAACGAGGGCTGGCCGTACCCATCGATCCAGCTGATGGCAAGCGCCTGCACCTGCGTGTCATCGATCATGATGCCGTTGGGACCTTTGAGGCCGTCAAGGATTGCCTTTGCGTAATTGTCGAGGTCGGCGGTTTCGTCCGTCTCTAGCGTGGTTTGCACGTCCACATGCAACGTGATCTCAAGATTGACCGCATTCGCGTAGAGCCACCGGTTGGTTAGCGCGGCTTGGATCGCGGCGCGAAACTCTCCCCGCTGGACTGCACCATTGCCGTATGGCACCGGCGCGAATTGGAAATGGTGCTGCCATTCGCCAAACATTGGGTTGATGCCCGCCAAAACCCCCTTGCGCTCCATTGCGAGCGGATCGTCAAAAGTGAAAGCCTGCGTCTCCAGAGCTTCCTGGGCGTTGGGCTTTGCGGCGTCGGTCCGATCATTATCCATGTTGTGCTCTTTTCCTCACGCTTGGAACAGTAAAGCCAGCCGGCCTTCGTGGCAGCGAAACCGCCCATTAAACCGAAGAAAGAATTCGGAAAGTGGCTTCTACAACGCTGATCGAACGGCCGCGACAAATTTGTTGTAGGCGGTCGCATCCCGCTTCATCATCACTCGAAGCCCGGCATGGATTTCGAGTTGCACGCCCGCGCGGGCGCTTCCGCGGTTGCAGATATTCTCCGGTTCCATACCGCCATATGCGCCGTCTGTCACGACTTCGCTGTTGAAGCCGGCGCCTTGCAGGGCTTCGTGGATACGGCTGCGCAGTGCCTCGTCGCGTCCGCCTATCTGCAGGGATCGGGCGTCCCCATCCAGACCATGAATGGTGACCACTTTTTCGCAAGGCTCGATCAGCGCCACTGCGCGCTCCTCGTCAAAGCGGTGAGAGGTGATGTGCAGAACCTTGTTGCCGTTTTTCTTGAGACCTCTCAGAGCATAAAAATTATGGTCATTTCCGGCGATGGAATCTGCGAGTTCGGCTGTTAGAAATTCGATCCCGCCGCCATGTGGCGCGACAATTGCCACCTTGCTGCCGTCGGCGTGGCGCGCGGTTACGCTGTAATCGACTTCTTCCCGTTCTTTCAGGCGGAGCTCTTCGAAGCTCCTGTATTCATCCTTGTGCGTCACTGTTCCCTCTCGCTGGCGCCACTTTCCGTCCTGTTAGGGAGGTCATACCATTAAAAGCATCGGATTTGACGCTATCATCATCCGCATAACCTGCGGGCGGCGCGAACGACGCACGCTGAATCGACATGTATAAAGACCTCCGCTAGCGTAGACAGTAGACTTGGAGCTGCCTGTCAGCTTCCGCGGCGAATTACAGCCAAGCTAAATTCTTGGCTCGCCTAGAGAATCTATTACAGAGAAAATTTGAAATAACAGGGGCGTTGGTTCTAATCCCTTCAAGAGCTAGAGACGACGGCAGTCGCGCGACGCATGCGGGCATTTTACGTTCATGCCTGCAATGGGCTGAGAGACTAAACCATCACACTATGCGGCCTCCCACACTTGATTGAGGATCCGGGCCGCCAATGCTGCTTTGTCCTGTGGCAGAAAGCGCCCATAGTGCTGCTGCACGACGTCTGGCGTGTCTTGGATGGCATAACTTGCCTGCTCGTAGGATCCAGTCTGCTTCAGGATGTGAGTAGCGAGCACGTCTCGGACATTGTGAGGACCATGAGGAAGGAGCCCCTTGATGGCGCCGCGGCCGGTATACGGATTGTAAATGCCATAGCGCTGAATCACCAACCGCCAGGCCTCGTAAAACGTCGTCTGATTGTAAGCGGCGTCAATGCTGGTCGTCTTAACTGTCTTGACGAACAGCGTGCCGGGATCGGATGCGCGACCCAAGAGCACCTTCCGATGCCGTTCGATATAGGCATTGAGGTAGGTGTAGAGATCAAGAAGATCCGGCAGCACCAGGCGAAATGGCTTCTGCCCGAAAAAGGAGGAGCCCGAATTCTTGAAAGCGTTGGATGGGATGAAGACTTCCCACCCACGCTCGCGTTCGTTCCAGCGCAGTTCACCGCACTTCATGTCTTCGAGCCGGCGTTCCGCCGTGGGGAACTGTCCGCGTGGGCAGACCAGCAGTTGCCGAAGGTTTTTCTGCCTGAGGCCGAGATGTAAGCCAAGCCTCAGCATAAGAAACGAACGGACGGCCTCAGCGGCCGCTCTCGGGTAGCGGTGCTCGTCGGGCATCCGCTTCAAGATCTCCTCGGTGATCTTCCGGTATTCAGCGAGCGGGCTCTGCGCTTCCAGCACGCACATGATCGGCTCGAATGGATCGCGGTGGACCCGCATCACCCGCTGGATTTCTTTTGAACGGTTGGCGGCATGGCGATGGAAGTTTTCGCATGCGCCATGCCAGTCCCGACGAGCAGACTCGATCTCGTCTGTCGTGAGCAGTCCTTCGATTGGCTTCACGTTGCGCAGGAGTTCGGGATGTTGGCGAATCCAGCCGACTTCAGCGCGAGTAAGGGCCATGGCCACCATCAGCATGTCGTCTTCCCATTTAGTAAAGAAGCCGCGACGGCGCTCGCGCCACTGCAGATACCAATCCCACACGCCCGGGAAGATCAGGAGGCCGAAGGTAAGTTGATTGAGCGGCACGCCTCGGCCTTTGACAACCCCGTTCGGGGATGCCGCAAGTGCCCCAAACATCAGGCCGAGATGTTCGATTTTCTGGCTGGCTGTCTCCTCATTCCAGACGCCATTTCTGCGGAAGCCGATCTCGGTGAGAGTCGACGTTTTGAAGCGGATGAGATCTGCCATCTCCATCGCAAGCCGAGGGGGTGCATCGACGACGCCGGAGAGCAGGTCTGGATCCTCGAACGCCTCGGTCGAACACCCTTTTTTGTCCTCATCTCGCAGCCAGCTAGAAGCCGCTGGTCGAGGGGTGAGTGCACTCCCGCCATATGTGATCCCGGGGAACCGGATTGCGTAGCGCTGCTTCGTCGCTGCCGCTTGGAAACGCCTGTAATCGGTCGATCCCGAGATAATGACGCGCCGGACCCATTCCAGGATCTCTTCGCGCTTCGAAAAAGGCAGGCTGCCGAAGTCGTCGGGAAGATGCCAGGCAAGCCGGCGCCGCTCCGCCGGGCTGATGTCTTCCAGATCGTGGCCATATAAGGACCTGGACTGATGTGGCAGTTTCGCTTTGAAGTAGCCGTTCGGCAGGCCGTATCTGCGCTCAATGCGGCCGAGGATGTCGAAGCTTGCGACCGAGCGAGGTACACGCTGGCCCTCTATCCACGAAAGCAAGGTTTTTGCATCAAAAGATTCGTCTATCCGAACGACCGCTCTATGGAGTTGCCAGTAACTCTCGCCAAAGCGACGCATTTGATAGGCGAGGGCATCTTTGAATGAACTAGGATCTTCGTTCGCCTCGAACAAAGGTTCTGGTTTGTCAGAAACGCGCCTCGGCTTAGGGCCGGGGCGGCCAGTTAAACGGGAGCTGCCGACCTCTTCAACTCCGTGATGCTGGTCCATCGGGGAGGGGGCAAACTTGTTCGTGGCACGAGCTTTGGGTCTCGCTTGCGGTCTTTTACCTTTCTTGGCGTCGTCTTCTACAGGCGGCTCCTTCAGCCAGCGCATGATCGCATCCAGTGCTGGTCGCAGTTGCTTCTTCAACGCTGTCGTCAGCGCTTCATCGATCCCGCAATCGTGTGCGATCTGCCGCCAGTCATAGCGGTTGTTTGCAAGAGCCGGCGTCGTTCGAAACGCGATTAACGCCAGAAGGTAGGCGCGGAGGTTGTCCACTACCCAATCCGGCGCAACGGGAACAATGCGGACATCGCAGTAGGTCGAGATCTTTTTCTGGAAATGGCGTTTGGAAAGGTCTTCGTTTGGCATGTGTCATCCCATATTTTCTCGGGGCCTCAGGCCGAGGGCGTGCGGAATTAGGGGCAGACGGTTAAGAAACCGTAAAGTTCATAAGGACGACCCTATGACCCAAGAATGTTGTCGGGCGGTCTCGTCAATTTTTCAAGGATTGCGCGGGCTCACGTCAATCCGGTTATGTTCCGGCGAAGCATCCCTGAAAACTTCTTCAACCCGCCTTGATGAAGCGCGTCGACGAACGCCTCAACCGATGGGATCGACTTTCGCAGATTATGTCTCGCACTTTTGACACTGGAGATTAGCGCTTCCGGAAACGCCGCATGGAGATCGGTGAGGAAATCATCTGGCGACTTGCTGGTCACACCATGGGCGAGAAGGTTTCTTGCGGGAAAGTCCTTCAGGTTCCAGGTGACGATGACGGAGGCTTTGCCCGCGATGGCTGCCGCGAGGACATGTCGATCGTCGGGATCCGGTAGCGTGAGATCTGCAATAAGCGGGCGATGGTCCCCGACCGCTGCCTCCGGGAGGACCGCGTTCATCCGGTCGCGCGTAGCTTCCAGGCGGTCGATGGACAAACCTGGTGTGTTGACGGCGAGATTGCGCATCCACTCATCATGTATATCATCGGTCCAGCGCGCCTCGACGAGACCGTCGAAGGCGCATTGGATCAGAATGTTGCGGAGGTGGAAGGGGTAGAGGACGCAGGCGTCGTAGACCGCGACGGGCGGATTAGAGGCCATAGGTCTCGATCAGGTCCTCTGTGTCCTCGGCAAGGGCCTCCATTGCCGTCTGTCGTTTGTCGAGCTTCGACTTCAACGCGAGCACATCCTTCAGGAGGGCGCGGCGGTGTTTGCCGACGTAGCGGAATGGCAGATCGCCCCGGTCCATGCGCAAGACGACGAGCGGACGAGAGATGCCGAGGATGGCTGAAGCGTCACTTGGGCTCACTTCCTGGTCCTCGGCCAGCACTGCAACGCGCTCCCCGCGCAGCATATGCGCCAGAAGGGCTTCGACAGCTGCGGCGGCCGAGGGTGGTATCGGGAGCGTGCGCGCCTTGCCGCCTGCATCACGAACGTGGAGTTCCAGCCTGTCGCCGGCAACCAGCTTTGGCAAGGGCGTAGCAATTTTTCGATCGCAATCTGACAGTCTGGCGAAATGAACAATTTGGCTGGCCATGGGATATCTCCTTAGCCATGAAATATAGCGAAAAAGACCTCTATCTGCAATAACTGAAAGTGTGGGTTGGTTGCGATGGCGGTGATGGGGCGGTTCTACGGAACGCCGGTTCGATTCCGATCAAGGCGAAGACGCTCGCAAGGCATCTTGCTCGAGCTAACTGTGGTTCATTCGCAACGACGGCTCTGCGCCTTCGAAGCAGTCGTTGTTCGTTATCCACGGATAAAGCTGCTTTGCCCCCTTCATTCCAGACGTAAGCATAGCAATTACACGCTCCCTAAAGCAGTCTTTTCGCTTATCAGGCCTTCAACGATCGTTAAGGGATGGGAAATTGACTGGCAGGTTTCGGGCGACGGCGGCGGGAAAGCTGCATCCCACCGGGCCAGCGAGCTTTGGGCGGCAGTGCACTTACATCGCCACTCCTTCATTCCTGCCGCTCCTCAGGAGTGAACATCGCGTGTATCGATGGAGGGTCAAATTAGCCCTCGTTCTTTGATATTAACGGTTTTACAGAACGCAAATATCTGTACGGGTTGGCTTCGAAGCTATCCCGCCCCCAAATGACCTTAATTGAAGGATTGCTAAACAGGCGAGCGAGCCTCATCATCGTGACCTCGGCAGCAATTGCAACGGGCGCTGCCGCCGGGGGCTTTAATGCCCGCGCCCGCAATCTGAAAGGAGGACACCATGTCTTCCAGCGTTCACGCCGTCGATTTCGATCCCGGCAGCAATCGTATTCTCAACCAGATGCTTCATAAGGCCGGATATGTAACGGCGAGGATGAAACCGCTGTCAGGAGCGCTTTCAAGTCAATCGCGCACTGTGTTGCTCCGGTTCATGTCCGGAGTCATTCGCCAGCGAGACGATGGTTTTCCGTCGGGACCGGAGTCCATTTCTGCTTTCGGACGACCGTGACTCCATAGGTGAACCTCGTGTCTGGTTACGCTCCCAGCTCCGTTTCCGCAGTCGAGGCTGTGAAACGGCTTAGGAACTACAACTAAATGCTGAGAATATTGGTGAGAAAAAACTAAAAGTTGACAATCGCATATGAGCGACCTATATGTTGATTGTCGATATTTGCTTGCTTAGCTTTGGTTATCGCGCGTCTGGCACCGTGCCCTGAACGAGCCTTTTCTCTCAAAAATCGCTATCGCATCTGCAGCGCCGCAGGCGTTGTGGTCCTCTTATTGCTATGAAAGGGTTCATCATGACCACTGGCACAGTTAAATGGTTCAATTCCACGAAGGGCTTTGGCTTCATCCAGCCTGACAATGGCGGCACCGACGCGTTCGTGCATATCTCGGCCGTCGAGCGCGCCGGAATGCGCGAACTCATTGAAGGCCAGAAGATCGGCTACGACCTTGAGCGCGATAACAAGTCGGGCAAGATGTCGGCTTGCAACCTCCAGGCCGCTTAATCATCCCGGTATCCGCTCTCCGTTGACCACGGATGTACTGGCACTGGCGAGAGCATGATACCAGCAAGGTCAGGCAGATTGCCTGACCTTTTTTTGTTGCCACGGCGGCGTTCAATCTGGAAAAGCCATGTCACAGACACACAGCAAATCCCGGCAGAAGGCGGAGATTGCCTTCGCCAATACTCAATCGCAATTCTTCGCGCGTAACAGCGCCGTCGAGGAACTCGATTCCCTCGTTCTGGCCCGCGAGGAAAAGACGAGGCGGCTTCGTGAAGCGCGACTTGCGAAAGAATTGAAGGACCGTGAGGCGACGACAGCCTCTCTTCTCACGAAACGACGGGCCAAGACGGTCTGATCTGCCCAGGAAGAGTGGGGCGCGGACGGATAAAACACGACGAGGCCGCCCGCAATCGGCGGTACGCCAATCGCAAGGCAAGGCGGTTATAGCAAATGGCTTGGTCACGTGAGATCATCAATCAGGCTCTGTCCGCAGTTTCTTTCAAACCGTTGCACTCCGCAACCGAAAGGGATACCTATGGCAGACAGTATCGGCGAACTTCAGGCACTCAACACGGCATGGCAGATCGCAATCCAGGAAATCCTGCGGATGGTGATCCGAGACATGTATCATGCGGCCGGAGAGGAAGCCTTTCTGGCGAACATCAAGCGGATCGAAGAGGCCGCCGTCGACAGCATTTATGCAGACCTGCGGCTACGCGGGACGAATGAATGGACGGAAGCGCTTGTCAAGGATAATGCGAGTAACCTTGTAACCACGCTGCTGACATCGTTCACATATGATCGAATCTAGTGGAAGATCGGGCCGTGAGCCGCATCGCTGCTGTTTCGTATGAGCATGTTGATAAGTTCGCCTTTGCGCGCGGCAAGTCGCTGGCGAGCGTCTGCTTTCAGGAATTATATGGGAGGCTCACGGCCCTAACGTCCGAACGGACGCCTATGGCGGCAAGATGGAAAACCGCGCGCGTCTGATACTCGAGGTCACGGCCACGGTGGTGCAGGAAATCGGCGGCGAGCGCACGGGTGTGCCGGATTTCGCCAGTTTCGCCTACAAATAGTATTTCCTGTAGCGGTCCCCAGACGCAATACGAGTATATCATCAATCGACTTGATGTTCTCGGCATCACCTGCATTCACGTCGTTGAAGGCGCGACGGGCCGCCCGCGCGACGTCGCACCCTTCGAATACGGATCGCTCCGCCGCCGCTTCAGCAGGACATATATCGCCAATAATCGCTGTGACCTCGACCTTGCGACGCCGCATCGGGCCCATGGCAAGGCAGATCTGATCGCCTTCGGACGCCCGTTCGTCGCCAATCCGAATCTCGTCGAACGACTGCAAAGCGACCCCGGCTGAGATCCGGTCATGCTGTATGGCGGCGGCGCTGCGGGTTATATCGATTATCCCGCTTCATCGGGACTTCCGGCAGTGAGCCATCAGGGGGCGTACTTCGGGGGAGCTCCTGCGATATCGATCATCATCAATCTCCGATAATTCCCAAGGCTGCGTAGCCGGATGCCGCGCCATATCAAAAAATCTCTGGCCACCGTCGCCTCAAAGGACACCTGTCCGCACCCATGATCCATAGCACAGAGTGAAAACAGAGAGCATCAAGTTTTGTGATGGGGTTGATGAAATCAAGGGCGGAGTCTGCAGGCTATTTTTCGTCGGGGAAAAATCTTATGAGCTGTGTCTTCGTAAGCGTATCTCGACTCGCTGTATCAGAGGAGATGCAATGTTCAATATTTGCGCGTAAATCTGCCGGCACTTCTGGTCCGCCGGCTTTCAAGAGCTTGTCGCTCATCGCGAGAAGAGTCGCCAGTTCCACACCGCATCGAGACGCAGACATAACTACTCCTCCGGCCGGACTGGATCGCATTTCTTCAAGGTCTTTGCTGCCGGTATAAAGCGTCAACAAATACCAGATCAGAAAGAAAGCGGACCAAAGCACCATACTTCCAAGAACATACGCGCGCACAGGTGTTTCCCCGCTATCTGCCGAACCCCGGAAGACCTTGGATTGCATATCTCGGGAGTGGTCTGCGAGATGGCACACGTTCCCGTTTCTGTACCCCGAACAGGAACAGCATCTCTCCTTTGAGTTTGGAAGGGTCGGTCATTCCACCCTGAAAAAGATCGATTATCTTGCGGGTGGCCTTGTTGAATGACCGGTCGTCAGCCGAGCGCGTGTCGATTTCAAAGCCGGCATCTGACAACAGGGACAGCAACATATTCAGATCGTGAGACGAAATCGGGCCGTATTCTTGTGTGGAAGACATCGTGTCCTCCTTTCGTTGGGGCCAAGGGATTTCACCTTGAAGCGGTAACGCCCTTTAAAAAAGCTACCGAAGGAACGAGCCTGCGCGTTTTGAGGTTCATTAGCAAGGGAATTCCAATGTGCTAGAACGCAGCCGCCGCTCAATAATGACCAGCGAATGGCTGGTGAACTTCGCTGGAGCTTTCCAAAACCGTATTCGCTTGCGTCTTAAGCTATTCAGGCGCACTGTAAGGCGTCGGTAGCGATGTCACGGGCACTACTGGTTGAGGGTCGGTTACCCTAGCCCCAACGAGAGGAGGACATTATGTCTTCCCACCCCAGTTTTGCAGCCATCTCCCCCAAAGAGATGGAGATGATCCAGTCAGTTTTGAAGAGTGCGGGCTATAACGCCACATTGCTGGGCAATGACCAGCGACAATTCAACACGGCCGCGTTTCTTGTAATGAGACTGTTTCTTGCGGGAGAAACATCTGCCGATGCTCTCGCAGCACAATTGAAACGCCGTCTTGGGAATGCGGACTCACTCAATCAATCCTACCAATCACGGCCTGTCCTTGAGACCATCAGAAGTGTCCCGCGCAACACGATATACGTCCTCAGCTTTTTCAGGAAGGCCAGTGGTCGATCAATTGGGGCTAATGAATAGCCCTGGAAGAGCGAAGCCGGCGCGCTATAGGCAATCTCTTTGTTAATCCTTCTCAGGGGGTCGAAATCCACTTAGTGGAGAGCGATGACGGTCAAGGATAAACGTTGCGGCGCGGTGTGAATGTGTCAGGAAAGAGTTTAAGGGTATGAAAGAAAGAACGACATACAAAGAAATCACCTTCGCGAATCCGTTCGTATTGGATGGATTAGTAGTACCTTTGGAAGCTGGAACATATCGTCTGGTCGTTGATGAACAGCTCATTGAAGGTCTCAGTTTTCCTTCGTATCAACCCGTCGCAACACACCTTGAGATACCTGCTATCTCCGCACAATTAGTGAAGCGCCAGTTTTTGCAGGTGTCCGCGGAGGAAATAGAAGTGGCGCTGCAAAAGGATATCGAATCGCAATGCGGTGAGTCAGACCAGTGATCAACGTTTCACAAGTTGGCCGGCGATTGCGCTGGTCAGTTATGGGCAAGCGGTAATACAACGCCAATTGCGCCGCTTAGTTTTCTCCAGCAGAAATCTATCTCTGGCGTAGCACGGGCGAGCGCAGAACGAGTAGGGATATTCCTGTGTTACGCGCCTTCAGAGGCAAGAAGCTGATAGTGGTAGAGCGGCGTCCGTCGTTGACGGCGGCGTGCCATGCGCAACTTACTGCCGCCGGAGCCACCGTTGCAGGCCCTGTTTCTTCTGTCGAGCAAGTCTTGAACCTGTTGGAAGCCGGCGATGTCGACGGGGCAATTATTGACGTCAAAGTTGACGTAGAAATGATGTTACGCTTAGCCATGCTACTGGAATCAATGGCGACGCCGTTCGTTTTCGCATCTTTCATCGATGTGAACTCGGAAGGCTACTCTTTTGGTGGTGATAGGAAGCATCTCCGCAAGATAGCCGACGTTCTTTTTGGCTCGCCTGGACCGGCGTCAACCCTCCATTAACGTGGTCCCGTTGCATAGATGGTGTGGTTGATGGTACACGCACCCCGCACGTTCTTGTCAGAGGATGGCCGGATTAAACCCAACGGGTGAAAGGACGGCGGCATGACATCCAACACTATGAGTGGGAGCGATTTCGCGAAGAACGTTTTCCAAGATTCATGGAGCTTCGCTTTCCGGAGAGGTCAGGTTTCGGCGGAAGCTATCCCGGCAGCATTTCCTAGTTTGTATCCGGGCAGGGCGTTTCGATAGTCGTAATGGAGGCTTGCGGGATGGCTCATTACTGGTCACGCGAACTGCCGAAACTCGGCCATGAAGTACGGCTGATAACACCACAGTATGTGTCCATTCGTAAAGCGCGAGAAGAACGATGCTGTGGATCGCACTATGACCTCTATGACAAACCGGAGCCGGTCGAAAAAGCGTTGGCGAAACTGATCCCTTTCTACACGGAAAATCTCTGAGCATGGCCAAATTGCCGCCATGTTACAACGGCGGCCCCTCTGCATGCGTAAACGAGCGGCATCAGACGTCTGTTTGGAGGTCTGGTAACTGAACGACAGCTATCCGATAAATGCGTCCAACACCGGACACTCCGCTCCCGGCCTCAAACCGGCCACTCCGGCAAGCAAACTGTTGCCCGGATCGGCAAGATGCTGCCAATAAAACCCACTAAACTGCGGGTCGGTGGTTCGACTCCCTTCAAGAGCTTAAAAGGCTGGCAGCCACGCGGCGCAAGAAAGGGATTGCGAGATTAAAATGAAAGCGTTATATGTAGATACGTTCCTACATGGAGGCGACTATGGCTACGACTAACTTGACCAGCCGCGAACTGAATCACGATGTTGGCAGAGCGAAAAAAGCTGCTGAGGCAGGGCCTGTCGTCATCACCGATCGAGGCAGACCTTCGCATGTGTTGATGACGTACCGTGAGTTTGAGCGTCTGACAGGTAAGCGTCACAATCTTGTCGATGCGCTTTCAATGCCAGGATTGTCGAATATCGATTTCGATCTGTCTCGGTCGGTCATTGCAACTCGCGAAGTTGATCTCTCTTGAAATACTTGCTCGACACAAACGTTGTCTCCGAGCTCCGTAAAGTGGGTGACGGTAAGGCTGATCTGAACGTGACGACTTGGTTAGGTGCCAAGGATTCTCGTGATCTGTATATTTCTGCCATAACAATTTTAGAGCTTGAGCGCGGGATACTCAGCATCCAGCGCCGTGACATCGAGCAGGGCTCTCGCTTACGAACCTGGATGGATAGCCGAGTTCGACCGGAGTTCGCTGAGCGCATGATCTCTATCGATGAAGCAATTGCGACGCGATGTGCTCACTTGCATATTCCGGATCGCCGCAATGAAGCAGATGCACTCATTGCTGCGACAGCGATCGTGCATGGACTAGTGGTTGTCACACGCAACATTCATGATTTCCAAGGTACAGGCGTTGTTCTCGTAGACCCATGGCGTGCCTAAAGACCGGCATGCGGGGCGCCTTGAAATTGTTTCTGCGAGCTCGGCAGGAACCTCATTGAGTTTTCGAAATGCAGAGGTCGGCCGTTCAGATTATATCAAGGCGATGGCTTCGAGAAACAAGCTCGATACCTCAAAAGATATGTATTTTAACCTGTTGCTGGAGATGAAGGTCATAACGTAATATGCCCAAGGGTAGCGATGTTGCGTACTTCCGGCAGCAAAGGATTGCGGTTGTGGGGACTCCAAATGGCGTGAAGCTCTGCAACACATTCTTCTCGCAAATCCAAGGATCGAAAGATCACATCATCGAAGCAGGCGTTTTGGGTGCCGGCCGGAACTAGCGCCAGGCCGATGCCGGCGCTGACCAGTGAGAGGATGGCCTGAGAATGGGTCATGCTTTGAACGACGCGGGGGGCAATACCGTTCTGCTCCATCAGTCTGGTCAGCTTGTCGTGCAGATAGCGTGCAGGCGGGGAAAACATGATGAAGGGCTCACCATTGAGCGCATCCAGCGCAGGTCGGCGTTTTGCGGCAAGCGGATGCGCGCGAGGGATGGCGAGCATCATGGGTTCGCGCGCAACGCACAGGCTTTCCAGATGATGATTGCCGGTAAGCGGGCGGGAAAGTCCGAGATCGATATCGCCGGCATTGATCGCTTGAAGCTGCTCGGCCGTTTCCATCTGCACCAGTTCGAGTTCGACCTGAGGTACGGCAGTACGCGCCCGACTGATGAACCTCGGCAGGAAACTATAGGTGCTGGCGCCGACAAAGGCGATTTTCACTGCCCCCGCACTCCCGCGTGCTGCCCTTCTTGTCGCGGTTACCGCTGCATCCCCCTGTTCAAGCAGTTTCCGGGCCTCCGCCAGAAACGCTACCCCTGCCGGCGTCAGGACGACGCTGCGGCTGGTTCTCTCGAAGAGTGTGACGTCGAGTTCCTGCTCCAGCAGCTTGATCTGCCGGCTGAGTGGAGGCTGGGTCATATTCAAACGCCGGGCCGCGCGGCTGAAATTCAGCTCGGCGGCGATGGCGACAAATGAACGGACCTGTCCCAAATCAAGCATCTATTCAATCCTGGTATCAATATCCAACAGAAAACAACTTGGACTTAAATTGATTGCCGCGATATCAGTCAAGACGAGGGCCGCTCGGCGGGTGAAAATCAGAGAGGCGAAGATGGATACGCAGCCAGCAAAAACCGGCCACCGGCAACAGGCCCTCGGCGCAGACAGCATTGCCTGGATAAAGCTTTCCTCGATCTTCCTGCCGCTGAAGGCGCCGATAAGCGATGCAAAGGTTTTGACCGGCAGGCAGAGGCCTTTGACCGAAGTCGCTTTTCTCTTTGCGGAAATAGAGACGAAGCACGGCCATAGCGGCATTGGGTTCAGCTATTCCAAGCGTGCCGGTGGTCCGGGTCAATATGAACACGCCAAGGAGATCGCGAGCGTCCTTATCGGCGAAGACCCGAACGACATTGGCAAGCTGTGGAACAAGCTTTGCTGGGCCGGAGCGTCGGTCGGTCGCAGCGGGCTTGCCGTCCAGGCGATAGCAGCCTTCGATGTGGCCTTGTGGGACCTCAAGGCGAAACGTGCAGGCCTGCCGCTTGCCAAGTTGCTCGGCGCCCACCGCGATTCCGTGCAATGCTATAACACATCAGGTGGCTTCCTGTCGTCGCCGATTGAGGAAGTTCTCGATAATGTCGAGCGCTCGATTGCTGCGGGCATAGGTGGGATCAAGATCAAGGTCGGTCAGCCCGATATGGCTGTCGATCTCAAACGCGTCGCGGCGGTGCATGAGCGCCTCGGCGGCAGGGTGGCGATGATGGTTGATGCGAACCAGCAGTGGGATCGCCCCACCGCTATGCGTTTCGGCCGTCTCATGGAGCCCTATAATCTGACATGGATCGAAGAGCCGCTCGATGCCTATGATGTCGAAGGCCATGCGGCGCTCGCCGCAACGCTCGATACACCGATCGCAACCGGCGAAATGCTGGCGAGCGTTCTGGAGCATATCTCGTTGATTGAGAATAAATCCGTCGATTTCATCCAGCCCGATGCGCCGCGCGTTGGGGGCATCACGCAATTCCTGAAAATCTGCGCGCTGGCAGAGTCCAGGAAGCTGCAGCTTGCGCCCCATTTCGCCATGGAAATCCACCTCCATCTGGCGGCCGCCTACGAGCTTGAGCCTTGGGTGGAGCATTTCGACTGGCTCGATCCGCTTTTCAACGAGCGGCTGGAGATCAGGGATGGCCGCATGCTGGTGCCAAGCCGGCCAGGTCTTGGCATTACGCTTTCGGAACAGGCCGATCACTGGACGCGGGCCACGGCGGAATTTGGCAAGCGGCCGTAAGCGCGCTGCGTCAGGCGGTGCCGCGGGCAACGATGTGGAAATCGATATTGATCATGGCCTCCACATTCCCGTCGCCTTCTATCTTTCTGAGAATGGAGCGCGCTGCCTTGGTGCCGATGTCACGGCGATCGATACGGATCGTTGTCAATGGCGGGTGTGTGTAGGGAGCAAAGTCAAAATCGCCGAAACCGATAACGGCGAGCTGATCGGGTATGCTGCAGCCGCGTGCATTTGCTTCCGCTAGGGCGCCGTGGGCGACGACGTCCGATGAACAGAATACGCCGAGCGTGCCCTGCCCACTGTCCAGAAGCTGCGCCATCGCCAATCTTCCGTCCCGAAAGGTAGAGGGTGAATTCATTTCCAGCGCTGGTAACTCGACATCCGCGACCCCTCTGAGGCGACCGACGAAACCGTCGCGGCGCTGAACGGCGCGGGGATCGTTGGCACCGATCTGGGCATAGCGGTCGTAGCCCTTGACCAGCAGATGCTCGGCCGCCAGAGCGCCAACCGCCGCATGCGAGAAGCCGACCGCAGTGTCGAGCGGTGAGGGGGTGGAATCCCATATCTCGACAATCGGCAGGCCCGCGCCTGTCAACATGGCGCGTGTCCCTTTAAGATGCGTGATGCCGGTGAGGACGATGCCATCGGGACGGCGTGCCAAAATCGCGCGTGTCAGTTCCAGCTCGCGGGCATTGTCATAACCGGAAAGGCCAAGCAGCAGTTGATAGCCGGCGGCGACGAGTTCAGCGTTAAGCCCCTCGATAGTCTCGGCAAAGATCGTGCTGGAAACGGTTGGGACGATCGCAGCGATCAGCCGGGTGCGCCGGGAAGCAAGGCCGCCAGCCAACAGATTAGGCACATAACCCGTTTTTGCGATCACCCGCTCAATCACCTCCAGCGTGCGGGGCTTGACCAGAGCGGGAGTATTGATCGCCCGGGAAACCGTGACCGGCGAAACGCCCGCGAGCTTTGCAATGTCGGCGAGCGTGACCGGCCCGCCTGGTGCGATATAACTGCTTTTCTCGTGGTCGGCCATTTTTCATTCCCCTCAAAATGATTTACGCTTTCATTTTGAGCTTAATCAAGATGTTCGTCTAAAGTATTGTGGTGATTCAAGTTAATATGTTGAAACTTAATGATTAAAAAAACACCGTCTGCGGTTGCGGAAGAGATTTTTGGGGCTAAAATGAAAGCGCTTCCATTTCTTCGGGAGGAGGGTTTCGAAGGGTGGTGAGCAGTGCTGGCGGGAAGCCAGAAAAGTGGAGGAATTACTATGAACCTCAAGCGTTTCATGACGTTTGCGGCTGTCACAGCCGCAATATCCGCAATCGGTCTCCAGTCCAGTTTTGCCGAAGACTATCCGTCCAAGACGGTGACCGTCATTGTTCCTTTTGCCGCAGGCGGCAATACGGATACATTCGGCCGCCTTGTGGCTGAAGAATTGGACAAGAGGCTGGGACAACGTTTCATCGTTGAAAACAAGCCCGGTGCCGGCGGCAATATCGGCCTTGGCGACCTCGCGCGGTCAAAGCCTGATGGCTATACGATCGGTATGGGAACGGTCAGTTCCAACGCGATCAACCAGACGCTCTACAAGACCCTGCCTTATGACAAGGAAAAGGGATTTGCGCCGATTTCGCTGATTGCAAGCCTGCCGAACGTGCTGGTTGTCAATCCCGATAAGATAAAGGCGAATTCCGTCAAGGAGTTGATCGCCTTCCTGAAGGCGGAGCCGGGCAAGCACACTTACGCCTCTTCCGGCGTCGGGACGTCCATCCATCTTGCGGGCGAGCTTCTGGCCACCAAGGCCGATCTCAAGATCACGCATGTGCCTTACAAAGGCAGCAGCCAGGCCATTCTCGACGTTGTTGGTGGCCATGTGGACATGATGTTCGATAATATTCCGACCGCTGCCCAGCAGGTGAAGGCCGGCAAGGTCAAGGCGCTCGCCGTCACCAGCCTGGAAAAAGCCAGCTTGCTGCCCGACGTGCCGACCATGGCAAGCGTCATTCCCGGTTTCGAGGCGACCTCCTGGCATGGCCTGTTTGCGCCTCCCGGCACCCCGCCGGAAATCGTCGAAAAGCTCAGCAAGGAAGTCCAGGAGATCATCGCGGATCCGGCGATAAAAGCGAAACTCGAAGCAATGGGTGTGACGCCGGTCGGCAATACGTCGGTCGAATTCCAGGCGTTCATCGACAAGGAAACGACGAAGTGGGCCGAGGTCATCAAGGCCGCGAACGTCCCGCCGCAGTGATGCAGGCTGCCGGCCGGTATGATTTCCTTCGATGTCATTCCGGCCGGCACATTTCCACAGCGAGTATAGTGCCATGCTGAAGATAAAAAACGGTCGCGACTTCGCCGGCGGCGTGACGATGATTTTTGCCGGCCTGTTATTCATCTGGTTCGGTCGCAATCTGGAGGTCGGGAACTCGTTCCAGATGGGCCCCGGTTATTTCCCGACCATGCTCAGCCTGATCTTGATGACGCTTGGCGCGTTCATCCTCATCCAGTCGCTGATGGTAGGCGCTGAGGAAGGTGAGACCGAAACCTGGAACTGGAAGGCCTATTTTCTGGTGATCCTCGCTCCCGTCGGCTTCGGTCTCGTGCTGGCGGGGCTTGGCCTTGCACCCACGATGTTCCTGCTCATTGTCGGGGCATCGGCGGCCAGTCGTTATGTCAACTGGCGTCATTCCATCCTGTTGGGCCTGTTCCTGGCGGGCTGCTCCGCCCTGCTTTTCACCAAGCTCCTCGCGCTCCCTCTCCAGGCTTTCGGACCGTGGATCCCCTTCATCGGTGACTTTTTCTAGGGCTCGCCAGTCAGCCCCGAAACCGGATTGGATTACTTATGGACATCTTCTCTAACCTCTGGCTCGGCGCATCCACCGCTTTCCTGCCGATGAACCTGCTTTACGGCTTCATCGGCTGTCTTCTGGGAACTGCGATCGGGGTGTTGCCGGGGCTTGGGCCGACGGCCACGATCGCGATGCTCTTGCCGATCACCTTCGGCTTGCCGCCGGAATCCGCCCTCATCATGCTGGCTGGTATCTTTTATGGCGCGCAATATGGTGGCTCGACAACGGCCATTCTCATCAATCTGCCAGGGGAAAGCTCTTCGGTCGTCACCGTGATCGACGGTTACCAGATGGCGCGCAACGGCCGCGCGGGGGCAGCGCTCGCAACCGCAGCCCTCGGCTCCTTCTTTGCCGGCACGGTGGCGACCATCCTGCTTGCGGTTGCCGCGCCGCCACTTGCCGCAGTCGCGCTCAACTTCGGGCCAGCCGAATATTTCTCCCTTATGGTTCTGGGGCTTGTCGCCTCCGTCGCGCTGGCAAGCGGTTCGCTGCTCAAGGCCTTCGCCATGATCGTCTTCGGCCTGCTGCTTGGCACTGTCGGCACGGATGTCGAAAGTGGTACACCACGCTATGTCTTCGATATTCCCGAACTCTATGATGGATTGAATTTCGTTGCCGTCAGCATGGGCATATTCGGTATTTGTGAAATCCTGCGCAATCTGGAAAACGAGCAGGAGCGTTCGGTTGGCGTCAAGCGTGTGACGGGACTGATGCTGACGAAAGACGATTTCCGGCGAATTTGTGCGCCCGTTTTGCGTGGCACCGCACTTGGGTCCTTCCTCGGTGTTCTGCCGGGCGGTGGGGCTATGCTGGCCTCCTTCGCCGCCTATGCTGTGGAAAAACGGGTTTCTCCCAACCGGGTCGAGTTCGGCAAGGGTGCGATCGAAGGGGTTGCTGCCCCTGAAGCCGCCAACAATGCCGGCGCGCAAACATCGTTCATTCCCATGCTCACCCTCGGCATTCCCGGAAACCCGGTCATGGCGTTGATGGTCGGTGCGATGATAATCCAGGGCATCACGCCCGGCCCGAATGTGATCTCCGAGGAGCCGAGCCTGTTCTGGGGCATGATCGTCTCCATGTGGTCGGGTAATCTCATGCTCGTCATTCTGAACCTGCCGCTGATCGGGCTTTGGGTCCGGATGCTGACCGTGCCTTACCACCTTTTATTTCCGGCGATCATTGGCTTCTGCTGCATCGGCGCTTACAGCATCAACAACAGCGTTTTTGATGTCTTCGTCATGGCAGGTTTCAGCATTGTCGGTTTTGCATTGAGCAAGATGCGTTTCGAACCGGCGCCTTTGCTGCTCGGCTTCATTTTGGGGCCGATGCTGGAGGAAAATCTGCGCCGTGCGATGCTGATCAGCCAGGGCGATCCGACGATCTTTCTGCGCAGCCCGCTTAGCCTGTCGCTGTTGATCTTTGCGGTTGCGGTGCTGGCGCTGGTACTGTCGCCGAGCATCAGCCGCAAACGGGAGGAAGCGTTCACCGAATAGTGAGATTATAACAATCCCATCAGGTCGCTCGGCGACTATCTTGCTGCGGACGATCCGAAGCCGCGTGGCGACGGCCATGAAGGTTGTCCTGTGTGGGGGTATCGATGTATCTGGGGGCGGATACTCATTTGAACCTGCAGGCACATGGAAACATCGCTTTATCTGCCCATCAAAGGCTTTCTTGAAAAGGCGGGTTACACCGTCAAGGGCGAAGTTGGCGGTTGCGACCTTGTCGGTTTGAGCGATGGCGATCCGCCGGTTGTCGTGATTTGCGAGCTGAAACTGAGTTTCAATCTGGAACTCATTTTGCAGGCCGTTGATCGCGCGGCTATCGCCGATGAAGTCTGGATCGCGGCTCGGGTCTCGGCCAGGGGTAAAGGCCGCGAGGCCGACAGGCGTTACCGCGACCTTTGCCGCAGGCTCGGGATCGGCATGCTCGGTATCGCCGATACCGGCGAGGTCAGCATGATCGTTGGTTCGATATCGCCGATGCCGCGAACCAATCCGAAACGGCGGTCGCGGCTCATGCGTGAACACCGGAAACGACGCGGCGATCCAACAGCAGGCGGAAGCACCCGCGCGCCGATCATGACCGCGTATCGCCAGCAGGCGCTTGGCTGCGCTTTGGCGCTGTCGTCAGGGCCGATGCGTGTGCGTCAGGTCAGGTCCAGCATTCCGGATGCAGGGAAGATCCTGCTTGCGAATGTTTATGGCTGGTTTGAGCGGCTCGATCGAGGAGTGTATGGCCTGACGCCGGCCGGATGTGAAGCCTTGCAGCGATGGCCGCAGCAGGACTGCATTTGAGGCCGCGGTTTCACACCACTCCATTCAGATCTTCGGCGTCGGCTTGCGTCCCCGACTCACCTTTTGGGGGTGCTCTTTCCGCATTTGTTCCACCAGGCCGTCAATGCTTCCATGGCAGGACCAAGCCCTCTGGCCTTAAGCGGCCATCGGTTCGATGTCTTCTTCATTCAAATGTTCGACGGTCCACTTCATGATCAGTGGTAGGGGGACCACCGCCACGCCGCTTCTTACTGAAAAGGCGAAGCTGATTTACCAGAGAGGCGCTTGGCTGGCCGGAAAGGCGCAGAATAGCAGCGTTGCTATCATCTTTTTTGTGACAGTTGAGGCAAGCCGGAATATTCGTGCCGAATCTCCGTGGCTTGTTCGGCTCATCTACAACGATTGTGGAATAGCAGGGGCGTCAGTTTGAGTCTTTTCAGAATCCGGACCGGCTGCACAACAGACAAAGCGATGGCGCCTCGCCGGCATAAGTCAACCAGCTACCTTTCGGAATGATTAGATGACGATCACCAGCATCTGAGAGATTGCGAAATTGCGCTCACGGTCAATCAGAACGGGTGGCCCCTTGAAAGCGACCGGCTGCTTTTCCACCCCGAAATCCATAATGCCTTCAACCGCATCGACATCGTGTTCATCCCAGGAACTCCCACAATGGGCCAGAGTTCCGCGAATGAAGAGACCTCGAAACGGAACTGGCCAATAATAAAGGTCGAAGTCGCTTATGTTGTACTCCATTGGTCATGCAAACCACTAACGGGGCTGGTTATTGCTGGTCCCCAAAATGCATTGAGAGCGAACATGGAGCTCAACTGAGCGCTGACCCTTTGTAAGCTGGGGGCCGTGTGATCTCGTTCTCTGCGTCGATTCCGCACCGCTATCGACCGAACTGCTCGGGAATGGTACGCTTAAGACTTACCGGGCCTAGGACACGGCATGTGGATCAATAGGGGCATGATCAACGCTGACAGCCTTCCTCCGGAGTGATGCCTCCGGACGTGTACGGTAGCCCCGCTATATCTCTGCCCATTAGGCGCCGCGGCACGTTCTTGATTTGCGCAACTTTCTGGGGACCCGCATGCTCATTCTTTTCACAATTGTCATAGGATTCGTTGCCGGTCTACGCGCCATGACCGCTCCCGCCGTAGTTGCCTGGAGTGCCTATCTCGGATGGTTCGATATTTCACAAAGCAGTCTCTCCTTCATGGGGTCGATCTGGGCCGTGGCGATTTTTACCGTGCTTGCCATCATCGAACTCATCACCGACCAGCTTCCCAGCACGCCTTCACGCAAAGTGCCCATGCAGTTCGGAGCACGTATCGCGGCGGGCGCTCTCAGCGGTGCGACGATCGCCGCAACTGAGGGCATGGTGGTTGTTGGGCTCCTCGCGGGTGTCGTCGGCGCTGTGATCGGAACATTTGGCGGTGCGGCTGGTCGCGGCTATCTCGCCAACCGGTTCGGCCGTGATCTCCCCGCCGCCCTCATCGAAGATGCGGTCGCCATTGCACTTGCACTGCTCGCCGCGACGGCCGTGTCATGAGGGAGTACGACGCGATCTTCATTGGAGCAGGACAGGCCGGACCGTTCCTCGCCGCCCGCATGGCCGCGATGGGCCGCAAGGTAGTCCTGATCGAACGGAAGTTTCTTGGCGGAACCTGCGTAAATGCCGGATGCATGCCGACAAAGGCCCTGGTCGCCAGTGCCAAGACCGCCGAGGTCGCCCGGCGTGCATCGGAATTCGGCGTCAAGATTGATGGCGAGCCCATCGTGGACATGTCGGCCGTGGCAGCCCGCGCCAGGAAGGTGACCCTAGACGCGAGAAGCGGTCTGGCGGCTTGGTTCGACAGTCTCGAGACGATGGATGTGGTCTATGGCCACGCCAAATTCGTCGCCGCGAAGGCGGTATCCGTGGAAGGGAAGCGCTACACCGCCCCGCAGATTTTCATCAATGTGGGCGCGCGGCCGCATATCCCCGATGTTCCGGGCCTCGCCGACGTGCCTTATCTCACGAGCACGTCGATGATCGCGCTTGAGGAATTGCCGAAGCATCTGGTCATTCTCGGTGGCAGTTATATTGGATTGGAATTCGCCCAGATGTATCGGCGCTTCGGCGCGGAGGTCACTGTCATCGAGCGCGGGCAGCACCTGGCGGCTCGGGAGGACACGGATATCTCGCAAGCCATCGCGGATGTACTGACAAAGGATGGCATCCAGATTCTTCGGGGCCACAATCTGCTATCCATTGCCAGAGACGGCGCAGACGTGGTCGTGCGGACTGATCAGGGCGAAGTTCGTGGCAGCCATGTCCTGGTCGCCGTCGGACGTCAGCCGAATACCGACGATCTCGGGCTCGATCTCGCAGGCGTCGAGACCGATCGGCGCGGCTTCATCACCGTCGATGAGCGTCTGCAGACGACTGCCGACGGTGTCTGGGCACTTGGCGACTGCAATGGGCGAGGGGCCTTCACCCACACATCCTACAATGATTTCGAGATCGCGGCGGCGAACCTCCTCGACGGCGGCGACCGCAAGGTGACCGACCGCATCCTCGGCTATGGCCTCTACATCGATCCACCGCTCGGGCGTGTTGGCATGACAGAGCGCCAGGCGAAAGAGGCCGGCCACCGGATCAAGGTCTCGACCCGTCCCATGAGCCGCGTCGGCCGCGCCGTCGAGAAGGGCGAGACGCTCGGCCTCCTCAAACTCGTGGCCGATGCCGACACCGACCAGGTACTCGGTGCCGCCTTTCTCGGGGTGGGGGGTGACGAGGCGGTCTATGGCGTTCTCGATGCCATGAACATGGAAGCCACGACCGAAAAACTTAGATGGGCCGTACCGATCCATCCGACCGTCGGCGAACTGGTGCCGACGTTGATCGGCGACCTCAGGGAACCTGACGCTTAGCCAGGACCGAACAACATTGAAGCAGTCTGCCAATCTCATTGTTAGGGAAACAGTCCCACCCACTGCAGACCCAGTTCGTGGGGCGGAAATCTTGATTGTGGGTCGTACCTGTTTGGGCGGCAGCCATTTACAATGGGCCCAGAGAATTGGCAGGCTGCTTACTGCCTCTAAAGCAACCGTGACGTTAAACCAAGCTCTTGCTTAGCCTGCCGATCTCGTGCTGAGGGAGTTTGTAATAACAGCGTCGGTGGTTTTGATCCCATCAAGGCGTTCACAAAACCTTTGTATGTGGGAAAGCCCTACCCTATCTCAACAATTCCCTCAGTCGCGGAGTTGCGAAGTCGAGGAACGTTCTGAGTTTGAGCGGCATCAGGCCCTCCGATATGTGGAGGAGATGAACCGGCGACGCCTTCGGTTCAAAAGTCTCCAACAGCGGCACCAGCAAGCCGGCATCGACTGCTCGCTTCGCCTGATAAGCCATGACACGTGTTATCCCGAGACCGGCGGCTGCAGCATCGACCGCCGCTTCTGCCGTGTTGACGGAAAGGCGCGTCCGGATCGGCACTTCGACTTCCTTTGCCCCGTCGCGGAACGTCCATGACCGCGTTGACAGTACTCCGTTGAAGGCGATGCAATCATGGTCCTTGAGGTCGTGAGGATTTGAGGGAAGGGAGTGCCGCTTCAGATAGTCGGGATTGCCATAGGTCGTGGTGCGGATCGAACCCAGACGGATCGCGATCAGGCTGCTGTCTGAAAGCGCGCTGATGCGCAGAGCAACATCGATATGTTCGTCAGCGAGACTGACCGTCCGATCGCTCAGCGTCAGGTGAATGTTGATATCCGGATAGGCCTTCAGGAAGTCCGTGATCACCGGCAGCACATGCAAGCGGCCGAAGACAATCGGCGCCGTCATGGTCAGATCACCCTTCGGCGCCGCATATTCTCCTTTGGCACGGCGTTCGGCGTCTTCCACTCGCTCGAGAATCTCGCGTGCTGCCGCGACATAACTCTCCCCGGCCTCTGTAAGCAGAATCCGGCGGCTGGTGCGAGTGATCAGGCGCACGCCGAGATGAGCCTCCAATTCGGCGATCTTGCGGCTGACTGTCGGGAGCGGCGAGTGCATTGCGCGTGACGCGGCGGAAAGGCTGCCATGCTCCACGACAGAGAGCAGCACCGCCATGGAATCAAGCCGATCCATATATGCCTTCCATAAAACGAGAGGATGACTCCAGAAATGGAGCTCTACTACGAAAAGATGGATGCCGCTACCTTTCTGCCATCGCCGGATGATGGTGTCCGGATCTCAAGGGAGCCAGCGATGAAACTCTATCACTTTCCACTTTCGGGTCATGCGCACCGCGCCCGCCTCTTCCTTTCTCTGCTCAACGTGAAAGCTGAGATTGTCGACGTTGATCTGGCGCATGGCGAGCACAAGACGCCCGAGTTCCTGAAGCTCAACCCGTTCGGGCAGGTGCCGGTGCTCGAAGATGGCGATGTCGTCGTCAACGATTCCAATGCCATCCTGGTCTATGTCGCCACGAAGTTCGGACGCAAAGACTGGCTGCCGGATGATCTGGCTTCCACCGCGAAGATCCAGAAGTGGCTATCCGTCGCGGCCGGAGAGATTGCCTATGGCCCATGCGCGGCGCGATTGGTTACGGTCTTCGGGGCAGATTTCCGGGCCGAGGAGGTGATCGCACGCGCTCACCGGGTTCTTGCCCTCATCAATGCGGAGCTTGATGATCACCCCTTCATGACAGGCGAAACGCCGACGATCGCGGATGTCGCACTCTACAGCTACATCGCTGGCGCGCCGGAAGGCAATGTCGACCTGGCAGCGCATCCGCATGTTCTCCAGTGGCTGGCGCGGATCGAAGCTTTGCCCGGTTTCGTCCCTTTCCCCAAAACGCCGGTCGGCCTCGCAGCCTGAGACAATCTTGCGGCCGGGACCTTGGTTCCGGCTGCCTTCCCAAAGGAGAGGCCGATGCCTGCTGAAGAATCCTCACCATCGTCACCATGGCATGCGGGTGAACTGCAGTTGCAGCGGCACGCCGGCGTGGTCGAGCAGATGGACCCCATCGGCCGCAGGGTCCTGCGCACCTTTATGCTCGATCAGCACCGGGAGTTCTATTCGCTGCTGCCCTTCATCGTGATCGGATCTGTCGATCGTGATGGCATGCCATGGGCGACGATCCGCAGCGGACGGCCAGGCTTTCTGCATTCGCCCGATCCTCTGACGCTGGATATTAATGCCGCGAGCGATCCGGATGATCCGGCCGAAGCCGGCATCATCGATGGGGAACCGATCGGTCTGGTTGGCGTCGATCTAATAACGCGCCGACGCAATCGGCTAAATGGTACTGTCATCCGCAGCGGCAACGAACGCTTTTCCGTTTCAGTCGGGCAGAGCTTCGGCAACTGTCCGCGCTACATCCAAAATCGGCAGTTCAGCTTTGTGCGCGATCCGGCTTTGCCGAGGCGGTCCGAGGTGCTGGTTTCAAATGGACTGGACGCAGACGCACGGGGTCTCATCACAGCTGCCGACACCCTCTTCGTTGCCTCATATGTGGAGCGCGAGGGTGAGGGACGGCAGGTGGATGTCTCCCATCGGGGCGGCCGACGCGGTTTCGTCCGCGTGGATGCCGATGGTGGCCTGACCATACCGGATTTCAATGGAAATCAGTTTTTCAACACGCTTGGTAACTTCATCATCAATTCGCGCGCCGGACTTCTGTTCGTGGATCACGAGACGGGCGACATGCTGCAGATCACCGGCCGCGTCGACGTCATTTTGGATTCACCCGAAATTGCCGCCTTCGAGGGCGCCGAGCGTCTGTGGCATGTCATGCCAGAGAAGGTGGTGATGCGCAAAGACGCCTTGCCGCTGCGGTGGAGCTTGATCGAAGGCGGTATGTCACCGAACAGTTTGATGACAGGCGGATGGAGTGAGGCCGCTAGCCGCTTAAAGATAGCAGCCCAGCCAAAGACGTGGCGGCGCTTCCGCGTGCAGAAGGCCATTCGGGAGAGTTCCACCGTCCGTTCGCTTCACCTTGCACCAGTCGATGAAGAAGCTGTCATTCCCCACCTTGCGGGCCAGCATCTGCCGATCAGAATGAGGGACGGGGCGGACTCGCTTCGTCGGAGCTATACAATATCCAGTGCTCCATTGGATGGCTTCTACAGATTGAGCGTGAAGAGTCAGGGTAGGGCATCAACGCTCTTGCACGCACTGCGTGAAGGCGACGAGATCGAGGCACTGCCACCGGTCGGAGCGTTTACCATCGACGCGATGGAACGGAACCGGCCGGCCGTTCTCCTCGCTGCTGGCATCGGGATCACGCCGTTGCTGTCCATGCTGCGCCACGTTGTCCAAACTGGCGACAGGACGCGCTATCGGCGGGGAATCTGGTTGTTCCGGTCGTCGCATGTCTCTGCTGAAAGAGCGTTTGATCGCGAAATCGGCGAACTGGTTGAGCGCAGCGAAGGGACAATTCGAGATATCCGGGTGCTCGGAGCGCCCGATGTCGAGGACGAAGGTCTTTTTGATGCAGTCGGTCGCGTCGACATGACGCTGTTGAACGCACATCTGCCATTTAACGACTATGATTTCTATATCTGCGGACCATCTTCCTTCATGCAATCCATATATGACGGGCTGCGCGGACTAAATATCCCAGACGGTCGGATACATGCAGAGCAGTTTGGCCCTTCCGGCCTGAAGCGAGATCCAGGTGCTTACTCGTCCTCTCTGCCGCGCAAGCCTGCAGCCAAGGCACCGATCCGCGTCGTCTTCACTCGGTCGGGAAAAGAGACACTCTGGCAGCCAGGCGGGGGGCGTTGCTGGAAGTCGCCGAGCAGCTCGGACTCAGTCCGGTCTTCGGCTGCCGAGCAGGCAATTGCGGCGATTGCCGAACGAAGATTGTCAAGGGTGCCGTCAGCTATCAATCAGAGCCTGGCTGTGCCGTAGCAGCTGGAGAGGCACTAATCTGCTGTTCGGTACCTGCACAAATGGATGAGGCTTTAAAGCTCGAACTGTAATGGCTGGCCGGATCGGTACGCGCGTTTTCCTATCCCCGCCGTGTAGGCGAGGTGAGTGAGAATATTCTCTGAGAAACACTGAATTGCTGCGTTACCGCTTCCGGATCCTGGCGCTGGGGGATGTGCTTATGCACTGAAGCACTTGCATCGATCTCACAAGTCCATGATTTGATCCTCTGAGACTTAGTCCGTCGCTACGGCGGGTCGTCGTTCCATGCTCTTCAAGGAGGCAAGATGGGCCGCTTTCCGCAGTGCCTTGGGTTCAATACTTGTCGGTGTTCACCGGAGCAAAAGTTGCATAATTTAACGCAACATTACAACCCACGCTCCGCTTGCATGCACCGTCTGTATTTTCAATAGCTTGGCGGACTAACTCTCGGGGCGAGGGTTCTGATCCCTTCAAGAGCATTTGAGCGCCGAGAGCGGATTATTCCGGCACAAAACTGCATCTGGAAATCGTCATTCAATTGCATTACTATCTCTGAAAATGTAGGAGATAGTCATGGCTGCAAACGCTCTTGTCCAAACACGCATTGATGCCGAAGTTCGGGATCGGGCTTCGGCCGTGCTTGAAAGCATGGGGCTCACGGTATCTGATGCGGTTCGTATTATGCTCACCCGGACTGCTAACGAAGGGGCGCTACCTCTTGAACTTCTTTCTGGGAGTGAAACACACGATGCCTGGTTTCGGACCAAGGTGCTCGAAGCGTTAAATGATACTCGGTCGGATTTAACAGACGACGAGGCCGAGGCGCACTTTGCCAAACGCCGAGCGGCGGCCCGCCTTAAAGTGGGTTCGACAGAATCGTGAAGCTTACTTGGTCGGCGTTTGCGCTATCGGATCGCGACGCCATCTTCACGTATATTGAGGCAGATAATCCTGCGGCCGCTATTCTCATCGATGAGCGGATAGTATCCGCCGCCCGTCGCTTGCTCGACTTTCCTGCCAGTGGGCGCTTGGGTAGAATCGCCGGTACACGCGAACTCGTCATCAATGGTACACCTTACGTCGCCGCCTACGCCACTACCGAGACGACAGTTCGAATTCTTCGCGTACTCCATGGCGCGCAGGAATGGCCAGAATATCTGCTGCAAAACTGATCAACCACAGTCGAACCGGACCGACCAGTATCAACACTGCCGATCGATCCCGCGGCGTTTCGTATGGTCCGTTGTGCAAGCGCGCAATCGGCCCGTCAGCGTAGCGCGATCTAAACCCACCCTGATGAACTGCTCGCGATGACCAGAATTATCGGCTTCCGGGGCAGGTTGGGGGTATCCGGCCGATCTATGAATTTTCGATCACGGGTGCCGCTATCGTCGACGTTCATTACATCGGCGCGTCCTGGAATGGTCCGATACCGTCAGCCTTTTACCACTTCACGCGTAGGCCCACCTGTCCCCTGACGGAGTAACTGTCGCCGAAGTCATTCAGGCTGGTCTGAACCAGAGCTTCGCCATAGATCGAATACTTGTCGTCGTCCCAGCTATAGGTTCCCCCGATCCCCAGACCGCCCCATACACGATCATTGCGGCTGGCGAAGCTCACTCCCTCGACATTGACACTCGTCCCTTCAAGAAACTCATAGTAGAGATTGCCAATGCCGTGGACGTGGGTGCGATTGAGCAGTCCCTCGTCGTTCCGCCACGAGCTTTCGTGGTCGAGGGTCACACCGAGACGGCCTTGCAGGCTTTCTCCACGGTCGAGGCTGACACGGGCGCCGAATGTATCGGTAAACGCGTCGAAGTCGACATTGGAATAGACCAGCTGGGCCTGCGGCGTGATGGACCAGGCTGGATCGATGGCAATGCGCTTGCCGCTTTCCAACGACAGTGTGTAGCCAAAACCGCCATTGTTGTCGGTGAGGTTTGTACGGGCA
Source organism: Agrobacterium deltaense RV3 (assembly GCF_900013505.1). Taxonomy (NCBI): domain Bacteria; kingdom Pseudomonadati; phylum Pseudomonadota; class Alphaproteobacteria; order Hyphomicrobiales; family Rhizobiaceae; genus Agrobacterium; species Agrobacterium deltae. Next base: position 151,112 of record NZ_LT009747.1, on the reverse strand, counting down.
AGGAGAGAGTCGAGATCGCTCGTGTACCAGGTCATCTGAGCCTGACCGTCCAGATAGAAACCGCTCTCGCCATACCAGGTCAATGTCCCGCCAAGACCGTAACCGTCCGTGCTGATCTCCCCATCGCCGTAAACAGAACCGGTGTCGGTTTTGCCATGGGCGTAATGGATTGTGAACCCGCCAATCAGCTTGCCGCTTTCCGCTTCTGTAAACAGCCCATCAATACCGGCCTGAAGTTTGAAGATATTCTGCTCGGACTTGGTGCCGGAGGTCGAGAAACGCGGTTCGATGCTGTTATGCACACCTTCAATGCGGCCCCATACACCGTTTCCTTCGATCGCAACGCCTGCTTGTTCGGGAGTGGGATAAGGTGTGCCGACAGAAGCGCCATTACCGGCCCAGAAACGATTACCGACACGTTGCTGCAAGGTTGGCACGCCGTTCAGACCCCGCAATGCCCGGGGGTATGCCTCGTAGGTCGGAACACCGGCCTGATAAAGCGGAGCAGTCGGCGTCGGATTCGACACGGTCAATTGCGAACGCAAATACCAGTTGCCATCATTCGGTGATGAAGTGCCCCCTTGATAAAGCTGATAGGCGTAGGCACCTGCAACGACCGCTTGCCTGTCACCCACCGTGTAGTCGCCAATGAGCGAGAAAACACCGTTGGAAGCACCGTTCACTTCGATGATACGGATACCTTCACTGGTCTGCGCACCCGTGCCACCGACATTGTTGACGCCGACATTTGTCGTGCCCGATGTGTCGCCATTGACGATGACCATATCCGTATTGGAGTTGTCATCACCAAGGGCAACATCGAACAGCATCTGTCCGCCATTGCCGCTATAATTTCCACCGATGATGACGACATCGCCGACAGCATCGTCCACCGTGGTGATGGTTCCGGCGTTGGCCACATCGCCGCTGAACGAATAGAACCCGGTTCCGTTGCCCGTTCCGACTAAATTGGACGTTGAATCAATCGTCATATTGCCGTCGAAGGCGAGTGATGCCATGCCGTCAAGTGTGGAATTGTTGTTCAGGAACACACCGGTCGTTGCTTCGTCCGGCTCGCCGACATGCCATGTGCCGTCGTCGATCGACAGATTGGCACCATCCAGATTGACAACTTCCCAATTGATGATCCTGCCGCCATTCGTGGTCGCTTTCACACCGCGAAGCGTAAGCGTATCGATCATGCCGTCGGCAACCGAGGTATCATCGCCGCCGTCGAGCACCTGAGAACCATCATAGGCCGATGCGCTTACCATCGCTGTATCGGAACCGTCCTGACCGTAGAAGCCGCCAGCCAGAGTGCCGCCCGTCCAGGTGAACGTATCATTGCCTTCATGGTTTGTGACACCGTCGTTGCTTCGAGCGTCGTCTCTGTCGTCACCGTAGATATTACCGATATAGGTTCCCCTAGCCAGATTGAAGGTGTCATCGCCGAGGCCGAGGACCGCATCACCGGTTACGGTGCCAGCGCTGTTAACGACGACATTCCCGCCAATCGTGTCCGATGCAATCGGGTTACCCGCAACACCGCCGTCACGAATGGCTATTCCGGACGTTGCCGTGACCGTTGCGGAAGCTGCGATATCTATTGTCGAGCCGTTCGCTGCAATCGTTTGGATACCCGCGCCCGCACCGCCACTCACCCTACCACCGACGCTGACCAGCGAGGCGCCCGTACCCCTATTCGACGCCAGAATGCCGGTTCTGCCAGCAATAGAACCCGCCGTTTGTCTTACGGTCAGATCGGTGGCGCTGCTGGCATTACGCGAATAGACACCGTAGTCACCGGAGGCGATCACATCGCCGGAAAGTGTAACCGTTGTTGTGCCGGTTCCCGCATTGTCTGCGAAAACACCATAGGTGCCGCCTTTGACCGTTCCGGAAGTCTGGCTTACAACAATACTGTCCGCTGTGGCCGCGTTATAAGCGTAAAGTCCAGCGCGTACGATTGCCGTGGCATCGCCGGAACTGATGATCGTCGTTGAGCCGCTACCCTGATTATTGGCATACATGCCGAACCAATTGCCGGAGATCGATCCCGCGGTCTGGGTAAGAATGATATCTGTCCCGGCTGTGGAATTGTAGGCATAGACACCAAATGTGTCGTTATTTGCCGCGCCAGTCTGGGTCTGGTTGATGATCCCGGCTGTCGTGATCGATATGGCGCCGGCCGCCCAATTATCGGCGCGGATGCCATGTGTATAACCGGTTATCGTGCTGCCGGCTGCCTGGGAAATCGTGATGCCTGTCGCGTTAGCGAAATTTTGCGCCCATATACCGTTTTCGGCTGCACCGTCCACATCGCCGGCGACACTAATTGCGGTCACCCCAAATCCACGATTGGTTGTGGAAATTCCGTTATCCGCGCCAAAAATCGTCCCGCCCGTCTGGCTGACGGTCAGGTCTGTTGCGAAACCGTCGTGGGAAACATAGACACCATTACCGATTGTCCCAATCGCCGTGCCTGAGGATGTGATCGTTGTGGGACCTGTACCGGTATTGATGACATAGATACCGTCAACGCCGGTGATGCTACCGTTCGATGTTATTTCAACCGCGCCGAAAACATCATTGATCGCCAAAATACCCTGCCCACCAGAGGACGTTATGGAGGACGCATTTCCGTCCGTTATGGCGATCCCTCCGATGGTCTCGACTCTGATGGCTTCCCCAGAGGCTGACAAACCAAATCCTGGTTGTGTGACAACCGTTACGGGCGCGGAGGAAAAGATCACCGCCGACGGATCGCTCCCTGTGGCAGCGCCGGAACAGCTCCAGGTTCCAGGGCCAGCGGGATCGCAGCTACCTGCCAGCGATGGCGAAGACCAGAGGAGCACCGATGTAACTGCCGCCGCCGAAATGACGGACAAACTTTCAAATGACAGTACCAAACGCGCTTCACAAGGCGCTATGCCACCGACGATCCTCTTACACTTCCCCACTCGGCCGCCACGGATGAGCATGTTATTTGCTCGATTTGTATCAGAATTATCTAAGAAAGACCCACCCCCGTTAGATGGACGCTTCTTGAAAAATGCTCCAGGTGCGGTCATTCACGGTCCCCATCTTCCGTCCCGATAAAGCTGAAGAGTGCTTCTCGCGGAACCATCTCCCCGAATCGAATTCGCCCAATGGTTGTTCCAGATGATTGAGATCTATATATTACTAAAATATAATCAACGGTGAATTCGAAGTTGCGCAGCCGTTAGAAAACTGGACCGACGCAGCCGAAATGGTTGGTGTTCCGCATCCAGCGGCTACCTAGCGTATTAATTTAGGGTGTCGTGGGTCCACACTACTCTCTGCAGCGTTAACCATATAGGGAACCGCCATCCCAAATCCGCTTCGGTTATGTTAACCCTTGGTAAACAGGGGCGATAGACGGACCAACGACGTGAGCTTTGTGTTGGAGAAACACTGGGAGCGGCTGCTTAAGGAAATCGCGGCCTGCGAAATGGCAGTTCGAGAGATCGAAACCGATCTCCGCCTCAGGGCAATGTCGAACGACGCTGACGACAGAGAGCTGACCTTTCTGCGGCGACTCAAAAATGAAAAGGTCGAACTGCTTTATCGTTGCCAAAACCTGAGAGAAGCGTTCATTGCGTTGCTAGGCGATAACGATATCGCCGCCGAGTAGTTTCTGGGTCGAGATCGCAGGCAAACCCAGTGAACTTTACCTAAAACGCGATTTGCAGCAGTATTCCTCCCCACAAGTCGCAAATACGGCCTCGGTCACCGGAAATGCGCCGCCGAAGCGTTCTGACAAGCCGACCTTTTCGCTGTGCTTAGTCCGTAGGCGCGATGGGGCTGGGTAGATACGCTTATTGCGGAACCAGAGACGGCTCTCCTATCGATGACGTAACGTCCCAAGTCTGGGATCACCACAGGTTTGCCCTCAATACTTGAGCAAATCAGTGCGTGAAACCTATGTGCCTGATTTAGTGCATCACGCGGTGGCCACTGGTTCGATTCCGCTCAAGAGCTTAGACCGTGATTTGAGACGCGAGTCAAAGTGTACAGTGCTGCTTCGTGGCAGGTCAGCTCAAGTCAAAAGTTTCGAAGGAACTCTATGTGTTTTGCAAGCTTTACCGATGACATCATCAAGGGAGTCACCAGATGGTACTCATCGAAGCAAAAGATGGCACGAAACTGCACGTCAAGGATATGGGCGAAGGCCGTCCGGTCATTCTTATCCACGGCTGGCCGCTGACCGGCGATATGTTTGAATACCAGACGGTGGCTCTGCTGGAAGCAGGCTTCCGGGTCATCACATATGACCGTCGGGGATTCGGCCAGTCTGGACATCCGGCGAGCGGCTACAACTATGATACCTTCGCCGATGACCTTGCCGCTGTCATCGATGGCCTAGAACTCCAGAGTGTTTCGCTTGTCGGCTTTTCCATGGGCGGTGGCGAAATTGCTCGCTATCTCACGAGGTACGGCGCGTCGAAAGTATCAAAAGCAGTTCTCGTCGCATCAGTTGCCGGTTATCTTCTCAAGGACGAGAGCAACCCTGATGGCGTTGATGCCAGCGTCTTTGAAGGCATGAAGAAGGATATCCGCAAGGATCGCTTCGACTTCCTGCAAAGCTTTGCCAAGACGTTCTACGGCGTCGGCTTCGTGACCAGCCCGGTAAGCCAAGGCATTCTGGACTGGTCCTTTGTTCTCGGTGTTATGGCAAGCCCGAAGGCCACAATCGATTGCGTTGACGCATTCGGCAAGACGGACTTCCGGCCAGATTTCGCGGCGTTTACAATCCCCACGCTGGTCATCCACGGCACGGGCGACAAGACGGTGCCAATCGATCCAACAGGCCGAGCGGCTGCGAACGGTATCGCCGGAGCAAAGCTCATCGAGTATGACGGAGAACCTCATGGCCTGTTTGCGACTGCTCCTGATCGCCTGAACCAGGACCTGATCGAGTTTCTTGCCTGATGACAGGGTGGGCGCATCCAAGCATGCGCCCACTGTCTCAATAATCGGACGTCATTTCAAAATATGTCAGCGCGGAAACCTCGCCAATCCCTTCGCCAAGATCGGGCCAGTGGGACGACCTGTTGGCGATCCACCCGCCTGTTCGAGCGTGATCTCGTATAGCTGATTGTCACGCGGGGTTGGCAATGCGGGCCCGTCAAGGCGAGCCGAGCGAACGCCTTCCAGCAATCCAAGCGAAACAGGCCCCATTTCCCGCGACGGAAGCGTCCAGACCTCTATCGCTTTATCGTTCGGCACGGCAAAATCGGCCAGCATCCGTATCGTCGCCCGCTCGTTTCCAAAGTCCTCGACGACAGCCTGAACCTCTCCGGCCTCATTGATCAGAACGGCGACGACAAGCGGCTCTATCGTGCGAGTGAGGCTGTATCCAAGACCGATCGCAAGCAACAACGCAGCTGCAAATGACGAGAGTGCCGCAATCTTCCAGCCTTTGCTGTTATTATCATTCGCAACCGTGGACACAGGAGTGTCGCTTTTCGCATGCTGCGCAGGCAGCGCTGATTCAATGCGATGCCAAAGAGCCTCGTCGACGGTTGCCGGTGTAACTGCTGTGTCGAGCGGCAGAAAACGCTCGCGGCTTGCGGCAATCGCGGCCTTCAGTTCGGGATCACGCTCCATGGCTTCCTCGATTTCCGCGGCGGAGGCGCTCTCGGCCAAACCCAGTACATACTCATCGGCGAGGTGCGCTATGTCCGTGCGATCATAGGTCATGCCATGCACTCCCGAAGCGTCACAAGCCCGCGCCTGATCCAGGATTTCACGGTCCCAAGCGGAATTCGCAGTCTGCCGGCGATCTCCCCGTGTGAATACCCGCCAACATAGGCCATAAGAATCCCGTGCCGCTTCGTTTCATCGAGCGATCCGAGGCATTCGTGCAGCCGGGATTGCCGGTCCAGCCGGTGCCACGCTGCCATGATTGTGTCTGCTTGCTCGGCTTCCTGAAGCGTTTCGACCTCTGCGACCGAATGTTCACGCCTGCCATCCCGCAGGAGATTGAGCGCCCTGTTTCGAACGATGGCATAAATCCATCCCCGCGCGGAGCCACGGTCGGCACTGTATTGATAAGCGTGGGTCCATATTCGGATAAAGGCTTCTTGGACCACCTCTTCGGCAAGCTCGCGACGCCTGACGATGCGTTGCGCCACAGCGACCAGCCGCCCGGCCTCCTGATCGAAAATGCGTCGCAGTGCCAATCGGTCGCCCTTGGCGCAGGCGGCAAGCGCCTTATCCAGATCATCCGGCCCAGAGCCCATCAATATCCTTATCCTCCCTTGATGCCGCGGTTGAACATCGTCAGCCTTCTGGAACTATACCCATCCAGGCAGCGAATGAATGCACCCTGAAAATTATTTTTCTCACCTGCATCCAAACGCATCCTTTGCGGTGTCTTCAACAAAGAAGGGTCAAAAGCCGAGTGCCTGACGCCTTCTTGAACGTTGAACGCACGGGAGAAAGACATGAAGACCATTCGTTTCGCACTGATCGCCTCCGCAGCCTTCGCCGCCATGGCATCGACAGCCTTTTCGGCACCCGTTCTTGGGCTGACGGGCGACAAGACACTCGTCATGTTCGATACTGAAAAGCCCGCGGTGACAAAGACCATGGAAGTAACCGGCGTCGACAAGCTCGTCGGCATCGACTACCGCCCCGGCAACAAGACGGTCATCGGCGTTACCCCGGATCATCGCATCGTCACCGTCAATCTCGAAAGCGGTGCAGCCACCGATCTGGCGAAAATGGACAAGATGCTGACGATGACGGAGGCGCCGGTCGTCGTTGACTTCAACCCGATGGCTGATCGTCTTCGTTTCATGAGTGGCACCACCAACCACCGTGTTCACCCCGATACCGGTGCAGTCACGGTAGACGGAACGCTAGCCTTCGAGGATGGTGACATGCACAAGGGCGAGGTGCCCAACATTGTCGCAGCCGCCTACACCAACTCCATCGGCAAGCCAGAAAAGACCGCGATGTTCAATATCGACGCGACCATCGGTGCTCTGGTCCAGCAGACCAAGCCGAATGACGGCACTTTGAAGGCGATCGGCAAGCTTGGGCTTAAAGATAAACCCGCCACCTATGCCTTCGATATCCAGGGCATGGAAGGCGGCGAGAATACCGCCTATCTCGCTGCAAACAAAATGCTTTACACCGTCAATCTCGAAACGGGTGCCGCAGCGGAAGTCGGTGCTATTACAGGCACGGACAACGAAGTTCGCGACATCGCTGTTCTTCCCGCTATGTGAAACAGGAAGACGGACGGAGGCATCTAGCAGCAATTTGCCGCCGTCCGCGCTTCCGTTTTGGAGGCCTAATGTTTGCGAGAGCGATCCAGATGTCTGATTATTATTGCTTTTCCGACGGCGAAGGCGATTGGGCGTTGCTGCGGTATGCAAGCCTAGTTGGGGCGGCAGGATCGATGGTTGTCATTTCTTGAGTCGCGGAAGCCTCTGAAGTTGCGGAGTTATAGTTCGAGGTCCCAATTATGAGGTTGGCGCCGTAATGCCTCTTTCGAATCTATAGCTCGCAGTGCAATTAGTAACAAAGCAGTTCGCTGGATCGTGGATCTCTTCGCTGAACGCTGGCGGTGTTCATGACATCGCCAGCCCGGCACCCTTTACGCCGCCTCCCATACTTGGTTCAGTATTTTGGCCGCAAGTGCTGCTTTGTCTTGCGGCAAGAAACGCCCGTAGTGCTGTTGAACCATTTCCGGCGTATCCTGAATGGCATAGCTCGCCTGTTCATATGAGCCCGTGAGTTTGAGGATGTGCGTTGCCAACACGTCCCGAACATTGTGTGGGCCGTGCGGCAGCAAGCCACTGATTGCTCCGCGACCGGTATAAGGGTTATAGATACCATAGCGTTGGATGATGAGACGCCAAGCCTCGTAGAATGTCGTTTGATTATAGGCGGCGTCAGCGCTTGATAGCTTGACGGTTTTGACGAAGAAAGTACCCGGATCGGTAGCCTGACCGAGCAGAACCTTTCGATGACGTTCGATGTAGGCGTTGATGTAGTGATAAAGGTTGAGCAAGTCTGGCAGGATGAGTCTGAATGGCTTTGATCCGAAGAACGACGAGTTGGCGTTCTTAAAGGCGACCGACGGGATCAAAACTTCCCAGCCTCGCTCTCTGTCGTTCCACCGAATTTCTCCGCGCCGCATCTCTTCCAGACGCCTTTCGGACGTTGGGAAATGTCCGCGTGGGCAAAACAGCAGCTGTCGGAGGTTCTTCTGTCGCAACCCAAGATGAAGTCCTAGCCTCAACATGAGAAACGAGCGCACGGATTCTGCAGCAGCTCTCGGATAGCGGTCTTTGTCAGGCATGCGGAAAAGGATTTCGTCTGTGATCTTGCGGTATTCGGCAAGCGGGCTTGGTGCCTCAAGCACACACATGATCGGCTCAAATGGGTCTCGATGAACGCGCATCACCCGTTGGATTTCCCTGATGCGGTTCCTTGCGTGAGAATGGAACGCGTCGCAGCAAGCGTGCCAATCACGCCGGGCGAAGGCGATCTCCTTTTTCGTAACCAAGCCATTTACCGGCACCACGCGCTCGATGAGTTCGGGATGCTGCCTGATCCAACCGGTTTCCTCTCGGGTGAGCGACAACGAGATGCTGAGCATGTCCGCTTCCCAGGCCGTGTAGAAGCCGCGTCGTCGCTCCCGCCACTGTAGATACCAATCCCAGACACCCGGAAAAACCAAGAGTCCAAAGGTCAATGCGCTAAGCGGCACGCCTCGACCGGCGACTTCGCCCTCAGGTGACGCAGCAAGAGCACCAAACATCAACCCAAGATGTTCGAGCTTCTGAGATGCCGTTTCCTCGCCCCAAACTCCATTGCGCTTGAAGCCGACTGCCGTCAGGGTCGCGGTCTTGAACGACATTAGATTGGCCATTTCGAGCGCAAGTTGGGCAGGTGCGTCGATTACGCCGGAAAGCATATCGGGGTCTTCCAGCTCGTCTTTACATTCATCGACCACCTTACGGGGTGACGTCATCGGTCTGCGAGAACCGCCGTACGTTACGCCAGGAAAGCGGATGGCATAACGTTGTTTCGTCGCCAGCGCCTGATAACGACGATAGTCCGTCGCACCGGTTAGAATAACCCGCCTTACCCATTCAAGGATTTCCGCACGCTTTTCCTCCGGCAGTAAGTTGAAATCATCCGGCAGATGCCATGCCAGACGTCGGCGCTCCGCGGGAGATACGTCGTCACCAACGTCATATCCGGCCCCGGCGCGAGACTGATGTGGCAGCTTTTCCTTGAAGTAACCGAGTGGCAGTCGGTACCGGCGTTCTATTCGATTGAGGATTTCCAAGTTTGCCACGCTGCGTGGCACTTTCGTTCCCTTCAACCAGCTCAACAACGTTGTTGCTTCAAGCGCATCTCCTTCTCGGAAAATGGCGCGATGCAAATGGTAATAGCTCTCGCCGAAACGGTCGATATGAAATTGGAGAGCCGCCTGAAACGACACCGGTTCGTCGTAAGTCTCGAAAAGCGGTTCCGGGAACTCTTCGATGGGCTTGGGTTTCGGGCCGGGCTTTGATCGATAACCGGGTTTTGCCGCGTCAGAAGCTTGTTTGCTTGAGAGACCTTTTACGCGGCTCCGTGTTTCTGCTCCTTTGCGTGCGGCCGAGGGCCTTTTATGGCTTCGCCCGGTTTCAGCGAGCCACCGTGAGATCGCATCGAAACCGTACTGGCCGACCCTCCTGAGTTCTGCTGATATTTGCTCAAGACCGCATGCGAGTGAGATTTCTTCCCAATTGACGTGCCTGCCGAGCATTGGAGCAGGCATCTGGTCATCGATGAGACCGATCATATATTCTGAAATTGCTCGAACTTGTCTTGCGTCTGTGAGTGGTGCCAACTTCATGTCGCAGAAGCTGGAAATCTTGCGCCGAAAGACGATTGCCGATTGATCTATGCTCATTCAGGTTTCCCTTGCAGATTACAGCCCAGCCTGGGCGCGGCTTGCTAAGGGAATGAGGTTAATGAGGTATTAATACGCTGATTGAATTTATGCGACTACGCCGAAGTGATGTGTTGCTTTCCGGAGGAAGAGCCATCGCGACTTCTAACGCCTCTAACTGAGCTCCTCTCGTCAATTGGTTCTCCGAAAATCCACAATCAGCTCATAGGATGTGCTGCGGCCTCCTGCTTCCCCTTTCCGTAGAATGCCTTTCTCCAACAGGTCTGCAATGTCGCGGGACGCCGTATCTTGAGATGCGTTCGTCAGCTTCGCCCACTTCGTTGATGTGAGCTTGCCTTCGAAATTGCCCTCTAGCAACCTGTTGAGGACCTTAGCTTGTCGCGGATTAAGATCATGCACAGCATGCTTTTGCCAAAAGTCATTTTTCAGCAAGACGTTATCGAGAGTTGCGAGCGCACCTTCAACCGCGTTGCCCAAACGATCCAAGAACCACTCGACCCAGCTTGTTATGTTGAGAGATTCGTTACTAGTGACTAATTGCAGGGCTTCATAATAGCCCGTTCGCGACTTCTCAATAGCGGCGGACATGGAGTAAAGTCTCTGTGCCCCGCCACCGCTTTGTGCAAGTATCATGTCTGCGATTGCACGGGTGATGCGACCGTTGCCATCCCCGAATGGATGGATGGCTACGAACCAAAGGTGGGCGACAGCCGCTTTTACGAGAGGATCGAGATCATGCGTTTTGTTGAACCATTCGAGGAAGGTCGACATCTCACGCTCCAAGCAATCTGCCGGCGGCGCGACATAGTGAACTTTCTCGTATCCGAATGCGCTTGACACGATTTCCATACGACCGCCTGAGTCGTCACGCCAATTTCCGACACGCAGCTTGTGGCCCCATTCGTTTCGTCCGGTCGGAAACAGCGCTGCATGCCATTGAAATAGCCGCTCTGCCGTCAGTGAGTGTGAGCAATTGATCGTAGCGTCGAGAGTGATATGGACAATACCTTCAACAGACCTGTTCGGGGTCACGAAACCATCGATGTTGATACCAAGCCGTCGGGCTAACGATGACCGGACCTGCTGTTCATCCAGACGCTCCCCTTCGATCGCCGACGATTTGACAACGTCGTCCGTCAGCGCCTGCAGGAACGTTGCTTCCCGTATACGAAACCCGAGGCTCTCGACGCGGCCGATGAGGCGCCCTTGATCAAGGCGTACGGCTGACACTTTCGACGCCAAGCGCTCGAGCTTCCAGTGGAACTTCGGCCATTGAGAGGATTGCCAGATATACGCCATAGTTCATAGTACGCTCCGAATGCGGAGAATAGCAAGCTTAATCTCCGCAATTATGCGGACGTTATAGTGCTTAATCTCCGCACGACGCTCAGATCAATGATGCTAGCGGTCGCCATGGGATCAAGAGACTGGTCGATCTTATTCAAATCGTTCCCACGAATTGCTGTGTTAATACACTCTCCCACTCGGGGAAAATTGATTATCAGGGTCGCTGGTTCATATCCCTTCAAGAGCGGAATTGCACTCAAGGGTTCGTAACTTCATTTCTAATGAGGAGTATGCGGAGAGGGATAAAGCGCCGCGCCAACCTTCCGAGCGGCGGCCGCAAGGCGCTTATCCCTCGTCCACAAGCTGGATCGTCGGTCCAGGAGAGTTGAAGTCAACAAATGTGCATCAGTATAGCCGATCCCCATGCTGAATATCGACTGGCGATCAATGACTGTCATTACCTCTGCATGGGTTGCGACTACTGCTTCACGCTGAGCTGTGAGAAATGCTAATACCGCATCCCGTTCTCGCAGACTACCCAAGGCCAGTTCACCTACAACGAAAGGGTGGCAAAGCAGCTGATCATCTCCGATGATTTTGACTAGCTCCGGCTCTACGTGTCGGAAATGATCAATCCAGATTGAACTGTCGACAAGGATCACTTCCCCACGTCGCTCCGGCGGCGAGGCGCTGCGTCAGCGTCAGGCATAGTGCCTCCAAGAGCGATTAGCCGCTTGCCAGACTCGACTCGCACCAAAGTCTCTAGTGCTTGACGCACAAGAGCCGCCGTTTCCTTCGTGCCCGTTAGGGACTTCGCTCTTTCCATAAGGCTGTCGTCGAGATTGATGGTTGATCGCATAACTAGCTCCAAAACGTTGATATGCAAATAGCACCAATTGGTGCAGAAATCTACGCCCATAAAGCCCGCATTTTTTTATGCCTATTGCAGTCGCGGTTCGAATCCCTTCAAAGGCAGGGGAAGAGAATTCACGTAATCCCATCTTGCGGTGCCCGGATGGCAATCGGTAAGGCCCCCGAGGTGAGTCGAGGGGGGGCTGCCCCCCCTCGACCTTAGTCTTCGATGATCTCGCTCTGCTTGCTGGTGTCACGCATGAACAAGTAGACGATGAGTGACACGCCGATCATGGCGGTTACATACCAGTAGAAGCCCTGTTCCCAACCGGCGCTCTTAAAGCGCAGTGCAACGAACTCCGCTGTGCCGCCGAAGAGCGTGTTGGCGAGCGCATAGGGAAGAGCAACGCCGAGCGCGCGGATATGGGCGGGGAAGAGCTCTGCTTTTACCACGGCATTGATCGAGGTGTAGCCCGTCACGATCACCAGAGCGGCCATGACCAGCAGTCCGGCAATCAGCGGGTCCCTCGTTTGTTCTAGGGCCGAGAAGATTGGATAGGTGAAGAGTACGCCCGCCACTCCGAATGCGATCATCAGCGGCTTGCGCCCGATCTTGTCGGACAGTCCGCCCGCAAGCGGCTGCAACAGCATGAAGATGAGAAGCGTAACCGCATTGATCTCGCTCGCCACCTCGCGGGAGAAGCCGGACGTGTTGACCAGGAATTTCTGCATGTAGATTGAGTAGGCATAGAAAGCCAAGGTGCCGCCTGCAGTCAGCAACATGACAAGGGCGGTCTCTTTCGGATGCTTGGTCAGAAGCTGCCAGAAGCCAGACTTCGGCTTGCCTTCTGCCTTGGCGTTTTTGAAGCTTTCAGTTTCCGCGAGACCACGACGCAGCCAGAAGACCACGACGGCGAGTGCTGCACCGACAAAGAACGGAATGCGCCAACCCCAGGCGTTGAGGGCTTCCGGGCTCATGACGTTCTGCAAAATGATGAGGACGGCGATGGCCAGAAGCTGGCCCGAGATCAGGGTGACGTACTGGAAGGAAGAAAAGAAGCCGCGGCGTTCCTTGCCGGCCATTTCGGAGAGATAGGTGGCAGAGGCGCCATATTCGCCGCCGACGGAGAGGCCCTGCAACAGACGGGCGATCACCAGAAGCGTAGGTGCCAGAACGCCAATCGTGTTGTAATCCGGTGTAAGGGCAATGATCAGCGAACCAAGGCACATGAGGGTCACGGAAAGCGCCAGTCCGGACTTGCGGCCATGGCGGTCGGCATAAAGACCCATGATCCATGCGCCGACGGGGCGCATCACGAAGCCGACGGCGAAGACGGCTGCGGAATTCAGGAGCTGTGCGGTCTGATCGCCTGCGGGAAAGAAATGCGGTGCGAAGTAGAGCGCAAACGCGGCATAGACGTACCAGTCGAACCATTCGACGAGATTGCCCGTCGAACCGCCGATAATCGATTTCAGGCGCTGCTTGCGGTCTGGCGACTGCGCGACAGCCTGATTTGCTGCTCCCTGGGTGACAGTATTTCTAGTCTCGATCAACACACTCAGACCCTCCCTTGGTCAAGTTTCACAAAGACGCCCGTGCCATTTTTTAAGGCACGAGCAAGATCGTGACGCGCGGCTTGAGCTTGGAGTCTTCCCTCCGAATGACCAGCGAGCTCCACAGAGAGCGTCTTTGCCGATCGGCACATGACCGTTCATTTAAAGCTTTTAGGACATCCTCCCGACGGCGCGTCCTCTTCCTGCAATGTGAGGGAGGGCAGGTCATCGTGTGAAGGATTGATTGAATTTCGATCAAGATATTGAAGTTAATATGTTTAATCGGTTTCTTCGTAAGACCTGAGGCGAAATCTGTGCTGATTTTTGCATGGCGTTTTGATTGAGCGTGCAATATCCTGCACAGATGTTTCTGAAACCTCGCCTACAGATCTCAGTGCTTTTGCTGATCGTGCTGGCCGTCACCGCTCTCGTCTGGAGCGGAGCGTCCCTTTGGTCGCGTCGGCAAGCGTCGGAGCAGCTGGCGGAGGAGGCTGCGCTGCTGGTGCGTCAGCACAGCCTGTTGATCGACAGCGAGCTTGCCCGTTTTCGGCTGATGCCGATCGTTCTGGGCGAATATGGCGATCTCGTCGATGTTCTCTCGACCAGGAATGCTCAGACGGCAGCGCGGCTCAGCGAGAAATTCGGTTCTCTCGGGCGAGAGACCGGAGCCTCCTATATCTATCTGATCAATCGCGACGGCGTTGCCGTGGCCGCTTCCAATGCCCGCGATGACAGCAGCTTCGTCGGGCAGAATTTCGGCTTCCGTCCCTATTTCACCGGCGCAATGCGGGAGGGGAAGGCGGAGTATTATGGCGCGGGCCTGCTCACCCGCCAGGCAGGCTTGTTTCTGGCGCGGCGCGTCGGCCGAAGCGATGCCGCGTCCGGCGTCGTCGTCGTCAAATATGAGTTCGGCGCGCTTTCCGCCATCTGGGCCGGTGATCCGGGGCGCGCACTGATCGTCGATGCCAACGGCATCATTCTGGCGGCACCTGACAAAGACCAGATTCTCACAACCCTTGCTCCTTTGCCCACCGCCGTTCGTCAGCGGATCGATGCGGTCGGCCAGTATGGCGATGCAAAGCTCGAGCCCGGCCACTATCGCGTTGCGGGACCGGATCGGATCGAGACGGCGCAGGGCGCGGAGATGATTTATGCTGCACTTCCCATCGTCGGAACGGATCTTCTCATCCTGCATCTTCTCGACACGCGACAAGCGCGTATCGCCGCGGACCGGCGAGCGACGTTTGCCACGCTTGCCATCCTGCCGCTTTTGCTTCTCGCCGGCTTCGCTGTCTGGTGGCAGGCCAATCGTACTGCAAGGCGCGCTGCGGAGCGGCGTAGCCTGGAGGCGGCGGTCGCTGAAAGAACGGCGCAGCTGCGTGAAGAAATGGGCTATCGGGCAATTGCCGATCAGCGTTATCGGGAGGCGCGCGAGGAACTGGCGCAGGCCAATCGGCTCGCTTCCGTCGGCTCCATTACCGCTGGCCTCATGCATGAAATCAATCAGCCGGTTGCTACCATCCGTACCCTTTCGGAAAATGCGCTCCACCATCTTGCCGCCAGTCGCAGCGAACGCGTTCGCGACAGCCTCGGTACGATGATTGCGATGACGGAGCGGATCGGCACGCTGACGCAGGAAATGCGCGGTTTCTCACGCAAGGGAGAGGGGCAAATCGGCGAAGAACCCTTGGACGGTATTATCGCGGGCGCGATGCTGTTGATGGAAGACCGGATTCGGAAGGCTGGCATTCGCCTGACCCTGCCGCCAAGTGGTCAACCAAGCGTGCTTGGCAAGCGTGTGCCGCTCGAACAGGTTCTGGTCAATCTGTTGCAGAACGCCATGGACGCGCTGGAGGGACACGCCGATCCGGAGATTGCGATAACGGTGGAGCATCACGAGGACATGATTTGCCTGACGGTTGCCGATAACGGCGCGGGCATCGATCCGCAGCTCGGCAAGCAAGTCTTTCAGCCCTTCGTGACCGGCAAGGTAAATGGTCTCGGGCTTGGTCTTGGCATTGCCCGGGATATCATGAGCGATCTTGGCGGCGCTCTCACCATCACGGCGTCGGCGCTTGGGGGCGCGGCCTTTACCGTTACCATGAGGGCGGCATGACGCAGAATGCACCAGAGAAGATCCTGCTCGTCGAAGACAACGTCGCCTTTCGTGCAGCGTTGGCGGACAGTTTTGCCATCGCCGGCTTGGAGGTGGAGGTGCATGACGATGGCAAATCGGCGCTTGCCAGCCTCTCCACCACGCTGCCCGGTGCCATCGTCACCGATCTTCGCATGCCGCGCCTCGATGGCAACGACCTGTTCGACGCAATCCTTGCCCGCGATCGCGAATTGCCGGTCATCCTCATGACAGGGCATGGCGATATCGCCATGGCAGTCGCCGCCTTGAAGCGGGGCGCATTCGATTTCGTGGCAAAGCCGTTCATGACGGACCATCTAGTCGCCTCCGTCCGGCGCGCGCTGGAAACCCGCCGTCTGGTCGTGGACAATCGGCGGCTGCGTCAGGCGGCTCTCGAGGCGGAACTGACATCGCCGCTGCTCGGCCAGACGCCCGCTATGGTGCAGTTGCGGGACTTGATTGAACGGGTCGCCCCGACGGACGTCAATGTGCTTATCGAAGGCGAGACCGGGACGGGCAAGGAGTTGATTGCAAGGCTATTACACCAGGGAAGCCCGCGTCGCGCGCGTCCATTCATCCGCGTCGATTGCGCGTCTATTTCGGATGCGATGGTTGACGAGACACTCTTCGGCACGCGCCTTCGTCGCGGGCTGATTGCCGAGGCCCAGCGTGGAACGCTGTTTTTGGATGGGGCGGAAATCATGTCTTCCCTGATGCAGGGGCGGATGCTAGGCGTGGTGGAAAGCCGTGAAATGCCCAATCCAAGCGGCGGGACGACGCCCGTCGATGTCAGGATCGTTACTACCTTGGCGAGGAGACACCTTGCCGGTGACGATGAAAAGGCAGACTTGCGGCAGGATCTTCTGTATCACCTCCAGACCGTGCGCATCGGTGTGCCGCCACTGCGCCAACGGCAGGGGGACATCGCCATCCTGTTCCATGTGTTTTTGGTTGATGCAGCGCGTCGCCATGGGCTCCCCAGTCAGCAGATCGATGCCGAGATGGAGGCGTTTCTCCTGACCAATGAATGGCCGGGAAATATCCGCGAATTGCGCAACTATGCAACGCAGGTCGCGCTTGGTCTTGCCTCACCGCACCCCCAAGCGTCAACGAGGTTGGGTCTGGTTGAACAGATGGATGCGTTTGAGGCAACCGTTTTGACCCAGGCACTCCAACGACATGGGGGTGACGCATCGGCCGTCGCAGAGGCGCTGAAGCTTCCCCGACGAAGCCTCTATGCCCGGTTGCAGCGCTTAGGAATTCATCCCGCCTTCTTCCGAAAGCCGCGTTGAGGCATCAACTACTCTCTGGGCTTTTGGTTTTATTTTCCTAGGCCGTGTCCTCATAAACGGGGTTCATCTTATTGAAGGTTTGTGATTCAATCTCGTTGAAAGGAGATTGCCATGCGCCGTTACGAATTGAGGGACGAAGAATGGGCTATATTTTACCGCTGCTGCCGAACAATAGCCGTGGAGTTGAACCCTTTCGTGGCCAGTTCAACGAGCGGCAGGAAAAGGTAGTCGCGCGCATCTTCAAGGAAGGTACGGCAGGCTTCAAGGGGGGGCTAAGTGCCGAAAACTACATTTCGATCACAGATACATCCCGCGCTACAGCAACACGCGACCTTCAGCAGCTCGTGGAGATCGGTGCACTGACGCGCACGGGTGAACGTCGGCATACCCGGTGCTCGCTGTCATTGCAGAAATAAATTGCTGCCAGTCGAATGAACTCCTGTGGGAGGTTCGCATAATCTGCTTTAGTCGGCAGGCATATATCCCCTTAGGCTGCCGTCATTACAGTACGAGGTGATATCGACGCGCGCGGCAAATGCAACAACCTGCCGCATTTCTCCGTCCGAGTAGATCGGGATATTGCTGATCTCGAGCAGATGAGTCTTCGCGATGCGATCTCCGAACAGGAGCACTGCCTGCTGTGGATCACAACGTTTAGACGTCCAGATCAGGCCATGTGCGTCCGGTCTGCTTTGGTGAACAGCCGATGCCCACTGAGCAGTGATGTAATAGTCAGTGGCCGTTGTATCGATGAGGTCTGCCCTGCGGATGCCTCATTTGGCGAGATCAGGTGCGAACAGGGGTATCAGAACAAGATCACGCTTCAGCTCGATGACCGAATGGGCAAGCGGCTTAATATTGTTGGCGCCAACAGTTTTGTTCCGCTCGTCGATCGGCACATCGTGAAAGATCGTCTCATGAACCGCGCATTCGGAGTCGGTCGCGAGATATTGCGTTGGGATAGGATCGCTGCCCAGGAATAACGGCGCAAACCGGCTGGGACGGCCCTTGCCGGGATTAAAAGAGCGGCTTCCGAAACGCCGATCATGAACTCTGTGAAGTCTCGTCCCGCCTTGATCTCGTGTGAGTTCGAGGCGGGGAAGGGGAGAGGGAGGGAGGTGAGGAAATCATCCGGCGATATTTTCCAGCTGATGGGCTGCCGCCGACACCACCACGTTGCCGTCTTTCAGGGCATCGACCGGCGCTTGCCGGCAAGCCACCTATTCGGGGAGATAAACCAGAATGCCAATTGCCAGCCGGACTTTTTCTCACCAAGCAGGGCGAGCACTCTGGCAACGGTTTCAATCGGCTGCCCTTCCTCAAACTCGAAGGCCGGGAAATACTCGGCGCCGCCATGCCTGATCGAGAAGACCTTGGCCTCCATCTTCCACCGCGAGGCGGTCATGCTCTTGTTCTTGGAACCATGTCCGGCCACTTCCGCCAGATCCTTGCTGGTAAAGCTTGGCCACTCCCCAAAAAACACGCTCTCGCCTTCGCATTGCTGTCATACAGCAGCCTCTCGACGTCGGCATTGGGAGACGGGCGCATATAGACCGAAACCAGCGCGTCGATCGCGTCAGCGGTCAGTTTGCTTTGCCGGGCTTCGACGATCGCCGGCACATACTCGATGATATCGCGAATGGTGTCTCGCACGACTTGATTTGGTGTGTGTCGACCAGAACGACCATCATGTCATCGACATCGGTTCCCGGCATCGAGTGCATCGCACTTGCCATCGCCTTGCGCAGTTTCGCGCCGATGGAAGACGCACGCTGTTTTTCTACCGATTTACGTTTCAGCGGCGCCCACCCACATCTGATGTTTTCTCGTGCGAAGCAGAGTCCATCTCGATACTACGGGATGTTTCGCTTAACTAGCGCTATAACTCTATCACCGGAGGGTTGTTTTCAAGTGCGCTCCCATTTGGGTCGGCAGAGGGCGAACGTCACAGCAAAAAATAGGGTCACTGGTTAATCAGGGCCCTGTAAGATGTGAAAGTCAATAACCTCCAGAGGGGAACAGCTGACACGATGGCACTGGGAGAGGCCATCAAGTGCATCAGCTACGTCCAAAATGCCCGCGGCAGGGGCATTTTCACCGATTTTCTTCTGAACGAAGACTGTCAACCTTTAGCATAGATCGCGACGCCTGCCCCTCACCGACTTCGCGAGAGGCCTGATTTGTACGAGAGGCCGCTTTTCCCCTGAGAATAGCTGCCATGGATGCCGGTATTTCGAAGAGATTTGATTCGCGTCAATATCGGATTGTGGCGCAAAAAAGTTAGTTTATCCGCGAAGTTGTAATCAGCTTTCGAACGTACTCAGCTTTTTCAGGAGGTCTTCGGATATCTCGAACTGGCGCGCGGTCCCCCGACCCATGGAATTCGTTCCCATGGTTTCATTCAGCATGCCCCGCTTGACGAGAAGATCGACAGTCTCCTTTGCGCCGCTCCGCGTCAGTGCAGTAATTTCAACAATATTGGAAAGGGTTAGCTTCTGGTGAGCCTGGCTCATCGTGTAAAGGATCGTCATCATGCCGATCTCCTTTAGCCGCGCCTGTGGCGTTTCGTCTTCCAGTGGATGATCGAGAATCTCGTGGAGGATCAGTCCGGAGAAGGCGAGGTTGTGCAATTGTGTCTTGAGCGCTCTTGTCATGTTATTTAACTGTGTTATATAAGTTATTAAAATTGCGTTGCGCTCCTGCCGGACATTGTTGCCGTAGCGCGCTGTCGTTGTTCCGAAGGGGCAAGTCCATGAAAAACCTTCTGCTGAATAGTCTGCTGTCTGTTTCCTTGATGCTGCCATCCTATCTGATTTCCGGCAGCAATGCGCGTGCTGATGATTGGGGATGCCAGGTAATCCTGTGCCTTTCCAATCCCGGCGGACCGACCCAGTATACCGAATGCAGGCCCCCGATCCAGAAACTCTGGCGCGCACTTGCCAAGGGTCATTCGTTTCCAACCTGCAGCGGCGTAGGGTTTCACAGTTCCCGGCCCGGCTATGAGCCATATTATTGCGATGAGGGCTATCGGCTTTCAGGCAGTTACGGTCCGCGCGATGAACAGGCGACCTGCGTTTCAACCTCGCTTCAGCGTGTGAGCCCTTCGCTTTGCTCTTTCAGCCGTGACAATGATGGCAGCAACTCCGGCTCGGTCCTGTCTGCACGGTGGCAGGGCCAGGATGGCCAGCTTCAGTGCATGGGTTACCCGATCACGCGTCCGAACGTCCGATCGCAGCCGCACTATATCGATGTCACTATTGATGGCGTCGGCAAGCAGCGTGTCTGGTACTGAGCATGGGCGCCACATTGGTCGATATGGCGCAGATTTGTGCGCCAATGGTCCAGGTGGAAACGCTGGCCGCCGTCGTCAGCCTGGAGAGCCGGTTCATTCCTTTCAATATCCGCATCAGTAGCGGCATGCCGCTTCCCGCGCAGCCCGCCAGTAAGGCCGAGGCGATTGAGGTGGCGACGTCCCTGATCGCTGAGCATCAGGACATCCAGATCGGACTCGGCGGTATCGGCGTGGAGGAACTTCGAAAGTTAAACCTCTCCGTTTCCGACGCCTTCGACCCGTGCCTGAACCTCAAGGCGACAGCCACGCTTCTCGATGGCTATTACCGTCTTGCACTGCGTTTTGGCGCTAATCCGCAGCGCGCCGAGACGGTGATGCTCCAGTCCTGGTACGGGCGGGACGACCCTTCGGTCGGCGAGATGGTCCGGTATGACGAGCAGGTGCGCAACGAGGTGAGGCGCCTCTCTCCGAAGATCGCGTCGCTCGGGATCGGCGGACCGGTTGGGCCAATGACTCGCGAGGACGCCACCGAGGAGCAGGCTCAAAACCAACCGGCATTGCCAGTCGCCAAACAAGTCACGCAGACCGAAGAAACCGCATCATGGAACGTGTTCCGTTCCAGACGGCACTCTTCTGTTCTCATTTTCCAGCATGACCCATCGGAGCAGAGTGAATGATCTCCAGAACCAGCCTTCGTCCCTATGCCGCCGCCACGCTCATGGCCGTCGTTATTGTCGCTTGCTTCGTCGAACCGGCCTTTGCCCAATCCGCCGGCATCGAAACCGTGCTGCAGAACATCGTCACCATGCTCACCGGCAATATCGCCCGCCTGCTGGCGATCATCGCCGTGATCATCATCTGCATCGCCTGGATGTTCGGCTACATGGATCTGAGAAAGGCCGGTTTCTGGATCATCGGTATCGGCGGTATTTTCGGGGCGACCGAGCTGGTCAACACCATCGTCGGCAGCTGACCATCAATGGCGCGCGCTCCCGTCCTCGAGGAAGACACGCTGTTCCTGGCATGTACCCGGCCGGCCATGATTGCCGGCGTGACCATGGAAGCGATGGGCATCAACATCATGCTGACCACCGTCCTCTATATTACCGCGGGATCGATCGCGTACGCCCTTGTCGGCGTCATCTTCCATCTCGTGTTCCGGGCGCTCGTCAAGCACGACCACAACATGTTCCGCATCCTGCTTGCCTGGGTCGGGACCCGTGGCCGCTCGCGCAACGCGGCCTATTGGGGCGGCGCGACACTCTCGCCGTTGAAGCTAATCCGGCGCTACGACGAAAGGGATCTGAGCTTTGCCTAGCCTTGCGACGTTACGGTCCCGCGAACTCGGGCCGGAGACCTTCATCCCCTATGTGCGCCATGTCGATGAGACCACTATCGCGCTCGATTCCCGCGCGCTGATGACCGTGCTCGTACTCGAAGGTGTTTCCTTCGAAACCGCCGATGTTCTGGATCTCAACGGGCTGCACCGCAGCCTCAACACGCTCTATCGCAATATTGCCGACGAGCGGTTGGCGCTCTGGACGCATGTCATCCGCCGGCGCGACAACGACTATCCTGAAGGGCACTTCGCCAATCGTTTTTCCGATGGTCTCAATGCCAGATACCGCGAGCGGATGGTGCGCGAGGATCTGTTCCGCAACGATCTCTATCTCACCCTTGTCTGGTCTCCGAGCCGCGATCCCGCCGAAAAGGCAGCCAATCTCCTTTCCCGTCTGCGCAAAGCGCGCCGGTCCGGCATGGAGCTGGACGAAGCGGCACTCAAGCACCTGCAGGACAAGGTTATCGACGTCGCTGCCGGGCTGAAGCGCTTCGCCCCTCGTGTTCTGTCTCTCAATGAGCGCGACGGGATCCTGTTCTCCGAGCCGAACGAGTTTCTTCATCAACTTGTCGGCGGGCGGCGTGAACCCGTGCCCCTGACGGAGGGGCGGATTTCATCGGCGATCTATTCGGACCGGGTGATCTTTGGCCGGGAGACCGTCGAGATCCGCCATGAGGCGGAAACCCGTTATGCCGGCATGTTCGGCTTCAAGGAATATCCTGCAACCACGCGCAGTGGCATGCTCGACGGTATCCTGACCGCCCCGTTCGAACTCGTCCTGACGCAATCCTTCGCCTTTACCTCGAAGGCGGACGCCCGCACGATCATGGGCCGCAAACAGAACCAGATGGTCAGCGCGGCCGACAAGGCCGCCTCGCAGATCGAGGAGCTCGGCGAGGCGATGGACGATCTCGAATCCAACCGCTTTGTGATGGGCGAGCACCACCTCGGCCTTGCCGTCTTTGCCCCGACCGTCAAGGAACTGACCGACCATATGGCGAAGGCACGTGCGCATCTGACCAGCGGCGGCGCGGTTGTCGCCCGCGAGGATCTCGGGCTCGAGGCTGCCTGGTGGGCGCAACTGCCGGGCAATCTCCGCTATCGCGCGCGCTCGGGTGCGATTACGTCCCGCAACTTTGCGGCATTTTCTCCCTATCATTCCTACCCGACCGGCCAGAAGGACGGCAATGAATGGGGGCCGGCGGTCGCCATGGTGAAAACCGCTTCCGGCTCACCGTTTTATTTCAGTTTCCATCACAGCGATCTCGGCAACACCTTTGTCTGCGGCCCATCGGGCGCCGGCAAGACGGTGCTCCTCAACTTCATGCTCTCACAGCTCGAGAAGCATGATCCGCATATGGTCTTCTTCGACAAGGACCGGGGCGCCGACCTGTTCGTTCGCGCCGCCGGCGGCACCTATCTGCCGCTCAGGAACGGCGTGCCGACCGGCTGCGCGCCGCTGAAGGCGCTTGATCTGACGCCAGAGAACAGGATATTTCTCACGCGCTGGATCGGCAAGCTGGCGGGAGCGGCGACACGGGAACTGAATGTCAGCGAGCTGCGCGATATCGCCTCAGCCGTTGACGGTCTGGCGGACCTTCCCGTCGAGCGCCGCTCCATCGGCGCCCTGCGCACCTTCCTCAACAATACCGATCCAGAGGGCATCGCCTCGCGCCTGCGGCGCTGGGAAAGGGGAGGGCCACTCGGCTGGGTCTTCGACAACGATCTGGATGATATCGGGATCGGCGCCAGGTTCATCGGCTATGACATGACCGACTTCCTCGACAATGAGGAGATTCGCACGCCGCTTATGGCCTATTTGTTCTACCGTATCGAGCAGCTGATCGATGGACGCCGCATCATCATCGTTATCGATGAGTTCTGGAAGGCGCTGCAGGACGAGGGTTTCCGCGATCTCGCCCAGAACAAGCTCAAGACGATCCGCAAGCAAAACGGTCTCATGCTGTTTGCAACCCAGAGCCCGCGCGACGCCATCGTCTCACCGATCGCCCACACGATCATCGAACAATGCCCGACACAAATCTTCCTGCCCAATCCGCGCGGCGACCACGCCGACTATGTCAACGGCTTCAAGCTAACCGAGCGCGAATTCGAATTGATTTCCCGCGAGCTTTCGCTCGAAAGCCGGCGCTTCATCGTCAAGCAGGGCCACAACAGCGTGGTTGCCGAGCTCAATCTCAACGGTTTCGACGACGAGCTGGCGATCCTGTCGGGCCGGACAGTGAATGTGGAACTGGCGGACGCCATCCGCGCCGAACTCGGCGAAGAACGCGGGGACTGGTTGACCGTGTTCCAGCAAAGAAGGAGGACATCATGATCCACAACGGCAGGACAAGGTTCTTCCTGGCGATGGCCACGCTATTGGCGTCAGCCGGTCTCGCTGATGCCCAGGGTATTCCGGTCAACGACCAGTTGGCGATCGCCAAGCAGATCGAGAGCATCGCTCAGCTCAAGTCCCAGCTCGATGCGCTGAACCAGCAGATTGCGCAGGCGCAGCAGCTTTACGGCTCGCTGAACAAGATCACCAACATGGCCGATGTCGCCAGCCTGCTCAACGATTCCTCGATCCGCAAGGCGCTCCCGCAAAACTTCAATGCCATCGAAAGCCTGTTCAAGGGATCCGGGAGCGGCGTGTTCGGCGACTCCGCTTCTAAATTTCTCGAAGGCAATTCCACCTACCGCACCCATGCCAACGACTTTTACGCGCAGGAACTCTCACGCGTCCAGAACAAGAACGCCGGACAATTAAGTCTCGGCCAGCAGATCTATGACGCCGCCACCAAGCGCATCGACGGCATCGATGAACTTCGTCAGAAGATTTCCAGTGCTGCCGATGCCAAGGATATCGCCGATCTGCAGGCCCGTCTGCAGGCTGAAACCGCCTTCCTGCAAACCGATGTCCTTCGCATGCAGGGCCTGCAGATGGTCCAGCAGGCGCAGGTGCAGGTCGACGAGCAACGCAAGGCCGAAGACTGGCGCCAGCGCATGGACACCATGGGAGCGGCGCTCAAATGAAATGGTTGGTGTTTGGAGCGATACTGCTTCCGTTATCGGCCTGCTCTCCTGAAGAGAAGGTCTACACCGTCGATAAACTGGTCGCCGACGAGGTCTTGCTGACGAAGATCATCGGCGAGTGCCGAAACAATCCCGGTGAGCTACGCGATACCGCCAATTGCCGCAATGCCGAAGCCGCCGATGGCAGGCTCCGCCTTGAACGCATGCGCAAGTCGCTCGGAGGCTGAGCCATGTATGAGGTGTTCAGTTTCGTCGACGGTCAGTTCAAGACGCCGCTCGAAAACTTCATTTCCACCGGCACCTCGAACATCGCCAGCTGGGTCAGCGGCCCGCTGACGGCCGCGCTCACCCTCTATGTCGTCCTCTATGGCTATCTCGTGCTGCGCGGCTCGGTGCAGGAGCCGATCCTCGAATTCGCCTTCCGGGCGATGAAGCTCGCCATCATCGTCATGCTGGTGCGCAACGCCAGCGACTACCAGACCTACGTCACCAACATCTTTTTCGACACCCTGCCAAAGGAAATATCGCAGGCGCTGAACTCAGGGACCGCGCCGAGCGCCTCTACCTTCGACAGCCTGCTGGATAAGGGCCAGAAATGCGCCTACGAAATATGGTCACGTGCCTCCTGGCCGGTTGATATCGTCACCGGCGTCGGCGGCATGCTGGTGATCGGCGCGAGCTTCCTTGTTGCCGCGATCGGCTACATCGTCTCGCTCTATGCCCGTCTGGCGCTGGCGATCATCCTGGCGATCGGGCCGATCTTCATCGCGCTTGCCATGTTTCAGTCGACGCGCAGGTTCACTGAATCCTGGATCGGTCAGCTTGCGAACTTCGTCATCCTGCAGGTGCTGGTCGTGGCGATCGGCTCGCTGCTGATCACCTGCATCGACACGACCTTTACCGCAATCGAGGGCTATAGCGACGTCCTGATGCGGCCGATCGCACTCTGCGCCATCTGCATCGCCGCTCTCTATGTCTTCTACCAACTACCCGGCATTGCCTCGGCGCTCGCCGCCGGCGGCGCATCGCTGACCTACGGTTATGGCGCGGCGCGGGACGCGCATGAAAGCACGCTCGCCTGGGCAGCCTCGCACACGGTCAGGGCGGCCGGCCGCGGAACACGCGCCGTTGGCCGCCGGTTGACTGCGAACCGGGCGGAATGACCGCCTCGATATCAAGGACATTGGACAGGTTATTTTTAGATGATCCGCATCCTCTTGCCACTATTGCTGAGCGCCAGCCTTTCCGGTTGCGCCTCGATTTCCTACCCGCTGCCCAAATGTGATGGCTATT
Source organism: Agrobacterium deltaense RV3 (assembly GCF_900013505.1). Classification (NCBI taxonomy): domain Bacteria; kingdom Pseudomonadati; phylum Pseudomonadota; class Alphaproteobacteria; order Hyphomicrobiales; family Rhizobiaceae; genus Agrobacterium; species Agrobacterium deltae. The sequence continues at coordinate 125,087 of NZ_LT009747.1, read as the reverse complement.
CCAGACGTCCGCTGAACCGCTCCATGTGGCAGTGGGAGGATAAGGGGAAGCTGCAGAAGCCTGGCAGCGAGAACGCTCAGAACCCGGTAAGCCGTGGGGTGCCTTACGCCGAAGAACTGGCCTCCGTGACGCCGGCAGCGTTTGCACATTTCGATGTCGCAGGCTCCTACCGGCCATGCGAGGGCAACTGAGATGGCGAACACCGACAACCTCAAGAGCTATTTCGACAGGGCGCGTCGCTTCGATCAGGATCGGCTGATCCAGGTCGAGCGTTCTGCCCGCATCGCCTGGTTTGTCGCGATCGCGGCCAGCATCCTTGCTGTCGTCTCCGTCTTTGCGATCGCCGGGCTTACGCCTCTGAAGACGGTCGAGCCGTTCGTCGTGCGGGTCGACAATTCGACCGGGATCGTCGACGTCGTCTCCGCGTTGACCTCGACCGCCGGTACCTATGACGAGGCCGTCACGAAATATTTCGCGGCCAGATATGTGCGCGCCCGCGAAGGCTATGTCTGGAGCGAGGGGGAGGAGAACTTTCGGACGGTAGCGCTTTTGTCGACCCAGCCGGAACAGACCCGCTTTGCGGTGGCCTACCGTGGCAGCAATCCGGATTCACCGCAGAATATCTATGGCCGGAGCGCGACCTCGCGGATCAACATCGTTTCGATCTCGCTCATCAACGCCAATGTGGCTTCCGTTCGATACATGCGCACCGTCACGCGCGGTGACGACCTGCGCACCACGCATTGGGTGGCGACGCTTACCTTCTCCTATGTCAACGCTCCGATGTCTTCCACCGACCGGCTGGTCAATCCTCTGGGCTTCGTCGTCAGCGAATATCGCGCCGATCCGGAGGCCATCAATTGAGACAGAGATTTCTATCCGTTCTAGTCCTGATCGTCGGTTTTTCCTCGACAGCGTCGGCCCTGGAGATCCCGCGCGGTGCGTCGCAGGACAGCCGCGTCCGCTTCATCGACTACCAGCCCTACAACATCACGCGAGTCGTCGGCACGCTGCGTTCATCGGTGCAGGTGGAGTTCGCCGCCGACGAGGAGATCGCCCATGTCGCGCTCGGCAACAGCGTCGCGTGGGAGGTGGCGCCTGCCGGCAATATCCTGTTCCTCAAGCCGCGTGAAAACCAGCCGGTGACCAACATCTCCGTCGTAACGACCAGACGGGACGGTTCGACGCGTAGCTACCAGATGGAGTTGACGGTCCGGGATGGCAGCGTTGAGGCCGGGCAGAACACTTATTTCTATGTGAAATACCGCTATCCGGCCGATGAAGCGAAGCGCCGGAGAGAGGTCGCAGCCGCTCGCGCCCAAGCCGCGCAGGCCGGCGAAGCCGATCGCGTTCTCTCCCTTCACGAGGCCTATGGACCCCGCAACTGGCGGTATTCCGCTCAAGGTGCGCAAGCGCTCGAACCGCAGGCCGTCTACGACAATGGCAAGGTCACGACCTTTGTCTTTGTCGGCAATCAGGAAATGCCGGCGATCTACATGGAGAATTCAGATGGCAGCGAAAGCCTGGTTCCAAAATCCGTCGACGGCAATCTGGTGCTGGTCCACGCAATCAGCCGCAAATTCATTCTGCGGCGGGGCGGAGATGTCCTTTGCATCTTCAACGAGGCCTACGATCGCGTCGGCATCAATCCCGAGACGAATACGACGTCACCGTCGGTCGAGCGCGTTGTCAAGACCGCCCCCGGCACGACGCAATAGGAGGTGTCATGGCTGACGAGGAAATCACCCAGATCCCCGGCGAACGCGCTGAAACATCGACCGGCCGGCGGATCGACAACAACCCTATCCTCAAGCGGGGCGCGGTCGCCGTGGCCATCGTTGCTTTTGTTGCCTTTGCCCTCTGGTCGATGCGCGGAAACAACAAGCCGGCGGATGGCGTGCAGCCGGAGCGTGTGGTCATCCGCCAGACATCGGATTTCGAGCCGGCAAAGGAGCCGGTTCAGCCAGTGACAACGCCGGCTGAAGTCCAGCTTCCGACACCCGTCATCGCCGAGAAAGCGCCCACCGACGACGACAAGCTGCTCGATGCTGCGCGCCGCGCGCCCGTGATGGCCTATGGTGCGGAAAAGACGCCGACCGCCAGGCGGCAGCAGGATGATGCCAGTACCGATCTCAACTCGAATTATGTCCCGCTCGCAAACACACCGGGCAGCTTTGCGGGGCAGGGGGAAAACGAGGATCAGCGCTTCAACCGTATGCTGACCCCGGCGCAATTGCAGGGATCGCGCGCCGGCACGCTCGGCAACCGCGATTTCATCGTCGCCATGGGAACCTCCATCCCTTGTGTGCTCGAGACGGCGCTTTCTTCCGATCAGCCGGGATTCACCAGTTGCGTCATCAATCGCGATGTTCTGTCCGACAACGGCCGCGTCGTGCTGATGGAAAAGGGCACGCAGGTCGTCGGCGAATATCGTGGTGGACTGCGCCGAGGACAAAAACGTCTGTTTGTCCTCTGGAACCGCGCGAAAACGCCAAAGGGCGTGATCATTACGCTCGCATCGCCAGCGACAGACGCTTTGGGCCGCGCCGGCATGGACGGCTACGTCGACACGCATTGGTGGGAACGGTTCGGCAGCGCCATCCTGCTGTCGATCGTTGGCGATGTGACATCCTATGCCAACAGCCAGTTGCGCGATAGCGACGTCGATGCACAGAACACCACCAGCGCCGGTCAGCAGGCCGCGGCGATTGCCGTTGAACAATCGATCAATATTCCGCCGACCTTGATGAAACATCAGGGAGGGCTGGTCTCGATCTTCGTGGCGCGCGATCTCGATTTTTCCAGCGTCTACCGGCTGCGCGTGACCGAACCGTACAACCGCGTCTATGACCGCGCCGTTCTCGGCGACTTTGCCCCGGACTCGAAGCTTGTTACGAAGTAGGTGCTACGATGACTGAAGCCGCAGATTCCGGTGTTGTGCGTGAATTGCTGCTGCCGCTCTCGCCGTTCCTTCGCGACAAGGCGCTCTATGAAGTCATTGTCAACAGGCCCGGCAAGGTCGTGACCGAAGGAGCGAACGGATGGCAGGTCCACGATATACCGGAACTTGCCTATGACCGGCTGATGCGCCTTGCTCGGGCGGTAGCGAGCTATTCCAATCAATCGATCGATGAAACCCGGCCGATCCTGTCGGCAACCCTGCCCGACGACGAGCGAATCCAGATCGTGATCCCGCCTGCGACGACCAGGGGAACCGTCAGCGTCACCATCCGCAAACCGTCCTCGGTGTCGCTCGGCCTTGACGATCTTGACCAGGGGGGACTGTTCGCCGGGGTGGTCCGCACACAAGAGAATAGCGGGCAGCCGGACCAACGATTGTTGGAACTTCATCGTGCCGGCGCTCACAAGCAGTTCCTTCGGGAAGCAGTGCTGGCGCGGAAAAACATCATCATTTCCGGGGCCACTGGGTCGGGCAAGACGACGCTGTCCAAGGCGTTGATCCAGTATATTCCGGATACTGAACGTATCATTTCTATCGAGGATACGCCGGAACTGATCATCCCGCAGCCCAACCACGTCCGTCTCTTCTATTCGAAGGGTGGCCAGGGGACCGCGAAGATCGGCGCCAAGGACCTTCTCGAATCCTGCCTGCGGATGCGCCCGGACCGGATCCTGCTGCAGGAGCTTCGAGACGGAACGGCGTTTTACTATATTCGCAACGTGAATTCCGGGCATCCCGGCTCGATAACCACAGTCCATGCCGACTCTGCGCGCCTTGCCTTCGAGCAATTAACCTTGTTGGTGAAAGAGTCGGAAGGTGGTGGCGACCTCGAACGGTACGACATACGCGAAATGCTGACGATCGCGATCGATATCATCGTCCAGTGCAAACGGATCGATGGACGGTTTCGGGTGACCGAGATCTATTTTCGTGATGCCGAAGAGACCTAACCAGCACCTCAACTATGCAAATTATGTTCTTGTATCAGCCGTTCTTCTAGCGCAGGTTCAAATCCTGCCCCCGCAACCAGTTCCAGCATAATTCGCTCGTCGTTGCGATTTGATAAGATAAAGGCCGCCGAAGGGCGGCTTTCGCGTTCGGGAGGCCGGGGGCGGAGCGCAAGGTCAGGCAATCCTCGAGAATCCTATGGGCCGGTTTAACCCGACGCCCGTGCGTAGTGCGAGGCAGGCCGCGACGAAAAGCGTTCCTGCGGTATCCAACCCGCGCATGGGAGATTGATCGACCGTCGCCAAAGCGGCTCCGCCCTCGACCCAACGGCATTGTCACGACAACATAACCGCCTCGCCCTCGGCATGGCGTTAGGATTTTTGCATCTTCCCACTTGAAAAAGGACATGGGAGGATTCCGCCCCCTCCCGCAAACGGCGCCACATACGCGAAATGCTGACGATCGCGATCGATATCATCGTCCAGTGCAAACGGATCGATGGACGGTTTCGGGTGACCGAGATATATTTTCGTGACGCGCTTGTGTCCCACGCTGGGGTTGATCAGAGGGCACCGATATAGTCTCATTCACGTGTCGTTTGGCGTTGCAGCACCCCGAGAATGGCGTCACCGATGCTGAATTGTCGCGCTTTACCTCGCACCAGGCATTTTTCCCCATAGGCTATCCCACAAAAGACCGTTGAGGCCGCCAAGCCAAGCCGGATTGTTCTAAGTTGTCATAGTTGACAAAGTTGCTTCAAATAGCCATCTTCTCTTCAGGAGAACCGCCATGGCCCAGAAGACCCAGTCCAAGACGTCGAAAACCAGCGCTAAGACCCCGAACGGCATCATGACAATGTTTGTTCTTGATGCGAACCCTTTCGAGGAGGTTGCCGGATTCCAGTTGCCCGCGGGCGCACGGCTTGCCGTCGTGACCTCGAAACCGGAAATGGCGAGCTCTATCGCCCGGACCGTCGGAAAGCGCTTTCGCGGCAATAGCATGGTCGTTCGAAGAGCGCGCCAGCTTGCCAAGGCCAAAGAAAGCGCCGAGACGACCAGCACGGTCAACAAGGCGGCTTTCGAGCCGGACGCACGCAGCCTGGCGGTGCTTCAGGGCGTTCGGATTGCACAGAACGATCTGAAGGCAGCGGGCGGTGCCTACGATCTGGAGCAGGTCAGAATGCTCCTGCATGGGGTCTCCCGTCAGGCTGTCGACAAGCGTGTGCAAGAAGGAAGTTTGCTCGCCGTCCCCGGCCCAAGCAACAGGCGCTGCTACCCGACGCTTCAGTTCAACCGAAACGGTAGTGTGGTGGCAGGTCTCAAGGAGGTACAGGATGCGCTTCCCGTTGAAAGCCCCTGGGCTGTGCTAAATTTCCTCGCGCGGCCGGATGATCGTCTGGATGGGCGCAAGCCGATCGACCTTCTGCGAGAAGGGAGCCTTTCGTTGGTTCTCGAAGCGGCGAACCGCTATGGTGAGCAGGGCGCGTGACCGTCCCATTTTCACCGTTAGACCTGCATGGCCGTCGTCCAAATATCGTTTCACTCCCCGCAGGGAGTGAAACCCATCGATTCTACACGGCTATATACGAACCCATCTTCTTTGACCAATCTAGCACCGGCCGCTTTAACGCTCCCGATGGCTCTTACGGCGTGCTCTATGTCGCGAAGCTCGTCAACGGAGCGTTTGCCGAGACGTTCTTGCGCTCGCCAGGAAACACGCTGATCGACGGTGGCTTTTTGAAACGCAAGGGATATGTCCGGCTTAAAACTGTGTCGTCGCTGAAGCTGATCGATCTGACCGGTCCGGTCCTTGCGATTGTTGGAGCGACGGCGGAAATCCCGCATTCGGGGCTTCCCTATTATGCGGCTCAAGCCTGGTCAAAGGCGCTGTTCGATCATCCTGTTGGGGCAGATGGAATTGCCTATCATGCGCGCCACGATGATACAGAGATTTGCTATGCGATCTTCGATCGCGCGGGACCAGCTATCGTAGAAACAGCCCGCGAACTGGATCTCGACCAGGATTGGTTCTGGGAGACCGGTGCTCGATATGCGGTCGGTCTAGCACCATAGACCAATATCTCGAATTCATTCGACAGCGAATGGGAAAACTGCGCTTTGTGCTCGTCTGCTTTCGGAGACGATGGGAGCAAGATGATCGCTGTTGTCGCGGCGTGCCCCCCAGCCCAAGACTTATGACATTGGTCCTGAAACTCCCACGCCGGCTTGATCCCCACTCGTGCCATTGGTGCGAAGGGCTGGGAGCGGGGGAAATTGTGGCTGGGGCGAGAGAGCTGGAGAGAAATGGCGGGCCAACTCGCCAGGTCTTGGACACGAGAACAGCCCAACAGTCCTCGGCGCGCTGCTTTATTGCAACAGCGCGGATTCTCGCAAGACCATCCTGTCTATCGATTTTTGGTTCTTGCCGGACGTTTTGTCAGCGTCGGCGTCACCGGTCTTGCCATTCAATTGCTTGTGGGGTTTTTGATAAACAAGTTTTCGGGCCGGTGAATCGAGGAAGGATGGAAAGGTACTTCAGCGACATCAATACCGGTCGTTGAGCATCGACGTATGATGATATTTCGTAAGGAGAGGTGATATTTTATCATGCCGGAATTAACGCGCGCCAGGCTCTACAATCTTGTCTGGACCAAACCGCTGAGAACAATCGCTCAGGAATACGGCCTTGACCCGATCCATTTGGCCAAGGCCTGTGACGCCTATGACGTAGCCCGGCCTCCGGCGGGTTATTGGCAGAAGATGGAGCACGGCAAGTCTGTTCAGAGGCCGCCACTCTCAAATAGGACGTTTGGCCCCGAAGATATCCCGGAATTGAAACAACGAAATGTCAAGAACGACAAAAAGTGATGAGATGAAACGGTTCTCTCAAACACGTCACCGATAACGCAGAGCACAGCGGCATAGAAATGACCGCCGCCAAGGTCTGTCGGCCTCCAGCTTGAACCCAATCGGGCATTGATAAGAATGACGCCGAACTGGTGGTTACGGTGCTTCGGGGCGCCCATATAGGCTTTCCGGTGAAATGCTCTTCCAAACCAGGGACGCACTTGCCACAATCCCTGAGTTCACCCTTCGGTTCGGCGTACCGGTAGAATGACGCGCTTGATCGAGCTTCTTGCAAAGATCAAAACGGACGTATCACATTGCGCCATGACCCTCTCTGGCCGCCTGACTGGTCCTTTGCGGGGCCGGTGATGCAGCAGATGCCCGCGGAAAGCGGTAAGTGTGACGGATGCGGCCGGAGGGAGAGGGGGGAAGGGGAGTTCGTGGCGGATTGTGGTTGTCGGAGAAGGCTCCGGCCGATCCGCCACGGAGAAACGATATGGCACAGGCCATCCAGAAAATTACGCTCAATGCCGGGCGAGATATCCCGTTCAACAAGCTCGTTTTAAGCCAGCAGAACGTTCGCAAGATCAAGGCGGGCGTTTCGATCGAGGAGCTCGCCGAAGACATCGCTCATCGCGGACTGCTGACCAGCCTCAACGTCCGCGCCGAGACCGATGCCGACGGCAACGAGACCGGAATTTACCGCATCCCGGCCGGCGGTCGCCGTTATCGCGCGCTGGAACTGCTGGTCAGCCAGAAGAAGCTGTCGAAGACGGCTGCTGTTCCATGCATCGTCAGTAAAGGCGAAACGCCCGAAGTCGAGGACTCGCTTGCAGAAAACATCAAGCGTGTCGACCTTCATCCGCTGGACGAGTTCCGGGCGATCAAGACACTGCGCGAACAGGGGCTCGACGAGGAGGAGATCGCCGCACGCCTCCACATCTCGGTTGCAACGGTGAAGCAGCGTTTGCGGCTGGCGTCGGTCTCGCCGCGGCTTCTGGAGCTCTACGCGAATGACGAGATGAAGCTCGGCCAGGTCATGGCGTTTTCGATCACCAATGACCACGCTCGGCAGGAACAGGTTTGGGATACGGTCTCAAGGTCGTATAGTCAGGATGCCAACTACATCCGTCGCATGTTGACAGAAACTGCGGTCCGGGCCTCCGATCGCCGCGCCACCTATGTCGGCATCGACGTCTACGAGTCTGCCGGTGGCGTGGTCATGCGCGACCTGTTTGAACCGGACAATGGTGGATGGTTGCAGGATCCGGCGCTGCTCGAGCAACTCGTGATCGAAAGGCTGACCGCATACGCGGAAGCGCTCAGGGTCGAAGAAGGCTGGAAGTGGGTCGAAGCGGCGTTCGACTTTTCTTACGGTCACGCCTCCGGCCTTCGCCGTTTCTACGGCAAACAGGCGGAATACACCGAGGAAGAACTCGCCCGTCATGATGCCCTGAAGACGGAATACGACAAGCTTGACGCCGAATATGCCGAGACGGAAGACTATTCCGAAGAAACCGAGGCCCGACTTGAGGAACTTGGCAATGAACTGGATACGTTGAACGACCGGCCCTATGTCTTCGATCCGGACGACGTCGCGCGCGGCGGCGCCTTCATCTCGCTCGCTGTCAACGGCGAATTGAAGATCGAACGCGGTTTCGTCCGGCCCGAGGATGAGCCGGTTGTCGAGGCGGATGGCGGTGACGGCGATAGCCTTGGCGGACACGATACCATTTCGGGGTCTGCGAATGGTGGCGTCTCGATTAACGGCAAGCCTGCCGGCGTCGAGGAGCCGGAAGACGATGATGGCAAGCTTCGCCCGCTTTCCGATCGTGTGGTCGAAGATCTTACGGCCGCTCGCACTGTTGCCCTTCGCAATGCGCTGGCGAACGACCCGGTGATGGCCTTCATAGCCGCTCTCCATGTCGCGGTCCTCAAGATCTTCTACAGATACGGGGCAGACTCGTGCCTGGAGATCACGCTGCAGCATACCACATTCGGCCAGACTCAGGGGCTTGTGGACACGGTGTGGGCGAAGGAGATCGAACAGCGACAGGAATCCTGGGGCCACGATCTCCCCGCGAACGCCGACGAGGTCTGGGACTATCTGATCACGCTCGATGAAACCAGCCGCATGGCGCTGTTTGCCCATTGCGTCTCACTGTCGGTGAATACCACGGTTCAGGCGTGGAACCGGCGGACCAAGGAAAACGTCCATGCACGACAGCTTGCCGGTTCGCTCGGCTTCGGCATGGTGGAAGCGGGTTGGACGCCGACCGTCGACAACTACCTCGGGCGTGTGACCAAGGCGCATATCCTGCAGGCTGTCCGCGAAGCGAAGGGCGAACAGTCAGTGCAACTCATCGATCACCTGAAGAAGCCGGACATGGCGCGCGAGGCTGCCCGGCTGCTGGAGGGCAGCGGATGGCTCCCTGAAGTGCTGCGGCGTCCGGTCACCGAACCCATGGAGGTTGCCGAGGTCGATGTGACGGCGACGGATGACGTTGGCGAAGCCAGTGCCGTCGAAAATACTGACGTCGATCTGCCGGCCTTCCTGACCGAAGGCGAAGATGTGGAGGAAGTGTCCACCGATCCGGTCAGCGACGACGGCGAGCATCTGGAAGCTGCAGAATAACCGCGTGCGGATCACCAACATATAGCCCTGGGCCCGGTTATCACGCCGGGCCCCTTCTATTTTTCTGGACATTGGAGACAAGCATGTCCGTCATGAATATCTTTGAGCATGCGCAATTTGGCGAGCTGTTTCGATACCGCGACTTTGTCCCGCAGCCCCCTGCGAATGACGTGGAGGCATTCGGTGCGAGCAGCTTTCTGATCTACCCCGCGGATGACAGGCAGGATGCCGAGCGCTGGCTTGAGGAGAGCCGGTACATCAATGCGCGCTTGGAGGACGTCGGTGCCGATGAGATATGCGCGGATCATGTCGAGGGGCGGGCCGCATGATGCGCAATGGTATCCACGAGGAAATCGAGCGGATCGCTGATGAAGCGGGGTGGGAAAGTTTCACGCTCCTACTGCTGATCAGCCGTTGGGCCGAAGAGAAGGATTTGTTGCGAAGCCTTCTCGAATACCTTGCCGGTCTTGCGGCCGAAGAGGAAGACGAGAACGAGGCAGAGTGATCTGACGGTGGTTTTGCCGCCCCCTTTCATCATCCTGCCAATAACCCGGCTCCGGGAGGAGACCGGGCTATTTGTTTTGCCCGACCGTCATTGCCAAACGTCTGCATCTCCCCTGCTACACGGCTGGCAGGCCGGTGGCCGCAGTTGGCCTGAAGGGGAAGAGGGCGGTCGCGAGAGGGGCGAACCGGGTGTCAGAGAGGGCTGCCCGGCCTGAAACCATTCGCCTCTCTGGAGAACGATCGATGTCAGAATTCGAAACCAACTCCCAAACCGCCACCATCGTTCCTGACGAGCGCCGCCTGGAATTCCTCCCCATCCTGTTCGGGCGCTCGCTGCTAATCATCGGGGAGAACACCGTTTACAGTCTTATGGAAAGGCTGAGTCCCCTCGATTACCACGGCGGGTTCTGGGACTTCTATGAGCATGAGGGCAAGCCGCTGTTTCTGGCGCCGCGATCCAGATCGCGTTTTCGGATCACGGGTGAGATTACCGGGTTTCAGGGGGAGGTTTCTGCGGAAGCGGCGGGGATTATCGCCACGCTTTTTGCTTTCTCGCATCTCTCGTTCCGGCACCCGTCGGACCACCTCTCGGAAGGTTACGGTCGCCTCTACGTCTATTCGGTCGAGCATCCCGAAGTCTCCGAGATTTTTCAGGCGATCGACTGATGTGCGATGTCTGCCCGCCTCGGTTGACGCGGCTATCCAGCAATCTGAGTGGATCGATCCGGACGGTGTGCCGCCCGGACGAGCCATCCCGCAATCCGAAAAGGTCGAAGCCGATGACGACACTGGAAAGCCACACATTCGTGACCATCTCGACAGGGCATGTGAGTGCCGCAACCGCAAAGATGCTCGACAGAAAACCCTGTGCGGAATGGCCCTGCGTTGGAGGGAGCTATGCCGACTATGGCTGGTTCTTCTACGCCCATGACGAAAACGCCGGCGAAGGGGACCAGCAGATTCCCGACGATCTCTTTGCCGTCATGACATAGGCGCGTCAAAAGGGGTTCAGCTATGTCCTGCTCGACCGCGATGCTGAACAGGTCGATGACCTGCCTTGGCACGATTGGTGACACCGGTGTGTCGGCGCCCGGGCTATTCAGCGCAGCAACTGCCGTTCGAGAAAGGACTGCGTGTTGTGCCGACCATCGGCGACGCAATCGCCGATCACATCCTCTCCGATGGTGCGATAGATCATCCGCCAGGGCTTGTGATGCGGAGACCGGTCAATTCCTTCGGAACATTCCCCCGGGTGGGTAAATCTTCCAGCCCCAGACAAGCTTCCTCGGTTTCGACGAGAATCCGTTCAGCGGTCTGGATGCCACCGCGGCTGGCAGGCAAGCGGTAGCGATCGTCGAGATCCTGTTCCGCGTCATCAATAAACAGCTCTTCATACGGCATCAGGCATCGGGCTTCGCCAGGCGCGCACGAAGGCGCGCGAACGTTTCTTTCGCGGAGCGAACCTTCCCGTTCTCGACCTGCTTGTTCGTCAACGCCAGCACCTTCAAAAGCGCCAGCGTTTCCTGCATTTCTTCATATTGCGTGATGTGCTGAAGTACCGCTTTCGCTTCGCCGTGCACTGTGATCACCACTGGCTGCCGGTCATCAACGAGCTGGCGAATAACTTTCGGAGCATGCGCCTTGAGGTAGCCGATAGGCTTTACCTGTTCCGACAGTTTCATCGATGCGATCTCCCTTTGACCAGAATATATAGGCCGTCAAATGCCCGCCCGGAAGCGATGATTGCCAAGTCGCAAAAGGAGGAGGCGGGCTGTTTGCGGAGTGGCGGTTGCCGGAGGGCCAGAGAGAGGGCTTTCGCAATCGCTTGCATCGCGGTGCCAGCCCGACGGTGATGTCACCCATTCTTCCCCCACCAGCCCGGTTGGCCGCCAGAGCGGCCAACCGGGCTCTTTCGTTTCAGGAGACTTCATCATGAACACTATGATTTCCAGTCCCTCTCGGACCCAACGACCGGCGTTGTCCGGTTTCAAGGTCGACATCTCCCGCGGCGAGCGCATTGGGCGCGTATCGTCAGAATGGTTCTCGCGTCCGGACGACGAGCGCTATCTGTCGCTTTCCGATCTTCATCGCGCGGTCAGCGCCAGAACCGAGCAAGCGCGTGTACGCACCGTCGAGACCGCCGATATCCGCGTCGAGGCGACTTGCGACAATGCCGAGCGCTTGTCCCTGATCGTCCCCGGCGGGCGTGAACCGCTGGCGCCGACACATTGGAGCTACGGGCAGCTTTGCAGCCTGGTCGGCGCGCCCGCAAGCTACATGCGCCAACTGCCCGCGCCACTCGCCGCGATCAATCTTCAGCATGGGCTCCTCAACCACAATGCCGAAATGGTGAAGACCCTGGAGATGGACGACGGCCGCCTCGAACTGTGGGCGGTCACCGGTCCCGAATACGGCCGGATCTGGGACAAGGATCTGGTCGCCGCGATCATGGACATTGCCGGCAATGGGACGGGCGACACCATCTGGAAAGTCCCTGGCCTGCTCGACTGGTCGACCATGATCCACAATCCCTTTGTCGATATCACGAAGGATACGACCACGCTTTATGCAAGCGACCGCGACATCTTCGTCTTTCTGTGCGACGACGCCCACCCGATCGAAGCAGGCCGTCTGCCGAACGGTGAACCCGATCTCTATTTCCGGGGCTTCTATGCCTGGAACTCCGAGGTGGGAAGCAAAACCCTTGGAATTGCGAGCTTTTACCTGCGGGCAGTGTGTGCCAACAGGAATTTGTGGGGCACCGAAAATTTTGAGGAAATCACCATCCGCCACTCGAAATTCGCTGCACAGCGCTTCGCCCACGAGGCCGCTCCGGCACTGACAAACTTCGCAAACTCCTCGCCGGCACCTTTCATCGCCGGCATTCGGGCCGCCCGTGAACGTATCGTTGCCCGCAATGATGAGGATCGGCAGACATTCCTGCGCCGCCGGGGTTTCGCCAAGGCCGAAACGGGCAAGATCATCGAGACGGTTTTGTCCGAGGAGGGCAGGCCGCCCGAGAGCATTTTTGACTTTGTGCAAGGCATTACCGCGCTGGCGCGGGGAAAGTCCCACCAGGACACCCGGCTCGAACTCGAAGGCAAGGCGAAGAAACTGCTCGAAAGCGCCAACTGATCACGGTGATCCAACGGAATCTTCATCCATCCCTTTCATCGCCTGGCCGTCGCGCCGGGCTTTCTGTTCTGGAGAACCGAAATGACAGATTTTTCATTCCACGCGGAGGTCGCGGCAGAAGCCATCGAAAAAGTCGGCCGCCTGTTCAACGCCACGATTGACGATATTCTGGGCGAGTTGCTGCAAAACGCACGGCGCGGCGGCGCGACAAAGATGATGATCGACCAGATTGACGATCCGCGTTTCGGCAAAGCCGTGCGCATCGCTGACAACGGCGCCGGTCTCGAAGATCCTCGGTCGCTCTTCTCCCTGGGACACAGCGGCTGGTCCGAAACCCTTTCCCGATCAGAAGATGCGGCCGGCATGGGGTTCTTTGCCCTTGCCAATCGAGGCGCCACGATCATCGCCCGGCGGAAGGGCTCCTCGGGCTCGTGGCTCGTCCAGGCGACTGCAGACGCCTTTCATGGCAGGCAACCCGTCAACGTCGGGTCTGGGCCGCAAGATCATCTGGGCGTGACCGTTATCTTTCCCGAAACAGGAAACGAGAACGTCGCTGGGGCCGTCCAGCATGCGGCCCGCTTTTATCCCATCCCGGTGGAATTCAACGGCGCGGCCGTCATCCGGATCGATGACCGCAAGGTTTCCTTCGAAGGGATGCCGTGCGCTGATGATACCGCCGCGGGATCTGACCCTGACCTCGCGGGTTAACAGCGACGGTCGCATCAGCATTCCGCATTTTCTCAAAAGGACCCGGCCATCGCGCCGGGTTTTGACGTTCATGGAAAGGAACTGTCATGACCACTCTGGAAGCCAGAATTTATACCTATCCGCCTATCCCGCTCGCCGACATCAGCCCGCTCGAAATGCTGATCCTCACCAATGTGCTCGAATGCAGCGAGACAGACACGGGCCTTGTGCTCTTCACCGATTTCGGGTCGACCAATCCGATCCGCGTCGCGCGTAGCGAACTGATCGACGCATTTCGCGCCTCGGCGCAATTTGCCAAGGAGCCGGTCAATGTCTTCATCGCCAGCCGTGTCCTCGCCCTTCTGCCGGCCGGCGGAAACGCGGTCGAGGAGGATGTGATGATCGACGTCGATCTCGGCGAGTTCCCATGGCAGTTCGTCGTCCAGGGTATCGTGGTGCGATCGGCGGATTTGGGCGAGGTCACGGTGATTCAATGGACGAACCATCCCTTGCAACGCCCCGAATCATACGGCGCCGGCGTTTCGCTGATTACCGCCAGGGCCATCCATCATGCGAGCAGCGAAGATCTTCTCGCCCGCTTCAGGCTCCAGGATCAGGTGCTTCCGTCTGCTGCCTCGCCATCGGCCCCTTCGGAGAGCAACAGCGCCTTGGCCGGTATTGCTGCAAGCGATCCGTTCACGGTGAAGGAGTTTGAGGCGGCGCTCTGCATCTGGGAGGCCATGCTGTATTTCCGCGGGCTTCATCAGGACGGGCGGCCGGTCCCGGACACGATCGTCCGCATGTCGCAAATCTGGGATGCCGTTGGATGGCAGGCCATGCGGTCCCATGTTCGCGCGCTCGTGCCCTTCGCACTCGACGTCTATGACGGCCTGTTCGAGGACTTTGAGGAAGAAGGGTTCACCTTCGATTTCGACTTTGCGCCGGCCTTCGTCGAGGCGCTGCACTGGTCCGACGAAGGAGCCTACCGCGAGGGCGAACGGCAAGAGTTTCTCGAAGACGTGATGGTGGCCGTGAGGCGCCATCGGCAAGATGTCGTCGCGCAAAACGCATCCGGCTTCAATCCGGACCTTGGCCGGGCTGGCTTGTGAGGACGAACGAATGTGGTTCTGTTCCAGGCAACCATCGAGATTCTTGTCGATGTTGATCATGAGGCCGAAGCCTGTGACTGCGTCGCTGAGACTTTACGCAAGCTGCTTGCCGAAACTGATCTATGACGTCAGGCGCTGAGATCGGGGATGTTCAGGGGCGCGCCAGCGTCCGACGGCTGCTCGGCCGTGCTTGCGTCAATCACGCCAGCCATTTCATTGGCGGCGACCTGATTGCTTGCCGCTTTCAGGTCGATTGCGCCCCAGATCGAGTTTGGTTGCGTGGATTGGCGACGCCGGTTCTTGAACTCGACGACAAACGGCTTTTTCTCTGGCTTCATGGTGTTCCGGCTGACTGTAGCGGATGAATTTCTCCGTAACAGGTGCTCTTATTCGCCGTGTCCTGTCAACGGCCGGTGGCGCAGAACCCGGATCAAGGGAGCGGGGGTATTTCGCCGTCCGCCACACGCCAGACCCACGGACTGATCTCCGGGCGCATTTCGATCATGTCGGCGAGCGCACGTTCATAGTCGTCGCCGGCGCCTGGAGGGACGATGAACATTGCGACGGGTGCCGGCTTCTGCTCGGGCATGATCACCGACACGATCGGCGCATCGCGCGGCAGGTTGAAACGCAGCCCTTTGACGGTCTTCCGCTTCAGGTGACCGAGCTTCTCCAGCAGCCTGAGTTCGTGAATGTCCTCGAACGGCAGCCAGTGATCGTTGACCACCATCAGTGCGACCTCTTCGACGGATGCGATGCCGGCGGCGGAAATGCCGAAGGTGGCGATGACGATCAGATGGAACGTCTCGCTCGATCGCCACAGTTCGAGTTCGGTCTCATAACGCGCCGCCAGTCGCCGCCATGCTCCGTCCTCGATCATCAGTGGGAACGGTGTGTGTCGCACGACGATTTTCTGGCCTTCGCGCGCCGGGGAAAATTCCTTCACTTCGGCTACGATCATCATCAACTTCCGCGGCCCGGACTTCGTCGCCTGCACGCCCTTGAGCGCCGCCGCGCGTCGGGCCGCGATGCCATCCTTGTCCTCCGGCTGGAATACTTCCGGCACGTAGAGCACGTCGATAAGAGGGGCACCTCTCGCCGACATCTGTGAGGCGGCATTGATGAGACTGGAGCGAACCCGGCCCCAGCCGCGCCTGCCTTTCCAGGTTGAACGCCATTCCGTCAATTCGCCAGCTTCCCAGAGATAGTGAAGCATCGCCCTGAGCGACAGCTTTCGAGCCTCACTGCGGATGCCGGCCTCTGATGATTCTGCCGGTGCACCTGGCGCAGCACGCGGTCCCCGTTTCGTCAGCGAAAAATCCAGTTTCAGGTCGGTCTTGCCGCTGGCGTCGACCTGGATCGCATTGCCGATCAGCGGGCCAAGGCCGGAAAGCTCGTAGGGCGGCTCAAAGGAGGGGCATGCAGGATCATGGTCTCGCCCCGATAGCGGCATCCGCTTGATGAGATACTGGTCCTCGACGCGGGCGATGTACATTGGCACGGACGGATTTTTGCACATGCACATTGGTCGCAAATGCTGCTCGTAGGCTTGCGCGAGAAAACCCTGCAATTCAGGACCGGTTTCCTCGATGACATGATCTCCGATTGCGAATTTCCGCATCCCTGCTCTCCTATGTCTGTCGGCGAAACTATCCGACCATTGACCATTTTACTATTTTAAAACAGTCAGTAAAATAGGAGTGCCATTGCTACTCGCGTAGTGAGAAGCCTATTCCTTATACCCGGCTATCGCCAGAGACAGGAGAGCGGAGCTGCGGCGAACCGGTCGCCGAAGGGAACGACATCGGTATTGTCGTAAAGAACGATGCCAAAAGCGAATTTCTCTCCGCATGCTTGCGCCAGCGTTTTCAGTCCTCCAAAGTCACTGGCCCTGACGGTGGCGCTTGCCTTCACTTCGATTCCAACGATCATACCATCATCTCGTTCGAGCACGACATCGACCTCGCGCATTTGCTGGTCCCGAAAATGGTAGGGAGTGAGCCACAAATCCGAGCCCGTCATGAGTTTCAGGATTTCGGAGAACACGAAGCTCTCCAGTAGGGCACCAAATGCGCTGCGATCGGCCTTAACCCTATCAAAAGTCAATCCCCGGGTCGCGGCCAGCACGCCAGAATCGAGAAAATGCAGTTTAGGGGTCCTGGCGATCCGTTTCAGTGCATTGGTATACCAGGGTTGCACAGTGGCAATCAGGAACACCTGCTCGAGGAGACCGACATACCGCTGCCCGGTCTTGTGGCTGACGTTGATGCTCGACCCGAACTGCGAGTAGTTGACCAGTTGTCCTGAATGTTCGGCGAGCAGCCGCACAAACTTCGGGAGTTCGGTCAGCTTCTCGACATCCGCAATGTCCCTTAAGTCGCGCGTCAGAACCGAAGTCAGATAGGATCGTGCCCAATCCTGGCGCCGTCGTTCACTTTCTCTGGCAATCGCCTCCGGAAATCCGCCGAGCAGAACGAGCTTCACGAGATCATCTCCGACGATCGCGTTTTGATCGCCCTGCAGCTTTCCCTCGAACAGACGATGCAGAAACGTCGAAGTCACGCCTTCGACTTCTGCGCGGGCGAGCGGCAACATCCGAATGGTTTCCATGCGGCCGGCCAGGCTGTCGGCCACACGAGGCAGCGTAAGCACGTTGGCAGAGCCGGTCAGCAGGAAGCGGCCGGGGCGATAATCCTCATCGACCGTCTTCTTGATTGCAAGCAACAGATCGGGTGCACGCTGGATTTCGTCGATGATAGTCCGGTCAAGACCGCGGATGAAGCCGGCGGGATCTGACTGGGCGGCGGCAAGCACCGTCTGGTCGTCGAGGGTGATATAGATGCGGCTTGCCTCATCCATCTTCCGCACCAGCGTGGTCTTGCCCGCTCGACGCGGCCCGACGACCAGGACCACTGGCGTATCCGAAAGGGCTTCCTCGACCCTGCGTCTTATAAACCGATTGTACATGCCCATTTCCGATTCTTTGAAAATTGGAACTATCAAGAATGATAATTGGAAGTCAACTTTTTGTTGATTGGAGGTCGATAGTGGGTTGAAGGTTGCTTGCATTCTACAAGTTGTTGGGTTTTGGGCAAATTGTTCGCTGCCACAAGAGAGGGAGAGAGGGGCCGGAAAGGGGAGCCTGCCGGGGCTTGGAAAGCGTCCGGGTGGGCTTGTCCTTTCCCGCTCTCGACAGGATCTCCCATGAACGTGATCTCGACCCCTGCCGCAAACGCGGTCGCCACTTCGCGCGTTTCCGCCAGCCGTGCGGACAGTATTCTCAACGCCAGCCATGAGCTTCTTCCGTTTCTCGAACGCGGCCATGCCATCGGCGCAGCCGATCTTCGTACCATCCTGACGAACGCCTTCGGCGGCTCGGATGCTGCAGGCTTCTGGTCCTGGAAAGACGCCTATGAAGCGGCGGAAGCCGCGCAGGTCCTGTTCCTGCGCAAGTTCGGTTCGGCGATTGCCGCCCGCGCGAACGCGCCGCAGACAGCGCTCACCATGTTGACCAAGGTCGCGGGCCTGGTCCCGACCCACACCCGGCGCTCCGAGGAAAGCCAGCAACTCCAGCAGTTTTCCACGCCGATGCCGCTCGCCTATATCGCTGCCCGCGCAGCCGGCATCATACCCGGCGACATGGTACTGGAACCGTCGGCGGGCACCGGGCTCATGGCGATCTTCGCGGAACTCGCCCGCGCGCGCCTCGCGCTCAACGAATATGCCCCGCTCCGCAACGGTCTTCTGGAACGCCTCTTTCCGGGTTCGCAGGCCACGCAGCACGATGCCGCGCATATCGACGACTATCTTGATCGCGCGGTTCGACCGACCGTCGTTTTGATGAACCCGCCGTTTTCCGCCGGCGTTCATGTCGAAGGCCGCATGACTGAGGCCGCATGGCGTCATCTCGCCTCCGCCTTCGCGCGGCTTGCTCCCGGCGGCCGACTGGTGACGATCACCGGTTCCAGCCTTTCTCCCGACAATCCCAAATGGCGCGACGCCTTCGTCCGGCTTCAGGGCCGCGGTACGGTTCTGTTCAGTGCTGCGATCGATGGTTCCGTCTATGCCCGCCACGGGACGACGATGGAAACCCGCCTGACGGTCATCGACAAGATCGCTGCCGCCGATCCGGAAAAGCTCGTTGCATCGCAGGGTGTGGCCCCCGATCTGGAAACATTGCTCACCTGGATCTCCGGCCTTCCGCCTCGCTCACCCTCCACCGCGCCGAATTCCATCGGCACGCTGTCCAACGGAACCTCAAGCGCCTGCGCGGCGAAGATGGCCGCCCGCAAAGCCGCCGGCACCATGCGTCCCGCGGCAGTGATGGCCCCGGCAAACCGCCCTTCAGCCGGTCATGCGCGGCGGCCTCTCCCCTCGGCTGCATCCAGGATCGACGATGAAGTCGTCGAGCTCTCCTACGAATTGCGCGACGGAACGATAAACGCCCGCGCCGATGTCACCGATGGCATCTACGAGCCCTACCGGTTACAGGCGATCCGCATACCGGACGCAAAACCGCACCCGGACAAGCTGGTCGAATCCGTCGCCATGGCCTCGGTCGCGCCGCCCAAACCGAGCTATCGCCCGCATCTGCCGAAGAGCATCGTCATTGGCGGGGATCTCTCCGACGCCCAGCTCGAAAGCGTGATCTATGCCGGCGAAGCCCATTCCGGCTACCTTGCCGGCCATTGGTCGGTCGATGCCAGTTTCGACAATCTGCAGGCCGTCACCCCGGAGACGGAAGGCGCTGTCCGCCTTCGTCGCGGCTGGTTTCTCGGCGACGGCACGGGAGCCGGCAAAGGGCGACAGGCTGCCGGTATCATATTGGACAACTGGCTCAAGGGTCGCCGCCGCCATCTGTGGATCTCGAAATCCGAAACCCTGATCGAAGATGCCCAGCGTGACTGGTCAGCACTCGGCCAGGAAAAGCTACTGATCACGCCATTGTCACGCTTCCGCCAGGGCAAGCCGATCAAGCTCGATGAAGGCATCCTGTTCGTCACCTTCGCCACATTGCGTACCGACGAGCGCGAGGGTAAGCGATCGCGCGTGCAGCAGATCGTCGACTGGCTGGGTCAAGAGACGGAGAGCGGCGAAGCCACGACAGGGAACGCAAAAGGTTTCAAGGGCGTCATCGTCTTCGATGAAGGCCATGCGATGGCCAACGCCGCAGGCGGCAAATCCGATCGCGGCGAGAAGTCTGCCTCGCAGCAGGGGCGCGCCGGTCTTCGCCTCCAGCGTGCTCTTCCCGATGCCCGCGTCGTCTACGTTTCCGCGACCGGCGCATCCGAGGTCGAGTCGCTCGCCTATGCCGAACGCCTCGGTCTCTGGGGCGGCGCGGACTTCCCCTTCTCGACCCGGTCCGAGTTCATCGCGGCAATCGAGGACGGCGGCGTGGCGACGATGGAAGTGCTTGCGCGCGACCTGAAGGCCATGGGGTTATATGCCTCCAGATCCCTGTCCTTCGAAGGTGTCGAATACGACATTCTCGAACACGAACTGACCGAGGAGCAGGTCCGCATCTACGACTCCTATGCCGAAGCGTACCAGGTCATTCACAATCATCTTGATCAAGCGCTGGAGGCTTCCGGCATCACGTCAAGTGGCGGCACCCTCAACAAAAATGCAAAGGCGGCCGCGCGCTCGGCCTTCGAAAGCACCAAGCAGCGCTTCTTCAACCATCTCCTGACGTCGATGAAGACGCCGGCGCTGATGAGTGCGATCAAGGCGGATGTGGCGGAAGGCCATGCTGCAATTGTCCAGATCATTTCCACCGGCCAGTCCCTGATCGAGCGCCGCCTCGCCGAAATCCCGACCGAGGAATGGCATGACATTCAGGTGGATGTCACGCCGCGTGAGATCGTCGCCGAATACCTCAATCATTCCTTCCCGACCCAGTTGTTCGAGGAATATTCCGACGCCGAAGGCAATCTCCTGTCGCGCCCGGTCTATGACGCCGACGGCAATCCGGTCCTGTGCCGCGAAGCCATCATCCGCCGTGACGATCTGCTCGAACGGCTCGGCAGCCTGCCGGCGATCCCGACTGCGCTCGACCAGATCGTCCAGCGATTTGGTACGGAACATGTGGCCGAGATCACAGGTCGCATGCGCCGCATCGTCCGACGCGATGATGGCGGAGCGCTCGACCGCTTCGCCATCGAAAGCCGGCCGGGCGGCGCCAATCTCGACGAGACCCGCGCCTTCATGGACGACGAGAAGCCGATCCTGATCTTCTCCGAAGCCGGCGGCACGGGGCGCTCCTACCATGCCGATCTCGGCGCGAAGAACCAGCGATTGCGTCTGCACAATCTGCTTGAAGCCGGCTGGCGGGCAGACGTCGCCATTCAGGGGCTTGGTCGCAGCCATCGCACCAACCAGGCGCAGCCTCCGCGATTCCGGATGGTCGCCACCAATGTGAAGGCTGAGCGACGCTTCCTCTCGACCATCGCCCGGCGTCTCGACACGCTCGGGGCGATCACGCGCGGGCAACGCCAAACCGGCGGGCAGGGGATGTTCAGGAGCGAGGACAACCTCGAATCGCAGTACGCGCGCGATGCGCTGCGGCAGTTTTACAAGCTCGTTCATGCCGGCGGTATCGAAGGCTGCTCGCTGGAAAAATTCGAGGCGATCACCGGCCTGTCGCTGACGGCGGAAGAGGGCGGCCTGAAGGACGAGCTGCCGCCGATCCATACGTTCCTGAACCGTATGCTCGCGCTCACCATCGCCATGCAGAACCTGCTGTTCGATGCGTTCGAACAATTGCTGGCGGCCCGCATCGAGGGTGCGATCGCCGCCGGTGTCTACGACAAGGGGCTCGAGACGCTGACGGCCGACCGGATGACAGTGAAGGACCGGCGGCTGGTCTATACCCATCCGGTCACCGGCGCGCAGTCGCATCTGCTGACCATCGAGCGTATGGATCGCAACAGGCCGATGCTGCTTGCCGATGCTTTGAAGCTTGCTGCGCGCGATCCGCACGCTGTTCTGATGATCAACGGCAAGTCTGGCCGCCCGGCGGTGCAGGTTCCGACCCGATCGGTCATGCTCGACGACGGTTCCATCCAGCCGCGTGTCGCGCTTATCCGGCCGATGGACGAGATCCGCTTCGAAATGCGCCAGCTCGTGGAAACGAACTGGGAAGAGGCGGACGAACAGAACTTCTCGGCCGCATGGGAAGCGGAAGTCGCCAGTCTCGCCGAATTCTCCATATCGACCATACATGTGGTCTCGGGTCTCCTGCTGCCGATCTGGAAACTGCTGCCGCAGGATTATTGCCGGGTCTATCGTCTCCAGACCGATGAGGGAGAGCGTATCGTCGGACGTCTGGTCTCCCCGGAGGGCCTGACGCGGCTTTGCCGCAACTTCGGGCTCGACCAGACGGAGGTCGTCACCGCTGCTGAAGTCTGGCAGTCGCTACTCGGCGGCTTCTCTGTGGTCGCGCTTGACGGCAACATGACGCTCAGGCGGGTGCGGGTGATGAACGATTATCGTGTCGAACTCACCGGCTTTGCCGACGGCATGCGCGACAGGCTGCGATCCATGGGCCTGTTCTCCGAGATGATCGCCTGGAAGGTCCGGTTTTTCGTCCCTACGTCAGATGAGGGACCGGCGGTCCTTTCCCGCCTCATAGAGCGGCATCGCATCGTCGACGTCGCCGGTCGGGGATGATCGCCATGTTGTCCGCGTCCGAAATGGCGGAACGTCTCGCGCAGGACGCCGAGGCGGTCTGCCGTCATTATCTCTCCGCCGGTCGAAGGGCCGGCAATTACTGGGTCGTTGGCGATGTCGCTAACAGCAAGGGCAAGTCGCTCTATGTCCATCTCTCCGGCCCTCGCAAGGGAAAGTGGGTCGATGCGGCGACGGCTCAATATGGCGATCTGCTCGATCTCGTGCGGGAAACCTGCGGGCTGGTCGATTTCCGCGACGTGGCCGATGAGGCGCGGCGGTTCCTCAGTCTTTCCCAACCCGCCCTGGCGGCGCCCCACAGGGGCGACGCCCATGCCGATCCGCCGGTCGACAGACCGGCAACCGAGCGCGCGCAGAGCCTGTTTCGGATGACGCAGCCGCTTGCCGGCACGCTGGCTGACAGCTATCTGCGTCAGCGCGGCATCTTGCGGGCGGCTCTGCATCCCGCGCTCCGGTTTCATCCATCGTGCTACTATCGCAATCTTGTGACGGGAAGGACCAGCAGTTACCCGGCGCTGATCGCAGCCGTCACCGATCGCTTCGGAACGATCACCGGCGTGCATCGCACCTATCTCGATCGCTCAGGGCTCGATCCGGGCAGCATTGGCAAGGCGCAGGTGGACACGCCCCGGCGCGCGCTTGGCGGCCTGCTCGGGAATGCCGTGCGCTTCCGCTTTCCGTTTCATGTCCCCGTGCCGGTGATGGTCGCCGGCGAAGGCCTCGAAAGCATTCTTTCGCTCATCGCTGTGATGCCCGACATGCCGATGGTCTCGGCATTGACCGCCAATCACCTTGCCGCTTTCCGGCCACCGGACGGGTGCGAGCGCCTCTACATTGCCGCCGACGCGGATGCCGCCGGCCGGCACGGCATCGAGGGATTGAGCCGCCAGGCGCAGGCGCTCGGCATCCTGCCGCTCGTGCTCACCCCGCAGCTCGGCGATTTCAACGAGGACCTGCGCCAACTCGGACCGGACCGGCTGATCGTCAATCTGCGTGCTCAGCTCGCCCCGGAAGATGCCCAGGTCTTCCTGTCCGCGTGATCGGGCCATGATGGGGAGGCGAGGGCGCGGCGGCGTGGTTGGGAAGGCCGGTGCCCTGTCGGTCGCCGCCCGGATGGGCGCGCCTGCGGGCCTGCCGGGAGGCGACCCTTACCATGCGGCGGGCGGGCCTTCAGCGGGTCGGGCAGGGTTCTTCCCCTGACTGGCCGCACGGCGGCCCGTCATTCCTCGCGGGGCAAGAACCCTTTCCTCCTCCGCCCGGCGCTTCGCTGGGCCGCGGCGCAGAGCGCCGCGGTTCCGGCCCGCCTCCGCATGGACAGGGATCGCCGTCAGGCCGCGAGAGGCGTGACCCAAACCGACGGAGACCATCATGACCCTCATCCTTCCCAACGACGACACTTTCGAGCCGCACCACGCATCCTCCCCAACCGACCGCTTCATCTACGAGATGCAGCTCTATGGCCATCGCCGCTTCCAGGACGAGCCGGACCCGCGACCGCTTCCCGAAGAGCCGGTTGTCCAGTCGGCACTAACCGCGATCTTCGACGCTCTCTACGAGATGCTCGGCGACACGCGGCTGGAACCCGATCTCGAAGACCTGCTCTGGTCGGTTCCCAACCTCTTCCACCGCGCCGGCGAGCGCATCCAGCGTGAGCTTCAACGCAACGAAGATGCGCAGCGTACCGGCCAGCGCGAACAGGATGGATCGGAAGTCAAGAGCGTCGAACTCGAACGCCATATCGCCGAAGGCATCACCCTTCTGGAGCGCCGCAACGCCTTCGAGTTCATGCGCGATGTTGCCGCCGACCTGTTCGAGGCGCAGACTGGATCGACTTGGCGCCCGCGCACAGGCTCCAAGGTCAGCCACGCCAACATGACCGCGGCGATGATCGACTCCCGAGATTTTCTTTCCGCCCGCCGGCGCGCCGAGACCGATGTGCTGATCCCGACCGGGACCAGGATCGCTGTTGGCGGCGGCATGGATTACAACGATCATGAGCGGATTTGGGCCGCACTCGACAAGGCCCATGCCAAGTATCCCGATCTGGTCTTGATGCATGGCGGTTCGCCGAAGGGAGCAGAGCGCATCGCCGCTAGCTGGGCCGAAGCCCGCAAGGTGACGCAAATCGCCTTCAAGCCGGACTGGATGAAACACGCCAAGGCGGCCCCGTTCCGCCGCAACGATGCCATGCTCTCGGTCATGCCGGCGGGTGTGATCGTCTTTCCCGGTTCCGGGATTACCGACAATCTTGCCGACAAGGCCCGCCGGTTCGGCATCCCGGTCTGGCGCTTCGGCGGAGACGGTGCGTAAACGGTCCCTTCGGAGGCCGCACGGCCCATTCGCAGCGGCCTCTGAAATATTCCCGGGCCATCGTGTGGCCCGGTGCTGTCGACTTATCGCGCGCAAGGAAGGTCGACGTTGCCCCTGAAGGCATCAGGTATGGTTGATGTAGCACCTGCGGATGTTATAGTTCGATCAGGATATCGTATGACTGACGAGGGTGCCATGCCGAACTCTGTTTCATCGTTTGAACAGCGACACTCGTCTCTTCGTCGAGCGGAGATATTCGTCATGTTTCCATTCCGCACAGCCGTCGTGCTGGGCGCTCTTGGGTGTGTTAATTTCGCGCTCGTTTTCAATCGGCAGGAAAGTCCACTCTGGCTGGCGACTACGGCAACGGTCGGCATGTGGGTTCTTGTACTGGCGAGTATTCTTCGCTCAGTAATTGCCCTGACGACCTCGCCGGACGGCCGCTATAACCGTGGTGCGAGCATAGCTGCGGTGTTGATCGGCAAGTTCATATCGGCTCTGCCCGAACTCAAGCGCAGGTATCTTGAGACTCGGTTCGAGAATCCGGCATCATCAATACGCTTCCGTTTTCCGTGGCAGATGATGCATAGCGCTGTCTCGCCGTCGCTCCGATGCATCGAGGTCCTGCTTCTCGCGGTGGGGGCAACGCCTTTCGTGCTGATCCTTCTCGCCTTCCGCTTGATTGTTGGCAATACCGATCTATGGGGATCGGCACTCGGACAGCCTGCTTTTGCGATTATTATCGCTCTCGGATGGATGACCGTTATTCTGAGCGCTATCGCGGTCTTGTTTGTTGTGATCGACGCGATGTTTCTGCTCTTTGCCGAGGGCATCAAGCCGGATTTCGCGAACAGGGCACACAGAATAGGACGCTGGTTAAGCTCTCTCCGTTGACGGCTTCATTCAGTCGACCGGTCTCCAACGCGCAGTCCGTCTACGCGATCGAACTCAACGAGATTGTTGGTAACGAGCATCAGGCCACGGGCCTTGGCCTAACCTGCTATCAAGACGTCGTAGGGGCCGATAGGCGTTTCCTTTGCGGCGAGCGCCGCCCGGATTTCCCCCGTGACAAAAGCGTCCCGTTGATCGAAATCGCTGATCGGCGGCCAAGCGGCGCAATGACCGATTCGTGTCGAGACGATATGAGATCACGGAAACACCGTATTAAGGCTCCGGCCGGTCCTGTGGTTTT
The DNA here is from genome assembly GCF_900013505.1 of Agrobacterium deltaense RV3. Classification (NCBI taxonomy): domain Bacteria; kingdom Pseudomonadati; phylum Pseudomonadota; class Alphaproteobacteria; order Hyphomicrobiales; family Rhizobiaceae; genus Agrobacterium; species Agrobacterium deltae. The sequence continues at coordinate 99,073 of NZ_LT009747.1, read as the reverse complement.
CGCTGCTCGCGCCCACCTTCCATGAAATCGTCGCTCACGCCGCGCGTCATCGCTGCTTGCAGGGATGACCACGCTTCATCACGCTCGACTTCCGGCGGTTGGTCCGGCAAATTTTGCCGATTGAATTCTTCGGGCACCAGCCTTAGCTTTCAAAGAGTATTGCGGCATAGTCCATTGATCCATGTAGAACGTGGACGATGACCACCTGTTCAGCTTCCACTCGATAGAAAATCAGGTAACTGCCATGGACCCTGCGGCGAATGCCGTGCTGTTCATATCGAGGTACCAAGGGAAAGGCTTTTGTCGAGGCCGCAATCGTCAGGCATTTCTGTTCCAGCTCATCAATGAATGACAACGCACGGGATGGATTGTCCTTCGCGATATAGTCACCGATCTGCTGCAAATCCGCCTTCGCTTCAGTCGTAAAACGGACCTTCATTCGCCCGTGTCCGGAAGCATGGCTTTGTACCGCTCACGCAACCCGTCAAAAACATCTTCTGCGGCGTGTGTACGGCCAGCGTCGGCATCTGCAATGCCCCGCATGATGGAAGCGTCGAGTGCGGCAAGGTGCGTCTCTCGATCTTGAACGAGCCGCACGCCTTCGCGCAGAACTTCGCTCTTCGAGCCGTACCGGCCCGAGTCAACGAGCTTCTGGACGTAGTTTTCAAGCTGCTTGCCAAGGTCAGCGCTGATCATGTGAATTTCTCCATCGGTCACAATAGTCCCATCATAGTCCGATTATCAACTATTATCAACTAAAAGCCTCTATGTCCTCTTTTGGATTCACTTCGAAGTGACTGGCGAACATGACGTGCCGGGAATGTCATAGGAGGGTGGTTGGCAGGGGTCGGGTAAAGCGTCATGTCCTGCACATAATGTGCCCTCAAGTCTTGCATTTCCGGTGATTTGTGTACACATTTCTTGCTCAAATGGAGCCTTGTTATGCCTCAATCCCGGCAACAGACATCTTCCCTCCGTCGTGTCGGTGTGCGTGAGTTTCGCGGCAACCTGACGTCCTTCTTGAAACAGGTCGAGGATGGTCAGCGGTTTGTTCTCACCTCCCATCATAAGGTCGTCGCGGAAATCGGGCCGCCATCAAAGGATATTATCGTTCGCAAGCCCGGCGCGTTGCGCGGGAAGATTAAAGTCGCCGAAGACTTCGACACCCTGCCAGCGGACGTTCTGGCCTCGATAGAAGACGAGGCGTGAGGCTACTTCTCGATACGCATGACTTGTTGTGGTGGCTGAACGACAATGAAAAGCGGGGAAACCATACGCGTAGCCTTATCGGGATCCTGAGAATGACGTCCTCGTCAGCTCGGTTTCCCTTTGGGAAATCACCGTGAAGCTGCGGATCGGCAAGCTCGATGCCGATATAGAAGAGATTCTTGCGATCCTGCCGAAACACGGTTCCGATCGGCTGGATATCACGGATGCGCATCTTATCGCTCTTGCTGCTCTTCCGTTTCATCGCCGCGATCCCTTCGATCATCTCCTCATGGCCTAGGCCGTGGCAGCGGAGGCGCATTTCGTTTCGCAGAATCGGAATGTTCCGCTTTACGGCATTCCGTTAGTGACTTGCTCGGATCCTGTCGCTTTGTGATCTCCGACGGGCCTGGGCACCGTCGATGAAGCCGCTCCAGTTCGCTCGGTACTGCTGGCTTGCCGGTAGGCAGCGTGCCAGAGAGCTTACTGTCCGGATGAACGAGCGATAACCGGGCAAGCTGGCAAAGATCGCGCATCGGATATCGGGCGCGCGCAGCGCCACCAGATGTTGCCGCACGGTCGGCAAGGGGCAAGACGGTCGCGGTGCCGATCGTTCCGCCCCCGAAGGCATGGCGAGGTGGGAGCCTCATCGCATGTCTTTTGAATCGGGAGCAGTCGCCAGGAGGTGGCGTTGAAGCGGATAGTGGCGAAGGCGCGCACGCGAGGGGTGCGGCGGTATCGCACAGCGCCGGACCGGGTAGCCATGATGGTTTGTTGCCCTTCGGTTGCCCCGAACCATTCCCGTTGTATGTCGCTCGTATAGACGACCGCCTGCTTTTGCGGCCAACCCCTGAAGGGGTAAGACTCGCCCGAAATTTTTGCAAAATTCTATTTCGGTTTCTTGTCTTGGCAGAAAATACAATTTTGCAAAATTTTCTGGCGAGCTGACCGCAGCAGGCGGCCGTCTCTTCGTGCGCCATCGGGAATGGTCCCGAGCAACCGAAGGAGACAATACCATGGCCACCACGATCGCAACCCTGACACAGAAGACCGACGGCAGCCTCGAAGGCGTTTTCGCCACTATCCGGGTCAACGCACCGATCGCCATCGTCCCGAACGCCCAGAAGGCAAGCGAGGAAGCGCCCGACTTCCGCGTCATCCACCGCCGGACCGGCTTCGAGATCGGCGCAGGCTGGAACCGCATCGCCCGTCAGACCGGCGAGGAATACCTCTCGGTGAAGCTGGAGGCGCCCGAGATCGGGGTGATCTTCGGCAATCTCGCTCAGGCACCCGGCGGCGATCCGGCGAAGAAGGTGATCCTCTGGAACAACCCGAACTGAGCGGCAAGTAGCCCGCCCCGAGCGATCGGGGCCGGCTTCGGCATTTTGGCGCTGACCGGTTCCCGTGGTCATTGGAGCGGAAGCGGGCATCGAGCCCGCTTCCGCTCCTCTTCGGTGCCAAACAAACCAAACTTTGTCTGCTCAGTCCATCCAAGGGTGCCATGGCGACCCGAATGCCTCAAGGACGAGCGGTTCCCCCAATTTTCAGCCGCAGCCCCTGCGGGACCGCGTCAGAAAATCGGCTCCCCCACTCGCCGCCTCCGGCGGTCGCGTTCCGCGCTCCTTGACACCTCCGGCCCGCCATGACCGCGGGCGGCGTCTTTCACAAACATCAAGGAGATGACCAATGTCGATCGATCAGCACATCGAGGAACTGCGCGCTGAGCTGCGAAACGCCGTCCATCGCAACGAGCGCCGCTGGATCGAGAAGGAACTGGCAAAGGCACTGGCAGAGCGTGAGATGCTCTGGGCCGCGCAGGCAGCCTTCCTCAAGAACGAGCCGCCCTTTTAGGGCGGCATTCTGTGTTCACTTTCGCGGAAAACGTTGGTGGTGCGGCGGCGCTTTCAAATACCGACATTTGCGCAAACGCTGTGAATGCTGTAAATTACAGCAATTACAACAATGACAGGAGATCACCATGCCCCGTTCCAGTGGTTCCTATTCGACCAGTGACCTGTCGCGCAAGTCCGGCGACATCATCGCTGAAGCACTGCGCCACCCCGTTACCATCACCCAGCGCAATAAGCCGCGTCTCGTGTTGCTCAACATCGACGACTACGAGCGGCTGATGCGCCAGTCGGATGTTCGTGACGTTGGCACGATCGAGACAATGTCCGAAAGCCTGTTCGATGAGTTTCATGAGGCAGTCGAGTCCTATGCGCTGGAGGACGAGAAGGGGCGGCCATGAGCTACGACGACATCCAGACCGCAACCGTTCTCCGCTACCCTTACTTATGGGCGCGGCAGGCGCGGGCGGGTGAAACCGAAGGGCGCAAGGACCGGCCTGTCGCCGTCGGAGTGCGTATCGCTCGCCCGGAGGGCGATCTTGCGCTTTTCTTTCCGATCACGACCAAAGAGCCGGAACAATCGCGGTTCGCGGCCGAAATTCCCGACATCGAGAAGCGCCGTGCCGGTCTCGACGCTGACCGGCGCCTCTGGATCATTCTCGACGAATTCAACAGTGACCGGATCGGGAAGTCCTTCTATCTGGAGCCGGAACCGCCGATCGGACGTTTCAGCAGGGCCTTCTTCCTGCCGCTGCTGCGCGAGTTCATCGCCCGGCGCAAAGCCCTCACGGAGATCAGTCGCTTTCGGTAGGATCGGCACTGCGATAACCGCGGCGGCGTTTCGTCCGGGCAAGGCGTCCAAATGCCTGCCACGCCTCATCCTCTCCGCCGAAGGTTTCGATCTTCGACTGGCCGTTCGTGCCGATCCGACCCCAGTTGCGGATGACCGATACGCCGCCAAATAGCGTCGGCTGGATCGCGAGCACATAGAAACGCCGCATGTTCTGTGACGGATCGATGCGGCGAAGATGAATTGTTCCCGTATCCTTATTTTCCATGGCCGGAGTCTCGCTTCCTTTGGGAGACCCGTCCAACGACTTCTTTGAATCGATCCGCCCCGACCGATTCATTGCGGTGATGATTGGTGGGTTCGATCCGGTGCCTTCGGTCAAGAAGGGTTGGGCGAGACCCCTTGCGGGGCGCGGCTCTACTCACGCCCGAAGGGGCGCTCCCGGAGCCCGCACGCGGTCTCCGCGCATCCGCGTGACGATCCTCTCGCGGTATAATACGGACCAGTAGGCAACTGGACCGTTTGCAGCTCCGTCGCCACCCCCCAAAAAAAGAAAAAAGGGCGGTGCCAGAAAATCGGCTTTCCCGCTCGCCGGCGGTCGCTCCGCGACCCCTGACCCTCTGGGTCAAAATATGACTGCTTTCTTTCTCTCGTCATGCGGACAGAGCGTGTTCGGTACACGCTGATCCTTGCACTGCGTTTGTGCTGGAGTTAGACTCGCGAAAAAAAGAAAGTAAATCTTGCCGCCACGTTCCGCCGGGCGCTTGCCGGGCTGTTTGCAACAAGAGGCGCATCGATGACCGCTGAACCTTCCTCATCCACCCGGTCGTTGAGGAGCCACACCCAAATCCCCTTGGGCGTATCGTATGGTTCGCGGTGAGGTTGCCCTTTGCCATTCCAGGCGTCGTCGTTGGGGGCTGCTCTACAGCACATGGTATCTGGCCTTTTATGTGCTCTGCATGTTTCGCCCCTTCACTGGAATGATGCTGCTCGCAGCGATCGTCATGCTGCCAATGTCGATCGTCGTCCTGCGCATCCCGAAGCTGCCCGTGGAATGCCGTTCTGGGCATTTGGCCTGATGGGGCTTGGCTTCGTCGCGCTTGCGCTCGGTTACACGCTCTTTGTCGACTGGATCACCCGCCTGGGGCCGAGGATCCCTTCGAACGCTATCGTCGGCGCCCGAGGTGACCGCCTTGTGGATCACTTTTTTGGCGAGGATAAAATACCAGTGATTGTCGCTACGACGATAAGTGCGCCGGCTTGGATCAGCACCCAAAAATCCGGCTCGTAGATCACGCACCAAAGGGCGGCAATCAAGCAAACCAGCACGCTGAAGATCAGGCATTCACCTGTCACCGAAGATGCTTTCCTCACTGAGACAGAAGCAGATAAAGCGTGATTGCAATTGCCAGCAGACCGGCAAAGGTAAATGCGAGTTCCGTCAAAATCCTTTCTTGTTCAAATTCTTTAAAGGCAGGCTTGGCCGTTTGTACAGGGTGCCTCCACGGGTCTCGCGGCCGGGCAGCATCTCTCTGCAGTATCCTTCTCTCAGTCCCTTCGAATGGCTGAACTGGCGGAAATAAAACAGTCTGCTATTCCGAAACTCCCGGAGTGCCCGCCGCCGAGCATGCCTGAGCATTTACGGGCCGAGCTTGACGAAACGATTGGCCTTGGCGGCCGCATCCATGTCCTTTCGCCGGAAGTAGATCGCGCGACCGCAGCGGATGGGGCTATGCCCCTGCACGATGATGATCTGCTCGTCCTTGCGCATCGACTGGGTGATCTCGTGCGGCATGATCAGCGGCCGACGCTGGAAATTCACATTCTCCGATTTGCGCGACGCGCTGTTCTTCATGTCCCAGCCGATATTGCGGGAGCTTCCCTTTACCTCGACCGTCATCTCGCCGCATTGCGCCGAGACGTTGCGCGCCGTGTCGAGCGCCTTGATCGCCGCGTAGCTCGCAAAAGCGCATCCGTCGATCCATGACGTGGCCCCGTCTTTTCCGAAATGCCGCTCAAGCTGGCCGACGGACTGGTACATGAGCATCATCGAAATCCCGTATTTGCGGCCGCGGTCGCGCGCCTCTTCGAGAAGGCGCATGTAGCCGAGCAGGTCGACCTCATCGAGCATGAACAGTGCCCGCCGCTTGAATCCGCCATCGGCTTGGATCATCGCATTGATCAGAGCGCCGATAATCACCCGGCCGATGCCTGGATAGGACCGCAGGATTGATGCCGGGATATTCAAGAACACATCCTTTTTACCGGTGATGATATCACTCGATTTGAAGGCATTGCCGCAGACCAGCGCCGCATAGTTGTCGAGCGACAGCCATTGGGTGTCCTTCGACGCCGTCGAGTAGACGCCCGAGAACGTCTGCTCGGTCATGTTGGTGAAGACGCCGAGCGTCTCGCGGATGAAGGCGGACGCGGAATGCTCCTGAATGTCACGCAGCATCGCCAGCACCGACGGCTCTGGTTCGGATACGATCTGGCGCAGGCTGCGCAGGTTTCGCCGCCCAGTATAATCCGGCGACAGCATGACGTGGGCGAGCAATCCCGTCAGCAGATTGTGCGCCTGACTCTGGAAGTAGGAGCCGGTCGAGCTTTCGAAGCGAACGCTCTCCGACAGCAGCATCTGGGCGACGCCGACGATGTCCTCTTCCTTCTGTTTCGATGTCTCGATGCCGTCGAGCACGTTGAAGCCCATGATCGGATTGGTCGGGTCGAGCACCATGACCTCACGGCCGAGTACGCGGGTGCGGTGTTCGACGACCATCGGTGCGACTTCGGTCGAGGGATCGAGGCAGATCAGCGGCCCGGTATAGCGCAGCGCCGTCGGCACGACATTGCTGGTCGTCTTGTATCCGCCCGATCCGGCGAAGAAGAGCATATGGGTGGAATCGAAATCTTGGTTGTAGGTGAGGAGCGGGGCTTTGCCGCCTTGTCCCCAGGTTGAGCGATCGTTCGGATCGAAAGGCAGCTCATGGACGATTTCCTTGTCGACACGGTAGCGCTCGCCGACGACGATCTCGCCGTCTGCCGGAAAGAGTTTTCCGGCGGCAGACATCGAAAGCCAGTCCGCATCGCCGAAGGTCGCGCGCCGCGCCCGCTTGACCTGTTCGGGAACGACGGTGGAAATGCGGGCCGAGGCTGCAACCGCCATGAAGCCGCACAAGGCTCCGACCACGGCAACCATGTCGAGATAGGAAAGTGCATAGTCCCAGCTCACGACACCGCGCCCGACGGACGGCGCGAGGCGCCCGTATTCCCGCAAGGCGTAAAAGCCGACAACGCCGAGAAAGCACAGGAGGCTCACCATGGCGATCGGTCGCCGGCGGTGCATGGGCAAGGCCGAGACCGTCAACAGGCCGGCGAGCGGCCCGAACAGAAGCGCCGGTAACGGAGTGGCACGCAGAAACCAATATGCCGTTTTGCCGGACATGCCGGTCGCCAATCCCTTCCACCGCCAGCCGACGATATAGACTGAGATCGCCGTGACAACGATCGGCACGAAGACGAGCAACAGGCTAGGATGCAGTTTTCCCTTCAATTCCATTCCAGCATCTCCCCGGCGCGCGCGGTCTCGCCCTTGAGTTCTGGGGCCTTGAATGCCTCTTCGCCAATATCGCGAAGCCGCCGGTGTTCGGGAGAGCCTGTTGTCACGCGCGCGAGCTCAAGTAGACCACCGAGCAAGAAGGCCCGGTCGGCCTTCGACAGGCCTGCCTTGACGACAATGCCGCCGAGCAGGAATTTCTCTCTTGCCCCCTGTTTGCGGTCAGCCGTCATTTGAAACCGCCTCCGGCGTTCCAGTCTCACTATCTGCCGGTCGACGTGCCGGAGCGGCTGCGCCATCAGAGCCTTTCTTTTCCTCTTTGCGAAATCGCGCGGCGATGTCCTCAAAAATGCGATCGACCTCCTCGTCAGCGATCTCCATCTCCGCCAGACCCGCCTTCGTGGCAGCCCGGGCGAAGCGCTCGGCGGATTTAACTATCAGAGAACGCCTGCGTTCACGCAGCTTCTCGATCTGCGCATCGATATCCAGAATGGATGATTTTGAGGCCATCTACGTATCCTTCTCCGTCGCGACAATCTTGGGACTTATCGTTTATACTGACTAGAATAAGATAGTAAAATAAGCTACCTTGCACAAGTCCCCAAAAACGTCGACGCCGGAATTCTTAGCTGGGCCGTCTTCCGGAAAAGCGGCATCGGCCCTTCGGTCCGATCAGTTTGAGGGCGCAATATACGTCGCTCGCGCGACGTGCTTGGAAGGTCTGGAGACGACGATGGCGATCATGTTCGTCAGGGCGCAGGTGATCGGAAGGGGAGCGGGACGCAGCATCGTCTCGGCCGCCGCCTATCGTCATCGTGCCCGGATGATGGACGAACAGGTCGGCACCTCCTTCAGCTACAGAGGCGGGGCGTCCGAACTGGTGCACGAAGAGCTGGCGCTGCCGGATCAGATCCCGGCCTGGCTGAAAAGTGCGATCGACGGAAAATCTGTCGCCGGTGCCAGTGAGGCTCTGTGGAATGCGGTCGATGTCTTCGAGAAGCGGGCGGACGCGCAGCTCGCTCGCGAGCTGATCATCGCATTGCCGGAAGAGCTGACGCGGGCCGAAAACATCGCACTCGTTCGCGAATTCGTGGCGGACAATTTTACGTCGAAAGGCATGGTCGCCGATTGGGTGTTTCACGACAAGGACGGCAATCCGCATATCCACCTGATGACGGCGCTGCGGCCTCTGACCGAGGAGGGGTTTGGGCCGAAAAAGGTGCCGGTCCTCGGCGAGGATGGCGAACCTTTGCGCGTTGTCACGCCCGACCGTCCGAACGGCAAGATCGTCTACAAGCTCTGGGCCGGCGACAAGGAGACCATGAAGACGTGGAAGATCGCCTGGGCGGATACGGCCAACCGGCATCTGGCGCTCGCCTGCCACGAGATCCGCCTCGATGGTCGTTCCTATGCCGAGCAGGGCCTCGACGGCATCGCGCAAACGCATCTCGGGCCGGAAAAGGCAGCGCTCGCCCGCAAGGGGATCGAGATGTATTTTGCTCCCGGCGATCTTGCGCGTCGGCAGGAGATGGCCGACCGGCTGCTGGCCAATCCGGAGCTTTTGCTGAAGCAGCTCGCCAACGAACGGTCCACCTTCGATGAGAGGGATATCGCCAGGGCGCTGCATCGCTATGTCGACGATCCCGTCGATTTCGCGAATATCCGGGCGCGACTGATGGCGTCCGATGATCTCGTGCTGCTGAAGCCGCAGCAGATCGACGCCGAAACCGGCAAGGCGGCGGAGCCTGCAGTCTTCACCACCCGCGAAATTTTGCGCATCGAGTACGACATGGCGCGGTCGGCGAATGTCTTGTCGAAGCGTCCGGGTTTTGCTGTCTCGGCGGATGCTGTCGCTGCGGCGATCAGGAAGGTCGAGACAGAGGATCCGCAAAAGCCCTTTCGCCTTGGTCCCCAGCAGGTTGATGCGGTCCGTCATGTCACCGGCGACAGTGGCATTGCTGCCGTTGTCGGTTTGGCTGGCGCGGGCAAGTCGACATTGCTTGCCGCAGCCCGCGTTGCCTGGGAAAGCGAAGGCCGCCGGGTGATTGGTGCGGCACTGGCCGGCAAGGCGGCGGAGGGGCTGGAGGATAGTTCCGGTATCAGGTCGCGGACGCTTGCCTCCCTGGAATTGGCATGGGCCAGCGGCCGGGACCTGCTCGAACGCGGGAACGTGTTTGTGATCGACGAAGCCGGAATGATCTCTTCGCAACAGATGGGGCGGTTGCTGAAGGTTGCCGAAGATGCTGGCGCCAAGGTCGTTCTGGTCGGCGACGCCATGCAGTTGCAGCCGATCCAGGCGGGAGCGGCGTTTCGGGCGATCAGTGATCGAATCGGTTTTGCCGAACTTGCCGGTGTGCGTCGTCAGCGGCAGGAATGGGCGCGCGATGCCTCCCGTCTCTTCGCGCGCGGCAATGTCAGGGATGGTCTCGACGCCTATGCGCAGCAGGGTCGCATTACCGAAGCCGAAACACGCGCGGAAATCGTCGAACGCATCGTCGCGGATTGGACCGATGCCAGACGGAACCTCCTTCAGAATACCACCGATAGAGGAGATGCGCCCCGGCTTCGCGGCGACGAACTGCTCGTGCTGGCGCATACCAATGAGGACGTGAAACGTCTCAATGAATCCCTGCGCAAGGTGATGATAGAGGAGGGCGCGCTGACCGGCGCCCGCGCGTTCCAGACGGCGCGCGGAGTTCGCGAGTTTGCCGCCGGCGACCGGATCATCTTCCTGGAAAACGCTCGTTTCCTTGAACCGCGTGCGCGCCATCTCGGTCCGCAATATGTGAAGAACGGCATGCTCGGCACGGTCGTTTCCACCGGTGACAAACGCGGTGGACCATTGCTCTCGATCCGTCTCGACAATGGCCGGGACGTCGTGATCAGCGAGAGCAGCTATCGCAATGTCGATCACGGCTACGCTGCGACGATCCACAAGTCGCAGGGCGCTACCGTCGACCGGACATTCGTTCTCGCCACAGGCATGATGGACCAGCATCTGACCTATGTGTCGATGACGCGCCATCGTGATCAGGCAACTCTCTATGCAGCGCGCGAGGATTTTGAACTGAGGCCGGAATGGGGACGAAAGCCACGTGCCGATCACGCGGCCGGTGTCACCGGCGAATTGGTCGAAACCGGCGAGGCAAAATTCCGGCCGCAGGACGAGGACGCGAAAGAAAGCCCCTATGCCGATGTGAAAACCGACGACGGTGTTGTCCATCGGCTCTGGGGTGTCAGCCTGCCAAAGGCGCTGGAGGAGGGCGGTATTTCGGAGGGTGATACCGTCACGCTACGCAAGGATGGCGTCGAGAGGGTTAAGGTCAAGGTGACCGTCGTCGATGAGCAGACTGGCGAGAAGCGAGCCGAGGAGCGGGAGGTCGAGCGCAATATCTGGACCGCGGAATTGAAGGAAACTGCCGATGCCCGCGAGCAGCGCATCGAACAGGAGAGCCATCGGCCGGAACTGTTCAGTCAGCTTGTCGACCGTCTTGGCCGGTCTGGCGCCAAGACCACGACACTCGATTTCGAAAGTGAGGAGGGTTACCGGGGGCACGCGGAAGATTTTGCACGGCGGCGTGGCATTGATACGCTTGCCGGGATCGCGGCCGGGATAGGAGAGGGCGTTTCGGGGCGGCTGGCGTGGATTGCGGAAAAGCGGGGGCAGGTGGCGAAGCTCTGGGAGAGGGCGAGCGTTGCGCTCGGTTTCGCGATCGAGCGCGAACGGCGTATCGCGTACAATGAAGACCGCACCGAAATCCCGGCACCGGAAATCCCGACAACCGGACAATATCTGATCCCGCCCACAACTAGGTTCGCCCGAGGCGTCGATGAGGATGCGCGACGCGCGCAACTTGCTTCGGAGCGATGGAAGGAGCGGGATGCGATCCTTGGGCCGGTGCTGGAAAAAATCTATCGTGATCCGGATGCTGCGCTTGCCCGTTTGAATGCGTTGGCTTCGGACGCGACCAACGAACCGCGTAAACTTGCAGACGACCTGGCCGCAGCGCCTGACAGGCTTGGGCGCCTCCGGGGCTCCGACCTTATGGTCGACGGCCGTGCCGCTCGTGACGAGCGCAAGACGGCCACCGCCGCGCTGTCGGAATTGGTGCCGATGGCCCGCGCCCATGCGACGGAATTCCGCCGGCAGGCTGAGCGCTTCGGTATCCGCGAGGAGCAACGACGCGCGCATATGTCTCTGTCGATCCCGATGCTGTCGAAGCCGGCAATGGCGCGCCTTGTCGAAATCGAAGAGATCCGCGAACGGGGCGGGGGCGATGCCTACAAGACCGCTTTCGCCTATGCTGTCGAGGACCGCCAATTGGTCCAGGAGGTCAAGGCCGTCACCGACGCCCTGACCGCACGCTTCGGCCGGAGTGCCTTCACCACGAAAGCCGATGCGGTTGCCGAGCGCAACATGGCCGAGCGCATGCCGGAGGATCTCGCACCGGAACGCCGGGAGAAACTCCTCCGCCTGTTCACCGTCGTCAGGCGATTTTCAGAGGAACAGCATTTGGCCGAAAAACAGGACCGTTCGAAGATCGTTGCCGGCGCGAGCGTCGAGGTCGGGCAGGAAGCGATACCCATGCTGCCGATGCTCGCCGCCGTGACCGAGTTCAAGACGCCGGTTGAAGACGAAGCGCGCATCCGGGCTGGCGCGGTCGCGCATTATCGTCACCATCGTGCCGCGCTTGCCGATACCGCGGCGCTCATCTGGCGCGACCCTGCAGGTGCGGTCGCAAAGATCGAGGAGCTTGTCGGAAAAGGCTTTGCCGGCGAGCGGATCGCCGCGGCGGTCAGCAACGATCCTGCCGCCTATGGTGTGCTTCGTGGCTCCGACCGCATGATGGACAGGATGCTCGCCGCCGGTCGCGAACGAAAGGAGGCGGTTCAGGCTGTTCCGGAAGCCGCCAGCCGCGTGCGTTCGCTCGGTGCGTCGTGGGCCATTGCCCTGGATACGGAGACTCGAGCCGTCACCGAGGAGCGCCGGCGCATGGTGGTCGTCGTTCCCGGTCTGTCACAGGCGGCCGAGGATGCGCTCCGGACATTGGTGGCGGATGTCAGAAAGCAAAAGAAGGACAAGGGAGAGAACATCAGGCGGGATGTCGCTGCGCGCTCGCTCGACCCGCGCATCATCAGGGAGTTTGCCGCCGTCAGCCGGGCGCTCGACGAGCGTTTCGGCAGGAACGCCATCCTGCGTGGCGAGAAGGATGTCGTCAATCGCGTCTCACCGGCGCAACGCCGCGCCTTCGAAGCAATGCGCGAGCGTCTGCTGATCCTGCAGCAGGTGGTAAGAACGACAAGTAGTCAGCAGATTATTGCTGAACGCCAGCGGCAGGCCATCGATCGCACGTGTGGCTTCACTCGATAGCGATTTGGAAGGGACGAAAGGATTGGGGGCATCTTGAGCCGGGGACTTTTTTGCGGGCTATCAATCAGCGTTCGTTCGAGAATCGATCGAGCTGGTATGCAAGACTTAGGAGGAGGGCTCTGGAATTGTGACCTTGTTTACCCCCACAGGGATAAGTGGCTGCCTCATTCCTCAAATCTTTCTTCTGAACCCGCAGAGCGATGGGCTTTTATCCTGCTGTGCCATGGGGCCGTTGCTGATGGTCGTCAAAAAACGGAGTGTTTTTCGTATTCAGCCATTCTATTGATTTTACGGAACCAGACGTGAATTTAGTGAGGCTGCCCTCAATCAGTGTGCGAATGCCGTAAAACGTAACGAGATCGCGCGCGGAAACGCGAAAAATAAGACCGTTGTCGGTTATTCGGATGGTCGCATGGCCATCCTCGAACTGCAGAAGCCTGTCGGTTTCATGGGTGATGATCGATAGGCAGAAATTGAGGCTCTGCGAGCAGAATTCTTCGACCACGCTCGGTGGCTGCTCCAAGGCAACGAAGGTTTCGGCAACGTTTTTATACATTTGTGTCCTCTATCTGCTGAACCGTTTTTCAGTACGGACAGGAAACGTTACGGGCTCACGGATCGTGTGTGGCCAACTCAGGCGCAGGAAGGTTTCTTTTATTGGGTACGGGTGTTTGACTTTGACGCGCTTGTTTCCAACCGCTCTCGGACACGCACGCACCTCATCATATCAATGCTTTCAGATGAGCAGACGCATGATAATCACCAACCTGGCGCGGATGGCAGGATGCATCTGCTCCCTGCAGCATGAAATACCCTCAAAGCGGTACCCACATATGATGGTGTTGCGGTGGCGGTTTGAGTACGTAGTACGTGGTCCTGATAGAGATTCTGACGAACGTCCGTGCAAAATCTCTTCTCCAGTGGCGGGCGCAAATAATGACGGTGAGACAAGGGGCGCCAAGACTAAAAATCGTCGGTGTTGTTCCTCTTACATTTTGATTTTTGGCGGAGGAGCCGATGGTCCATTGGTGTCTTTGGGAACGAAGCCAAGCGTGAAACCGAAGAGTTTCCCAATCTTGTGGAGTGTATCGACGGTCGGATTTGCCTTTCCGGTCTCAATCTCGGCGATCTGCCGTTTCGTGACACCGGTGAGTTCGGCAAATTTTTCCTGGGTCAGCCCAAGTGATTTTCTTATATCTAGAACCGCTTCGGGCAGCCTGAGCTCTGCCGTGGCCGCACGTTCTCGAATATGTTGCCGCTGAAGCCGGATTTCTTCGCGTGTAAGCTGCTTCATCCTGGGCATGGCTTATCCGTGGGCTCCTTCCGCGTTCGTTGCGATTGTGGTGAAACGCCACTCGCCTTGTCAGAAGGTTTCGATTGTTAGGCCCTTTTGGTTCCTTATAGGGGTTTCATAACCGCATAGTGCGAATTATAAAACCCCTATAAGGGTCTATTTTGCCTAGTCGCATCCTCGTGTCGGGAATGAAATAACAGGGAGCAACGCGGTTAGCCGACGATGATTTTCTATTTACCCATCGCACCGGCAAAGCCCTCACGTTTTAAGGATATCGAGTTATGCCGTCCATCACGATACGAAATGTCCCGGACGAGGTGTACCGCGCCATCCGCGTTGGGGCCGCCATGCACGGTCGTAGCGCTGAAGCTGAAATACACACTATTCTGGAGCAAGCCGCCAGGCCACAGGGGCGTTTGAAGCTCGGCACGCTGCTGACGTCGATTGCCTGCGATGCCGAAGGATTGACAGGCGCAGAATCGGAATTCTTTAACCAGCTTCGTGATAAAACCCCGGCCGACCCGTTGAGTTTTGAATGATCGTTGTCGATACCAACGCGATTTCCGAACTGTGGAAGGTTGAGTCAGATTCCAGCGTGCTGACCTGGATCGACTCACAAATGGTCGAGACCCTTTATCTGTCCACGATTACCATCGCCGAATTACGATTCGGCCTAACAACGATGCCGGAAGGCAAGCGACGTACTATTTATCAGGATCGTTTGGAACGGGAGGTTCTGCCAGTTTTCACCGGACGAATTCTATCCTTCGACCTTGATGCCTCCCAAGCCTATGCTTAACTGATGGCACGGGTGAAGGAAGCCGGTAGGGCCATAGGCAAGGCAGATGGCTATATCGCCGCCGCGGCCGCCGTGCGCGGCCTGATAGTTGCCACGCGAGACACCAGTCCGTTCGAAGCCGCTGGCCTGAGGGTCATCAATCCCTGGAATGTCGTGTAATGATGCGCACCACTGCAGGCTGGCCATCTCCCGAAAGATTTGTGCGCATTTCAAAGGGAAGAGGCGTTTGACGACCCTTAGTTGCGGTGGTGTTTGCGAACGGCCGCTTTTGCAATCTGGGTGGCGAGCTGTCGCCCGATGTCGATAACGTCATCACGATTGGCTGTCGGGTCCTGACTGCTCCAGGCCAGCCCAAGTCCAATGCGCAGGTCGATCTCCTCGACCTGCTTCAGCCGAAAGTTCCTATTCGGAAGGTTTGCTGCCCATTCGGGAACGAAGCCGACGCCCACGCCTGCTGAAACGAGTGCGATCAGTGAAAGCGTATCATCGCAGGTGTAGGCGATTCGGTCGGAAAGAGCGTGTTCGCGAAACGTATCGAGGAAATACCGCTCGGTGTAAGACAGGTTCGAGCGTGAGAAGGAAATGATCTTCTGGCGGCGCAAGTCGTCCAGCGTAATATTTGATGCCTCAGAAAGAGGGTTGTCTTTTGATACGGCCAGTAGATATCGCTCCTCGGTAATGGCTTGCCATCTTAACGCGCCGTTGTTCTCCAATGGCCGAACAAAGCCGACATTGACCTGACCACGCTCGATGTCGCGCACAATGGATTCCGTTGTGCCATTGCGTATATGAATGCGAATATCCGGGTAGCGTCGACCGATCCTTGCGAGGAAATCAGGCAACAGGCCGAAGGTCGCTGGGTGGATGGTGCCGATTGTGATCTTGGTGGCTGCCTTGCCCGCAATCGCCTGGACGACCGCGCAGCTTTCATCGACATCGCGAAGAAGCCGGACACAGCGCTCGTAAAAAACAGAGCCTGCGGGTGTCAACTGAACACGGCGTGTGGAGCGTATGAGAAGCGGAACACCCAGCTCCTTTTCGATGGCCTGGACCTGAGCCGTGACCGCTGGCTGGGCGAGGTTGAGCCGGATGGAAGCGCGCCCGAAATGCAGTTCCTCTGCCACGGCCACGAACGTGCTCATTTGGCGCAAATCCATTACCGTTCCTTCTGCCGGAGAGGTCTCTCGATGCCATCATGCCTCTCATCTGCCGAAGAATAGTGCCTTAGGTCACTTCGGTCCAGATGCAGTATTGATAAATAAACGCGATTAATGATTGCCACGATAGCTCAAGGTCGGCATACTATCGGATTGAAAAGGCATCAAATTCGTGACCGCAACTGTGAGAATGTGGAGTAGCCACGGTGAATGTGTCACGGCTAGAGTGTTCTTTCAGAAGAATCGATGGTGAAGGCGATGAAATCGGATATCGGACATCTTCCGCAGGCAAAGCAGCGCGAACTGGAAAAGGTCGTACGGATCATCCATGAAGAGTTCGCCGGCATTGTCGAGCGCTCGAAGTCCGAGGCCAAGAAGGATGGGCGGATTTATAAAATCATCCTGTTCGGTTCTTATGCCCGCGGTACATGGGTGGATGAGCCGCATACGTCGAAAGGGTACCGTTCGGATTTCGATATCCTTGTCATTGTCAGCAACAAGGAACTGGCCGACCCAAAATACTGGGACAAGGCAACCGATCGGCTGATGTGGGACAAGGAGATCGAGACACCCGTCGGTCTCATCGTGCATGGCGCCCGCGAGATCAGCAATTTTTTGCGTGACGGCCAGTACTTCTTCGTCGATCTCGCTCGTGAAGGTGTCGTCCTCTACGAATTCGATGACCGGCCGCTGGCTGAACCGAAACCACTCAGCCCTGCCGATGCGCTGAGGGTGGCGGAGGAGCATTTTGAAAAGCAGTTTAGGAATGCGGTCGATTTTCTTAAAGGTTCAAAATTTTTCGTTCGGGAAGAAAATCTCAATCTCGCGACTTTCAATCTCCATCAGTCGGTGGAGACGGCCTACTCCTGCTATCTCCTGACGCTGACCAATTACTCTCCAGCCTCGCACAACCTCAAATTCCTGCGCGGACTTTCGGAGGATCGTGATCGCAGGCTCGTCGACATCTGGCCACGCGACCAGCAGCGGTTTACCGCATGGTACAACATTCTCAATGAAGCGTATGTCAAGGCGCGATATTCGAAGCACTTCGAGATCAACGAGGAAGCACTTGCATGGCTCCAGGAGCGGACGGCAGAGCTTCATGTTCTGATCGAGGCGCTATGCAGGGAGCATATCGGGAAACTGCAGCAGGCGGTGAAGAACGGCAATTGAGGCCAGGCTGCTTCGCGCCGCCATATCTGACGTTGGGCGCGATTGCCGACCTTATATTCTATAGACTGACAAATCCAACGGATCACTTTGGTGGAGAAGGCTGATGATCGAAATTCCAATCCGTTGTGTTGCTGTATCGGTCGTCGTCATCCGCAAAAGAACTGTTCGACATGAGGTGCTGCTTTTACGCAGAAATCACACGTTGATTGGTGAGTGGTGCCAGGTAGTCGGCGGCATCGAGGACGGCGAAAAGGCTTGGGAAACTGCGTTACGAGAGGTCAGTGAAGAGACGGGCCTCATCTGCGACTTTCTCTATTCCGCAGATATATCGGAACAATTTTATGAGGTTGATCGCAATGTCATCAGTATGCTGCCCGTCTTCGTCGGTATTGTGGATGCCGAGCGGCCAGTTTTTCTCAATGACGAACACAGTGAATTTCAGTGGGTATCATTCGCGGAGGCGACAGAAATGGTGCCGTTCGCAGGGCAGCGACATGTCTTAAAACATGTAGAGGCAGAATTCGTGAATCGGGAGCCTATTCGGCATCTTCTCATCCATGAGGCATCGCGGAAAATTTAAATTTCTGCGACGCTCAAGGTCCGCTTAGAGCCCAGAGGTGTTTGCCGCTCTGCCGTCATTTTGGTTGTTCAGTCATCACTAAAATTTCCCGAAAGCTGCCGCTTGCCTGCATCGGCCGGATTTCTCTCTGGGGGTGGGAAGGGGGCTATCGGGTTTCGGTGGGCAGGCTGGTTAGCAGCGCGATTTATTGACATTCCAAGCTTTGGAACAGATGGTGATGCCATGTATAAAAAGCGTCTTTACAGAGGATTACCGGCACTGCCTTCGGGTGGTGTCATTGTGTTGAGCAGTAGTTAACTGATTCATCAAGACCCCGCCGATATGCGGGGTGCTCTTGCCGGCTCCTCGCATAAAACCCCCGAGGATGAATTCAATGGCATTTGATAAAACAGTCTCATTCAAATCCGACGCGCAGACGATCATTGGAACTGTTCGCGACGCGAATTCCCACGAAAACCCTGTTTTTCTGCTCCTTCATGGCTTTGCCGGCACCCGGAATGAACTTGTTATACCGTCGGTTGGGATTGGTATTTTCGAACATGTCGCGGCGAGGTTGGCTGATCTTCGATAGTCTTCTCTGCGAATAGATTTTCGTGGCTGGGGCGACAGTGGCGGCTCGGTCGAAGAAACAAGTTACTCGACGCAGGTTGATGACTGTCTAGCCGCCATGGAGTTCATCGCCGCTCAGCCGAATCTGGGGAATGGCAAAGTCATCTTACTGGGTTGGAGCCAAGGTGGACTAGTGGCTGCAGTAGCAGCGGGGAAAACTAATCGGCCGTTCGGGGTGGCGCTTTGGGCCGCTGTAGGAGAACCGAGTGTATCTTTTCCCCGATTGATTGGCCAGGACGCCTATCTGCAAGGTTTGAGCAGCGAGAGAGCAACAAAGCTTACATTGCCTTGGGGGGCGTCCGTCACACTAGGTCATCAGTTCTTCCTAGACGTTTCAACTTTTGATCCTCTGGGTGGTCTATCTCAATTCGCAGGGCCCGCGTTTATTGCGGAGGGCACGCTTGACGATACAATACCCGTGGGAACAGCCGCGAAGTTCGCTGCGGCTCATCCCGGCGAGAACGTTATCTGGGAGTATCCCATGGGTCATGCGTTCAACACGGCTTCTGGGGTTGAGACCTTGGATAGACTTGTTGACGCTGATCTGAACCCTTCAAACTGGACCGTTTTTGGTTAGAGTTTTCCGGTGCATTTTCCTGGCTGGGAAAGGAACGGAAGACGATGAAAGCATCACAGTTTTCGGACGCACAGAAGGCGTTCATTCTGAAGCAGGGTGATGAAGGAGTGTCGGTTGCGGAGATCTGCCGGAAGGCGGGGATCAGCCAGGCGACCTATTTCAACTGGAAGAAAAAATACGCGGGCATGCTGCCGCCGGAGATGAAGAAGCTGAAGCAGCTCGAGGACGAGAATGCGCGGTTGAAGAAGATCGTCGCGGACCTGACGCTGGACCGTGAGATGTTGCAGGATGTCATTCGGCGAAAGCTCTAAGGCCTGCTCGGAAACGCGAGATGGTGAAAGGCATGTGCCGGGATTGGATGATCTCGATCCGGCGTGCCTGCAAGGTCCTGAGGTTCGACACGTCGACCTACCATTACAAATCCCGCCGCACCGGACAGGCCCCACTCGAACGACGCATCAAGGAGATTTGCGAGACGCGAGTGCGGTATGGCTATCGGCGTGTCCATGTCCACCTGCTGCGCGATGGATGGAAGATCAACATGAAGAAGACACGCAGGATTTACAGCGAGTTAGGTCTTCAGCTGCGCAACAAGCATCCCAAGCGCCGGGTGAAGGCCAAGCTTCGGGACGATCGCCAGGAAGCTGTCGGTCCGAACGATGTCTGGGCGATGGACTTCGTTCACGACCAGCTCGCGACTGGCAAGAAGCTGCGTATCCTAACCGTGGTCGATACGCACTCGCGTTACTGCCCAGCCGCCGACGCCCGCTTCACCTATCGAGGCGAAGACGTGGTCCAGACCTTGGAAGGCATCTGCAGGAAGACCGGCTATTCGAAGACGATAAGGGTGGATAACGGCAGTGAGTTCATCTCTCGTGATCTCGACCTGTGGGCCTATGCCAACAACGTCACGCTGGACTTCTCACGGCCTGGCAAACCGACCGACAACGGCTTCATCGAGGCGTTCAACAGCAAGCTCAGAGCGGAATGCCTGAACGCTCATTGGTTCCTGACCCTTGCGGATTCGCGCGAAAAGTTGGAGACTTGGCGTCGATACTATAACGAGGAACGTCCTCACTCGGCGATCGGATATAACGTCCCGATTGACCTGCATAATCCCGGTGGCACAACCAGCCAGCCATCGTGATCAAAGCCGGAAAACTCTAACTCCCGGCGATCCAAAGTTTGGTCCCAGAGCAAGAAAACCCAAGACTCTCCAAAATCCCGGAGGAAACTTGGGGCTCACGTCACTAGCTCCTCACGCCAACAGAACAACTGGCTGACATGGATACCAGCCGTGCGGGCAATCTCGGAGATCACCGCATCAGGCTCAAGGCAGGCGGCGACGCTCCACAGATGTGATGACTTCGATCGGATGCTTCGTCATAGGACTATCCCCAGTGTTACCACTAGGACTTCCGACGTTCAGCGCCACCTCACAAGACGGCTTTCACCGTGGGCTTACGCTACAAGGCCTGAACGGCCTCAGCTTGTCGCTTCGGTTAAACCGTTTGCGCGGCAAGTTTGCTGCAAGAACTACCAAAGGTATCCTATCGACCTGCTTTTAAGCCGATTTCATCAGCGCCCCCAGCGCCACCCTTCGTCCGA
This sequence comes from Agrobacterium deltaense RV3, assembly GCF_900013505.1. NCBI lineage: Bacteria > Pseudomonadati > Pseudomonadota > Alphaproteobacteria > Hyphomicrobiales > Rhizobiaceae > Agrobacterium > Agrobacterium deltae. The sequence continues at coordinate 78,506 of NZ_LT009747.1, read as the reverse complement.
AATGACCTGAGGCGCAGGCCGCTCAACAATCACGCCATCCGCCACCAAGCGTCCTCACAGCTTAGCTAACCCGTGCCCTGAGGTGAATTATAACTTTCGTGGCCTTCCCCGTCGGGATTCGGCAACCTTTAAAGCGGTCTGCCTTCTGTTGTTATAGGGCAAAGTCAAACGCTCGTAGATAATTTGAGCAGGTTGCCGCACCTCGGGATTTGCATCAAGTAAATGATTTTCACCTTTAACGAAAGCCACGAGAGCCACATAGATCGGCGCCGTTCGATCCGCGAACCCGAATTCTCGGAACCAATCGATCAAACGTTCGCCATACCCTCTCTCCTTGGCCAATTGAAGGAAGCGCTCGGTGTCATCAGTGAAGTCCATTTTTTCGGTCTGGAGTTCGCCATTAAGAGCTATGCCGAGATGTTGTGTTGCGCTACCAAAGTTATCCTGCGCGAGCTCTAGCCCCGCATCCACCAAAGCTTTTCCCAAGAAGGGCAAATCTTCCACTTCCTGCCGAATAGACAAGGCTTCCAACGTCCGACCAGTTAAAAGATAAAGCCAGATTAGATTACTGCTCGCGGCGGAATGGTTACGCTCAGCAGCCAGTTTATAAAGTGACTCGGCACGACCAACATCTGACCTCATGTCGAGTAGTGCGTTGGCTAGACGGACACGCACTTGGTCAACGACGTCGCCCTCCGGAAAGTCTTCCTTCTCTGCTAGTTTTAGGCCCTGTTCATAAGCGGCTATCCTGCCGGTAGTGTCGTTTGCTTGACCAAGGGAAAGGCCTTTGAACAGAAGCGCCCTTATGGCTGCGTGTCGCAACTCCGCGTGCTGCTCATTTAAATACCGGTCGATGACGTCGTCATAAATTGCAACTTCGGCCGCGTAATCACCCATCTGCCCAAGCGTAATGCCTTTGTTGAAAAGCGCTCGGGCCACTTGTTCGCGCAATTCCAGTTCACTATCGTTGCCGTAGTGGCTAATTATCTGATTATAAGTTGCGATCTCCGCTGGAGAGTCGCCAACCTGCCCCAACGTGACGGCCTTGTTGAACATTGCTCTAGCGACATGTAAACGGAAATCTAGTTCGTTCTCATCAGCGTAACTGCTGACGATATCGTCGTAAATGGCGATTTCGTCGAAGAAGTTGCCCATCTGCCCAAGAGCAATTGCTTTATAGATCAAGGTGGCGACGATCTTCTCATGCCATGGTGCCAGCCGGTCTCCTGAATAACGGTTGATTATCTCGTCGTAAATGGTCACCTCCTCGGCAAATTCTCCCAGTTGCCCAAGTGCATTGCCCTTGTTGAGCAGCGCCGTGACGACTTGATCCCGAAAAGTCACCTGTTCTTCCCGGGAATATCGATTGATGACACCGTCAAATATCCCGATCGCGCCTGAATGGTCACCCATTTGGCCTAGCGTAATCCCTTTGTATATCAATGCGTTTGCAACTTGCTCCCGCAATGCAACATTTCCATCACTGGAATATCGGCTGATAACATCATCATAGATGGCAATCTCCATGTCAGGTTTTCCCATCTTTCCAAGGGTAATACCCTTGTAAATCAGGGCTCGGGCCGCATGTTCACGGAATTCTGGCTCTTTATTGTTTCCGTAGCTGCTCGCTACATCATCATAGATGGCAATTTCTGACAGGTCGTCGCCCATTTTACCAACGGCGACGCCCTTGTGAATCATTGCCCGCACGGCGTACTCAGACACGGCGGTTTCTTCGTCATCGCCATAACGTCTTTTGATATCATCATAGATGGACGTCGCTTCCGTCAGCTTCCCCATTTGATCAAGAGCGATACCCTTGTGCAGGAGCGCTCTGGCAACCTCTTCGCGCAACTCGGCCTCGCCATCGCCGGAGTATCGATCAACTATTTCTTCATATATGGCGATCTCCGCCGCCGAATTATTCATTTGGCCGAGGGCGATACCCTTATTGAACAGTGCCCGAGCAGTCTGCTCCTTCAATTCGGCCCGCCCGTCATTTGCATGACGATCGATGATGTCATCATAAATGGCAATCGCCGCCGCCGGATCGCCCATCTGTGCAACGGCAATGCCTTTGTTGATCGAGGCTCTCACGAATTGCTCTAGAAATGCCGGCTCCGTGTCGTTGGCATAGCGATCGATGACGTCATCATAAATAGCGATCTCTGTCGCGTGCTCATTCATTTGACCGAGAGCAACACCTTTGTTGAGCAAGGCTTTGGCGACCTGCTCACGCAAGGCCGGCTGCGGATCGTCAGTGAAGCGGTTGATGAGATCGTCATAGAGAACGATTGCCGCCTTTGGATCTCCCATTTTGCTAAGGACAACACCTTTGTTAAATATGGCTCTGGCGACATTTTCGCGAAGTACCGCTTGATCATCATTCGCATAGCGCTTGATGAGATCGTCATAGATAGCAATCGCTGCTGCAGGATTACCCAACTTGTCGGAAACAAAACCTTTGTTGATCAAAGCTCCGGCAACTCGCTCGCGCATATTTGGTTGTTCATCATCCGAATAGCGGTTGATGAGATCGTCATAGACTATAATCGCCTCAGCGCTACTGCCCATTTGACCAAGAGCAACAGCCTTATTGAACAACGTCAACGCAACCTGTTCGCGCAGACTTGGATACCCGTCATGCATATAGCGATTGAGGATATCGTCATAAATGACAATGGACACCTCAAGGTCACCTGTCTGACCAAGTGCTACGCCTTTGTTCAACATTGCTCCTGCAACCTGTTCCCGTAGCATCGCATGTTCATCATTGGCATAGTGCGTGACGACATCGTCATAGGAAGCAACCTCTGCTACATGATTGCCCATTTTGCCCAGAGCCATGCCCTTATAGATCATTGCTTTCGCGGCCTGCCCTCGCAGAGCAGGTTGATCATCAGTCCCATAGCGGCTGAAGACATCATCGAAGACGGCAACAGCGGCGACCATGTTGCCCATTCTATCAAGGTCAATACCTTTGAGAATCATGGCTTTGGCAGCCTTTTCACGCAGGGCCGGTCGTTCATCATCCCCATAGATGGTGATGATATCATCATAGACGGCTATCGCTGCTGCGGTGTTACCCCCCCGTCGGAGGGATAAGGCTTCATTGAGCAAAGACACTACTTCACCCAAGATTGCTTCACCTACAGATTCACCCATGTTTTTCGCTACGGCTTGGGCTCCGCTCACGCTTAAGGTCACTGGTGAGTTTGCCAGCCGATCAGAAGAATTTTCTGTCACGGACTGACGCGTGACTGCTTCCTTCATTGCAAATGCAAAATCGGCGGACCAATTCTTTGCCGCGCCTAACGAAGCCGCTCGGTCTGCAATTTTGCTTAATTCGCTTGATGAATAAAAGCTCGTCAAAAATCCCACTAGCCAGCGCATTTTTTGCTTCGTGCGCCTAGTGCCGTGACGCATCAGATACCAGATGTTGAGGAAACGTTCGGCGATCTGATGGCCGCCATAGGAACCAGACATCTGTCTTTGCTCGATTAAGCCATCCTTGCGAAACTTTATGAGAAGTGGAGACAGAGTTGTTGAAGCGATGTTTGTGATCTGGGAAAGATCACGGGTTGTTACGGGGTCCCAGTGCAACGCGATTGCATCAATTACGGCGCGCTGTTGCGGGGTCTGATATTCCTCTACCCTCGCTTTGTAGTAAGGTGTCACTTGATCAAGGAGAGCATTCAGATCGGCCATAGCCTCCTCAGTCTCGGCGATCTCCAAAAGTCGGTAAATGAGCGTAAGAATACGCGGATTGCCGCCGGTCAAGTTGTGCAGTGTTTTCAATCTTTCCGGTTGGGCGTTGAGCACTTCCAAGACATGAATACCATGTTCGCGACGGCGTCCTGCAAGGGCACGCATGCAGCTCTCTGTTTCACGCTCGTTCAGCGGCTCGAGATAGTGAGGTTGAAAGAACTCATAAAATGCGGCTTCACGTTCTGCACTTTCCTGAAGGGAATGAGTTGCCGCGCCGATCATTATGGGACCGTTCCGCGCTTGCAAATGTCGACGCAACGTCCATTTATCATTGGAAGGGAGAGCATTCAATATAAGGTCAAGATTGTCTACGAGTAATACTGCGCGTCGACCAAGCCGCGCTATTTCTTCTTTGAACTGCTCGCCTGAACCGCGGGAGTCGCGCCAGATGTCGGTGGTTAAGGCGTTGTCTATACGATTGGCGAGATCATCCTCTCCTGCTAGCTCCGCCCACTCCGCTAACGCTTCACCACAATTCCGCCAGAAATCACCAAGTGTGAGTACATTGTACTGCTCTTCTCTAAACCGCAGAGGTATATAGAGGGCTGAGAGGTCGGAAGATTGATTTATACAGATGGCAACTCGCCGCAAGAGTGTCGTTTTTCCCATCCCCCTCGACCCGACAAGAATGTGATGGTGTCCGATACCCTCGGGATCAGTTGCACGCAGTCGACGAATGAGAGCGTCAAATACATCTTGTCGCGCAATGAAATTGGAAACAAATTCATTGTCGCTCAAATTAGATTGATTGTAGATAGCAGGACTGGGCGGTTTGATCATCAGGCTTCGTACTCCAGCCAATATTTGCGGATTAGACCTGAGCGGAACGCGTACTTGTCGCCCAACTTCGTGATTAGGCCATCGTTGTAGAGCATAGCTAGGATGTCCATCACTTGGCGTTTTGTTGACGTTTTGTACAACCCGGTAGCATGGGCTATCAGTGTCACCTGTGTTTCCCCCTGCGGTGTGTTTGACAAGAGGCCGAGGAGGCTTTTCGCGATCGTCCGATCCTCCAAGGGAAGATTTTTGTCGACGTGCTCGCGCCAAACAGCAAATTCTGAGCGCCTGTTAGGTTGCAGAAGCTTCTGGAATGCTGCCTCAAAATCGCCTCTTGTCGCTTTTGGCAGGTCGTTGTCTCGCCCAGCAATCGACGGCCTGACTTCATTCGCTACCATCTTGAGATAGTATGGTGCCAGCCACCCTAGTTCCACAAACATTCCATCAAAATCCTCGTCGCTGGCCCTGAAAAGATGGTTGAACTGTTGCTGCACCCTTTCATCGCGCATGAATGACCGCGCTTCATCGGGCGTAAATGGTTCGATGATGTAGGTCTCAAAATCAACGAACGCACCCTCAAGGCCGTAGCGCCTTGCAATGGTGTCAAGTCCGATCGAGCCGGTGATAATCCACCGGACATTTTTATGGCGTTGTTGCAGGGCCCGTAACTTATAGGCAAATGCATTTGCCTCCTGCGGATCGTTCTCGGCCAAAGCAAGGAAGAAATAAGCAACCTCATCGATAAGAATCACAGTATTTTCCCGAGTTTCGTCCAGCGATCCGATCAGCACGCTTGCAAACTCGATCGGATCCATTTGGCCCAGCGCCGCCAGCGGCTTGTCGCCCCAATTTCCCTTGAGTATATTATTTAGTCGTTGAACGGCATGCGTAGTAATGCGCTCCTTAGCGGAGTGCTGGCCCTCGATGCGCACACAAAGCTCCCGGGCAAATTCGCTTGGTGTGCGAATGCCCTCAACGTCAACTTCAACCGCATGCCATCCCAACTCTCGCATGTCGCTAGCAAGTCGGTTAATGAGCCAAGTCTTTCCGATGCGACGAGGCGCAGGCATATGGACCGAAATACCGGCCTCCAACTTTCGCCTCAACTGAGCGCGTTCAATCTCACGATTATGCATAGGGGAATCCCTTAAATTTATTTATTTATGAATTTATTTGGATTGAGATAAATGTCAATGGCGAAACTGGAGCGAAAGTTACCGACTCTCTCTCTCTTTTCTACCGACTCGGCAGTACTGAAGCTGCAGCGGTTACTTTAGGGGATCGAACCCGCTCAATTAGCTTGCCGTAGACATGAACTTGAGACGATTTGGCGTCGTTCGTCCGGTTTTGTTGTCGGAGAGACGCTCAATCCTACGTAGCGGAGCATGTGAAGCCGACCTACATGCGACTTACGATATCGCTTCATTATTCCACTTCACCAACAGCCATTTACCTATGGATGCAGAGCTTCCTTTGTTTCAGGTCATCGTAGCGTCGTCTTTAGATCTGCGTTGGCTCAGATCAGTTTCAGCCTTGTGGCTAATGCAGTTGTCTGCGGGAGGGTGACGGTCTTAAGTTTCCGTCGAATGTTCTTCATATGAAAATTGACAGTATGGTGTGTCATGTTCTCAAGCAGCGCTATCTCCTGGGTCGTTTTTCCTTCGGCGGCCCATTTGAGAACCATGGACTGTCGTGCCGTCAATTCGATAGCCGGTGACCTGATCGACGCCGCCTCGGTTGCCTCCACGCACCTGTGGAGTAACGCCACAGCGTTTGCACTCAAGACGGGCTGCAGTTGGTATTTGGGGGGCAACGTTACATCACCGGTGAACAGTGAGAGGGTGAACAAATCGCTGAATGGTGCCGTCACGGGCATGCATATGCCTGCCCTTATGCCCGCCTCGTCGGCACTGGAATAAAATGCCTGAAGCTGTCCGCGTACGCCTTTTCCCTCATTCTCAATATCAACGAAAAATGGTGCCATTATTTCTCGGGCTCGAATGAGGATTGGGTCGATTCCGTCAAAATGCTCCTGCGCATATTTGTCCAGCCACACCTCCGGGGCATTGGAAAAGATGGCGTTTCCCAATCCGGGGTGACGGACGGTCACCACGTGATAATAGTCAAACCCAAGCTCACGGGTGAGATGATCCAGCAGTTCGGCCGTCGCTTGGCTGGTTTTCATCATGGACGTCGTATCGATCAATTTGCGCAGCCAGATTTTCATCTCAGGTCTTTTCGCCCCGCCGTTGAGCGGCACGTCTGGCTACGAGCTGCATTGCAGGTCCAGAAGTTCTTCGTTCTTCTGAGAGGCTTGATAGGATCCGAGCTTCGAGGCGTTTGCCAGTCAGTCGCTTCCGTCCGGTCGGGCAAAATGCGGCTGTACAGAGGTTGCGCGACGCGAAGGACTGTTCGCATTTGTTGAAGCGTTTCGGCTGAAACGGTGAATACGCCGCAACACACCGGGAGCCGGCCGTAACCATCGGCACGGCCAATCTCCTTCACTCTCAATCCCGCTCGCCGGTATACCCTCTCCATTGGCGGCTCGTAATTCGACACGAGTGTTTTGATGCCGTGCGCGAAGGAGCATTCGAACAGGGCCAGCAAAAGGAGCCCAAACGCTCTAGATGGGCTGAGCGCCGGTTGAGACGCTCTGAGGAGGTCGATATCAAGGCACATTCGTGTGCCTTCCCATGCGATTAGGGACACCAGATCCTTTCCTGCCAACGTTCGACTGAACACATCATGCAGCAATGTCGGCCCTGTCGTCGGCATGAGCCGCACCGCGCCATAGAGATGATGCCCGTCCTCGTCACACCAGACCAGGTAGACAGCGCCCAGCCCGTCATAAGCGTCCCGTTCAAGGCCGTGACGCACATCGACCCGCCAGCCAAGACAATCGTGAAACACTCGTTTCCGCAGCCGGAACGACTGCTCCAGCAGGCCTGCATATAGGTCATATTGATAGGGTTGGATAAGAAGGAACACGAGCCGACCTCCGATCATCTGTCGGAACAGGATGCACGTAAATCCCGCGTTGCCCATTGCTACAGATGGGCACAATCAATTGAGGTATTGTGCCGAAAGTTGAAGGTCTATGGTTGTTGTGCCACGAGGGTGAAAGTCTGGGTTCGTGCTGCTACCTCAGATGTTGATCAGCCTGAACTTCATCGCCTGGACCGCGGCGGATGAAATAGTCGCGCATCCGAGCTTTAACCGGCCCGACTTGAGGTAGCTTCTTGCCGTATGCTCGGAAATCCCTAGAATGAGCGCGATATCCTTGTGGTCTTTTCCTCGCGCTACCCAGGACAGGCACTCCCGCTCGCGTGCGCTAAGACCCGGAATGGGGTCTTCTCCCTTGTGGATTTCGTTGATCGCCTTCATGTGGATCTGATAGGCGATTTCGATCCAGTCTGACCGATTAACTGCAACGAGTCTGTCCCAGTATTTCGCGGATCGTGCCGCGCTGACGGAAAAAATCGCGCGGCGGCCTACCCTGTCCGTAACGGGGATGGAATAACCAAACTCTCCGACGCCATGTCGCCAGGCATCGTCAAAGAAATCCGCAATTTCGGGCGTCATTTCGAACTCACGCCAATCGAATGGAAGCTGCCGTAAAAAGCCCTGCTGTACGACCGGATCGACCTGGACATATCTTTTCAGGAAATACTGCGCGATCCACTCTGGACTGTAAGTTGACTGAACAAACGGTGCATCAAGATCGCTGATCACAGTTGCGGTGAGATGATAGGTGACGAAATCGACGTCGTAAATTTCCTGAACACATAAAAGAGCCTCATAGACTGTGGGGGCATCTGTGATTGTCTCGATAGCCTTGGCGAGATTCGCAGATACTGTTTTCATGCGGTAACCCTTTCCGATGTGCGGTGAGATTCCATGACGCAGACGAGAGGCATCTCTTTACCCATGTGCGTTCGACGACAAAGTGCCGACGTTCTGGACGGCCTAACTTCATCGTGATTTTGCCGCTCGCCTCTCGGTGGAAGCGTGGCTGGCTGTTCCGCCTCTTGACCTACCGCGCGACTAAAGGCGCGACTTTGGCGGAACGGTCGCTTCGAAACCGATGCTGACATATCCCCCAGCTTTGATCAGCCTGTCGCTCCGACGCCATTGGCTTGTCAGAACGCGTTCCGGTCGAGCGTCGTGGTCTGGCAGCAGCATCTTGCCGATGCCGACGGTGCAACGTTCGATCGTACCGCAGCGACGGCGCGGCAATCAGGATGCTTTGGTGAGCTGGTGGAAGAATCTGGTTCGACAGCACAAATCGGCTTGCTGCGGAGGCATTGCTCGCTGTCAGGATGATGCGATGATATTTCAAGGATAATGACGCCACGCTTGCGATTTTGTCGCCATACGTTGGATAGGAAGCCAGTCCGTTCCCGATCTCTTTCCTCTTCGATCTGATCAAATGTCCACCTCACAATGCTTGTCTTGTGAACTGCCAACCTGTGTCGGCAGCCACTGTCTCCTCCGATACCAAAAGCTAAATTTAACACATGTCACAATGCGCCGCGTTTGACGACTACTACTTATAGTAGTCGATTTCAGAGAGAAAATGAGGGAAATTGATACATTGATCGTTAAAAAGGGTGGTTCAGCGCGGGGAATAATTTCCCTGCTTTCAGGCCTTGCAGCCAGCGTAGAGGACATTTAATGAAAAAATTGATCCTGATCGGTTCGGTCGACGCGGACTTCTTTCTCCTCCTGTCGCATATTCTGCAAGTTGAGGGTTATCAGGTTCTGATGGCCAGAGGCGTTGAAGAGATGTCCCATCTTGCCGACGATCCCAAGGTCAGAGCCGTACTGCTTGACTGCCGGCCTGATCCCTTTCCCGCCGTTGAGGTGTGCGCAAGGATCAAGGGAAATCATCGCACTGCGGGCGTCCCCGTTCTTGCAATCATCGGTGCGGGTGCCGAGGGGCAATACGTGGACATGCAGCGCGCTGGCGCCGACGAATGTCTCGTGCGTCCTTTTGCGCCGATCAAGCTGCTTGAATACCTGCGCAAGTCTGCGCTCAATCGGACACCGCCTCAAGCGCGAACAGGTCAGTTATCCTATGGCGGCATCGAGATCGATTTCGAGCATCACCGCGTCTCCAGAGGCGGTCACAACATCCATCTGGGACCACTGGAATTTGCTGTCTTGTACTTCCTGATGGAGCGACCGGCAGAGATTTGCCATCGTGAGGACCTCATGAGCGCTGTGTGGCCCCGGCTGCATCACGTCGAGGAGCGCACCCTGAACGTTCACATAGGCCGATTGCGAAAGAGACTGAACAAGAATGGGCTTCCCGATGTGATCCGCACCGTCCGCGGTGTCGGATATATCCTGGAATCCCCTGCGCTCGAGGCACCAGCAACTTTGGAAGGCGATCAAAATGTCCCATAATCGGCTCGACAGGATCATCCTTGGTGCTTCGGTGATAACGGGAGATGGAACCACGTTTCACGAAAATGCGTCCATTGGGATAGGTGAGGGCAAAATTGTGTTCGTCCAGCCAGGGAACATGTCCGTCAATCCTATCGGGGTCGACGTCATTGACGCCCATGGCTACACGGTCATTCCCGGCGTGATCAACGCGCATGCCCATGGCTGCATCAGCGGCCCATCAATGCCAAGCGGGTCATGCCCCATCGACAGGGAGGTTATTCTCTGGAACCGGAACAGGCATCTCCTTGAGGGGACGACAACGTTATTGAATGTATGCGGTCTGGCGTTGCCTGACGAGGCCTTTGCGGGCGATGCCCATCCGCTTGATGTCCAAATCTCCACAGCGCACACACCTTCTAATATCGAAGCGGCACTCGCAATTGACGGCGGCGGCCTCACCGAACGGCATCGACATGCATCGCTCGATGATGCTTTGTCTCAGGGAGCAAAAGCGCTTGGCGAGGTTGGCGGGGGGCAGACGCTGGGCGGCGGGGCGCAGGAATATCGGTTCATTCCCGAGGCCATGAAGCGGGCGACGGGACGGGACGTCTCACCTCTGGTTTCTCGTCAGTTGCGAAATGCGGTGGTGGGCCGATACCTTAGAGTCGAGGATGGAGTCACCGATGGGGAATTGCAGGCGATTCTCGATGAAGCTGGTCTGTCCGATGTCTGCAGCGCGCAAGTCTGCCGTCAGGTCATTCTTGCCTCCGTGATGCCGTCGGTCGCTCTCGCGCTCAGAGGCTTTGAGGAAGTGGCCCGAGAAGCCGCGCGTGTTGGCTTCCCGGCGGTTTTTCATAATTCGGCGCCGTCGGTCGAACGCCTGATCGAAGTCGCCGGAAAATACCCGAACGCAAACATCGTCGCAGGTCATTCGAACCATCCCATGTTTCTGCCGGATGAATCCGTATCGTTCGCGCGCGAGCTGCGAAGGCGTGGCGTTACCATTGATGTCTCAACGCTCGACAGCATCCAGACACGCTGGCGGAATAACCCGGCGAATTTCGATGCCCTGATCGAGGCCGGATGCGTCGATACGATTTCGACAGACTATGCCGGCGGACATTGGGACAGCATCCTCGTGGCAATCCAGCGCATTGTCCGCAAAACGCAGATGTCACCGGCTGCAGCTGTCGCTTTGGCGACCGGCAACGTCGCACGCACCTTTGCTCAACTGGCAGGCGACCGTGGCCTGATCGAGAAGGGCAGGCGCGCGGATCTCGTGATCGTTGATAGCGTCAATCTGGGCCGCGTCCGCCACGTCATCGTTCATGGCAAGGTTGTGGTCTGGAATGGAGCGATTGGTGGGAAGGGGTGGGGTGCTTCGGCGGCCGAGCGAGTGGGCCGATAATCACAGGTCGGCCGAAATCTCTTGCAGGAACGGCAGAGGGTCGCCGGATTTGAGATGATCAATCGCCCTGTCGAAAGCCTCCTCGCGCGCCGCAGTCATTTTCCCGCTGCAGACCTCATGAAACTTCTTCTTGAGTTCGTCCCAAAGCATCGGCCGGCCGACATCCCCACGTGGCGTCGCGGTGGCGGACGTTATTTCGCCTGAAGGCGTGGTCAACATCACCCGCGCCAAGGTTTCTGCCGGAAATTTCTGGTCGATCTGGTCATCAACCGTCAAGGTAACGGCGCCGGCAAGGGAGCAGATGTCTCTGTCTTCGAGAAGCTGCTCATCGATGGGTGCGAGAGCGGAGGCACCGCGGCGGACCGCTGCGGCCAGACAAAACGGCAAACTGTATTGCGCCTCAACAAGAGTTTTCGGCATCACCTTGTTTTGCAGCCGCTGAGCCCATTCAAACGTGTGGACTTCAATTGAAAGCACGTCTTTCGGCTTGAGTTTCCGGCTTCGCATGAGGTCCAGCGTTGCATCGATGGCCGGATGGATATAGCGGCAGCATGAATACGGCTTGAAATAGGTTCCCAGTATTTCCCAGGTCAGGCCCAGCCCGTTATCGATACGATCTCTGTCAAAATGAGAGGCGTGATCGAGAATGTCTTCTGGACCCGTAAACCCTTTTTCGGCGAGTTCGAGTGCGGTGAGGCCAGTGACGACACTCCACGGGATACCCTCTTTCGCATGATTTCCGGTGAGCTTCGAATAGCCGGAACTTCCATTTGCGGCCTGATTGGGAGCCCATACGCCATTGATCGCGAAGGCGTGGGTGAGATGATCCCGGCTTTTGTTGAGGATACTTCCCGCTGCAGCGACAGCGCCGTAGCCGGCCCAGAGGCCGCTCTGGCGGCTTTTTATGTTATCAGGATTTTGTGCGGCGGCGATCCTGATGGCGATCTCGTAGCCGGCGACTATCGCAGCGACGACGTCCTCCGGGTCGACTGCGCTGTCCGCGCAGGCGGCGAGAACAGCAGGGATCACCGCGGCACCTGGATGTCCGCGCGCTGCACGATGGCCATCATCGAAATCAAGGGCGCATACAGAAGCCGAATTGGCAAAGGCGGAACCGACGGTCGATAAGCGGTCTCCCGAAAACCAGAGAGGTGCGGGTCCGGGGCCGAAAATTCGGGTTGCAACCAATCTGGCGCTGGTCGATCCGGTGGTATTTTGACCGGCGAGGGCGCATACCACGGCGTCGAACAGACAGGCCAGCGCCTTGTTCGTGACCTCCACCGGCGCGGCATGGAAAACGCGGTCGACAATGCATTCGGCGAGAAGCGTCGTCAAATACATGGGAGCATCTCTTACTGGGTTGCTTCTGCAACCGGCGCTCCGCTGGCGTCATTTGTGATGCCGGACAAAGCCTCATAAACATGGGCGGCCACATAAAGGTCTAGCATGGGAAGGCCCACACAGGTGATGTGGACCGGTTTTTCGTACCCGACTTCTGACGAATCCAGGATCGTCGTGATTGAGCCGATCCCGAGCAGGGATCCCAACTGCTCCAGCGTTGTCCCCTTTCGCGAGAAGTGAAGCGCTAGGCTTTGGGAACCACGGCGCGACACCATCGCCACATCGTCACATAGAACGCGACCGCACCGCAGGGCCCGTTCCAGATGTGCGGGCGGGGTCTCATCTCCACCGAGATGAAGGACGGCCGCGTCGCCGATCTCGCTGGCGTCAAAAACGGGCGCTTTGGCGTTTGATGCCGTAATCACAAAATCGCATCGACCGAGTTCGCGGTTGTCCAAAACAGCCTTGATGTCGAAGGTCACCTTCTCTCCGAGCGATCGCGCGAGCCGTATGGCAGAGTCACCTGTCCGGCTACGGACAAGGACCTCGCGAACCTTCTCCCCATGGCATCGATCGAGCGCCAGAATAATCTTCTCGGCAATTGGCCCGGCGCCAAACAGGAAGACAGACATATCCCGACGGGGCGCCAGCAATCGCTCAAGAACAAGCGTCGTATAACTCGCCGTCCGGGCGGCGGAGATGTCGGTTCCATCCAGCAGGCACAGAGGAACGAGGGTAAACTTGTCCATGAGGACAATTGTGGACCGCGAGCGTGGAAGACCAAGCTCCCGATTGAGGGCGTTTGCGCCAACGATTTTCACCGCCCCGTAGCGGCTGTTGACGCTTGAAAGGCAAGACAGCTTCCAGCCGAGGCGCTCCTCAAGCAAACCTGCATCCTTGATCAAGGGATGCCCGTCATTCTCCTCGGGCGTGATGGAAAGCACCGATTTCGTGCCGTACGCGGAGCCTCTGGCCATGTCGTCCCATGCTTTGCCGGCGACCGCATGGACGATCTTTCCATCAAGCAGATCTCCATCCCTGGCGATCTCGGTCGCGGAGTAACACGGTATGTCTGACAGGCTTGGACTGATAAATCCTTCGCTCATGCGTGATCCTCCTCGAACATCGAACGAGATGATTTCAGCAGGAATCGGCGGGAAATAAAGCCAAGATTAGCTATCTTTTATGCAACAATATGCATTGCGGTTACATGGGACTGTCCGCAGATTAACATGAGAATCCAGGTGCGCGGATCGTATCGAGCAGAAACCGCAGGTCGTCTCTCAATTCAAGCTGCTTGAGGAACTGCAGCATGTCCAGCGTTCCGTTTCCGGTTAAGTGCTCCGCCGACAGGCGCAAAAACTTCTCCTCCAGGAATGAAGGCGCGAGCGGGTTGGCAGCATCGCCTTTTGCGACCTCGACGGCGGTCTCCACGACCCGACCGCCGAGCAGTTGAAGACAAACCCTTGCCGCGTGGTGGTGATGCGCGCGATCGGCCGACCTCAGAGGAAAGAGCCGGATTTTTGCCGTCAGCTCGCGCACTGTTCGATCTGCAAAACGCGATGGTGCGAACCATCCCGGACCGGCCGCATGCCCGAGCACGCCCATCGCGATTGCAAACGGTGCGCTGAACTGTGCTGCCCAGATATCGCGGGGTTCGGGATCATTAAATGGAGGACGGCAGACAATCTCTGGAGCGAAGACCTCGATCTCCCTGACGTCATGACCGGTTTCTTCAATCGCTCCGAGGGCGAAAGCCTCAACAGCAGCTTCGACGCTGCTCTGAATAATCCTGCAGCAGCTGAACGCCTTGAAGCCGACGTCTCGTATCTCGTAGCGCATATCGGGACCGATCTTCAGCCGCGACAGGTCGGCGCCGTCGGCGCCCGCCATCCGCCAGAAACCGGTATCCCCTTCGAAAACGTCGAGCGGTCCCTCAAATCCGGCACGCGCAAGAAACGCTGCATTGACACCGCCCATTGCCGCGGTCGCAAAATTGTTCTTCGCCATTGTCGGTGTGGTCCCGTAAACCGTCTTCATGACTGAAGCGACAGGGGCATTGACAGCTGCGATGGCCAAGGCATGGGCCGCTTGCCGACGATCGAGTTTCAGCAGTTTCGCCGATGCGGCGGCTGCGCCGAATATTTGCCAGGTGCCGTGGCCATGGACTGTCTTACGCGGCGTGTCGTTGACGATCGACATACCAATACGGCACCCTACCTCATATCCGGCGACGATTGCAGCAATCAGGTCGCGCCCCGTAGAGCCCGAGCGGTTGGCAACTGCAAGCGCGGCAGCAATCACTGTCGCCCCGGGATGGCCCTTCCAGTAGATGTCATCGAGGTCGAGGGCGTTGCCCAAAGTCGCGTAATGAAATGCCTGCCACGCGGGGTCCGGAAAGGGCGCCGAGGTGGAGCCTCCGGCGATATCCGCTAAAAGCCGTTCCAGACCCGAAGCGACCGGGGTTTGATGACCGCCAAAAAAGCACCCGAGCGAGTCCATCAGGCAGAGCTTTGCTTTCTCTACCACGTCGGACGGAAGGTTCTCGAAAGTCGTATTCACGAGGTAGTCGGCAAGGGTGAGCGTTGCGGGGGCAGTCATGATGCTCTCTCCACTGTCATAAAGAGCCAGGCAGGTCTGTCTTGCTGCGGCAAGTCGAACATAGCCCATCGCAGGCAGCATGATCGACTGCCAAATGTTGAGGTGCTGGTCCCGGCGTTTCAGCGAGACATGCCCGGGATGCTGCGGTCGAAAACTGCTGACGATGACGCGCCATCGGAATAAGCCGGCGCACATCATGTATTCGCTGGCTGTCCAGCCGTGCTGTCGCAATGCCCATCCCGTCCGAGGCGCGGGCGATGACTTGCCCCCAGGGATCGCAAACCAGCGAGTTGCCGAAACACTGCCGGGTCTCGCCACCGGCCGCGAGGTAACCGCCCCATTGGCCGCACGCGGCGAAATAGACCTGGAACTCGATGGCGCGTGCCCTGCACAGGACCTCCCAGTGATCCTTTCCGGTCTGCATCGTGAAGGCAGCCGGCAGAATGACGAGATCGACCTTGTTTTCGGCAAGTTGATCGAACAGCCGGGAAAACCGAAGGTCGTAGCAGATTGCGGCGCCGATCCGGAGGCCGCAAGCGTCATAGACGAGCAGGTCGTGCCCCGGCGCGACTGTGGCGGACTCGCGATAGGCTTTTCCGTCGGGCGCCACAATGTCGAAAAGATGAATCTTGCGGTAGCGGCCAGCCTCCTTCCCTTCGGGATCGAACACAACGGTGGTGTTGTATATACGCTCTTCCCCGGGAACACGCTCAAGCATGCTCCCTGCGTGGAGCCATAATCCGTGCCGGCAGGCAAATTCCTGTGCCATCCGGTAAGCCGCACCGCCAGGCATATAGTCTGCTGCTGCGAGTTTTTCCGCGGCGGTACCGCCCGACCAGTCGAAATGTTCCGGCAGGACAATAAGATCCGGCACCTCCTCCTTGACGGCCTTGAGCATCAGAGCCTGCGCCTGACGCAGATTTGCCCGACGGTCCGGCTGGGAGTTCATTTGAATGAGCGATATTTTCATTGGGAGTGCCCCTCATCATACGTGAAGATTGAATGGCCTGCCGCAAGATGGGCTCGCAGCCGTGCGGACCGTTCCTGACGCTTCAGCGCAGCCTCACCCAGGCTGCGCATCAGTGAACGGTCTGCGACGAAGATGCCGGAGTTGTCGGCGAGCACCGCGAAACCGGGAAGGACCGCCGTGCCGCCGCAGGCGACGGGAACGTTGATGGAACCACCAATGCGGAATGTCCGGTTCGTGGTTTTTGCCGAGACGCCGTGACACCAGACCGGCAGACCCGATGCGACAATTTCCTCGACGTCAGTGCACGGGCCGTCGACAATGATGGCAGCGGCGCCGCGCGCCTTTGCCGCCGTCGCGACACCGCCGCCGACACATGCGATGTCATCCCCGTCGATCCTCGAGATGACGAGAACGTCGCCGGGCTGGAGAAGGTCGATCGCCTTGTAGATCACAACGCCGTCGCGGCCCGGGGCCGCGACGGTGAGGGCTTGACCGGCGACCTTCACGGAGCAGACCGGGCGGATGCTCGTGCTGAGAAAGCCGAGATGTTCGGTATGTCCGATGGTTGCGGTCTCAACATCGCGCAGCAGGGCGCAGAGGTCCGTTGGGAGAGGGGGCTCTCCCGGTTTTGTCCGATACTGTTCCATGAGTTAAGTCGCTTTGCTAGCGTCAGAAATTATCAGACCGGGCGTTCGCCGGCGGTCGTGGTCCGGTGCATGATCCGGATCGTGTTCGGATCGAAGGAATCCCGACGATGCATGGTGCAGCGATTGTCCCACATCATGATGTCGCCTTTCGTCCATTTCTGGACAAAAACCTCCTTCGTATCCGTCGTAAGGCGCCAAAGGCGCGTCAGCAGATCGTCGCTTTCATCAAGCGGCATGCCGACAATCCAGGCGCCCTCAGCCGTTCCTCCAAGATAAAGCGCTTTGCGCCCGGTTTCGGCATGGGTTCGCACCAGCGGGTGGACGATACCGCTCCACTCACGGAAGTCGCTGGTCCTCGGCTCGCGCTTGCCAAGCCGCAGCTTGCCGGTCTTGTCGTAGACATTCTGAAGGAATATCTGCCGACCGTCGATTTCCTTTCGCACCTCATCAGGCAAGGTGTCATAGGCGTGATAGGTGGAGAGAAAATAGGTGTCTCCGCCTTCCGCTGGAACTTCCACGGCTCGCAGAATGGCGCCGGCGGGCGGACGTTCGTAGAACCAGGTGTCAGTGTGCCAGGTCGCCTCGCTGTTGCCCATGGCCCCTGATGGCTTGCCGTCCTTCATGGTATTGGCGATCACCAGGATTTCCTTGTGCTTGGGATGTCCGCCTTCCTGCAATTGCTTGGGGTGGATCACGAACTCCCCGAAATGACGGGAAAAGTCGACTTGCTGCTGGTCTGTTATATTGGCACTCCGGAAGCGAAGCACGCCATAGTGGAGCCAATATTTGCGAACCTCTGCAATGTCCTGTTCGTCATAGTCGTTGAAGTCGAAGCCAACGATATCCGCACAAACGTTGCTTCCGTCCTGGACCGCTGAAATCCTTCGGGTATTGAGCATATTTCTGTTCCTTCCTTGGATAGTTTTTCTCTGCAAGGGAAGAGTAACGCGATCGATCGACCCGTCTCCAATATCAATTTGAGTTCATTGATATGGGTTGACGATCAATCCTAGCTTTCGAGAAGCTGCACCGCGTCGGGATTGATGGAGAGAACGACCGATTGCCCAACGCTCAAGTCCGGCAGTCTCGTCGAGCGGACAAGCGACTTGAGCACCGTCCCGTTTGACAGGGTAACAAAGCATTCCCGGTAGGCGCCGAGATTGACGATCCGGGTCAGGTTCCCGTCGATCCTGTTGACTGGGGAGGGCACTCCCTCTCCCACAGGCGTCAGACGGACGGCCTCGGGACGCAGGCAACAGTAGTGGATGGAGCCTGGATTTTCTGGCGACGCGGCCGTCAGGGTAAGACCGTCTTCGAGCACGACAATTGTCGATCCCCCTTCCGCTCCCAAGGACGCAACCGGCAGAAGATTCGACTTTCCGATAAAGTCGGCAACGAAACGCGATCGGGGATGATCATAGATATCATCGGGCTTGCCCTCCTGGGCCACGAGACCGCCATGCATGACCACGATGCGATCGGACATTGCCATCGCTTCGTCCTGGTCGTGGGTAACATAGATGAAGGTCATACCTAGCTCTTCCTGTATCTCCTTGAGCTCGATACGCATGGCCTCGCGCAGTTTGAGGTCGAGATTGGACAGAGGTTCATCGAGCAGAAGCAGCGACGGTTTCGGCGCGATCGCCCGGGCAAGCGCCGTCCTTTGTTGCTGGCCGCCGGACAGCTCTTTCGGATACCTCTGTTCAAACCCCTCAAGATGCACGCGTCTAAGCGCCGATCGCACCTCGGTCTCGGTCTCGGCGCGCGGAGTACCCTTCATCTTGAGGCCGAAGGCGACATTCTCGGCGACCGTCATGTGAGGGAATAGGGCGTAGTTTTGAAAAACCAGTCCAATTCCGCGCTTCTCCGGCGGAACGCCCAACTGGCTCCGTCCCCTGATCCTGATGTCCCCACCGGAAGGATCGGAAAAGCCGGCGATCATGTTCAGGGTGGTTGTCTTGCCGCACCCGGACGGACCCAGAATGCTGACGAATTCTCCGGCCGGAATGGAAAGATCGATATTGTCGACGACCCGATTGGATCCATAGCTCTTGGAAACCGCGATCAGTTCTATGTCCATTGTGCTCATTTGCTTCCACCATGTATTTGTGTCGAAAAACCGCCGATCCGCTCAAACAGGAAGACGGCTGCAAGAATAAAAAGGAGGGAGGTGACGTTGACCGCGGCCAACACCGGGTCGAGGCTGTATTCAAGGTGATTGATGACCGTGATGGGCAGTGTCGTCTCGCCAGGCCGGACAAGGAAGACCGACAACGGAATATTGTTAAAGGACAGAATGAAGGCGAAGGTCATTCCTGAAAACAGGCCGGGTTTGATCAAAGGCAGCAGGATGTAGCGGATGCGCTGCAGCCTGTTTGCGCCTAAAACACGGGCGGCAAGGTCAAGCCTCTTGTCGACATTGAACATCGCTCCTGCGATCATCCTCACGACGAATGGCAGGGTGAGGATGACGTGGGCCATGATCAGGCCCGGCGTGCCAAGGAGAGTGTGAAATCCGGTCGACGATAGGAACAGAACGAGTGCTACCCCCTTGACGATTTGCGGCACGGAGAGGGGAGACAACAGGAAGGACATGATTGCGGCATGGCCCGGGCACTTCTCGTAGGCGACGGCAAAAGCGGCGAGCAGCCCGAACAGCCCGCTGAGAACGGTGACGATCAATGCGAGTTCGACACTCAGCAAAAATGGGTCAATCCAGCGACTGGACATGAGGGCGCCGTACCATTTTGTCGTCCAGAGCGATGGCGAAAAGACAATCCTCGCCGTCGGACTGACGGAAGCCACAAGCACGACCAGCAGCGGCAGCGTGATGAATGCGAGGATGAGTCCAAGCGAGATCCTGAACGTCATCGATAAAAACCTGTTCACGACCGTCTCCTACAGGTGCAGTTTATTGTGGAGCCGCGCCTCAATGCGCGAGCCGATGAAGACGGCGACGAGCATTGCCACAAGCAACACATTCGCCATCACGGCCGCGAACGGCCAGTCGATGTAGAAAAGCACTTGCTCGTAGACCATCGTTGCCAGAACCTTGAAACCCGCGCCGCCAAGCAGCGCTGGTGTCGCGTAAGCGCTGGCCGCCATTGTGAAGGCAATAAGCAGGGAACTGACGATCCCCGGAACGGAAAGCGGCAGAACAATGTGGCGCAGCACGGCTGGCCGGGAAGCCCCCAGAACCTGCGCGGCCTTTTCAAGATTGGGGTTGATGCCTTGCAGGCTCGTCATCAGGGAGAGAACGCCAAAAGGCAGAACGACATGCGTCAGACCGGCGACGACGCCAAACATGCTTCTCGACAACGGCAGCGGTTCGGAGATCAACCCCGCCCACAGGAGCATCGAGTTTACAAAACCCCGGTCCTCCAGGATCACGAGCCATCCATAGGTGCGCAGGACAACACCGGCGAGTTCCGGCGCAATCGCAAGGGCGAAGACAACCATGCGCCATGGGGACGTCGCACGAGCCAGATAATAAGCAAGCGGATACGCCATGACAGTGACGCAAATCGCGACGAGTCCCGACATCAGCATCGTGCGCCCGAGACCAGCCATCATAAGATCGTCAGCAAAGAACCTTTGATAATTGGCAATAGTCCACTGCTGGCCGTCGCTCCCATGGAAACTAATTCCAATCATCATACCCATTGGCAGAGCGAAGAAGAGCAAAAGGACGGTTGAAGGGGGAACCAGCGAGGCATAGGGCCTGAGTGTAAATCCCCGATGGCGGCTTGGTTTGATTGGCGACTGGAGTTCGATTGTTGTCATGATCGCCCCCTTATCGCCCTGCCGCGATCACTTCGCGCTCCCAGCGCGCACCCCATTCGGGCAACTTGGCTGCAAGACCTGAAAGGTCGGGGAGAAGAAGTGTCTTGAGATCTGCTTCGGTTGTGATTTGACGCGCGCGGACGGCAACGGGCACCTCAATATCGGTGCGGGCGCTGCCGACGTTATAGCCGGTCACCCACGCTTCCTGGCTCGATTTTTCAAGGAAAAAATTGACGAACCTGTATGCCAACTCCTTGTTGCGAGCGCCAAC
Organism: Agrobacterium deltaense RV3; assembly: GCF_900013505.1. NCBI lineage: Bacteria > Pseudomonadati > Pseudomonadota > Alphaproteobacteria > Hyphomicrobiales > Rhizobiaceae > Agrobacterium > Agrobacterium deltae. Next base: position 57,549 of record NZ_LT009747.1, on the reverse strand, counting down.
CGGCACATTCAAGGTTGCGACGAGGGGGATGGTCCCCTCCGCCGGCCTCACATAGTCAACCGGCAGGCCGCTATCGACGAGGAGTTGTGCACGCCCGTTCCAGAACGGCATCGCCCAGACCTCGCCCTCCTTCATGTGATTTTCCATGATCGAAGAGGACTGCTCGAAGCCCATCGATTGCCTGGCGAGTCTACCCATGGCCTCGAAACCGGGGTCAACGTTGTCCATGAGATCGCCACCATTCGTGACAGACATGATCTGCATGAGATATGCCGCCATGATGTTCTGGAAAGTCGGAAGGATCACCTTTCCCTTTAGTTCTTCATCAAAGAACGCCGACCAGGAGACGGGCGCTTTCGCGAGCTTGTCCTTGCGCCAGAGAAGAGAAAGATACTGGACCTCGTGGACGGCTCCGCAGGCACCGGCGATGCCGCTGATCTCCGGATTCAGTTTCGCGATGTTCGGTACGGTTTGCGGTGAGAATTTTTCAAGAAGGTTATCGCGACACCCGTCGAGCGATTGAGAGGCAGTCATGACGACGACGTCAAAGCCAGGCCGGCCGCGTGTCGCCTTGATTTTCGCGTAATCTTGCGACGCGGACCCCACGGCGTCATAAACAACCTTCACATTGAACTCTTTTTCGAAGGGTTCAATGATCCGGCTGCGGATAATGTCTTCGTAGGGTCCGCCGTAGCTGTTGACGATCAACTGCTCGGAACTCGCCTTGTCGTCCATAGTCAGTGTTACACTTAATGTAACAAACAGGATTTTCCATTTCATCGTTCACCCTCACGTTTGTCTGATTGACTGGCGTTTCGGAGACTTTGCGAAAGAATTGCGTCCCAGTTCCAATATTAGTTTTCGATGATTGATCGAATTTGACGAATAATAGTGCTCCCGATATCGTTCAAGTGAAGCAGGCGATCAACATCGCCGCGTCTGCCGTTTGGAGACAGGAGATCGGTTCCTTCAGGGAAGAGCGGCCCCGGGTTGGAGGCCGTGGGTAGCACGAGAGAAAAGACAGGCGAGGCCTTGCGAAGGTCGCAAAACACGCCGAACCAGAAACGGTACCGGATCTCATCGCTTTGGGTACGCGCTTCGATGGCGCACCACGCCGCAACTGTCGCGGCCTGCAGGCTATATTGATCGCGCAGCACTTCGAAGGCGACAGCAGCATGTATTCCGTCGCAAACATCGACGGGTGCAAAGGGCAGGGATGGCAATGCAGAAGATTGTTCCGACATGACGACTCTCCATTGAGAGTCCGGCCGAGTTTCGAAGTCGCTTGTGGCCGGACATTGCCTTGGCGACCCTCGCCGTCCGGATGCACATCGACTGTCATGTCGGTTCACAGGATATATTAATCCGGCGGCAGGGTGAAGCCAGTTTGTGTCAAACGGCCTACCTTACCTGGGAAGACCAGCCGCGCGTCATCGCTCTATAAGCACTCGCGACAACATCGGTCAGATGGCATGACCAAATGTAACGGTAAATTGCCAAAACCCATATAGATAAATAATATAAGAAAATTGGATATCGGCTAAGAGACTGACTGAAAATGGGTTGAGTGAAATCAATCGTTTGTGATTATGTTTGTTTGCTTAGGACGAACGGAGACCACAATGGGCTGGACTGATTTCAACCGTCGGCAATATGCCCGACGTGCAAGACGGTATGCAAGCAGTCTGACGGACCGGGAATGGGGGGGTGATTTCACCTTGCCTGCCCGGCCCGAGGCGGTTGGGCAGGCCGCGCCGCACCGATCTTCGCGAGGTCGTGAATGCGTTGCTTTACATTGCTCGACAGGTCGTCAGTGGCGGATGCTGCCGAAGGATTTTCCGCCCTTTACGACGTTCAGGCTTATTTCTACGAATGGCGAGCCATTGGATTATGGGGCCGGATCAGCCACCGGCTTGTGATGGAAACGCGTGAGTTGGAAGGCAGACAGGCCTCCCCATCTGCTGGGGTGATCGACAACCAGGGCGTTAAAACCATCGAAAGCGGGGGAGTTGCCGGCTATGACGCCGGTAAGAAACTCAAGGGTCGCAAGCGGCACATCGTCGTTGACACGCTCAGATTGATGGTTGGGCTCGTGGTTCACAGCGCCGATATCCAGGATCGCGACGGCGCACCTGCTGCTCTCAAAACCATTCTCAAGCGCTGGCCTTGGCTGAGACACATCTTCGCCGATGGCGGCTATGTCGGACCAAAACTGAGGGGCGCATTGCAGAAGGTCGCGGCGTTCACGCTTGAGGTCGTCAAACGGACCGATAAGGCCAAGGATTTCGAAGTCCTGCTACGCCGCTGGGTCGTGGAGCGCACCTTCGCATGGCTTGGCAGAGATGCCGACGTTTGGCAAAAGATTGGGAGAAATCGATCGCCTCAGCCGAAGCCTGGATCGTCATCGCCCACGTCCGCATACTGACAAGACGCCTCGCAAGATATTATGTTTATTGGATTCTTTTCGAGGCAGTCTCTTAGATTACCAGCAGCAGAAGCCACCATCGACGAGTAAATCCACACCGGTCACATAGCTGGCTGCATCGGATAAGAGAAATACCGCCGGCCCCACCATCTCATCGACTGACGCCATCCGTTGCATAGGTGTCTGCTCCTCAAAGAACTTCGTCTGATGGACCATTTCAGGCCGCGTGTTCATCGGCGTTGCCGTATAGCCCGGGGAAATCGTATTGACGCGGATACCTCGACCAACCCATTCCATGGCCATTGATTTCGACATGTGGATTACGCCTGCCTTTGATGCGTTGTAATGCGCTTGGTTGAGCCCACGATTCACGATGACGCCTGACATGGACGCGATGTTCACTATTGCCCCCTTGCCGTTTTTCAGCATCGCGTTCGCCTCAGCCTGGCAAGATAGAAAAATCCCCATGAGATTAATATCCATCAGAGTCTGATACTGTTCCTCTTCCATTTCCTCGGCAGGATTCGCATTGGCGATTCCAGCAGCATTGACAGCTAACGTCAGCGGGCCAATGTCCAATTCAGTCTTTCTTACCACGTCGGCCATGGATAGTTTGTCCGTCACATCGGCTGAGATCTGAAAAGACTTGCTCCCAGTGCGGGCAATCCATTCCGCAGTCTGAGCTAGTCCATCGTCGACACGTCTATCGAGCAACGCCACGCTCACTCCACATTGCGAGAGCCCAATCGCAATTCTCTGTCCGATGCCGCTTCCCGCTCCCGTGACAAGGGCTACGTTTCCGGAGAGATCAAACAACTTTGAAGTATTCAAGGAGATGTCGGTCATTCGGGTGTCCTTCAGTTTGAGAGCGCATTAGAACAGCTGTCAAACGATGTGCATAAATATGCTTAAAAGAAAATTGGTTCAAATATGGCAACTTTCGAACGAGAAACTACCAAATTCTCGGCCGTCAAACGGAGAAATTAGTCTCCTTACGCAAAAATATCTTGCATTGAATATGTATGCAGGTACATTCAGCGCATGGTTGCGAGAAAAAAGCCTTGTTTCGATTGGGCGTCCACTGCTTCGGTCTTTACCGCCTTTGCGGTAGGCGTGGGCGGTGTCGGACGGATAATGGATGCCGATCTTCGCAGAACCGAAACATTGGAGGAAAAGAATGGCCGATATTTTCGATCACGAGGGCAAGCCTGTAAGGCATGGCAGAGCCCGGGTTAACGGCATCCGAATGCACTACGTCACGTCAGGGCAGGGGCAGCCCCTGCTGCTTCTTCACGGCACCCCGAAAACTTCGTACTATTGGGCTAAGTTGATGCCGCTGCTGACGGAGCACTTTACTGTTGTTGCGCCTGATCTACGAGGATTTGGATACACAGACAAACCTCCTGCTGAGGAGGGATACGACTCCCTTACCAATGCAAGCGACATGGCTCAACTGATGACACAACTGGGCTTTGAAAGGTTCCATCTCCATGGCGAGGATCGCGGCGCGGAATTTGCCTATGTTCTTGCCGCGAGCGAAAGGAAACGGGTTCTTTCTCTTTCGTTCTGTGAAATGATGCTATCGGGCCTTGGGCTTGAAGAGTTCTCCTTCTTCACACCCGAAAACATCACAGCTCAGTATCGGCAGCACGGTGTGTGGAACTGGCATCTGCCGTTCTTTTGGATTCCGCATATCCCGGAGATGCTAATAACGGGACGAGAAAGGGAGTTTTGGGAGCACTGGATTAAGGCTGAAACCTGGAACCCAACGGCGATTGATGATACCGCAATTGGCGAATGGGTAGCGCGTTTGACCGCGCCAGGGGGGCTTCGGGGCTGCCTCGAAACTTATCGAGCCGGTCTCAAAAATGCCGAGATCAATCGGCGCTTATCGAAGACCAAGCTTGATCTTCCCGTAATGACCGTGGGAGCCCCGGAGTTTTTTGGTCCTATGGTGCGGGAACAAATGCTCAATGTCGCGAACAATGTGGAGAGGTCGGAGGTTTTTGAAGAATGCGGTCACAGCCTCGCCTGGGAAGCTGAGCATCGACTGGCATTAAGTCTGCGTGATTTCATGCTCAAGGATCGGTGACCTAACGACGTATTGCGGCTTGCTCCCGCCATACCTAGCTCGGCCGCAGAGCGTGCAGGGCTCGTCTTTTGTTGGAAAATGGAGACGCAGTCCGACAGCCCGGGCGAACCGGAATAAAAACACCAGACCAGCGGTTTACTATTATGCTGATCCATGTGACGGTCATGCGTTGGGACGATTTAGCTGGTCTGTTTCTGAAAGCTTCACGATAACTTTTTCGCCCGCGAGTTGCCCGCCCACACAGCCCAGGGCGATGGAGTTCCGCCGCGGAATGTGGTTGCTCAAGTCGATCAAACCAAGCGATTAAACGACGTAACCGATTGGAAGGCAGTCGACGTGTCGCCCTTCCGCATATAGATCTTTAGTATAAGGGCTTCCGCAACTGGTTGTCGAATTCGGGAGCAGGCCACTGATACCGATCATGGAATTCTGCCTGGCAAAAACTCCTCAAGCTGGTTGGACGTCGATACCCGCGAACTAAAACGGATGCCCTGATGGGCGCTCACCGGGAACTTAAGGATTTTCGGAGGTGCGAAATCATTAGCGAACGAGTTACGCTGCCGCGCTCCAGGAGGAGACGGCAGCGTTCATTCGCTAGGACATGATCAGGCCGCCATCAACGTTGATCGTCTGCCCCGTAATATAGGCCGCATCTGCAGAAGCGAGGAATGCGACCAGTGCGGCGACTTCGGCGGGCGTGCCAGCCCGGCCCATCGGGATACCCTCAACCCATTCCGCCATGAGTTCGCCGGGCCCGTAATCGCCAAGCATCTTGCCCCAGACACGGTCGTTGTAATCCCACATTTCGGTGTGGATGATGCCTGGACAAATCGCGTTGACGGTAATGCCCTCGCGGGCAAGTTCTTTTGCAAGACTTTGCGAAAGTCCGACGACGCCGAACTTCGATGCGGCATAGTGCGGAGTATAGATAAATCCTTGCCGGGCCTGTCCGGACGCGGTGTTGATAAGACGGCCCTTGATGCCGCTCGCGCGAAAGCGGCGGATTGCCTCCTGGCAGCAAAGGAAGACGCCCTTCGTGTTCACGTCGAGGTTTAGGTCCCATTCACGCTCGGTGAGGTTCTCCACCTTGGCGATAGTGATCACGCCAGCGTTCTGTACCGACACCGAGACTGCGCCAAGCTTGGCCTCGGCTTCGCCAAAGGCTTCTTGCACAGCTTTCGCATCCGTAACATCCAGGCTGATCCCAAGGACGTTGGCGCCAGTCTCCCTGGCGAGGGCTTCAGCAGCCTCGGTGGTATTCTGATCGATTGCCGCGATGGCGACCTTCGCGCCTTCTTCAGCAAAGCGCTTGGCGACACCACGTCCGATGCCCTTGTTCCCTCCGGTCACGAAGACTGTCTGGCCTGCGAAACGATTCATGGTTTTCCTCCATAATGCGCAACAGGCCGACGGTTGGAATCAAGCCGTGAGCCTTGCTGCTGTGAATTTGTCTGTTACGAGAAGGTCGATGACGCCAAGTTTCAGAGCGCCTGCGATCGCTTGTGTTTTCGATTCCCCGCCGGCGAGCGCCATCACGCGGTCGGTTCTGCGGAGCTCCTCCAGAGTTATCCCGATCACACGGTCGTTCAGCGGCGTCTCGACAGGCTTTCCATCCTTGTCGTAGAAGCGGTACGAGATTTCGCCCACCGCACCAGCATCCTGCAACATTGCCATTTCCTGACGTGAGAAGGTGTTTCCTGACCGGGCGAGCAACTCCGATGGCTCCACGGCGCCAATACCGACGATCGCGAGGGTCAGCCGTCCGAAAAGGTCCATTGTCTCTCGCACCACTGGGTCTGCAAGCATGACCAGCTTCGCTTCTCGCGAGGATGTAATCCCTTGCACCAGCAGCAGACGGGGTTCGCCGCTGGTCAGTCGTGCGAGGCGCGCTGTCAATTGCGTGGCGTGGGTTTGAACGGAAGCGTCGCCCATACCGCCGAGAATCTGTGCGACGTATTTGGCTTTGCCATTCTTGAGCGGATGGATATTGTCCACCATGCGCAATATGGTCTGACTCCAGCTGGACACCCCGACGATCTCGTCTTGTTGGAATGTGATTTCCAGAAAGTGCGCGGCGGCCTCGCCAATACGGGCCATGATTGCCCCATCGCGATCTTCCGAACAGTCGACGACGATTGCTTCCGTCAGGCCGTATCGTTCGCGGAGCGCTGTCTCCAGGTCCGCGAAAGTACCTGCGGGAGGTATGACTGTTGTCCTGACAATTCCTTCCTGCTCTGCCCGCTTCAGCATGCGTGACACCGTAGCTTGCGACATCCGCATTGTTTCCGCGATCTTCGACTGACGCTTCCCCTCGACGTAGTACATCTGCGCTATGCGCGCGATCAGTCGCAGTTCGTTTACGCGGCCCATGTGAATCTCCAATCATGAATTTTTATTCACTTGTAATTGAAGACGGGCGAACGGTCGAGCGATAGATTGCATCCTGCCATACGCTCAAACGAGTTGCTGAGTCTGATAGATGGGGTGCCAAGGTGGTAACGGGCCGCGGCAGGGCAGCTATCGCAGCGAGATCAGGCCAGACGCCGAGAGCGATGCCGGCGAGATATGCTGCGCCCAGTGCCGAAGCTTCCGGAGCGTCGCATTGTATGATTTCGTGGTTCAGCGTGTCCGAAACACATTGCATGAGGAAGGTGTTCTTGCTCGGGCCGCCGTCCGCGTAGAGTCGTCCCGAAGGTGTCGGTGACTGCGAGGACATGGCCTTGAAGACGTCGTGAACCTGAAACGCAATAGAATCTGTCGCTGCACGGGCCATCTGTGCTCGACTTGTATTGAAGGTGATTCCAGTGAAAGTCGCGCGAGCATCCGAATGCCAGTACGGAGCTCCCAGGCCAACAAAAGCAGGAACGAAGCCTGGACCGCCCGGTTCTGCGGTCGCAGCAAGTTCGATCAGCGACTGTACATCTGCCAAGTCCAGCATTTCGGCCATCCACGGCAAGGAGGCGGCAGAAACTAGTATGTTGCCTTCAAAGGCATAGGTTGCTTGCCCACCGATCGACCATGCAATGGTGGTGGTAATTCCCTGCTGAGGCGCAATGAAGCGCGGCAGGGTCGTCATGACCGAAGACCCAGTACCAAAGGTCACTTTGCCGTCGCCAGGGTTAAAAGCGCCGTGACCAAATAAGGCGGCGTGGCTGTCGCCTATTGCGGATGCGATCGGGATGCCATTCCTGAGGCCTGGTATGTTTTTTGTGACCCCGAACAGCGACGAACTATCCTGGACCTCTGGCAATGCCGGTTTCGCCACGCCGAACAGGTCGCAGAGTTCGTCACTCCACGTCTGTCGTTTGAGATCGTAGAGTTGGCTTCGGGCGGCATTTGCGGAATCACAGGCGTAGACCGTACCTCCGGTGAAGCAGTGAATGAGCCACGCGTCGATTGTGCCGAGGCGGACGTTGCGGCCAGCGGGTGCGCGGTCCAGCAGCCACCTCATCTTCGGGCCGGGGAACATCGGATCAATCGGCAGCCCGGTGATGGCCTGGACACGTTCTGAGTATCCAAGCGAGACTAGGTCCGCACATGCAGATGCGGTGCGGCGGCATTGCCAGCTAACGACAGGCCCCAACGCTTCGCCCGTCACCGCGTCCCACATGGTTACGGATTCGCGCTGATTGGAAATCGCGATGCCAATAATGTCGACATCGGGACCCGATTGAAGGCAGGCCGAAATCGCTTCGAGCACTGATTCCCAAAGACGGGAAGGGCTCTGCTCAACCCATCCAGGCTGTGGGTGTTCGATCCCTACTGCGGAGACGCCGCGCGACAGGATCTCTCCATCGGTCGAGACCAGTACAGCTTTCGAATTGGTAGTGCCCTGATCGATGGCAAGGATGGCAGTATTCATGACGGCTCCGGTATGCAGAAACTGGGGCGCGGCGAATGGGAGGTCTTGCCGCGCCCGCGCACGAAATCTGTTCACGCAGGCTTATGCCCGGGAAGTTTTTCGTGCAATCAAGGCCGTGGCAGCTTCCGCTATGGCTTTGGGAGACATGCCGAACTCGTCCAGCAGGAATTCCGCAGAACCGGTCGGTGCAAAGATGCCGGGAACACCGAGAATCTTCATCGGCACAGGTGCTTCTGCAACCACGACTTCGGCGATCGCAGATCCGAGACCTCCGTAGATCGAATGCTCTTCCGCGGTCAGGATGGCGCCGGTGTCGCGAGACGCGGAGACAACCGCTTCCACGTCTATGGGCCGGACCGTTGCCATATTGAGAACACGTGCTTCGATGCCCTGTTCGGCAAGAATGGCGGCAGCCTTTATCATACGATGGGTAAGAGTACCGTTGGCTATGAGCGTAACCGCGTCCCCGTCGCGCAGAAGGTTGGCCTTTCCGAGCGCAAACTTGTGGTCAGCCGGAAGAAGATCCGGAACGCCAACACGCGAAAGACGCAGGAAAACGGGGCCTTCGTAGCTGGCGGCCCACTCTACCGCCGCAGCTGTCTCGATCGAATCGCATGGCGCGACGACGGGAAGATTCGGCAGAACTCTTGTCCATGCGAAATCTTCGACGGAGTGATGGGTTGGCCCCAGTTCGCCGTAAGCCATACCGGAGGAAATTCCGATGAGTTTAACGTTGGCGTTCGAGTATGCGATATCGGCTTTGATCTGCTCGAGGGACCTGCCGGTAAGAAAGCAAGCGGCACCACAAACGAATGGAAGGAGGCCGCCATTGGCAAGACCAGCGCCAACGCCGACCATGTTCTGTTCAGCAATACCGACGTTAACGAGACGTTCCGGCCACTTCGATTTGAAGCCGCCAAGCTTGGACGAACCGACGGAGTCGTTACAGACAGCGACTATCCTAGGGTTCTCGGTTCCCAGGCGTTCCAGAACGCCGACAAATGCGTCGCGGCAGTCATGGAGCTTGGCGGTCGGTGTTACGGCGTTCATCAAATGGCCTCCGAAAGGTCGGCTACTGCAATCTTGTATTGCTCGGAATTGGGCACCTTGTGGTGCCAGTCAACGGTGTCCTGCATGAACGATATGCCTTGACCCTTGTTGGTGTGTGCGACGATGCAATGAGGATGGTTTCCGCGCTTCTCGAGTGCAGGCACGATTTCGTCCATGGCGTTGCCATTGATCTCGGTAACATCCCACCCGAAGGCCTCCAGCTTGGAAGGGAAGGGTGCGAGATTATTCGTATCCCTCAACGAAGCTCCCTGCTGGAATCGATTATGATCGATGATGAGGGTGAGATTGTCGAGGCCGAACTGGGCAGCAGAGGCAATCGCCTCCCAGTTGGAACCTTCCTGCATCTCGCCATCTCCGGTCATAACGTACGTGTGGTACTTCGCACCGGTCAGTTTTGCTGCTTTTGCCATTCCAACCGCAACCGGAAGACCATGGCCGAGCGGGCCAGTATTCGTCTCCACTCCGGGAACCTTATTGCAATTTGGATGTCCATTGAGGCGTGAGTGCGGCTTCAAGAACGTTGAAATCTCGTCCTCGGGGATAAAGCCCCGCTTCGCCAGCGTCACGTATAGTGCTAGGGCCACATGGCCTTTCGAAAGCACGAACCTATCGCGATCGGGGTTCGTCGGCTCTTGCGGGAAAACCCGCAATACGCGGAAATAAAGCGCTGTCAGGATGTCGATAGCGGACATTTCCCCACCGATGTGGCCTGCCCCGGCTTCGAAGACCGCTTTCAAGTCGCGGAGTCGTATCTCCCCAGCGATGCGGTCGAGATCGTTAGGCTGCATGTGAACCTCGCAATGCATAAATATTCACTACATAAAATAATTGCACGATTGGGAGATAAGTCAAGTAGTTTTGCGGCCGGGGCTCTGGTCGCGTCGATTTCAAATGAATAATTATTCTTCTTGCGTTGAATATTCTATTCGGATTACATCAGTCCCACTGCAAAGAGCAGGTGGAGGAGTTCAAATGAAAAAATGTATGGTCCGCCTCGTCCGTGCAAGGGTACGCGACATCGTAAATGACGATTCCAGTTGCATAAATGTATCCGGCCTCTCGCGAGTGGGCTGCGGTTGCAGCCAGGCCATGATGAGATCCGCACATGCCGTTCCCAATAAATGGTTCGGGCACGAAGCCCGCTTTTTTGCACAGGACTTACGGCATGTTGATCCACTGTTTCGTCATCACTATTCTCGAGCCTTGCAATCGAGCCAGGAGCGTCAGGTGAAGGCAGGGTCCCTGCGTTCGTAGAGCGCTCCAGGCTTGGTCAGGACGACCCAGACAATCCGGGCCATTTTAGCGGCAAGTGCGACTACAGCTTTGTTGGGGTGCATTCGTGCCTGAAGGCCATTCAGCCAGTTCCCCAATCGATCTCGTGTTCGGTCGAGGTGCCGAAAGCAGGATCGTGCTCCATGAACAAGGAGCTTGCGCACATAGCGGTTTCCCCGCTTACTGATGCCGAGAAGCTTCTGCTTTCCTCCGGTCGAGTATTCCCGTGGCACAAGGCCAAGCCACGCTGCCAGATCGCGAGCTTTCTGGAATTGTCGGCCGTTGCCAACCGCGGCAAGAAGTGCGGTGGCTCCCAACGCTCCGATCCCAGGGATCGTCATGAGCCGTCGTGCGACATCCTCGCGACTGGCGATCGCCTCGATCTCGCGTGTGACGTCACCAATGCGCTGTTCCAATTGGCGCAGATCGGCAAACAGGTCTGCGAGCAGCTTACGCATTGCCGACGAGAGATCGTTGGATTGATCTTCGACAGCGTGCGGCAGGTCGACCTTGAATAGGCCTGCGCCTTGGCGCAGGGCGATCCCGTATTCGAGGCAGAAAGCTCGCATCTGATTGATCAGACGCGTTCGCGTTCCGATCATCTGATCCCGGATCCTGTGCAAAGCCTGAAGATCGGCTTGTTCCTCGCTCTTGAGTGCAGCAAATCGCATTGTTGGACGTGTGGCAGCTTCAGCGATCGCTTCCGCGTCGATGATGTCGCTCTTGTTCGACTTCACGTAGGGCTTCACGAACTGCGCGGGGATCAAGCGCACCTTATGTCCAAGCGCCTGTATCTTCCTGGCAATCCACTGAGATCCGGCGCACGACTCCATACCCACGATCGCCGGTGCTGCGCGCTCGAAGAACTGTAGCAGCGTGTCGCGTCGGAAACGAACCTTTTGCACTGGCACGCCATCGCTCCCGAGGCCGACAACGTGAAAGATGTTCTTGCCAATATCAATTCCGTAGACAGCCGCTGGGCGCGGCATATTGCGCTGTGGCATTGCAACCTCCTTCGGTTTGGCCGCCTCATGATGCGGCAGGAGGACGAGGCGGACCATCCCATTAATAGTTAATTCTCATTCCGCATCTTTCATTGGCGCTGATGCGTTTTCGCGTCGCAAGATCTTGGCTTTGGCAGGGTCTGCAGCCTTGGCCATGACGATGCATTCCGCGGTGATGGCGGGCGGGCTCGACAAGAGCGAAATCCAGCTTGTCACCGTCATCCAGACCAATACCAACCCGTATATGCTGCAGTGGGCGGCAGGCTCGCAGGCATTTGCCGACTCGGTCGGTCTGCCTCTGAAAACAATCGTGTCGAACGGTGACTCCCAGCAGCAGCTGGCGCAAATCCAGGCGACGATTGCCGCGGGTAAAAAGGTTGTACTCACCATAAACCCGATCAACAGCGCCGATGTGCCTGCGATCGTTAAGGCGGTCACACGTTCGGGTGGCTTTATTACGACCCAGTGGAACAAGCCGGAAGGCTACAATCCGTGGGACGTTTCGCCTAACTACGTCGCCCATCTCACATATGACGGTTACTCGGCAGGCAAGTGGACCGGCAAGGCGCTCTTCACCGCAATGGGCGGCAAGGGTGGCATCATCGCGTTCAAGGGTGTCCTCGATAGCCCGCCTTCCAAGCAGCGCTATGACGGCATGAATGAAGCCCTCAAGGACTTTCCGGACGTCAAAATCCTCGACACCCAGGCGGCTGGCTGGGATCGCCAGAAGGCCTACGACATTACCAAGACCCTGCTCACCAAGTATGGTGACCAGATCAAGGGCGTTTGGGCTGCCAGCGACTCCATGACCCTCGGCGCTTATGCTGCTTTCCAGGATGCCGGCCGCCTTGGGGATGTGAAATTCTCGGGTAACGACAATACGGAGGAAGCGCTTAAACTGATCGACAGCGGCCCGAACTTCGTCGATACCTACTCATCCGATGGCTACTACAATGGCGCTTTGGGCCTAGCGATGGCTTATGAAGCTGCCACCGGCAAGCTGGACGTATCCAAGTTGACCAACGATCAGCGTGCAGGCAATTACTCGCAGTTCGGCGTCGACAAGACCAATGTTAAGCAGCAGCTCAAGACTCCCAAAGCGGAGGAGATCATGGCCGAGATCAACAAAGGTCTGTTCGCCCGCTTCGTTGGTCCTGAGCTGAAGTAGTCGGCGGCGCGGCATTAAAGAAAGGCGAGAGAGTCATGGCACACTCCGATAATCTCATATCCAATGGCCAAGGTGCTCTGGCGTCCGCTGGATTGAAGCCCAGCTTGAGGAAGGCGAAGAAGGAATGGCTTGGCCCTCTCGTCGCTCTTGCGGTGGTGATTGTCATCCTGTCGGTGCTCCGGCCATCTACCTTCCTCACGTGGGAGAATTTCCGAGCCATCACTGACCAAGCCTCAATCCCGCTCATTCTCGCGATGGGCGCGTCATTCGTCCTCCTCATGGGATGCATCGACCTGTCGATTGAAGGAGTGATGGCGACCGCGGCCCTGATTTTCGTCCTTCTTTCAGCCAACAGCGTCAGCTCGCTGGATCTCGGGATAGGGGCGCCGTTGATCGCGCTTCTCGCGGGAGCCGTGATGGGGCTGCTGACTGGTCTTATTCACACCGTGTTCCGTGTCCCGTCCTTCATGGTGTCCCTTGGAATGTGGTTCATCGGCCTCGGTATCGCGACCGTGCTTTTCGGAGACTCCGTTCCACAGCTCACCGGCGAACTGACGCGCTCCTGGGCAAGTGCTTCGCCGTTCGGCGTCTCAAACGCTTTCGTTGTCGCCGTAATTTTTGTCTTCCTGGCCAAGTTTGTTAGCGACAACACGTCAATGGGACGCTTCACCTATGCGGTTGGCGCCGATGAAAGCATTGCGTCACTGAATGCGGTCCCGGTCAACAGATACAAGGTCTACGTTTTTGCTCTCGCGGGCTTCTGCAGCGCACTGGCGGGTGTGATCGGCAGCAGCCGACTGGGCGTCGGCGTTGTCGACCTCGGCAGCGGACAGCTTTTCCAAACGATTGCCGCTGTCGTCATCGGCGGAACGTTGCTATCCGGAGGCAGGGGAGGGGTCATTAACTCTGTCTGTGGCGTACTGCTCGTGGTCGTTATCAATAATGGACTAATCCTCATGGGCGTTAGTCCGGTGTTCCAGCGCGCCGTCTCTGGACTTGTCATTGTCCTAGCCGTCGTTGCCACTGCCTTCAACCAGCGTTCGCGCCTTCGGATCGTCAAATAAAAGGAGACCGGCCATGCAAGAGGCAGTTCCATTCTCTCTTCGCAACGTGTCGAAGAGTTTCGGACCAGTCAGGGCGCTCAACGACGTCAGTCTCAGTGTAAGAGCCAATGAGGTTCTCGGTCTGATTGGAGAAAACGGTGCTGGGAAGTCCAGCCTTCTCAAGGTTCTTTCTGGCACTTACCAGCCGGATGCTGGAGACATTCTGGTCGGAGGTCAGAAGCGGATATTTAGCAATCCTGCTGCTGCGGCCTCTGCCGGAGTAGGCGTCGTACATCAGGAGCAGTCGCTCGTGACGAACCTTTCGGTCGCGGAGAACATCCTGATGTCGACCCGGGCAACGAAGGCCGGCAACAAAGACGGCAAGGTTCGCTTTGGCATCTACAACTGGCGCAAGATCAATGACGACGCTGCTGAAATCCTGACGCGTATTGGTTCGACAATTGACCCTAAATCGAAGGTGGAAGACTTGTCTTTTGCAGATCGACAGATGGTCGAAATCGCCAAGGCCCTGCAGATTACCAGGCAGCCGGGCGTGCAGCCGATCATCGTCCTCGACGAGCCGACGTCGGTTCTCGAAGACAACGATATCCAGCAGCTTGAACACGAAGTTCGACGTCTGAAGGAAATAGGATCTGTTATCTTTGTCTCCCATCGTCTCGATGAGGTGATGAAGTTTTGCGACCGGGTCTGTGTGATGCGGAACGGAGAAGTTGTTGGCGAGCGTCTTAGAAGCGAAGTTGATGAAGACGAATTGTTCCGACTGATGACGGGACGACACGCCGAGACGATTTCGCGCGAACGTAAAAAATCGTTCAATGAAAGTGCAGTGGTCGTCGATCTTCAGGGTCTCGAGGCAAAAGGGAAGTTTTCCGGAATCTCCTTGAAAGTTCGAAGCGGTGAGATTCATGCTCTCGTGGGCACGAACCATTCTGGTCGCGAAGAAGTCTGCCGAGCAGTCTTCGGTGCTGATGAATTCGACGCTGGAACAATCCGCTACAATGGAAGAATCGTCTCCCGCCCGAGCTTGCGGGGAAGCGCCTATGGCGGGATCGCTTACCTCCCATCCGAGCGAAAGGTCGAGAGCATGGTGGTTGGAATGACAGTTGCCGAGAACCTCCATCTGACTCATCGAGGTGAACGTGCATCTGCCCTTTTCGTGAATCCGGCTGCTCGGCATGACAAAACACAAGAATGGATTTCGAAGCTTAATATTCGACCTCCAATTCCGAACGCAGACATCGCGTCTCTCAGTGGTGGCAACCAGCAGAAGGTTGTTCTTGCAAAGTGGCTCAGGGATCCGAACCTTTCCCTACTCATTCTGGACCACCCGACCCGAGGCATCGATCCTGGGGCGCGCGAGGATGTCAGTGCACAGGTCTTCACCGCTTGCAAAAAGGGAGCTGCAGTTCTGTTGATCGCTGACACGCTCGAAGAAGCGATTTCTTTGGCTGACACAATCACCGTGATGCGCGACGGCGAGATCACGGCCACGTTCGACCTCAACTCTGGTTCGATCCCAACCCATGCCGAACTTGTGGGGAAAATGATATGACAATGGAGGTTCCCGACGTGAATTCGCCAACGGACATGCCGAAAGTCAGGATCGGTGCGGCAAATCTCAAGGCCTTCGCACCCTTCATCGTCCTGCTGATTCTTCTTGGCATCATCTCTGTTTTTCAGCCGAATTTTATCGGTGGCGTGGGTCTTGAGATCCTTGCCTATCAGGCGATCCCGATCCTGTTGCTGGGTTTGGGCCAGTTCGGCGTAATCCAACTCGGCCGCATCGATCTCTCGAGTGCGACCGTCGCGGTGCTCGCCTCCGTCTCGGTTGCCCAGCTTCTCGGGCCGCTTGGCATGTTCGCTCCGATTGCCACGATCGGCATCGGTGCAGCGGCCGGGTTCGTCAACGGCATGGTCATCAGCTATTTTCAGGTTCCATCCTTCGCCGTCACGCTCGGCGCTATCGGTGTCTGGCAGTCGCTTTCGCTTGTGATCGCCAACGAGACCACTGTCTACGTTTCAGCAAACGGGGCGTACATCGACTGGCTTGACAGCCTCCAGATCGGTGGCTACTCGGCAGCCGTGTTCATCGGGCTGGCGTTGGCGATTGTGGCGTGGGCCGTCATGCGCTGGACGCGTTTCGGTACATTCGTGAAGGCCATGGGCCTGAACGAGCGCGCAGCGATCATGTCCGGACTTCCGACCGCTGTCGTCACGGTAGCCATCTTTACCATCTCCGGCGCGTTCGCAGCACTTGCGGGGATCGTCCTGACCGCGCAGCAGGGTACTGCTTCGGCGTCCGGTCTCGGCGTCGGGCTGCTTCTGCCGTCAATTGCTGCGACGATCTGCGGCGGCGTAGCCTTGACGGGCGGCGTCGGGAGCGCGCTCAACGTCATCGTTGGATCGATGATCATCGCACTAATTCCTGTTGGGAGCTCCGTGGTCGGTATCGACCCGCGCTACCAGCAGATCGTTTACGGGGTGGTGGTCATCCTTGCAGTCATCCTGACGATCGACCGCACCAAACTGAAATTCGTGAAATAGCAAGTATCGGACGGGAGGATTCCGTGACAACCTTAGAACAGCTCGAACCCAAGGAAGTGTTCAACCATTTCGCCGCTCTTTCGGCCATCCCGCGGGGTTCGCAAAACGAGAAGCATGTTAGTGACTACATCGTCAGGTTCGCCAGGGCGCGCGGTCTCGAAGCCCGCCAGGACAAGATGTACAACGTACTGGTGAAGAAGCCGGGTACGCCGGGCTACGAAAACGCTCCAGCTCTCATTCTTCATGGCCACATGGATATGGTTTGTGAGAAGGACCCAGGCGTTGAGCACGACTTCGCCAAGGACGGGATCAAGCTGGTGATCGACGGCGATTACATCAGGGCGGATGGGACGTCTCTCGGCGCGGACAACGGCATCGGGTGCTCCTTCATTCTGGCGCTGCTGGATTCAAAGGATATCGCTCACCCGCCTCTGGAAGCGGTCATGACCGTCATGGAGGAAATGGGCAAGGTAGGGGCATCCGAGTTCGACGTTTCCCAACTCAAGGGAACGCGGATGGTTGACTTCAACTGGGTAACCGACGCGCAGATTCTTGCGGGTTGCGCAGGCGACATTTCCGGCGTCCTAACTGTTGATGCCGAATGGATGACCACTCCCACGGACACACAAGCACTCTCGCTCAGCATCGGTGGATTGCTCGGAGGACATTGCGAGTTTGACATCCATCTTGAGCGTGCCAACGGTATCGTTGTTCTGGCTCGCGTCCTGAATTCGTTGGCAAAGACATATGAAGTGCAGATTGCCAGCTTCAAAGGCGGCGCACAGAACAACGTTATCCCAGCCCATGGTGAACTCGTTCTCGTCATTCAGCGGGCCGATAAAGCTCCGATTCTGGAGGTCATCAAGAAGCTGGAGGCGACACTTAAGAGCGAGTTTTCAGTGGCAGACCCTGGTCTGACGTTGACAGTAACGGAAGCGGAACTTCCATCCCGGGTCTTTTCGCGGACAGCGACACGTCGCGCTGGCCGCATAGCAGTTCTCCTGCCCAATGGCGTCATCAGCATGAGCAGGTCCATCGATGGCCTCGTTGAGAGTTCCAGCAACCTGGGGACTGTGCGTGCAACGGACGATGGACTAGCTTTCACCTGCACGATTACGGCGGGAGTGTCCTCACGCAAGCATGATATCTTCGAGCGTATGCGTGCACTCGCGGAAATCGCGGGCGGCAGAACTGAATTTGAACAATTCGGACTGGATGCGCCCGAGTTCCCGCCAATATCAAACTCGAAATCTGTTCCGGCTGCTGTTGCTGCATTCAAGGCAGTCCACGGCCGCGAACCCGAAGTTTTAGTGTCCTCATGTAGCCTGGAACTTGGTTTTTTCGTTAAACGCATCCCAAACCTGGATACTGTCGGTATTGGCACCGAACTGCTGCATCTGCACTCGACGAAGGAATGCGTGAGCCATCCGTCCGTGGCGCGCTCGTGGAAAGTGATCCGTGAGTTTGTGAGTGGTCTGAAGGACTGATCCCACCCTGCGCGCACCCGGCGGGCGAGGAGTACTCGCCCGCCGATATCGATTCCTGCCCCGGAATTGCGACATTCAGGTACTCGCGTGTGCCAGGGGATTGGCGATCTTTTTCCCTTTCATGATGATGTTCGCTGGCTTGCCAGAGCTCGTTGGATTATTGAAGGAGGTGGCGTTATTCTTGAAGGCGAACTCCGAAAAAGTGTGATCGCACTATTCCTGTAGTTCATGGGCCTCTTACCCACAACGGTCGCAGGATGCTTGCCCAATCTTCGCCCGATGACGAAGTCCGATCACGCCGGACATTTTACACAGCAATGTTCCTGACTTTGCAGGTATAGCAACGCGATGGCGATGTCTGACCACCTACACTCTTCGGCCACAGGTGTTTGCGCCGTTTGGCGGGATAGCCGAGTGATCCATATGGTGAGGGGATCAGTTCCATTATGGAGTTCGGGCACTCATTTCGCAGAGCTTGCCCAAGACGATGAATTTCCGATCGCCGCGGATGATGTTCCGGCGATGTATTCGTGCGTGAGTAAGTTCGCGACGCTGGTATCAACGCACGCCAGTTTCCAACGCCTTTGACCAATGCCGGAACCTCAAGGCGACCGCCATGTTTCTCGATGGCTATTACCGTCTCGCCTTGCGTTTCGGTGCTGATCCCGCGCGGGCCGAAACCGTTATGCTCCAATCCTGGAACGGGCGGGATGGTCCTTCGGTCGGCGAGATGGCCGGGTATGACGAGCAGGTGCGGAAGGAGGCAAACGGCTTTCTCCGGAGTTCGCGTCGCTTGCGATTGGCGGAGCGGCCTGCCCGATTACCCGCGAGGACGCCGCCGAGGATCAGTCTCAAGATCAACGGGCCCAGCCAGTTCCCACACAAGTCACCCAAACCCAAGAGACCGCATCAAGGGACGTGTTCCTTTTCAGACGGCCTCTTCTGCTCTTGTTTTTCAGAATGACCGATCGAAGCTGAGTGAGTGATTTCCAGTAGCAGCCTTAGCGCGACGGGATCCTGTTCTCTGAGCCGAGCGAGTTTCTTCACCAGCTTGTCGGTGGGCGCCGTGAGCCTTTGCCCCTGACGGAGGGACGGATTTCATCGGCGATCTATTCGGACCGGGTGATCTTCGGCCGCGAGACCGTCGAGATCCGCCATGAGGCGGAAACCCGTTATGCCCGCATGTTCGGCTTCAAGGAATATCCGGCGACCACGCGCAGGGGCATGCTTGACCGTATCCGGCCCGGCCTGGACCCTGCCTTGGCGACCTTCGCCGTCCGGATGCCAGTCTTGTCATGCTTGATACAGCATAGGTCAATACTAACCTAGGTGAAGCTGTTTTAGAGCCCGACTCGAAAAGAATTCAATAAACGTAATACCTCGCCAGGCGTCGGGTAAGGATGCGGATGTGAGCGATGATGATCCACGCTTCGGCCGAAACGATGATTTCTCCCAGTCCTTGGCCAGTCGGCGGCATCTGCCAAGCCATGCGAAGTTCGCTCCACGACCCAGCGACGTGGCAGTACTTCGAAGCTCTTGGCCTTATCGGTTCGCTTGGCGATCTCGATGGTAAAGGTTGCGACCCTTTGCAAAGCACCTCTCAGTTTTGGACCGGCATATCCCCTATCGGCGAAGATATGTCTGAGCCAAGGTCAGCGGTTGGAGTATGGTTTTGAGGACGGCGGTTGCGCCGTCGCGATCCTGGATGTCGGCGCTATGAACCATGAGGCCGGCCATCAATCCCAGCGTATCGACGACGATGTGACGCTTGCGCCCTTTCCGCATCATAGCCCGCAATTCCTCCGCTTTCGGTGGTTTTCACGCTCTGGCTGTCGATCACGCCCGCAGACGGTGAGGCTTGCCGCCCTTCCACCTCGCTCGCCTCCATCGCAAGATGATGGTTGATCCGACCCCACAACCCGTTGCCCGCCATTCGTAGAAATAGGCCTGCACTGTCGTAAACGGTGGAAAGTCCTTTGGCAGCATTCGCCACTGACGACCTGTCGAGCAATGTAAAGCAGCGCATTTACAACCTCGCGAAGACCGGTGCTACGTGGCCTGCCGAAACGCCTGGGTCCAGGCAGGCAAGGCGAGATCAAGCCCCATTCCCGGTCCGTCAGGTCACTTGCATAGCGGCGCGCGCGTCGGGCATATTGCCGACGGGTTAAATCAGTCCAACCCATTGTGGTCTCCGTTCGTCCTAAGCAAAAAAACAGAATGACAAATGACTGATTTCACTCAACTCTTTCTCGGTCAGGCTCTTAGTGTTCATATATCTCCCAGCATTCGGACCGGGAAGAAATGAGGTAGCCAGCAAAGATTTATCCCTGCAGCTAGGGCGCAACTCTTCACAAAAATCTAGCGGCGAAAAAGGTCGTTTTATCCGCCATTTAGATGTTTTCAGGGGTGAAGATATCAAATGGCAGGAAAGTCTGGCTAGGCACGGCATCCTCTCCCTTTTCGATCGAAGAGACCATTAGTGAAACGAGTTCTCTGCAAAGGAGGGCTAGCGGCGTGTTGATCGCCATCGTCACTACTTCCTCGGCAAGGCCCGCCTTTGATTCTGGAGTCAGCTCGTTGACTATAAGCTGGACCTTTCCTGCATAACCTTCCTCGCGGATCGCAGAAATTGCTCCCTCCATGCCACCACCTGCCACGTAGAGGCCAACGAGGTCCGCGTGTTGAGCAAGAAGATTGGCCGTGGCCTCGTGAGTGATCTCGGCAGTGTCGTGATTGACCAGCGTATCCAGGACCTCAAAGTCTTGCCCTCTTTCCCGGAAAAAGGAGCGGAAGCCTGCTTCCCGCAGCTCGTGGCCATGAAAGCGGTGGCTACCGACGAAAATCGCAACCTTGCCGGGCTGCTTGGCTCCTCGCGTAATCATCCAGGCCGCCGTCCGTCCAACTTTCATGTTGTTAAGCCCGATGTAACCTTGGCGCACGTCAACGGCGAAGTCCGAAAGCAAGCAGAACAAGGGAATGTTGCGGGCCTTCAGGTCTTCTACCGCCGAAGTCGTGGCAGGATAGTCAGGGGCTACGACGGCAAGCGCCCGATTGCGTGCGGAAAGCTGGTGCAACATTGCGGTCATTGCCGCCGATGTCTGCGTATTAATGAATTCAATCTGCGGCACGATGCGTGCGAAGGTGCAAGCATTGCAGGCAATTTCGATCTCTCGGGCGAAATTCTGATAGAACCCTTGAGTGGGACGTTGGAAACTAAAGCCCAAACGATACTGCGGCAGATCCTCGAAGACACGCTGCCGGATGAGTCCCATAGCGTGATAGCCGATCGCGTTGGCAGCCTCGTAAACCCGGCGCGCCGTTTCTTCCCGTACCTTGTGACGGCCGTTCAGGACACGGTCCACTGTTGCGACACTTACGCCGGCTGCCTTCGCAAGATCAGAAATCCTTGGTCTCGACGCCATTTCTCTTTCCATTCTTGATGTTTTTCTCTCATGTCTTGATGAGATCGTGTGAGGCATTTTGACGTAATATATCACTGATATATTGAGCGATGCAATCACCACCGTTAGGATCATCATCGCTGAAGGAAGGCTTAGACGGGCCAGCAGGAGAAGAGAGCGATGAAGCCGACGAAGAGGGATTATAGTCTTCTTGGACATGACGCCGAGACGGCGGTGAGCAACGGACTGGCGGCCGCGGAATGGTATCATACAGATATTCCCCGCAAGGACATGAAGAGGCTGATGCAGCGCAGTGACGCGCCAGCCCTGCGCGATACAGCGATTTGGCTAGGTGCAATGATTGTATCGGGCGCGCTTGGAGCATGGTTTTGGGGCGGCTGGGTGGCGCTGCCATTCTTTCTTGTCTATGGCGTCCTGTACGGTTCAGCTTCTGATAGTCGGTGGCATGAATGCGGCCACGGCACGGCGTTCAAGACAATGTGGATGAACAACGTTGTCTACCAGATTGCCTCTTTCATGATCATGCGCAATCCCGTCACCTGGCGCTGGAGCCATACCCGCCACCATACGGACACGATCATTGTCGGCCGGGACCCGGAGATTGCTGTCATGCGTCCGCCGGACCTTTTGCGGCTGGTGTTGAATGTCTTCGGGATTCTCGACGTCTGGCATGCCGTCATTGATATGGTTCGCAATGCGGCTGGTGTAATGAATGAAGCGGAAAAGAGCTTCGTGCCGGAAACGGAGCAGTCCAAAGCAATAGTCGTCGCCCGCATCTGGCTCGTGATCTATCTCGCGACGATCGGCAGTTGTTTCTATTTCGGCTCTCTGCTGCCGGCAATGCTCATCGGCTTGCCACGTCTTTACGGTGCTTGGCACCATGTTCTTACTGGCCTTCTACAACATGGCGGCCTTGCCGATAACGTGATCGACCATCGCCTCAACAGCCGCACGGTCTACATGAACCCCATCAGCCGCTTTATTTACTGGAACATGAACTACCATGTGGAACATCATATGTTCCCGATGGTCCCCTACCATGCGCTGCCGCTGCTGCACGATATGATCAAGTACGACCTGCCCGCGCCGAACACGTCAATTTGGGATGGCTACAAGGAAATGATACCTGCCTTCCTGCGACAACTTCGCAACGAGGACTATTTTCTGAAGCGTGCGCTGCCCCAAACCGCGCGCCCTTACAAGGAAGAGTTTCATTCCGACAGGGCCTTCGCTGCTGAGTAAACACGATTTGTATTGGAGGAGACCATGAATAACACCTGGATCGAAGTTTGCCCGGCTGGGAGTATCGATGAGGAGGACCTTATCCGTTTTGATCACGGGGGGCGGACTTTTGCGATCTACCGCAGTCCGGAAGACACCTATCATGCGACGGACGGATTGTGTACTCACGAGAATATCCATCTGGCAGATGGCCTCGTGATGGCTGACATCGTTGAATGTCCAAAGCATAACGGTCGCTTCAATTACAGGACCGGTCAAGCAAAGGGCGCGCCTGTATGCGTTGACCTGAAGACCTATCCGGTCAAGGTCGAGAATGGCACGGTTTTCATCTGTCTTTAGGAAGTTTGACATGACCAGTTTTGTCATCGTCGGTGCGGGCGAATGTGGCGCACGTGCCGCCTTCGCGCTGCGAGAGAAGGGGTTCGACGGCTCCCTGATCCTAATAGGCAGCGAACTGCATCTGCCCTACGAGCGTCCGACGCTCTCCAAGGATTTCCTTGCCGATGGAGGCGACACGAAATTGGTCGCCGAGCCGGAGCGTTACATCGACGCGGGTATCGACCTGCTGCTCGGCCGCACGGTGCTTCAGATCGAGCGCTGCGCGAAGCGCGTACTTTTAGCAGATGGCACTGTTGTTCCATACGACAAGCTGCTCCTGGCGACCGGCGCGAGCGCGCGCTCTCTGCCCGGCATCTACTTCGGTGAGCGCGTCCTCGCCCTGCGCGGTCGAGACGATGCGGCGCGAATTCGTGCACATCTTGTTGAGGGCTCTCGGATCGCCATCATTGGTGGTGGCTTCATCGGTCTTGAACTCGCGGCCAGCGCACGCAAGCGTGGCGCGGATGTCACGCTGATGGAGGGATCGTCGCGTGTTTTAACACGTGGCGTGCCAGAACAAATCGCCGAGGTCATCGCTCGGCGGCACGACGAGGAAGGCGTTAAGATCCTCTGCGGCGTCAGGGTCACGGCGACAGAGGAGCGTGCTAACGGGGTGCGCATCTCGCTTGAAGACGGACGTGTCGTCGATGCCGATCTGCTGATAGTTGGCGTTGGAGCGGTGCCAAATGCAAACTTGGCAGAAACTGCCGGCCTGCTGGTGGAAAACGGGATAGCTGTTGACGAACATTTGCGCACTTCTGACCCGGACATATTCGCGGCTGGAGATTGCGCCTCCTGTCCACTGATGCTTTACGACGGCCGCCGTATCAGACTCGAATCCTGGCGCAACGCACAGGAGCAGGGGCAGCTTGCAGCAACCAACATGCTGGGCGGCGGGATCGCTCACGCTGCAGTGCCGTGGTTCTGGTCGGATCAATACGACATGACATTGCAAATCGCAGGTCTTGCTGACGGCGCCGTCAGCATTGTCCGCCGGGATTTGGCCGGGGACGCATTCATCCTTTTCCATCTCGATGCCGGCGGCCGGTTAATTGCGGCGAGCGGTCTCGGCCCAGGAAACAAGGTCGCACGTGATATCAGGCTCGCCGAAATGTTGATTGCAGCACGTATTCATCCCAATCCCGACGAGCTTGCCTCGCCGGACGCAAAGCTTAAAAACATGCTCGCCGCCTGAATAGCGGTCCGGAGGACACCATGAAGACAAATAGACCCACGGTTGCCGACATCCAGAACATGAAGGGTAAACGACAACTGACCATGTTGCGGGTGGTCACCCTGGAAGAGGCGGCGGCGGCTGAGCAGGCGGGTATAGACCTCGTTTCAGTACCCCCTGCTTTGCTGGGGCCGGCGTTTCGGGAGGCTGCACCCACGGTTTTCGCTTTTCCTGGGCTTGAGTACGGCGACTTCATCACCGCTGATGACTACTTGCGAGGGGCGTTTCAGGCAATGCGGGCAGGTGGTGATGCCATTTATTGTGCGGCAGGTCTCTCTACAGTCCGCCGCCTCCGCGAAGAGGGTATTCCCGTTTGCGGCCACGTTGGCCTCGTACCTTCGAAGGCCACCTGGACCGGCGGGTTTCGCGCCGTCGGGAAGACCGCAGAAAGTGCCCTGGAGGTTTATCGTCAGGTGAAGGCGTTGGAGGAGGCCGGAGCTTTCGCAGCCGAGATCGAGGTCGTTCCGGGTGCGGTAGCCGCAGCAATCAGCGCGCGCACTTCGCTCGTCATGCTGTCAATGGGTGCCGGTGCAGGCTGTGATGCACAATACCTCTTCGCCGACGACGTGCTTGGCCAAAACCGTGGTCATGTCCCTCGTCATGCCAAGGTATATTGCAACTTTGCGGCCGAATTCGATCGACTTCAGCAGCAACGTATTGCTGCCTTCCGGGAATACGCGGCTGATGTACGTTCAGGAGTTTATCCCGCAGTAAAGCACAACGTCGACATCGCAACCGAGCAACTGGATATCTTTCTTGATGCGTTGAACGCCGGCTGACAATCGCCGGTGAGAACTTATCCGTTTTTTATTGGGAAGAGACATGAAATCCTACGTGCTCACAATTACGTGTAATTCCACGCGCGGTATAGTTGCTGCCGTAACTAGCTATCTGGCGGGGAAAGGTTGCAACATTGTCGATTCGTCGCAGTTTGACGATCTTGAAACCGGGCTGTTCTTCATGCGTCTGACGTTCCTCAGTCAGGAGAACGTTTCGGAAGCAGAAGTCAGATCCGGTTTTGCCGCTGTCGCCGAACCCTTCAAAATGGACTATCGCTTCACCGACAGCAGCGAGCGCATGAAGGTTTTGTTGATGGTGTCACGCTTCGGCCATTGCCTCAACGACCTCCTCTATCGGTGGAAGATCGGTGCCCTGCCTATTGAAATCGTCGGTGTCGTTTCCAACCACTTCGATTATCAAAAGCTCGTGGTCAACCACGATATACCTTTCCACCACATCAAGGTGACAAAGGAAAATAAACCCCAGGCCGAGGCCCGTCTGATGGAGGTGGTCGAACAGTGCGGAGCAGAACTCATCGTGCTCGCACGATACATGCAGGTTCTTTCCGACGCCATATGCAAGAAAATGTCTGGTCGAATTATCAACATCCATCACTCCTTTCTACCGTCGTTCAAGGGAGCAAATCCATACAAGCAGGCGTATGAGCGCGGGGTTAAGCTGATTGGCGCAACGGCCCACTATGTTACAGAAGACCTGGACGAGGGCCCCATCATTGAGCAGGATGTCGCCCGTATCACCCACGCGCAATCGGCAGACGACTACGTTTCGATCGGCCGTGACGTTGAAAGCCAGGTACTCGCCCGCGCCCTGCATGCGCATATACATCGTCGCGTTTTTCCCAATGGCAACAAGACGGTTGTCTTCCCGCCGAGTCCAGGTTCCTACAAGTCAGATCGGATGGGGTGATTCATGGTGGCGACCGTTATCGATGGAAAGCAGATTGCTGCGTCAGTCATTGAAGAGGTGAAAGCTGCTTGCGCGGCGTTGGAGAGAGATTGCGGCGTCAAGACAGGGTTGGCGGTGATCCTGGTAGGGAGCGACCCCGCTAGTCAAACATATGTCGCTTCCAAGAGCCGCATCGCCAAAGAGTGCGGCTTCAACTCTCTTCAGCACACCTTACCCGAGCACACCACTCAGGAAGAGCTGGCGGCGCTCATCGAAAAGCTGAACCGCGACAACTTGGTCCACGGCATACTGGTGCAATTGCCCCTGCCAAAACACTTGAACTCCGACCGTATCGTTCAGTCAATCCATCCGGAGAAAGACGTCGATGGTCTACATGCCCTCAATGCCGGCAAGGTGATGACGGGCAATCTCGAGGATGCTCTTGTTTCCTGTACGCCTGCGGGCGCGATGATCCTGGTACGACGCGTCCATGGTGACGACTTGTCTGGCCTCAATGCCGTGGTGATTGGACGCTCGAATCTTTTCGGCAAACCGATGTCTGCGCTGTTGTTGGCAGCCAACGCCACAGTTACAACTGCCCACTCTCGTACGAAGGATCTGCCCGCGATCTGTCGCAACGCGGATATTCTCGTCGCCGCAATAGGTCGGCCGCTAATGGTCGAAGCGGGTTGGCTTAAACCCGGAGCCACCGTCATAGATGTGGGCATCAACCGTATCGCCGCTGCGGACTCCGGCGGTGGGAAGATGCAACTCGTCGGAGATGTATCTTTTCACGATGCCACCGAAATTGCCGGCGCCATCACACCTGTTCCTGGCGGTGTTGGACCGATGACCATTGCGATGCTGATGGCCAATACCGTCATTGCTGCTTCCCGCAAAACCGGTAAGGCCTCGCCAAGGTTCTGAATACCCTTTCGCAAACAGGGACTGTTCCTCGTGGTGACCGGAGGAAGCGCTGGCAACGGTATTGGTGGATATTATTCCCAGGGTGGCCTGAAGGTGGTTTTATCCCTGAGCATGGCGTTTGCGATGACGAGCAGTTTGCGGGCGATGGCGATGATCATGACCTTGAACGGTTTGCCTTTGGCCTGCATGGCCTGAACCATGCGGGCGAATGGCGACTTTAACCGGTAGGCCACCAGCGCCGCTATGTAGAGGGCATCGCGCACACGCTTTCGTCCGCCGCGGATATGGCGCTGGCCGCGGTGAATGCCGCTATCGGCATTGAAGGGGGCAAGGCCTGCAAGCGCCGCCATGCCGCCGGGCGAACTGTCGCCCAGTTCCGGCATGTGGGCCATCAGGGTGAACGCCGTGATCTGGCCAATGTCGGGGATCGAGCGAAGTCTGATGTTTTGCTCGTTCAGCGTCACATTTGTCCGCACATGCGACTGGCATTGTTGTTCGTTCGCGGCGATTTCCGTATCGAGCCAGCCGAGGTGGCGCGCGATGCTGTCGCGCTCCGACGGCTCGGCTGTATGAAGGCGCAGCCGTTCCTGCTGGCGCATGGCAACAAGCTGATCACGGCGCGTGTGCAGGCTTTCCAGCTGCTGACGGGCCGGGTCGGGTGGTGTCGTAACGGGTGGTGAAAGTGTTTCGCCCATGCGTGCCAAAAGTCGCGCATCGATGGTATCGGTTTTGGCAAGCTGGCCGGTGGCTCTTGCAAAGTCGCGGGCTCTCGCCGGATTGACCCGGCAATAGGGCCGCTGCCACCTCTCGAGCGCCGCGCACAACAGCCGGTCATAACGTCCGGTCGCCTCCAGAATGATCTGCGCCTCGCGTCCATCAAGGGTGGCAAGCCATTCATCGATGGCGGTGCCGGTATTGGCGATGCGGACGGCTTTTTGTGTCGCGGCATCGAAAAGATCCAGATGTGCCTTTGAGACGTCGCATCCGATGTAAACAGGGTGTACCATGGCAAGCCTCATCCTGTGCTACGAGGTCCGCGCTCACGGCCTCCATCAACTGTTCAGGTTGGGATCATCAAGAGCGGGCGGAGGTCCAAAAGCCAGCAGGCGGTCTCTAACAACCAGGATTCCGACGGCCTTCCGCCCGCACTCTACATAGCACAAATCCAATACACAGGATTCCGGTCCCGGAATTTGGCGTGGGCAGGGCGGAGCCCGGACGCAACATCTTTCCAACGGAATCGACCCTGCCGAGGCCGTGGAGATTGAGAGATTCTATCATCTGCCCAGCGTTCTTTCTTTCAGCGCTGATAGATCGGAGCAATCAATTGGCGTTGACGCACCCCCTGTTAGTGGGAAACTCTCCTCTCATTGGCGGAGGGAGACCGCCTTTTGGAGGAGATCACGATTTCAGAAATTCCAAGGCAAGGATTGCAGATCCTTGTCAGCGAAAGACTATTGCCCAAAAATTGGTCTGTACCAGCGATACACAAGTCTTATTCCGTGGAGGAGAAACTAGAGATGAGAAAGCACATACTTTTCGCGACTTTCGCCAGCATGCTAGCGACTACGGCGTCCGCTGAAACGATCGGCGTTTCTATGGCGCTATTCGACGACAACTTCCTGACAGTACTGCGTAACGGTATGACCGATTACGCTAAAATCCAGGGCGACGTCACGCTGCAAATCGAGGATGCGCAAAACGACGTTGGGAAGCAGCTCAGTCAGGTTCAAAATTTTGTCGCCACAGGCGTGGATGCCATCATCGTCAATCCTGTCGACACGGATGCAACAGTCGCACTCTCTCAGGCTGCCGCAACGGCGGGCATTCCGTTGATTTACGTCAATCGGCAACCGGTTAACGT
Organism: Agrobacterium deltaense RV3; assembly: GCF_900013505.1. Lineage (NCBI taxonomy): Bacteria > Pseudomonadati > Pseudomonadota > Alphaproteobacteria > Hyphomicrobiales > Rhizobiaceae > Agrobacterium > Agrobacterium deltae. The sequence goes on along the minus strand of NZ_LT009747.1, from coordinate 28,807 downwards.
TGACCAGCTTCCGGAAAAGCAGGCTTTCGTTGCTTCCGATGAAACGGAATCAGGGACGCTTGAAACCAAAGAGGTGTGTCGCCTCTTGAAGGCGAACGGAAAAAAAGAAGCAAGCATTGTCGTCATGATGGGCGAACTTTCAAACCAGGCTGCCCGGATGCGCACAAAGGACATCAAGGACGTGATCGCTACGCCAGATTGTAGCTTTATCAAGATCGTTGAAGAGCAGACCGCCAATTGGTCCCGCACACAGGGAGCCGACCTGATGACTAACTGGTTGTCCGCCGGTGTGCAGTTTGATGCTGTCATTGCCAACAACGATGAAATGGCCATTGGCGCGATTCAGTCTCTGAAAGCCGCTGGTCGAAACATGGACGACGTCATTGTTGCTGGTATTGATGCGACACAGGATGCTCTCGCGTCAATGGCGGCAGGGGACCTTGATGTCACTGTTTTTCAGAACGCGGCGGGTCAAGGGAAGGGGGCAGTTGATGCTGCACTTAAAATTGCTCGCGGCGATCAAGTCGAGAAAAAGGGCTACGTGCCTTTCGAACTCGTAACACCAGAAAATCTCAAGGATTACCAGGCCAGGAACTGAACTCATTCAGATTCGACGGAGCCAGGATTTGGCTCCGTCTATTACCGTTTCATCGAGCACGTAAAGCCATGCTGAGACCGGCCGAAATTGCGACGGTGGTACCAATGGAGGGTAAGGCCAGGCCACACCGGAACGCAGTGAGGCCATTGGAAGCAGGGGGACTTTTCCATCATTCACGAGATGGGCGACCTGTTCGCGATATCGACGAGTTCACCGGCGCACAGAGGCTTCACGTTCGGATGATTTGATCCCGATCTTCGGAACTCCTTTAATGAGTGACGGCATCCTCGTCATGCATGGTGGAATGTCTCCGGAAGTCCTCACCCGCTAAAGCCGTTCAAGTCAAAAACATGGACCTTGCCGCGCGCTAGCCGTGGTTAAGATGGAGAAATATCACCATGAACATTATGACGCAGTCCATTCAAAACATCACGGGGTCACGGCGTCGCGTGCCATCAGAGTGGACAATTTTCTTGGTCCTTATTGCTATCTTGTTAACGTTTGAATTGCTTGGGTGGGTTCTGCAGGGGCAGAGCTTTCTTGCCAATACGCAACGACTTTCAATCATCATTTTGCAGGTGTCAGTGATTGGAATTATCGCGATGGGGGTGACACAGGTTATCATTGCCGACGGAATGGACCTCAGTTCTGGTTCGATCGTCGGAGCTACCGCCATGATTTCAATGAGCCTCGCTCAAAGCAGTTCGTTCGACAGGGCTCTGTATCACAGTTTAACCGATCTTCCCGTCATTATACCGATTATCGCAGGTTTGCTGGTGGGTGCCGCGTGTGGAGCAGTCAATGGATTGCTGATTGCCTACTGCAGAATACCTGCGTTTATCGCCACACTCGGGATGATGGTGACTGCTCGCGGTTTTGCCAAATGGTATACCAAGGGTCAGCCGATTAGTTTCCCTACCGAGAGCTTCGCGACAATCGGCAAAGGACTCGCGCCGGTCCTTATTTTTCTCGCGATAGCAGCTCTCATGCACGTCGCTCTGCGTTACACCCGTTACGGTAAGTTTACCTACGCAATTGGCGCTAATCGGCAAGCAGCACGTGTGTCCGGCATCAACGTCGAGCGGCATTTGGTCAAAGTCTATACCATCGCCGGCCTCCTGTCTGCTCTCGCCGGGATCGTAGTCGCCTCCCGTGGGCTTACAGCTCAACCAGGGATGGGAACCGGCTACGAACTTGATGCTATTGCGATGGCTGTTATTGGAGGCGTCTCGCTTTCGGGCGGACGCGGATCCATTCCCGGCACGATGATCGGTATGGTCATTTTTGGTGTTATTATTTCGGGTTTCACGTTCCTCCGCCTTGATGCGTATTATCAGGAGATGATCAAGGGAATGATCATTGTTGTTGCGGTAGTCGCGGACGTTCATCGGCAACGCAAAAGGGTAAAGGCCTAGGTTGGGGAGGAGCGATCTCCTGGCTGAGGCCACCGCGGGCCTGTAACGCGGTGCGCGGCACAGTGATAGACTGACTGCACGGCTCAACACCGCGTGGTTGTTTCTCAAGAATTGCCGAAGTATAATCCCTCACTGACGCCGACGTGGGCGCCAATCCGGAGCCGACATGCCCCGTATGCATTCAGCGCTACCCCAACCGGTACTCTTCAATTTGCGCTTTGCCGGTTCTCTCATGCTCGGATCATCAGTTATCAGACAATCCTGATTGATATCTCGGCTGAAAGTCGCCATATGTATTTATGATCTCATATGGCAAGGCGAACCGGTGACACAAATGCAGTCAGATTTACAGATAGCGCGACAGAGCGCGACGTTGCGCGTGAAAGTCGAGGAGACATTGCGCCAAGCGATTGCAACTGGCAGATTCAAGCCAGGACAACGACTTGTAGAGCGGGAGCTGTGCGAAATCCTCGGCGTTGGAAGGACTTCAGTCCGCGAAGCACTGCGGCAGCTGGAGGCGGAAGGAATTATCACCAGCTATCCCCACAGGGGGCCGGTCGTGAGTACTATAACCTACGAGGAGGCGGCCCAGCTCTATACGGTACGAGCCCTGCTCGAAGGATTCGCTGGTCAACAGTTTGCGGAGAATGGCACTCCGGCCGAAATTGCTACGCTTCTGGCTGCAGTTGCCGAATTCGAGGCTGCTGCAGAAAGCGGTGTAGGAAGTCGTCTGATAGACGCAAAGAACGCGTTCTACGACTGTCTGATGGACGGAAGCAAGAATGTCTTCGTAAGACAGATGCTTGTATCATTGCATAACAGAATCAACCTCTTGCGTATGACGTCTATGACACAACCCGGCCGTCTGGCGCATAGTATCGCCGAAATAAAAGACATCGCCGACGCGATCAAGAATCGTAACGGGCCACTAGCCGCAGCGGCCTGCAAGTTTCATATCGATCAGGCCGCAAAGGTGGCGCTCGACTACCTGCGAAAACACGCAACGAATGAATCGTAAAAATAGATATTGACAGATTGTCTGATAATCCGTTTATTTACCTCTGAGAGAAAGACGGGCACCTCTAGCCCGCTTGCATCCGGAGGAAGAATTGTCAGCGACAGTCCAAAATACGCGTGTAGCCTTCATAGGGCTGGGCGCGATGGGCCTACCCATGGCTCAACACCTTGTATCTGCAGGTTTCGACGTTTCCGGATTTGATCTATCGGAAGCCGCGAGGGGGAATCTGGCCGCAGCGGGCGGTCGAGCAGGCGCCAGCGTCGCCGATACAATGATTGGCGCCGGCTTTGTGATTACGATGCTTCCTAACGGCAAAATCGTCCGCGAGGCGATCCTTGGAGCAGGCGCCTGTGACGGCCTCACGGGAAACGCGATCATCATAGACATGAGTTCATCAGCGCCCAATGACACGAAAGCGCTCTCTCGTGAACTCGCTTCCAGAAATCTCAAATTGGTTGACGCGCCGGTGTCGGGTGGGGTCAAGCGTGCCGTTTCCGGAACGTTGACGATCATGGCAGGAGGAGCAGACGAGGATATCGATCAAGCTGAGCCTCTTCTTAAAGCTGTCGGTCAGCAAATATTTCGAACCGGACCTGTCGGGTCTGGTCATGCCATGAAGGCGATCAACAATTTCGTGTCGGGTGCCGGTGTACTCGCAGCCATCGAGGCGGTCGTTCTCGGACGAAGCTTTGGCCTTGAGGCTGAAACAGTCGTAGATATTCTGAACTCTTCATCAGGAAAGAACAACGCAACTGAGGTGAAGATGAAACAGTTCGTCTTGTCCGAGACGTTCGGTTCCGGTTTCGCCCTCGGCCTGATGGCAAAGGATATACGGATCGCGGCCGATTTGGCCCAAAACCTTGGCCTTCGCCTTGAAGCACTTGCTACCACGGCAAACACTTGGGACGAAGCGCAGAGAGAACTTGGCGCCTCTGAAGACCACACCGGGATCATTAAGTACATCACGCAACACGCGTGAACGTGCAGTGGGCGCTGCCTCGATATCCACTTGCCTTGGCGGATTGTCTGATAATCTGTCAATTTTATTTAACGACTAGCTATGGAGCGTTGACCAATGAGCGCAACGGAAACGGCGAAATTGAAGGTGGGTGGTAGCGTGCGTCCTGCCCCGTCCGAGGAATTTTCGAGAGGATTGGCCACGCGTCGAGAAGTCATGGGCGACGCCTACGTGGATGCCGCTCTCGACAGGGCGACCGACTTTACCTGGCCGATGCAGCAACTCGTGACGGAATATTGCTGGGACAACATCTGGAACCGTCCCGGGCTCGATCGCAGATCGAGGTCGATCCTCAATCTTGGAATGATCTCGGTCCTGAACCGCCCCCATGAGCTCAAGGGTCATGTACGCGGCGCCCTCAATAACGGTCTTTCCAAGCAGGAAATTCAGGAAATCTTTCTTCAGGTCGCAATCTATGTCGGCGTTCCCGCCGGTATCGACAGCTTCCGACACGCCCAGGATGTTTTCAACGAGATGGGCATCTAAATCGCCGCCACCGAGGAATGGTGGCATTGTCTGAAGGCGCGGGTTTGCGGCGCCAGTTAACCAGGGAGGAGCCAAAGGTGGCTATCGATCTCGATAAGTTCAAGAAACTTGCGCAGGAGGACTTCGAGTTCAAGCGCGAAACCCGTTATCTAAACGGCATCATCAAATGTGTCTTTGCGTCCCGCGATGTGGCACTTCACTTCGAAGATGGCAAGCTGCTGAAAGTCGAAGAAGCAGGCTACGACGACGACAAATGCACGATCGTCATTCGCGGCACGGGTGAGCAGTGGGAAGCTCTGCTCCAGCACAAACCGCTTCCTTTTTACCAGTGCCTGCAGTCATCCAACATCAAGCACGGCCTCTTCCTCAGCAACAACAACGAAACCTTCGCGTATCTGCCTGCTCTCAATCGCATGACGACACTGATGCGCAACGCTCGTCCGGAAGGAGTAGCAGCATGACCAAGCACGATCCGATTACTGGCCGCTACATCTATCTCACGATCGATGGCATCGAATATCGCGTCTACTACGAAGAAGCAGGTCAGGGTATTCCGCTCCTGGTCGGTCACACCGCCGGTTCCGATGGCCGCCAGTACAGACACTTGCTCTGCGATGGGGAAGTGACGAAAAACTTCCGGGTGATCGCTTTCGATCTGCCGTATCACGGCAAGTCGCTTCCCCCTTATGGCGTTCGCTGGTGGGAGAAGGAATACAACATGACGAAGAAGTTCATGATGGAATTCCAGCTTGTGTTCTCGAAAGCGCTCGGCCTCGATCGCCCTGTTTACATGGGTAGCTCAATGGGCGGTCATCTCGCCATTGACCTCGCCTCGAATCACCCCGACAATTTCCGTGCGACGATTTCGGTCGAAGGCGCCCTGCGTTCGGCTGCAGAATATGTCGACGTTGGCATGGCGGGGATTCGCAAGGAATTCGACAATCCCAATGTCAACCGTACCTCAATTGGCGCGGCGATGCTGCTGAACATCTCCCCCTATTCGCCCGAGGCCAACGTCCGGGAAATCCAGTGGGAGTACAGTTGCGGCGGGCCTGGCATCTTCGCTGGCGACCTCTACTACTATTATTACGACCACAACGTTTCGCCGGAAGAAGCAAGCAGGATCGATACGTCGAAGTGCATGCTCTACTTCCTGACAGGCGAATACGATCCCAACACGTCACCGGCCGACACCAAAATCGCCGCTGACCTCGTTAAGGGTTCCAAGTTCTGGACGATGGAAAAACTCGGTCACTTCCCCGTCACCGAGGACTACACGCAGTTCCGCAAGTACCTGCTGCCGATCCTCGAGGAGATTCAGCAGTCATCCGCGACGCCGGCGAAGGTCGCCTGATAGCGGTTTTTGGGAGGAGCATGTCAATGAAGGGCATTTTGAAAACAACTTTTGGGGCGCTGATTACCGTCAGTGCCCTAGCGCCCGCTGCTCGCGCCGACGGGGTAGATCAGTTGCCCCCAAGCGAGAAGAAAATCTACGAAATCGTCGATCCGCAGATTCCGCTGGGGGCAAGTGCATACAAGGACTTTAAACCAAAGAAAGGTCCGCCATGGAAGATCGGTTACGCCAGTAGTTACGCCGGAAACACATGGCGAGCCGCTGCTCTGGACGCAGTCATGAACGATCTTCTTCCAAGGTCCAAGGAAGCCGGTCTCGTGTCCGAAGTCGTGGTTACCCAGTCAGATCTGAAGGATGCCGTCCAGATTCAACAGATGCGGCAGATGGTGGACGATGGCGTCGATGCGATCATCATCTGCTGCTCCAACGTCACGGCGCTGAACCAGACGATTGAATATGCTTACAAGGCAGGCGTTCCTGTCTTCTCGTTTTCGGGCTACGTGACGTCGCCTTACGCAATTAACGGTGCTGCCAATCATGCACAGGGTGGCGGCGAGATGGCGAGCTGGCTTGCGGAAAAGATCGGAAAGAAGGGCAATGTTCTTCTCGTGTCCGGTATTCCCGGATTTGCGTCTTCGGACAGTTTCGACAAGGCTGCGAAGGAGGCGCTCGCCAAATATCCCGACATCAAGATCGTCGGAGAGGTCGCGGGAAAATGGACCGACCAGGTTGCCCAGGTTGAGGTCCAGAAGTTTCTTGCAACGAACCCAACCCAGATCGATGGAATCCTGACGCAGGGCGCCCAGGAGAATGGGGTTCTCAACGCTATGCTTCAGTCCGGTCGGGAGATGGTGCCGATCACGCTGGGCGGCGAGGCATCCGCTGCGTGCTACTGGAGACAAAACCCCGAGTTTGTCGACTCCAGCTTCCATATCTGGCCACCGCGACGCGAGATGCAGCAGATGTGGGAGATCATGCTCCGGACGCTCCAGGGGCAGGGCCCGAAAGTGCAGACGTTCCTTCGTCCGGTCCTGCCTTACACGATCGAGGACGTTCGGGCTGCGATCCCGGAAAACTGCGATCTCAACTCGACTGATTTCGTCGAGCCTAAAGCGGACGGCTGGTTCCCTGCCGCAGTCGCTGACCAGTATTTCGAGCGCCCGGCAGACCCCTGGAAGCCCGTTGCGAAATAAGATTGACCTGCCTGGCGGACGATCGCCGGGCAGGTCCCCCTGCATGGGAAAGGCTTCGCGTGGACGTTGGGAATGGAGGATTTCCGATGCAAAGTGAAATTACGATCAAGTTGATCGATGTCGCCAAATCGTTCGGCGAGACCAAGGCGCTAAAGAAATGTGACTTCGAAGCCAGGGCTGGAGAAGTCCATGCCATCGTCGGCGAGAACGGCAGTGGCAAGAGCACGATGGCGAAGATCATGTCTGGCGTATTGCACCCTGATTCGGGAAGTGTTTCCGTTCTTGGAGAGAGGGTGATGTCCCCGACCGACGCAAAGCGGATCGGATTGACGACGATCTTTCAGGAAGTTCTTGTTGCCGACGAAGCCACCGTACTTGAAAATCTGTTCGTCGGACGGGATGGTATCTTTCTCTCTCAACATGCCGGCAATCGACGCGCCGAAGCCGGCGAAATCCTGGGACGCCTTGTCGGAAGGCCCGTTGATCTCGACCAGGACGTCGGTGGATTGCCGCTCAGCATCAAGCAGTGGATCGTGATTGCGCGCGCCGTTCTGCGCAAGCCCAAAGTGCTGATCCTTGATGAATCTTCGGCGGCGCTTGATCTCGATTCAACGATTCGCTTGCACGCTGAAATTGATAGGTTGCGCGCAGAAGGGGCCACCATTCTGATCGTGACCCATCGCATCGCGGAGCTCGTCCGAATTGCTGACAGAGCAACGATCCTGCGTGACGGCGTCACAATAGGCACGCTCGAAAAGCACGAGATTATCGAAGAAAACCTTCTCGCCATGATGACGCCGGCTGATCGCCACGCAAGCGATGTGAAAGCCTACGCCGCCAAACGTGGAGTTCCTGTCGCCCCCCCGGTAATGAGCGTTAAGAACCTAGCCACTCATGCGTCCGTGGTGCCGTTCGATTTCGATCTCCCCAAAGGCGCGATCGTCGGTATTGCGGGCCTCGATGGGCAAGGACAGGATGCCTTTGTCCGCGCGGTCGCGGGTATCGTTCAGCCATTCGGCGGTGATGTTCAGATCCGGTCCCACGATACCGACAGAATGATGCCGATCAACACCCTTGAGGATGCAGCACGGGCCGGTGTCGCCTACGTGTCCGGCGATCGCAAGCGTGAAGGCATCATCCCTCAGCAAAGCATCTTCGAAAATCTTTCCATCGGGGTTTATCGAAAAAACCTGGGGCCGCTGGGGATCATCAGGAAAGCGAACCTCAAGCCTATGTTCAGGCGCGAGGTTGATCGGCTTCGGATCAAGATCGGAAGTCCCGCGCACAAGATCACGTCGTTGTCGGGTGGCAACCAGCAGAAGGTTCTGATTGGCCGCGCCTTCGCCAACGATCCAGCTGTCATCGTGCTAAACGACCCAGCCCGAGGGGTGGACCTCGGCACCAAACGCGATCTCTACCGCGAGCTTCGTCTGTTCACCGAGAAGGGTGGCAGCGTGATCTATCTTTCGAGCGAGATCGAGGAGTTCATCGGCTTCGCGGACCGCGTCGACGTCTTTTTTGGCGGTAGGCTGTTCCGCTCATTGGCAGGCGACGAAATTGCAGAGGAGCCGATCCTTTCTGCGATGTTCGGGAAATCGAAAAACGCTGCCGTTGATTTCGATCTGGAAAGGACCGCATGATGTCCGTCACCGCATTTCGCCAATTCACCCAGGATCGATCGCTTTACGTTCCCGTGGGCCTGTTCCTTGCTCTGCTGCTAGCCGTTGCGGTGCGCGGGCAGGGCTTGTTTACAAACAACGGGCTTGCGGGCGCACTACTGGTCGCGACGCCGCTGGTCCTGGCGGCACTCGCGATCACACCGATCGTGATGGCCGGCCGAGGAGCGGTCGATCTCTCCATTGGCCCTCTGATCGGCTTCATCAACGTTACCCTCATCACCTGGCTTGTGGGTAACGGCGTCACCAACCCCGTCATCGTCATATCATGGGCCGTTGGTCTTGGAGCAACTTTTCAACTGCTTCAGGCTCTGGTCATCATCTATGTTCGGGTGGCACCGATCATCGTCACGCTTTCCGGCTTTCTCGTACTCTCCGGATTGAACCTGATGGTGATGTCGCGCCCTGGGGGCGTGGCACCCGACTGGATGCTCACCTGGGGCGCAGGGACCGAAATCCTGTCACCGGTTCTGCTTCTGCTTGTTGCAGCCTATGCCCTGTGGGGTGTGTTACGGAGGACCACGTTTTACCGCAACCTACGCATGACAGGGGCCGACGAACGAATGGCCTACACGAGCGGTGTCCAGGTCGACGCTGTCCGCATTATCGCCCACATCGTTGGAGGAGCATTCGCAGGGCTCGCCGCCCTGAGCTACACCGCGTTGATTTCGTCCGGTGACCCGACACAGGGAAGTACCTATACGCTGCAAGCTGTTACAGCTCTTGTTCTGGGAGGGGCCAGCCTTTCGGGCGGGCGGGGCGGGGCCCTCGGTTCCACCCTTGGTGCCCTTAACATGTTCCTCATCTCGTACCTTCTGTCGACGTTCAACTTCGGCACCGTTTCCGGTTTCGTCACACAGATGGCATTCGGCCTGATCCTCGTGGGGTCGCTTCTTGTGAACGTCTTCGTCGTCAGCCGACGCGCTACGGTTTGAGGGAGTAGAAAAATGGTTGCCACAGTCATGAACACGCAAATTAAGTCAGTTGAGAAGTCCAACCCGTTCAAGGCTCACAAGAGCATCGCCATTGGCTTTGCACTCCTCGTTTCCCTTCTGGCGCTCGGCGCGCTGCTCGTCCCCGGTTTCATCTCCTCCCAGAATGCACGCTCCATCCTTCTGCTTGCAGCATTTCTTGGGCTGGCTTCGATCGGGCAGACACTATGCGCCCTGGTCGGCGCGCTCGACCTCTCAATCCCCTATATCATCGGAGGCGCGAATATCCTTCTGCCCAGCCTTATGGTTGCGGGGCTTCCCGCGCCCGTAGCGATGGTGATTGTGCTGCTCCTTGGAGCACTTGTAGGAGCCGCCAATGGCTCTCTCAGCTTCAGGCTCCAGGGCCAGGCTCTGATCATGTCGCTCGGCGTTGGTTTTGCTGCGGTTGGTGCCGTCCAGATATACACGTCGCTGGGATCGGCATTCGGCGGGACTGTGTTTGCTCCCGTACCGGCATGGCTCAGAAACATATCGGCATTCAACGGAAAGTTCTTCGGCCTGCCATTACCTCCGGTCATCATGATCTGGGCAGTCCTCGCCGTGATGCTGGGCTGGTTCATGCACAACACCTGGTTTGGTCGCAGCATCTATGCAGTTGGCGGAAGCAGGACCGCGGCAGCTCGCCTGGGAATCTCTGAATTCAAGGTCTGGACCATCATTCATAGCGTGAGCGGTGCCATGTCGGCGATCACAGGCATGCTTCTTCTTGGCTTTTCCGGCGGTGGCTTCGTCGGTGTCGGGGATCCATATCTGTTCACCACAGTGGCCGCGGTCGTCATCGGAGGAACGTCGCTTTTGGGCGGCGCTGGCGGTTATGGCGCTACAATGCTTGGCGTACTCGTACTGACTGTGCTGACCTCTCTACTGGTCGGCCTTGGACTGAGTTTTCCCGCCCAGCAGGCCGTGGTCGGTCTCCTCATCGTCCCGATGGTCGCCATCTACGCGCGCTCACCACACATCCGAAATCAGATTTAATCAATTCCACTGAAAGGAACACCCATGGCCATCTCCAGCACCCTTCTCGGCCGCCTGAAGGACCAGTCTCTCATACGCGAGGAAATGCTGGTGGGAGGAAAGTGGTTGAGCGAAGGGGAAAAAGGCACGCGCATCAACGTTATCAATCCGTCCACCACGGATACACTAGCCTCACTGCCCAGCGCTGGCCTTCAGGATGTCAGAACAGCGATTGAAGCCGCGAAGGCAGCACAGAAGAAATGGGCGAGGGTTTCAGCGAAAGAGCGCTCCTTTGTCATGAGGAAATTCTACGAGCAGGTCGTGGCAAATGCCGAGGACCTGGCTGTTATCCTGACGTCGGAAATGGGCAAGCCTCTCGCCGAAGCCCGTGGAGAAGTAGCGTACGGCGCTTCCTACATCGAATGGTTCGGCGAGGAAGCCAAGCGTGTCTACGGTGATACCATTCCGGGGCATCAGGCGGACAAGCGCCTGCTCGTCATCAAGCAGCCGGTAGGCGTCGTGGCTGCGATCGCGCCGTGGAATTTCCCATCGGCAATGGTATGCCGCAAGATCGCGCCGGCACTCGCCTCTGGCTGTGCAATCATCTTCAAGCCGGCCGCCGAAACACCTTTGTCGGCCCTCGCGCTCGCGATACTTGCTGAAAGGGCCGGAATTCCCGACGGATTGTTCAGCGTTCTTCCGACAGATAACGCGCGGATGTTCGGCGAAGAAGTCTGCTCAAATCCGGTTGTCAAGAAACTGACTTTCACCGGTTCGACTGAAGTGGGTCGGATTTTGATGGCTCAGGGCGCACAAAAGATCATGAAGTTAAGCCTTGAGCTTGGTGGCAACGCACCCTTCATCGTTTTTGACGACGCCGATGTCGACGAGGCCGTCGAAGGAGCAATGCTTTCCAAGTTCCGCAATGCCGGCCAGACCTGTGTGTGTGCCAACCGCCTTTACGTGCAAAGCGGGATCTACGAGAAGTTCGTGGAGAAGCTGGCAGCGCGGGTGGGCGCCCTTAAGGTTTTGGATGGTTTTGAGGACGACGCGACCATCGGGCCGCTGATCAACGACGATGCGGTAGAAAAGCTCTACAACCACATTGATGACGCTATTTCCAAGGGAGCAACCGTTGTTGTCGGCGGCGAACGCGACGCGCGCGGCGGAACGTTCGTTCAACCGACACTTCTTTCGGGTGCGAAAAAGAACATGAAAGTCGCACGGGAGGAAACGTTTGCGCCGTTGGCTCCGGTCTTCAAGTTCGAGACGGCCGACGAAGTCATCGAACTGGCAAACGACACAGAGTTCGGTCTGGCCGCATACTTTTATGCCAACGATCTCCGCAACGTCTGGAAAGTCACCGAAGCTCTGGAGTACGGCATGGTCGGTGTAAACACCGGTCTCATCTCGACAGAGGTGGCGCCGTTTGGCGGGGTCAAACAATCCGGCTTCGGCCGCGAAGGTTCGAAATACGGCATGGATGACTTTCTGTCCATGAAGTACGTCTGCATCGGCGGTATTCAGGCCTGATTTTTGCGCGGGTGGCGGGTTTTAACACTCGCCACCAAACAAGACACCCGTTCATAGAGGGGCCAATGGCAAACTTCAGAGAAAGCGAGTACACCTCGGTTCAAGATCGCGCCAGTCGCCTTCATGACGACGTTGAGCATCGCGATCAGGAATGGGCCGATCTCGCCGCTCAGGCAATTGTCGAAGGAAGAACTGTCCCGGAACGACAGGATGCGCTTGGGAGAAGACGATAGCGCGAACTTCGCGCAAAATTTCCCCCGATATGCAGAATGAACTTACGGGTCCGAGAGACCGTTTCGGGCCTAGTAGGTTAGGGGATCGTCAGTCCTGAGAGCAAAAGCCTGAATGTCGTTCGCGTTACGGTGGCATGCCGGGCGTCTCCGGTTCCATAAAATAAGGCAAAGTCCAGCTCGTCAGTTCCAAATCGCTTCTCTTCGAGACTCGACCAGATCCAGCCGATCTTCGAGTTCCCGTTCCGGGTAGGGGCCGTGAATACCACGGCCCTTACCCGGCGTCGCCTTGGGAGGCCTTAGCTTTCATACGTAGGACCGCTGGCCGTCGGCTAGCGCAACCTCGATCAGATAATGCCCGTTCTTAGTGATCCTGCTGGGGTAATATTTTGTCATGGCAGGTTCATGCGGTGTGAGGATTCGACTCATGTCGAACTGAACCGTTTTGAGGATATCGTGCGTGGCAAAGACGAGGTTCGTCTGGCTGCCGAAGGCAAGCCCCACCGGCAGGTAAACTGGATCTTCCGGGATGCCCCCGTGCATGTTGTCATGTCGATAGAGCAAGTCACCCGTATAAGTATAGACATCTTCGCTTGCACTCTTCCCATCGTTGCGGATGACGACATACTGCGATGCTGCGGTGTGGGTGTCACGCGCCAGCCTGACGTCGATTCCAGGAAAGAGATTGTCGACGTTTCCATCGATGCCGCGCATGCGTCCTTCACGTGCGAGTTGGACAGCATATAGCATGTCTCCCGTATCGGTCGCCGTCAGCAGCCAACGGAAGCGACGGTCGAGCGCCATGATTGAAACCCACGCTGCGAGCTCGTCCTGCTGGATATGGAATGTCGCGTTTGGGAAAAGCTCCAGACCACCCATATGGTCGAAATGAGCGTGCGTCAGTATGACGTCATCGACCTCTTCTGGAGCGCATCCCACCTCTGCTAGAATCTCTTTGGGCGGAAACCAGTTCTGCACGTTGAAGCGATCCATGAATTCTTTTCCATGCGAGGCGTAATTGACACCGCAGTCGAGAAGGATCGTTCTTCCATGCCCTTTCAGAAGGGTATAACAATAGGGTAGTTTCTCGTTTCCCACATTGTGGCGACCGTAAACCAGCGAGCTTGCCGGTGCATCCGGGACCCAGGCGAATTCAAGCATCCATATTGAATAATCTGACAAATTTTCCTCCCGCCCATTTCAATTAATTGCGGATTTATGAAGCGCGCAGCATGAGTGTTTGAAGTCCACCACCTCAAATCCCGGTAGGCATTTCGAAGCGCTTCGCAGTTCTTCCCAGGCTTCGCTGAGTGGCCCGAGCGGATCGCGCGCTGTTGCCAAAGCTGACAGCGTCTTGTCGATGTCACGCAGACTTATGGCAAGCAGTCGTCCTGCCTTGCCAAGATGGCGATGAAAGTGATTCGAGCGCGGCGTTGGCATCAGTGAACGGTACTGCTCGGTCCCGATCTCAACCAGAGACGCAGCAGCCTTCTGAACCTCCAGATCAAGAACGTGACGCGATTTGGTAATTGCCAGCAAAACCAGCAGTCCAGCCATGCGGTTCGCCGCACCGTGAAAGCTCTCGAAGCAGGCTTGAGCAGCGACGGCATAGGATGCAGTCTCGTCGTTGAGAATTTCGGCAACCCGTAACTGCGACGAAGAGCCAGTAACTCTCTTCATAATCATGCCGCGTCCTCACCGGATACGATTGCAGCAGGAAGCTGTCGCCCGAGAATGAGGTCAGCGGCTTTCTCTGCGATCATCAGAGTCGATGCGTTCGTATTCGCGGACGGCATCGAAGGCATGATCGAAGCATCACACACCCGCAAGTTTGTGAGCCCGTGAACACGAAGCTCCGCGTCAACGACGCTACCGGGCTTCGAACTGGGACCCATGCGGGCGGTTCCTATCATATGGTAGACCGTTGTTCCCTTCTGCCGTGCAAAGTGGAGCAGTTCCTCATCGCTGTCGAGGCTAGGCGACGGTGATGTCTCTTCGTCTATGTATTTAGCAAGAGCATTCGAACGGAATAACCTTCTTGCTAGGCGCATCCCACCGATCAGTGCCTTTTGGTCGACCTCATGGGAAAGGTAGTTGGGCTGGATCGCTGGGGATTCGAACGCGTTAGGGGATTTGATGTGTGAAGACCCGAGACTTTCGGGCCGCTCTTGCCAGACGCCGAGAGTGAGACCTGGATGCTTGTCAAGCAGGCCGACCACCCCCTCGCGAAAACTCGCGGGCGCGCAGGCAAATTCGAGGTCGGGCCTGGGAAGACCCGGTTCCGATTTCCAGAAGATGTGAACGAGAGACGGACTAACCGCCAAGATGCTTGGCTTGCCGAGCACCCAACGGGCGATCTGACCAAGAAGGGCAGGTCCTTGTGCCACGTCGTTGATCGTGCTGATATCCTTCACACGAGCCACCATGCGGACGGCGTAGTGATCCCTGAGATTATTCCCCACACCCTGAAGTTCGTGGAAAATGTCGACGCCGGCACGCTGCAGGACATCGGCGGGGCCAACCCCCGAAAGTTGAAGGAGCTTTGGCGTGTTCAAGGCACCGGCTGTGAGGATTACTTCGCGAGAGGCACGAACCTCCCGGAGCGATCCTCCTTGGCCTCCGGTGGCATATTTTACGCCGACTGCCTTCTTGCCTTCAAAGATGATCAATGTTGCCTGGCTGTCGGTCCGGACATCGACATTTCCACGTCGAGTGGCTTTTCGCAGAAAAGCCCGGGCGGAACTATGTCGGAACCCTTTGTAGATTGTGCGCTGGAAATATCCCGCGCCATCCTGTTTGGCTCCGTTATAATCAGGGTTGCGCGGAATACCGAGTTCGACCGCTGCGTCGATCAGAGCATCGCTGACAGGATGGTGCCAATCAAGGTCAGTAATAGGAAGTTCGCCGCTACGGCCTCGATATGTTTCGTCTGCTTCGCCGATGCGGCGTTCGGAGCGCTTGAAATAAGGAAGAACTTCATGGTAGCTCCAGCCTGGGTTTCCCTCCGCTGCCCAGTTGTCGTAATCAACCGCCTGGCCCCTCACATAGTTCAAGCCGTTGATCGAACTGGAACCACCCAATACACGTCCCTGCGGTAGGGAAAAACTCCGGTTGTTCGTGCCGGGATTGGGCTCCGATATAAAGTTCCAGGTCAGCTTCTTGCTGTAAATGTTCTTAATATAACCAGCGGGAATGTGGATCATCGGATTGATGTCCCGGGGGCCGGCTTCCAAGAGGCAGACTTTGAAACCCGCCTCGCTTAATCGATTGGTCATCACGCAGCCAGACGTTCCCCCGCCTACAACAACGTAGTCGAACATCTCTCCCCTACTTCGCGAGCTTGGCATCTCTCCTCCAGATATAAAGCTGCCTACCGGTCCACCCATGAAGCGTGGACCCTGAATCTCATTGAATGATCATCGAATGACGCCTAGTGGTTCATTCGCAGAATTGGCTTGATAACCTTGCCGCTCTCTGAATCGGCCATCGCTTCATTGATCTGGTCGAGATCGTAGAACTTGACGAGCTTGTCGAACGGGAACCGACCTTGTTGCCAATATGCAATTAACTCGGGGACAAACTTGGAAGGAATGCTCTGGCCCTCAACGACCCCCACGAGCGTGCGTCCGAAAAGGAAATTGCCGATATCGACAATGCCTTCTGTGCCAAGCGCTGACGATCCAACCAGACCGCAGGTGCCAGGGGTAGCGAGGCAGTCAACAGCTTGCCGGAAGACCCGAGGCGAACTGGTGCACTCGAGGCTGTAATCGACGCCGGCGGAAACTATTTCTTTTATCGCCTTGACGCTTTCAATCTTGCGCGCATTCACCGTATGCGTCGCGCCAAGCTCGATTGCAAGCTCAAGACGCTCGTCGTTTAGGTCGACGACAATGATGGTTGAACACTCCGCAATTTTTGCCGCCATCACGGCCGCCATTCCCACGGCTCCTGCGCCAAAAACAGCTATGGACGACCCGGGCTTCGGCTTCAGGCAGTTGAGAACGGCGCCCGCGCCAGTCTGAAGTCCGCAGCCGAGCGGGCCGATCAGTTCCAACGGAACATCCTTGGAAACTTTGACCGCATTGCGTTCGCTGGCGATTGCATAAGTGGCAAAAGATGATTGCTCGAAAAAGCAGCCGCTAATCTGCGTCCCGTGCGAATCGTGAAGCGGGCAAGATCCATCAGGCCTGGTGCCGCGGAAATTTCTGCCGAAAAAGTCCTCGCAATAGTACGGTGTTCCCGCCAGACACCTCTCGCATTTTCCGCAGTAAGCGTAGCTGAGGGCGACGTGGTCGCCGGGCTTGAGATCTTTGACATCGCTACCGACAGACTCAACGACCCCCGAGCCCTCGTGGCCTAGAACGACTGGCTGCGGTACGTCATATCCTTGGTCGCGGACGACCATGTCGGTATGGCAGACACCGGATGCCACAATGCGAACGAGAATCTCATCCGGACGGGGCTCGTCGATTCCAATACATTCCAGAACGAGAGGTTTCGCCGTCTCGCGCGAGATGGCGGCATACGCTTCTTTCATAAAATTGCTCCTCCGACGCGGCTTCGCGTAATCACGGCAACCTAGCGTATTATCAGACAATCAGTCAATTAATTTTGATATATCAACCCCGATTTCGTGTTTGACGCTTTTGTTGCTGACAAATAATCTCATTTTATTTCAATTAGTTATGAAGTCATGCTGGCCCACCTTGGACACCCAACCAAATGTCCGTCCTGTTTCAAGTGCAGCATTTCTTGACAGATTGACTGATAAAAACTAGCAATTCAAGGGCTTTTTCAGCGTAAGGTCTCATATGGAGGAGGAAGATAATGTTTGAAGCACCGCGGGCTTGGTCGAGCCAGTCGATGAAAGCTGCTCAGATTGCTGGAGTACGAGGGCAAGTATCTGTCGCCGAAGTGCGCATACCGGAACTGGGGCCGGATGACGCGCTTGTGCGGGTTGTTGCATCAGGAATTTGCCGGAGCGACTGGCACCTCTGGAACGGGGATTGGGAATGGGTCGGAATGAAGCTCCAACCCGGGGCGGTCCTCGGCCACGAAATTGGGGGGATCGTTGAGGCCGTTGGATCCAATGTCAGGGCAGTCCGACCCGGTCAGCGCGTGACAGTTCCTTTCAACCTGGCCTGTGGTCATTGCCATCATTGTTCGCGCGGCGAACAGAATATTTGCGACAACGCGGCGGTGCCTCACCTAATTCCCGGATCAGGCGGTTGGGCGCAATATATGAGGGCGCCAAATGCGAATCTCAATTGTGTTCCGCTTCCTGAAGGCGTCGATGAACTCACTGCCGCAGCTCTCGGCTGCAGGTACATGACGGCTTGGCGCGCGATCCAGGGGCGCGGCGCCCTGAAAGGTGGCGAATCTGTTGCGGTGTTTGGTTGTGGCGGAGTTGGGCAAGCTGCGATCGAGATAGCGGCTTCGCTCGGCGGTCGTGTCATTGCGGTGGATGTTGACGAGGCGAAACTATCACGAGCCCGCGAGATCGGCGCGCACGATGTCATCAATGCAAAAGGACTTGCTCCAGAGAACGTGGGAGAAGCTGTACGCCTGATCACTGAACGCGACGCCGGAGTTGATCTCGCTGTCGACGCACTCGGTAGCTCGGCAACCGTTCATGGCGCTCTTCACGCGCTGAGGAAGGGAGGCCGGCTCTCGCAAGTCGGTCTAACCTCTCAGGCAGAAAAGGGAATAGTAGCAATTCCCCTGGACATGATTGTTCTTAAGGAGCTGGAGATCCGTGGGAGCTTGGGCAATCCCCAAAGTGAATATGGGGACCTCCTTGGCCTTGTCGCATCGAAGAGGCTGAACCCAACAGCATTGGTCAGCCGAACGGTCTCACTCAACGATGTCGAGTCGGTGCTACATGATATGGACGCCTACAAGACGAGTGGTTACGTGGTCATCACCGACTTCAACTGACTCCATAAAGCGATCAGATCGCTGGGTTTTCCCCGGCGGGCATCAGTTTCCTCAACGGGGAAAGATCGCGACCGAGGTGATAGGCGACGGGATGTGCGGTTGGTAGCTCGATAGCAAGCACCTCTTCGACCGGTAAGCGTCCAATAACCCGGCGGATCCGAAGTATATTGCCATGGTAGAAAATAAGTACGCTATCACCACGGAGTACAAGCAAAATACATTGATTATCATGTAAGGCAAAAACCGCGCGCTGGCATCTCTGATGCTTTCGCCGCCTGGAGGCGCTACAGTATAGGAGCGCCTCCAGATATGTGCAGGTCGTCACCCCATCGCGAACGTGCTTCGTCTTTATTCATTCCCGAGAGCCCTCTATAGTCTCGCTCGTCGAAGGCGGCAGTCGTATGGGGCTTCAGGAGGGCTCTGTTCGTTTCGGTGAGGATAAGATGGCAGGTGTCAATGGCGCGGCTCAATCTGGAACTGAAGGTGCAGTCGAAGGTGATGCCGTTAATGCTGACCCACGCTCCCGCCATCCTGCTTTCCCGCGCGGCCAAATTCGTCAGCCGCACCTCCTTACCGCCAGTGAATTCATTTCGTTCGTCGCCGGCGCTTTGACCTTGTTGGACGAGTACCGATGTTGACATGCGCCTCAAATCCTTCGTCCAGAATCTTGTCTTATTGTCTTATCGCGAGAGAACCTGAAGTTAATGTCAGCAAAAACAACTGGATAACAAAGAATGCCGTCTGACATGAATTGAATGCTTCTATATCATTGACAGATTGTCTGATAATTTATAAACATTCAATCCGCCGTTCTGGGGAGAGTCCGGCGACGGCTGGAGATCAGGGGCTCTCAGAAACGCAGACAAAACTGGCCGCTCTGGTGGCAAGAGGAGGAGAATTCGATGAAAAGACGTACATTCCTGCAAGCGGGCAGTGCGCTGGTCGCCGCCAGCGCCTTTGGAGCGCCAGGCATTCTGCGGGCGCAGGACGCGATCACTCTATTGCCTGACACATGGCCTTCCGAAGGCGAAAATCCTGTAGTGGAAGCGGGAAAGTTCGCTAAGTCGGGCCCTTGGAAGATAGGCCATAGCCACTATGGCCTTGCAGGTTCAACGCACACCTACCAAACGGCATTTGAGGCTGAATACGAAATCACCAAAAACAAAGATCGTGTCGCCGACTATCAGTTCAGGAGCGCCGACCTCAATGCGTCCAAGCAAGTTGCAGATATTGAAGATCTTATCGCGCAGAAGGTGGACGCGATCATCATCGCGCCCCTGACGACGGGCTCCGCGGTTGAAGGCATCAGAAAGGCGAAAGCCGCAGGCATCCCCACGGTTGTCTATCTCGGCCGCGTCGACACCGAAGACTTCACCGTTCAGGTACAGGGCGATGACTTCTATTTCGGTCGCGTGATGGCCCAATTCCTGGTCGACAAGCTCGGCAACAAAGGCAAGGTATGGGTATTGCGCGGCGTCGCCGGTCATCCGATCGACGCTGACCGTTACGCTGGCGCCATGGAAGTATTCAGCAAGTCTGGCCTCCAGATCACGTCAACGCAGCATGGCAGTTGGTCGTACGAGGACTCCAAAAAGATCGCGGAAAGCCTCTATCTCTCGGACCCCGATGTAGCGGGTGTTTGGACCGATGGCGCAAACATGTCCCTTGGCGTGCTCGACGCTCTCCAAGAGGCAGGCGCTTCGACCATCCCTCCGATTACAGGCGAGGCCCTGAACGGTTGGATGCGCCGCTGGAACGACGAGAAGCTATCGTCGATCGGTCCGATCTGCCCGCCAGCCTTGTCCACAGCCGCGCTTCGCGCGTCGTTCGCATTGCTGGAGGGAAAGCCGATCCAGCGCAACTGGACCAACCGCCCGAAGCCGATTGTCGATGAGACGCTATCCGAGTTCTACCGCGCTGACCTGACCGACGCCTACTGGGCTCCGACGGAGATGCCGAACGAGAAGCTTCTTGAATATTTCAAGGCCTGACCGAAGCCGGGCGCGGACAGTCCGCGCCCGCATGTCACTCGAAAATGGAAATGTTCATGAGCATGCTTGTCGAGATGGTTGGTATCAACAAGTCGTTCGGCGCGACCAAGGTTCTGTCGGACGTCAGGTTTTCACTCGAGCGCGGCTCTGTGCACGCGCTCATGGGCGAGAACGGTGCGGGCAAATCAACGCTGATGCGTATCCTCGCGGGCGTCTATCAACCCACCGCGGGAAGCGTCCGTCTGCGGGGTGAGGCCGTCAGTTTTCGGTCGCCGAAGGAGGCCCGCCTCGCTGGGGTTTCCACGATCTTTCAGGAATTCACACTTATCCCCAACCTCACTGTCGCTGAAAACATGTTTCTCGGCCATGAGCCGCGTCGTGCCGATGGCTCGATTGACCGTGCGGAGGTCGTCCGGCGTTCAAGCCAGTTGCTTGCCGACGTGTTTCCGCAATTGGACGCGATGGCGATCGTGGAAACCTTGACTGTTGCGCAGCAACAGGCAGTGGAGATCGCAAAAGGGCTTACCTCCAACGCAGACGTTTTCATCTTCGATGAGCCGACCGCTGCTTTGAACTCAACGGACGTGGCCCACCTGTTCAAGGTGATCCGGGATCTGAAATCCCAGGGGAAAGCGGTCGTATATATCTCGCACCGCATGAACGAGGTTTTCGAACTTTGCGATACCATAACCGTCATGAAGGACGGGGCCTGGGTGAAGACCGCCAAGGCGAGGGACTTCAATCTCCATTCCCTGGTTGCAACTATGGTCGGGCGGGAATTGCAGAGCTTCTTTCCTTCAAGGTCTCGAGAGACCGGAGCCCCAATGCTCCAGGTTTCGGAGCTTCGTCTAGACGACAACCGTGACTCGGTCGAGTTCGCAGTGCGAAAGGGCGAGATTATCGGCCTGGCGGGTCTTGAAGGGCAGGGACAGCGTGAGATCATGCGAGCGGTGGTGGGTGTCGAGCCGGCCAAGGCGATAAGCGTCCGCCGTCGCGGCAGCGACGACCGGATGAGCGAGGTGGATGTGTCTTCGGGTGTCGCAAGCGCTATCTCGGCCGGTATTGGATTTATTCCAGAAGATCGCAAGCAGGAAGGCTTGTTTCTCCGGCTGCCGATCTACGACAACATCGCACTGGGTAAGCAACTAAACCGCAACATGGCGAGTGTCGCGTGGCGGTCTGCCTCCAAGGTGAGGGAGATAATCAGATCACTGCGCGTCGCCGCTGCTGATCCCGGCGCTCCGGTAGGAAAGCTATCGGGAGGCAATCAGCAAAAGGTACTTTTAGGGCGGTGGCTGTTGTCTGGTGTCGACATTCTCGTCATCGAAGAGCCAACGCGCGGTGTCGACGTCGGAGCAAAAGCCGAAATCTACAGACTTTTGCGGGACTTCAGCGATCAGGGCGGGGCGGTTATCGTCTCGTCGCGCGAGCATGCGGAACTGATCGGACTTTGTGACAACATCCTTGTGGTTCACGACAAGCAAGTCGTCGGGCAGATGCCTGCAGCTGACGCCACAGAGGAATCCATCCTGGGAACCGCACTTGGTTCGAACTCCGCGCACGAACCGCGCGCTGCGGTTCATTGAGGAGCAGATATGAATACCGTTGCAAACCTTCTGAAGGTGCCATACCGGGCAGGAGCGATCCGCCTGTCGATCGGGACGCTCCTCGTCCTTCTACTGGCATCCATAATATTGCTGCCTGGCTTTCTTGCCCCGGAAAATCTCTCAAACCTGCTGGCGCAGTCCACAGTGCTTGTCATTTCCGCACTCGGTCAAACGTTCGTCATTCTCACCGGGGGTCTGGACGTGTCGGTCGGGTCGATCATCAGCATGACAACGACGATTATGACGCTTGATTTGCCGGAAGCGGTACGCGTACTTCTCTGCATCGGCGCCGCCGTCGCGTTTGGTCTCGTGAACGGGTACGGGGTAGCCCGGCTCAACGTGCACCCGATCATTATGACCCTTGCGACGATGGGCATCGGCCAAGGTCTGGCACTTATCATCCTCCCGATTCCAGGCGGTCGCGTTCCTGACTGGCTCTCGGTGTCAGTTGCAGGCTCGGTCGGCCCAATACCGAATTCCCTGTTCTGGTTAATCGCCGCCACGGTCGCGGCAGCTTGGTTGCTCTATCGTAGACCTTTTGGCTTGTACCTCTTCGCATCAGGCGGCAATGACTTCAACGCCCGTATGAACGGCGTTCCGGTCGAAAGAACAGTCATAAAGGCGTACATCTTCTCGGCGCTGTTCGCGTGCGCGGCAGGCATGTTCCTGGCGGGCCGTCTGGCGTCAGGAGATCCCAAAGGCGGCGCGTCGTTCGGAATCGAATCAGTCACCGCTGCCGCACTCGGCGGTGTCCATCTAGCCGGCGGTATCGGCAGCATCCTCGGCACGGTCGTAGGCGCGGCAATTCTCGGTGTCGTCAACAACGTGATGAATCTCGCCAATGTCTCGGCATTTCTCCAGTCGGTCGTAAAGGGCCTTCTGCTGCTTGCACTTGTCGTGTCGCAACGCCGCAAAACGATCGGGCTCTGAAAGACATGGACCTCTCAATGACTTCATCAGATACAAAAAATGGCACGCCAGTCCGCCGTTCGACACCCAAACATCTCCTCTCGTGGGTGCTAGGGCTGCCCCCGGCATATTACGTCCTTGCCATTCTCATCGCCATCGCGCCCGCGGTGAGCGCGACCCTGATCAACCCGAATTACTGGTTCGTGATCCTGAAGCAATCGGCGCCGCTCGGCATTGCCGTTCTGGCCCAGTCACTCGTCATGCGGGTCCGGTCGATCGACCTGTCGGTTAGCGGCGTGTTCGCATTCTCGATCTACCTCGCCAGTTCCGGTTTGCTGAACAAATACCCTCCATTTGTCATCGTTCTGATGCCGATCGTCATCGGTCTCGCCGTCGGTTTGATCAACGGCGTCCTTGTAGCTTACATCCGCGCCTCTGCTGTCATCGCGACGTTGAGCGTGTCCGCGATCCTTATCGGAATCGTCCAGTACATGAGTGCCGGCCGCGCGCCCGGTTCAACGCCGAGTTGGCTTCGTGTTCTAACGAGCGGGAGTATTTTTGGACTGTCCTATTCGGTCATAGTCTGGATCGGGATTTCAATCATCGTCGCGCTGGCATTTCGTTTTCTGATTGTCGGCCGCTACTTCCGCGCCGTGGGTGACAACCCGCGCGCGGCGGAAACAACCGGGATTCCATTGGCTCGCACTATCTTCATTTCCCACACGCTGGCCGGAGCGCTGACCGGGATTGCCGCACTGGTTCAGGTGTCCGCACTCGCCGTCGGCACGATCAAGCCGGGCTTCGACACCTTTATGAACGCTCTCGCCGCGACAATCCTCGGCGGCGTCACGTTCGGAGTCGATCGGGGTGGCGTCGCGGGGCCGTTCGTAGCAGTCGTCGCCTTCAGTTTTCTGTTCGCAATGCTGACCGTCTTTGGAATCCAGGAGCCGGGCAAACTGATCGTTCAGGGCGCGATCATCGCCCTTGCCGCGATCATCTATGGAGCGCGCACCGGCCGGGTCTGAAACTGGTCAGATTACCGCTGAAGAGGTCATTCCCGTTGTAATCGGGAGAACGCAGGAGAAAGAAATGGTGAAGATCACAGCGGCGGTTGCCGTAAAGCCCAAAGCCCCACTCGAATTTCGTGAGCTTGAACTGGCGGATCCTGAGGGAAACGAAATTCTAGTTCGAACCGTTGCCACGGGTATCTGCCACACCGATCTGCTACTGCGCGACGGGATTTTCGGACCACCCGCTCCTGTCATACCCGGACACGAAGGTGTCGGCGTCATCGAGGCCGTCGGACCGGACGTTCAAGGCCTCAAGGTTGGTGACCACGTTGCGCTCAGCCAAAGTTCCTGTGGTTATTGCGCGGACTGCCGCCGCTCCCACCCGATGAACTGTGCGAACTACACGCAGTACAATCTGACAGGGCTTCGTCCGAACGGCAAGAAAGCTCTGTTATGCGATGAAATCGGAATAGGCAGCAACTTCGTGGGGCAGTCATCGTTCGCCACATATATTCTAGCAACAGAAAACAACGCCGCACTTCTTCCCAAGGAGAACTTCGACCTGACGAATGCAGCTCCCTTGGGTTGCGGCATGGCGACCGGCGCAGGTACCGTCATTAACGCCATGAAGCCAGAGATAGGCCAGACTATCGCCATTTTCGGTGCGGGAGCCGTCGGGATGGCGGCGGTGATGGCTGCCAAGGTCAGGCGATGCAGCAAAATCATCATCGTCGATCTCAACGAACAGCGACTCGCGATGGCGAGGGAGCTAGGGGCCACCCACACGATCAACGGAAGAGATCCGGATGTCGTTGAGCAGATTCATGCGCTGACGGATGGCGGGGCGGATTTTGCGATCGACGCCGTCGGCATCATCCCCGTGATTTTGAATTCAATCAAATGTACGCGTGCCGGCGGTCATGTGGTTCTCCTCGGTCTCGATGCGCTTGGCAAGGATATCCCGATTCCACTCGACCTCATGGTTTTTAACCGGAAGATTCAGGGAGCAATACTCGGCGACCAAATTCCGCAGCTGTTCATTCCGCAGATGGTCGAACTCAATCAGGCCGGGTTATTTCCCTTCCAGAAGCTGATCACGAAGTATCCGTTTGAGAAAATCAACGAAGCCATCGCCGATGCGGAAGCTGGTCGAGTGATCAAACCTGTTATCGTTTTCAATTAGGAGCCGATTTGCATGACATCTAGCAAGACAGAGGAACAGCACCTCATCGTCGAATTCAGGACCACGACGCAGAATCGGGATCGCGTGAAGGAGCTTCTTCAAGAGTTCATCGGACCAGCGCGCCAGGAGAGGGGTTGCCTATATTACGATCTCTATCAGCGTTCCGACGACCCCAATATCTTTTTCATACTGGACGGCTGGGCAAATGAGGCGGCGGCCGCTGGACATGGTGAGCATCCGAACGTCAAGCGTGTGCTTGAGCCGCTTCTTCCGTTACTGTCCAGTCCCCCGTCGATCATCGTCAACAACCGCATTAGTGACTGAATAGGCATTCACAGGTTTGTCGAAAGGCGCGCTCCTCGTCTGGAGCGCGTTTTTTTGAAAGTTCGGATGGGGATAACATGACTGAGCATCGGGTTGTTATTGTAGGAGGCGGCTTCGCTGGCCTCCAATTGGCAAAAGATCTCAAGGGGCCAGGAATCTCTATCACGATCATCGACAGGCGGAACCACCATCTGTTCCAGCCGCTTCTTTACCAGGTGGCTACAACGGTTCTTGCGACCTCGGAAATCGCTTGGCCAATTAGAGCGGTTTTCCGCAGGCGGAAGGATGTCACGACGCTGCTCGGCGAGGTGGTCGGTGTCGATGTCGATCGTCGGCTCGTTTCTCTGAAGGATGGTAACGCAATCGCATACGACACACTCGTTTTAGCGACCGGCGCTCGGCATGCATATTTCGGGCAAGATGAATGGGAGCGCTTCGCTCCTGGGCTGAAAGCGCTAGAAGACGCAACGACCATTCGTCGCCGGCTTCTTCTTGCTTTCGAGAGAGCGGAACTTGAAACCGATCCCGAAGCGCGAAACGCCTTGTTAACCTTTTCTATCATCGGCGCGGGGCCGACCGGTGTTGAAATGGCAGGGATCATCGCCGAACTGGCGCACAGAACGCTTGTCGAGGAATTCAGGAGCATCGACACAGCCGCCGCTCGGATTCTCCTCATCGAGGCAGGCCCCCGTGTCCTGCCAGTCTTTCCCGATTCCTTGTCGCGCTACGCCGAGCATTCACTTGCGAAGATGGGTGTCGAGGTTCGGACAGGACGGCCGGTGACGGCTTGTGACGAGGACGGGATAACGATTGGCGACGAGTTTGTGCCAAGCCGTACCATAATATGGGCGGCAGGCGTTCAGGCGTCCAAGGCTGCCGTGTGGGTGGGAACGGATAAAGATCGGGCAGGGCGGGCAATCGTACAGTCCGACCTGACAGTCGCGCAACGCCCTGAAATCTTTATTATCGGTGACACTGCCTTCGTAAAGACCGGCGAGGGAAATCCTGTTCCCGGCGTGGCACCGGCGGCAAAGCAGCAAGGCAAATACGTTGCGAAAGTCATACGGGCCCGTCTGAGCCGAAAACCGGCTCCCCCACATTTCAGGTATAAGCATCTCGGAAATCTCGCAACGATCGGCCCGAGCTCGGCTGTGATCGATTTCGGGAAGGTCCAGGTTAAGGGATCCCTTGCCTGGTGGATCTGGGGCCTCGTCCACATCTACTTCCTTATCGGAACAAGAAGCCGCATGGCGGTGGCGCTGAGCTGGCTCTGGGCATTCGTTTCCGGACACCATTCCGCTCGTCTAATTACTCAGAAGGAGACGTTGAAGGACGAAATCTAGCATCAGAATAACAGGCCGAACAACATGGGGAGAGTGTGGGAAATGTCGTTCATGCAACATATCAGCATCAAAGCTAAAATCGTGCTCTTGGTGGTTCCAATCTGTGCGGTCGGTCTCGCGGGACTGGGGTTTGTATCGCTCAAATTTCGAAGCGCTTCGCAAAGTTATGTAAGTTTCATCGCAGAAGACGGCGCTGCCGCCATCCACATGGCGCGTGCGAACCAGCACTTCACGGCGGTTAGCTACAACGCATACCAAATCCTCTCGTATGACACCAAGGATCCAAGCATCAAGAAATTTGCCCTCTCTTACGAGAACAATAAGGCGAAGCTTCTCTCGGAACTGCGGCTGGTCAAGCGCTTGGCACCAGACCACGTGCGTTCGATTGACGGTTTTATCGGGGCAGCGAACGATATTTTGCAGTTGACCAATCAGGCGGTACAGTCTGCCCTGAAAGGGGATTCTGTCGCGGCGACAGCGTCGTTGCGCAAGGCAGATGTGCTCATCGCCAATCAAATACTCGCTGTGAGAGATTGGTCCGATAAATTTACGCAGTCCGTCGATAACCAAAGTAGCGAACTTGCGGCCGATGCCGATACCACCAGTAAATACTCGCTTGTCGTCATCGGCTTGGCCTTCGCTGCTTTTCTATTTGCTTCTCTCATTGTCTCATCGCGATTTATTACCAAACCAATCGTCCGGCTGAGGGACAGCATGTTTGCGCTTGCACAAGGTGAGATGAGCACTGAGGTGCCGGGGGCTGATAGACGCGATGAGTTGGGGAACATGGCCCGCGCGGTTGCCGTTTTCAAAGCTAACGCAGTAGAGAGGGAGCGACTTGAACAAGAGGGTGAACTCACGAGACTTTCTGTCGAACAGGAGCGGCGCGCGCAGGAAGAGCGCAACGTTGCAAATTCCAGAGCGACGGATTTTGCCGTAAAAACCCTTGGTACAGCACTCCGACGCCTGGCTGAAGGTGACCTCCTTCACCGGGTGGAAACACCGTTTCGAGAAGACCTCGACGCACTCCGCTTTGACTACAATTCTTCGGCGGAGAAGCTGTTGGCCGCCCTGCTTTGCGTCAATGAAAATGCAGGTAGAATTGAGCTCAATTCTGGGGAGATCACCTCGGCAGCGCTCGACTTATCAAACAGAACTGAGCGACAGGCAGCGTTTCTCGAAGAGACCGCGAGCGCTGTAGCTCAGGTCACAGTGACGATAAAAGATAGCGCCGTCCGTGCCTCAGATGCCAAAGGTCGTGTTGCGCAAGCTCGGGCTGTTGCAGAAGCTTCTGGTGATGTGGTTCGGAATGCTGTGGAGGCGATGCGTAAGATTGAGACGTCGTCGCGAGAGATTACAAATATCATTGCGGTCATAGATGAGATCGCGTTTCAGACCAACCTTTTGGCTCTCAACGCTGGCGTGGAAGCATCCCGGGCTGGCGATGCTGGCCGCGGCTTTGCAGTCGTCGCACAAGAAGTTAGAGAACTGGCACAACGTTCTGCGACGGCGGCCAAGGAAATCAAGGAGCTCATTTCCAGCTCGGCGCTGCAGGTAGAAAAAGGAGTTGGTCTTGTTCACGCGACTGGGACGACCTTGAATCAAATCATTGCCGAGGTAGCCGAGATCGACAGCGACATTGCCTCGATCGCCGCCGCTGCCCAGGAACAATCGTCTTCGCTTCTAAACATCAATGATTCCGTTGCCTCCATTGATCGCGAAGTGCAGAAAAACGCATCCATGGCTGAGGAAACTGCTGCAGCGGGAACACAGCTTGGCTTGGAGGTTGAATCGCTTTGTAGCTTGCTGACCCAGTTCAGGATCGTGTTAGAGACACCAGATCGCGTGGATCAGGCTGATGACGATAGCTTGGCGCTCGCAAGCGCTCACGGCTGATAACACATAGTTGGTGCGGAATTACAGGGTGGCGATCAAGCAACGGGTTTTGGGCACGTGCGGGCCCACGGTTTAGAGTAAAACGCAACAGCCGACTAACCGCCTAGAAGTTCCATAAGATAGATTACGCGATCTTTGTC
>NZ_LT009746.1:1951899-2049892 GCF_900013505.1 Agrobacterium deltaense RV3 | reverse complement strand
TCATCAGGGCTGTATCTGCACGAGCTGCAAGAACGTACATTTCATAGAGACCCATTTGAACACACCTTTCCTATCACGCGACGCAGTTGCGACCGTGTTATGATCTTCATCTCTCTTTCCATCTGCCTTTCAGCTCGATGGGCATTGCAACGGGGCACTGAAAATTGCCGCCTGGGAAAATAAAGACACATATCAGTGCCCCGTATCAGCGATTCATCCTGCCAAGCCAATGATCTTCAGAGAAACAGACAGGCCCACCACAAACCAAATCCACCTCTCCTCCGTTTGTCGCCGAGGACTCCCTGTCAGCCCGAAATATGAGGGTAACGTCCACCTCTCACATAAGCGCTAGTTCAGCATAAACCGGAATATCTCCCCGTTTCATAGACACGGGAGCATTATAAATCAGGTGAACAGGCCGAGTACGAAGGGGGAAGAAATATCATAAAAAAATAAGCGTGAAGCAGGTCAACGCCCGCAGCATTGCCGCTTAGATTCAATAGGAACCACCTACAGCATTTAATGCTTAATAATTAATATTATTTTTTAAATTCATTTTATCCATTTTTTCCATAGTATTCAGAATATATCTTTTGAGCGGTTTTAGATAATTTCAAATCCCTAGACTTACTCTGGGAAAGCAACTGTTGAACAAGCGTAGATTTAACCTCTATTTGATCTAGCCCCAAAAAATCCACGAGAGAAAGCCAATTTGCAATTGGTTTATCCTCCTGCAATTTATTCAATAATCTCATGTCGCTTTGGAGAACATTATTAAGGTAATACTGCCATCTATCCGGAGTTATCCGTTTTAGCATGTCTTTTGCGTCAGATTGCGCCCCCCACGACACCCCATAATAATTACCTAAATAAACACTAAGCAATGCGGTCATGCATGCCGGGATCGCCGGCGTGGGAATAGTTGTTCCAAGCCGTTGCAGATGCTTAACAGGGGCCGGCTCATTATAAAAATTGTTTAATCCCTCATGAGCCCGAAGAATAGCTTCCGCAGCCTTTACAAAAGTGTCGCTCCTAAGATTCTCTGGTACGTAATCAAAGCCACGTACCTTCAATAGGGCGCTTTTCAAACCACCAACAACAGTAGTTTTCCCATCACTATACGCCTCAGCGTAGCTCTGGCCCAGCTGCCAACGCTCCGTGTCACGAAGGGATGACCACATTGCAGGAATTAGCAAATTTATATTAGCAAGAGTGTGCTCAAGATTTGCACCCACGTTCTTTTTCGCAGCGTTGAGTAGCACGCTAACCGTAAGCTTGTGAAAGAAGTATGGCGATCCTTTCAACATTTCGACACGGTGATCTCCATCAGCTAGGGTTTCACCTTCCAATGCGTTCCGAAACTCAACAAATTTCTTTGCAACTTCGATCTTTGGTCGGCCCAATACCCCTTTTACACACGTTCGGAAGGCCGAAAGTGCTTCAGAAGAATGAATCTCCTCTTGATCATTTTGCTCAGTGCCCATTTGAGAAAAATGATTTAGTATTTCGTAAGTGTGTCGGAGGCGAATTGCATCGGTGGAATTGACGATACCTAACTCTTCAGCCAGTCTAATTGCATCTTTAGCTGTGACAATATCATCGACATCATCATCTTCATCGACGTCCGCCCGACCAAGCATCTCCGCCAGAAGCCCGACACCAACAGTTGAAAGCTCCTTCTTCAACGCTGTTATCGTTTTTCCCCACAGATGGTTCAAGCCCATCTCAAAATGACCAAGCTCAAAAGCTGAAACAATTTGACTTCGATCTTTGTTGCTTAGTTGTTCAGCAAATCCTGCTATTTCAGATGCTGTATTTGCGGTGCTCGGCAAAACATCATTAGCTTCCGGTTGCCAAATTGAAAGTGCCGTCATTGTTCCACTCCGCGAAAATCGGACCATCCATCTTGTGACTGGATAAATGCTCCAACCAAGCCTTTCCCTAGATATGAAGACAACGTCGCGAACGCTCGCCGCCTAGCCCCGCCAACTTCATTCGCCACATTCTTCGATCTAACAAAGTAATTAAATCCAAGCAAACGTGCGTTCTTATCGAAAATTATAATGCCATCGGAGTTAAGCATGCCTTCCAACAAGGCCGCTGCGCTTATGAGGCGTTCTGGATTAATTTCAGAACGTTTCAACTTACGGATCATTTCGGGAAAATCGATTGGCTCATCCAACTTCAGCCCGTCATTAAATAAAGCCTTAGGCGGAGATCGCTTATCGGTAACAGCTATAAGGGTTCCATGGCTAATACGAAGAGCATTGTATAAAATTCTCGTCAAATATGACTGAATTGGCTCCACTAAGTCCGCAGCAACGCCCATAGTAACGGATTTGATCAGGCGATCCAAAGAGGCCAACGGCGGTGGGCTATCATCTTTACGATGATTCAAAAATATAACATGCCGATCTCCAGACGAACTGATAATTTCTACGCAATCATCAGCAACCTGAAATATTTTTGTGACTTGGGTTGGGTTGTTCTCATCAAGCAATACCCTATCAACGAGAACAGAAATTGGATTGCTTGCGCCTTTCATCAAGCCAAAGTTGAGATTATCTCCATTGTCCTCCAAATATATAAGCCATCCACTTATCGCTAATGGTGCAGATTTCTTAATTGCACGTTTTATTCCATCGGTATCACGCGACGTGCTTCCAAGAGGTAGCCTCTGAGCATCAGGAAGCATGGCTATTAGTTGAGAAATATTGCTAGTCAAATAAACCTCTGGATAAAGAGAAACCCCTTCCTCTTTATACTTGGCAAGTAACACAACTAATTCTATCAAATTCAACGGGAGAGAGAACAATGGGACATCACAATTTCCGCAAAACTCAGCAACACCTCCCAATAACTGAGTCCGAAATGTAATGTTAACTGGCATACGTTTTTCCGTTACAAGTATCGCAGTTTATCTTCAACCCAATTACGTTGACTAATCGCAAACTGAGAGATATCAACTACAGATTGGATTTTTCAGTTTTGAATAGCATCAGAAACCAAATACACCATAAAATGTAAATTTCAAGCTAATGTATTAATTCCTGAGGTGGATAAGGGAACAAGAGTTGGTCAACGGAGCATATTCTCCATCGATCAAACATTCATTTCCAACACATAAACAACGGTACGACGACGGAAGCCTTCATAAATATTGATTTACAAGCCGGTACACACCGACTGGCCATTTTTACGGATGGCGCACAAGAAGGTTATGGTGCCATCGCGACCGTCCTTTGGGCGGCTAGCGGTGGCTTCCAAAAGAGCAACGCAGCATAAGAATGAGGATCAGAAATGAAGGCCATCACAGGAACCGGATTTACCTCTGCCACCCTTCTTTTTTCAAGCGCCGCTGCTTTTGCCGCGCCGACATATCTCAGCTGTGAATTTGCAGGTTCGAAGGGTACCCCTCAGGTCTTCAATTTCGCCCTCGACGAAGCCGCTGGGACAATTGGAGTTTATGTCCCGGCGTCTGGAAGTCAGAGAATGGAGAAAGGCACCTTTACCGATGGTAAAGCGAGCCTGAATGAAGGCTCGGTGGCATGGGAGATAGACATCGCCAAGGGTTCCGTCATCCGTGATAAGCGCATGGTTGGCGAGAAGGATGGCGGAACCTGCAAGACGATCTCGCACGCGCAGAGCGGCTTTGAAGATTAATGCCGGTCTGGACAGGAGCAAGTATCGAGACCTCTGCACAGGGAGCTGACGGCTCGGCGCATCTATAGCGCCTTGGCGAAGCGCTCCAGTTTGCCCAGCGTTTGCTGCCCCAGCTCCACGGCGCCGAAACCCTTTGCCTGCTGGAACTCGGCTTCCGTGCTGAACACCATGCCCAGCACAACTTTCGTCGCGCCATCCTCATCTTCGAAGGAGGCCCAGGCATCGGCATGTTTCGGCCCGTTTTCGCCCCATAGCAGCGTATAGGCGATCCTCTCTTCGGGCCGGACCTCGACATAACGATGATGGTTTGGGAAAACTGTGCCGTCAGGGCCGATCATGTCAAAGACCCATTCCCCGCCGGTCCGCAGATCAATCCTCTTCGTGCGGCAGGAAAAGCCTTCAGGGCCCCACCATTGCGGCAGCGTCTTCTCGTTCATCCAGGCTTTCCAGACGATGTTTCGCGGCACCTTTATCGTTCGTTCCAGCACCATGGTTCGCCCGGCCACGCTGGCCAGATTGTTGAGACCGGCGCTGAAACCTTGTTGATAGCCATCGCGCATATCCTCGGCCAATGAGGAAAGCTGCACCGTTACGGTCAAGCGGCTACGCTCTTCCGCGGCCTGAAAATCGGCAGTGACCAGCGCTGCCGACTGGGTTACGCCGCTGGATGAGACCACCTCGTAATTCACGCTGCGGCGGGTTGGCTGCAGCTCCAGCCAGCCGCATTCACAGCGAATATCCGGCTGGCCCGCGACCTTGCAGAGCGACACTTCGCGACCGCCCAGCCTGCTGTCCGCCTCCAGGAACTCCACGGTGACCGACGGCGAGGGAGAGGCCCACACCGCCCGGGCGGCGGGTGAGAGCCAGACCTGCCAGAGAGCCGATAGCGGAACGGCAATCTCCCGTTCGAAGCTGAGCGTTGCAAAACGGTCTTGCGGTTGATGCGGTTCAGCGCGTGCGCTTTTTTGATCCGGTTTCGTTGTCATTCGGATTCCTCCTTCATGGCCAGCATTGCAAATGCCTCCAGCCGGTCAAGCCGGCTCTCCCACACGGCCCGCTGCTCATCGAGCCACGTACTTACCGGCTCCAGCGCCTCCGGCACGATGGCGCAGGTGCGCACCCGTCCATCCTTGGACGTGACGATCAACCCCGCCTCCTCCAGCACGGAAAGATGCCGCATGACCGTGGGCAGGCGCAGCCCCGTGGGAGCGGACAGTTCCATGACCGGTGCCGGACCGCCGCCGAGGCGCGCCAGAATCGCCCGCCGCGTCGGATCGGCCAGAGCCTGGAAGATCAGTGAAAGGTCCTGATGATGCTTAGTCATATTGCTAACTATCATGTTTCATCGTGATGGGGCAAGCAGAAACTTAGCAGATTAACTAAGTTTTATCGGGAGGAATGGCCCCGGGGATGAAATGCCGATGCGTCGTCCGGCCGTCTCGTTTGGGTAACCGGGCCTTTCCCCTTCATGCGCCTGGCGTTCGGCAACGGGTGGCGGATGCAACTGCCGGGCCGGAAACGAGCCATCAAAAGTTGCAGAAAAAGATTGACTCTCGCTGCCGCCTGAGTGAGCTTCGCCGGGAAAAGACGGGGAAAAAATCAAATCATCATGTCACCAGAACGCTTTAATCAATGCCTGCGGGTGATCCGCTGGACGCCGATCAATATTGCGTCCGCGCTGCAATGCGAACTTTCATGGATCGAGGCGCTGGAAGCGGGCAACGAGGAGGTTCCCGCTGGCCTGGCGACATGGCTGGAAACGCTGGCGCAAGCCCATGAGGCTCTTCCGCCTCCGTCCACTTACAGAGGAAAACGGTCGACATTCTGATGCGGCCGGCAGCTTTCAGCCTTTACCAACGATTGGATTATTCGAAATGAAATATGTCATAGCAGCTCTTGGCCTGATCGCCTTCTCAAGCCCCGTCCTCGCCGCATCCTGCGAGAAGAACTTCACTGTCTCAGGCGTACCGATGGTGACGGCTGTCTCTTACAAGTCCTGGCAGGAGCTGCCGAAGGCGAAAGCGCCCGCCGTGCTGCAAAAACTCGCTCAGGCCGTGGCGGCGGAAGGTTTTGCAGGCATCCAGATCAACAAGGCGTTGTCTTCCATCGATGCGCACCAGGAAACCAGCGGCAGCGGCAGAATTCAGACGCTGCGGGTCGTGGCCCGGCAGAAGGGCGCCGCGGTGCGAATTGATGCTGTCTTCAACATTCAGGCAGGGCAGATCGCGGACAAGAACGTCATCCGCGAGGGCATCTGCAATATCATCAATGGCGCGTGACGCACGGTGAATGACCCGTCCGTTCGCAGTC
The DNA here is from genome assembly GCF_900013505.1 of Agrobacterium deltaense RV3. Taxonomy (NCBI): domain Bacteria; kingdom Pseudomonadati; phylum Pseudomonadota; class Alphaproteobacteria; order Hyphomicrobiales; family Rhizobiaceae; genus Agrobacterium; species Agrobacterium deltae. The sequence goes on along the minus strand of NZ_LT009746.1, from coordinate 2,043,919 downwards.
TCGATGCCGGCGCACGCTGACATCGAGACTGGGGAGCTGTGCGGGTGCGGCGCATTTGTTGCGAACGGACGCGGCGGCTGGCCCGGCGCGGGCGGCGGGCCATGTGCTGGTGCATGCCGTTGATGGCGATGCTTAGGGTATGGCGGGCAAACCCGGAATCTGCGATGGGTGCAGACAGGGATAGTGTCCGCAGCCGAAAGCAGGCTGCGAATCGACGGGGAAAACATGCCGATCTATGAACTGGCTGCCGTGGGCGCCGCGACGTGCTGGGCGATAACCGGGCTTCTTGCCGCGGGCCCGGCGGGGCGGCTTGGAGCGCTGGCCTTCAACAGGACGCGGCAGCTTTTTGTCGCCGCTTTGCTGGGGGTCTATGTGCTCGCGTCAGGCTCCTGGCGAGAGCTTCAGCCCGAGGCATTGTCGTCGCTTATCCTTTCCGGCTTCATCGGCATTTTTGTTGGCGACACGCTTCTCTTTACCTGCCTCAACCGGCTGGGGCCGCGCCGTTCGGGAATCCTGTTTGCGCTGAATGCCCCGATCGCCGCACTGCTGGCATGGGCGGTGCTTGGCGAGCAGCTTCCCGCAAGCGCCATTGCCGGCATAGGTCTGACACTCAGCGGCGTGCTGCTGGCAATCCTCTTCGGCAAGCGCAAGGCGCAGCTGCATGAATGGGAGAGCGTGAAGGGGCCTCTCTGGCTCGGCGTGCTCTTCGGCCTTCTGGCGGCGCTCAGCCAGGCGGTCGGCTCGCTCATTGCAAGGCCCGTGATGGCGACCGGGATCGATCCTCTTGCCGCTTCCATGCTGCGTGTCGGGGTGGCCGCCCTTTGCCTGACCGCACTGACCATGCTGCCTATCGAGGCTGTCAGGCCCAGAGGCCCGATGACCCGAAGCCTGTTCCTCCAGACGGCGTTCACGGGCATCATCGCCCTGGCTTTCGGCATGACGCTGCTTCTTTTTGCCCTTTCCGGCGGCAAGGTCGGCATCGTCTCGACACTGTCGGCAACGACGCCCGTGATTATCCTGCCATTGCTGTGGCTGAGAACGCGGGAAGTGCCGGCGCCCGGCGCATGGGCCGGCGCCGCACTTGTCGTGGCCGGTATGGCGCTGATGTTCTGGAGATAGCTTCAACCCAACGGGTGCGGAAACACCTCATCCGCGTCGAGACTTTTCACGCCAGAATTCAGACAGCAATGACCCCTTGCTAAGCAACTTTTGCGTGCTTAAAAGGCGGCTAATATCAGTTCGTTAGAGGGGACTCACTTCGTGGAACAGGAAAACATCCAGACCGGCAAGGGTCGGCGCAGGGCGCTTTGGGCGGCAGTTGCGATTATTGCCGTTGCTGCCGCAGGCGTCGTCGGCGGCAAGACCTTCTACGAAGCAAAGGTGAAGGAGCTGGTTGCCCGCAGCGGTGCGACGGCCACTTCCATCGAGGTCGATTTTCTCGGGAAAATTCATGTTCGCGATCTGACGCTGCCGCTTGAAGAGGGCAGGAATATCAAGATCGCGGCTATCGACGGACGTCCGAAACTTCCGTTTCTGGACGGCGCGTTGGACATGAACACCATCGACATCGATGTGCCGACCGGAAAGATCTCAATGGCGCAGGCCCGCGTCGAGAATGCCGCGTTCCAAAAGCCGGCACGGGCGGAAGGAAACGGCGGCTCCCTGCCCCGGCGCATCGAGCGCTTCGCGGCGACAAGCATCTCCACGCCGGAGGTGACGTTTACCCAGTCCGTCGCGACCACCGAGCAGAAGACCGTTTACAGGAACCTCGCTCTCTCTGAGATCGCCGGCGGCCGCATTGCCCGATCCTCTATCGATAATGGCAGCTACGACATCAAGATGCAGCTTCCCGACAGCGAAGGCGCGATGAAGGACAAGCATATGGTCGTGTCAACCGGCGCGATCGCCGGCCAGGACATCGACGTCGCTTATCTCGCCCGGCTCTATACGGAAAAGGCGGGCCCGGAAGACAAGGAAGCGAAGCCGCTCTACGGGCCGCTCTCCATCAAGGCGGTTTCCTTCTCTGAAGGAGACGGTCATTTCAGCTACGATGAAATCCGCAGCGATGGCTTTACCGCCCGCATGCCGTCCGAACCGCTGCTGGAAACCCTCAAAACGCTGACGACGACCCAAGATCCTGACGAGCTTTCACCGGAGGCGCGCCAGGCGCTTTTCGCGAAGGTCGTGTCCATTCTCGACATGTTCGGCAAGAGCAACATGCAGCTCATCGGCTTCAAGGTCGATGCGCCGGATGAAAAGGAAGGCGCGGCCGGCAAAAGGGTCAAGGCCACCATCGACCGCATCGACATGCAGATGGACAGCCGCAAGCTCGACTTCGGCTTGAATGGCATGTCGATCGGAGATGGCGACGGCAAGATTGAAGTCGCGGAAGCGAGCCTCAAGGGCTTCGACTGGAGTTCGACGATCAAGGGAATTTCCGAGATCATCGCGCTCGACGAAACGCAGATGGAGACCTTCCAGTTCAATCGCCTGATACCGGAGCTCGGCAGGGTGCGCGTCGGCGGCATCAACGTCGATATCGCCGCGCCGGAAAAGCCGGAGGAGGAGACGGAGGAAGAAACGGCCGGCACGCCGGAACGCATCAAATTCTCGCTCAAGAATTTCGAGATGGGGCTGACCAAACCCTTCAACGGCATTCCGACCGATATCGAGATCAGGCAGGACGAGCTCACGCTTCCGATTCCGGCGGACTCGACGGAGGAAGTTTTCGTTGAGGCCCGCAAACTGGGTCTCGAAACGCTGGCCTTCTCTTACGGTCTCGCCGCCGGCTGGGACGAACCGAACAGCAATCTGGTGATCCGCGATATCTCGCTCAGCAGCAAGGATTTCGGCAGCGTCAATTTTGCCGGTCTGGTCAGCGGCTTTACGGAAGAGTTCTTCTCCTTCGACGTCAATCGCGCGCAGGCGGCGCTCTTCGGGCTTGCCGGCCGCGAAGTGAAGCTCACGATCAAGGACGAAGGTTTGATGGCCAAGGCGATCAAGCTTTATGCCCTGCAGAACGACATGACGGAAGATCAGGTACGCGCCACCCTGACGCTTGTGGCGAGCATGATGCTGCCGCAGGTGGCAGCTGAACAGCCCAAGCTCCAAAACGCCGTGCAAGCGCTCGTCCAGTTCATCAGCAAACCCGGGACCCTGACGGTAACAGTCAAATCCACCGGCGCAAACGGTCTCGGCATTTTCGATCTGGTTGCCGCCTCCGACAATCCGATGGGGCTTCTCGACAAGGTCGATATTCAGGCGACGGCCGAATAAATCCGGCGATTTCCGCCCCTCCAGTGGCTGCACAGGCTTTAGCTAGTGCAGCCACTCGCAACTATAGGCCAGCACCGGCTCGGCAAAGCCCTTCAGCCTGTAACGATCGCCATGCACGAGGACATCGGCGCCGCCATATTCCTGAAAAGTCTTGTCCGATATCAGGATCTGGTCGCTCTCGGCGGCGGCGCAAAGCCTTGCCGCCAATTGCACGGTCGTGCCAAAGAAATCATTGCTGTCTTCGATAGGTTCCCCGCAATCCAGGCCGATACGGATGTGGATGGGCTCGCCCCTGTCGCTGTTGTAACGATGGAACTCGCGCTGGATATCGATGGCGCAATCCACCGCAAATGGCGTGGAGGAGAACACGGCCATTATGCCATCCCCGGTGTGCTTGACCTCTCGTCCCGCGCGCCGCCCCAGACAACCGCGCACGAGGGCATCGTGCGCCCGGATAAGTTCCGCCGCCATGCGATCACCGAGGCGGGCCGTCATTTCGGTTGAACCGACAATGTCCGTGAAAAGGATCGCGCGGTGGCCGGGGTCCATATTTTTCGAGGCGGCCCGGGGTGCTACCGGATCCTGTATTCGCCCGAGAAACGCTTCCACCGCCGACAGCGCGACTTCCACCACCTCGCTGGCGACGAAGCCGTGCGCTTCGCGATGCACGCACTGCGCGGTTTCAGCGTCCGGCGCGTCCATAAGGCAAAACGCCGTGCCGCGCCTTTCATCGAACCAGTAGGTCAAAAACCTGACGCCGTACCGATCCTGAATGTTGATATCTTTAAGATGTGCCGCGGCGATATCGGCAGCGGAAACGCCGGCAAGCTCGTGCCGGTCCATGAAGATAGGCATTGGTTTCCTCCCAAGAGTATATCGTTGCCTCCTCTGCCAGCCATTTTATGACTTCGCCGAATTGCCGTCCATCGTTCTTACGGGTGACGCCGCACAGGGCGGGAACACCGGAAAGGGCGATATTCGTTCGCGTTAGCACTCGCGACAGCCGCAGCGACTTACCTGCGTTTGACCATGCGCCGAAGCAGGGAGCGGGATCTGGCCTTGCGGGGAATGAGGTGGATATCGCTGACCAGCTTTGCGCCGCCGTCCCGGCGCTCCAAGGTTATCTTCCGGCTATGGAAGGCCTCCAGTTCGGCACGATGCGCCACGCTGATGATGGTGGCGTCGGGCAATTCATCGATCACCGTCTGCATCATCCTGTCCTGGCTTTTTTCGTCGAGAGCCGCGGTCGCCTCGTCCATGACGATGATATCCGGGTCGTTAAGCAGCAGGCGGGCAAAGGTCAGCCGCTGTTTTTCACCGCCCGACAGCGTCTGGTCCCACGGCGCCTCCTCTTCCACCTTGTCTTTGAGATGGCCGAGACCAACCTTGTCGAGAGCTTCTCCTATCTCTTCGAACGTCCAGCTCTCGGCCGCCTGCGGATAGCAGACCGCCCGGCGAAGGGTGCCGGAGGGCACATATGGCCGCTGCGGCAACATGAAAAGCCGGCTGCCGGCCCGAAAACTGACGCTGCCTCCGCCCCACGGCCAAAGGCCCGCGATTGCCCGCACAAGCGTGCTTTTACCGGATCCGGATTCGCCTGCGACGAGCACTCTTTCTCCCCGCCCGATTTCCACGTCGGTCTCCTTGACGACGGCCGTGCCGTCGCCGAGCGACACCGAAACATCCTTGAGGCTGAGCATCGTTTCGCCTTCCGTTTCGCCGCGCACGATCCGGCCGAGCTTATCGCTCTGTTCGGCCCGCTCCAGCCCGTCAAGCGACATCATCAGGGAGGCAACGCGGCGTGCACAGGCATTCCAGTCCGCCAGCCGGGGATAGTTGTCGACCAGCCAGCCGAAGGCGGATTGAACGATGGTGAAAGCGGATGCCGCCTGCATGACCTGGCCGAGAGACATGCTTCCATCGAGAAATTTCGGCGCGCAGAGAAGAAGCGGAACAACGGGCGCAATCAACATCGATCCATGCGACACGACCGTGGTGCGCATATATTGCTGCGCCATCTGCTTCCATTGGTGCCGGACATTGCGGAACCTCCTGTCGAGGTCGCTTCGCTCCTCCTCTTCGCCGCCGAGCAGGGCGATGCTCTCCCCGTTTTCCCGGACGCGGGTGAGCGTGTAACGGAATTCCGCCTCTAGCTGGTTCTTGACCTCGGAGACCCGGACGAAGTTCCGGCCGATCAACGCGATGGAACTGGATGTGATGAGCGCATAAATCACCGCCGCGATCACCAGAAAACCGGGTATCGTGACCGATAAGCCGCCAATCGGCAGCGTCAGCGCGCCGCCAATCGTCCACAGAACGACGATAAAGGTGGACGCCGATACGAAGGCGGCAATGACGCCCGCCACGAAATCCACGGGCGCTTCGGTGGCGATCCGCATATCTTCCGACAGCCTCGCCTCCGGATTCTGATGGTCGCCGTCTATCAGGTTGAGCTGATAATAGCGGCCATTTGCGATCCATCGGGAGACCAGCACCTTGGTCAGCCACGACCGCCAGCGGCGCTGAATGCGCATTCTGACGTAAACCTGCGAGGTCACAATAAAAACGCTTCCGAGAACCAGCGGCGGGAATATGGAAGCGAGAAAGTAGACCGTCGATGCATCCCGTTTTTCAATCGCGTCGAAAATCCCGCGATTCCAGACGTTGATGCCATATTGGAAACCGACATTGACGCCGATCATAGCGAGAAGCCCGATGGAGAACGGCCAGGCAAGCCCGTCCCCACGGCGGCTCCAGAACCCCCGCGCGCTGATCAGGAAGCGCTTCAGAAGATATCGCTTGCGAGCCTCTTCGGCCTGCTGCGGCGTCAAACCCGCAGCGGGCTCCAATTCCTCCGGCGGAAGGGGATCATCGGGTGCGTCGTTGGCATGAACATTCTCTGCACCGTTGTGGCCGGTGCCATCGACTGGTTTGGGTTTTGCGTCAGCATCGGTCATGGATGCATAAACGGATGACCGTTTGAAAAGTTGCCGGCCCGGGACGCTAGTGATCCCGGTTTTTTCTCCACTTCAGCAGATAGCCAAATCCCGGTCCGAGCAGAGCGCCGGCGATGACCCATTCCATCTGGCCGAGCGAAATCGGCGCCGCTGCCGCTCAGCGCGTGCATCCGGCCATGCACTGGTATGGGAACCTTTCGTCCCGCTTTGCGCTCTTATCCCTGAGGGAGCAGTTCAATGGACACGCGCGTCACACATCGCAGAACCTCAATTGCGGGGGTAGAAACTTTCTACAGGGAGGCTGGCCCGCAGGATGCGCCAGTCATTCTGCTGCCGCACGGCTATCCCTGCTCCTCCTTCGAGTTCCGAAACCTCATGCCCAGATTGGCCGACAGATGGCGGCTGATCGCACCCGATTTTCCGGGGTTCGGCTATAGCGGCAATCCCGAAGCCTTTTCCTATAGCTTTGACGGTTATGCCAGCTGGCTTAACGCTTTTGTCGAGACGCTGGGTCTGGATCGTTTTGTTCTCTACCTGCACGACTTCGGCTCTCCCATAGGCGCAAGGCTTGCCATCATGAAGCCGGACCGCATCGTGGGACAGATCATCCAGAATGGCGATATTCCCTATGAAGACGCGCTGGGGCCGAAATATGCCGATATCGAAAAGTTCTTGTCGCTGCCTGCAGACCGGATGCGCGCCGCATTTCGCGATGCCGTCACCGAGCAGAATTTTCGTGACGAGTTTCTGAATAATGTCCGGCCAGAGCTTACCGCACTCATTCCTCCTGACCTCTGGCAATTGCACTGGAGCCTTGTGACGGAGAGGAGGAAGGATATCGCAGCAGAACTACTTTCTGACCTCAAGGCAAATCGCGACTGGTTTCCGATCCACCGCCGCTACCTGCAAACCTGTCGGCCGCCGACCGTCATCATCTGGGGACCGCAGGATCATTACATGCCCGAGCGCTCCGCACGCGCTTATCTTCGCGATATGCCCGATGCCGAGCTTCATCTGCTGGACGGAGGACACTGGCTCCTGGAAACAAACCTGGAGGAAGTTATCCCCTTGATCCGGAGCTTTCTTGATCGCATCCACCACTGATGGGGCCACGCTTTCATCGCGCCCTCATTCAGGCCGCCGGTCCGCAATGGCATCGTCCCCACGCGAATGGCACGACAAATGTTGTGCGATGCACAAATTTCGGAGAAATAGGCATGAAATTCGGATTTTTAGATACATATCATCCGGAAAAAACCGTCTAAAACTCTCTCAACTCAAGGAGAGACGTCATGACGGACACAACATCGCAGTTTGATGGGGTAGCTATCCCCCTGGAAACCACAGAAGAACCCGCATGGACGGCTGCGACCTGGTTCGCCGTTCTTTCCATGGCCGCCACCAGCTTTGCGCTGGTATCGGCCGAGTTCCTGCCGGCGGGCCTGTTGACGCCCATGGCGCGCGATCTTGGCATCACAGAAGGCACGGCCGGACAGGTCGTCACCGCCACCGCCTCCGTAGGCGCGGTGACGGCTCTGTTGAGCAATGTTCTGATCGGCAAGCTGAACCGCAAGACAGTGCTTGTCGGTCTTAGCGCGCTGGCGATTGCCTCCAACATTCTGGCATCGGTTGCCGCCGATTTCTGGCTATTGCTGTTGGGCCGGGCCGGGCTGGGTATTGCACTCAGCGGTTTCTGGGCGCTGTCGGTTGCCGTTGTGGCGCGGCTTGTCGGCGCAAATTCGACCGGGCGCGGCATGGCTATCGTTACCCTCGGCGTTTCGCTTGCCACCATTGCAGCTCCTTCGATGGGCGCCCTGATCAGCGACTGGCTGGGATGGCGCATCGCCATGTCGATGACGGCGGGACTTGCCATAGTTGCCATGCTGCTTCAGATACTCAGCCTGCCGTCGCTGCCGGCAAGTACAAGCAACAGTCTTTCCGATGTCCTTGGATTGACGCGACGCCGCAGCGTTCAGCTCGGTATGCTTGCCATCCTGTTGGTGATGACGGGGCATTTTGCAGGCTCGGTCTATGTGCGTCCCTTCCTCGAAAAGGTTACGCTTCTTGACACCACGCCGATTGCACTCGCCCTGCTCGGCTTTGGCGTTGCCTCGGTGATCGGCAATGTCGTCGGCGGCCGGATGGCTGACGCCAGTATCCGCGTTGCTCTCATCGTCACTGCCGCGGTGATGGCATTTGCGACGATCGCCCTCGTTATCTGGGGTGCTCATACGAGTGCGGCTTTTGCTCTCGTCGCACTTTGGGGCCTTGCATTCGGCATGGGACCGGTCGTGCTGCCGACAAACCTCTCCCGTGGTGCACCCGATGCCCTGGAGGCAGCCGGCAGCCTGATGGTGGTATCTTTCCAGGTGGCGATCAGCATTGGCGCGGTACTCGGCGGTTATGTCGTTGACTCCTACGGTGCGACCGCGCCGCTCGCTCTCACCGCCGTGCTTGCCGCATTGACGGTCGCACTCGCCGTCGTGCAGCGTCGCGACTGATCCCTGCCACTCCTGGGCCGCGGGCGACATGACGCCCGCGGCAACGGATGAGCGGCGAATTTCCGGAGCCGCCACCTGCAACAGGTTAAAAATTGGGGCAGGTCCTGCCTTGCGTCACTCCACCTTTGCGCTACGCTTGAGAACAGGGATTTCTCAATGGAGGGACTGAGGCATGTGCAACAATTGCGTGATCGAGAACGTAAAACGGAACATGCTGTCACGACGCCTGCTGTTCAAGGGCGCCGCGGCCGGTTTAACGGCCATGACGGCGGGCAGCCTGGCGGCGCCGGTGCTGGCGCAATCGCCCCGGCAGGTCGTTGATCTCACCCATACCTATGATTCCACATTTCCTACATTCGATGGCAAACCGGGCATAGAATACGAGTGGGCAGCGGAGATCGCCAAGGACGGCTATCAGCTCCACAAACTCACCATCTACGAACATACCGGCACCCATATCGATGCGCCTTTCCATTTCAGCGCGGATGGCGCGAGCGTCGACCAGCTTGAGCCGCAGAAACTTGTGGCGCCGCTTGTCATCGTCGACATCACCGACCGCGCCAAAGACGATGCCAATTCCACCATTGAAGCCGAAGACATCGAGCGCTGGATATCTGCGAATGGCGACATTCCGGCAGGTGCAATCGTGGCCCTGCGCTCCGGCTGGGCAACCAAAGTGAAGAGCCCCTCATTCCGCAATGACGACGCCGGAAAATTCGCCTTCCCCGGTTTCGGCAAATCGGCGACCGACCTTCTGCTCAAGCTCGATACCGTCGCCATTGGCGTCGACACGCTTTCGCTGGATCCCGGCAACTCCGCAGATTTCGCGGTTCACAATTCCTGGCTGCCGGCGGGGCGCTACGGCATCGAAGGGCTGAACAACCTCGAGGCTCTGCCGGTCAAGGGAGCGACCATAATCGTCGGCGCGCCGGCACACCGCGGCGGAACGGGCGGCCCGGCCCGGATTCTGGCCCTGGTCTGATACCGGACAGCCGTTCCGTTCACTCATGGATCGATTGGAAAGGCGAAGCCGGCCTTGACGCGGTCCATGACGACCATCGTCTTGAACCCCTTGATATCGTGGTTCTCGTAAAAGAACCGGCGGGTGAAGGCCTCGTAGTCTTCCATGTCCTTGGCCGTGATCACCAGGATGAAATCGGCGTCGCCCGTCACGTAATAACCGATCATCACCTCCCGCGTGGCGCGAATGGCGGCCTTGAAACGATCGACAATATCGGCCCTTTCTCGCTCCAGCGAGACGAGAACGATCATGGTGATGCCGCGCCCGACGGCCTTGGGCGAAACGATTGCCACATCGGCTTCGATCACCCCTTCATCACGCAGGCGCTTTAACCGACGCTGGCACGCGGTTGGCGACAGGTTGACGATTTTGGCGAGCTCCTCCGATGTCAGGCGATTGTTCTTCTGCACGGCGTCAAGCAGTGCCCGGTCGGCTCGGTCAATCTGTGTCATGCGGGATTCCTGCATCTGAATGTCGAACTAAGCATTATTCCTGCGTCGAAGCATGCTTAAACGCCGTCGATCAATCATGCAGCGCAGTTAAGCTTCTGGCAAATGAAAAGGGAACTTGCCGATGGAAGCTATCGCCAGCGCAGCGCTTAAAAACCTTCACCGACCCGAGCTGATCGAGCATCGTGCCTTTCTGGATGGGCAATGGGTGGCGCGCAAGGAGACGCTGGGCGTTGTCGATCCGGCAAGCGGAGATCATCTGCTCGATGTCTCTTCCTGCTCCCTGAACGATGTGGACGCCGCAGTCGAGGCCGCCGGCAGAGCGTTTCTCCGGTGGCGGGACATGCTGCCCGTGGAACGCGGCGATATCCTGCGGGCATGGGGCCGGCTGATGCGTGACAATGCCCGCGACCTCGCTGTTATCATCAGCGCCGAACAGGGAAAGCCGCTTTCGGAATCGCTCGGCGAAATTTCCTACGCCGCCGCCTTTTTGGACTGGTTTGCGAGCGAAGGCGAGAGATCCTATGGCGAGACAATTCCAAGCCACCTAAAAGGCGGCAATCTTTCCGTGCGGATGCAGCCGGTCGGCGTCACGGTGGCCATCACCCCCTGGAACTTTCCCTCCGCCATGATCGCGCGCAAGGCGGGCGCCGCCCTTGCTGCGGGCTGCACGATGATCGTCAAGCCGGCGCCGGAAACACCGCTTTCGGCACTGGCACTGGCAAAACTGGCGCAGGAGGCGGGTATGCCGGCCGGCGTGTTGCAGGTTCTGCCGGGTGAAGCCGCGCTGCTCGCGCGCCGCCTGCTGGAGCATACCGAGGTGCGGGCATTTTCCTTCACCGGCTCGACGGAGGTGGGGCGGCTCCTCCTCACGCAATCGGCAGCGACCATCAAAAAAGCCTCGCTGGAGCTTGGCGGCCACGCACCCTTCATCGTCTTCGCCGATGCGGATCTGTCCCAGACAGTGACGGGCTGCCTCGCCGCCAAATTTGCGACATCGGGACAGGACTGCCTTGCAGCAAACCGCATCTATGTTCAACGCGGGCTTTATGACCGTTTCATTGAGCGGTTTGCCGATGCGACCTCCAGACTGACCGTCGGCCATGGCCTTGAACCCGGTATCGACATCGGGCCTATGACACGACCGTCCGTTGCCGAAAAGTGCCGCCAGCAGATTGCGCAGGCGCTCTCCTCCGGCGCGCGCCTCGTCTGCGGCGGGCAGGACAGCCCGCTCGGCGGCAATTTCGTCACCCCCACCGTGCTGGCCGATGTGACCGACGACATGCTGATCGCGCGCGAAGAAACCTTCGGTCCCGTCGCCGCCATCCTGCCCTTCGATGACGAGCGGGAGGTGGTCCGCCGCGCCAATGCCACGGAGATGGGGCTTGCCGCCTATGTCTACACCAACGAACTCGGCCGGGCGATGCGCCTGACCGACCAGCTGGAATACGGCATGGTTGCCGTCAACACCCCGAAATTCACCGGCGCGCCCATTCCATTCGGCGGCTGGAAACAATCCGGCCTTGGCCGCGAGGGCTCACGTCATGGCCTCATGGAATATCTCGAACCCAAATATGTCTGCTTCGGCAACCTGGCTGCCTGAAAGGAACTCGCCTATGACCATCGACATCAAAAACATCGCGGAAATGGATCGAAATGCGGTTCTGCATCCCTTCACGCAGTTGAAGGATTTCGCCAGCGGCAAACTCGGCGAACCGACCATCGTCGAAACCGGCAAGGGCATCCGCATTCAGGACGCGCATGGCAAGCAGCTGATCGATGGCTTTGCCGGTCTTTATTGCGTCAATGTCGGCTACGGCCGCACCGAGGTGGCGGAGGCCATCTCCCGTCAGGCCTATCGGCTCGCCTACTATCACTCCTACGCCGCCCACACGACGGACGAACTGGCGATCCTTTCCGACCGGCTGGTGAAGATGGCGCCCGGCAAGATGAGCAAGGTCTTTTACGGCATGTCGGGCTCGGACGCCAATGAGACCCAGGCCAAGCTCGTCTGGTATTACAACAATCTACGCGGCAAGCCGCAGAAGAAGAAAATCATCTCGCGCGAACGGGGATATCACGGCTGCAGCGTGGTTTCCGGCTCCATGACCGGCATGAGCTTTTATCACGACCACATGGACCTGCCGCGCGCCGGCGTGCTGCACACCGGCGCTCCGCACCATTACTGGGGCGCGGAGGCCGGTGAAACCGAACTGGAATTCTCAAAACGCCGCGCCGACGAACTGGAAGCGCTCATCCTGCGCGAGGGCCCCGACACGATAGGCGCCTTCATTGCCGAACCGGTGCTCGGCACGGGCGGCATCACGCCGCCGCCGGAAGGCTACTGGCCGGCGATACAGGATGTTCTCAAAAAATACGATGTCCTGCTGATCGCCGATGAGGTGATTACCGGCTTCGGTCGCACGGGCTCCATGTTCGGCTCGCAACATTACGGCATCGAGCCTGACCTGATCACCGTCGCCAAGGGCCTGACTTCTGCCTATTTCCCGCTCTCCGGCGCCATCGTTGGAGAAAAAGTCTACAAAGTCATGGAGGAAGGCGCCGATCGCGTCGGGGCCTTCTCCCATGGCTACACCTATTCCGGCCACCCCATCGGTGCGGCTGCGGCAAATGCCGTGCTCGACATTGTCGAAAAGGAAGACCTGCCCGGCAATGCGCGTGCGGTCGGCAGCTATTTTCAGGAACAGTTGAAGGCGAAGTTCGCGCAGCTTCCAATCGTCGGCGAAGTGCGAGGCGTGGGCCTGATGGGCGCCATCGAATTCGTGGCGGACCGGGAAAAGAAGACACGTTTTGCCCCCGCCCTCACGGTCGGCGCGCGCGTTTCGAAGGCGGCACGCAACGGGGGACTCATTGCGCGTGCCATGCCGCATGGCGATATTCTGGGCTTTGCACCGCCGCTCGTCACAACGAAGGCGGAGGTGGACGAGATCATCGCCATCGCCGAAGCCGCTGTCCGCAGCGTCATGGATGATCTGGTGCGGGCCGGCGAAAAAATCTGACGCCAGCCTTGGCGTTCAACGGTCACCACTGCTGCCCATTTCGACAGCAATGACATGACAACTGCGCCCATTTGCGGCGCAGTTGTCATCTGCGCTGCATAAGGCTTCATCTTTTCGCAGAAGCGTGCATAATGTCATGAAATTACCTTCGTCAAAAACGAGACAATTTCATGCGTCGTCAAGCCAATCCGCTCAGCTCCGATCCGGTTTCCGCAACCAAACCGGTGGCATGGCGGCCGTCGCTTGCCAAGCAGAAGGGCGAAACCAAACATTCGGCACTGACGGAACGCATCATTGCCGATATCGACGCCGGCGTCCTGAAGCCGATGGACCGCATGCCGACCCACCGCGATCTCGCCCGCGAACTCGGCCTTTCAGTCCAGACCGTCAGTCTTTCCTACAAGGAGGCCGAGCGGCTGGGTTATCTCAGCGGCGAAATCGGCCGCGGCACTTTCGTAAAGACACGGGTGACGGACCGGGCGGGACGCATGATGCTCGATCACAGCCCGACCGAGGTGCTCGATCTATCGATTATCCGCGGCGTTTATCTCGACGACCATGAAAACGCCTCGCGCGCCATCCTTCGCGAATTGGCCGATGGTGACAATTCGGGCTTCATGCGCCCCTGCCGGCCGGTCGCGGGCCTCGACAGCCATCGCGAAACCGCCCGGATCTGGCTTGGCATGATGGGCGTGACCGCCGGCGCGGAGCGTATTCTTGTCACCAACGGTGCTGCGCACGGCATTTTCCTCGCCTTGAGCTGCATTATCCGCTCGAACGACGTGGTTCTCTGCGAAAACCTCACCGACCACGGCATTATCGGCCTATCGAACATTCTGGGCTTCAGCCTCAAGGGCCTGCCGACCGACGAAGAGGGCATTCTGCCGGACGCGCTGGAGGCCGCCTGTGCAGCCGGTGGCGTCAGGGCGCTGGTGCTCATTCCCACCCTCAACAATCCCACCGGGCATGTTTCGGGTGCGGAGCGCAGGCGGGCGATTGCGGCGATTGCCGAACGGTACGGCGTCTTTGTCATTGAGGACGAAGTCTATCGCCCGATCATCGAGGATGACCTGCCATCCATCACCGAAATGCTGCCTGATCTGGGCTTTTTCGTCACCAGCTTTACCAAGACGGTGCTGACCGGGCTGCGCGTCGGTTATCTCGTCGTGCCGCCCGCCTACTCCATCCGCGCCGCCTCTATCCTGCGTGTATCGAGCTGGAGCGGCACCTATCTCACGGCCGAAATCGCCACGCGCTGGGTCGAAAACGGCACCGCAGGGCGGCTGCTGGATGTCCAGCGCGCCGAAGTGCGTGCGCGGCAAAAGATCGCCACGGACATATTGGGCGACCATATCGCCTCGACCCACCCCCTCTCCTTCTGCGCCTGGCTGAAGGTTCCACCGCGCTGGACGGAGGACGGCCTGGTGCGCGCGCTCACAAACCAGAACGTCGCGGTCACGCCGTCGGAACCATTCATTGCCGGCCCCGGCCATGGAGGCGGCATCCGCATATGCCTCGGCGGCCGCCTCAATCACCCAAGCCTCGTCAAGGCCTTGACCACCGTGCGGCAGACCTTCGAGCAACTGCCGCCTGTCTACGATATCGGTTCAATCGGCTGAGGCGGCCGCCCGAAAATCATTGAATCATTACAATATAATAATTGACATGATTTTACTTCGCTCTCAACATGACAATCATGAAGAGCGAAAACCTGTCCATATCCGCCGACAAAACCCTGCTTCCGGTCTCGCTGGCCGCGATAAAGCAGGCGGCTGCGCGGCTTGCCGGACAGGTGGAGCGCACCCCGCTTGTTCGCTCGGACAATCTGTCCGAACGCTGTGGTTATCCCGTTCATCTGAAACTTGAAACCCTTCAGCCCATCGGCGCCTTCAAACTGCGCGGCGCGATGAACGCCATACTCTCGCTTGACGATGAGGCACGCAGGCGTGGCCTCGTTACGGCCTCGACCGGCAATCATGGCCGCGCCGTGGCTTATGCTGCACGCAAGCTCGGAATTCCCGCCACGATCTGCATGTCGGCACTCGTACCGGCGAACAAGGTTGAGGCGATCCACGCGCTCGGTGCGGAGATCCGGATCGTCGGCAGGTCACAGGATGACGCGCAGGAGGAAGCGGAGCGCCTGAGCAAGAGTCTCGGCCTGACCGCAATCCCGCCATTCGATGATGCTGACGTCGTGGCCGGCCAGGGCACGATCGGTCTCGAGCTTGTCGAAGACATGCCGGGACTGACGACGGTGCTCGTTCCTCTTTCCGGCGGCGGCCTTGCGGGCGGTATCGCCGTTGCGGTGAAGGCGCTAAAGCCACGGGCACGGGTCATCGGCATTTCCATGGAGCGGGGTGCGGCGATGCAGGCGTCGGTCGCAGCCGGCCGGCTCGTCACCGTCCGGGAGGAAGAAACGCTGGCGGATTCGCTGGGCGGCGGGATTGGACTGGAGAACCGCGTGACATTCGCGCTTTGCCAGGCGCTTCTCGATGAGATCGTGCTGGTTTCCGAAGACGAGATTGCAGCCGGCATCCGCCATGCGGCGGGCGTAGAAGGTTTGACGGTGGAGGGTGCGGGTGCCGTTGGTTTCGCCGCCATCCTGTCCGGCAAGATCGACATCAGCGGCCCGACCGCCATCATCGTGTCGGGCGGAAATATCGATCCGGCGGTCCACAGAACGATCATCGACGGGGGAGCCGCATGAGCCGCATCACCATCCTGACCGAAAAAGATCTGCGCGGTGTCATCCAGCTCGACCTTTCCGCTGTCGACTGCGTGGAGCGGGCCTTTGCGGCGCTCGCAACGCAAGCCGTTACCATGCCGCCGATCCTGCGGCTCGATATTCCGGAGTTTCGCGGCGAAGTGGACGTGAAGACGGCCTATGTACCGGGCTTTGACGGTTTCGCCATCAAGGTCAGCCCCGGTTTCTTTGACAATCCGAAACTCGGTCTGCCCAGCCTCAATGGCCTGATGATCCTCTTCAGTGCGAAGACCGGACTGGTGGAGGCCCTTCTCCTCGATAACGGCTATCTTACCGATGTGCGGACCGCCGCGGCCGGTGCTGTCGCGGCGCGGCATCTGGCCCGCAAAGACGCGTCCGTCGCCGCGATATTCGGGGCGGGCATGCAGGCCCGTTTGCAGCTTGAAGCCCTGATGCTGGTGCGCCCGATCAGATCGGCGCGGATATGGGCACGGGACCAGCAAAAGGCGGAGAGACTGGCTAGCGATTTCGCCAGCGAACACGGCATCGAAGTCACCGCCATGGCCGATCCGCAGGCCGCCGCGCGGGGTGCCGACATCATCGTGACAACGACACCCGCCGAAAGCCCGATCCTCTTTGCCGACTGGCTGGAAGAAGGCCAGCATCTGACAGCCATGGGATCGGATGCCGAACACAAGAACGAGATCGATCCGGCCGTATTCGCCAGAGCGCGTTATGTCGCGGACCGCATCTCGCAGACCCGCATTCTCGGTGAGTTGCATCATGCCATCGCCGCCGGCCACGCCGCGTCGGATCAACACTTCGCCGAACTTGGGGACGTCATTGCCGGCAAGGTGCAGGGCCGCATGTCGAACAAGGACATCACCTTTGCCGATCTGACCGGCACCGGCGTGCAGGACACCGCCATCGCCAATCTCGCCTTTGCCCGCGCAAAGGAAGCCAAGAGCGGTCAAACCATCGAAAACAGCAAAAAAATGGGAGACGCAGCGTGAGCGTAACGCTGAACTTTACGCGCGAGGAATATGCCGCGCGCCTGTCCAAAACCCGCAAGGCCATGGAAAAGGCCGGGATCGATCTTCTGGTCGTCACCGACCCGTCCAACATGCATTGGCTGACCGGTTATGACGGCTGGTCCTTCTATGTGCATCAATGCGTGCTGGTGCCGCCGGAAGGCGAGCCGATCTGGTACGGCCGCAAGCAGGATGCCAACGGCGCCAGGCGCACGGCCTATCTCGCCCACGACAATATCATCGGCTATCCGGATCACTACGTTCAATCGACCGAACGTCACCCGATGGACCTGCTGTCTGAGATCATCGAGGAGCGCGGCTGGTCCGGCCTGACGGTCGGTGTCGAGATGGATAATTATTATTTCTCGGCAGCCGCCTTTGCGTCTCTGCAAAAACATCTGCCAAACGCCCGTTTCAAGGATGCCGCCGGTCTCGTGAATTGGCAGCGCGCGGTGAAAAGCCCGACCGAACTCGACTATATGCGCAAGGCCGGCAAGATCGTCGAGCTGATGCACAAGCGTATCGTCGATGTCGTTGAGCCGGGCATGCGCAAATGCGATCTCGTGGCCGAAATATACGATGCCGGCATTCGTGGTACCGCCGAATTCGGCGGCGACTATCCCGCCATCGTGCCGCTGCTTCCTTCGGGTGCCGACGCGTCCGCCCCGCATCTGACATGGGACGACAAGCCGATGCGCTCAGGCGAAGGGACTTTCTTCGAAATCGCCGGCGCTTACCGCCGTTATCATTGCCCGCTGTCGCGCACCGTCTTTCTCGGCAAGCCAACACAGGCGTTTCTCGATGCGGAAAAAGCGACGCTTGAGGGCATGGAAGCCGGTCTTTCCGCGGCAAAGCCAGGCAACACCTGCGAGGACATCGCCAATGCCTTCTTCGCCGTCCTGAAAAAATACGGGATCATCAAGGACAACCGCACCGGCTATCCCATCGGCCTGTCCTATCCGCCGGACTGGGGCGAGCGCACCATGAGCCTTCGCCCCGGCGACCGCACGGAGCTGAAGCCCGGCATGACATTCCATTTCATGACCGGTCTCTGGCTGGAAGACATGGGCCTCGAAATCACCGAAAGCATCGCGATCACTGAAACCGGTGTCGAATGCCTTTCCAATGTGCCGCGGCAACTCTTCGTGAAAGGCTGAGACGATGTTGAAGACCGCGCTTCGCCCCTCGCCGATCGCGCCCACCGTCGATTTTGACGCGAAGGGCGTGCAGCACGGTCATCTGCGGCTGCCATACAGCCGCGATGACAGCGCCTGGGGTTCGGTGATGATCCCGATCTGCGTCATCGCCAATGGCGAAGGGCCGACAGCCCTTTTGACCGGCGCCAATCATGGTGACGAATATGAGGGACCGGCAGCACTCTTCGAACTCGCCCACACGCTCGATCCGGCAGACGTGAACGGGCGCGTGATCATCGTTCCGGCGCTCAACTATCCGGCCTTTCGTGCGGGAACACGCACCTCGCCCATCGACCGGGGAAACCTGAACCGCAGCTTTCCCGGCCGCCCTGACGGCACGGTGACGGAGAAGATCGCCGACTACGTGACCCGCCATCTGATACCGCTTGCGGATATCGTTCTCGACTTTCATTCCGGCGGCAGGACGCTTGATTTCCTGCCCTATGCCGCAGCCCACGAATTGCCCGACAAGACGCAGGAGGCTCGGTGTTTTGAAGCGGTGGCGGCTTTTGCGGCCCCCTATTCGATGAAGATGTTGGAAATCGATGCCGTCGGCATGCTCGACACAACGGTCGAGGAGATGGGCAAGGTCTTTGTCACGACCGAACTCGGCGGAGCCGGCACGGCAAGCGCAAGATCGATCGACATCGCCCGGAAAGGCACCGTCAATCTGCTGCGCCATGCCGGCATCCTCGCCGGCGCACCGGCACCTGCGCCAAGCCGCTGGCTGGATATGCCATCCAGCGATTGCTTCACCTTTGCCGAAGACGACGGGCTCGTCGCTTTTGTCCGCGATCTGGGAGACGCGGTCACGGCGGGTGAAACAATCGCCCGGGTTTATCCCGTCGGCAAAACCGGCCTCGCGCCGGTCGATTACCGCGCCTCCATCAATGGCGTGCTTGCCGCGCGCCATGTTCCCGGCCTGATCAAGGCCGGCGACTGCCTTTCCGTCATCGCCACGGTCACGGAGAATACCTAGCCACAAGAACATCGTGAGATCCGAAAACGGACCGCGCAACCCAACCAGAGGAGTAAGAACATGCACATTACCAGACTTGCCGGGCTTTCCGCCCTCGCGCTTACCATCGGCGTGACGTCCGCCAGCGCCCTGACTGTCGAAGAAGTCAAAAGCCAGGGCTATATCCGCGCCGCCACGGCCAATGAAGTGCCCTATTCCTACATGCAGCCAGACGGCACCTCCGCCGGCATCGGCCCCGATGTGGCCAATGCGGTTCTGAAATCGATGGGTATCGAGGAGGTCAACTGGACGGTGACGCCCTTCGGCACGCTGATCCCCGGCCTCAAAGCCCGTCGCTTCGATTTTGCGGCCGCCGAACAGAACATCTCGCCCGAGCGCTGCAAGCAGGTCGCCTTCACCGAACCGAACTCGTCCTATGGCGAAGGCCTGCTGGTGAAGAAAGGCAATCCGAAAAAACTCACCACCTATGCCGATATCGCCAAAGACCCCTCGCTGAAGGTGGCCGTCGTGTCGGGTGCGAACAATGTCGACTTCCTGCGGGCGGTCGGCGTCAAGGAAGAGCAGATCGTCTTCATCCCCGCCAATGCCGATGCCATTCCCACCGTCCAGAGCCGCGCCGACGCCTACGCCGCGACGGAACTGACGGTTTCGGAACTCGCCAAGGGACAAGCCAATGTCGAGCAGGTCGAGCCTTTCACCGACCCCGTCGTGAAGGATGCGCCGGTGCGTAATTACGGGGGGTTTGCATTCCGGCCGGAAGACAAGGAGCTGCGTGACGCCTTCAACGCCGCACTCGTCGAATTCCGCAAGACCGACGATTACAAGAAAATCCTCGCCAAATACGGCCTCTCCGAACAGAGTATTGCGGCGGCGGCCGAAAAGAAGGTCGCCGATCTCTGCGCCGGCAAATAATGCCAGCCGGCGCCCGGCCATAACCGGGCGCCGTTCCTCGGAAACTCGGGAAAACGCCAGATGGACATGACCGCCTATTTGCCGATGTTGTGGCAAGGCGCCGTCGTCACCATGACGATTACGCTCGCAGCCCTTGTCGTCGGCACGGTGCTCGCCTTTTTCTTCGGCATTTTGCGCGTCGAGGGTGGACCAATCCTGTCGACCATCGCGCTTTGTTATACGGAAGTGTTCCGCGGCACCTCGCTGCTGGTGCAGCTGTTCTGGTTTTATTACGCGCTGCCGCTGGTCGGGCTGAGCTTCGATCCGATTACCACCGGCGTGCTGGTGCTTGCCGCCCATGCCGGCGGTTATGGCGCCGAGATCGTGCGCGGCGCGCTGTCCTCCGTTTCGGTGCAGCAGCTGGAAGCCGCACGCGCGCTGAATTTCACACGGATGCAGACGCTGTTTCGCATCTCGCTGCCGCAGGCCGTTGTCGAGATGATGCCGGCCTTCGGTAATCTCGCCATCGAAACGCTGAAGCTTTCTTCGCTCGTATCGCTGATCTCGATTGCCGACCTCACCTTCGCGGCGCAGTCGATCCGCAACCTGACGCTGGACAGCGCCAGCATCTATTCGATCACGCTGCTTTGTTATTTCGCGATGTCGCTGATCCTGATGGTCGTCATCCGGGTGATCGAACGCTTCGTGCGGCGCGGCAACGTCTTCCCGCGCACCCGCCATTCGTAAGGATATCTGCTCATGATGTATGGTTACGAATGGGACACAACCACCTGGCTCACCTACACGACCTCCATCCTGCCGATCATCCTGATCGGGCTTACGGTGACGCTGAAGGCCGCCGCCGCCGGCTTTGCCATCGCGCTGGTTCTGGGGCTCGTCTTCGCGCTGCTGCGCCGCAGCCGTGTCAGGATGATCTCCTGGCCGACCGCGCTGGTTGTCGAGTTCCTGCGCGATACGCCGCTTCTGGTGCAGCTGTTCTTTCTCTATTACGTGCTTCCGGATTTCGGCATTGTCCTGCCGGCGTTTCTCACCGGCGCGCTGGCGCTCGGCCTGCAATATGCCGCCTATACGTCCGAGGTCTATCGCGGCGGCATAGAGGCGGTGCATCACGGGCAATGGGAAGCGGCGACGGCGCTTAATCTCACACACATGCAGACCTATCGGGATATCATCATCCCGCAGGCCATTCCGCGCATCGTTCCGGCCATGGGCAACTATCTGGTTGCCATGATCAAGGAGACGCCGGTGCTTTCCGTCGTCACCGTGCTGGAGATGATGGGGCTTGCCAATATGATCGGCGAGCGCACCTTCGAATATCTGGTGCCGCTGACGCTTGTGGGCCTGATCTTCCTCCTTCTGACCATAATCTGCTCGGCAGGCCTCAGCCGCCTGCAAAGGGCACTTCCAAAAGCAGGAATACCCTTGCGATGACCAACAACACGAACCAGCCACTGATCGAATTTTCCGATGTCACGAAACGCTTCGGCATTCTGACGGTGCTCGACCAGTTCAATTTCAGCGTGGCGAAGGGCGAAAAAGTCACCCTCATCGGTCCGTCCGGCTCCGGCAAATCAACAGTTCTGCGCATTCTCATGACGCTGGAGCCGTTCCAGGAGGGAAAGCTGACCCTTGCGGACATGTCCTACCATGAGCCAGGCGGCAAAGGACCATTCAAGGCCTCGGAAAAACATCTGCGCCAGATCCGCAACCACGTCGGCATGGTGTTCCAGAGCTTCAATCTCTTTCCCCATATGACCGTCCTTCGCAATATCGTGGAGGCGCCCGTGCGGGTCCTGGGCATCGGCCGGGCAGAGGCGGAGGCGCGCGCAATCGAATTGCTGAAGATGGTCGGGCTGGCGGAGAAAAAGGATCATTATCCGGTGCAGCTTTCCGGCGGGCAGCAGCAGCGCGTGGCCATTGCCCGCTCGCTTGCCATGCGTCCGCGTGTCCTGCTTTTCGATGAGCCGACCTCGGCGCTCGACCCGCAATTGGTCGGCGAAGTGCTGTCCGTCATCCGCGATCTGGCCCACGAGCATGACCTGACGATGCTTCTCGTCACCCACGAAATGCGCTTTGCCCGGGAAGTCTCGGACCGCGTCTGTTTCTTCGACAAGGGCCGCATCTGCGAACAGGGAAAACCGGACGAGATTTTTGGCCAGCCGAAAGAAGACCGCACACGCGAATTTCTCGCTTCCGTCTTACGGTGACCCTCGTGCAATCAGTCAGCGGCGGAGGACAGAACCTTTCCGTCCCTGCCCTGCACGATTTCATGCGACGGCACCGGTGGAGCATCGGCAGCAGGTAGAGGCGGGATTATCAACCACGCGCCGGGATAGACGTTGCGCAGATGCCGGGGATTGTAGCGAATATTGGTTCCGGCGGCATGGTGAAGCGTCCCGAACGTTGCGTCTTTTGACAGGACACCTCTTTTGATCTCGTGGAGTTTTCGCTCGCCATCAAGGGCAAGCGTTGCCTCGGAAAGATCGAAACTGTCGATGTGAACGGTCTGGCCCTGCGCCGTATCGAGAACCCATCGATCGGAATCGACGAAGCCATCAATATAGACATTGCCGGTGGAGGCACGCAGGGACGTGCCTTTCGGCAGGGTGATGCCGTCAACAACATTTCCATCGGAAAGAGTGCAGTTGCTGAAAGCGGAGATGCCGCCATCGGGAGAAAGATCGAATTCCACCGGTTGCGTCGCGTCGCAGCGCCAGCCGTTCTGGCTGGTCACGCCGTTGCCGGTGATCCGCATGGTCTGCGGGGTAAAGCCCACCGTTTCATAATTCTCGTTGGTTTTTATCGAGATATAACGGGCGATCTCGACGGCATCGATATCCGCCACCCGCACCGGATGCGGAAACACGGCCCGGTCGAAGGCTTCCCTGTCGTTGGCAATGGCCAGTTCGAGTTTCGTGCCCTTGGGCATATCGATCTGGCCAAGACGCGCCGGCTCGAGCAGTTCCGGCCGATGGCTTGCCTTCCTCTCTTTGTCGTAGGCGCGCATCTGCAGATAAAAATCACCGAACCGAAAGAGGGTGAAAAGCGCGACGGCGGTTACCAGCCCATAGGGCAAGATCATCGGACGTTTCCAGCGGCCTGCCACATATCGTACGAACAGCAGGAACGTCCAGACGATCCATATGAGGGTCGTGATGAGCAAGAAGGCAAGGAGAAGCAACGCTTCGACGGACGGGAGTGCGACAGGGATCATGCAAACCAATGGTCTTGGGCGGATCGTTTTGATCCCGAAGAGACATCAGTGCTTTAGCCCACAAGCGGTTGTCTTTTCAACTCGGCGATAGCCGACAAACATAGCAGTGGCTGCCCGGGCGACAGATAGCCGCCGCCCGGTCAATGCGCTTGTGGGCCATCAGCCGCCAAGCACGAAACGGGAAAATGCCAGGGCATTGCGGGCATCCTCGTCCATTTTCGCGAGGTCGGCGCCGCCGCTGAGATCGCGCCACACCTTGATGTCGGAGCCGATTGTTCCGCCGGTCTTGACGAAAGGCTCCATGACGACCGCACCGGTGTAATTGATATCGCGAAGGGCGAGGCCGATTTCGTGCCATGGCATCCTGCCCTTGCCCGGTACGCGGCGATTGCTCTCGCCGGTATGGAAATGCCCCAGCAACGTGCCGGCCGTGCGGATGGCCTCGCCAAAACTGTCTTCCTCGATATTCATGTGGAAGGTGTCCAGCATGACTTTCACGTTGTTCTTGCCGACATCCTTGACGAAAGCAACGCCTTCGGCCGCCGTGTTGAGAACGTGGTTTTCGAAGCGGTTGAGGACTTCGATACACAGGTTGATGCCGAGATCATTGGCGAAATCGGCGATGCCGTGAATGCCTTCGACGCCGCGCGCATAATCGCCCGCCTTGTGGACCGGCTGCGAATAGTCGATTGGCCAATAGGAATGCAGCGCGCCGCCGATGGTGTGGATGTCTAGCTTGGCGACATTGGACAGGGTGCGTTCAAAGAACGCCTTGCCGGCTGCACGAACCGCGGCATCCTCTGACGACAGGTTCTTCGTTTTCGAAGGGCCGATGCCGGCGGTGAGGATGATGCCGTTATCCTTTGCGCTCTGCCTGATGACGGCGAGTTCGGCGTCGCTGTATTCATTGATGTGGTGGGCGGCGACTTCGATGATATCGAAACCGAGCTTGGCGACCTTCTCGATATAGGGGCCGAACTTGGCGCTCCACTCATGTTCCCAGTAGGAGTAATAGATGCCGTGTTTCATGGGGGTCTCTTTCGCTTTTCTGTTTCGCTTGACTTTGGATAGGGAGGCGCAGCCCTTCAGGCAGCTTCAGGACGCGTGACCGCTTCCCGGATTTCCGATGCGAATATCCGGCTCCGTGCTTGTCGACGTGATGAAGCGACCGTTGGGGAGATCGTTTTCCTCCACCTTCCGGTTGATCTCGTCCTCGCCAAGACCGAAGCTCCGCCAGCGGTCCCGCAGCCGCGCGCGCAGATCGTCCTCGTCGACATCAACGAAAATCGTGAGATCGAAGATCGGCTTGAGACGATCCCATGGCGACTGGCCGGCGAGGAGATAATTGCCTTCGCAGACGATGATATCGACGGATTGCGGGATCAGGCGGCCGCCGGCGCGGGCGATTTCGATGGCGCGGTCAAAGACGGGGACGGCAACGACATCGTCCTCATTGGCCTTCAGACGCTCAAGCATGTGGCGCAGGCCGTGGGCATCGAACGTATCGATGGCGCCCTTGAAGGCACGGCGTTTCATCTCTTCCAGAACGGCATCGTCATAATGAAAGCCATCCATCGGAAACAGTGCGGCCGATACGCCTTCACCTGCGTTCAACGCATCGACAACGCATTCGGCAATGGTCGATTTTCCCGATCCGGGGGCACCGGCAATCGCAATCATCACACGCCGGCCCTTTGACCCTTCCAGTCGCTGGAGGGCAAGGCCCGCAATCTCATGGGCATTATCGTCAATAGTGTTCAAGGTGCTTGCCCCGATAATGAGTGCTTTCAGAAAATGCGGTACTGGTTCGCCTTGTCGCGCAGGAATGACAGTCCCCTGTCGAGAACCTCATCGGCGCTGGGCGCAACCGGCCGCCAGGTGGAAATCGCACCGGCCATCTCTCTGGGCATCGCAGCGAAGCTTTCGAGCGTCAGCACACCCTTGAAGCCGATGGCGGCGAGCGCCGAAAAGACCTCGTCCCAGGCAACATTGCCGCAGCCCGGCGTGCCGCGGTCACTTTCCGACATATGCATGTATTTCAGATGGTTGCGGGCGGCGATGATGCCATTGGCGATGCCCTTTTCCTCCATATTCATGTGGAAAGTATCGAGATGGATGAAGATGTTGTCGGCACCGATGCGCTCCACCTGCGCCACCGCCTGTTCGGCGGAATTGAGCAGATGGTTTTCGTAGCGGTTGACGGTCTCGATGCCGAATTGCAGGCCGAGTGTTTTTGCGTGGCCGGCAGCGCTGGAGAGCGCCCTTGTCAGATTGTCATATTCGCCCTGCGTCGGCGGAAATCCGGTTCGCTCATTGGTGCCGCCATAGGTAACACCCGTCAGCGCCTCCGCGCCCATTTCTGCGGCCTTGTCGAGCGCGGCATTCAGATGGTCGATTGCCGCATCGGGACGCGCGGACGCCCAGGCCGGCTCCGGCAGCACCAGCGAACAGACGGCGCGCAAGCCGTATTTCTCCAGCAGGGCGCGCGTGTGTTTTGCATCGACGGAGGGGATATCGATGAGCGGAATCTCGATGAAATCCTGACCGTAATCCGCGGCAGCGGCGATGGACCGTCTGGCGTTTTCGTGGTCCCAGTTCAGGGACCACATCATTGCGTGAACACCGAAGCCTTTCACGTCATACCTTCTTTCTGAGAGATGCGAAGTAGCTTGAAAACAGGCCGCGCGCCGCCATGACGACAATCATCAGCACGCCCCAGAGCGCCGTTGCCAGATGCTGGTTGGCGCCGAGAAGATTGAGGCCGGACGACAGGAGCTGCAAAACGATGAGCGCGACGAAGACCGGCAGCACCCGACCGAAACCGCCGAACGGATTGATGCCGCCGAGAAAGGCCGCCAGCACCGTGATCAGCAGATAGGATTCCCCGTGGCCGACACGGACGGAGTTGAAACGCGCAAGCATGATGATGCCGGCAACCGCACACATCAGACCCGAGAGCGTGTAGACGAGAACCTGAATCTTGCGCGTATTGAGGCCGGAATAACGCGCGGCTTCGATGTTCGAGCCGATCATCAACAGGCCGAAGCCGAGCTTGGTTCGCGTCAGGAGCACATGCCAGAGGCCGACGCAGACGATGAAGATCAGAAGCGGGACCGGCAGGCCGAGAAGCGTGCCGTGACCGAGTGGCGCCATATAGGCGGGGAAACCGGAAACGTCTCCGCCACGGGTGAGAAACTCACCAAGGCCGCGCAGGAAAATCATCATCGACAGCGTCACCAGAATGGGGTGCGCGCGGGTGTAGGCAATCGCCGCCCCCGTCATCGCGCCGGCAGCGCCGCCGGTGACAAGTGCGGCAAGGCAGGCGAACAGGAATGCACTCGGCGGCGCATCCACCCCGCCATGGGCCTGCAGCACCCAGGCTGCGGCGAGACCCGACAGATTGGCGGCGAAGGTGACGGACAGATTGATGCCGCCCGTCAGCAGCGGCAGCAGCATCGCCAGTGTCAGCAGGCCAAGTTCCGGCAGCTGGAAGGCGACCGAACCGAATGTCGCGAGCGAGAGAAAGTTATCGGCAAAGGTTCCGAAGATGAGCATGACAGCGATGAAAGCAATTACCGGCCCAGCCATGTCGGCACCGAAAATCGAGTTGAATTTCCGAACGAGACTGTTCATCGCTGTGCGCTCCCCTTCTTTGCGGATGTCCGTAAGGCACTCGGCAAAAGCTTGTCGAAGCGGGTGGAAGAGAGCGTGATGGCGATGAGGATGATGGCACCGACGATCATCTTGAAGGCAAAGGGAGAAACGCCCATCAGGTTGAGACCGTTCTGTGTGATCGACACCATCAGCACCCCGAGCACGCAGCCGATGACGGAGCCCTTGCCGCCGCCAAGCCGCGCGCCGCCAAGCACGGTTGCGGCAAGAACATCCAGCTCGCGGCCATAAAGCGCGTTCGGCACCACCTCCTGCGCATAGTGCGCCTGCATGAGCCCGGCAATGCCCGCCATCAGACCGAGCCAGCCGAAGGAAATATAGTGCATGGCGCCGATGTTGATGCCGAAGCGGCGTGCGCCTTCCGGATTGTCACCGAATGCATAAAGTTTGCGGCCGACGGTGGTGCGGGAAATCATGAACCAGGTGGCAAAGCAGCAGAGGATCATGACCACGACGGGCAGTGTCAGCTCTACCCAGGAACCATCGGACATCTCGCGCTCGTAAAACACCACGCGCGTCGACAGCCATTCGGGCAGGTCGTAGATCGACACGCCCTTGGTGAAGAACATCAACAGCCCGAAGAAGATGTTGAAGGTGGAGATGGTCGCGACGATGGAAATGATGTTGAGCCGCCAGACGAGGAAGGCGTTGACGAAACCGAGACCAAGGCCAACCGCGCCGGCAATGATGAAACCTTCCGCCCAGTTGCCGCCGCCGAGCGCATTGAGCGCCAGCACCGTCACATATTGTGCGACCGAGGCGGCGACCGCGAAGGAGATATCGATACCGCCCGAGATCAGCACCACGAGCAGGCCGACCGCGAAGATGATGTTGACCGCCGAGACATTCAGCAAATCGAAGGCGTTGGAAATGGTGAGGAACCGGTCGGTGGCGAAGGACAGTCCCGTGCAGAGCAGCACCATGACCACAAGCAGCGTGAATTCGGTTGTATGTCCAAGGATGAGCCTACGCATAGATGGCGGACTCCAGTTCGGTCAGCGACAGGTGTCGCGGATCATAGGTGGCGTGGAACCGGCCTTCGACCATATGGATGACCTTGTCTGTATTGAAATAAACTTCCGGCGGCTCGTCGGAGATCACGATGATCGAAAGACCTTCTGCGGCGAGCTTGCGGACGATTTCGAAGATGCCGGCGCGGGCGCCGACATCGACCCCCACGGTCGGCGCATCGAGGATGAGGATTTTCGGCCCGATGGCCAGCCACTTGGCAATCGCCACGCGCTGCTGGTTGCCACCCGAGAGCGTGCGGATCGGATCTTCCGGCAGGCCGATCTTCACCCCGAGCGCCGAAATCCAGCGGGAAACGACATCGGCCTTTTTAGAGGGTGAGATGAGGCCGCCGCTCAGCAGCCGGTCCAGCGAAGCCATAACCAGATTGTCGGCAATGGACTGCGGCTGGTTGAGGCCAAGCGACAGCCGGTCTTCGGAAAGATAGGCGACGCCCGCCCGGATCGCATCTCGGTTGGAATGAAAATCCACCTTCTTGCCGTCAATCAGGATTTCACCCGATTGCGGCCGATGCATGCCGAACAGCGTCAAAGCCAGTTCCGTGCGGCCGGCTCCCAAGAGGCCGGTTATGCCA
Organism: Agrobacterium deltaense RV3; assembly: GCF_900013505.1. Lineage (NCBI taxonomy): Bacteria > Pseudomonadati > Pseudomonadota > Alphaproteobacteria > Hyphomicrobiales > Rhizobiaceae > Agrobacterium > Agrobacterium deltae. Next base: position 2,015,384 of record NZ_LT009746.1, on the reverse strand, counting down.
AGCGTTTCGCCCCGCCGCAGATCGAACGAAACATCCTCGAACTCGCCGGCCCGGCTCAGCCCGCGCACCGAGAGAACGGTGGGTTTGTCATCGTGATCGGCTGCAATGACGGCGCTATCGAAATTGCGGCCGGTCATCAGTTCGGTCACCCGTGACTGGGTCATGCCTTCGACGGGAAATACACCGACAAGCGACCCGTCCCGCAAAACGGTTATGCGGTCTGAAATCTCAAGCACTTCCGCAAGGCGGTGCGAGACGAAGACGACCGCGACGCCGGAGGCCGACAGGTTGCGGACGATGTCGATCAGGTAATCCGTTTCCGACTGCGTGAGCGACGCGGTCGGTTCATCCATGAAAACGAGCCGCGCTTCCCCGACCAGCGCGCGGGCAATCGCCACGATCTGACGCTGGGCGATAGGCAGTTCCTTGAGCGGCTTGGCGAGATCGATCTCGACGCCGAGCCGGGCCAGCGCCTTTTCGGCAGCCTGTTCGATGGCGCGCTTGTCGACCAGCCCGTATTTTCCATTCACCGCATACTGGAAGCCGATATTCTCAGCCACCGTCATTTCATCGAACAGCGCCAGATCCTGCCAGATCACCTGGATGCCAAGCGATTGCGCAAGCGTCGGGGTCATCGCAGCGATGGGTTTGCCGTCGAAATAGAGCTCGGCGTCGCTCTCGGGCGTATAAACGCCCGTTATGACCTTGATCAGCGTGCTTTTACCGCAGCCGTTTTCGCCGGCAAGGCAATGCACTTCACCCGGATTGACCTCGAAAGAAACACCCTTCAGCGCGCGGACGCCGCCGAAGGTGACTTTGACATTTTTGAGGGACAGGAGCGGTTCTGCGCTCATGATAATGTAAATCTCCTTCGCCGCGGCAGCATTGCAGACGTGGCGCTCGGCATGTTTTCCAGATGAGGCGTCGCGCGCGTATCACACCTCGCGCGACGCCCTCGGCCTTGGGGAGGATCAGAGGCCCATGGAAACGAGCTTGTCGATGCTTTCCTTGTCGATCTTCAAAAGCTGGTCGACGACGATGGTGTTACCCTCGGGATTGATGGTGCCGAGACCTTCGATATTGTCGCCGGCCTTGGGTGTCTCACCCTTGGCGATACGATCGGCGAGGGTGATGAAGACCTCACCGGCCTGTTTCGGGTTCCACATGAAGCCGCCCGTCAGCGCCCCCGACTTGATGAGCTTGGCGCCCTGACCCGGCGAGAACGGGCCGATGACGAAGACCTTGCCATCCTTGCGCCGCTCTTCGACCGCACGCCCGGCACCGATCGGCCCCTGCGAACCGAAGGCGAGGAAACCGCTCAGGTCAGCATTGGCGGACATCAGGTCAAGCGCCGTCGAACGGCTCTTGTCGAGGTCCTCCGCCACGCCGTAGCGATCGCCGACGAGCTTCATGTCCGGATAATTGGCCTTGATATAAGCGATGGCGGCATCCGCCCAGGCATTGTGGAGCGGAACCGTAAGCGAACCGACGAAGACGGCATAGGAGCCCTTGCCGCCCATCTTTTCAGCTAAGAGCTTACCATGCGCTTCGCCGAAACCCTTGGCGGATGCCAGTTCGAAATCCCAGTCAGCGCCAAGCTGCTTGGGCGATTCATGGGTGATAACCTTGATACCGGCGGCCTGAGCCTTTTTCAGCACCGGCTCCAGCACCTTCGCATCATTGGGCACAACACCAATGAAATCGACCTTCTGGGCGATCAGGTCCTCGATGGCGCGGACCTGCAGGGCGGGATCGGCGCTGGTCGGGCCGACCATGAAACCGTCAACGCCGAGCTTCTTGCTCTGCTCCTTGATGCCGGCCTCCATGGCGTTGAACCACGGAATGCCGCCGATCTTGACGACAACGCCCACCTTCGGCCCTTCGGCAAAGGCGGTGGACGAGAGCAACGCGAGCGACAGGCCGACCGCTGCAGCAATAATTTTCTTCATGATGTTCCTCCTCAAAAAATTAGGCAAACGAAACCCGCCGCAGCCATTTTTCACCTGGCGCGTTCAAAATTTCTCATCTCGCTTATTCGAGACTCTCCCTTGCCACTCCCACAGCAACCATCTTGCACAATCGATATTGCCAAGTTGCACAATCGATGGTGCAATAACCATAACATGAAGCGCCCTTCCGTCAAGGGGATGTGTGCTCTAATAATCGGAATCAGTTGGGGAGATCGCAGTGACGGGTATAAGTTCCAAGAAAGCCACCATTTATGACTTGTCGATATTGTCGGGCGCATCAGCCTCGACAGTGAGCGCGGTGTTGAACGGATCGTGGCGCAAACGGCGGATTTCGGAGGAGACTGCCGATAAGATTCTCTCGCTCGCCAAGGCGCATCGCTATACAACCAACCTGCAGGCCCGCGGTCTGAGAAGTTCGAAATCCGGTCTCGTCGGGCTTCTGGTGCCCATTTATGACAACCGGTTCTTTTCATCGATGGCGCAGACATTCGAGGGGCAGGCACGCAAACGCGGCCTGTCGCCCATGGTGGTCTCCGGACGGCGCGATCCCGAGGAAGAACGCCGCACCGTGGAGACCCTGATCGCCTATTCCATCGATGCCCTCTTCATTGCAGGCGCGACCGATCCCGACGGCGTGCACCAGGTCTGCGCCCGCGCAGCACTGCCGCATGTCAATATCGACCTTCCCGGAAAATTTGTACCCTCGGTCATTTCCGATAACAGGCACGGTGCGGAGATACTGACATCGGCGATCCTTGCCCATGCGGAAAAAGGCGGGCCTCTCGGCCCTGACGACGTCATCCTGTTCGGCGGTCATGACGACCACGCCAGCCGCGAGCGTATCGACGGCTTCCACGCCGCCAAGGCCGCTTATTTCGGGGCGGAGAGCGGAGACGATATCGAGATCACCGGCTATTCACCGCATATGACGGAGCTGGCATTCGAACGTTTCTTCGAGCGCAGGGGCCGCCTGCCCCGCTGTTTCTTCGTCAATTCATCGATAAATTTCGAAGGCCTGCTTCGTTTCATGGGGCGTCATGATGGCGAGGCCTTCGGCGACATCGTCGTCGGCTGCTTCGACTACGACCCGTTCGGGTCATTCCTTCCCTTCCCGGTCTATATGATTAAACCCGATATCGCGCAGATGCTTGAAAAGGGTTTCGAACTGCTGGAAGAGAACCGGACCGAGCCGGAAGTCACCATCATCGAACCGAAGCTCATCCCCCCGCGAACCGCTCTCGAAGGCCCGCTCGACGACATATGGGACCCGGTTGCATTGCGTCGCATGGCGAAGTGACCGCGCAAAATCCCGCTTGACCTTAACCGCGCTTGAGGTCGTACCGATTGCATGGTGCTTCACCATTGCAACGGGATAATGATGATCGAAAAACTCATGAGGATGCTGGAAGACGGACGGGACAGCCCACTCCTGCGCTTTTCAATCGCAAAGACGCTCAAGGCGGCCGGGCAGTTCGAAGATGCTGCGCTTCATCTCCAGGAGGCCATCCGACAGGATCCCGACTATTCGGCGGTCTGGGCCGAACTCGGCGAATGTCGTGCACGGCTGGGAGATGACGACGGCGCCATTGCGGCGTGGGTGGAAGGCATCGCGGTGGCCGTCAGGCGTGGCGACATTCAGGCAAAGAGGCAGATGGCGGTCCGGCTGCGACGTGTGCAGTCACGCGCCCTGAAGGGCGTCAGTTGATGAGAGTCTCCACCCATATCACCCGAAAGCGTCGGCCCGCCTCGATGAGACGGGCCGGGCATTTTTACGGCTGCGGCTTATCGGATCGCCAGAACCGATAAAGCTCGGCGACATTGCCGCTGGTCATAAGCGGCATTGCCGCCTTCAGCCGTGCCGCCGGCCAATCCCACCATTTCATCTCGAGCAGCAGGGCGATGCTGTCGTCATCGAACCGCTTTCGGATCGTTTTTGCGGGATTGCCGCCGACGATGGCATAGGGTTCGACATTCTTCGTCACCAGCGCCCGCGTTCCGATCACGGCGCCATCGCCGACCGTGATGCCGGGCATGATGATCGCTTCCGAGCCTATCCAGACATCGTTGCCGATGACGGTATCGCCCGCCGGCAGATAACCGTTGCCGGCATTCTCGAATTCCGGCACCTCCGGCATGAAGAAGAACGGGAAGGTGCTGATCCACTCGTTGCGATGGCCCTGATTGCCGGCCATGATGAAGGCGGCGCCCGAACCGATCGAGCAGAAGCTTCCGATCACCAGCCTGTCCGCGCCTTCATCCGGCAGCAGATAACGGGCGCAATCCTCAAAACTGTGGCCGTGATAATAGCCGGAATAATAGCTGTATTTCCCGACCACGAGGTTCGGGTTCCTGACCTGCTTGTCAAGCGTGATGCCCCGGAACGGGCTTTCGAAGTAATTTTCCATTGGAGTAATCTCACTGCATATGTTCGCATTCGCTTGCCTTCAGACAAGCCGACGACGAGCGCCAAGCCTGTCGGCTTTTCGCTCGATGCTCCTCGCGCTGCGGCGGGAGCTAGATGCAGGTGATACTCGAGGCTTTTATCATTCAGTCTGGTTACCGCAAAAAGGGGCGAAGGCCAAGCCGAGACATGTCTCCAGTCTCCAATGGTCTGGTCGGAGCACCGCCACCCATAAAAAACAGCGGGGATTTCTCCCCGCTGTCCACGTTCATTCGGCGTTTTCAGTGCATCGCCATCGCGGAGCCTATAGCCCAGCACGGCGATAATCACGATCTCAGTAATGCACCGACTGGGAATCGATTGGCGTCGTCTTCGGCGGAGCGAACTTCGTCAGGTCGATGCCCTCGACGGCGGAACGATACTCCTCGATGCTCGGCGTACGGCCGAGAATGGCGGACAGCACCACGACCGGTGTCGAGGCCAGAAGCGATTCACCTTTCTTTTCGGCACTGTCTTCAACGACACGGCCCTGGAAGAGACGCGTCGAGGTTGCCAGAACCGTGTCACCCTTCGCCGCCTTTTCCTGGTTGCCCATGCACAGGTTGCAGCCCGGGCGTTCCAGATAGAGGATGTTTTCGTATTCGGTCCGGTTCGTTGTCTTCGGATTGATATCATCGAATTCGAAGCCGGAATATTTCTGCAGGATTTCCCAATCCCCTTCCGCCTTCAGCTCGTCGATGATGTTGTAGGTCGGCGCGGCAACGACGAGCGGAGCCTTGAATTCGACCTTGCCTTCGGTCTTTTCGATGTTGCGCAGCATCTGCGCGACGATCTTCACGTCGCCCTTGTGCACCATGCACGAGCCCACGAAGCCGAGATCGACCTTCTTGGTAGCGCCATAATAGGAAACCGGACGGATCGTATCGTGCGTGTAGCGTCTCGAAACGTCGTTGTTGTTGACGTCTGGATCGGCGATCATCGGTTCGTTGATGACATCGAGATCGACGACGACTTCAGCGAAATATTTCGCATTCGCGTCAGGCTTCAATGCTGGAACTTCACCGGAACGGATCTCCGCAATGCGCTGATCCGCCTTCGCAATCAGGCCTTTAAGCGTCTGTGCGGCATTGTCCATGCCCTTGTCGATCATGATCTGGATGCGCGATTTGGCGATCTCCAGCGACTCGATCAGCGTTTCGTCTTCGGAAATGCAGATCGACGCCTTGGCCTTCATTTCGGCCGTCCAGTCGGTGAAGGTGAAAGCCTGGTCGGCAAGCAGCGTTCCGAGATGGACTTCGATGATACGGCCCTGGAACACGTTGTCGCCGTGCTGCTGCAGCATCTGCGCCTGCGTTGCGTGCACAACGTCGCGGAAGTCCATGTAGGGCTGCATCGTTCCCTTGAAGGTGACCTTGACCGACTGCGGGATCGGCATGGTCGCCTCGCCGGTGGCTAGCGCAAGCGCGACGGTTCCGGAGTCCGCACCGAAGGCGACGCCCTTGGACATGCGGGTGTGGCTATCGCCGCCGATGATGATTGCCCGGTCATCGACGGTGATGTCGTTCAGCACCTTGTGGATCACGTCCGTCATGGAGTGATAGATGCCCTTCGGATCACGGCCGGTGATGACGCCGAAATTGTGCATGAAGGCCATGAGCTTCGGCGTGTTGGCCTGAGCCTTCTTGTCCCAGACGGACGCCGTATGGCAGCCGGACTGATAGGCGCCGTCCACCAGCGGCGAAATGACGGTGGCCGCCATCGCTTCCAGTTCCTGCGCGGTCATCAGACCGGTCGTATCCTGCGAGCCGACGATGTTGACCTTGACGCGAACGTCGGAGCCGGCGTGCAACACCTTGCCAGGCGTCACGCCAACGGCGTTGCGGTTGAAAATCTTCTCGACGGCCGTGAGGCCCTGGCCTTCGATCGAAATTTCCTTGTTCGGTGCAAAGACAGGGGTCGCCTCGACGCCAAGCGTTTCAGCGGCAAAAGTCTGGAGCTTTTTGCCGAAGACGATGGCGTAGGAGCTGCCCGCCTTCATGAATTCCATCTTCTGGGGCGTGAAGGACGAAGCGAGGTCGACCAGCTCGGTGCCGTTTTCGTCCCGCAGCTTGCGGTTCTTGGCGTCGATCTTGAGGACCGTGCCGGTCTCGACCGAATATTTCTGCTCGAGGATGGGGTTGCCGTCATTGTTGAGGATCGGCTTGCCGTCTTCACCGAGCTTCTTCACCCAGTTCTTCAGATTGACGCCGATGCCACCCGTCACGTCGACGGTGGTGGCGAAAATGGGCGAAATGCCGTTGGTGCCCGCAACGATGGGGGCATAGTTGACGAAGGGCACGTAGGGGCTGGCCTGCTTGCCAGTCCACAGCGCCACGTTATTGACGCCCGACATGCGCGAGGAGCCAACGCCCATCGTGCCCTTCTCGGCGATCATCATCACCCGCTTGTCGGGATGCTGCTTCTGCAGCGCGACGATTTGCGCCTGCGCTTCCGGCGAGATCATACACTGGCCGTGCAGCTGGCGGTCGGAGCGCGAATGCGCCTGATTGCCGGGAGACAGGAGGTCGGTGGAAATATCGCCTTCTGCGGCAATGAAGGTGACGATCTTGATCTCGTCTTCGACATCCGGAAGCTTGGTGAAGAATTCGGCCTTGGCGTAGCTTTCCAGCACGGCCTTGGCGATGGCGTTGCCGGCCTTGTAGGCATCCCGCAGGCGGAACATGTCGGCATCGTAAAGGAAGACCTGGGTCTTCAGCACTTCACCCGCCTTGGAGGCGATTGCAGCATCGTTGCCGAGCGCGATGTCGAGCAGCACCTTGATCGACGGGCCGCCCTTCATGTGCGACAGCAGTTCCAGCGCGAAGGTCGGGGTGATCTCAGGGACGATGACATCGCCGAGAATGATCTGCTTCAGAAACGCAGCCTTCACGCCGGCGGCGCTCGTGGTTCCCGGCAATGTGTTATAGATGAAAAACTTCAGGGCATCGGCGCGGTGTTCGCTGCCTGCATCCTTGATCAGTTCAATGATTTCGGCGGTCAGTGCACCGTCATCGATCGGCTTGGGCGCGAGACCCTGTGGTTCTCTGCTTTTGATTTCAGCCAGGTAATCCAAGTAAAGGTTCATCGCAATCCCAACGTCATGATGTCTATGGAGCCGAACGCAGCGTCACCGAACGGTACTGTTGATCGGCCCGGGTTTCTATCGATTTCGAGTACGCCAACCGGGGCCGGCTGACAAGATGTCGCATTTCAGTAAAAAACTCGTAGACGGGATTTAGCGTCGATCCTGTGCTTTGCAACCACGTCGCGACACTTTTGATTGTGGCGCCTACTGCATTTCAGCCAGTGGTTTTTTAGGCCTCCCCCATTAAGGATTTATTAACCAAATCGGCGCGAGTATTAGATTATTCTAATTACCCGTTATTGGAGTAATTCCATGTTGCGCATCGGAAAATCAGCAGCGCAGCAGCTTGGGGAGGCAGCATGAAGTTTGCAGCATCAGGCTATTTATTATCATTTGCGGCACTGGTCCTTACACCGGCATCGGGCGTCGCGCAGGTCGCCACGACGAATTTCAACGTCCAGATCACCATTCAGGCGGCGTGCCAGATCAATTCCGCCGGCAACCTCAATTTCGGCACCAATGGTGTGATCGGCAGCAATATCGATGCGACCAGCAATATTGTCGTTCAATGCACGGCCAGCACACCCTTCAGCCTGGGTCTCAGCGCCGGTGCCGGCTCGGGGGCGACGGTCGCCAACCGTCTGATGACATCGCCTGCGGGCGCGACCATTTCCTACTCGCTTTATACGACTGCGGCACATAGCACGGTGTGGGGGAACACCGTGGGAACGGACCGGCAAACGGGAACCGGAACTGGGGCGCCGCAGACATTCACGGTCTATGGGCGCGTTCCTGCCCAGACGACACCCGCGGTCGGCGTCTATACCGATACGGTGACGGCCACGCTCAACTACTGATCGCCACAGGGAGGATCGCGCATGCGTGTTTTTACCTTAGCGGCTGCGTTTTTTGCCGGTTTGAGTGTTTCACCTTCACAGTCTGCATCGCTACGGGTCGCACCCGTGCTTCTGGATCTCAAAGCGCCCACGGCGGCCTCCAGCCTCCGCATCTGGAACGATGCGAAAACCCCGATCAACGTTCAGGTCAGGATATTCCGCTGGACCCAGCAGAACGGGCAGGACGTCTATACGGCGGCGCAGGACGTCGTCGCCAGCCCGCCGATGACGCAACTGAAGGGAGGCGCGGAAAACCTCATCCGCATCGTCCGCCTTTCCAAGGCGCCGCTTCGGGCCGAAGAGAGTTACCGCGTCATCGTCGACGAATTGCCGCCGGCGGGAAGACCGCAATCCGGCACGGTCAATCTGGTGGTGCGCCACTCCATACCCGTTTTCTTCTCACCCGCCTCCACAGGCGACGCAGAACCTGCCTGGAAGGTAACGCCGCAGGGCAATGGCTACCGGGTCTCTGTGTCCAACACGGGCGCAAAGCGCATAAGGATCGCCAACCTGATGCTTTCCGGTAGCAACGGGCAGGCGCTTGCCCGGCAGCAGGGGCTGGTGGGATATGTGCTTGGCGGATCCGCCGCAAGCTTTGTGGTTCCGGCAACGGGCGGCAAAAAAGGCGGCGGCACGCTGAAGATTTCGGCAGACAGCGAAGGCGGCCCCGTCAATGCGACGGCGCGCGTCTCGGGCGGCTGATCTCGCCGTTTTGACGATTGCCGCTCTGACGGTCATTTCATCGGGCAATTTCTCCGTGGCGCAGGATATACCCCCTGCGGCGCAACCGGCCTCTTTTGCCGCAAAAGAAGCCGGACAGTTGCAGCTCGAAGTCTACATCAACGATGTTTCGACAGAAATGATCGCCACATTTCGTCAAAACGACGCCGGATCGTTTCTCATCGAGCCGGAACAGCTCACCAATATCGGGATTTCCCCGGTTGAAAGCGCTGCCGGCGATGATGGCTGGATCGATATTTCCCGGCTGCCGGATGTTGTGGCGCGCTACGATGAAGGCACCCAGTCCATGCATTTCACCCTGCCGATGGCGGCGCGGGCGAACAGGGTGATCGACGCCTCCGGCAAGATTGCGCGGGAAGAAGACGAAGAGACCCAGGAAAAGGCCACGAGCGATTTTGGAGGTCTGGTGAATTACACGATCTATGGTTCCTCCGGCGGCAACAAATGGTCGGATATCGCCGATTTCAACGGCGTCTCGGCCCTTTTGGAAAGCAGGGCCTTCGGTCCGCTCGGCGTGCTCTCCTCATCGCAGGTTCTGAGCACATCGCGCCTGTCGGAGTTCGATACCCAGCGCCTCGATACCACCTGGAGCTACTCGGACGAGGACACGCTGACGAGCTATCGGGCCGGCGATCTCATCACCGGCGGGCTGAGCTGGACACGCCCGACACGGCTGGGCGGCCTGCAGATACGCCGCAATTTCGACCTGCGGCCGGATATCGTCACCATGCCGATGCCGGAATTTGCCGGTTCCGCAGCCGTGCCCTCCACCGTCGACGTCTATGTCAACAATGTCCGCCGCCTGTCGCAGGATGTTCCCGAAGGGCCGTTCTCGATCACCAATCTCCCTGTCATCAGCGGCGCGGGCAATGCGCGGCTGGTGGTGCGGGATGCGCTGGGGCGCGAAACCGTGTCCGAAACGCCCTTTTATGCTTCACCGGATCTGCTGGCGCGGGGCCTCATCGATTTTTCGGCCGAACTTGGCTTTGCCCGGCGCAATTACGGAACCTCGTCTTTCGATTACGATGACAAACCGCTGGGGTCTGCGACGCTGCGTTATGGCGTGTCGGACAGTCTGACGCTGGAAGGCCATGCGGAAGGCGGTGAGAATTTCTACAATATCGGCTTTGGCGGCGTCTTCACCCTTGGAGCGCAGGGACTGGCGGCGGTTTCGGGCGCATCGAGCCGCTTTGGCGCGGAAAGCGGTTATCAGCTTTCCGCAAGCGTCGAAGCGGAATTGCTGGGGGTAAAATTTCACGGACGGTCACAAAGGACATTCGGCGATTATCACGATATGGCCTCCGTCTCCGCCGACCTGTCCGATATCCGCACGGCATCCGGGCTGCTGAGCGCGCGGCCGCCGCGTGCCCTCGACCAGATTTCCGTTTCCACCCAGCTCGGTTTCGATGAGACCAGCCTCAATTTCTCCTATACGGAACTCGAAACATTCGATGAAAGACGATCCCGGCTGCTCGGCCTTTCCGCCACGCGGCCGTTCGGCGAGAACGGCAATATTTTCATCACCGCCTATAAGGACCTTGAGGACAACAAATCCTACGGCATCTTCGCGGGCCTCTCCTGGTCGTTCGGCGGCGGCGTCTCCGGCTCGGCCGGCATGTCGTCGGATGCGGATGGATATTCGCTGACGGCCGAGGTCGGAAAATCCGAAGAGCAGGCCGAGGGAAGTTATGGCTGGCGTTTGCGCGGCTCGACCGGCGGCAACGACATCGCCTCCGTTTCCGGCAGCTACCGCGGCAGCGCCGCGCGCGTTTCGGCCGGCGTCGACCAATTCAACCGCACGACACAGGCCTATGCGCAGATCGAAGGATCGATAGCGCTCGCCGGCGGCGATGTCTTTGTCGGCAGCCGGATCGACGACGCTTTCGCCGTGGTGGATGCGGGCGCGCCCGGTGTCGATATCCTTTTGGAAAACCGCCCCATCGGCCAGACCAACCGCCGCGGCAAGATATTGCTTCCGAACCTGCGCTCCTATGACGTCAACAACATCACGCTCGATCCGAGCAATCTTCCGGTCGACGCCCGCATCGACCGGACGAAACAGACGGTCAGGCCGACGCAACAGGCCGGCGCGGTGGTCAATTTCAAGGTGGAAACCGAGGGTCAGGTGGCGCTGGTGACGCTGAAAGACGAGAGCGGCGAATTCATCGAAACCGGATCGACCGGCAAAATCGACGGCAAGCGCGATTTCATCGTCGGTTATGACGGACAGGCCTATCTCGACAATATCAGCAAGACGCATCGGCTCCGCATCATGCAGCCGACGAAGGGCGAATGCGAAGCCCAGATCACCGTGCCTTCCGCCGGCAATTCACGCGCAACTTTCGAAACCCTATGCAGGAGCATTCCATGAAGGTCCTGACCCGCACCGCCCTTGCCATCGCCGCTCTCCTCCCGGCTTCACCGGCACTGGCGCAAAGCTGCACCTTCAGCATGTCGGATATGAATTTCGGTTTCGTCAATCTTGCAAGCGGCAGCGCCGTGGACACGACGGCGACATTGTCAGTCACCTGCTCCAATCCCCTGTCGCTGGCGCTTTCCATCCGCATCTGCCCCAACATCAATGCCGGAAGCGGCGGGCAGTCGGGCGGCATCCGTCGCATGCTTCAGGGCAGCAACATCCTCAATTATCAGCTTTACCAGAACTCGGCGCGGACAACCTCATGGGGATCGGTCACGCAGCCCGCACTCGGCTCGCCTCCGCCAATCGATATGGCACTGCCGCTCCTGATCAACACCACGAGCCGCACGGTCTATGGCCGGATCAACGCCGGTCAGGCCTCGGCAGCGCGCGGCCTTTATCTTTCCAGCTTCGCCGGCGCGGAAACGAGCTTCACCTATACGACCTTTACCCTGCTTGCACCGAGCTGCTCTTCCGTGACCCAGAACCCCACGCAGGTGCCGTTCAACGTGTCGGCCGCCGTGGCGCCCACCTGCATCATCTCGGCCCAGAACATCGATTTCGGCAGTCACGGGGTGCTGAACACGGCAGTCAATGCGACCGGAGCGATCAATCTGACCTGCACCACCAATCTGAGCTACAGTGTGGCGCTCAATGGCGGCCTGAGCAACAGCCCGCCCGCCACGCGCCAGATGGTGCAGGCGGGTGGTTCGATAACCTATGGTCTCTACCGCGATGTGAACCGCACGTATGTCTGGGGAAGTGCGGCGGGCGAAATAGCCACCGGCACCGGAACGGGCAGCCTGCAGACATTGACAGTCTATGGCCGCGTCCCGGCGCAGAACACGCCAGCGCCGGGAAACTACTCCGATACGGTCGTCGTGACGGTGAACTACTGAGCGCCTGAACGCATCTCTGACTTCCCAAGTTCCAGCCGCCTTTCGATGCCAATGGCGGCGAGGAAAGCCTCATCGTGGCTGACCGCCAGCAAGGCGCCGTCATAGGCCTGAAGGCCAGCCTCCACGGCCGCGATGGAATCGATATCCAGATGGTTGGTCGGCTCGTCGAGGATCAGCAATTGCGGAGGCTGCGGGCCTCCCAGAACACAGGCGAGACCGGCCCTGAGCATCTGCCCGCCCGAGAGCGTTGAAACGATCTGCAAGGCGGCATCGGCACGAAACATGAAGCGCGCAAGCGCGGAGCGGCAGGCATTCTCCCCGGCCTTAGGGTTAAGCCGAAGGAAGTTGTCGCGGATGGACAGGCTCGCGTCGAGCAGGCTGACCTGCTGGTCGAGAAACACAGCCTTCACCCCGATATGCACCGCGCCTTCGAATGGCGGCAATTCCCCGGTGATCACCGAAAGCAGCGTCGTTTTTCCCGATCCGTTCGGACCGGTGACGGCAACCCGTTGCGGTCCGATGATCTCGAAGGACAGATCGCGAAGCACGGGGTGTTCGGCCTGATATCCCGCAGTCAGATTTTGCAGGCTGAGCACGGTTTTTGTCGCGTGCAGCCCGCTGGGCGGCAATGTGACACTGACGCCCTGCAGGATTTCGATCCGCTCACGCGCCGTCTTCAGGTCTTCGGTCGCCTCGGCTGTCAGGCGGCTGGCCAGATTGGCATTGTCGCCGCTCGTCTTTTCGGCACGCCTTTTCATCGCACCGACAAGGATACGGGGCATGTCTCCCCTCGCCGCTTTTGCAGCACCCCTGCTATCACGGCGAGCCTTGCGCTCCAAGGCTTCCTGCGACCGGCGCTTGACATCCGACAGACGTTTTTCCGCATTCGCGAAGTCCTGTTCGGCGGCGGCAAGTTCCAGCGCTTTTTGTGCGCGATAGTGGCTCCAGTTGCCGCCGTAGCGGGTGGCGCCGAGCGTGGTCATTTCCACAATTGCATCGAGGGTTTCGAGAAGCTCCCGATCATGGCTGACGACGATCGCTCCGCCGCGCCAGCCCGCCAGAAAATCGGCAACGAAAATGCGTCCGTCCCGGTCGAGATTGTTGGTCGGTTCGTCGAGGATCAGGAAATCCGGCGCGGCATGAATTTGAGCCGCAAGTGCGGCCCGCGTGCGCTGGCCGCCGGATAGCGCCGAAAGCGGCGTGGAGGGCAAGGCGTCCAGCCCGACCTGCGCGAGCGCTCCGGCAATTTTCTCCTCCAGCATCCAGTCGATGTCTTCAAGCTCTTCCAGAGTGGCCGTTCCCGCCTGCGCACGGGCAAGCGCCTCCAGCGCATCGCGCGCTTCGAACAGGTCGGCGACGGTCTCGTCGGACACGACCTGCACGCTCTGGCGCAGCAGATTGACGCTGCCCGAGACGGACACCGTGCCCGCGGACGGCGACAGTTCGCCGGCGATCAGTTTCAGAAGCGTTGTCTTGCCGACACCGTTGCGCCCGACGAGGCCGGTGCGTTCAGGTCCGAAGCGAAGATTGATGTCGGAAAAGAGCGGATGACCGTCAGGTGTCGACCACGAGAGGTCCGAGAGAGTGATGGAATGCGGCATGGATATGGGTTCCCCTGATGACAAGGCGTTGCGGCTTTGTGATCGGGTGGAAATCCATGGTTCACCGTCCTGTTGGTGTTGCGCAGAACACCCACTTACGCGAAAAAAGCGGCGTGTTCGTGGCGCGGGGTCAATGTTCGGGAAGGGAACGCCGGGAGGATACCCCCGGCGTTTGGTTTTTTCAGGCCACCAGGCCCTTGGTCAGCTCCAGCGCCTGCCGTTCGAACAGCCGGCGGTAGATGCCGTCATTGAGGCGGATCAGCGCCTGATGATCACCCTCTTCGACAATCCTGCCCTTGTCGAAGACAAGCAGCCGGTCCAGCGCCCGGACAGTGGAGAGCCGATGGGCGATGACGAGTGTGGTGCGGCCGACCATCAGCCGTTCCATCGCCTGCTGGATCTGCACTTCGCTTTCGCTGTCGAGGCTGGAAGTGGCCTCGTCCAGTATCAGCACCGGCGCATCCGCAAGGAATGCACGGGCGATGGCGACACGCTGACGCTCACCGCCGGACAGCTTGACACCGCGTTCGCCCACCATCGTCTCATAACCCTTGGGAAGGGACATGATGAAATCATGGGCGCTGGCCTGTTTCGCCGCCTGCTCGATCTGACGCCGCGTGGCGTCCGGCCGGCCGTAAGCGATGTTTTCCGCCAGCGTGCGGTGGAACAGGATGGGCTCCTGCTGCACGATGGCGATCTGGCCGCGCAGGCTCGATTGCGTGACGCCTGCGATATTCTGGCCGTCGATGCGGATCGCGCCCGACTTGATGTCGTAAAGCCGCTGGATGAGCTTGACGAAGGTTGTCTTGCCCGAACCGGAATGGCCGACCAGACCCACCCGTTCACCCGCCTTGATGGTGACCGAAAAGTCATCGTAAAGCGGCGTGGGATGCGCGCCATACTGGAAGGTAACGTGATCGAAGACGATCTCGCCCTTTCCAATTTTGATAGGCCCCGCATCCGGCCTGTCCTCGATGCCGAGCGGCATCTTGTCCAGCAGCACCAGCTCTTCCATGTCGTTGACGGCGCGTTGCAGGTTGCGGATATCCTGCCCCACATCGCGCAGATAACCCTGCAGCACGAAGAACATCGCAAGCACGAAGGTAATGTCGCCCGGCGTCGCCAGCCCCTTTTGCCACATGATGAGGCCCGTACCCAGAATGCCGGCCTGCATGGAGACCATCATGAAGCTTTGGATCGTGCCGTTCAGCGTGCCACGCTTCCATGTCCTGCGCGTGCGGTTGTCCCACTTCACCAGCACATGGCCCAGCCGCGTTTCTTCGCGGGTCTCGGCACCGAAGGCCTTGACCACCGAATTGCAGCTGATGGCATCCGCCAGCGCGCCGCCAAGTCTGGTATCCCAGGCATTGGCAAGCCTTGCCGCCGGCGACACATATCCCATGGAAAGGCCGACCGTAACGCCGATATAGATCAGCGATCCGAGACCGACGATCAGGCCCATGACCGGCCAGTAGCTGCCGAGCACGATGGTGGCGCCCACCAGCATGACGATGGATGGCAAAAGCGCGACGAGCAGCAGGTCGTTCAGCGAATCCAGCGCCCACATGCCGCGCGTGATCTTGCGGACCGTGGAGCCGGCGAAGCTGTTCGCATGCCAGTCGGTGGAGAAGCGCTGCACCTTGTGGAAGCCGTTATTGGCGACATCCGCCATGATTTTCAACGTCAACCGGATGATGCCGTTGAATATGAACCAGCGCAGCACAACGCTCACCAGCCCCAGCGCCACCACAATGACGAAGGCGCGCAGCGCCTTGTCTGCCCCGTTGCCACCGGCAATGGCATCGACGATCTGGCCGGAAAAGACCGGCACCATCACTTCGGCCAGCGTGCTGGCAATCACCAGAACGATGATGAAACCCACCAGCGCCGGCCGATGACGCCAATGGTTGAAAACAAAGCCGAGCACATGTCGATAGGCATCGGCGCGGAAATCGAGCTTCTTGCGAGTCATTTTTACCAGCCCAGCGCCATGTAATCGGCGACCGGTCCTCAAAACGGAAGTTGGATGGCACAGCCCGGGCGGGAGACGAAGTGATCCCGTCAGATCAATCGGGCTATGGGGGAAGTAAAACCGCATGTCGGGCGCGCGATGGCGGGCCGCGAATGGATATGACCTAGTGTCGGGTCATTCCCTGCGGGAGGGTTTCGAAGAATGCTGGTGTCATGCAACGCCTCCCTTTGTTCGATCTGACGCGGTAGTGAGATTTGTAACTCAGCCGTTGGAGCTTGCCAAGCGGGTTTTTGCAACCGGCTGGTGAGTGATGCGGAATGGCCACACCGGTTGGGTGCGTCACTATGAATCGCGGCCGATGCGACAACGGCATCGGCCACGATTTCGTCAGGTCGTTATTTCCGTCCGCAACCGGCAGGATGTGTGGCGGAAAATGAGGATGGTATCTGCCGTTACCGGTCAGTCCATCTGCACATTCGCGTCCTTGACCACCGGTCCCCACTTGGCGATTTCCGCAGCAACGTGGGTTTTCAGCTCATCCGGCGAAGAGGCGACGATCTTGGCGCTGAACTCCGCCATGCGTGCGGCAACTCCCGGATCGGCAAGCGCCTTTTTGGCCGCGGCATTCAGCTTGTCGACCACCTCGGCCGGCGTGCCGGCAGGCGCAAAGAGCGCATTCCAGGTGTAGGTCTCATAACCCGGCACCGTCTCGGCGATTGTCGGCAGATCCGGGAAGGACGAGGCGCGCTCCTTGGTCGTGACGCCGAGCGCCCGCAACGTGCCGGATTTGATATGTCCGGACGAAGACGGCAGATTGTCGAACATGATGGAAATCTGATTGCCGAGCAGATCGTTGAGCGCCGGGCCTGCACCCTTGTAGGGAACATGCTGCATGCTGACGCCGGCCATGCTCTTGAAAAGTTCGCCGGAAAGATGCAGCGGGGTGCCATTGCCGGAAGAGGCGTAGGCATGTTTGTCCGGCTCGGCCTTCAAGAGGGCAATCAGTTCCGCCACGCTGTTGACGTTGAGCTTCGGATTGACGACCAGCACATTCGGCACCACCACGAGCAGCGAAACCGGCGTGAAATCCTTTTCCGGATCGTAAGGCTTGGTCTTGAGAATGAGCGGGTTGAGGGCGTGGGTGGCAACCGTTCCCATCAGGATCGTATAACCGTCAGGATCGGCGCGGGCCACGCGGTCGGCACCGAGATTGCCGCCGGCCCCGGCGACATTTTCAACAACGATCTGCTGGCCGAGCTCATCACCCATCTTCTGTGCGATAACACGCGCGACCACATCGGTGGAGCCGCCCGCCGCGAAAGGAACGACCAGAGTAATCGTTCGATCGGGGAAACCCTGCGCGAGCGCAGCCGTTCCCAGCATACCGAAAGAAACCGCCGCAGCGGCAAGTTTCAAAATCATGCGCCGTTTTGAAGACCGGTAAATCATGAACCCTCCTGTAACATGGCCTCCTCGCCATGGGCGCATAGTAGCTAAAATGCACCTCAGGGCAACCCGCAGGCGGCCGGCCGCTGCCGGCAGGTTTCAGGAGAAAGAGGATCGTTATGATTTCAGGCGTTCTTCGACGACCCGCCAGTTAACCAGCTTGTCGAGCACGGCGCGAATATGGTCGGCCTTGCGATTTTCATAATCGACGTAATAGGCATGCTCCCATATGTCGATGCCGAGATAGGCCGGGCGACCGACAGCGACGGGATTTTTGCCGTCCTCATATCCGATCAGCGCGAGCCGGTCGTCGTCGCCGCGCGTGAGCCACACCCAGCCGGTGCCGAAGACCGTGTCGGAGACATCGACCGCACGTTTGATGAAACCATCATAGCCACCGAAGGTCTCGTCTACCGAAGTGGCGAGATCGCCCGTCGGCCGGTTCGGCCCGCCCGGTACGAACTGATCCCAATAGGCGACATGGTTCCACGCCTGTGCGGCATTGTTGAAGATCTTGACGTCCGCCGCCTCTTTCGACTTGGCGGATGTCGTCACGATATCCGCCAGCTCCATGTCGGCATAGGGCGTGCCGGCGGCAAGCGCATTCAGCTTGTCGTAATAGGCCTTGTGGTGTTTTCCATAATGAAGACCCACCGTTTTCGCCGAAATCACTGGCGCGAGATCGGCCTCGGCGAAAGGAAGTTTGGGCTGCATCAAGGGCAGTGCGGCACGCGCGACGTGCGGGCGGGGAAAGATTGCAGCGGCGGCGGTTGCTGCACCGGCGGTGAGAATCGTGCGTCTGGTGATGTCCATCGTATCCTCCTTATGAACGGTGATACGGGACTAACCCCGAACTGCCGTCAGGGTTTCCTCACATTGAAGGCAATTCTGTCTAAGCCCATGCTGATTTGGAGCAGGGACGCTGTATTCACACCCTCCCCGAGAGCGGATGGCCCTCACCAGGCCATATGAGAAAGGCCCTCCCGACGTAGAGAGGGCCTTGCCCGATCAGTATCGATAATAATCGCGACGATCGCGGTAGTCGCGATAATCTCTGCGGTCGCGCCACTCACGCCATTCCCGTCTGGCCTGACGCTCGCGCCATTCACGGCGAGCTTCCCAGCGGTCGCGCCGGTCCCAGCCGCGCTCATAACGCGGTCCGTTCGGACGGCAATAGCCGCGCGGAGTCAAATGGAAGCCGCGGCCGCAGGCATAATCCACCTTTTGAATGTGGGATGCCGAAGGTGCAGACGGTTGACCGACAGGCATGGCGTTGGCGCCGGTGCCGAACAGGGCGCCGAGAATTAATCCGGCGGTTAGAATCATCTTGCGCATCTTATCTCCCTCCTTGTGGGATGAGACGATTTAGCGCCCCGCCGGGTGAACTGCGGCTGAATGAATCGTGATCTTTTCGTGGCAGCAGGCCACAGTTACGCCGAACATTTCGGCCGCTCGGCGGAACCCTGCGGAGGTTCGGACATTTACCAGTGCAAGCCAAAAAAGGGAGAGCACCAATGGATTGGAACCGCGTTGAAGGCAACTGGAAGCAGATGAAGGGCAAGGTCAAGGAGCAGTGGGGTAAACTCACCGACGACGACCTCGATGTCATCAACGGCAAACGCGAACAGCTCGAAGGCAAGATTCAGGAGCGCTACGGTTACGAAAAGGACCGGGCCAGGAAAGACATCGACGACTGGTATGGACGTCAGCCCTGGTAAGACGAGACCCCGCTTCGGCGGGGTTTTTCTTTGCGGAAGATTCTCCGGTCAGCTGGCAGCAGCCAGAACGGCTGCAATAACGATCAGCAGAGACCCCATCCATCTGAAGTGACGAACAACCGGCGGCTGACTGACCATGTTTTTTGACAGCGGCAGATAACCGAAGCCGACACATGTCATCCACAGGCCGGCACAGAACATGATAAGTTCGTCGATATAGGCTGCAATCATCGCTCCCCTCCCTCCAATCCAATCGCGATCACTCTACCTGCCCGGCAACGCCTTGAGTAGGGCCTGCTTTCGAACGGCGACACGAACAGTGTGCGCCGGCGATGCTGTCGGCAGCAACCGTCACGAAAGCGTTATGGAAAGACATTAGAACCGCCGCCGGCCCGTTCAAAAAATGCACGGCTGTGCAACGACCGGCCAGAGCCTTCCCCATCTTCCCCGGGGTCAGCGCTCAGCAGTTCCACTCGCGCCGAAAACATCGGAGACATAGATGAAACGCCGCACCTTTATGATGTCCGCCGCAGGCGCCGCCGCCGGTCTCGCCCTTGCACCGCGCATGAGCTTCGCCGCTCCGGGCATGATCGACTGGTACACCAGTTCGGATACGAATATCCTCGATTTCTGGTCCAATACGATCAAGCCCGCCTTTGAAGCCGCCAATCCCGGCCTGAAGCTCAACCTCGTCGATGCCGGCGACAGCGCGGGCATCACCGCCATCGGCGAGCGCGCCATCGCCGCAAAGCAGACGGGCACCGATCCGCAGGCCGATTATTTCGAAACGGCCGATCCGCTGCTGCCCACCGGCGGCATCGATGCCGGCATCTATGTGAACATGGCGAAAGCCGGCCTCTCCAACTATTCGCGCGTCAATCCGCTTGCCATCCGCAGCGAATATAGCCTGCCCTATCGCGGCAGCCAGGTTCTGCTCGCCTATGACACCAGCAAGCTCAAGCCGGCGGATGCACCGAAGACCTGGGATGAGCTCGTCAAGTGGATCAAGGCCAATCCCGGCCAGTTCGTCTATAACCGTCCCGACAAGGGCGGCTCCGGCGGTAACTTCGTCCGCCGCGCCATCCATCAGGCCAACGGCCTCGACCCCAAGGCCTTCACGGTCGATAATTACACGCAGGAAGCCGGTGACAAGGCTCTCGGCAAGGCATGGGCGCTGCTGAACGATATCGCCCCGTCGCTCTATGACAAGGGCGCATATTCCTCCGGCAACACACAGTCGCTGCAGCTGCTTTCGCAGGGCGTCGTCACCATGACTCCCGTCTGGTCCGATCAGGTGTTGAAGGCCATCGATCAGGGCGTTCTGCCGCAAGAAACTGGCCTCGTCCAGCTTCAGGATCTGGCGCTTTGCGGTGATTTCTCGCGCGCCGTGGTGCTTGCCAACGGCGCCAATCGCGACGCCGCCCTGAAGCTCGCCAATTTCGTGCTGTCGGAAGAAATTCAGGGCGCGATCCTCACCGAACTCGGCGGTTTCCCCGGCGTTTCCTGGGACTATGTGCCGGCCGAACTGCGCAAGCGTTTCGCCGACATCATCCCGCAGACCATTCCGACCTTCCCGGCCGGCAAATGGGAAACCGCCATCAATGATGGCTGGTATCGCAACGTCGCTCCCAACGTCGACCGCAAGTCGTGACCAAGGTTGCGGAAGGAGCGGTTCGCCCGCTCATCGACAATACGGCAGGCAGGAGGCCAGTCGGCCTCCTGCTCGTCGCCATCCCCGTGTTCCTGATGATGTGGCTCGTCATCTGGCCTGCCATCAACGCCATCGGCCGCACCGTCTGGCGCACCGGAGCGAACGGTGAAACGGGTTTCGATCTTTCGAGCTACGGCTTCTTCTTTTCGGACCGCTACAGCCTCGACAATCTTGCCGTGACGTTGTGGACGACAATGGTCTGCGCGATCCTCCTGCTGGCGATCTGCCTGCCGATCGCGCTCTACCTGCGCTTTTCGCAAGGCCGCCTTTCGGCTTATGTGCAGGCGCTCGCCATCTTCCCGATGTTCGTGCCTTCCATCATCCTCGCCTTCGCCTTCATCCGCGTTCTCGGGCCCAACGGCATGGCGGACATATTGCTCAATGCGGTCGATCTACCGAAAATCCGCACGCCCTATCTCACCCCGTGGGGACCGGTCATCGGTCTCGTCTGGGACAATATTCCGCTGACCGTTCTGATCCTGCTCGCGGGGCTTGGCAGCGTCGCCAACCAGTCGGTGGAGGCGGCGCGGGATGTGGGTGCAAACGCGCTTCAGGTCTTCTGGCACATCATCCTGCCGCGCATTTCCAATTCCATTCTCGTGGCGCTTTCCTTTTCGGTGCTCGGCATTTTTTCCTCCTTCACCCTGCCCTATCTTCTCGGACCGGCCTCTCCCGAAATGCTCGGCCCCTTCATGCAGCGCACGCTGCGCGAAGTGCAGGATCCCATCGGCGCCATGACCCAGGCCGTCATCGCTTTCGGTTTCTGCATCGCATTCGGCCTGTTCTACGTGCGTTCGGTCGCACGCAACCAGGGGAAATGACATGACGACCCTCACGCCGGCGCGAACCCGCATGGACTGGCCCGGCATATTTTTCGCCACCCTTCTCACCGTCGCCATCGTCGGGCCGCTGCTTGTCGTGGGCACCTGGGCATTCACCGAGGTCTGGCGTTTCCCCAACGTCATTCCCCAGCAGTTCGGTTTCCGCTTCTGGGGCCAGACGCTCGGCCGCGCCGACGTGTGGAACGCGCTGATGCTGAGCCTGCGGCTGACGACTGTGGTAACGCTGCTTTCAGCGGTGATCTGCCTTCCCGCCGCCTATGCCTTTGCGCGCATGAGCTTTCCCGGCCGCAACCTGCTGTTCTTCTCCTTCCTTGCGGGCCACGCCTTCCCGAAATTCGGGCTTCTGGTGGCGATTGCCGCCATTTTCCTGCAGCTCAACCTCATCGGCACCTTCTGGGGCGTCGTTCTCATCCAGCTAGTCGGCACGCTGATGTTCATGATCTGGATTCCCGTGGCGGCATTTCAGGCTGTCGACCGGCGCATGGAAGAGGCGGCCCGCGATGTCGGCGCCAGTCCGCTCAGGGTCTTCTGGTCGATTACGCTGCCGCAGGCGGGACCGACCATCGCCGCTGCCGTGCTGCTGAGCTTTGTCGGCACTTTTTACGAGACGGAAGGCGCATGGCTGATCGGTGCGCCCGGCATTCGCACGATGCCGGTGCTGATGATCAGCTACATCAACAACCAGATGGTTATCCAGTATGGCGCGGTCCTCTCCGTCCTGCTTTGGGTGCCGTCCTTCATTGCCCTCATGTTCGCCCGCCGCGTCATCGGTGGCGGCGCATTCGCCCGCGGTTTCGGCGGTTAGGAAATCATCATGTCCGTACTTCACATCCGCCAGGTCACGAAAACCTATTCCGGCGGGACCAAGGCAGTCGACAGTTTCTCGCTCGATGTCGCCGATGGCGAACTCGTCTGCCTTCTCGGCCCTTCCGGTTCGGGCAAATCGACGCTGCTGCGCATGGTCGGCGGCTTCGAGCAGCCGACGGGCGGGCAGATCACCATCGATGGCGAAGATGTCACCCACCTGCCGCCAGAGCGGCGGCCAACCGGCATGGTGTTTCAGAGCCACGCGCTCTGGAGCCATATGAACGTCTTCAAAAACCTCGCTTTCGGCCTCGGGCTGCGCCGCATGCCGGCTGCAGTCATCAGAGAGAAAGTGGAGGCTGTGCTCGAGCTCGTCGGGCTTTCCGGTTATGGCGAGCGCGCCACCAGCCAGCTTTCCGGCGGCCAGCAGCAGCGCGTAGCGCTCGCCCGCTCGCTGGTTCTCGAACCGAAAATACTCCTGCTTGACGAGCCCTTCGCCAGCCTCGACCAGCATCTGCGCGAGCGGCTGCGGGAAGAGGTGCGCGATATTCAGCAGCGTCTCGGCATCACCACGCTGTTCGTCACCCACGGTCAGGATGAGGCCCTTTCCATGGCCGACCGCATCGTCGTGATGGCGAACGGCAAGACCGAACAGATCGACCGGCCGAATGTGATCTATCGCGAACCGCAGACCCCGTTCGTCGCCGGCTTCATCGGCACCATGAACCTGATAGAGGGCGCGGTTTCAGACGGAAACTTCATGCGCGCCGACTTCACCCTGCCGCTTCCGGTCTCCGACGGACCGGCCATTCTCGCCGTTCGCCCGGAAGCCATCGATCTGACGATTTCCGAAACGCCGGAAGCAAGTGTGCATCGGGTGACGGATTACGGCACCCACGGGCTTGTCGACCTTGATCTTGCCGATGGTACAAGGATCAAATCCATGGTCGCCCACCCGGATATGTTCCAGACGGGACAGGGCGTACGGATTTCGCCCCGTGCCATCACGGCCTATCGCGACAACCGCCCAATCTACCGGAGCTGACATGAACCAGCCGATCCATATCGACCGCGACGGCCACAGAACATGGCTCAAATGGCATCGCGCCCGCCGCCGCGCTGACGATCCGGTCTTTACCGGCGAGCGTATCATCGAGGCGATGCGGCTCGGTGCAAGCATCGAGGTCGATCTCGTCATTCACGCCGATCACGGCTGCGCCGTTTTGCATGACCGGACGCTGGATCGGGAGACCACCGGCACCGGCCGGGTGCGCGACACATCCGCCGCCGCCCTGCGCCAGCTTCATTTGCGCGACAATGACGGCCAGCCCATCGATGCGAAGGTAATGCTGCTCGAAGACCTTTGCGCCCTGCTTGCCGAGGGCGCCGTTCATCCCGACGCCCTGCTCCAGCTCGATTTCAAGGAAGACCGGCAAGCGCTTACTCCGCAGGTGGTCGCCGGTTTCGGGGCGAGCGTTTCGCCCTTGGCGAAGTCCGTGATCCTGTCGGGCGGCGATTTCGACGCCATCGCGACGCTTGCCGGGTCAGCCCCCGGCCTTCGCACCGGATATGATCCATGCCATCGCGGCACGCTAGCCGCCCTGAAGGCAAGCGGAAACTATCCGGGCTTCATCGCAGACGCCCTTGCCACGGCACCCGATGCCGACATGATCTACCTCGCCTACGAGATCGTGCTTGCCGCCGAGGATGCGGGTGTCGATATCATCGCCCCCATCCACGCCGCCGGTCGCCGGGTCGACGCGTGGACGATCAACAGCGTCACACCGCAATCCATAGAACAGGTGAAACGCCTCTTGCGGCTTAAGGTGGACCAGATCACCACCGACGATCCGGAAGGGCTCGCCGAGGTTTTCAGCCGATGACAGTCAATTACAGCACCATCCTCGACCATATGGTCGCCACCGCCCGCGAAGCCGGCGCATTGACGCTCGACCATTTCAGGCGCTTCCGCGAGATCGAGATCGGCGTCAAGGGACCGGGGGACTTCGTTTCCGACGCGGACAGGGATTCCGAAACACTGATCCGCGACCGTCTGCTCGGGCAATATCCCTGGGGACTGACCGGCGAGGAATTCGCGCCCGTCGAAGGGACGGATCAGGATCACCGCTGGCTGGTCGACCCCATCGACGGCACCACCAATTTCCTTTTCGGCCAGCACTATACAATCACCATTGCGCTTCGCCGTGGCAATGAAACGATCTGCGGGCTGGTCTACAATCCCGTTTCCGACGAGATGTTCACCGCGATCAAGGGAGACGGCGCCTATCTCAACGGCGAGCGCCTGCGGGTCAATGCCAGCACCGATGTCGCCCTGATGTGCGTCGGCACGGGCCTGCCCACGCCCAATCTCCAGCTTTATCCCGGCGCCTATCAACGCCTTGACGCCATTCGTGCGCCCATCGGCGCGGTCCGTGTGGTCGGCAGCGCCGCCAATTCCTGCGCTTACGTCGCCTGCGGCCGGCTGACCGGCTATTACGAGGAAACGGGCTTCGTGGACACGGCAGCCGGCATTCTGCTGGTGCAGGAGGCCGGTGGCATCGTGACCGACTGGTGGGGCCGCGGACCGGAGTTCTATGAAAAGACCGGTACGCTGATCGTCGCCAATGCCGCGACCCATGCCTATCTTATGGAGCACCTGCGCGGCGTTCCGCCCAAGAACCCCGCATAGCGGCTTCTTCTTCGGAGCATTCATACAGCAGCCGTCGTCTCAGGCCACCTGCACCAGGTGGCCGGGCGAAACCGTCCTGTAGTTTCGCACCGGCGTTTCATATCCCATGGCCCGTATCGGGCTTTTCAGCTCGTCATTGGATATGCCGCGCCTTATCCCGCGCCTTGCCGGGTCCGGCACCGGCACGGCGGACATCAGCTTTTTCGTATAGGGATGCTGCGGATTGTCGAAAACCGCCGCACGCGGCCCGATTTCGACGATCTCCCCGAGATACATCACCGCCACCCGGTGGCTGACGCGCTCCACCACCGCCATGTCATGGCTGATGAACAGGAAGGCGAGGTTGAGGCTCTGTTGCAGGTCGAGCAGCAGATTGCAGACCTGCGCCTTGATGGAAACATCGAGCGCCGAGACGCTCTCATCGGCGACGATAACCTTCGGATCGAGCGCAAGCGCACGGGCAATGGCAATGCGCTGGCGCTGGCCGCCCGAAAATTCATGGGGGTAGCGGCTGGCCATATCGGCGGACAGGCCTACCTTTTCAAGAAGATCGGCAGTCTTTTCCTTCGCCTGTCTGCTGCTGCCGAGTTTGTGCTTGATGAAGGGCTCGGAAATAGCCGTGCCTATCGTCATGCGCGGATTGAGCGAGGAGAACGGGTCCTGAAAGATCATCTGCACGGATTTGCGCATATTGCGCAGGCCGACCGTATCGAGCCGCATCACATCGTAACCGTCGAGCGACACGTCGCCGGCCGTCGGCTCCACAAGCCGCATGATCGAGCGGCCGGTGGTGGATTTTCCGCAGCCGGATTCACCCACCAGCGACAGCGTTTCGCCCTGAAACAGATCGAAGGAGACGTTTTCGACGGCGTGAACCGCACCCGTCTGGCGTGCCAGCAGGCCGGAGCGGATGGCAAAACGCGTCACAAGGTTTCGGACCGACAGAACCGGCGTCTGCCCGCTCGCAACCGTCCCCGCCACCTCCCGCGGCTCGCTCGAAAGGCCGGTTTTCATGTCGAGCACCGGAAACCGTGTCGGCCATTGCCGGTCGCGCATTGAGCCGAGCTTCGGCACCGCCGAAAGCAGCGCCCGCGTATAGGGGTGCTCGCCGCGCCGGAAGATGTCCTCGGTCGGTCCGGTCTCGACTTCATCGCCGCGATACATCACGATCGTCCGGTCGGCGATTTCGGCCACGACGCCCATGTCATGGGTGATGAAGAGCACCGACATGCCCTCCTCTTCCTGCAGCAGTTTTATCAGGTCGAGGATCTGGCCCTGAATGGTCACGTCGAGCGCCGTCGTCGGCTCGTCGGCGATCAGCAGTTTCGGCCGTGAAGCGAGCGCCATGGCGATCATCACCCGCTGGCGCATGCCGCCGGAAAACTGGTGCGGATATTCATCGAAACGGCCGGAGGCGTTGGGAATGCGAACCTTTTCCAAAAGCCGCACCGTCTCCGCCCGTGCCTCCTGCTTCGAAAGCCCCTTGTGCCGGATGAGGACTTCGGAAATCTGGCGGCCGATGGTGAAGATCGGATTGAGCGAGGTCATCGGTTCCTGAAAGATCATCGAGATATCGTTGCCGCGCACGCCGCGCATTTCTCTTTCGGAAAGCGCAAGAAGATCGCGCCCGTTGAGCAGCACTTCACCCTCGATCCGGCTGGAGGCCGGGGCAAGCAGGCGCATGAGAGACAGCGACGTTACCGATTTACCGGAGCCGGATTCGCCGACAATCGCAACGGTTTCGCCGGGCGCGACATCGAAGGACACGTTGCGCACGACGCTCTTCCATGCGCCATCAACGAGGAAGGAGGTGGTGAGGTTACGGACGGAAAGGACGGGGTTTGTCTCCATGGTGTCACCGCCCTACCGCATAGGCCTGCATCAGCCGCGGTGTTGCAGCGGCACGCAGCAGACCATCCGCATCGCGACGCGCGGCGGTGAGCCGCCCGACCGACCATGCATCGGCAACAGTGACGCGGTGCCCGCGGCGGCGAAGCTCCTGCAGGGTCGCTTCGCCCACCGTGCTTTCCACGGTAATCTCACCCGGCGAACTGGTGCGCGGATAAAACGAGCCCGGAAAATGCGCGGTGTGGAACAGCGGCATATCGATGGCGGCCTGCAGGTTCTTGCCGTGATGAGCGTAACGCAGGAAGAAAGGCAGTTGCCATTGGTCCTGCTGATCGCCGCCCGGCGTGCCGAACACCATCGCGGGACGCCCCTGATGCAGCGCAAGCGAAGGCGTCAGCGTGGTGCGCGGACGTTTGCCCGGTGCAAGCGAGGTCGGCAGGCCTTCCTTCAGCCAGAACATCTGGGCGCGGGAATTGAGCGCAAAACCGAGGCCGGGCACGATGGGCGAGGATTGCAGCCAGCCGCCGGAAGGCGTGGTGGAGACCATGTTGCCCCAGCGGTCGATGACATCGATATGCACCGTATCGCCGCGCTTCTCCGTCAGATGCGACATGGTCGGCTCGTAGACCGTACCGGTGCCGCTCATCTCGGCCAGCATGGCCATGGTGGCGTCCACCTGCTTTTCGTAACCCGGCACGGTGCCGGGGCGCAGCTCCAGCGAGGCCTCGCCGCTTATCAGCGCGCGGCGGCCGGCATTGTAACCTTCCGACAGGAGATATTCCGTCGGGATCTGCCCGAATTCCGGATCGCCGTAATAGACCTCGCGGTCGGCAAAGGCGAGCTTCATGGCTTCGACGATGGTGTGGATGAAATCGGGACCGGAGGGGTCCATGGCCGCAATGTCGAAGCCTTTCAGAAGCGCAAGCGATTGCAGCAGAACCGGACCCTGCCCCCAGGCGGGCGTCTTGGCAATCGTCCAGTCGTGATAGTCGAGTGTCTGCGGCGCTTCGACGGTCGCGCTCCAATCCGCCATATCCTGCGCCGTCAGCACGCCCTTGTGCTTAGCACCGCTGGCATCCATGACTTCCGCGGTCCTCACGTAACCGTCAATAGCTTCCGCAACGAAACCCCGATAAAAGGCATCGCGTGCCGCCTCGATCTGGTTTTCACGGCCGGAGCGCGCTTCGGCTTCGGTGACGATCCGCTGATAGGTCGCGGCCAGAACCGGATTGCGGAAATTGGCGTGAGGCTCGGGTGCCGCGCCACCCGGCAGCCACGTCTCATGGGATGTCGGCCATTCCTTCTCGAAGAAATCGGCCAGACCCTTGATGGTGGCGGAGACGCGCGGCAATGTCGGATGCCCGTGTTCGGCATAGTAGATGGCCGGTTCCAGCACGTCGCGCACGCTCATCGTGCCATAGTCGCGCAGCATCAGCATCCAGCCGTCGAAAGCGCCGGGGATGACGGTGGCGAGCAGCCCGTCGCCGGGGATCAGCTTCAGCCCTTCCGACGTGTAATGTTCAATCGTCGCACCGCTCGGGGCCGGGCCCTGTGCGCAGATGACTTCCACCTTGTCCTTCTGCTTCGAATAAAACACGGCGGGCATATCTCCGCCGGGGCCGCACAGATGCGGCTCGACAATCTGCAGGACGAAACCGGTGGCGACGGCCGCGTCGAAAGCATTGCCGCCCTTTTCTAGAATGGCCATGCCAACGGCCGATGCGATCCAGTGGGTTGAGGTGACGACGCCGAAGGTGCCAAGGATTTCAGGGCGTGTGGTGAATTCATTCATTCGGATATTTCCTTGTAAAAGATCATGCTTCGCGCGGATCGAGCGCGTCGCGCAGGCCGTCGCCCAGAAGATTGAAGCCGATGACGACGAGGAAGATGGCGATGCCGGGCCACATCGTCATCCATGGCGCCTGGCTGAGGAAATTCTTCGCGGTGTTCAGCATCGAACCCCAGGAGGGCGCCGGCGCCTGCTGGCCGAGGCCGAGGAAAGAAAGGCTCGCCTCCGCGATGATGGCGGTCGCCACCGTCAGGGTCGCCTGCACGATGATGG
Source organism: Agrobacterium deltaense RV3 (assembly GCF_900013505.1). NCBI lineage: Bacteria > Pseudomonadati > Pseudomonadota > Alphaproteobacteria > Hyphomicrobiales > Rhizobiaceae > Agrobacterium > Agrobacterium deltae. The sequence goes on along the minus strand of NZ_LT009746.1, from coordinate 1,986,241 downwards.
GGGCGAAGACATTCGGCAGGATGTAACGCGTCATGATGTCGATGTGGTTGAGGCCGATGGACCTTGCGCCTTCGACATAATCTTCGGTCTTGACCGCCAGCACCTGCCCGCGCGTCAGCCGCACGAAAATCGGCATGGCGGAAAGGCCGATGGCGATCATCGCATTGGTGAGGCTCGGGCCCAGGAAGGCGGCAAGCGCAATCGCCATGATGAGGAACGGCATGGCCAGCAACGCTTCGGTGATGCGGGATATGACCATATCCACCCAGCCGCCGAAATAACCTGAAATCAGGCCAAAGGGCACGCCGATGACCACGGCGATCATCACCGAGACCACGCCCGCCATCAGCGAGGCGCGCGCGCCATAGATCATACGGGAAAGGATGTCTCGACCGAGATCGTCGGTGCCGAGCCAATGGGCCGCCGAGGGCGCCTTGCGGATGGCCGACCAACTGGTCGCCACCGGATCGGCAATCGGCAGGATCGGCGCGGCGATGGCAAGGACGGCGAAAAACAGCACGATAACCATGCCGACAAGCGCCGATTTGTTGCGCTTCATCTTCTTCCAGGCGCGGCTTTCCTGCCGCGTTACCGCTACGGAGAGGTTTTGATCGAGAACGGTCATGATATCGGGGCCTCAGATCGTCGCCCTGAGGCGGGGGTTGAGCAGGACATAGGCAATGTCGGCCAGAAGGTTCATGAGGATGAAGCCGACGGCGGTGCAAAGAACGATGCCCTGCACGACCGCGTAATCGCGGGTGAACACCGCATCGACCGTCATCTTGCCGAAGCCGGGAATGGTGAATATCTGCTCCGTCAGCACCGCCCCGGCCAGCAATTCGCCGAAGAGCAGCGCCAGCAGCGTGATGACGGGCAGAAGCGCGTTGCGGAAACTATGCGACAGGATGATCTCGCGCGGCGAAAGACCCTTGGCGCGGGCGGTGCGGATATAATCGGAACTGAGCACCGCCACCATCGCCGAACGTGTATGGCGCATCAGCGTCGCCGCAAGCGCGTTGCCCAGCACGAAGGCCGGCATGATCATGGTTTCGATGGAGCGGACGGGATCGACAAAGATCGATTCATAACCGGATGCCGGCAGCCAGCCGAGTTTGACCGACACCAGCAGGATCAGCATGATACCGAGCCAGAAGTTCGGGATGGAGAGGCCGGAAAGCGCCACAATATTGGCCGTGTAGTCGATCCATGTGTTCTTCTTGACGGCGGCCAGAATGCCGATGGGAATGCCGATGACCATAGCAAAGAACATCGCCATAACCGCCAGTTGAATGGTGACCGGCAGCTTCTGACCGATAAGCTCCAGCACCGGCTGGTTGGTGCGCAGCGAAATACCGAAATCGCCCGTCACCACGCCGCCCAGCCAGTTGACATATTGCAGCGGCACAGGGTCGTTCAGGCGATATTTCTCCCGCAGGAATTCAATCGTCGCCGGATCGCGCTCCTCGCCCGCCATGGCAAGCACCGGATCGCCCGGCAGCAGTTTCTGCAGCGAGAAGACGAAGATGGAGATGATCAGAAGCGTCGGGATCGCGACCAGCAGTCGCTTGCCGATATAAACAGGCATGGCATGGCCCTCGTTCGTGCCAATTCGTGAGGGCCGCACGGCAAGGCCGTGCGGCGCATGCGAAGCGTTCAGTCCTTGGAGACGCCGAGAAGGCGGATCATGCCATCCGGCGACGGCGCCCAGCCCTTGACCTTGTTGGAAATGGCATAGGCATAGGGCTGGTGACCGAGATAGATGATCGGCATGTCATCGTTGAGGATGACGCTTGCGGCATCGTATTTTTCCTTGCGCACCGCATCCTCCGTCGAGGCGCGGGCCTCGTTCAGCAGCTTGTCGACCTCGGGATTGCAATATTTCACATCGTTGATGCCGCCCTTGCAGGTGACGAACTGATGCAGATTGCCATCCGGATCGATACGTCCCGACCAGTCGGAACGGCTGAGCTGGTAGTTGCCGGCCGTCTGTTCGGACAGAAGCGTCGCAAATTCCGTGGCCTTGAGGGTGACGTTGAAGCCGGCCTCGGCCACCATGGACTGGATGACCTGCATCATCTGCGTCTGCGTCGTGTTGTTGGCGTGCTGAAGCTCGATATCGAGCTTTTCGTAACCCGCCTCCTTCATCAGCTCTTTGGCCTTGTCGATATCGCGCGCTGGCACCGGCAGATTCTGGTTGAACCACGGGCTTGTGGGCGGGAAGGCCTGATTGCCTGCCTTTGACGTGCCCTCAAAGACGATCTGGCCAATCGCTTCCCGGTCTATCGCATAAGAAAAGGCCTGACGCAGGCGCTTGTCCTTGCCGAGCGGATTATCCGCACGCGAACCATTGTTGATATTGACATACATGGCCATGTAGCCCGGTCCGATGACATCCGCATAGGTCAGATTGGCGTCGTTCTTGACGGACTCGGCATCGGAGGCCGAGATGCGCTCGGCGATATCGAGGTCTCCCGAGCGAAGATTGGCAAGCTTCACGGTCGTATCGGGGATCGGCAGATAAACGACCCTGTCGACCAGAATTTTGTCCTTGTCCCAATAATCGGCGAATTTCTCGAGCACGATACGGTCCTGCTGGATGCGCTCGACGAATTTGAACGGCCCGGCGCAGACCGGCTTCGAACCGAAATTCGCGCCCAGTTCCTTGGCCGCCTTCGGCGCGACGATCATGCCGGCGCGGTCGGAAAGCTGCGCCAGCAGCGTGACGTCAGGCGTCTTCAGGGTGAATTTGACGTCCAGAGGCCCGGTGGCCTCGACCTTTTCGACCGAGGAAAGCTCGCTCTTGCGGCGGGATTCCGGCAGGGTCATGTTGCGCTCGATGGTGGCGACCACAGCCGCCGCATCCAGTGTCTCGCCGTCGTGGAATTTCACGCCGTCGCGGATCTTCATCGTCAGCACCTTGCCGCCCTCGGACCAGGCCCATTCGGTGGCAAGCTGGGGAACGATCTTCATGTCCTGCGAGATGTCGACGAGCTTGTCGCACATGGCGGTATAAACGATACGACCGACGAAGGTGCGCGATTGCGCGGGGTCGAGAACGTCGGCGTCATCGTTAAGGCCGATGCGCAATTCGGACGAAATAGCCGGCGTGGACAGGAATGCACCTGCCAATAAGGCGGCGGTCAATATCTTGATTTTCTTCATGTTCTATCCTCTGGTCTGGTTATCTTTGTTTTTCATTGGCCGGCCCTGAAAGGCCGGCAGCTCTGCCCTGCTGCCTATGAGGCCGGCGTGAGCGGATTATCGGCATCGCCCGTGCTGCGGGCGGCAATGTCTTCTCCGGTTTTCTCCTCCAGAAAGCCGAGCGAGGTGGCGCGGATCAGCCTTTCCTGATGCATGAGAAGGTGCTGGCGCATCGCTTCGCCGGCTCTTGCGGGGTCGCGATCGGCGATGGCATCGACGATCGCTATGTGCTGCTCGAAGGAAGCCTTGCCGTTCGTGCCGCTGCGGCGCGCCAGTTCCCGTATCGACTGCCACGCCTCGTCCTGGCGAATGCGGTTGACGACATCGAAGATGGACAGGAACAATTTGTTGCCGGCGCTCTGGGCGATCTGGCGGTGAAGCGAACCATCCCACAACTCCTTGGCGTCGGCATCCGTGCTCTGGCCGGTCTTCTGGACGAGGGCGCGCATGCGTTCCACCTCGGCGGGTTTGGCGCGCATGGCCGCAAGCTGCGCCAGCTGCGGCTCGATGCGCAGGCGCACTTCCATAATTTCCATGATATCCGTGCCGGCGACCAGTTCCGTCACTTGGGCGGACCAATCGTCCGGCTTTTCACCCACAAAGGTTCCCGCCCCCTGCCGTCGCCAGATCAGACCTTCGGCTTCCAGAACCTCAAGAGCACGACGGACCGCACGCCGGCCGACATTGAAGGTTTCCGCGAAGGCCCGCTCCGTCGGCAGGCGACGGTCTTTCGCAAGATTCTGCGTTTGAATGTACTCCCGCAACTTCGCCAGCGCGTAGTTGGAGTTATCGTTGGGGTTTACCGTCAAGTCGCACCATTTAATGAACCAATCCTATATTGGTTCATTTGGTGAGAAATTTTTGCTGTCGTCAAGCTTATTTTTGAGCGGCAATATTTGGCGCTCAAAATATGGGCATACGGCTTTTTTTTGAAGGTGAAGGGTGGGCGTCATAGACGCACCCGCCCCTCCTAAAGATCGATGGAGAGCCTGATGCGCCCCGACAGGCGCTCGCCGGGGGCAACCGTCGCGAGACCCCGCCCTTCCCGCTGTGCCTGCCGCAAACCAAGCGCTCCGGCGGCCATGGAAACGGGCTCAAGACAGAGATAGCGCTCCATGCGGTGCACGGCGAGATGGCCGAAAACGGTATCGGCTTCGAGCCGTAGTGAAAACCTGTCGAAGTCTACCTGTGCGCTTGACCAATCGGTGAAATGCAATGTGTATCCCGTTGCGGCGGGAATGGCGGGTTTCGGGCGAGGTGCCGGCGGCTGGCCGGTTGGCACGTTCTGCCCGTCCAGAGGATATTGCAATTTGGCGTCCGTCCGCGCATCGCAACCGAGCCCGGCCGCCAGATAAGGATGCCAGCCCAGGGACATCGGCGCTGGCCCATTCGCGCGATTGGTTATCGACAGTTCCACGGTGAGGCTGTCGTCTTCCAGCAGAAAAGACTGCTCGGCGCGGAAGGAAAAAGGCCACTCCCGGTCAGCCTCGTAGTCCAGTACCAGTGAGACCCGATCCGAAGACAGATCTGAAATCTCCCACGGCCGGCGGTGAGCCGGACCATGCATGGCGTCAGGCGCAAGCACCGGATGCGGCAGCAGATCGTGGCGGATACCCGCATGGACAAAGGACCCGTCATAGAGCCGGTTGTGATAGGGAAACAGCGGGTATGCGCCGGCCCTCGGCCAGTTGAACGGCTCGAACTCCTGCTCCGTTGTGGGCGCTAGAATATCGCCGTAGTCCGCGTGCCGCAGATGGGTCATCCTGCCACCCCAGGCGGGGCGCAAGAGGGCCAAAAGCGGCCCGCAGGCAATCGCAACGGTTTCAGGCGAAGGCATAGGAGCCGTCAGGCCGTTTCGGCACCCGTCTTTGCCAGTGAACATAGCCATCCTCCTGCATGGCTTTTTCATCCATCTCCACGCCCCAGCCGGGGCGGTCCGGCCTCAGTTCCAGATATCCGTCCTTCGGCAGGTAGGGGTCGACGACATAGCGGGTTTCATCCTCGCGTTTTTCGAGATCGGTGCCGCCATAAACGTAGCATTGCCCTTTCGGCAGTCGGTATTCGAGAATGCGGAAATTCTGCTGGGCGGCGGAGAAGTGCACATTGACGGCGGTGGCGAGCGGTCCCATCGGGTTATGCGGCGCGATGCTCACGAAATGCGCTTCCGCCAGCGTGGCGATGCGGCGCATCTCCGAAATGCCGCCGACAACGCAGATGTCGGGCTGGATGATATCCGCACCCTTTACCTGAAGAAGACGCAGGAACTCATTGCGATTATAGAGACTTTCACCGGTCGCCAACGTGCAGCTCAGCCCCTGTTTCAGGTCTCCCCACACCTCGATATTTTCGGGACGCAAAGGCTCTTCGAAGAACAGCGGGTCGTAAGGGGCAAGCGCATTGCCGAGCTGGCGGGCGGCCACTGGCTCGAAAATCTTGGCATGGGCGTCAAAGGCGATGTCGTAGTCGGGCCGCACCGTTTCGCGAAGCGAGCGGAAATATTCGGCCGAACTGCGCACCACCTCCCCCCAGCGATGGGCGTGGATATCGAGGCGCCAAGGGCTGAGCTTGAAGGCTGTGAAGCCCCAGTCCTCGTTCAGCCGGTCGAACTCCTCCTTCGCCGCCGGTGCGTCCGGGGCCGTATAGACACCGGCATAGACCTTGATACGGTCGCGTACTTCGCCGCCCAGCAGTTTGTAGACCGGCACCCCCGCCGCTTTGGCCGCGAGATCCCAGAGGCAATGATCGAGCGCCGAGATTGCCGACAGACCGAGCGCTCCGGGCGGAAAGCGGTTCTGCTGGAGCAGGAGATTATAGAGATACTCCACCCGCGTCGGGTCCTGCCCGGCAAGGAAGCTATAGAGGTAGTCCAGCACCGGCGGCAGGGCGAGATCGGGGCCGTGATTGTAACATTCACCCCAGCCGGTCAAACCGTCATCGGTATCGAGGGCGACGATGACGCGAGGGCGGTCCTTGTCGCGGGTGACGAATACCCGCATGCGATCGATTTTCATGCTTCAGTCTTCCTCATGAATTGCAGCGTGCAACAAGGCCGGCACTATCGCGCGACGGCCCCGTTCTTGACTTCGGATGGTTCGACGTAGCGGAATCTGCGGGTGCGATCCCGGTCGCGCGGGTCCGGGCGTGGAATGGCGGAAAGAAGCGCCTGTGTGTAAGGGTGATCCGGCGCGTTGCAGACCTTTTCGGCGTCTCCCACTTCCACCAGCTTGCCGCGATACATCACCCCGACGCGGTCGCACATATAGCGGATGACGCCGATGTCGTGGCTGATGAAGATATAGGCGAGCCCCAGCTCATCCTGCAGCCGCATCAAAAGATCCAGCACCTGGAACCGCACCGAGACATCGAGCGCCGAGGTCGCCTCATCCGCGACGATGATGCGCGGCTTCAGGGTGATGGCGCGGGCGATGCCGATGCGCTGGCGCTGGCCGCCGGAAAAGGCGTGCGGGTAACGTTCACGCCCGGCAGGGTCGAGACCCACCTGCTCCATCAGCGCGCAGACGCGTTCATCCAGTTCCCTGCCCTTCGCAATACCGTTTACGAGCAATGGCTCGCCGATCACCTGCGCCACCGTCATGCGCGGATTGAGCGAACCGAACGGGTCCTGAAACACCATGCGTAATTCGCGCCGCGCGGCTTTCAGCTCCGCACCCTCGATTTTCGCCAAATCGACCACCGTGCCATCCGCACGGCGATAGAGCATCGCGCCGCCGGTCGGGTCGTAGAGGCGCATGATCGAGCGGCCCATGGTGGTCTTACCGGAGCCGCTTTCGCCGACGATGCCGAGCGTTTCGCCGGGAAGCAGCCGGATCGATACGCCGTCCAGCGCCTTCATCTCGCCGAAATGCATGGAGAGGTCGTTGACCTCGAGGATGGGCGCGGCCGCAAGATCGAGCGGCGGGCGGGCGAGCCGGATTTCCGCCTTCTGCTCCAGCTTTAGAACGGAGCCGATCAGCATGCGGGTATAGGGATCTTTCGGATTGTGGAATATCTCGTCGACCGTGCCATATTCCTTGGCAACGCCGTGATGCATGACCAGCACGTCATCGGCAATCTGCGCCACCACGCCCATGTCATGGGTGATGAAGAGCACCGCCATGCCATGCGCCTTTTGCAACCGCGATATCAGGTCGAGGATTTCGGCCTGTGTGGTGACATCGAGCGCCGTCGTCGGTTCGTCGGCGATCAAAAGCTGCGGTTTGCAGGCCAGCGCCATGGCGATCATCGCACGCTGGCGCATGCCGCCCGAATATTGGAAAGCGTAGCGATCCAGCGCCTTTTCAGGGTTAGGGATTTCCACCTGCCGCAACAGTTCGATGGCCTCGGCCCGCGCCTCAGCCTTGCTCATTTTCAGATGCAGGCGCAGGACTTCGGTGATCTGGTCACCAACGGTATGCACGGGTGAAAGCGACGACATCGGCTCCTGAAAGATCATCGCGATATCAGCGCCGCGCACCGAGCGGATGGCCCGGCTGCGCGGATCGAGCTTTGCCAGATTGAGAGAGGTGCCGTCGGCACGGTTGAGGATGATCGAGCCGGACGCAATGCGGCCGGGGCTGTCGATGATCTGCAGGATCGAACGGGCGGTGACGGATTTCCCGGAGCCGCTTTCGCCGACGACGCAGAGCGTCTTGCCAGGATCGATGGAGAAGGACAGGTCGTTGACCGCCCGGAACACACCGTTTCTGACCGGAAACTCAGTGACCAGATTGCGGACTTCGAGCAGTGGCTTGGCTGGCTTGATGGAGAGAATATCGCTCATCCGGGGCCTCACTTGTTATAGGGGTCGGCCGCGTCGCGCAGGCCGTCACCGAGCAGATTGAGCGCCATGACGGCAATGACGACCGCCACACCGGGCAGGAACAGCCAGGGTGCAGTCGCAATCGAGCGGATATTCTGCGCCTCGCGAAGCAGCACGCCCCAGGAAATGGTGGGCGGCTGGAGACCGAGGCCGAGGAAGGACAGCGAGGTTTCCGCAAGGATCATCGCCGGAACCGCAAGGGTGACAGAAGCGATGATATGGCTCGAAAAACTGGGCAGCATATGGCGGAAGATGATGCGCCCTTCCGGCACGCCATCCAGCCGCGCCGCGGCCACGAATTCTTCGGTCCTGAGCGACAGAAACCGGCCGCGCACGACGCGGGCAAGCTGCGCCCAGCCGGTCAGCGACAGGATGATGGTAATCATCATATATTGCAGCGTGGCAGGCCAGCCCTGCGGCAGGGCGGCGGCCAGCGCCAGCCAGATGGGAATGGTGGGCAGCGACAGCACGAAGTCGATCACGCGCTGCATGACGAAATCGATGCGGCCGCCGTAATATCCCGAAATGCCTCCGAGAACGACGCCGAGCAGCAACGAGAAGAACACGCCGACAAGACCGATGGACAGGGAGACCTGCGCCCCCTGCACCACGCGGCTGAAAACATCTCGGCCGAGACGATCCGCGCCGAAGAGGAAGAGCGGGCGTGTTTTATCGGTGGAGGCCAGCAGGTGGATATCCGTGGTGAACAGGCCGAAGACGGAATATTCGTAACCGCGACCGAAAAGCTGGACCGGAATTTTCTTCGCCGTATCTTCAACGAAGACCGCCGCCAGCGTTTCAGGATTGCGGGTCAGCTTCAGCGGATAATAATGCAGCCCGAGCGAGAAACCCTCGGTTGTATCGATGAAATGAACGCGCTGCGGCGGATGGAAGGTCGCCCGCGCATTCTGCAACACCGGATCGTTGATGGCGAAAAAGCCGGGCACGAGCGCAACGATATACATGGCGATGGTGATGAACAGGGCTGCCATGGCCAGCTTGTGGCGCTTGAAAGCCCACCAGATTAGCTGCCACTGCGAGGCGACGGCGGCGCGGTCCTGCCGGGCATTGGTGGTCATGGTGATATCGCTCATGGCGCCCTCCTATTCGAGACGGATGCGCGGATCGACCAGCGCAAGCAGGATGTCGCTGATCAGCGATCCGATCAGCGTCAGCGCGCAGATCAGCAGCACGAAAGCGCCGGCGAGATACATGTCCTGCGCCATCAGCGACTGCAGAAGCAGCGGCGCGGCCGTCGGCAGATTGAGCACGATGGCGACAACCACGGAGCCCGAAATGAGATTGGGCAACAGCCATGCAATGGTGGAGATGAACGGATTGAGCGCAATTCTGAGCGGATATTTCGTCAGCAGCTTGAACTCGGACAAGCCTTTTGCCCGCGCGGTGGTGACATAGGGCTTGGGCAACTCATCCAGCATATTGGCGCGCATGACACGTATGAGGCTTGCGGTGGAAGACACGGCGAGAATGGCGACCGGCAGCCAGATATGGGCCATGAGGTCCATCATCTTGGCGATGCTCCATGAGGCGGTCTCGTATTCGGCTGAAAACAGCCCGCCGACATCGGCCCCGAACTCCACCGCCGCGACATACATCAGCACCAGCGCCAGCAGGAACGAGGGTATGGAAAGGCCGAAGAAAGAAAAGGCGGTGAAGAGATAATCGCCAATCGAATATTTGCGCACAGCGGAGAAGACGCCGATAGGAAGCGCGATGGCCCAGGTTGCAAGAAGGCTGGCGATGGCCAGAACCAGCGTCAGCGCCATGCGCTCCCAGATGAGGCCTGAAACTGGCTGCTGCCATTCGAAAGAAATGCCGAAATCGCCCCGGCTGACGATGCCCCATATCCATTTCAGATATTGCACGATCATCGGGTCATCGAGGCCGAAACGTTCGCGCAGCTGCGCCGCCGTATTGTGGTCGATGACCTCGTTGGAGGCGGCCAGTGTGGCGATATAGGTCGTCACATAGTCGCCGGGCGGCAGCTGGATTAGGACAAAGGCAAGGAAACTGACGGCAAACAGGGACGGTATCATCCACAGCAGGCGTTTTACGATAAAAAGCAGCATGTCGTTCTCGCAATCACATTGTGCCGCACGCGCCGCCCTCCACTAAGGAGACGGCTGTGGGTGGTCGAAACAACCTGAGAGGCGTCGCCGCGTTGCGGCAGCGACGCCCATGTGGCGATATCAGCTTGTGAAGGTGAACTGTTGCGGCAGCGCCGGGCCGGGATTGGGCCAGGTCCAGCTGTCGGGTTCCGTTTCCGGCACATTGCGCAGATTGTTGCGGATGATGCCGAAACCGCCCACAGCAAGGCAGAGGCCGATTGTCTCGAACTCCTCCGCCGCAATGTCGAAAATCTGCTTCATCTTCTCGCCGCGCTTGGCAAGGTCGGCCGTCGAGCGCGCCTCATCGAACAGCTTGAAGCGCTGCTTCTGGCTTTCCGGCGGCTCTTCGCCCTTCTGGCCATTCGAGGTGTACCAGAGCGCCCACGGAATGGCGTAACGCGACCCCTGCGGATGGAAGGCAAAGAAATCACGCGGATCGAGCATCGGATCGAGACCGCCGGGGCCGGGCCAGACGGCCGCATCATGGGCATTGTCATCGCCGCGCGTGTAATAGAGCGCGCGTTCGATGGTGTTGACCTTGATGTCGACGCCGATCTGCGCCCATTGCGCCTTCACCAGTTCCAGCGCATCGACCAGATCGGGATAGAGCGTCGGGATAACGTCAATCGAGAAGAAGACGGGCTGACCGTCAGGCCGCAACCGCATGCCGTTGCCGTTCTTCTTGTCGTAACCGGCCTTGTCGAGAAGCTCGTTCGCCTTGTCCGCATCATATTCGGTGAATTGCCGCGCCAGCTTTTCATTGTACCAGGGGTGTGTCGGGCGCGGCCCGGCCTGATAGCCCTCGCTTTGACCGAAATAGACGATGTCAATGATTTCCTGCCGGTTGAGCGCGATGGACAACGCCTGGCGGAACGACTTGTCGGCGAACATCTTGCGCATTGCCGGGTCTTTATGGGTGATGTTCAGGTAAATCTGGCACTGCTGCGCGGCAGACGGCACCAGCGTCAGCAGGCGGTAGTCACCCTTTTTCATGTTCTGAGACAGGGTCGGCTTGTTGGCCAGCACGCTGATATGGCGCTCCTGAATGTCGATCTTGCCGGAAATGACGTTCAGCATCAGCGATTCCACATCCTGCGAAATGCCGAAATTGATTTCATCGATATAGGGCAACTGGTTGCCTTCGGTATCGACCTGCCAGAAGTAAGGGTTGCGGGTCATCACCACCCGGGTCGCACCGCCCGAATAGGGTTCCTTAACCACCCAGGGATCAAGCGTCGGCTTGTCGACATTCGACCAGCGGGACGGAATTTCGATATCGCCGCATTTGGCGCGGAACAGTTCGGTCCAGCTCGAGACACCCGCCGCCTTCACATCGGCATCGAGCGACGTGTTGTATTTCGGCAGGAACTTGCTGCAATAGTGTTTGGGAAACAGCGTCGGATGCTGGCCGAGCGGCGTGGCGAGGTTTTCGAGATAAAGCGCATTCGGCGCGGCGAATTTGAACTTTACCGTGAAATCGTCGACTTTTTCGACATCGACCGCCTTACCGGCCACGGAAAGCTGCGCCGGCGTGGCGCTATAAAGTTCCTTGTTCTTGATGCAGTCCTCGATGGCGAACACCACGTCATCGGCGGTGAAGGGGTGGCCGTCCGACCATTTTGCGCCTTCCAGCAAGTGGAAGGTGAATTGCGAGGCATCGTCGTTGACTTCCCATTTCACCGCAAGGTTCGGCAGAACCTCGGTGAAATCCATGTTCCAGCGGACAAGGCCCTGATTGCCGACCATGCGCAGGATGCCGTTATGGTCCGACGAACCGCGCAGGCCACGGCGCAATGTGCCGCCATAGGTGCCGATTTTCTCGTGCGGCGTCACCACCATCGGATTTTTCGGCAGACGTTCGGCCAAAGGCGGCAATTTGCCGTCCTTTACCAGCGCCTCCAGTTCCGGCGCCTGCTTGCCGGCGGCAGCCCGCGCCGAGGTCCCGATGACGGAAAGGGCGGCCACGCCGCCAACACCCGCCATAAAGGTTCGGCGCGTTACGCCCAGTGAAAATGCTTCGCCATCGCGCATCGACAATCCTCCCAAAAAATCACCGGCAGCGAAACGGCTTTCACCGAACCGCGACGGCCCTCCCGGCCAGCCAGCACGCCGATCCTCCATCGGCAGGGGCAGACCATATGAGCGTTTTCAGATGATTACAAGTATTGACAGATTTTTACATCTTTTTTATTTGTAGGCCGGTTTTCAGGATCAGGCTTAAAGAAAAAATCGGCAGGACAGCCCTCTCGCTCACAAAAACCCCGGTATTTCTGTTGCGATTGAAATGCAGGAAACCCATTAACTTCAGCGATTTGCAACGGAAGGGCTGCTGATGGACAATCACACTGCATCTGCCGCCGCTCGAGGCGAGACTCGGCTGAGCGACATCATCTACGAAAAAATCGTGGGCATGATTTCGGACGGGCGGTTTCCCGTGAACGAGCGGTTGCCATCGGAACAGAATCTGGCGTCGCTGTTTGGCGCGTCGCGGCCGGTTGTGCGGGAAGCGCTGGAGCGGCTTCGGAACGACGAGCTTATTGTTTCGCAAAAGGGATCCGGCTCCTATGTACGCCAGCAGCCGGATTCTTCCGTGTTGCAACAGGTGCCGGTCGGCTCGCTGGCCGACGTGCAGCGTTTTTTTGAGTTCAGGGCCGGATTGGAGGCTTCCGCGGCTGAGCTTGCGGCGCGCAACTGGCAGGCAGCGGACAGGGTGCGTATCGAGCAGGCGATAGCCGCGCTGGAACAGTGTCTCGAGCGCAACGATCTCGGCGCGGAGGAAGACTTCGCCCTGCACGAAGCCATCGCGAAGGCGAGCCATAACCAGTTCCACATCACGGTGCGGATCTGGTTCAAGCCCCATTTCGCCATCGGCCAGTCGGTGACACGCAGCCTCAGCCTCAAGCGGACGCCGCAGCATGTGCGCGAAGTCCAGAACGAGCACACGGCCATCGTGGAAGCGATTTTTGCGCGGCGTGAGCAGGCCGCGCATGACGCGATGAAAGACCACATATTGAAGGCGCGCGCCCGCATGTTTCAGGGCGTCGGCAGCTAGGCCGCACCCTGCAATGTCGAAAACAGAATCATAAAGGGCGGATGAGGGAGAGGAACCAGTGAGCCAGCCACACGTCATAGAACCGAAGCTCCGTTCCCTGATCGATACCCCGCTGAAGGTCGGCGAATCGCCTGCCTGGGACGAGCGAACCGGCGATCTGTGGTTCGTCGATATTCTCGCGCCTGCCATTTTTCGCCTGCATCCCGGTGGAAAACTCGACAGATACGACATGCCCGCCCAGGTGGGCTGTCTCGGCCTTTGCGACAATGGCTTGATCGTGGCGGGCCTCAAGACCGGTGTGCATCTTCTCGATCCCGCGAGCGGCAAGCTCGATCTTCTCTGCGACCCGGACGACGGGCGGCCCGACAGCCGCCTCAACGACGGAAAGGTCGGTCCGGACGGCCATTTCTGGGTGGGGACCCGCGACGAGGCCGCGATACAGACAGGCAATGCCCGCCTCTATCGCGTCGCCCCGGATGGCGGCATCGAATGCATCATCGATGGCAACATGTTCACATCGAACGGGCTTGCCTGGAGCCCGGACGGCAGGCGCATGTACCATTCCGACAGCAGCGGCCTCATGTATCAGGCGTTCGATTTCGATGTCGCGACCGGCAGGCTCGGCCCGGCCGAACGCCTGCACGATTTCGCGCCGGATGAAGGCAGGCCGGACGGTGCGGCGACCGATTGCGAAGGCTGTTACTGGAGCGCCGGCGTTCAGGCGGGACGTCTCAACCGCTTTTCACCGGACGGCGAATTGTTCGAGGTCTACCGGCTGCCGTTCAAGGGGCCGACCATGCCGTGTTTCGGCGGTCCCGACCTCAAGACAATCTACCTCACAAGTCTCGTCACCGAGACGGACGGAATAACCACCGCAGGCACGGTTGTCGCATTCGATGCCCCGGTCGCCGGCACGCCCGTTCACAAATTCTCCATCTGAAGATGACTTTTGATCTTAAGGAACCCAGTTGATGACGACATTCGATTTTCGCCAGGCCCTGCAGGGCATCTCCGGTGTTCCGGTAACGGCTTACGATGCAGGCGGCGAAGTGGAGACCGGTGTTACCGCCGAGGTTTACGCCCGCGTCGCGAAGGCAGGCATCCACAATATCGTCGCGGCGGGCAATACGGGCGAATTCTACGCCTTGACGCCCGCGGAAATTCTGAAGGTTTATGAGGCCGCAGTAAAAGGTGTCAGCGGCAAAGCCCCGGTTACGGCGGCGATTGGCCGCTCGCAGCGCGAGGCGCTCTCCATGGCGCGTCAGGCAAAAGAAATGGGCGCATCCGCCGTCATGTCGCATCAGCCGGTCGACCCTTTTGCAGCCCCGCAATCGCAGATCGACTATTTTATCGGCCTTGCGGAGGGCAGCGAATTGCCGCTGGTCGCCTATGTCCGGGCGGACGGCTTTTCGGTCGATGACATGGTAAGGCTCGCCGGCCACCCGAATGTCGCCGGCATCAAGTTCGCGACGACCGACATCATGCTTCTGTCGCGCGCGATTGCCGCTTCCGATCCGAACGGCGCTCTATATGTCTGTGGACTGGCTGAAAGCTGGGCGCCTGCCTTCGCGGCGGTTGGTGCGCGCGGCTTTACATCCGGTCTCGTCAATGTCGCGCCGCAATTTTCGCTGCAGGTTCACGACGCCCTGACGGCCGGCAATTTCCCGGCCGCACGGAAGATCATCGAAAAGATCGAATTGTTCGAACGGCTGCGGACACGATATCGCAACGGCGCAAACGTGACCGTGGTGAAGGAAGCCATGGAAATTCTGGGGATGAAGGTTGGCCCCGTGCGTGCGCCGGGACTTGCCCGTCTGGACAAAGAAGACCGCGCAACACTCGAAGGACTGCTTGCCAGCTGGCGTTGATGGACGCCGTACCGGCAAGCTGCACGTTTTCGCTTTTATCAGATCATATGCCGGCCATGAGCCGGCATATGCTTTCCGGGCCTGATTGCCTCAGCCGAAGAGTGCAAGGCTGCTCTTCACGGTAACCCATACGCCCCACAGAAGCGGAATACCGACAGCAACCCAGGCAAGTGCCGCCTTGGTGTCCAGCCCGCCACGTCCGATGCCGAAGGAGCCTGTCGGGCCGGCATTGGCGGCCGCCGTCTTTGCCTGCAGCGTCGCGACCTCCGCATCCGACATGAACCACTTGTCCGAAAGCGGCCGCACGAAGGCATTGGCCACGAGGCCGATCGCCAGCATGCCCGCCAGAATATACATGGTGCTGGTGTAGAGCGCGGGTCCTGGCGCCACGCCCGCCGCGATCTGCGCCTCACGGATGTAGTTGACGACGACAGGGCCGGCGATGCCCGCAGTCGCCCACGCTGTCAGCAGGCGGCCGTGGATTGCGCCGACGAACTGGGTGCCGAAAATATCGGCGAGATAAGCGGGAATGGTCGCAAAACCACCGCCATACATCGACAGGATGATACCGAAGGCGAGAACGAAGAGCGCCTTGTTGCCCATCGTCGCAAGCGTCGGCGCCAGCGCATAAAGAATGATGCCGAGAATAAAGAAGCAGAAATAAGTGTTCTTGCGGCCGATCTTGTCGGACATCGACGCCCAGAAGAAGCGGCCGCCGATGTTGAACAGTGAAAGCAGCCCGGTGAAACCGGCAGCAATGGCCGCAATCTGCGCCTTCTGCCCGGCATCCAGATCCGCAAAGCCCACGCCCGGCAAGCCGATCAGCGAGCCCGCGAAGATTTCCTGTAGCATGGGCGAGGCCATGCCGATAACGCCGATACCTGCCGAAACGTTGAGGCACAGCACCGCCCAGATGAGCCAGAACTGCGGCGTCTTATGTGCATCGCGCAGATGCACGTGGCGATGGGTTATCATGGCGCTTTTGGCGGAAGGCGCGGTCCAGCCTTCCGGACGCCAGCCCGATGGCGGAATGCGGTAACCGAAAGCGCCCGCCATCATGAAGACGAAATAGATCAGGGCCATGACGACGAAAGTCTGCCAGACGCCGACCGAAACGTCCGTCTTGAAGTTGTTCATCAGCAGATTAGCAAGCGGCGCGCCGATCATCGCACCACCGCCGAAACCCATGATGGCCATGCCCGTCGCCATGCCGCGACGGTCCGGGAACCATTTGATCAGCGTCGATACGGGCGAAATATAGCCAAGGCCGAGGCCGATACCGCCGATGACGCCGGCGCCCAGCCACATTAGCCACAGCTGATGCGTGATGACGCCGACTGCCGCCACCAGAATGCCGCCGCACCAGCAGCAGGCGGAAACGAAGCCGGCCTTGCGCGGCCCCACTCTTTCCAGCCAGCCGCCCCAGATGGCCGCCGAGCAGCCGAGAAGAACGAAGAAAAGCGTATAGATCCAGCCAAGATCGGCCACGCGCCATTTGCACTCAGTGGTGAACAGCGCACCCAGAAGGGTAAGGCTGGAGCAACTGGGATCCGTGGCCGGCAGCGCCTTCGACAGCGGCAGCCAGAACACGCTGAAGCCATAGGCCATGCCGATGCATAGATGAATGGCAAGGGCCGCCGGCGGCACCAGCCAGCGATTGAAACCCGGTCTTGCGATTATTCGTTCGCGGTCCAAAAACCCGGCTTGCGCCGCCTCTCCCGCTGTCGCACCTGCTACTGCCATTGACATTACCTCCCTCGTGGATGTCTGGACATGTCACGTTCGCCCCGCCGGGCGAACACCGATATCGCCGAACGTCCCCCGTCCGGCCGAAAGTGTGATTTTGCGGTCGCGCCGCTCAAGCCTCTGTGCTTTCCGGGACGCTCGGTTCCGAAAGGGACTCACCCGCAATTGGTCCTTTGCCGCCCGGCGCGCCCTTCGCGTCGTCGCCGAGACCCACGGCATCGGCCGCCGGATCGTCGGGCCGCTTGATCTTCTTCGACGCGGCAAGCACAAGCGGCAGAAAATCACCGGCCCCGGCATCCACCATCTCGAAGAACCGGCGTCGCATACGCGGTTCCCAGAACTTGTTGATGTGGGTGGCGACACCTTCGATGCGAACGTCTTCCGGCTGCGACAGAAAGAATGTCGCGATCTGGTTCGCCATTCTCACCAGCTTTTCATCGGTGTGGTTGAGCAACATGACCTCTTCCCCCGCGCCGGCTGCCGGCCGACGCCTCTGTGTGTGACAAGGCCGGGCGCACCCGGCTTTCCTTATTCCGCCGCCTCGAGCTTGCCGCTGATCCGCCGCGAACGTCGGCCAAGTGCATCATATTCCTCCTGCCATTCCGTCGGCCCGTTGGAAGGCGATACCTGCACGGCGGTCACCTTGTATTCCGGACAGTTGGTCGCCCAGTCGGAGAAGTCGGTAGTGATGACATTCGCCTGCGTGCCGGGATGGTGGAAGGTCGTATAGACCACGCCGGGCGCCACACGGTCGGTGATCAGCGCCCGCAGCGTCGTATCGCCCGACCGGCTGGCGAGCTTGATCCAGTCGCCATCCTTCACGCCGCGCTGTTCGGCATCGTGCGGATGGATTTCGAGACGATCCTCCTCATGCCAGACGACGTTTTCGGTGCGCCGTGTCTGCGCGCCGACATTGTATTGCGACAGGATGCGGCCGGTGGTGAGCAACAGGGGGAAACGCGGCCCCGTGCGTTCGTCCGTCGCCACATATTCGGTGCGGATGAACTTGCCCTTGCCGCGCACGAAACCGTCCACATGCATGATCGGCGAACCATCCGGGAATTTCTCGTTGCAGGGCCACTGCACCGAGCCCTTCTCCTCCAGATAGTCATAGGAAACACCGGCAAAGCTCGGTGTCGTCGCCGCGATCTCGTCCATGATCTCGGACGGATGCGCGTAGTTCCATGCAAGCCCCATGGCCTGCGCCAGCTTCTGCGTCACTTCCCAGTCGGCATAACCGTTCTTCGGAGACATGACCTTGCGGACGCGGTTGATGCGGCGCTCGGCATTGGTGAAGGTGCCGTCCTTTTCGAGGAAGGTGGACCCCGGCAGGAAGACATGGGCGTAATTCGCCGTCTCGTTCAGGAAGAGATCGTGCACCACGACACATTCCATCGCGGCGAGACCGGCCGAGACGTGCTTCGTATCCGGATCGGACTGGAGAATGTCCTCGCCCTGAATATAGATGCCCTTGAAGCTGCCATCCACGGCCGCATCGAGCATGTTGGGAATACGCAGCCCCGGCTCGTTGATAAGCTTCACGCCCCAGAGTTTCTCGAAGATGTCGCGCGTGGCATCGTCGGAAATATGCCGATAGCCGGGAAGCTCGTGCGGGAAAGACCCCATGTCGCAGGAACCCTGAACATTGTTCTGACCGCGCAGCGGATTAACGCCTACACCGGGGCGGCCGATATTGCCGGTCGCCATGGCCAGATTGGCGATTGCCATCACCGTGGTAGACCCCTGGCTGTGTTCGGTGACACCGAGCCCGTAATAGATGGCGCCATTGCCACCCCTGGCATAAAGACGTGCAGCGCCGCGCACCTCTTCCGCCGGCACACCGGTAAAGCTTTCGGTTTCTTCCGGGCTATGCTGAGGCTCGGCGACGAAAGCGGCCCAATCCTCGAATTCCGACCAGTCGCAGCGCTCGCGAATGAAGGCTTCGTTGAACAGACCTTCCGTGACGATGACATGCGCAAGCGCCGTCAGCACCGCGACATTCGTTCCGGGCTTCAGCGGCAGGTGGAAGGACGCCTCCACATGCGGCGTGCGGACGAGATCGATACGGCGCGGATCGATGACGATCAGCTTCGCGCCCTGGCGCAGCCGCTTCTTCAGCCGCGAGCCGAAAACAGGATGCCCATCCGTCGGATTGGCGCCGATCACGAGCACCACATCGGACTGCTCGACGCTATCGAAATTCTGCGTGCCGGCGGAGGTGCCGAAAGCCTGGCCAAGACCGTAGCCCGTCGGCGAATGGCAGACGCGGGCGCAAGTATCGACGTTGTTATTGCCGAAGCCGGCGCGGATGAGTTTCTGGACGAGGAAGGTTTCTTCGTTCGTGCAGCGGGACGAGGTGATGCCGCCGATGGATTCCCGGCCATATTGACCCTGGATACGCCGGAACTCTGACGCGACATGGGAGAAGGCCTCCTCCCATGTGACTTCCCGCCATGGATCGCTGATCTTCTCGCGGATCATCGGGTTGAGAATGCGGTCCCTGTGGGTGGCATAACCATAAGCGAAGCGGCCCTTGACGCAGGAATGGCCGCGATTGGCCTGCCCGTCCTTCCACGGCACCATGCGCACCAGCTCTTCACCGCGCATTTCCGCCTTGAAGGAGCAGCCGACGCCGCAATAGGCGCAGGTCGTGACCAGCGAATGCTCCGGCTGGCCGATCTCGATCACCGATTTCTCCGTCAGCGTCGCCGTCGGACAGGCCTGCACGCAGGCGCCGCAGGAAACGCAGTCGGAATCGAGGAACGCCTCATGCGCGCCGGGCGACACACGGCTTTCAAAACCGCGCCCTTCGATCGTCAGCGCGAAAGTGCCCTGCACTTCCTCGCAGGCGCGCACGCAACGGGAGCAGACGATACATTTGGAAGGATCGTAAGTGAAATAGGGATTGCTTTCATCCTTCGGCATCCAGCGCGCGTTAAGATCGCCATCGCCAGTGCGGGCCTTGACGTGGTTGTCGCCTTCGTATCCGTAGCGAACATCGCGCAGGCCCACGGCGCCTGCCATATCCTGCAGCTCGCAATCGCCATTGGCGGCGCAGGTCAGACAGTCGAGCGGGTGATCGGAGATATAAAGCTCCATCACGCCCTTGCGGATCTGCTTCAGCCGCTCCGTCTGCGTGTGCACGACGAGACCGGGGGCGACAGGCGTGGTGCAGGAGGCAGGGGTGCCGTTGCGGCCCTCCACCTCGATCAGACAGAGGCGGCAGGAGCCGAAGGCATCCACCATGTCGGTGGCGCAGAGCTTTGGAACATCGATACCCGCTTCGCGCGAGGCGCGCATGATCGAGGTTCCCGCAGGCACAGTCACCTGCCTGCCGTCGATGGTGAGCGTCACCATGTCCGTTGCGTGGGATTTGGGGGTTCCATAGTCGAATTCTGTTACAAGGGCCATGGTCTTACTCCGCCGCTTCAACACGTGGGATGGGGGCAAAATCATCAGGGAAATGCCGAAGTGCGCTCATGACGGGATAGGGCGTGAAACCGCCGAGCGCACAGAGCGAACCGAATTTCATGGTTTCGCAGAGATCTGCGAGGAGTGCCGTATTTTTCTCCGGCTCGATGCCGAGCGCGATCCTGTCCACCGTCTCGACGCCGCGTGTGGAGCCGATGCGACAGGGCGTGCACTTGCCGCAGCTTTCGACGGCGCAGAATTCGAGCGCGAACCGGGCCTGATGCACCATATCGGCAGTATCGTCGAAAACCACGATGCCGGCATGGCCGATCAGGCCACCGGCGGCGGTGAAGGCTTCATAGTCGAAGATCGTGTCGAACAGCGAAACCGGGAAATAGGCCCCGAGCGGACCACCCACCTGCACCGCCTTGACTGGGCGGCCGGTGATCGTGCCGCCACCGATCTCATTGACCAGCTGCCCGAGCGGCAGGCCGAAGGCGGTCTCATAAAGCCCGCCATGCCGGATGTTTCCGGCAAGCTGGATGGGAATGGTGCCATGCGAGCGGCCGACGCCGAAATCGCGATAAAACGCCGCGCCGCGATCCATGATGACCGGAATAGAGGCGAGCGAAATCACATTGTTGACGACGGTGGGCCTGCCGAACAGGCCCTGCAAAGCAGGAAGCGGCGGCTTGGCGCGCACGGTTCCGCGCTTGCCCTCCAGACTGTTCAGAAGCGAGGTTTCCTCGCCGCAGACATAGGCGCCGGCACCCATGCGCACTTCGAGATCGAAGGCCCGCCCGGAACCAAGCACGGATGGGCCAATGATGCCTTCGCGGCGGGCGATTGCGATTGCCTGCTCCATGGCCTTGATGGCGTAAGGATATTCCGAGCGCGTATAGATGAAACCTTTCGTCGCGCCGACGGCGAGGCCGGCAATCGCCATGCCTTCGATCAGCACGAAGGGATCGCCTTCCATGATCATGCGGTCGGCGAAGGTGCCGCTATCGCCCTCATCGGCATTGCAGACGATATATTTCTGGTCGGCCACCGCATCGGCGACGGTCTTCCATTTGATACCGGTCGGGAAACCCGCGCCGCCGCGTCCGCGCAGGCCGCTTTCGGTCACTTGCGCAACGATATCGGCCGGCGCCATGGCGACGGCTTTTTCGAGGCCTTTCAAGCCCTGATAGGCGCGGTAATCCGCAAGCGACAATGGATCGGTAACGCCGCAGCGGGCAAATGTCAGGCGCGTCTGGCTTTTCAGGAACGGAATGTCCTTCGTCGGCCCGAGACAGAGACGATGCTCGCCGCCGGTGAGAAAACCCGCATCGAAAAGTGAAGCAACGTCGCTGGCCTTGACCGGCCCATAGGCAATACGGCCATGTTCGGTGCGCACTTCCACCAGCACTTCAAGCCAGAGCATGCCGCGCGAGCCATTGCGGACAATATGAACCTCGAGGTTGCGGCTGGCCGCCTCGCGGCCGATTGCTTCGGCGACACGGTCTGCGCCAACGGCAAGCGCGGCGGAATCGCCTGGAACAAAAACGGTGACACTCATCGGCGCGCCTCCGCCAGAATGTCGCCAAGACAGTGCTCATCCAGTCGCGCATGAAGCTCGCCATCCAGCATCAGCGCGGGCGCCTGTGCGCAAAGCCCGAGACAGAAGACCGGCTCCAGCGTGACGGAACCGTCGGCTGCGGTTTCGTGCCAGTCGAGGCCGAGCCGGTTCTTGATGGTTTCCGCAAGAGGCTCGCCACCCATCGACTGGCAAGCCTCGGCGCGACAGAGCTTCAGCACATGCCGGCCGGACGGATGATCTCGAAAATCGGGATAGAAGGTCACGACGCCATGGACCTCGGCGCGCGAAATATTCAGCGCGGATGCGACGATCTGCTTGGCGCTTTCCGGTATGTAGCCGAATTCTTCCTGCACCGCGTGCAGAATGGGCAGCAATGGCCCCTCCAGGTGGAGAAGTTCGTCAATGATGGTGGAAACACGAGCCGCCTCATCTGCGGCAACCGCACGGATATTCATAAGCCAGTCCTCCCAAACCGACAGGGGCAGGTATGGCGAACGGCACATGTTTCAGTGCCAGCGCAGCCCCTGCATGGTTCGGAAGAATGGCGAGGTCGGCCGGATCAGGTCAATAATGTGTTTTCGTCAACCGATAGGAAATTCCTATCAAAAGCCATCGCCGCTGCGCGCTGACGCGCCTCATGAAGAAGCGCAGAAACGAGTGGCGTGTGCGGTTCACGATAGGTCGCGATCAGCCCCACTAGGTGCTCCGCATCCGGCTCGGTAATCGGTATCATTCTGATCTGTTTTGGAAAACCGAATGATTCCGCTATGTTACGCGGCATTATTGAAGCCCATTGTCCGGTTCGGATATGCGAAAACAGCACAATCATGGAGTTGGACTCCAATGTCGGCTTCACCTCAACGCCCGCTTCAGCCATATGCTTGTTGATGATGCGGCGGTTCTGCATATCCGAAGTCAATAGGCATAACCTAAGACCTGAAACCTGCTTCCAGGTAACGCTTTCCTGATCGGCGAGCGGCGTTCCGGCTGCTGCAATCAGGTGATATCGCTCCGAATAGAGCGGTACCGTGGTCACTCGGCCAAGAGGTTCATTGTCGAGATAGCTGATTCCCGCATCGATCTCGAGGTTTTCGATCTGGCTCAGGACCTGAAGCGAGGTGCGTGACGTCACGGAAAAGGTCACGTCGGGATGCCGCGCCTGAAAGGATTCCGTCAATCGCGGCACCATCGCAAGGGCCGTCGGAATGACCGCAAGGCGGATGTGGCCCGCCAGACCCTTGCGCGCCGCCCGCATTTCCTCACGCATGGTGCGCGTATCGGCGACGATGCGACGCGCCCATTCGAGAACACGCTGGCCCTCCGGTGTCAGCCCCTGATAACGCGCCGCACGCACCACAAGAACAACGCCAAGCTGGTCCTCCAGTTGCCGGATCGCGGCGGAGAGACTGGGTTGGGAAACGCCGCACTCCTCCGCCGCGCGGCCAAAATGCCCTGCGCGCGCCAATGCAATGAAAAATTCCAGCTTGTCGATCATGCGTCCTCCCGCGTGGCTCGCGACCCTGCGGAGGGTTCGAGCAGGAGAACACTAGAACGAGGCGGGGAAGCCCGCAAATGGATGCCGTTGTTTTCCTGAAAACCGTGCGGGGTGGCGAGACTGGATTCCGTCAGGTACGGGCAGTCATGGGCGCGACGTTCGGTCAACCACTCCAACCGCACTGGACGCAGCTTTATCGCGGCATTGACCCATCCGTCGTTTCGCCTGACCTGCCGCACAGCGCCGGGAACGAAACCAATCGTCATCGCCGCCGCGATGCCCTACCCTCTCATTTTCTCGAGTTTGCGGCGGCAGGCAAAAGGTATTCGGCGCTTCAGCAGCAGGACCCTTCACTCGCCATCCGGCTTGATGAAGTCGGTCATCGCGGGCGCCTTGAGGACGAATTGGCGATCCGAGCTGATGTAATTATCGGCATGCAGCCGCGCGATCGGCTGATATCGGTCCGGATCGACATAACGCCCTTCCGCATCGAGACAATCCTTGTGGACATGCATGTGCACCACCTCCCCGAGGACAAGGGTACGGCGCGGATAATCGATCAAACGCTCCACACGGCATTCGAAGGCGCAGGGCGATTCCGCCGCAAAGCTTGCATCGATCTTGCTGCAGGGCGTGGCCGTCAGTCCGGCAATCGAAAGTTCATCGACCTCGCTCTCGAAACCCAGGCCGCAGACGAGCATCTGTTCGGACAGAGCCATATCGACCATGTTGATGACGAATTCGCCGGTGCGACGAATATTGGCCATCGTATCCTTCTCCTCGCCCGTCACACGCGGCTGGATGCCGAGAACAACGATCGGCGGATCATGGGAGAAAACGTTGAAAAAGCTCATCGGCGCGGCATTGTTGTGACCAGCGGCCGAGCGCGTCGTGACAAGCGCTATCGGCCGTGGACCGATAAAATTGGTCAGCAAACGATAACGGCTTTGCGGCTCATGCGCGGTAAAATCGAATTCCATGGGAGTACCTGATTTATTGTATACAATAATATTTCATATTGCAGACAATTACTCAATTGCCCTCCTCACGGGATAGCCGATTTTGCTGTATCACATTTGCGAGCAAGGGAAGAGCAGCAAGCCTGCGCGCATTCTCCGACCAAATGGACGGAGCCGCCATCCACGTATCGACTATAAGCGCAAAAACTCCCCGGCCTGGAGGGGTCCGGGGAGTAAACCTGACATCATGTCAGGAACTTTGACTGGAGCTAGTGACTCACCCGTTCGGAAACGGGGTGGATCTGAGTTGTCTAACCCTACTATGCTTTTTGTAGACTATTAGAACGCGCGCTCGAGACGAACGAAACCGGTCCAGCTGTCGCCAGCACCACTGTCGCGACCTTCGCGGCCGTCGACGTCCTGATAGGTAACCGCAACCTTCGTGGAGAGGCCGGAAGTGATCTTGTAGCCAGCAGCGACGCCAGCACGCCATGCATCGCGGTTGCCTACGAAGTCGTTGTTTGCGCCGATGTCGATCGTGCCAAAATACTGGAAGCCGGGGGTGATTGTCAGCTTGTCGGTTGCCTTGATGGCGTATTCAGCTGCAACGGACCATTCGGATTCTTCGTAGTAGTAGTTGGCGCCGGAAGCCCATACGCCGGAGAGGCCGAGGGTGCCCGGACCGATGTCAGCCGTGAGGATTGCACGGATTGCACCGTTTTCCTGGTTGGTGTCGTACGCGCCTAGCAGGTTGGCCTTAACGCCGCCGAACTTGCCGCCGATGATAGCACTGACGCCGACATCGTTCGTGTTGGTCTTGAACTTGCCACCCTTTGAAACGCCAAGCTCTGATGTACCCTTGCGCGAGCCTTCCAGCTCTTCAGTAGCGGCACCAACGTAGAAGGAGCCGGCGTCGTAGGTGTAACGGACAGCGTTCAGACGGGTGCGGTTGGAGCTGAGCTGGTCATACTCGCCAGAGAGACCGTCATCCCACCAGTTGTAGTAAAAACCGACCTTCAGGCCGCTGAGTTCGATGAAAGCCTGATCGAGAACGATGTTACGGTCGGTGTCGTTGTCGGCCTGGCCGCGCAGACCGATGTAGCCGCGCAGAGCGCCGAGTTCAGTGTCGGTGCGGGTGGTCGATGTTGAACTGACCGCGCGTCGCAGCATCCCAGTCGGAAGTGCCGGACTGGTTGCGACCGAAGTCCGTCTGGAAACGGACGTAACCGTCGAACTTCAGGCAGGTTTCGGTGCCGGGGATGTAGAAGAAGCCGGTGCCGAAAGCGTCGCAGACGCGAACATATTCCATGGCTTCCGGCTCGGCAGCGACGATAGCGTCAGCGGCCTGTGCGCCGGATACTGCTGCGAGAGCCGCAGCGGAGCCGATAAGAAGGCTCTTGATGTTCATTTGTAATCTCCAGTCAAAAATTTTTCAACGAATGCGCAAATTTGAGGGCTGGTCTTTTCCCTGCCGCCCGCTTCCCTGCGCTGATTCAGCAAATGACAGAAGTTGCCGCAGACTCGCAATTTAAATCGACAAAATACAAATACAGATAAAGTACACAATTCAATTTCGTAGTAAAATTACAACAATTTAATAGTTTAAAATATAATATTTCTTATTATTATTTCAAAATAATAGAATTTATTACTTTTAAATATTGCCTTAAATTTCTAAATTATAAGACACAAAAACAACAAACGCTTCCGTCCCGTCCGGATCAGGAGGCGTCAGCACGCGCGGGCATGGGGAAGCAAAGTGGTTTTCATCGAGGAAGAAGAAAGGATGCAGGCGGCAAAACGTCCGCCCGGCCTCTCAGAAAAGCCATATCTGGCAACTCTGAAACAACCGGTCGCCCGAGGCAGCCTATAGGCGGCCTTCGGGTAGGCCGGTCGCGAATATCGTCGTCTTCGCCAGCATGTCTTCGATCGCCTCTGCCGGCACCGGGCGGCTGAAGTAATAACCCTGACCGTAGGGGCAGCCGGCATCCCGTAGAAATGTCGCCTGCTCGCCGGCTTCCACACCTTCGGCAATGACATCGATGCCCAGAGACCCGGCAAGCTGGATCATGATCGAGACGATGGCGCTGTCCTTGGTCTTTTCCGGCAGATGGGTCAGGAACGAGCGGTCTATCTTCATGCACGAGAGCGGGAATGTCTTGAGCATGCCGAGGCAGGAATAACCGATACCGAAATCATCCAACGCCAGGCTGACACCCATCTGTTTGATGGCCCGCATGATCCGCACCGATGTTTCAACATCCTGAATGATGAGCGTCTCGGTGATTTCGATTTCCAGCAGGGATGGCGCAAGGCCGGTTTCCTTGAGCACCGACCTGATCTGCTGCACCAGCCCGCCCTGAAACTGCCGCGGAGAGATATTGACCGCCATTTTGACGGGCGACAGGCCGGCTGCGGCCCATGCCTGCGCCTGACGACAGGCCTTTTCGAGAATGCTTTCTCCGAGTTCGACGATCAGGCCGGTTTCTTCCGCAAGCCCGATGAATTCCGCAGGACCGAGCAGACCTTCCGTGGGGTGCTGCCAGCGCACCAGCGCCTCCACGCCGCTGATCCGGCCGCTGACAAGATCGACCTGCGGCTGGAAGTGCAGCACGAACTCGTCCCTCTTTACTGCCTTTCGCAATTCCTCGATGCGGGTGAACTTCTTTCTCAGATCATCCGCCATATTCGGTGTGAAGGTGGCAATGCTATCGCGCCCGGTATGTTTGGCTTCATACATGGCGAGATCGGCCGCCGCGACGATTTCCGCCGTGGTTTCCCCATGCTCCGGGAAAAAGGCCATGCCGATGCTGCAGGTGACCTTGATATCGTAATTGCCGATACGCAAGGGCTGCGAGACAGCGGCGCGGATGCGCTGCAGGCGGTTTTCGACATCGTCCCTGCGCTCTTCGAGAATGATGACGAACTCGTCGCCGCCCACCCTGAGAACGAGATCGTTCTTCCGGAGGCTTTTCGCAATGCGCTCGGCGGTTTTCGACAGCAACGCGTCGCCGATGCTGTGGCCGAGCGTATCGTTGATCTGCTTGAAATTGTCGAGATCGAGAAAACCGATACCGACCCTTCGGTTCGCCTTTGCCGCCGCCGCCAGTATTTCCGGCAGTCTCGTATCGAGGAAACGGCGGTTCGGCAGCCGGGTCAGCATGTCGTGATCCGCCAGGAAGGCGATATGTTCCGCCGCCCTTTTGCGGTCGATCGCCAGCCCCGCCATGCGCGCTGCCGCCCCTATGAATTCCACCAGCGCCGCATCCGGCTGGCGGCCGACCAGCATGCACCACACGAAACCATGCGCCTTGCCCTCGCTGGCGGGAATATCGAAACTGAAGGCCATGTGTTCTGCCGGATGGACAAGGCTCTCTGGATCGCTGACGCTGGAAACCAGCGCGGCCAGCCCCTTCTGCTGCGCAAGCGTCGGCGAGGCGTAAACGGAAGGTTCTCCTTCCACCGCATCGAACACCCGCACCGCGCAGGCCAGTCCGGTCGCGAGATTTTCGATGGCCTTGACGAATTCCTCAAGAAAATCCTCGATACGCGCTGCCGCGACGATCATTTCCAGAATATGCGCCTGCGCCTGAAGCAGTCTTTCAGAGGCCTTTTTCTGGGTTATGTCCCGCGAGGCGCCGACCACGCCGATGATGTTGCCGGCCTTGTCCTTCAGCGGCACGCGCGACATCATGAGCCAGCGGTCGATATCCCCGCGCATGGCGCGCTCTTCGTAACCGAGATCCGGTTCGCCGGTGCGCATCACTCGCGCCTCGGTATCGGGAATGCCGGCACGCCGCGCCGCTTCGCCGTGAATATCGTAGTCGGTGAGCCCGATCAGTTGCTCGACCGTGTCAAAGCCGTTTTCGGTGACGATGGCGCGATTGGCAAAAAGAAAGCGCCCTTCCAGATCCTTGGCATAGATAAAATCCGGCACGTGGTCGATCATCGCTTCCAGAAGCGTGTGCCGGTCGGAAGGATTGCTGTTTTCGCTCATGTCACGAGTGGCGGATGGCGTGACATCGCGCTTTTTTCGCGACATCCGGTTTTCTTCGGGTGTCTTCGGGCCTTTGGAACGCACCTCTCCGCCTCATCATTTTATAAGGAAGCAGAATAGTAGGATTATACGTATTATATAAATATGAACAACGGCGGGAGATTGCCGGGAAACCCGCCTTTTGCAGCAGCCTCCCCGAAGCCCTGCCGGCTTGAATCAAAACGGCGCAACCGAAGCTGCGCCGTCAAGGCCACAGGCGGCAATTCGTTGACGGTCACACCACCGGTGTCGGCAGTTCTTTACCGGCAAAATGGGCATCGAGATTGGCGAGAACGAGATCGGCCATGGCGCGGCGCGTCTGGTGCGTGCCGCTGCCGACGTGCGGAGCGAGCGTGACGGTGTCGAAGGCGAAAAGCGCTTCCGGCACACGCGGCTCGTCCTCGAAGACATCCAGCGCAGCACCTGCGATCGTGCCGCTCGAAAGCGCCTCGACAAGCGCCTTTTCATCCACCAGCGAGCCGCGCGCCACATTGACGAGCACGCCCTGGGGACCGAGGGCCTTCAGCACATCCGCATTGACGATATGGCGCGTTTCGGCAGTAGCGGCGGCGGCGATGATCAGCACATCGCAATTGGCGGCAAGCGCCTCGATGCTGTCATAATAATCATAGGCGACATCGCGGCGGTTTCTGGCGGTGTAGGAAATGCGCGCATCGAAACCTTCCAGCCGCTTTGCGATTGCCTGACCGATGCGGCCGAGGCCGAAGATGCCGTAACGGCGGCCGGCCACGCGGGTGGAAAGCCCCATATCGCCCTTCAGCCATTGGCCGGTGCGCACATGCTGATCCGCCTGCGGCAGCTTGCGTGCCTGCGCCAGAACGAGGCCGAGCGCGAGGTCGGCGACATCGGCCGTCAGCACGTCAGGCGTATTGGAGACGCGAAAACCGCGTCGCTTGGCTTCGGCGAGATCGACCTTGTCGAAACCGACACCGTTGATGGCGACAATTTCAAGATTGGGAAGTGCAGCGCCGATATCCGCCGGAAGGCCGATGTGGCCGCCGGTGACGACGCCGCGGATTGAAGCACCCTTTTCAGCAAGGAACGCCGCCTTGTCAGCAGCCTCGAACAGGCGATGCACGGTGAAGCGCTGCGCAAGTTCCTGTTCCAGTGCCGGGATGAGCGGGCACAATTGCACGATTTCAGTGGTCATGAAGTTTCCTTTGCGCCGGTGAACTACTTCACATCGGCCTTAACGAATTGCCGGAGTTCCGGCGTTTGCGGGTTGGCGAAGAGTTCGGATGAACGACCCTGCTCCCAGATCTTGCCCTTGTGCATGAAGATGGTTTCGGTCGCGACGCGGCGTGCGAAGGCCATTTCATGGGTGACGAGGATCATGGTCATGCCGTCTTTGGCGAGGTTTTCCATGACGGTCAGCACTTCCTCGGTGAGTTCTGGGTCGAGAGCCGAGGTCACCTCATCGAACAGCATCACCTTCGGCCGCATGGCGAGCGAGCGGGCAATCGCCACGCGCTGCTGCTGGCCGCCGGAAAGCTGATCCGGATAGGAATCGAATTTCTCCGACAGGCCGACGAGTTGCAGAACTTCGCGGGCAATATCCTTCGTTTCCGATTTCGCCACGTCCTTGACGATGCGCGGCGCAAGCATGATGTTTTCGCCGACCGTCAGATGCGGGAAAAGGTTGTAGCTCTGGAACACGATGCCGACATCGGTGCGCAGCTTGCGCAGCGCCTTGGCATCTTCCCCGATGGCGTGACCGGCGATTTCGATACGGCCGGAATTGATCTTCTCCAGCCCGTTCATGCAGCGAAGCAGCGTGCTCTTGCCCGAACCCGAGCGGCCGATGAGGGCGAAGACTTCACCGCGGCCGACCGTCAGCGACACGCCTTTGAGGACTTCCAGAGCGCCAAAGCTCTTGTGAACGTTTTCAACGATTACTTCCGGCATGAAGCCTCCTTTCCAGCCAACGCGACAGCTGGGACAACGGGTAGCAGACGATGAAATAAAGCACGGCCACGGCGACGAAGACGCGGAACGGCTGGAACGTGGCATTGTTGATGAGCTGCCCCGCTCTCGCCAGTTCGACGAAACCGATGATCGATGCGATGGACGTATTCTTGACGACCTGAACGGCGAAACCGACGGTCGGCGGTAGCGAAATGCGGATAGCCTGCGGCAGGATGACGTAGCGATATTGCTGGGCGCGGGTCAGCGCCAGCGATTCCGACGCTTCCCATTGCTGCTTCGGCACCGCCTGGATGCAGCCGCGCCAGATTTCCGCGAGATAACCCGATGTATAGATCGTCATCGAGGCGCCGGCGGCAAAGAGCGGCGACAGTTCCAGCCCGGCAAGGCTGAGGCCGTAATAGGACAGGAACAGGATCATCAGCACCGGAATGCCCTGGATCACCTGGATATAAGTGCCGGCGGCAATGCGCAGCGCCTTGAAATTCGAGGTGCGGGCGAGCGCCACGAAGAAGCCGACGATGCCGCCGCCGATAAGCGCAATGATCGTCAGAAGCACGGTCCATTGCAGGGCGGTCAGCAGGAAGCCGAATTCGTTCCAGCCGAAAGTTCGAAGAGTCATGACTGCACCTCCGGCATGGCGGTCATCGTCTTGCGGGCAACGCGACGGCCGAACAGCCACATGCCGACAAGGGCAAGGATGAGCCGCAGGCTGAGCGCCAGCGCAAGATAGATGAGCGTGACGACGATATAGACCTCGAAGGAGCGATAGGTCTGCGATTCCACGAAGGCTGCGGCAGCCGCAAGCTCATGGGTGGAAATGGCCGAACATATGCTCGATGCCAGCATCATCAGCACGAACTGGCTGCAAAGCGAGGGATAGACCTTGGCGATGGCGGGCACGATGATGACGTGGCGATAGATCTGATACTTGGTGAAACCCAGCGCCTCGCCCGCCTCGATCTGCGACTTGTGCACCGCCTCGATGCCGGCGCGGATGATTTCCGTCGAATAGGCCGCGAGATTGATCGTCATGCCGATCAGCGCCGCCGTGTCCGCCCCTACCCTGAAGCCGAGGCCCGGCAGGCCGAAATAGACAATGAAAAGCTGCACGAGAAACGGCGTATTGCGGATGACTTCCACATAACCGTCCACGATGATGCGGACGATGCCGCCATTGATGGACCGCAGCGAGGCCAAAAGAATGCCGAAAGCGCAGCCGAGCACGATGGACAGGACGGACAGCTTGATCGTCAGCCATATGCCGTTCAGAATCTCGTTCTGATACTGGGCGAGCGCGCCGAATTGGAATGTATAGGACATGCGTCACTCCGTTGACATTTCCCGGGCCCGCCGGAAGTCTTCCTGGCGGGCGCGTTGAAAGGCTCAATCAGAAGCTTGGCAATTGCGGCAGCGGACGGCCGGTCCACTTGACCGAGATGCGGTCGAGATCGCCGGACATCTTCATGAGATAGATGGAGGTGTTCAGCCATTGGCGCAGCTCGAAATCCTCAAGCTTGGTCGCCATGGAGTTGCCCTGCTGGAAGAAGGTGAAACCAACCTGCAGACCGGCTTCCGGACGCTGCTTGATGATCGCTTCGCCAACCGTGGACGGAAGGGCGACGGCATCCACCTGACCGGCGAGCAGTGCCTGGGCGCTGGTGGAATCGTCTTCGTAAACGACGATTTCGAGACCTTCGACATTGGCCTTGCGCAGCGCGGTTTCCTGCGAGGAACCGCGATTGACCGAAACGCGCTTGCCCTTAAGGCTGTCGAGATTTTCGAACTTCTGGTCCTTGCCGGAGATGATGTCCATGTTGAAGGCGCTGTAAGGCTGCGTGAACATCACGGTCTTGGCGCGCTCGCCGGTCGGCGCAAGCGTGGCAACAAGAAAATCGACCTTACCGGTCTGAAGGGCAGGAATACGCGCAGGCGGCGTCAGCGGCACCAGTTCCACCGGCAGCGACAGGTAGGAACCAATGAGATTGGCGACATCGACGTCGTAACCGGAAGGATTGCCCTTCTCATCCACCATGCCCATCGGCGGCGCACCGGTCAGAACACCGATCTTGACCTTGCCGCGCGCCGTGATCTCGCTGAGCGAGACGGCATGGGCGGACGTGGTGGCGGCAAGCGTTGCTGCTGCAACACCAACGGCAACGGTCATGTTCTTCAGAAATCTGGATATGCTCATGGTTTCTCCTCCAACCTTATAAGTGGCTGCCCAGAATGGAACAGCGGCCTTGCGCAAACCCGAAAATGTTCTCGATAACATTTTAACGCGATTGACTAAAAACTCCTCCCAAGAAACCGCGAAAGCACAAAACCAGATGAATTTCTCATGAAATTCAATGTTTTCTGCTGGTTATCGATTTTCCTCTGTTCGACACCGCTTCACGTTCTTGGCAGGATCAATAATGCATGTTATCGGTATCATTGCAAGTCCGATCTACAGAACTGTTTGGGTCGGCATTCATTCGGGAGGAAAGATGTATACACGCTCGGCAATTTTCGAAGGCAGGATTCACCCCGGTCGGGAGGAGGAGTTTTTCCGCATCGTCGAGGAAAAATTGCTGCCGGTCTGGAAACGCATGCCGAATGCGCAGGCCGTGCGGGTGATGCGCACCGAGCGCACGGACCCGGACGCGGCCTCGATCATCATGGTGCAGGAAATCGACTATCCGTCGATGGAAGCAGTGGAGGAAGCGCTGGTTTCCCCCGTCCGGCTGGAAGGCCGGGTGCTGACGGATGAGATGATGAGCATGTGCGACGGACGTTTTTACCATCTCGTCTATAGCCGCGTCGCATAAATCCGGTGCACGCCGCATCGATCTGCAATCATACGGCGTGCTTTCCCTTATTGTCTTCGTGTATGTCTTGTCCTGAACCGGTTCGAATTTAGGGAGACATGCTTTGATGGAGCGCACGCCCTTGGCCGCAGCGTTAGTCACGTCAAAAAAAGCTACCATGAGCGATGTCTCGAAACTCGCGGGCGTCTCCAAGATGACCGTTTCGCGGGTGCTGGCCGATCCCGCACTGGTGTCGGAAGAGACCCGCCAGAAGGTGATGAAAGCCATCGAGAAGCTGGGCTATGTGCCGGATCGAATCGCCGGTTCGCTCTCTTCCCGCCGCACCAATTTCATCACCGCCATCCTGCCGACGCTCACCAACTCCAACTTCGCCGATAGCGCTCAGGGGCTCGCCAATGCGCTGCGCGCCGCCGATTACCAGTTGCTGATTGGCTACACCATGTACGATCTGCAGGAGGAAGAACGCGTCATCCGCACCATGATGGAGCGCCGACCCGATGCCATCGTCGTCGCCGGCACGGTGCATACCAAGATGGCGAGCGAGGTGCTGATGCGCGCCGGTATCCCGATCGTGGAAATCTGGGACGTTCCCGAACACCCGATCGACCATGCGGTCGGTTTTTCCAACTACGAAGTGGGAAGAACTGCCGCCAAGCATCTGATATCGCTTGGCTTCAAGAGAATCGGCGCGCTCGGATCGAGGGCCGATGGCGATGTGAAGGACTGGCGCGGCGAAAGCCGCCTGCTCGGTTTTGGCGCGGCCCTGCGGGAAGCCGGCATTGCCGACGATCTCATCATCCGCGAGGGCAGCGCCCCGGTCTCCTATGACCACGGGGCAAAGACCCTCGGCTCGCTACTGGCCAAGGCCCCGGATGTCGAGGCCATCTTCGCCGTATCGGATATTTCCGCCGTCGGCGCGCTGATGGAATGTCATCGACGGGGAATCAGTGTCCCGGACCGCATTTCCATCCTCGGCTTCGGCGACTTCGATATCGGCCGGCAATGTTACCCGGCGATTTCAACGATCCGCGTCGATGCCCAGATGATTGGCCGCAGGGCGGGCGAGTTGCTGCTTTCGATACTGGAGGCGGAAAAGGATGCCGTTGTTCCCGAAGGCGCAAGGGTGGATGTCGGCTTCGAGCTGATCGTGCGGGAAACGACGAAACGGCTGGGTGGGTGAGGCTCTAGCTAGAGCGGGCGCCACTTGTTTCTTCTCCCCGCCGGGGAGAAGTCCGCGGCAGCGGGATGAGGGGGCACGCTCTCCGAAATCCGGCAACGTTACCACCTCAT
>NZ_LT009746.1:1844287-1951674 GCF_900013505.1 Agrobacterium deltaense RV3 | reverse complement strand
CACGCTCTCCGAAATCCGGCAACGTTACCCCCTCATCTGACCCTTCGGGCCATCTTCTCCCCGGCGGGGAGAAGAAAGACGCCGAACCGATGCAGCCCGATTGGGGTATAGACCTTTAAAGGCCCTCCTTACCGCGCACCCCACGTATCCGTCAGACGATACCCTTCCGGCCACGGATCAGACGGGTCGAGCATGTGCTGGTGGATACCGGTGATCCAGCCGCGACCGGAGATTTCCGGCAGGATGGCTGGACGGTCGCCGACCGTTGTCGCTCCAAGAATACGGCCGGTGAAGGTAGAGCCGATCAGCGACACCGCCGTCAGCGTTTCGCCCTCCTTCATTTCGCCACGTGCATGCAGCACCGCCATGCGGGCCGAAAGGGCCGTGCCGGTCGGCGAACGGTCCACCTTGCCCGGCTGGATGGCGACGGCCGCCCCTGCCCGCAGGCCTTCGGCCGTGCGTTCCACCTTGCCGGCAAACAGGCAGAAGGAGAAATGTTTCCAGTCCGGGTTTTCCGGATGGTCGAAGCCCAGAGCCTTGTTAGCGGCATTGGTGATGCGCACGCCGAGGCGGGCAATCTCATGCGCCTCTTCCGGCTTCAGGCTAAAGCCCATAGCTTCGGCATCGACGATGACGAAGCTGTCGCCGCCATAGGCCGTGTCCACTTTCAGCGTACCGAGACCTTCCACCTCGAGTTCGACGTCGAGCTTTGCGGCAAAGCTCGGCAGGTTCTGCACGAAAATGCGCTCGGCCTTGCCGTTGCGGCATTCGGCGCGCACCCTCACCAGCCCACCCGGCGCTTCCAGCAGCATATGGGTTTCCGGCTCCTGCATCGGTACGATGCCGCCATCCAGAAGCACGGTGGAAACGCAGATGGAGTTGGAGCCGGACATGGGCGGCGTATCTTCCGGTTCCATGATGATGAAGGCGGCATCCGCATCCGGATGTTTCGGCGGCACCAGCAGGTTGACGTGCCGGAACACGCCGCCACGCGGCTCGTTTAGCACGAAATTGCGCAGGGTCTCATCGCGGGCGATGAAGCGGCTCTGCTCCCAGATCGTCTCGCCCGGCGGCGGCTTCACTCCACCG
The DNA here is from genome assembly GCF_900013505.1 of Agrobacterium deltaense RV3. Taxonomy (NCBI): domain Bacteria; kingdom Pseudomonadati; phylum Pseudomonadota; class Alphaproteobacteria; order Hyphomicrobiales; family Rhizobiaceae; genus Agrobacterium; species Agrobacterium deltae. The sequence goes on along the minus strand of NZ_LT009746.1, from coordinate 1,950,585 downwards.
ACGATCACGTCCCCCACCTCACCTTCCGCATGGGCGGAAATGACATGAATGGTCTTGATGCTGCGCATTCAGAACTCCTTAGGAAAGCCATGAAGGAAGAAGGGATGGAGCACGGCCGGTCAGCGCACTTTCCACGCAATCGGCAAGGCTGCCGAAGCGCACTGCGCGACCGCTGAGGCCCGGTCCGTAATGGGCGTATTTGCCGGAATTAGTCATCAGGGCACGGGTCTTCGTCGGGAAGACCGGTTCGGAAATGGAGCACCAGCAAAGATCAGGCAGCACCTGCACCCCGCTGTCATGCAGTCTTTTCAAGGTGCCGTCCTGGCTGGCCGCATCGATGACCTGCTGCCCGGCTGTCACGATGACGGCGACATCCGCATGCCGCTTGCGACCGGCGAGCACAGCGGCGAGCGCGCGGCACTCCTCCAGCGAGGCATGCGGGCTGCCGATGGCAACGAGCTGCACGTCCTCCGGCCCCTCATTCAGCAGCGACCAGCCGGCGGCCATATCTGCGAGCGAAATGGTGACGGTCTCGGCTGTTTCCAAAGGCGCAAGCCCGGCTTCCGGGGTCACACCCTCAATATGCAACATGGGCGCAGCGGATGTGGTGCCGAAAGCCGCGCAAAGCGCTTTTAGATCATCCCGTGACGGCTTCGCAGGGCCAAGGCCGCGCAGCAGCGGAATACAATCCGGTGCGGCCTTGCCCGCCAGATAACCGACGAGTGGCCAGAAGGCATCATCCACACCCTGCGGCAACGCCACATTGACGATGCGCTGAGGACGGCGATTTTCCTCCAGATAGACGCCGGCAAGCGGCGCCCTGCCCGTAAGCGCGATGCAGAGATCGAGAAAATCCGGATGTTTCGCCGTGCGCGCGCCAAGCACCGTATTGGCGAAGATCACCGCGTTCGATTCGGCCCAGGCGATCATGTCGCCGGCCCGCGGCGCGCTGTCGAGCAGGTAAGGCGAACAGGTGAAAGTCGGGCGACAGCCCATGCGCACATAGGCATCCGCCAGCCTTGCGGCCGGGTCGCCGAAATCCTCCGGCATGCCCTGCGAACGCCAATGCGCCTTGTCCACCGAAATGGCGTTCATGGTCGTCGGCACCCGTACCTTCGCGCCCATCTCCGCCATTTTTTCCGCGAAGGTGAGATTGGCGGGGCTGGCATAGATGCAACCGTCAATATGGCCCTGCGTGACATCGACAAGCGCCGATGCCCCTTGCTGGGCGGCCATGGCGACGGTGATGCGCATGGCCTGCTGCGCGGCGATGCCATCGCGCCCTTCGAGCACGGCCCGGTCGTCATCCCCAAGATCGAGATGCGCCGTCGCCGGCGGCGTGATGGCAAGGGAAACGCCATCGGCTTTAATGGCCGTCTCATCGATACGGACATGAACGGCTTTGGAGAACCGGGCGAAATTTTCCGCGTCGAGGCGCAGCACCGGCAAAGGCTTGCCGAACATCTCGGCGGCGATCAGCGCGCCCAGCGTCAGCACGTCCTCCGCCTCGCAGAAGACCAGCGCCGAGGGCGCACGGCCCGTCAGGATAAGATCGAGCAAGACGCCCGAACCGGTACAGGAGCCACGGCTGGTGGGCATGAACAGCACGCCGCCGGTGAGACAGATACCATGCAACGGGTGGTGCACGTCGATCACCCGGCCGGTGGCGGGATCGACCCCGCCCCAGAAACTCAGCGCTTCGGTGGTGGAGATCGCCGGCCCTTCGGCCGAACCGGCCAAAATGCTGCGGGCTTCAGAAACGGCTGTTGTCGAGAGGGAAGAAGACATCGGAAATCCCCGTCAGAAGCGTTGCGGCGAAAATGCCCTTGTATCGATGGCGGGTTTTTGCCCCGTCAGAAGATCGGCGACGATGCGGGCCGTGCCCGCCGATTGCGTCAACCCCAGATGTCCGTGGCCGAAGGCATAGACCACCCGCGCCGTGTGCCGTGCTTGCCCGATGGCCGGCAGGCTGTCCGGCAGCGAGGGGCGAAAGCCCATCCACTGCTTGCCGCCTTCGGTCTTCAGGCCCGGCAGGAAGGCTTTCGCCTTGGTCAGCAGCGCTTCGGAACGGGCGAAATTGGCCGGAAGCTCCAGTCCGCCCAGTTCCACCGCGCCACCGACGCGGATGCCGGAGGAAAGCCGCGTGACGACGAAACCATGGCCGCCGAAAGTCACCTGCGTGCGCAGATCGAAGGCGCCAGACGGCAGGGTCGTATTATACCCCCGTTCGGTTTCCAGCGGAATTTTTTCCCCGAGCGAACGGGCGATGCGATGCGAAAAGGCGCCGGCCGCCAGCACCACCCTGGCGGCCTTGCGGGTGCGCCCATCATGGCTCACTACCTCGACACCGTCTTCCAGCGGCCTGAGCGAAGCGATATCGAGGCATTCGATACGGCCGCCAATGGTGCGGAAATGCTCGGCCAGCGCCAGCGTGTAGAGCTTGGGGTCGGCGATGGAATACCAGCCGGGCGTGAACGTGCCGCAGGTGAAACGCGGCGCGATGCCGGGCTGTATCTCAGCCATCTGTTCGGCATTGAGATGCCGGAACTCGATACCGTGCCGCTCGCGCGCCTTCCAGCCGGGAAGCGAGGCTTCGAATTCCGCCTCGCTTTCATAGACCTGGAGGTTGCCCTCCTTGCGCAGCATGGCGATGGTGTCGGTCCTTTTCAAGAACGGCTCCAGCTCGGCCTTCGCGAGATCCATCAGCGCGGTCTGGGCGGCGGTCGAATGTTCCACCTTCGAAGCGGCGCAGGCCCGCCAGAACCGGAACATCCAAGGCGCAATTTTCAACGCATAGGCCGGCGGCACGCTGAGCGGACCGAGCGGATCGAGCAGCCACTTCGGCGCCTTCCACAGAATGCCGGGCGATGCCAGCGGCAGGATATCGGTGAAAGCGAAGGCACCGGCATTACCGGCGGACGCGCCCGCCGCCGGTCCCTCGCGGTCGATGACCGTGACCGACAGGCCACGGCCCTGCGCCGCGATTGCCGCCGAGAGGCCGACGACGCCGGCCCCGATGACGATGACATCATTGGCTGGCATTACCGCACGCTCGCCAGGAATTTCTGCGTTTCAGCGTGCTGCGGCGCGCCGAACAGCTGGTCCGGCGTGCCGATTTCCGCCATCACACCCTGATGGAAGAAGGCGACGCGGTTCGAGACATCGCGGGCGAAGGCCATTTCATGGGTGACGCAGATCATCGTCATGCCCTCATCCGCCAGCATCTTCAGCGTATCGAGCACTTCGCCCACCAGCATCGGGTCGAGCGCCGAGGTGACTTCGTCGAACAGCATATATTCCGGCGACATGGCAAGCGCGCGGGCAATCGCCATACGCTGCTGCTGACCGCCCGACATGCGGTTCGGATAGACCTTCAGCTTTTCGGCAAGGCCCACATGGGTCAATTGCTTTACCGCGATTTCCTCGGCCTGCTCCTTCGAGATACCGAGCACCTTGCGCGGCGCGAGCATGACGTTTTCGAGCACAGTCAGATGCGGGAAGGCGTTCCATTGCTGGAAGACGATGCCGACCTTGCGGCGCAGCTTGTTGAGGTCGGTGGACTTCGCATGCACTTCCGTGCCGTCGATGACGATCTTGCCGCTATCGATCGGCTCGAGGCCGTTGATGCAGGTCAGCAACGTCGACTTGCCGGAACCGGAGCCGCCGATGATGGTGACCACCTCGCCCTTGTTGACGGTGAGGTTGATCCCTTTCAGAACCTCCAGCGGGCCGAAGGATTTGCGGACGTTTTCGATCTCAATCATTGGGGGACCACCGTCTTTCGAGATACCCGCCGAAACGGGCGATGGGGAAGCTGATAAGGAAGTAGATGGCGCCGCAGATCATCAGGATCGTCAGCGGTTCCTGCAGGCGGGTAACGAGAATCTGCGAGGCACGCAGAAGCTCGATGAGGCCGAGCCAAAGCACCAGCGCCGAATCCTTCATGACACCGAGCGTGAGCCCGATCCATGCGGGCAGCGACACGCGGGTGGCGAGCGGCAGCACGATATAGCGCATGTCCTGCGACCAGGTCATACCCAGCGAACGGCAGGCGCGGCGCGTATTCGACGGCACGGCATCGATGCCGCCGCGCACGATCTCGGTGCAATAGGCTGCCGTATAAAGCGACAGCACCACGCAGGAGGTGGTGAATGGCGGCCAGCCGAGCTTGGCGATCGACTGGAAGGCGTTGCCGAGCACGAGCTGGATGAGCAGCGGCACGGAACGGAAAATATCCAGCACGAAGGTCAGCGGCAGCGACCAATAGGGGCCGAACTGGAAACGGATGATACCGAAGATGATCCCCATGATGGTGCCGCCGTGACGGCGACGGCGGTGACGGCAAGCGTCATACCGGCACCCTTGGCCAGGAAGGCGAGATCACTCCAGGTGAGAGCGGTTTCAAACATGGCTCACCTCTCTCAATAACGGAACAGACGCGCTGCCAGCAGACGGGCGGCGAGCGTGACGATCTTGGCGATCACGTAATAGATGACCGCGGCGAGCGCGAAGAATTCGAAGGTGCGGAACGAGCGCGCATTGAGCGCCTGCGTGACGCCGGCGAGATCCGTATTCATGCCGACCGTGACGCCGAGCGAGGTCATGAGAATTGCCCACACCATCTGGTTGGTGGCAGGCAGGAACGCAACGCGCAGCATCTGCGGCAGGATGATCAGCCGGAAGGTTTGCATCGAGGTCATGCCTAGCGAACGGCCCGAGCGCGTCTGCGTATCGGGAATGGCCTTTAGCGCGCCACGGAAATTTTCCGCCAGATAACCGGCATTGTTGAAGGCGATACCGACCAGAAGCGCCGTATAGGGGCTCAAATGAATGCCGAAATTGCCAAGGCCGAAATGGGCCATGTAGATCTGGAACAGCGCCGGCGTGTTGCGGGCGACTTCCACCCAGACGGCGGCGAAAGCGCCGAGAATGCGGTTGCCGGAGAGCCGGAACAGCGTCAGCACTATGGCGCAGGAAAGACCGATTACCATCGACAGAATGGCGATCTGCAGCGTCACCACCGCACCGTCCAGAAGCTGCGGCAGAGCCTTCAGCGCCTGATTCCAGTGGAATGTATAGTTGAACATTAAGCGTCCCGCCTTTTCAGAAACGATCAACGGCGCGATCATCTTGACCGCGCCGTTTACGAAAAGTCCTGATCAGCGATAAACGCCGTTGACGGTGAGCGAAGGAACTTCGCCGCCAACCCATTTTTCATAGAGTTCGGCGTAACGGCCGGTGCGAACCTGCTGGTTGATGAAGAGGTTCAGGTAGTTGATGAAGCCGTATTCGTCACGGTTGGTGAAGAGCGCGACATAGTCAATGTCATAGGGCGCCTTGCCTACCACGGAGATGCCCGCGAACTTGCCGCCCTTGACGTTGGACTGCGCAACCGTCGAGGTGGAGACGGTGGCGTCGATCTGGCCCTGGCTGAGCGCGAGGAACACATCGGCCTGCGTCTGGTACGGACGGAATTCGCCGGTGCCCCATTCCTTGACCGTCTTTTCGAGCGCGATGGCTTCGAACGTGCCGGCAGTCGCGCCGACCGTCTTGCCCTTCATGTCCTCAAAGGACTTGATGCCCGACTTGTCGTTGGCGGTAACGGCCATTTCGAAAGCGAAGTAAGGCACGGTCATGCCGACCGTCTTGGCGCGCTCCAGCGTATCGGAGGTGGACGCAACGCCGACATCGACGCGGCCGGACATCAGCGCCGGAATGCGCTCGGGGAACGGCGTTTCGACGATTTCAGCCGTGACGCCGAGCGCCTTGGCAAGATCGTTGCAATAATCGACATCGAAGCCGATTGGGTTGTTGGCGTCATCACGCGCGCCCATGGGCGGGAAATCGAGCACGACGGCGCAACGCAGCGTGCCGGACGAAATGATGTCGTCAAGTTTGTCGGCCTTGGCCGGCGTAATAGCGAAAGTGGCGGCCAGGAGGCCGGCGACGATGACCGATTTTTTCATTCTTTATTTGCTCCCACAATTGGTCTGCCCTTGAAGGCGCGGTCACTATTTCCCTATGGCGGCGATAAATCAACATAAAAATACAACGAGTATACAAAAAGAATTTTTGCATGTGCGAACTGATGAGGTATCGCGGATGATTACGCATGCCAGCGCGGGGGGAGCGACAAGATGGGCGAGACATCCAGAATCCCTCCTTCCTGTACTTGTCACAGGAATCTGGCCTGCCCAAATCTTTGGGCTAAAAAAGGCTTTCCGACGCGCAGACGCGCCGACCGGATTTTTGTAACAAGCAAAGGAATGACGGCTTAAGGTGTCTTCGTGTTTGAGAGGGTCACCTTCTGCTCGGACTGAGCTTCATCGAAAAGACACGTTGCAATACTCACGCCTTTGTATACTTTATGTATTCAAAATGTGCGAGCCCTATCGGAGGACTATGATGAGCGACACGACCACTTTGACCATTGAGGCACTTTTCCAGCGGGTCGAGTCGATTTTTTTGAGGGCCGGGGTGAATGATGTACAGTCGGGAGCGCTGGCGCGGGTCATTACTGCCGGTGAGCGGGACGCCTGCAAGTCCCACGGCATCTACCGTATCGAAGGCGCGCTCCGCACCGTCAAGGCGGGCAAGGTGAAGCCCGACGCCATACCTGAAGTGGCTGAAGACGACGCCACGGCCATCGTCAAGGTCAATGCCCGTGGCGGCTTCGCCAACCCCGCCTTCGAACTTGGTCTGCCGGTTCTGGTGGAGCGAGCGAAACGTGCGGGGATCGCTGCACTCGTCATCAATGACTGCACGCATTTCTCGGCGCTCTGGCCGGAAGTCGAGGGCCTTACCTCGAATGGTCTCGCCGGGCTGGTCATGTGCCCGAGCTATTCCACCGTTGCGCCCACCGGCGGAACCAAGCCTCTGCTTGGCACCAACCCCTTCGCCTTCGGCTGGCCGCGCAAGGACACCTCCCCTTATGTCTTTGATTTCGCGACCTCGGTTGCGGCCCGAGGTGAAATAGAACTACACCGGCGGGCCGGAAAGCCCCTGCCGGAAGGCTGGGCTCTGGATGCCGACGGCAAGCCGACGACCGACCCGGAGGCGGCCCTTGCCGGCTCCATGCTGCCCTTTGGCGGCCACAAGGGATCGGCCATCGGCACCATGATCGAGCTTCTCGCCGGCATCATGATCGGCGATCTCACCAGCCCCGAAGCGCTCGAATTTCTCGGCACCACCACGCTTGCCCCCACCCATGGCGAGCTGATCGTCGCCTTCTCTCCCGAAGCCTTCGCCAAAGGCCGCCCCGGCGATCCTTTCCAGCGCGCGGAAGTGCTGTTCGACGCTATCATCGGCCAGGGCGCCCGCCTTCCCTCGGGCCGCCGCTTCACTGCCCGCGCCAAATCCGAAAGCGAAGGCATTACCCTCACCGCCGCCGAAATGGCCGGGCTCGACCGGTTGCTGGAGAAGGGGCTGGACGCGGTTTCCTGAGCGCGTTTGGATGTGGAAATAAAAAAAGCCCGCGATCGCGGGCTTTCTCATAACGACAGCGTCACTCAGCTTTCTTTGCGACTGCATAGCATCCCCGCTCCGTCACCCCGGACTAGATCCGGGGTTTAGTGCGATCAAGTCCTTGATCGCGGAAGAGTCCTTTCACGGCGCAGACGCGCCGTGGCTGGATGCCGGATCTAGTCCGGCATGACGGAAAAGAGACATCAAATCTCATCACATACAAAAAAGGCCCGCAGTTGCGGGCCTTTTGTTTTCACGTCAGTGACTGATCAAGCAGCTTTGCAGGCCTGAACCGCACCCGGCAGCTTGCTCCAGTCGGCATACCAGCTGTTGAACAGCTTGAACTGCGCCTCGACATAACCGCGCTGGCTGTCCGTCAGGGCATCGGTTTCGTTGAAGTGCAGCGTGTATTCCTTGTCGCCCTTCAGCACCATCATGTGCTTGAAATAGAGAACCAGATCCGGGCCTTCATCGAAGGACGAGAGAACGGCGAGCGCCTGTTCCAGCTCGAGCGCGCGGGCGCGGGCATCGGCATCACCCTTGGCGGCGGCCTGCGACAGCTTGCAGAGGTGAATGACTTCCTTCGGCAGGACATTACCGATGCCGGTGATGGCGCCAGTTGCGCCACAATTGACGAAGCCATGGAAGACGGCGGTATCGACGCCGATCATGAGGGTGACGTCGTCATCGCGGCTGGTGATGTTTTCAGCTGCGTAACGCATATCGGCCGGGCCGCCGAATTCCTTGAAGCCGACGAGGTTCTTGTGCTCGGCGCGCAGCGCGAAAAAGAGATCGGCGCGAGTGGCGAAGCCGTAATAGGGGCTGTTGTAGATGACGGCCGGGATTTCCGGTGCGGCCGAGAGGATGGCCTTGAAGTGGGCCTTCTGGGCGGCGATGACCGAACCGCGCGACAGGACGCGCGGAATGACCATCAGGCCCTTGGCGCCAACCTTCTGGGCATGGGCGGCATGGGCAACGGCAGATGCCGTGTTGACCGCGCCGGTGCCGACGATGACCGGAATACCGGCTTTCACCAGGCGCTCGACGCCTTCCATGCGCTGCTCGTCCGTCAGGAGCGGCCAGTCGCCCATGGAACCGCAATAAACAACGGCCGACATGCCATCGGCGATCAGTTCCTTGCCCTTGCGAACAAGCGCATCGAAATCAGGGGTGCGATCATCCTTGCAGGGGGTCATCAAGGCGGGAATCACGCCGGAAAAAATGCTGGCCGTCATTTCAAGCTCCTAAGGGACATGTTTTTCAGGAATGGACGCACCTCCGCGCCACCCTTTCGACAAGGACATTACAATCTTGTATTTTATTTGTCGACAAGAAATCGACAAGCTACAGATTTATTTCCAGCCGTTCGTTTCGCACCAGTAGTTTCTGCACCTGCCGCACGATCTGTTCGGCATGCTCACGGGCCAGTTTCTCGGAAAGAACGGTATCACGCGCGGCAATCGCCGCGATGATCTCATCATGATCGTCGACGAAGCGCTTCGGCAAACGATCGTCATAGGACTGGTAATAAAGCCTGAGGATGCGTCGCCCCTCGTCCAGCAGCCGCTTGAACAGGCTGGTAAAATAGGGGTTACGCCCGGCTTCGGCGATGGAAAGGTGAAGGGCGGCATTGGTGGAGATCATCGCCAGCGCATCCTGCTCTTCCACCGCAATGGCGAATTCCGCATTGTGGGCGCGGATTCCGGCCAGATCCTCCGGACGGTGATATTGCGCGGCAAGCTGCGTCGTTACCCGATACATCAGCACCAGCGCATCGAAATAGGTGTGCATGTTGAGGAAATCGATGTTCGACACCATGGTCGAACGGTTCGGCAGCGTATCGATCAGCCCCTCGCCCGAAAGCCGCACCAGCGCCTCGCGGATCGGCGTGCGCGACATCTTGAACCTTTCGGCAAGCTGCACCTCGTCGATGGGGCTGCCGGGCGGCAGAACCAGATCGAGAATCTCGTCGCGCAGCAGATCATAGACCATCTTCACGCCGGAGCCGCGCTTGCGCTCGGCAGAAGCAATTATATCCGTCATCATCAAATCCCTCTTGTCGACATAAAGAGTACTATTATATTTTTTCCCGATCAACGCTGCGCAGCACCGCAGCCTCTTCGAATGGCGGAATAATTGTTCAAAAACAACAAAAAGCCGTCGCGAAAATTGCCCGCGACGGCTTTTGATCGTTCAGTTTGTGGCGTGGACGCTGTTTTTAGGGTATCGCCAACTCAAGAAGGCGATGTCCCTGGGAAGCAAAGAGTACGCCGCTTCTCAGGCAAGCCTCAGTTGCGCAGGCCGGTGGCGACGACCGAAATCTTGAAAGCGCCGTCCAGCGTCGGGTCGAAGGAAGCGCCCATCACCACATCGGTTTCTTCGCTGACTGCCTCGCGCACCAGCGTCATTGCCTCATCGATCTCGTAGAGCGTCAGATCGTTGCCGCCGGAGATGGAAACCAATGCGCCGCGTGCTTCCTTCAGCGACGGTTCGCCGAGCAGCGGGTTGGCAATGGCTGCGGCCGCCGCTTCCGATGCGCGCTTTTCACCCTTGGCCTGCGCCGTGCCCATCAGCGCCCGGCCGCCATTCTTCATGACATAGCGCACATCGGCGAAATCGAGATTGACCAGGCCTTCGCGCAGGATGAGATCTGTGATGCAGCGCACGCCAAGCGACAGAACCTTGTCGGCCGTCTTCAGCGCATTTTCGAAGGTCGTGCCGGCATCGGCAATGCGCAGCAGGTTCTGGTTGGGGATGACGATGACGGTATCTGCCGTGTTGAGCAGGTTGGCGAATCCATATTCGGCAGCCCGCATGCGGCGCGCGCCTTCGAAACTGAAGGGAAGCGTCACGACACCGACGGTGAGGATGTTCTTCGCCCGGCAGGCTTCGGCGATGACGGGGGCAGCGCCCGTGCCGGTGCCTCCGCCCATGCCGGCGGTGATGAAACACATGTCGTAGCCGCTCAGGTGATCCATGATCTCGTCAAGTGAATCGATCGCTGCCTGCCGGCCAACCTCGGGATCGGCGCCTGCGCCGAGCCCGCCGGTCAGTTCGGAGCTGAGCTGCACGAGCCGCGGCGCGTTGGTCTTCTTCAGCGCCTGCGCATCCGTATTGGCGGCGATGAAATCGACGCCACCGATGCCCTCGGCAATCATGTTGTTGATCGCGTTGCCGCCACCGCCACCGACGCCGACGACGGCGATATTGGGCGTGTTGCGGGCAATGGTGGCGCGCGGAGACTGGGTCATCGTCTTATTCTCTTTCTAAACTCATAGGGTCCCGCGCCGTTCTTTGACTGCGGCACGCGAATGATCGGCAAGGTTCCAGCGCTTCCTCCCCGATGGGGAAAAGAGGCTGTAACGCTTTGAATTTTCATGCCGGCCTTTCACCCCATAATGGCGAAAGAACGGTGTTCCAGGGGGCGAAAGATGCTCCACGGCGACGTTCTCCGACCCCTTCCCCGGATGAAAACCGAACCGAATCAACTGCTTCGCTCTTGTAAGGTGATAGCCGAAAAGGCACACCGTTTACACTCCATTCACTATGTTTATCTCACTTTGGAACGAGTTGCGCCGAGAAGTGTTTGCATGCCGACCGCGCTGGAGCGGCGGGAAATAAAACGGAACCGGTCCCGCCGCTCCGGGTTTAGTTGAAGCCTCGGATGATCCGCAACCGCGATTCAGTTTTCAATCCGTTGCTCTGAAACACAGAATGGAGGCAGGCATATGTTGGCAGACGTCTTGCAAAACGAACCGGGTTTCCGCACGGAACAGCCGCGTGTGCTGATCGTGGAAGACGAATTCCTCATCGCCATGGATATAGAGGATTCCATTTTGCAGGCGGAAGAAGAGGCCGATGTCATCGGCATCGCCAACCGGCTGGAAGACGCCGTGGCGCTTGGCAGCCGCGCCGATATCGCCTTCGTCGACGTCAACCTTGCCGACGGACAGACCGGCCCGGAGATCGGACGGCGGCTTTCCCAAGATCATGGCGTGGTGGTGATCTTCATGACGGCAAACCCCGAAGTCGTCGTCAATCTCGGCATCGGCGCCGGCGTGATCGCCAAACCCGTGCCGCAGGATGCCGTGGAGCAGTGCCTCGCTTATGCCCTTGCCAAACGTGCAGGCGCCCACGCCGTGACGCCCATCGGCATGATGGCTTTCGACTGAGATATTTCCTGAAGACAAAGGCAAGTTTCTGAAAACAAAAAAGCCTGCCGCGGGAGGAGGTGCGGCAGGCTTTTTGAAAAGATGAACAGCGATATGGGAGGAGGAAAACCGCTGTCCCCGGGGCAATCCTTTGGGAGGAGGAGTAGGATCACCCGCTTTACCAAAAGGATGTGGGAGGAGGTACATCCCTTTCGATGATTGGAAGATAGCATTTTTCTGCGTATTTGACAGGCATAAGCTTGCAGTACAGATATGCATTCATTGCATGGCGATATTCATCGCCTGACGTCGAGAAAACCCCACCCTTCGGCTCGCACTTCGACATCGCCGGATTATCTGGCGGATATTCGCCGTAGAAGCATCCCATATCTCCAAAACAAAAACGCCCGCTGAGCGGGCGTTTAGGCATTCAAAAGAGGCGATATCGCCTTGATTACCTGCCAACGGCGGCGCGGGCGACGCTGGTGATTTGGCTACGATCGATACCGAGATCGTGCAGTTCACGGGTGCTCATACGGCCGAGTTCGTTGATGGTCTGACGATATTTGCGCCAGTTATTGAAGCTGCGTGCTACGTTCATGACATTACCCTTTCTGAGGTTTAGGTGACGTCAGTAACGTTTTCGTTCCGGCGTCCTTTGATGCCCCCAATATGCGCTTTTCGATGACGAATTAACAGGCAGAATAAGGCAATCCACCCATGCGCCAGACGCAAGGGTTCCCCATGACGCTTTGCGACGAAAAAGAAACGTGACTAAAATTCAGACGGTTCGCCGGGCCTGGAACCGCCCCCTGCCGCTCAGAACTTGTAGCGGACGCCGAAGACATTGGCGTTTGTCGCGCCCTTCATGTTGCCGAGCGTCTTGCCGCCACCGGAGCGGTGGTGAAGACGCCAGAAGAATTCCGTCGAGGAATCCTCGCTGAAGGACACGTTGATTTCCGGTCCCAGATAAAACAGGACATTGGCATTGCCGTTGTCCTTGATTTCCTGTTCCCGCTCGCGGCCAGGCTGCGCATCCGTCACGAGGCTGAGGCCGGCGGTAAAGCTCGGCGTGATAAACAGCCGTTCTCCGAGCCTGATCTGCTCGTAACGTGCAACCGGACCCGCCCAGACTTCACTGGTAAAGCCCTTGCCGAACCTGGCGGCGACGCCGATTTCGCCGCCGAGTTTCACGTTGCCGATGTGGTAGGGGTAGAACTGATAGCCGCCGCCCAGAATGGCATTGCGCTCATATTCCACCGGAATGAGGGCTGCACTTTTCAGCATGTCCTCTTTCGTCAGGACGCCGCCGAAACCGAATATCGCTTCGCTCGTCTCCGACGTCATATCTTCTGACGCAAGAGATGGCGTTGCCGCCAGTGCGATCATGGCTGCCAGTGACAGACGTGCTGCAATATTCATTTTGCTACTCCTGAACAAAGCCCGCTTACCCAGCCGTCCTCATAGGCATATTCACGGAAGGCGAACATACCGTTACCGAACACAATTAATTCAACTTGCGCGGAAATAGGCGGAATCAGCGCAGGAAACGCCTGAAACGGCGAAGCGCGAAAACGAAAAGCGCGGAGCCGATGGCCAGCAGCGCCAGCAATTGCGGCCAGACCACATCCAGCCCCGCCCCCCTGAAAAGCACCGATTGCGCCAGTATGACGAAATGGGTGTTGGGTGCGAGAAGCATGATGTACTGGATGATATCAGGCATGCTTTCACGCGGCGTCATGGCGCCGGAGAGCACCTGCAACGGCAGCAGGAACAGGATCAGCAGCATGCCGAATTGCGGCATGGAGCCTGCAACGGTCGCAAGGAAGATGCCCATCGACGTCATGGCGAAGAGCTGCAACGCCGTTCCGAGCAGGAAGAGCAAGAGCGAGCCTTCGATTGGAATGGCGAGCAGGCCCCTGACGACTACGAACAGGGAAAATGCGGAGGCCACCAGCACGACAAGGCCCATGGACCAGACCTTGCTGAGCATGATTTCCAGCGGCGTGACCGGCATGACCAGCAGATGCTCGACCGTGCCATGCTCGCGCTCGCGAATGAGCGCGGCCCCCGTCAGCACGATCGACAGCATGGTGATGGCGGTGATGATGTTGTTGATCGACCCGAACCACGACTTGTCCAGCTCCGGGTTGAAACGGGAGCGTAGCGTCAGGTCCACCGGCACCGACGTCGCACCGCGATAACGGTTGATATATTCCTGAACTTCACTCGTTACGATGCTCTGCACGTAACCGCCGCCACTGAAAGCCTGGCTCATGCGGGTGGCGTCGATATTGAGCTGGATAGCGGGTTGCTGCCCGGCCATCAGCCGGCGCTGGAAATCCGGCGGGATATTGAGCGCGAAGGTATCGAGGCCCGCATCCATGCGCTTGTCCATTTCCGCAATGGAAATCTGCTTCGGCGGGGAGAAATAGGGCGGATAAAAAGCCGTGCTGATGCGCCCTGAAAGCGGTGACTGATCCTCGTCAACGATGGCGATGGCGGCATTGTTCAGCGTCTCCGGCAGCGCACTGGAACCGGTGTAAATCTGCAGTGTGAAGGCGTAGACGATGAGCAGCAGCAACATCCCGTCACGCGCAAGGCCGCGCAGTTCCTTGATGCCGAGCTGGAAGATGTTGGACGAAAACAGCTTCATGACGCCTGTTTCCTCAAAAGGGCGGCGCCGGCAAGAAGCAGCGGAATGGCAATGAGAAGCGGCAGGAACGAGCCGGAGAGCCCGGTGAAATCCAGCCCCTTGGAGAAGGTGCCGCGCGAAATGGTCATGAAATAGGTGGCGGGATAAATGTTGCCGATAAAGGCGCCCGCCCCCTGTAGCGACGAAACGGGATCGATCATGCCCGAATATTGCGTTGCCGGAATGAGCGTCAGCAGGGCCGTGCCGAAGATCGCCGCGATCTGGCTCTTCATGAAGGACGACATGAGAAGGCCGATGGAGGTGGCGATGACGACATAGAGCAGCGCTCCCGTCGCATAGGCGAGATAACTTCCGGTGAAGGGCACCTGGAAGATGAAGATGGCGAAGGCCGTCAGAAGCAGGAAATTGAGCATGCCGAGGGCGACATAAGGAAGCTGCTTGCCAATCAGGAACTCCAGCCGCGTGGTCGGCGTCACGTATAGATTGACGATGGAGCCGAGTTCCTTTTCCCTGACGACGCTGAGCGCCGCCAGGATGGCGGGAATGAGCATGAGCAGCAGCGGAATGACCGCCGGCACCATGGCGACGAGGCTCTTGACGTCCGGATTGTATCGATAGCGCGTTTCGATGCTGAAACTGCTTTGCGTGGCCGCGCTGCCGTAAATCTCGGCGGCCTTGCGCGCCAGCCATGTCTGGTGCATGCCCTGCACGTAACCGCGAACGGTCTCCGCCCGCTGCGGCATCGCGCCGTCGATCCAGGCGCCAACCTCCACCGTCTTGCCGCGCAAGACATCGCGGCCGAAACCAGGGGGAATTTCAATGGCAAGGCTCAGTTCCCCGTCACGCATCCGCCGGTCCATATCGGCATAATCGCGGATCGGTTCCTTCTCGATGAAATAACGCGAGCCGGCAATGTCGAGCACATAATCGCGGCTGATGGTGGAATCGTCACGGTCCAGCACCGCGAAGGTCAGGTCCTCGACATCGAGATTGATACCGTATCCGATGACGAACATCAGGATGACGCTGCCGAGCACCGCCAGCGTGCCGCGAATGGGATCCCGCTGCAGTTCCAGCGCCTCGCGGCGGGTATAGCTGAACATGCGCCTGAAATCGAAAAACCTCTTACGATTGGGTGCAGCATGTTGCGTCGCCGGCACCTGCGCTGCCGCGACAGGAGCGGCGGCAGGTGCCACCTTTTTGACGCCTGAAGCATCCTCGAGATAGGCAACAAAAGCCTCTTCGAGCGTTGCCGCATTGCGGCTTTTGGTAATCGCGTCAGGTGTATCGCTGATCAGCACCTTGCCGGCATGCATCAGCGAAATCCGGTCGCAGCGCTCCGCCTCGTTCATGAAATGGGTGGAGATGAAGATGGTGACATCGTCGTTGCGGGAGAGATCGGCAAGGATTTGCCAGAACCCGTCCCGCGCCACCGGATCGACACCTGAGGTCGGTTCATCGAGGATGAGAATATCAGGCGAATGGATCATCGCCACCGCCAGCGACAGCCTCTGCCGGATGCCGAGCGGCAGGTCGTCCGGCAGTGTGTCCATGACCGCACCGAGATCGAAACGCTCGGCCATTTCGGCGATACGCGGCTGAATGGTTTCTTCCGGCAGCTTGAACAGGCGGGCGTGAAGATCGAGGTTCTGCCGCACCGTCAGCTCGGAATAGAGCGAGAAGGCCTGGCTCATGTAGCCGACGCGGTGACGGATCGCCATGTCGCTGGCATCCACCCTGTGCCCGAAAAGCTTCGCCTCGCCTTCGCTGGCGGCCAGAAGCCCCGTCAGCATTTTCATGGTGGTGGATTTTCCGCAACCGTTCGAGCCGAGAAAGCCGAAAATCTCGCCACGCGGGATCTTGAAGCTGACATTGTCGACGGCGGTGAAATCGCCGAAACGCATGCTGAGATGCGACGCCTCGATGGCATAATCACCCTCACCCGCCACCTTGCGCGGCGCGATATGGACTTCGTGGTAGCCTTCGCGCTTTTCTTCGGGCAGGAGCGCGATGAAGGCCGCATCGAGATTGGGTGCGGAGGTGCGCTCGAGAAGTTCGGCAGGCGAGCCGGTGGCGAGTATTTTGCCGCCATCCATCGCGACCAGCCAGTCGAAACCGGCGGCCTCTTCCATATAGGCCGTGGCAACGATAACGCTCATGCCCGGACGCCCGGCGCGGATGGAATCGATCAGTTCCCAGAATTGCCGCCGCGACAGCGGATCGACGCCGGTGGTCGGCTCATCGAGAATGAGCAGGTCGGGATCGTGGATCAGCGCGCAGCAGAGCCCGAGCTTCTGCTTCATGCCGCCGGAAAGTTTCATCGCGGGGCGGTCGGCGAAGGGCTCGAGGCCGGTACTTTTCAGCAATTCGGCGATGCGCGCCTGCCGCTCCCTGCCGTCCTGTCCGAACAGCCTGCCGAAGAAATCGATATTCTCGAAGACGGACAGGGTGGGATAAAGGTTCTTGCCGAGACCCTGCGGCATATAGGCGATACGCGGGCAGGTATCCTCGCGGTGGCGCGGATCGGACATATCACCGCCCAGAACTTCCACCTTTCCCCTCTGTATGGCGCGCGCGCCGGAGACGAGCGACAACAGGCTCGATTTGCCCACACCGTCAGGCCCGATAAGCCCGATCATCCGCCCGGCGGGGATCTCGACCGATATGTCGGCCAGCGCAATGGTGCTTCCGAAGGTCAACCGCACATCGGCCAATCGCGCGACCGGTGCATGCCTGTCATTCGTTGCGGGGGGCGCGACCATGGTGGCCACCGTCACTTGACGAGATTGCGTTCGAGGTTTTCCGGCCAGGCGGCCTGCGGATCAAGCCGGACATAGGCCATGCCGGGCAGCCCGGTTTTGACATATTGGATATATTTCTGCAGCAGCTCCTGCGGGATTTGCGCCCTCACCCGGAATGTCAGCTTCTGGCGTTCTTCTTCGGTCTCCACCGTTTTCGGCGTGAATTGCGCGACATCGGCCACGAAGGAAACCTTGGCGGGGATGGTATATTGCGGGGCGGCATCCAATATCAGGCGCACATCCGAGCCCATGGACGTGCGGCCGGCCTCGGCCGTCGGCAGGAAGAACGTCATATAGACATCGCCGAGATCGACCAGGTTCAGAACCCGTCCACCGGCGGACAGCACCTCACCGGGCTGGGCGATCCGATATTGCACGCGGCCATCGCGGGGCGATTTCAGCGTCGCATCGGCGATATCCGTCTCGATGCTTTCAATATCGGCCTGCGCGGCATCCACCGCCGCCTCGGCATCGACGATCTGCGCCTTGGCGGCGTTGATTGCGGCATCGGAGGCGGCAAGCGAGGCCTCGGCGGAAGCGAGCGTGGCGCGGGCGGACTGCTCGGCGGCCTCACTGTCATCGACGATCTGCTGCGAGACGGCGTTGCCGGTCAGCAGCTGTTTCGAGCGCGCATAGGTCTTGGAGGCGGAATCGAGCTGGGCCTTGCGCTGTTCCACCACCGCCAGCGCCGAGGTCTTTTCCGCCTCCCGCTGGGCGACAAGGCTGTGGGCCGTATCGATTGCTATTTTCGCACGGCGAAACTGTGCTTCCGCCTGACGTTTCCTCGCCTCCAGTTGCGCCGTATCCATTTGGGCAAGCACCTGCCCGGCCTTCACGAAATCGCCTTCACGCACCATGATGTCCTGAAGGCGACCGGCGGTCTTGGTGGAAATATCGATCTCGACGGCCTCGATACGGCCGTTACTGGCCACGAAACCGGCGGGAAGTCCCTCACCCTTCAGCTTTGACCAGGAGAAATAGGCGATACCGGCAATAACCAGAATCACCAGACCAACGAGCAAGCCTTTTTTAGACATCCGTCTTCCCCATGAACCCTTCGAATTTCAACCCTAATACGATGAAACCGAAGAAGCCAGCCACCATTGCGTTTAGTATTCGCACTCGTCATTTCTCCTGTTTGAGGGAGATAGATCGGGTTCAGGGGATGTCTAGACGTCAAGGTGTTTTGTGGCCTTGACACAAGTCAAATGCTTTGAGGGTTTCGGGCAGACGCCTAAACCGGCTGATGATAGCAGGCCTCAGGGGTTGCAAAACCCTATGAAACGACCTCGTTTGGCAAAGCCGCATCATCCGCCCCCCGTCACCCCGGACCTGATCCGGGGTCCAGCGCGATCAAGTGCTTGATCGCGGAAGAGTCTTCTCACGACGCAGACGCGCCGTGGCTGGATGCCGGATCTAGTCCGGCATGACGGAGGAGATGGTCTGCACCTTCGTATTTTGTCGCAGCGACCGGCGCCTTACACCGCCCGCGCCCGCTTCACCTCCACCTGCGTCCATTCCGGCAACCAGTCGCGATGGGCCAGCAGCAGATCGTCCACCAGCGACCATATCTGGTCGAGATCCAGTTCCGCCGCCGTGTGCGGGTCCATCATCGCCGCGTGGAAGATGTGCTCTCGGTTTTCGCTCATCAGCGCCCGCACCGTCAGTTCCTGCACATTGATGTTGGTGCGCATCAGCGCGGTGAGCTGCGGCGGCAATTCGCCGACAAAGGTGGGCTGCACGCCGTTATGATCGACAAGGCAGGGCACTTCCGCCGCGCAATCCGATGGCAACGAGGTGATGCAGCCATTGTTGCGCTGGTTGCCGTATATCACCGAGGGTTCGCCGGTCCAGACCGAGTTGATGATGGAGGAGGCATATTCCTTTGACTGCTTGACCTCGATCTTCTCGGCCGAACGATAGGCTGCCGCCTGCCCCTTCCAGCGTTCGATCTGCTCGATGCAGCGCTTCGGGTATTCATCGAGCGGGATACCGAATTTCTCGATCAGGTCCTCTCGTCCTTCCTTGATGAAATAGGGCGTATATTCGGCGAAATGCTCGGAGCTTTCGGTGACGAAATAACCGAGCCGCGTCAGCATCTCATAACGCACCTTGTTGGGGCAGCGCGGGTTCCATCCGGGTTTTGGCGCACGGCCTTCGCGGTAACCGCGCACGAGATCGGGATAGAGGTTCTTGTAGCTTCCATCCGGCTGGCGGCGCTCGAATTCGAGGAAAAACGCCATGTGGTTGATGCCGGCCGAACGGTAACGGATTTCCTCGTAAGGGATATCGAGATCGTGGGCGAGCTCCATGGCTGTGCCCTGCACCGAATGGCAAAGGCCGACCTGCCGGATCGTCGGATATTTCTCCGCAATCGCCCAGGTATTGATCGCCATGGGGTTCACATATTGCAGCATGATGGCGTTGGGGCAGACGGCCAGCATGTCCTCGCAAATCTTCCACAGATGCGGCACGGTGCGAAGGCCGCGCATGATGCCGCCGACGCCGAGCGTATCGGCAATGGTCTGGCGCAGGCCGTATTTACGCGGCACCTCGAAATCGGTGACCGTGCAGGGTTCATAGCCGCCGATCTGGAAGGCGACGACGACGAAATCGGCACCGGCAAGTGCCTTTTTCTGGTCCGTATAGGTCTCGGCCTTCGCCTTTGCGCCAAGTGTCGAAATCAGCTTGTTGACGACGATGGCGCTTTCTTCCAGCCTCTCGCGGTTGATATCCATCAGTGCGATGGTGGCGCCCGAAAGCGCCGGACGCTGCAGCACGTCGCCGATGATGTTCTTCATGAACACCGTGGAGCCTGCGCCGATGAATGTGATCTTGGGATCTCTTGCCATGTCTACCTCCAGCATTGGGAATTCAAGCGATTTCGAAGGCGGCCCGTACAAGCCGCTGAGTATATTCGGTTTTCGGATTGGTCAGCACATCCTCGACAGGCCCTTGCTCGACGATCTGCCCGCGCTGCATGACGATGACGCGGTGGCAGAGCGCGCGGACCACTTTCAGGTCGTGCGAGATGAACAGATAGCTCAGGCCCCGCTCATCCTGCAGCTTGCGCAGGAGATCGATGATCTGCGCCTGCACGGAAAGATCGAGCGCCGAGGTCGGCTCATCGAGCAGGATGAATTCCGGCTCCAGCGCCACCGCACGGGCAATGGCGATGCGCTGGCGCTGACCGCCGGAAAATTCGTGCGGAAAACGCGAGAGGATATTGCCGGGCATGCCCGCCGCTTCCAGTGCATCACGCACCCGGTCTAGCCGCTCGGCTTTCGTTTTGCCGAGACCGTTGATGATCAACCCTTCCTCGATGATCTGGCCGATGGTCATGCGCGGATTGAGCGAGGCGAAGGGATCCTGAAAGACGATCTGCATACGCGAACGCAAAGGCCGCATTTCAGCGCGGGAGCGGCCATCCACCCTCTCCCCGTCAAATATCACCTCCCCGGCAACCGGTTCGTTCAGCCGCAGCAGGGATTGGCCGAAGGTCGTCTTGCCGGAACCGGATTCACCGACGAGCCCCAGCGTCTCGTGCCGATTGAGGGTAAGCCCCAGGCTATCGACGGCGATCAGTTCCTTCAGTTCGGGTTTAAACAGGCCGCCGTAACGCATCATGAAAGAGACCCGCACGCCGCTTGCGGTCAGGAGCACGCCGGAATTTTCCGGCAGCGGCTTTGCCGTGCCATGCGGTTCGGAGGCAAGCAGCTTTTTCGTATAGGGGTGCTGCGGCGCTTCGAAGAGCTTTTCCGTGGTGTTGTGCTCACGTATCTCGCCATGCTGCATGACATAAACATAATCGGAAAACTGCTTCACGATCGTCAGGTCATGGGTGATGAGAACCACGGCCATGCCGCGCTTCTTCTGAAGATCGCGGATGAGGTTGAGGATCTGCGCCTGCACCGTCACATCGAGCGCGGTGGTCGGCTCGTCGGCAATCAGCACATCCGGATCGTTGGAAAGCGCCATGGCGATCATCACACGCTGCCGCTGGCCGCCGGAAAGCTGGTGCGGATATTGCTTCAGCCGCGCTTCCGGTTCCGGTATCTGCACCTGCCGCAGAAGATCAAGCGCCCTCGCCTCGGCCTCCTTCCGACTGAGTTTCGAATGAACGCGGATCGCCTCGACGATCTGGCTGCCGATCGTATAGATCGGGTTCAATGAACTCATCGGCTCCTGAAAGATCATCGAGATGCGGTTGCCGCGCAGCGCACGCCGCTGACGGCTAGAAAACTTCAGAATGTCGTCGCCGTTGAAACGCACGGTCGCGGATTTCGCAACGGTCGCCCGCTTCGTCAAAAGTCCCATGATGGTGCGGGCCGTGACGGATTTTCCCGAACCGGATTCGCCAACGATGGCTATCGTCTCGCCCCGGTAAAGCTGGAAGGAGATGTCCTTCACCGCCTCCACCGTTCCGTGCTCCACCTTGAAGGTCACGGCAATGTTGCGCGCATCGATGATGGCGTCGTCGTTTCGGTCATCGGCATCGAAGCGGATGGCGGGCGCGTAAGTGTTATTTTGTGCAGCAGCAACCATATTACGCTCCTCTCAATAGGGATCGACGGCATCGCGCAGGCCATCGCCCAGCGCGTTGAAGGCGAAAACAGTGACCAGCACGAAACCAACAGGTGCGAGAATCCAGGGATAGGAACCTATGACGGAATAGGTCGCCGTATCCTGCAGCATCAGCCCCCAGGAGATGAGCGGCGGCTTCACCGCAAAGCCAAGGAAGCCGAGGAAGGATTCGAGCAGCACGACGCTTGGAATATGCAGCGTCACGGCGACGATCACATGGCTCATCACATTCGGCAGAATATGCTGGAAAATGATGCGCCGGTCGGTGGCGCCAACGGCAATGGCGGCGCGCACATAATCGATACGCGCCAGCGCCAGCGTCTTGCCGCGCACCTCGCGTGACATCTGCGCCCAGCCGAGCGCCGACATGACGCCGACGACGAAGACGAGGAACACGGTAGTGGGTGCGGTTACCGGAATGAGCGAGGTCAGCGCGAGATAGAGCGGCAATTGCGGGAAGGCCAGTACTACCTCCACGAAACGCTGCACCCAGGCATCCAGCGGCCCGCCGAAATATCCTGATATCAACCCGACGCTGGTGCCGATGACGGTGACGATGGCGACGACGCTCAAGGCAATGGCAAGCGAGATGCGCGAGCCATAGATGGCGCGCGACAGCACGTCGCGTCCGAACTTGTCGGTGCCGAGAAAATGCACCGGCTGGCCGTCGGTCGAGCCGAAGAAGTGACGGCTCATCGGGATGAGGCCCAGCAGCCTGTATTCCGCACCTTTGACGAAGAAGCCGAGATGGACGGGATTGTCGTAATCCGGCCCGACGATGGGCTGGAAGGTGACAGGATCAAGCTCTTCCGTTTCGGCGATGGCATAGACGCGCGGTGCAAGGCTGAAATTGCCGTCCTTGTCGGTGAAGCGCACCACCTGCGGCGGCGAGAAGCTGCCATGGGTTTCGAGCGGGTTCATCGGCGCGAAGAAATCTGCAAAGATAGCGATCAGGATCAACAGCGCCACCAGCACCAGCCCGACCATGCCGGTGAAGGAGCGTCTGAGACGCCGCCAGACCAGTGCGAGATAGGTCTCGTTGCCATGGGCGGAACGGTCGGGTTTTGCTGCGGTGGCGGTTTCGGTTTTCATCTCGTCAAACGCCATCATCTCAGGCCCTCCCGAATTCGCGGACGCGCGGGTCGAGCATGGCGAGCAGCATATCGGCGATGATGTTGCCGACGATCAGCGTGGCGGCCAGCACCATCATGAAGGTCGCGGTGACATAGACATCGCCCACCGCCATTGAGCCGACAATGGCGGGACCGACGGTCGGCAGCGCGAAGATGATCGCGGTTTCGATCTCGCCGCTCAACATGTAAGGCAGCACCACGCCCTGATACATGACGAGCGGGTGCACGGCGTTCGGCACGGCATGGCGCATGATGACGGCGCCTTCCGAAAGACCCTTGGCGCGGGCCGTCTCGACATATTGCGCGTTCAGCGTATCGAGCAGATTGCCGCGCATCACCCGCATATTATAGGCCAGCCCACCGAAGACGGCGATGGCAACCACCGGCCAGACATGGCTGACGAGATCGACGAATTTGCTCCATGACCACGGCGCACCGCCATATTGCGGCGAAAAGAAGCTGCCGATCTCAGACACATCGAAATGAAACACCATGAGATAGACGAGGATCAGCGCCATCAGGAAGCGCGGGATCGTCATGCCGAGGAAGGCGATGGTGGAGAGCAGGTTGTCGACCCAGGAATATTGCCGCGTGGCTGCCCAGATGCCGAAGGCGATACCGAGAACGGACGCGAAGATGTGGCAGACCAGCGCCAGCGCAATGGTGCGCGGCAGGCGTTCGCCAACCACATCGGCGACCGGCTTGTTGTAATAGAAGCTGTAGCCGAAATCGCCGCGGGTGACGATGCCGCCGATCCAGTTGAAATATTGAATGACGAGCGGCTTATCGAGGCCGTGCTCGATGCGATAAGCCTGAGCCTGCGCTTCCGCCTGTTCGAAAGACGCGCCGCCCTGGTTCATCAGCTGCGAGCGGATGTAGTCGGCATAATCGCCGGGCGGTGCCTGAATGATGGCGAAGGTTACCACGCTCAGGATCAACAATACCGGAATGGCGGATGCAACGCGTATCGTCAGAAATCTCAGCATCGAACGGTCTTCCTCGGTTTGGATGGGCCGTGTATCTCCGGCCGCGCTTCACGCGCGACCGGTACCGGGTTTTCTCCGGGAGGAGTTCTAGTTAATCGGCCCGCCCTCACCCGGCTTGCCGGGAAGCTGCTGCGGGAAGAGTTCGTATTTGCCCTGCTTGTCGGCCGCGACCCAAAGGCGTTCGCGGATGATGGAGTCTTCAGCCCAGTTGAACATGAAGATCGGCGTGCCCTGCGGCACATTCGAGAACCGCTTGTTGACGATCAGCGCGCCGGGATATTCGGTGAGGCCGATCGTATAGAGGTTCTGCGTATAGACCTTCTGATATTGCTTCATCAGTTCGGCCCGCTCTGCATTGTCCTGCGAGGAGATGAACTTGCGCACGAGATCGGCCATCTCCTTCTCGAACGGCATCAGATCGAGTTCCTTGCCTTCAGGCGAGCGGTGGTTCCAGCTGGTGCGCGGGCCGACAGGGGCAAGCTGCTCGGTGTTCTGCACCACGGATGAAAGCTCGGTGGAGTTGCGGCGCACCAGCCAGTCGAACTGCCCGCCATAATGGGCGGCATCGCGCTGGTTGGAATCGAGGCTGTTGATGACGACGCGAAGGCCGAGTTTAGCCATCTGGCCGACAAGACCTTCCGCGAGGCTCTTGTCCGTCGCGTAACCGTTATTGACGAGAAGGGTAATCTCGACATTGCGGCCACGCAGCGTTTCCTTCGGGAAATTCAGGAAACCATCGCCGTCCGTATCCTTCAGGCCTATCGAGGCGAGCGCGGCCTTGGCGGCCTCGAGATTGAAGGGGTAATAGACCGTGGAGGCGCGGTCATAGAAGCTGGTGCCCGATGAAATGCCGCCCGGATAGATCGCCGTGAACGGCCCCTTCACCAGCGAGTCGCCGACCGCCTTGCGGTCGATGGCCGATGTGACGGCCTGACGGAAAACCTCGTTGCGGTTCAGTTCACGAATGGCCTGCCCGCGCTCGTCCGGATTGCCCCAGCCATTGGCGGAAAAGTTCATCTGCAGATTATAGCCGATAAGCCGCGGCCCAAAGGCAAGACGGGCCGGTGCATTGGGATCGGCGGCGCGTTTCAGCGAGGCGACGAAATTCTCCGGCTGTTCGAGGTTGGAGAAATCGCCCGATCCCGCCACGGCCTGCACATCACGGTCGGCCCAGGTGGAAAGCTTGTAATGGACCTCGTTGAGATAAGGCAGCTGCTGGCCCTTCTCATCCACCTTCCAGTAATAGGGGTTGCGTCGCAGCACGATGATGTCATCAGGCCGATAAGCAACCGGCACCCATGCTCCCATGACCGGCATGTTCATATATTCCGGCGGGAAAGCGTTCTTGAACTGGTTATAGGTATTCTTGGAATATTTCGGATGCTGCGGTTTCAGGATATGCGACGGCCCGGGGCAGAAGCTCGGATAGGCCATGGTGTAGAGATATTGCTTGGGAAAAGCGTCCTTGAAGGTCCATTCGACGGTGTAATCATCGATCTTCTTCAGCGTCGTTCCCTCACCGAAAGCCTCGGGCGATGCGCCGCCGCCAAGCGGTGAAACATTGGGGTCGACGACCGCATCTTCCCAGTAGAACATCACGTCATCGGCATTGAAGGACTCGCCGTCCGACCATTTCGCGCCCTTGACGAGATGCATCGTCAGCTTGTGGCCATCCTCGGACCATTCCCAGCTTTTCGCCAGATTGGGCAGCGGCTCGGTATCCTTGGCATCCACCTGGAAGAGCGGTGCGGTGCGCGTCAGGCATTCGGAAAGGGCGATATCGATGCCGCCCCAGCCCTGGCTCTGGCCGGCAATATAGTTCCAGCCCTCGGGCCTGCCGCCGACCACATGGCGCATCGTATCGCCGTAAACGCCCATACCGTCGGGCATATTGCCGGTCTTGTAGACCAGCGGTTCTTCCGGCAGGCGCTCTTTCAAGGGCGGCAGCTTGCCGGTCTTTTCGAATTTCTCGCTAACCCAGTCAGGCTCACTGTAGCTCGGCAGCGCCTTGAATTCGAGGATCGAATCGCGCGCCACATAGTTGATCTTGCCTTCGGCCGGAAATTGCGGCGGCTCCGGCGGCGTGGTGGTCTCGAAGGCATTCGCATTGAGTGCGATCATCGAAACACCGAGACCCAGTGCCGAGATGATACCGATCCTGCGTTGAAGTAACATCGTCATTCCTCCCAAATGGCAGCTCTTCGACCGCCCACCCTCTGTGATCGTTCTGGCCGTGGCGGCGAACTCCCTTCCGCCGCCCGGCCTGTTCCCATGTCTTTTCCTTCAAACAGCCTTTTTCAGCGCCGATTTTTCGGCCCGCAGTTCTTCGATGGAGCGCACATTGCGGCGGGCGGCACCGGCCCAGTCGCGGGTCTTGACGCTGGATTTCGCAAGCCGCTCCTTCGCCGCCGGCACGGCATCGGCATATTGCGGCAGCCAGCGCGCCTGCGCGACGACCATCTCGTCCACCATCTGCCAGACCTCCTCCGGTGTGGCGACGGCACCGACCAGCGGATCGTGCAGCACGGCAAGCTTCAAAAGATCGATATCGCCGCTCACCGCCGCATGCACGGACATGCGCTGCACGTTGATGGAGGCCATGCAGGTGGCTGCGCAGGCTTCCGGCAGGGTTATGCCTGAGACCATGTTGATGCCGAAACGGTCGACGAAACCGGGGGATTCGATGATGGCGTCCGCCGGCAGATTGGTGATGACGCCATTGTTCTTGACGTTGAAATGACCGCGATAGACACGCCCGGTTTCCAGCGCTTCCAGAATGTGGCTCGCATGTTCATTGGAGCGCTTGGCCGGATCGATGGGCTTGGCGGCCGAGGCGAGGAACTGCGGAAACTCGGTTTCGAACCAGTTGCGTGTTTCGGTGGAGTGGCGCAGATACCCCCCGGTTTCACCGTGGATCCAGTCGGACATGTCGATCCAGCGGGCAATCTCTTCCGGCCGCTTGCGATACCACGGCAGATATTCGGACAGATGGCCGTTGCTTTCCGTCGAATAGACGCCGAACCGCTTCAGCACGTCGATGCGCAGTTTCTCTTGCTGCGAGAAGACCGGATGCGCCTCAAAGGCCGCGACCAGCTCGTCCTTGCCGATCTTGCGACCGTTGAGCCTCAGATCGATGAACCATGTCTGGTGGTTGATGCCGGAGCAGATGTAATCCAGCTCGGACACGCTTTTCGCACCGAGAATTTCGGCGATCTGTTCGGCGCCGTGCTGAACGCCGTGGCAGAGACCGACCGTATCCACCTTGCCATATTCGATGGCCGCCCAGGTGTTCATCGCCATAGGGTTGGCGTAGTTCAGGAATTTCGCACCCGGTGCGGCGACTTCGCGGATATCCTTGCAGAAATCCAGAATGACGGGAATGTTGCGCTGACCGTAGAGAATGCCGCCGGCGCAGATCGTATCGCCCACGCACTGGTCGATGCCGTATTTCAGCGGAATGCGGATATCGTCCGCATAGGCTTCCAGCCCGCCGACCCGCACGCAGCTGATAATATATTTCGCGCCCTCCAGCGCCCGCCTGCGGTCGGTATCGGCCGTCACCTTGACGGGGAAACCATTGGCCTCGACGATCTTCTCGAGGATCGCCCTGATCATATCCAGATTGCGCTGGCTGATATCCGTCAGCGCGACTTCAATATCGCGAAACTCCGGCACACACAGGAGATCGGTGAACAGTTTTTTCGTGAAACCGACGCTGCCTGCGCCAATAATAGCGATTTTGAAACTCATAACGCCACCTCTGTTGCAAATCGAACGGGTGAAACGGGCCGCAGGATCGTAAAATGGCGTTGCAGAAAAATACCCGTAAGAATCCCGGAAAACCGGCCTTACTCCCAATTTTTCAGCAGCAATATCCCGCTGGCTGTCTCCTCGGATCGGGATTATGCGTATAATATCCGCGAGGACCAGAGAAGGATTATGCTTTCATGGGTAATTTTGTGCTGCAGGATTTGATCGATCAGGGACCCGGCATGCGAACAGTTTCGCTGCCGCGCGGCCGCCAGACGCTGCACACCATGCCGACCAGCAGCGGTTATGAAATCCGCCGCAGTGGCAATTACGACTGGGACGGGCGCAAACGCGGCCAGACGCCTTTTACCGTGCTGCAATATTGCATCGCCGGACAGGGCAACCTGCGTTACGAGAACCGCCACTATGTGGTGAGGCCGGGCGAAACCCTGCTGCTGCTCATACCGCACAATCACCGCTACTGGCTGGAAGAAGGCAAGGAGTGGGAATTCTTCTGGATTTCCATGAATGGCGAGGAAGCTCTGCGCATTCACCGCAATATCCTCTCCGTCACCGGCCCTATCCTCAAACTCCAGCCCGAGACCGTGGATCATCTTGCCGAATGCTGCTCGCGCCTCGTCAATGGCGCGGAAACGCCAGGTGCCGCCTCCGCCGTCGCTTATGAAGCGGCAATGACGCTTTATGACGATGTCTTCGGTTCTCATCCTTCTTTCGGCGGCGAATATCGCACCATGCAGCAGGTGCTGAGCTACATAGACAGCCATCTCGGCGAACGGCTTTCGGTCAGCGACCTTGCGGCGGTGGCAGGCCTCAGCCGCGCGCATTTTTCCCGCATCTTCGCGGCAAGCGAAGGCCTTTCGCCAGCGGAATTCGTGCTGCAGCGACGCCTGCGCCGGGCGGCGAAGCTTCTCACCTCGGCTGCCAACCTTCCCATCAAGGAGGTGTCGGTGCTGTGCGGTTTCGAGGATCCGAACTATTTCTCCAAGGTCTTCCGCAGGCTCTACGGCACCAATCCGAGCGAATTTCGCACCACCGGCATGTATGCGAGCGTGCGGCAGGGCTGAACGACAAAACGACTTCGTTTTGACATGTTTCAGGCGATTAAGGATGGGCGTTACGCCCTTTTTGGAGACCCGCCGAGGTGAAGAGCATAATCCGGACGATCCTCGTCTTTCCGCTTAGGGCGATCATCGTTTTCGCCCTCATCCTCGACGGCATTTTCCGCCCGCTTTACCGGCCCGTCATCAGGGCCATATCCGGGCTGACATTCATCAAGCGACTGGAAAGCCGGATCGCGCGATTGCCGCGTCTTGCCATTCTCTTTTGCCTTGCGGTGCCCTTCGCCATCGCCGAACCCATGAAGATCATCGGTCTCGTCCTCATTGCCCATGGCGCCGTCAAAGCGGGACTGGTTCTGACGGTCCTTGCCCATCTCGCGACATTCCTCATCGTCGAGCGCATTTATCACGCCGGCCGGGAAAAGCTCCTCACCTATCCCTGGCTCGCATGGATCATGCGCTATGTGCGTTTCGCGCGTTCATTCTACGATCGCTTCAAACTTGCAGCGCTGAACTGGGTCAGGCTCCGGCTTCTCGCGTCGCTGCGATGAAAAGCAGGTCGTTTCCATTGGCGACGAACCTAAAAATGCGGCGCGATCCGCCCTACCGCTTCATTCCCCGCGCGGATACCGCTGGTTTTCCTCCAGCACGTTGAGGTCCATGTGGTTGCGCATATAGCGCTCGGAGGCTTTCTGCAAAGGCTGGTAATCCCACGGGTAATAAGCGCCGTTGCGCAACGCCTTGTAGACCACCCAGCGCCTTGCCTGGCTTTCCCGCACCGCCGCGTCGAAAACCGGGAGCTGCCATCGCCGGTCGATTTCAGCGGAAAGCGATGAGAGAACGTCGCTGAAAGCGGGATCGCCAGCAAGGTTTGTGCGTTCCTCGGGGTCCGCCTCGATATCATAGAGCAACGGCGGATCGGCCTCGCAGACCGATAGCTTGTAGCGGCCGTCGCGAAGGGCGACGAGCGGTCCTATCGAGCCTTCGGCGGCATATTCCATCGGCACCGGGCCATGCTCGCCAGTCCCCGCCGCCAGCGCCGCCAGATCCTCGCCATCCGTCCAGCGCTTGAGCGAGGTGATATCGAGCCCCGCCAAACCGCAGAGCGTCGGCGTGACATCGAGCGTTGAGACTGGCGTGTCGATAAGGGCCGGCTGCCAGCCCGGCGCGGCCACCATCAAGGGCACGCGGGCGGAACCTTCGAAGAAACACATCTTGAACCACAGCCCGCGTTCGCCCAGCATATCGCCATGGTCGGACAGGAAGAGGATGATCGTGTCCTCCTCCATCCGCGTCGCCTTCAGCACCTGGAGGATTTCGCCGACCTTTTCGTCGATATAGGAGATATTGGCGAAATATCCGCGCCGTGCGCGGCGTATCTGTTCCGGCGAGATATCGAAAGCCTTATGGTCGCAGGCTTCCAGCAACCGTTTCGAATGCGGATCCTGCTCGTCGAAGGCAATCGCCGATGTCTGCGGATCAAGCTCGGGGCAGTCTTCGTAGAGGTCCCAGAATTTGCGCCGCGCCACATAGGGGTCGTGCGGGTGGGTGAAGCTGACCGTCAGGCACCACGGTCGGTCATCGAGGCGGCGCGACAGGTCGTAGAGCTTGCGGGTGGCGTGATAGGCCACCTCGTCATCATATTCCATCTGGTTGGTGATTTCGGCAACGCCTGCGCCGGTGACCGAACCGAGATTGTGATACCACCAGTCGATGCGCTCGCCGGGCTTGGTGTAATCAGGCGTCCAGCCGAAATCGGCGGGATAAATATCCGTCGTCAGGCGCTCCTCGAAGCCATGCAGCTGGTCCGGCCCGACGAAATGCATCTTGCCTGAAAGGCCGGTGTAATAACCCGCCGCCCGCAGGTGGTGCGCATAGGTCGGAATATCGGAAGCAAATTCGGCGGCATTATCGTAAACCCGCGTGCGGCTCGGCAATTGCCCGGACATGAAGGAGGCGCGGGCGGGTGCGCAGAGCGGGCTTGCCGTATAGGTGTTGGCGAAGCGGACAGACCGCTCCGCCAACGCTTTCAGATGGGGTGCGTGGAGGAAATCGGCCGGACCATCGGGAAAAAACGTCCCGTTGAACTGGTCGGCCATCAGGATCAGGATATTGGGACGCGGCATTTCCACTTTCCGACTTAGAGACCAAGCTTGCCTTTGACGGCGTCCGCACCCGGCTTGCCATCCAGCGTGGTAACGCCCTGCATCCAGCCGTCGAGCGCTTTCGGATTGGCCTTCAGCCATGCAGCTGCCGCCGCCTTCGAATCCTCACCACCAAGAATGGAGCCCATCAGGCTGTTTTCCATACCGATATCGAATTTCAGGTTCTTGAACAGCGTCGCCGCATTCGGGCATTGCTGCGGCCAGCCGGTGCGGGCAAGCGTATAGACTTCCGCGCCGCCGAAATTCGGGCCGAAATAGGCGTCGCCGCCGGAGAGATAGGCGATATCGATCTTCTCATTCATCGGATGCGGCGCCCAGGCGAGGAAGACCACGGCCTTCTTGTCCCTGCCCGCCCGCTCCACCTGCGCCAGCATCGCCTGCTCGCCGGATTCGACGAGCTGCCAGCCCTTCAGGCCGAAATCATTGGCGTCGATGATCTTCTGGATATTCTGGTTGGCGGGCGCACCGGGCTCGATGCCGTAAATCTTGCTTTCGAATTCATCGGCATGTTTGGCGAGATCGGCGAAATCCTTGACGCCCTTTTCCGCCATGTAAGATGGCACTGCCAGCGTAAACTTTGCGCCTTCAAGATTCTTCGTCATCACCTCGGCCGCCTTGGCGGCGTTCAGATCGTCCACGAAGGATTTCTGCGCCGGCATCCAGTTGCCGAGGAAAACATCGATTTCGCCGTTCTTCATCGCCTGATAGCCAATCGGCACCGACAGCGTCTTGACGTCAGCCTCATAACCCAGCGCATCGAGCAAAACGGAAGCGACGCCGTTGGTGGCGGTAATGTCGGTCCAGCCGGGATCGCTGAGACGGATCGTCTTGCAGGCCGCGTCATCGGCCGCCTGAAGCGGGGTGGAGAAGGCCGCCACGGACAGAAAAAGACCGGCGGCGATGCGATGCAGATGAGAAACGGTTTTCATTGCGGCTCCCCTTTTATCAATCCAGTTTATTGAACACCACGTTGCTTTTGCCTGTGAAGCGGGTATTTTTCGATGGTTGATATAAGGAATTTTAATGTCAGACCGGCCGCTTGATCTGGGATGGATGCGCATTTTCACCGAGGTTGCCCGCCGCGGCAGCCTGACGGCGGCTGCGGCATCCCTGCGGCTGACGCAGCCGGCCGTAAGCTATCAGATTCGCCGGCTGGAGGATGAGCTGGGTGTAACCCTCATCCGGCGCAAACATCGCGGCATCGAACTCACGGCCGAAGGCCAGCGGCTGTTCGAGATCGTCTCGCGCAATGTCGACGCCATCGACCTTCTCGCACAGCAGCTGCGCCGGACGGAGGAGCGCCAGACCATCCGCCTGCACACGGACTATGCCTTCTCGTCCCTGTGGCTCATCCCGAGAATGCATGGTTTTCGCGCGCTCAATCCTGACATCAATATCCAGATCGTCGCAACGCAGGACCCGCTCGGCCAGGGCAAACACGATAGCGACGTGATGATCATTTTCGGAACGCGGCAGGAAGCGGGCGACGGGGCGGTATTGCTGCTTTCGGAAAAGGTCACGCCGGTCTGCTCGCCTGCCCTGCTGGCCGGGACACCGGCACCCGCAACCGTTGCGGATTTTTCGCGGCGGAAGCTCATCCACCTCGAAAATACCTCGCAGGCGCATTGGTTCGACTGGCCTTCCTATTTCAAGCATTTTGGCGTGCATCGCGGTGCCGAGCATGATGGCGGCGATATCAGCTTCAACAATTACACCATGGTGGTGCAGGCAACCATCGGCGAACAGGGTTTCGCGCTCGGCTGGGCGGGACTGGTCGATCCGTTGCTTGAGGCCGGCGTGCTGGTGACGGCAGGCCCAAGCCTCGATGCGCCAGGACGCGGCTACTGGCTGATGCGGCCGAAAAGCAGCGACAGCGCGGTGAGGAAACTCACCGGCTGGCTGATCGACGAGCGGCGATGACGCCGCCCGCCAGCACTCTTGGTTCAGATCGGATAATGCAGCGGCCCGTCCTGCAGCGTGACCCAGCGTAGCTCAGTGAATTCCGCAATGCCCGCCGTACCGCCGAAGCGGCCGTAACCGGAAGCCTTGACCCCGCCGAAGGGCATCTGCGCCTCATCGTGAACGGTTGGGCCGTTGATGTGGCAAATGCCGCTTTCGATGCGGGCGGCAATCGAAAGCGCTCTTGCCTGATCCCTGCCGAAAATCGCAGCCGAAAGTCCGAACTCGGTTTCGTTGGCGATGCTCACCGCCTCATCGATGCTGCCGGCCCTGATGATGGAGACGACAGGACCGAAACTTTCCTCCGCATAGAGCCGCATGGCGGGAGTGACGCCATCGACGGCAATCGCATCGAGCATCGTGCCGTTGCCGCCGCCACCGGCAACCTGCCGAGCGCCCTTGGAGACAGCGTCATCCACCAACGACCGAATGCGGGATGTCGCCTCCGCACTGACCAGTGAGCCGAGCGGTGTTTTGCCTTCACGCGGATCGCCAGCAGTAAGGCTCGAAGCTTTCTTGGCGAAGGCCTCCACAAATGCATCGGCGACGCTGTCGAGCACGATGATGCGCTCCGTCGACATGCAGATCTGGCCCTGGTTCATATAAGCGCCGAAAGCGGCAGCCGCGACAGCCGCATCGATATCGGCGTCATCAAGCACGATGAACGGCGCCTTGCCGCCCAGTTCCAGCAAAGCGGGTTTCAGATAACGGCCGGCGGTTTCGGCAATCACCCGGCCAACGCGGGTCGAGCCGGTGAAATTCACGCGTCTGACGGCGGGGTGTGCGATAAGCGTATCGACGATCTTTGCCGCATCTTCGGGCGCATTGGAGACGGCGTTGAGCACGCCCTTGGGCAGACCCGCCGAAGCGACGGCTTCAATGATCAGCGCATGGGTGCGCGGGCACAGTTCCGAGGTCTTCATGACAACCGTATTGCCGCAGGCGAGCGGCGTGGCGATGGAGCGCACGCCGAGAATGACCGGCGCGTTCCACGGCGCGATGGACAGCACGACACCGGCGGGCTGGCGCAGCGCCATCGCCATGGTTCCGGGACGGTTGGAAGGGATGACCTCTCCCTTGATCTGGGTCGTCAGGCTTGCCGCCTCCACCAGCATATCGCTTGCCAGTTTGACGTTGAAACCGGCCCAGGCATCGGTTGCGCCGATTTCTTCCTTCATCGCCTGGGTAATGTCAGGCCCGGCGGCGAGAAGCGCCTGCGCGGCAGCCAGAAGCAGGCGGCGGCGTTCACCGGGCGGCGTTGCCGACCAGACCGGGAAAGCGGCCGCCGCGGCATCGGCTGCCCGGGTGGCGTCCTCCACCGTTGCCGCCGCAGCACTCGTCGCCACATCGCCGGTGATGGGGTTGCTGCGTTCGAAACGCTTGCCGCTTGTGGCCGGGCAATGGTCGCCGCCGATGAAAAGATTGACTGTCTGCATGGTCTTCCTCCTGAATTCAGACAATGGCGGCGGTGGTGCCGCCAAGAAACGCCCGTTGCACGGCGGGATCGGCGGACAGGGCCTCAGCCGTGCCTGCCCCGACAATCCGCCCTGCTTCAAGCAAATATCCGCGATCGGCAAGTGAGAGGCTTTCGCGCACATTCTGCTCCACAATCAGAATGGAAAGGCCGCTCTTCTTGATCTCCGCCAGAGCGGCAAAAAGTTCCTGCGTAACGATGGGCGCAAGGCCAAGGCTCGGCTCGTCCAGCAGCAGATAATCGGGTGCCGACATCAGCGCGCGGCCGATGGCGACCATCTGCTGTTCGCCGCCGGACATGGTGCCGGCCAGCTGCTGCCGACGCTCGGCAAGGCGGGGAAACAGCGAAAAAATGTGCTCTCGTGTCGCCTTTTCCGCTAAGCGGGCATGGCGGGGGTTGGCCCCGAGACGGAGATTGTCCTCCACCGTCAGCGCCGCGAAAATTCCGCGTCCCTCCGGCACCAGCGCCACGCCCCGCTCTACAATCTGATGAGCGGGGACAGCGGCAAGCGACGCGCCATTGACGCGCACTTCGCCGGAGACCGGAGCCACCATGCCGCCGACCGCTTTCAGCAGCGACGACTTGCCAGCGCCATTGGCGCCGAGCAGCACCACCGTTTCGCCCTTGGCAACATTGAGCGATATGCCGTCAACCGCGAGATGTTTGCCATAGCGAATTGTCAGTGCATCTATTTCAAGCATGTGCCGCTCCTAGATAGGCGGAAATGACCTGCGGATCGTCAAGCACCGTTGCCGTCGGCCCGTCAGCGATCTTGCGACCGG
This sequence comes from Agrobacterium deltaense RV3, assembly GCF_900013505.1. Classification (NCBI taxonomy): domain Bacteria; kingdom Pseudomonadati; phylum Pseudomonadota; class Alphaproteobacteria; order Hyphomicrobiales; family Rhizobiaceae; genus Agrobacterium; species Agrobacterium deltae. Next base: position 1,915,601 of record NZ_LT009746.1, on the reverse strand, counting down.
CGGCCATGACCACGGAGCGCGGGCAAAGCGCGCGCACGGCGGCCATGATATGTTCCACCAGCAGGATCGTCGTACCCTCGGACGCCAGCCGCCGGATCAGCGCTATTCCTTCCTGCAGCTCCGTGGGGTTGAGGCCCGCAAGCCATTCATCGAGAAGCAGAAGCTTCGGTTCGCCCGCCAGCGCACGCGCCAGTTCAAGGCGTTTCTGGTCGATATAGGTTAGATCGCCGGCCGGTATGGTTTCCCGCCCGGCAAGGCCTATTCTTTCGAGGCAGGCGCGCGCGACCTTCTCCGCCTCGGGGCGTGAAAGCCGCTGCGGGCCGAACATGGCCGATACGGCGACGTTTTCGAGCAGGGAAAGCGACGGCAAAAGCCGCACAAGCTGGAAGGTGCGCGCCACGCCGGCGCGCGCAATCACATCCGGCCGCCGGCCTGCAATCTCCTGCCCTTTCAGTCGGATAGACCCTTCAGTGGGCTTCAGCGCCCCGGAGATAAGGTTCATCAGCGTCGTCTTGCCGGAACCGTTCGGGCCGAGCAGCCCGACGACCTCGCCAGCCTCGATGGTGAGGCCAAGGCCATCCACCGCCTTCAGTCCGCCGAAAGTCTTGCGGATATCGGTGATTTCGAGAACGGCGCTCATGCGGCTTTCTCCTTTTTGCGCAATTTCTCCAGCGCCGCCAGCACGCCATCCGGCAGCACGAAGACGATGAGGATGAAGAGAGCGCCGAGGATGATGGAAAAATGGTTGGGGAAGTTCGCGCCCAGCCACTCGAACAGCAGGAACAGGGGCACCGCACCGAGAATGGGTCCCCAGCGGCGTGTGGCTCCACCAAGCAACGCCATGATGACGGTGAGGAACGAGACCTGCGGATTAAACACGATGGCCGGCTCGATATAGACCCAGCGCGGGGCTTGAATGGCGCCGACAAGCGTGATGATCGTGGCCGACAGCACGAAGAGCGTCAGCTTGGTGCGGGCCAGATTGATACCCGCATGGGCGGCCACGACCTCGTCGTCACCGATTGCCTTCAATGCCAGTCCGAGCTTGCTGCGGTCGATCAGGATTGCCAGCAGGAGGGTGATGACAGCCAGCGCCAGCAATTGCCATAGCACATGCTGCGGCTCCAGCGGCAGGAAGATGTAACGCCCGAGCGTGCCGGTCACATTCACCTCATACCAGGTGATGAGCTGGCGGATGAGTTCGGCAAGGCCAAAGGAAAAGATCACGAAATAAATGCCGGCGACGCGCAGCGTGGACAGCCCGACGACAAGCGCCAGCGCCGCGCCGACAAGGGCCGCGCACAGCAGCACTAGCGGCCATGGCAAAACCTCGCTCAGCACCGCAACCGTATAGGCCCCGACACCGAAGAAGGCGACGGTGGCGAGCGAAATGTAACGCGTCGGGCCGGAAAACATCGCCCAGGCGGAGGCCAGCGTCGCATAACCGAGAAGGCCGATGATGACGCCGACGCCATAGGCATCGAAGAAGAAAGGGGAAAGCGCCAGCAGCGCGGCTGCGGCAAGGCCGATGAGAAGCGGGATCATTTGCCCCTCCTTGCGAAGATGCCTTCCGGACGCCAGAGCAGCACCACGAGAAAGAGCAGATAGGTGGCGGCAAGCGTGAGGCCGGGATCGACATAAACGAGCACGAAGGTTTCCACGAGACCGAGCAGCAGGCCGGCCACCAGCGCGCCGAGCAGATTGCCGACACCGCCCATGATGACGACGACAAGCGCCTTCATGGTGAAGACCACGCCATAGGAGGCGGAAAAGGTCTGGTACATCGAAATCATCACCCCGCCTGCCACGGCGAGTGCTCCGCCAAGCGCAAAGCCGATTGAGGCCACACGGTTCACATCAATGCCAACCAGCGGCGCAGATTTGGGTGCCAGCGCCACCGCCCGCAGGTTGAGGCCCCAGCGGCTGTGGGTGAGCGCCAGATAAAGCCCTCCGCCGATTGCGACCGACAGGATGAACGACAGGAGCCGGTTCAGCGCCACCGTCGTGCCGAAGATGTCGACGCCATCGGAGAGATAGGAATAGGAATGGTAGTTGCCGCCGAACGCCACGAGCATGATGCCCTGGATAACGAAGAGCAGCCCGAAGGTCGCCAGAATGGAATCGACTTCCAGACGGCCGGAGCCGCCCGAACGGCGCACCAGCGGCCGCATCATGACCCGGTAGATCACGAAAGACAGGGCGTAACCAAGCGGCACGATGATGAAGATCGACAAGAGCGGCGACAGGCCATAGCTGGAAAACAGCACGAATGTGATGAAGGCAGCCGCAATCAGCACTTCGCCATAGGCAAGGTTCATGATGCGGGCAATGCCATATTGCAGCGAAAGTCCAAGCGCGATCAGCGCATAGGTCCCTCCCAGCATCAAGCCGAAGATGAGGGTGGATAAAAACAAGGGAATGTCTCCAGTATGGAAGATGGCCGAAGCCTTCCGGCCGGGATTCACGACCCCGGCCGGCAAAGGCTCACCATTGCGGCTTCGGAATGACCGGCTTGGCCGCGCCTGCGCGGTCTGCGGGCGCAATCGCCACGAAACGGTCGCCCTGCCATTGCCCCGCCCACCAGAGCTGGCGAAGCTGGTTGTCTTCAAGCTTGACCGGGCCGATGACGGTGTCGAAGCTTCCCGTCGAAAGTTCATTTGCCACCGCCGCCTTGTCGAGGCCAACGCGTTGAACGGACTGGGCCAGCATTTCAAGGCTCGCATAGGTGATGGCGCTTGCCCAGCTGTCTGGCTTGGTGCCGATGAAGGCTTCGTGGCGCTTGAAATAATCCTCGATCTTGTCGCTGCTGCCATCGACGCCGCCGATGCTGATCACGCCCTCCTGCTTGCCATCGGAAACCTTCGGGAAGATCGGGAAAGCACCGCCGACGCCGACATAAAGCACCTTCGGGTTGAACTTCGCCGTTTGCGCCTGTTTCGTTACCGCAAAACTATCGGGCGGATAGGAAAAGGCGATGAAGCTGTCCGCGCCGCTCGCCGCCGCCTCGTTCACAAGTGCTGCGAAATCGGAGGTGCCGACCGGATAGGTCTTGTCATAGGCAAGCGTGAAACCCGCTTCCTTCAGCGCCGGCCGCGCGGCTTTGATGAGATCGATTCCAAAACCATCGGCCACGGAAATCACCGCGACCTTGTCGTTGATCTGGCCGGCATCGCGCGCGGCTTTCAAAACGTCTGCGAGCGCATTGGCATAGTCATGACCACCGCCGAGCATCCAGAAGCTCTTTTTCCAGCGCGCCGCGAAATCGGGCGCCTTGTCGGTAACGCCGGTCACGGCCAGTTGTGGATAACCGAAACGGTCGTAAAGCGGCGCAACAGCCAGATTGAAGCCCGTGCCCCAGGGCGGCAGGATGAAATCGACCTTGTCCTGGCTGGCCAGACGCTCGGTGAACCGCACGGCATCCTCGGCCGAGGACCGGTCGTCATACTCCACCACTTCCACCGGCAGGCGCTTGCCATCCGGAAGGGTGAGGCCGCCTGCGTCGTTGACCTCTTTCACCCATAATTTGTAGTTCGGAATGGTGGTTATGCCAGCACCCGTGGCATTGGCACCGCTTTTCGAAACGGCATAACCGATCTTCACCGAGGTACGGTCCTGCGCAATGGCGTGACCGAAAGATACCGCCGACAAGGCAGCACCGGAGAGCAGGCAGAACAGCGTTCTGCGCTTCAGATTATTCATGATGTTCCTCCCAAAGCGCCTTATCGGGGTTGCCGTTCTCCTCAAGGCTTTCCCCTGCGCTGACCAAAGTTTAGCAATGACAGCCGCATATAAAATGCACTAGTGTAGTGCATTATTGCACTTTTGGAGGCCGTATGCCGCTGCATCGCCAGATTGCCGGCAATCGCGTGGAGATCACGGCGCGCACCCTCGCCTCGACGCTGCGCATCTCCGAGTTCCGGCTGGAATCGGATAGTGCCCATCTGCTTCTCCTGTCGGCCGGGGAAGCGGAAATCATACAGGGCGAAAAGACGCTGCCTGTCCCAGCACCGGGGCTCGTCTGGTTGCCCATCGGCCCCGCCGGCCGTCTGCGGCTGACTGCCGGAAGCCGTGGATCGCTGCTGAGGACGAGCGAAATCGGGCTTGCCCATGCGATGCCCACCGGCACGAGCGCAAGCGCCGTGCGCAATATATTGCAGCGTGTTCTGACGCAGGCGCCGGCGGAGAAAGACCGGCAGGAACTCGCGGGTTATCTCGAGACCATCGCCAGCGAAAATGTCCGCGCGACAACCGGTTCGGACACGATCATCGCCAGCCTGCTCTCCGTCACCCTCATTCGCATCTGCCAGCACGCCATAGCCGATATTGCCGCAGCCGTCTCAACGCCCGGCAGCCTCACCGAGCGCTTTGTGCTGGTGGTCAGCCAGCACAAACGCGATCAATGGGGCGTGGAAGATTATGCAAGGCAGCTCGGCGTCAACCGCGAACGGCTGGGATTTGCGGTGCGCAAGGCGACGGGGCTTTCGCCGCAGGCCTATATTCACCGGGAACTGCTGTCCGAAGCGCGTGACCTTCTTCTGAACTCATCGCTGCAAGTCGCTGAAATCGCGTTCCGATTAGGATTTCAGGACCCCGGTTATTTCAATCGCTTTTTCACCCGCAACGAAGGCACGTCTCCCGGCCGGTTCAGGAGAACGGCAACGCGAATGCAGAACGTGCCGCCGCCGTCTTATGCGGCCTGGCCGTGACCTGACGGGCGGCTGAGAATTAGGCCGCTTCCAGTTCCTTGATATTGGCAAGGTCCGCTTCCAGCTTCACAGCCGCCGCCTTAATGTCAAAGGCGTTCTGCAAGTTCAGCCAATATTCCGGTGTGGTCTTGAAAAACTTTGCAAGGCGCAAGGCGGTGTCGGCGGTGATACCAAGTTTCTCTCCCGCAATCCGTTCTATGCGGGTGCGCGGAATATTGAGGTGCCTTGCAAGAGCGTAAGCCGACATGCCCAGCGGCTCAAGATAGAGTTCCCGCAGGATTTCGCCCGGATGGATCGGAGGCGATTTACTGATTGTCATGCTCGCTGGCCCTCCTTGGCCGATTTTTCATGAGCCTCTCCACGAGAATGCCAGACTAGTGATAGTCGGTTATTTCCACGCTTTCCGGCCCTGCTTCCGTCCAGACGAAGCAGATGCGCCACTGCTTGTTAATCCGGATCGAATATTGGCCCTCACGATCGCCGGACAGCTTTTCCAAACGATTGCCGGGCGGTGAGCGAAGGTCTCCTACCGTGGTCGCCGCATCCAGGATCGTGAGCAGCTGCTGGGCGCGGCGTACCAGATCGGCGGGAAAGCCCTTCTTCACAGATCCGTCGTCAATCGATGCGGTCAGCTTGTTTTTGAAAGAACGGATCATTGCTGGCCTCGTGATGTTGGTATCATAAACAGATACGCACAGAAGTCAACAGAACCGTATCTTAAAGAGATACGGCTTTTGCCGCCCCCGCCACCGTTCGATGCCGCCCGATCGGCAGCATCATCGGTTTGCCCGAGGTCGGATCTTCGATGACCCGGCTTTCGATGCCGAAGACGTGGCGGACATTCTCCTCCGTCAATACGTCCTCCGGCGTGCCGAAGACATGCAGCTTCCCGTCCCTCATGGCGACGAGATGATCGGCATAACGGGCTGCGAGATTGAGGTCGTGCAGCACCATGACGATGGTGGTCTCCCGGGCGTGGTTGAGATCGGTCAGAAGGTCCAGCACCTCGACCTGGTGGCTGATATCGAGGAAGGTGGTCGGTTCATCCAGCAGCAATATGTCTGTCTGCTGGGCGAGCGCCATGGCGATCCAGACGCGTTGCCGCTGGCCGCCGGAAAGCTCGTCCACCGGCCGCTCGGCCAGTTCCACCGTATCGGTTGCGACAAGGGCTGCGGCGACGGCCTCGTCGTCCTGTCGCGACCAGCGGGCGAACAGGCCGTGATGCGGGTGCCGGCCACGGCTGACCAGATCGGCAACCACGATGCCCTCCGGCGCTATCGGCGATTGCGGCAAAAGGCCCATGCGCCGTGCGAGATCGCGTGAGGGAAGACGATGGATCGATTTTCCATCGAGCAGAACCTGACCGGCGCGCGGCGCAATGAGCCGCGACATGCTGCGCAGCAGGGTGGACTTGCCGCAGGCATTGGCGCCGACGATGACGGTGATCTTCCCGCGCGGAATGGTAAGATCCAGCCCGTCGATGATGAGGTTTTCGCCGTAGCCTGCCGACAGGCCGTTCACGGAAAGGGAGTGGCCGGTCATAACGAGCCTCCGCTGCGGTTGACCCGCACGATAAGGTAAATCAGATAGGGCGCACCGAGCGCGCCGGTAACGACGCCGACCGGGTAACGGCCCGGCAACAGGAACTGGCCGCAATAATCGCCCAACAGCACCAGCGCCGCCCCAACCAGCGCCGCAGGAAGGAGCAGCGAGCCGTTGCTGCCGACAATGCGCGCCGCAATCGGCCCGGAGAGGAAAGCGACAAACGCGATTGGACCCGAGACCGCCGTTGCAAAGGCGATCATGCCAACGGCGGCGATGATGACGATGATCCGGGTTCGCCCCACCCGCACACCAAGCGCTGCGGCAGCGTCGTCCCCCAGTCTCAACGCTTCCAGATCACGCGCACGGCTGAGGAGCAGGCCGCCGAAAAGGATGAGCGCGAGGAGGAGCGGCAGCAGTTGCGCGATTTTCGCGCCGTTGACGCTGCCGGTCAGCCAGCGCATCGCCTCCTGCAGCGTCCATGCTGGCGCGACGGAGAGGATATAGGCGATGAAGCTTTCCAGCATGGCTGATACGCCGATGCCGACAAGGATCAGCCGCGTTCCGGCCACGCCGTTGCGGAAGGACAGGAGATAGACGAGGAGCGCGACGCCAAGACCGGCCGCGACGGCGAAGACCGAGACCAGCGGCCCGTTCATCTGCAGGACGACGATGGCAAAAACGGCCGCCGCACTCGCCCCGGAACTGATGCCGATAATATCGGGGCTGGCGAGCGGGTTGCGCAGCATGATCTGGAAGGCGACGCCGCCAAGCCCGAAGCTCAAGCCTGCCAGAATAGACAGCAGCGCACGCGGCAGGCGCAACTGCCCGACGGTGAAGGTTACCCCGGCAATGTCCTGCCCCAGCAGAACACGAACGACATCACCGGGCGGCGTGAAGGATTGCCCGAGCATCAGCGTCGTTGCGAAAGCGGCAATCAGAAGCGCCGACAGGGCGGCGATGACAAGGTGACGCCGGCGCTGACGGGCATGGCGATTGAAGACGAGATTTTCGATGACGGGAGCGTACATGGTCACAATTCACGCATCCTCTGGCGTCTGACGATCCAGATGAAGAAAGGCGCACCGACAAGGGCGGTGACGATGCCGACATCGAGTTCCGACGGCCGCGCCACGATGCGCCCGACAATATCGGCGGCAAGCAGCAGGCAGGCGCCGCCGAGCGCGGAAAACGGCAAAAGCCAGCGATTGTCCACACCGACGAGCAGGCGGCAGAGATGCGGCACCACCAGCCCGACAAAACCGATCGGCCCGCAAATGGCGGTGGCAGCACCGCAGAGGAGGATGGCGCCGCAGGAGGCCACGGCTCTGGCGACCGCAACATTCTCGCCAAGCCCGGCGGCGAGTTCATCTCCAAGCGCCAGAGAATTCAGCTTGCGCGCCGAAAGCAGGCTGACGATGAAGCCGGCGGCCAGAAAGGGCAGCACGGTCTCGATACGCTCGAAAGTCGCCCCGCCGACGCCGCCGATCTGCCAGGAGCGGATACCGCCGGCAATATCGCTGCGCGGCAGAACGACGGCGATGACGAGTGAGGAAAAGGCGACGGAGGTGGCGGCGCCCGCAAGTGCGAGTTTCAGCGGGGTCGCCCCGCCTCGCCCGAGCGAGCCGACAACATAAACGAAAACCGCTGATACCCCCGCCCCGGCAATTGCGACCATGATGAAGGCCTGAGCCGAGGCGATGCCGAACCAGACGATGCCGATGACGACGGCGAGCGACGCCCCCATGTTCACACCGAGAATGCCGGGATCGGCAAGCGGATTGCGCGTGACACCCTGCATGATGGCCCCGGCCAGCCCGAGTGCGGCGCCGGAGAGCAGGGCAAGCAGCGTGCGCGGCAAACGCACGGCAACCGCCGCCTCGGCAACCGTCTCGACGCGGCCGCTGAGCCCGCCAACAATATCCGCAAAAGAGACGTCACGCGTGCCGATGGCGACGGACAGCGCACAGAGCAGCGAGAGAAGCGCCAGCACCGCGCCAAGCCATGCCGATCGCACGCGGTTGGAGCGGCCGGCGAGCAGCACGGCCGTCGCTTTGCCTGGTCCAGACATCGTCACTGCGATGTCCCGGAGGATTTGTCGGCAGCCTTTGCCAGAAGATCGGCATAGTCCTTCAACACCCACGAAATCGACAGCGGCGTGGGATTGGAGGCGGTGCCGAGCGGGTCGCGGCCCAGCATGACGATGGCATCGTTGGCAACGGCCGGCATGCGGGCGAGAAGCGGATCGGCGCGCATGGCGTTCAGCAGCGGCTCACTGCCATAGGTCACGACGATATCGACATCGTCGAAGGCATCCACACGCTCGGCGCTGACGCCGGCGGCGAATTGCCCCGGCTTCGTGGCTTCCACGACGCTTTTCGGCGAGGCAAGCCCAAGATCGGCGAAGAACTTCACCCTGGTGTCATTGGCCGTATAGAAATTGACGACGCTGAGATTGGTGGCGTCGAGATGGGTGACGAACATGGCCGACTTGCCCTTCAGCTGCGGATGGCCGGCAACGACCTGCGCGATCTCGCCCTCGATGCGTTTGATGAGCGCCTCACCTTCCGCAACCATGCCAAGGCCGGCGCTGTTCAGCCGGATCATCTCGCGCCAGTCCGTCGCCCAGGGAGAAACGGGATAGGCAACGACAGGGGCGATCTGGCTCAGCGTATCGTAGTCGGACTGGCTGAGGCCTGAATAGGCGGCAAGGATGACATCCGGCTGCGTCGCCGCCACGGCCTCGAAATCGATGCCGTCGCCCTCGTCGAACAGCACGGGCTTTGCCGCGCTGAGTTCGGTGAGCTGCTTTGCCACCCATGGCAGCAGGCCGTCGCCATCATCATCGCCGAAATTGGCCGCCGCAAAACCAACAGGCACGATGCCGAGCGCCAGCGGCACCTCATGGTTGGCCCAGGCGACAGTTGCGACCCGCTGCGGTTTCTTCGCAATCGTGGTCGTGCCGAAAGCATGTTTGATGACGACGGGATAGCTGGTCGTCTCCTCCGCCGAGGCCATATTCGGCGCGATCAGCGACAGGAAAAGCACAAATACCGGCAGGAGGCAGCGGAATGGGCGAAGCATTGGCGAGCTCTCAAAAGTTCAAAAGTGGACTTGAACTCTCAGCTTCAATTGCCTCCGTCAAGCCCAGGCAAGAAATGCCGTCGCAACAGTGGTGAAATTTCCGGGGTTTTGTACAAAACCGCAGAAAGTTACAATACCGGACAAACTTTCTCAAGTTATTGGGCGCTTCGAGAGTGGGCCGTGGAAGCGGCGATCGGGGCATCAACTTCTGGAACATATCAATGAATATCGAAACCGAAGGCAGACACCGCAAAACCGCGCGACGTCGTTATCAGGATGCGGCGCTGCTTGCCTGCACGGCGCTTGTCGCCACCCTGCCCGGCGCCTTGCTGGCGCAGGAGGCTGCCAACACGAACAGCAGCACGGTTCTGGAACGGATCACCATCGAAAGCGGTGACAATGACCAGAAGTCCATCGTCGCCAACCGCACGACGAGTGGCAGCAAGATGGCGACCGATATTCTCGACACACCGGCCTCGGTCTCCGTCATCACCGCCAAGGAAATGCAGCAGCGCGGCGTGCAGAGCGTGGAAGAAGCGCTGCAATATACCGCCGGTGTAACCACGGATTTTTACGGCTCCGACGACCGGTTCGACTATTTCAAGATTCGCGGTTTCGACGCTTATACCTATCGCGACGGGTTGACGCTTGGCCGTCCCTTCGGCGCGCTGCGCGAGGAAACCTATGCCTATGAGCGGGTGGAAGTGCTGAAGGGCGGCAATTCCACCACCTTTGGCGTCTCAGATCCCGGCGGCTCGGTGAATTACTCCACCAAGGTGCCGAAACGCACCCGTTTCGGTGAAGCCTATATCACCGGCGGCTCCTATGGCCGCGCCGAAACCGGCTTCGATTTCGGGGACAACATCACCAGCGACGACACGCTGTCCTATCGCCTGACCGGCAAGCTCAGAAATGCCGATGCAGAATATGACTATTCCCGCGACGACGAGAAATTCTTCATGGGCGGCCTGACATGGCGTCCCACGGACGTGACCAGCCTTACCGTAGTTTACGACCACCTCAATAAGGATGGCGTTCCGGGCGGCGGCGGCCATCCGGTCGGCTCGCATTTCGACCGGAGCCGTTTCTTCGGCGAACCGGACTACAATTATCGCGGCACAAACCGCAATTCGCTGAGCGTGATGTTCGACCACGATTTCGGCTCCGGCCTGACGCTGAGTTCCAACGCCCGCTACAGCAAGGCGAATACGGACTTCGGTTATGCTTACATCTCGTCCACGCCGACCAACGGTTCGACAATCGCCAACCGGTCCTATTTCGGCAACGACACCGAGACCGAAAACTTCCTGATCGAAACGCGGCTGCAATACGATACGCGGTTTGAAAATGTCGAAAGCCGCAGCCTCGTCGGCGTCTTCTACAATGACTACACCTCCGGCAGCAAAAACTACTTCGGCGCTGCGCCGAGCATAAACTGGACGAACCCGGTCTATACCGGCGCCCCCTCCACGGTGCCGCTCTTCTCCAACTCGCTGACCGACCAGAAGACTAGAGCGATCTACCTGCAACAGGACCTGACCTTCTTCGACAGGCTGATCGTCAGCGCCGGCCTGCGCAACGACTGGATCGACACCGACCAGACCAACCGGCTGAACGGCACGACGGCGAGCGGCGACATCAGCGAACTGACCAAGCGTATCGGCGTATCCTACAAGGTCACCAATGAGATCGCGCCCTATATCAGTTACGCCGAGTCGGTGGTGCCGGCATCTGGTCTTACGGTAGAGCCCGAACGCGGCGAACAGATCGAACTCGGCGTGAAATATCGTCCGGACGCTTTCCCGGCCCTGTTCACCGCGTCGATCTACGATCTGAAGAAGAACAACATCACCGTCACCAGCCCGATCACCAGCCTGCCGACGACCATCGGCGAGGTGCGTGTGCGCGGTCTCGATCTCGAAGCCAAGGCGGAAGTGACCGACAATCTCAGCCTGACGGCGGCCTATTCCTATCTCGACGCGGAAATCACTGAAAACGGCACCGGCGGCAATGTCGGCAACCGGCCGCAATTCGTGCCCGAGCATCAGGCCTCGCTGTGGGTCAACTACACGCTTGCGGGCAACGACCATTTCGGCGACATGACCTTCGGTCTCGGCGGCCGCTATACCGGCGCTTATTATTTCGACAATGCCAACAAGGTCGAAACCGGAAGCAGCGTGACCGTGGATGCAGCGTTCAGCTACAAGATTCAGGAAACCGCCTCGCTGGACGTCAATGTTTCCAACATCTTTAACGAAAAACACGTCTCTTATGGCGGGTTCGGCGCTGACTTTTACAATCCCGGCCGGGCGTTTTCCGTAACTTTGCGAAAGACATGGTGAAAATCGATATTAGCAATAATTTTCAATATATTGAATAATTTCCCTAATGCACCACGTCATCCTCGGGCTCGTCCCGAGGATCTAACCACGCCTCATCAAGTCTGAAGGTCGCAGATCCTCGGGACAAGCCCCATGATGAGGAAAGGTGAGGTTTGCGGCCTCACCAAAACACTGCGCATCGACCTCACCCAGCTTCAAAGCAGCCTGTGCAGCCGTCGCCAGGCGGCGGGTGTGTTTCCCACGGACTGGCGGAAAGCCTTGGTCAGATGGGCCTGATCGGAAAAGCCAAGCTGGGCGGCGATATCGGCCACCGTCAGATCGCCTTCCAGCAGAAGTTTCTGGGCGGCATTGATGCGCCGCTCCAATTGCCATTGCAGCGGCGTCTTGCCGGTGGTCTGGCGAAATACGGTGGCGAACCAGCTTTCCGAAAGACCGACAATATCGGCCATCTCCGCAACCGTCATACGGTCGTCGCCACGCTTTTCGACCTGGGCAAGAAGCTTGTTCAACTGCGCCTGCGTCAGCCTGCCATTGACCTGCTCCGGCGAAGGGCCGGGAATATCCAGCAGGCCGGCAACGATGCTGCCGACGAGGCTTTCCGCATAGACCGCATGTTTCGAGGGTTCAGCCAGCTCATCGACCAGCAGGCCGGCAAGGGTTTCCACCGAGCCGATATCCTGTATCTCGACGGGACGGCGCAGCGCCGTCATCGCCGCCGAACTGCCGACCGAGGGCGACAGGAAACGCAACAGGCGGTCCTTGTGAATATGCAGGTTAAGATGCGAGAATCGGTGCGTGGCGCTGCTGCTCGTCCACATCGGCACGCCAGCGGGCACATAAACCGCCCGCGTCATCGGCCGCGAATGGTTATTGAACTCGCCATTGCGGTTGGACATGCTGATGCGCGAGGAGACATCGTTGAAAAAGATCATGATACGCGGATCGGCGGCCAGATAATAACCCTTGGCTCCCATCTGGCTTTCCGCTTCCCAGAAAGCACTGACCAGCCCGTCGAACTGGCGCCATTTCACCGGCGCAGTGACGCTGATCCCTTCCGTGTGCCAGGTCATGGAATGCCAGAAACTCAATGCGGGTACCGTCCGGTTGTCGGGTCTGGGGTGAGCGTATGGAAAGACGGGCGCGCCACGCCAGTCATCGCGCTCCGCCCCAATAACATGACTTATCAATTCATGTTAATAGCAAAGATCGTTATAAAGAGAAACATTCGCTGACGCGACGGCTCTGGAACCTCTGAGCGAAACGCCCGTTGAACTCCTGACAGGAACGCAACACGGGAGATTCATCAATGGACAGCAAAAAGGAACCGGGCAACTTTGCGGACAAGAAACGCGAAGAGAAGGGCCGTGGCGTCATCGTGGCCGGGCCGGATGCGCACGAAAACGAAAAGAGCGGCAAAGCTCCCTCGGCAAAGGCGGAAAAATCTTCATCCGGCAAACCGGTTGTGGCTTCTGACCGGCGATAGCATGCCGGATCGAGCGGTCGCTGATGCGTCCTTGCCAACCCAGATAGAAAAAACACCTCCCTGATCGCTCAGGGAGGTGTATCATCATTAAACAGTCGGCCTTTGCTTACAGAAGGTCGAAACGGTCGGCGTTCATCACCTTCGTCCAGGCGGCGATGAAATCACGCACGAATTTCTCCCTGCTGTCGTCCTGCGCATAAACTTCCGCATAGGCGCGCAGGATGGAGTTCGAACCGATGACGAGATCCACGCGGGTCGCCGTGTACTTGGCGGCTCCAGTCTTGCGGTCACGAATCTCATAGAGATTGTTGCCGGTCGGAACCCAGGAATAGGCCATGTCCGTCAGCGTCGTGAAGAAGTCCGTCGTCAGCGCGCCGGGCTTGTCGGTAAACACGCCATGCGCGGTACCGGCATAATTGGCGCCGATGACGCGCAGGCCGCCGATCAGCACTGTCAGTTCCGGCGCGGTGAGACCGAGAAGCTGGGCGCGGTCCAGAAGCAGTTCTTCGGGGCTGACGACATAGTCCTTCTTGACCCAGTTGCGGAAACCATCTGCCAGCGGCTCCAGCGGCGCAAAGCTGTCGGCATCCGTCTGTTCGGCGGAAGCATCGCCACGGCCGGCCGCGAAAGGCACGGCAATGTCGAAGCCGGCCGCTTTCGCCGCCTGCTCCACACCGTAATTGCCGGCCAGAACGATCACATCCGCAATGCTTGCGCCGGTGTCACGGGCAATCGGTTCCAGAACCGAGAGCACACGGGAAAGGCGGGCGGGCTCGTTGCCTTCCCAGTCCTTCTGCGGTGCGAGGCGGATGCGCGCGCCATTGGCGCCGCCGCGCTTGTCCGAACCGCGGAAGGTGCGGGCGCTGTCCCAGGCTGTCGAGACCAGATCGGCAACGGAAAGGCCAGAAGCCGCGATCTTCGCCTTGACGGCGGCGACATCGTAGCTGGTGGAGCCTGCGGGGATGGGATCCTGCCAGATCAGGTCTTCCGCCGGAACGTCCGGGCCGAAATAACGGGACTTCGGCCCCATGTCGCGGTGGGTCAACTTGAACCAGGCGCGGGCGAAGACCTCGGAGAAATGGTCCTGATCGTCCTTGAACTTCAGCGAAATCTCGCGGTAGATCGGGTCGACCTTCAGGGCCATGTCGGCATCAGTCATCATCGGAATGGTGCGGATCGAGGCATCCTCGACGTCGACAGGCTTGTCTTCCTCGGCGATGGTGATCGGCGCCCATTGCGATGCACCGGCGGGGCTGTGGGTCAAAGTCCACTCATGCTTGAACAGCATATCGAAGAAACCGTTGTCCCACTTGGTCGGCTCGCTCGTCCACGCGCCCTCGATGCCGGATACCACGGTGTCGCGACCGATGCCGCGGCCCTTGGTGTTGATCCAGCCGAGACCCTGAAATTCCGGGCCTGCTGCTTCCGGATCGGGGCTGAGGTTGGCGGCGCTGCCATTGCCGTGCGATTTGCCGATGGTGTGGCCGCCGGCGGTGAGAGCCACGGTTTCCTCGTCATCCATGCCCATGCGGGCGAAGGTTTCGCGCATCTGCGCCGCCGTCGCCAGCGGATCGGACTTGCCGTTCACGCCTTCCGGGTTGACGTAGATGAGGCCCATCTGCACGGCGGCGAGCGGGTTTTCCAGCGTCGCGGGCTTGGTCACGTCGCCGTAACGGCCGTCGCTCGGCGCCAGCCATTCCTTTTCGTCACCCCAATAGGTGTCCTTTTCCGGAGCCCAGATATCTTCGCGGCCGAAAGCAAAGCCGAAGGTCTTCAGACCGGCGACGTCATAGGCAATGGTGCCGGCGAGCGCGATCAGGTCTGCCCAGGAAATCTTGTTGCCGTATTTCTTTTTGATCGGCCACAGGAGGCGGCGGCCCTTGTCGGTATTCACGTTGTCCGGCCAGGAATTGAGCGGCGCAAAACGCTGGTTGCCGGTGTTGGCGCCGCCGCGGCCGTCAGTCACGCGGTAAGAACCCGCCGCATGCCAGGTAACGCGCGCCATCATGCCCACATAGCTGCCCCAGTCGGCCGGCCACCAGTCCTGGCTGTCGGTCATCAGCGCGCGCAGATCGGCTTTCAACGCTTCGACATCGAGCGTCTTCAGGGCTTCACGATAGTTGAAGGAGGTGCCGAGCGGATTGGTCTTGGTGTCGTGCTGGTGCAGGATGTCGAGGTTCAGCGCATTCGGCCACCATTCGGTTACCGATTTACCCGAGGCCGTATTGCCTCCATGCATGACAGGACACTTGCCAGCCGGTTTTGAAGTTGCGTCCATTTCGCCCTCCGATGGGTTTAACAATTAAACGAAATAATCAATTCGACATGTGCAGCGCTGAGAGCCAGAGCCAGCGGCAGGTCATGGGAAAACCGTGCAGCGACGCTGGTAACCTCTTACAGCTACAGCTTCTTTCTGTCATGAAGATGACTAACAGCCGGGTTCCATAATTTCCAATTGTATATTCTAAAGGCTGCGATATGCTGAGCTTATGATTGCGCTCTCCATGAAACATCTCCGTTATTTCGACGCTCTGGCCAAGATCGGCCATTTCGGCCGGGCGGCGGAGGCGTGCGCGATTTCCCAACCTGCACTATCTTTGCAGATCCGGGAACTGGAGGAATTGATCGGTGCGCCGCTCGTCGAACGCGGCAGCCGCCAGATCAGGCTGACCGCGCTTGGCGAGGAATTCGCCGAACGCACCCGGGCCATCCTGCGTTCGGTGGACGAGTTACAGGATCTGGCGCGTGCGGGGCACGGCCCTCTCAGCGGTCGCCTGCGCATCGGTGTCATTCCCACCGTCGCGCCCTATCTTTTGCCGCAGGTGATCAAGACGCTCACGCGGCATTATCCCGGACTCGAAGCACGCCCGCGCGAGGCGGTGACGCAGAAACTCATCGAGGACCTTCTGGAAGCCCGGCTGGACATGGCGATCGTCGCCCTGCCCGTCTCGGAGCCGGCGCTGGAGGAGGTTCCGCTATTTTCAGAGGAATTCATTCTGGTGCGACCGATGGAGGATGCGGGCATGCCGGTGCCGAGCGCCGACAAGCTGGGCGAAATGCGCCTGCTGCTGCTGGAAGAAGGCCATTGTTTCCGCAATCAGGCGCTTTCCTTCTGCAGCACGACCAATGCGCCGCCGCGCGTGCTGATGGAAGGCTCCTCGCTCTCCACCCTCGTACAGATGGTCGGCGCCGGCATCGGCGTCACGCTTATTCCGCAGATGGCCGTCGATATGGAGACACGGCAATCCACCGTCTCTGTGTTCCGGCTGGCGGAACCGCGCCCGTCGCGCACCATCGGCATCGTGTGGCGCAAGAGCAATCCGCTCTCGGCGCAGTTCAGCCATATCGCCGAAATCGTCCGCGAATGCGGCCTTCAGAAACTCGGTCTGTCTTGAAGACGACAGACACATCAATATCAGGAAAGCGAATGTGAGCAGGCCGAATTACCGCGATATCGCCCGCCTCGCAGGCGTTGGAACCGCCACGGTCGAGCGGGTGCTAAACGGGCGCGGCGGCGTTCGTGCCGAACTCGTGGAAAAGGTCGTTCTTGCCGCACGCACACTGGATTATCCGCGCACCCTGCCGGAGACCCACCGAGGCCTCTTGCGCATAGAAGTGCTGATGGTACGCCCGGACACCACCTTTTACCGGCGGCTTTCCAAGGCCTTCGAAAGAATTGCGGCAACGCTCGACCCGCTCGTCGTTGTCCACCGCAGCTTCGCCGAAGAGATGAAGCCGGACGAGCTGGCGAGCCGCATCACCGCCGCCGCAAAGGCGCGCGCGGGCCTTATCCTCGCCAGTCCGAGCAGCCCGGCGGTTAGCGCCGCCGTCGAGGCGGCGGTGGCGCGCGGCGTGCCGGTCGTGCATGTCGTCACGCGCGCTTCGGCGGAAAAGGGCGAATTCATCGGCATCGACAACGGCGCGGCGGGACGGACGGCGGCGCATTTCATCACCCGCATGGCGCGCCAGCCCGGCCCGGTCATCGCGCTCTGCCATCCGATCTATCAGGTCCACCGCGACCGTATCGGCGGCTTTTCCGATTACTTCCGAGATCATCCCAGTGAACATCGCTTCGAATGGCTGGGCTTTACCCGCGACGACGAATATTACGGCGCCGAGGCCCTGCGCATGGCGCTCGATCTCTATCCCGACATGGCCGGACTCTATAATGCCGGCGGCGCGAATGCCGCCCTGATCGACGTTCTTCGCCGGCATCCGCGCGGCAGCGAGATATTCTTCGTCGGCCATGAATTGACCGATTATACCCGCAAGGCGCTGAATGACGGCATCATGGATATCGTGCTTGATCAGGCCCCCGAGGCGCAGGCCCGCCGGGCGCTGGATCTCGTCCTTCGCCGGATCGGTCTCACCGATATTGAGCCCGATAACGCGCCCATTCGCTTCGTCACCATCACCGCCGAAAGCCTTTGATCTGATTTGATCAACGAAGGCTTCGGCGTTCACCGCCCGCCCTGCTAATTTCTCTTCAGGGAGGAAAGCCGCAGAGCGCGAGAGTGCCGGCGGCCATGGCGTGTAAACGCCCTTCTTCATCGTGAAAACTTGCGCGGGCGCATCGGGAGCGATCGTCCGAAGGAGAGCGCTATGGACGATCTGAAATATGGAACGCGTAACAAGCGCGGCGACTGGGCGCCCCACCAGCCGGTGGAAACAGCACCGCTCTTTGCCTTTCCGCCGCGCTTCGTGGCGGTGCTGAAGTGGCTCCCGCATTATTTTTTTCCGTGGAATGCGATCTTCGCGCTTTCTGCAGTCGGCTACTGGGCCTTTGTCATTCCGCCCGTCGAAACCATGGCCACGCTCGGCTTCGGCTGGATCGCCTGGCTTTATGCGGTCAATGCGGTCTGCGTCTTTCTCTTCTACGGCGGTTTCGAACTCCATCTCTATATTCTGAAGCGGCAGGAAAACCGCTTCAAATATAACGGCAAATTTCCCGCCGAACAGAAGAGCAAGGCCTTCTGGTTCGAGAGCCAGAACCTCGACAACATCCTGCGCACCTTCCTTTCCGGCGTGACGATCTGGACCGCCATCGAAGTGGCGATGTTGTGGGCCTATGCCAATGGTTATGCGCCATGGCTCAGCTTTGCCGAAAATCCATGGACGCTCGCAGCCGTGGCGCTCGTTGTGCCGATCATCCACGAATTTCACTTCTTCTGCATTCACCGGCTCATCCACACGCCGCTGCTTTATAAATGGGTGCATTCCGTCCACCACAATTCGGTGAACCCGTCGCCCTGGTCGTCGCTATCCATGCATCCGGTCGAGCATCTGCTTTATTTCGGCACCGCCTTTTATCACCTGGTCCTGCCGTCCAACCCGGTCCTCATGCTTTACCAGCTGCATTATGCGGGTTTCGGCGCGATCCCCGGCCATGTCGGCTTCGACAAGGTTGAGATCGGCGAGGACAAGCTGGTCGATAGCCATGCCTATGCGCATTACCTCCACCACAAATATTTCGAGGTGAATTACGGCGACGCCCTCATCCCGCTCGATAGGTGGTTCGGCACCTGGCACGACGGCTCGGCCGAGGGAGAAGCCCGCATGCAGGAACGCTATCGCAAACGCAAAGAAAAACTCGCGGCCCGCAAGGCGCGCAACACCATCGGGGAGGCAGCCGAATGAACTGGGTTTCAGCCTGCAAACTGGAAGACATCGAACAGGAAGGCGCGATCCGCTTCGACCACGCCGGACGCACCTATGCGATCTACCGCGGTCCGGATGACAGCGTTTATTGCACAGCCGGCCTCTGCACCCATGAGGCCATCCATCTCGCCGAAGGGCTGGTGATGGATTTCGAGGTGGAATGTCCCAAGCATTCCGGCGCCTTCGATTATCGCACCGGCGAGGCGCTGCGGCTGCCCGCCTGCGAAAACCTGAAGACCTATCCGGCGCAGGTGGTGGACGGCGAAGTACGCATCACCATCGGCTAGGCCGGGCTTTCGAGCAGGCCCGAAAGGGCCTCCGGAATGCACCCGGGCGGCCCGGCGCCCCAAGGGAGGACAAACATGAAATCCATCTGTACCATGGCCGCTCTGGCGGTCCTTTTCGCCGGCACGGCATCGGCCGAGACCATCGGCGTTTCAATGCAGAGCTTCGACAATAATTTCCAGACCCTGCTGCGCGAAGGGCTTGGCGCCCGGGCATCGGAGATCGACGGCGTCAAGATCCAGGTCGAGGACGCGCAGGCCGATATTTCCAAGCAGCTCAACCAGGTCAATAATTTCATCGCCGCAAACGTCGACGCGATCATCGTGACGCTGGCAGACACCTCGGCCGCACCCGGCATCAGCGATGCCGCAGCCAAGGCGGGCATTCCGCTGGTCTACCTCAATCTCGAACCGGACAATGTCGCCAAACTGCCGGAAAAGCAGGCCTATGTCGGCTCACGGGAAACCGATGCGGGGCGGCTGGCCGGCGAAGCGGCCTGTTCGCTGCTCAAGGAGAAGGGAAAGGCCGCCGACGCGCAGGCCTATATATTGATGGGCGATCTCGCCCATCAGGCCTCGCGCGACCGGACCTCGTCCTTCAAGCAGGCGCTCACATCCGGCGACTGCAGGGCCGTCACCATCGCCGACGAGCAATCGGCCGCCTGGACACGGACAACCGCGATGGACATGACGACAAACTGGATCACCGCCGGCCGACCGATCGACGTCGTCTTCGCCAATAATGACGAGATGGCGATCGGCGCGGTTCAGGCGCTGAAGGCGGCCAGCGTTTCGATGGACGATGTGATCGTCATCGGCATCGACGCCACGCCGGACGGTCTCGCCTCCATGGCCGCTGACGATCTCGACGCCACGGTGTTCCAGAACGCCAAGGGGCAATCGACAAGCGCGCTCGATGCCGCCGTCGCCCTGATACGCGGCACGCCGGTCGACAAACAGGTCATGGTTCCGTTCGAACTGGTGACGCGGAAGAACATGACCGACTACGCCAGCCGAAACTGATCCTCCCCCAGCCGGTGCACCCTGAAAAGCGCGCCGGTCCCTTCTTACGGAGATACCATGGACGCAATTGTCATCGTCGGCGCCGGCGAGGCGGGCACACGTGCCGCCTTTGCGCTGCGCGAAGCGGGCTTTGCAGGCAACGTCACGCTGGTCGGCACGGAGCCGCACCCACCCTATGAACGGCCCCCGCTCTCCAAACCGCTCGAAGGGGCGGTGCGGATGAAACCCATCTGCGGCGACGGAGCACTGGAGGCTGCCCGCATCTCCTATCGTCAGGGCGTATCGGCGACCCGGATCGATGTGAAAGACCGCCTTGTGACGCTTGATGACGGGCGGGCGCTCGGCTATGACAGGCTGCTGCTTGCAACCGGGGCACATCCGCGAAAATTAACATGCCCCGGCGCGGGGCTGGCGCTGGATTTCCGCACCCACGCGGATGCGCAGGCGATTTTCTCCCGCACAAATAGCGGCGCCCGGATTGCGATCATCGGCGGCGGGCTGATCGGAATGGAACTTGCGGCGGTTCTGCGCGGCAAGGGGCTTGCGGTCAACATTATCGAGGCCGCAACACGGCCGCTCGGCCGTGCGGTTCCCCCGCGTTTTGCCGAAAGGATACACAAGCGCCATCTCGAAGAGGGCGTGAATTTCCATCTGGGAAAGGGCGTTTCGGAAATCACGCCGGGAGCAGTTTTGCTTACCGAAGGCGCGCGCGTACCGGCCGATATAGTCGTCTCCGCCATCGGCGTCCTGCCCAATGTCGCATTGGCGCAAACGGCTGGGCTTGCGATCGGAAACGGCATTCTGACCGATGCTTTCCTGCGCACCAGCGATCCCCATATCTTCGCGGCGGGCGATTGCGCGGCCGTCTCGCAAGCCGCCGGCGGACATATCCGGTTTGAAAGCTGGCGCAATGCCCGCAGCCAGGCAGAGGTCGCAGCGCATAACATTCTTGGCGCAAACGAGGCCTTCGCCGCCCTGCCCTGGTTCTGGTCGGATCAATATGATCTCGGCCTTCAGGTCGCGGGCCTGCCGCAGCCGGAGCATCAGAGCGTCACCCGTTCGCTGGGCGATGGCGAACTGGAATTCTACCTTCAGGACGGCCGCCTAGTCGCCGCCGCCGGGCTGGGCGTCGGCAACAGCGTCGCCAGGGACATAAAACTGGCCGAGATGCTGATCGCCGCTGGCACCAATCCAGATCCGACGACCCTTGCCGACCCCAGCGTCAATCTCAAATCATTGTTGAAAAGCGCGCGGGCGGCCTGATGCAGAAGCTGCTCGTCTTTCAATCCCTGTGGGCCATGGAAAAGCTCTCCGGCGACAGCCATGAACCCAGCCTTGAGGAAAACATAGCCCGGATCGCCGCAGCGGGTTTCGATGGCGTCAGCGCGCATTATACCGACCGTGCGGATGTGCAGCGTCTCAACAGGGCGATCCGCGGCACGGGCCTTAGGATCGAAGGCGTCTGCTTTCCGCGCAGTATCGAGGATCTGCGCCAGACGTTGGCGCTGGCGCAGGAGTTTCCCGTCAGCCATATCGATCTGCAGGCGGATATCCGTCCGCGCCGGGTGGAAGATTGTCTGCCGCTTCTTGACGGCTGGATGCGGCTTGCCGAAGAGGCGGGCGTTCCCGTCTTCATCGAAACCCATCGCAACCGGATGACCAGCGATCTCCTGTTCACGCTCGACCTTCTGGAACGGCGGCCCGAACTGCCGCTGCTGGCCGATCTGTCCCACTATCTCGTTGCCCGCGAATTCGCCTTTCCAGTCGAAGATGAAA
The DNA here is from genome assembly GCF_900013505.1 of Agrobacterium deltaense RV3. Classification (NCBI taxonomy): domain Bacteria; kingdom Pseudomonadati; phylum Pseudomonadota; class Alphaproteobacteria; order Hyphomicrobiales; family Rhizobiaceae; genus Agrobacterium; species Agrobacterium deltae. Next base: position 1,893,703 of record NZ_LT009746.1, on the reverse strand, counting down.
GCCAGCGGCAGATCCGCCGCATCCTTCGCAATGCGCAGGCCTTTCACGGACGGATCGGCTCCTGCGAGCAAATCCAGATCGAGATTTCCTTCGCCCATCACCGCCCATGGGTCGATCTGTTTCTGAACTGGTGGGACTATGGATTCCGCCACTGGCGATCGCTTGCGCCAGATAATGGTGAGCTGGTCTTCACCTGTGAACTCGGCCCCAGCCCCTATGCCATCACCGGCCGGGACGGCAGCGATTCCACCGACAGATGGGTGGAATCGCTGCAACTCAAGACGATGGCGCAAACGCTATGGGCGCAAACCGCTCATTCTGCGAGCGGGATCGCGACCGTCTCGCATATCAACCGCTGATGTTATCGCGACGCGGCCTTTGCGGATCTGTCGGTCCATTCGGGTGGCGCACCGAACTTGTCGGCCACCATGCCCTGCAGGCCGCGCGACCGGCCATAGGCATCGCATTCGACATATTTCGGTTTTCCACCCAGGGCGGACCGGATTCGATGGCCGGAGGGGATAGAGAGGTTCAGCCCGTCCGAGACCTTGCCTGTCACCAGAATGCGCGAGAAGTAGTTGGAGAAATCGGCGGCTAGCTCGTAAGCATCTCCGATTTCCGAGACGCGGGCTTTGCCCGTGATGGAATTCGCGCCCTTGGACCAGACGGCTGCGGCGCGCTGGACGCCGGTGCTATCCACCGCCTCCGCCTCGACGGCCAGGCCGCCAAGCCCGAATGGAAGACGCGGCACGCTGACCGGCAGGACGAAGCCGCTGCCGAGCGTCACGGCCGTCGATACCCCGGCCATGGTCTTGTCGGTCGGCACCAGATCGGTGATGACCGTGCGAACCGTCATGTCCGCCGGCTGGCCCAGCGCGGCAATCCGGTATTTATCGCTGAGCGCCACGCAGATGGCGCGATCCAGCGCATTCGAAACAAGGACACGGTCCTTTTCCGATGTGACCCGTGACGAGGCCGCAAAGGAGAAGGTGGTCGGCACGATGGCGACGGTCTTGACGCCGGCCAGTCCGTTGGCGTCCACAAAGGTGCGCGATTTGGTGAACTTGCCCTTGACCGGGCTGAGTTGCGCATAGGAGGTCAGCGTACCGCCTTCCTTGAGCGGCACGGACGTGCAGCCGGACATGATGATGGCAAAGGGCAAGGTGGCGAAGGCGACGCCGCGACCGCGGGAGGCCCTGTCGCCGGAAGCCCTGGCAAACAGACTGCACTGTTGTTTCACTGCACGTACTCCAGTTGGCATGGTTGATCCTGTGCCCCACACGGTACGACAGTGAAAATTGCGGCAACATTACAATTGCCCGCCCCTGAAAGCGCGCGCAACGCAGGATCAGAAACGCAACCGGAAGGTGCTTCCGAAGGCGCTGCTGTCCAGAAAGATTCGCCCGTTATGGTTGGCGACGATCTGCTTGACGAGGCTGAGGCCAAGGCCTGCCCCGGTACTGCGCGGCGTAACGCGATAAAAGGGCTCGAAAATCCGCTCCCGCTGATCTTCGGCTATCCCCTGTCCCTCATCGGAAACCGCGATCTCGCCACTGGCGAGAATCGAGACGTGGATCATCCCCCTGTTCCCGCCATGGTCGATGGCGTTGCGCACGATGTTGCTGATGGCGCGCGGCAGCGTGAACGGGTTGCCCAGTATTTCATATCGCGCGACCTGCGTTTCGAAGGAGATATCGTAGCCCGCCGCAAGCGCGAGCGGCGCGAGATCGGCAACGACAGTGCGCGCCGTCTCGACGAGGTCCAGCGTTTCGCGCCGGTCGTTCACCTGATCGTTTCTTTCGAAGGCGAGAAGCTGTTCGGTGGTCTCCCCAAGCCGCGCGACATCCTCCATTAGGCGTTGCTGCTCCGGCCCCGGCAGGCCCTCTATCCGGGTCTGCATGATCGCAATCGGCGTTCTCAGCTCATGCGCCGCATCGATGAGAAAACGCTGCCGCGCCCGAAATTGCTCTTCAAGCCGTTCGAGGATGCCGTTGAAGGCAAGGATCAGGGGCACCACCTCCCGCGGCACATCCTCGACCGGAAGCTTCGAGCCCGGCCGGCGCGGGTCGATCTCGGGCGCCTTTTTTACGACGGAATTGAGGCCGGCAAGCGCCTCGCGCACGATGCGGGGAACCGAGAAGAACACGGCAGGCAAGATGACAGCCAGGAGGGGAACGTAAATCTTGTAGGTTCCGGCAAGGAGCGCCAAAAACTGCCCCCTCATATGCGTGGTTCCGCCGAACATGACCCTGACGGAACCCCACTTCGTCTCCATGCTTTCAACCAGGGCGACCTCGGAGATGCCCTTTCCTCCGCGAATATCGGCATCCGTCAGCAAATGCAGATACGGCGACAATTCCTCATAAACGGCGGGCACGGCGCCATAGCTCGCCACCCGCCCGTCCAGCGTGGAAGCCACGAACCAGAGCGTTGAGTTCTCCGCCTTCAGGGCCTGCAATGCCGGGCCATTGGTAACGACCAATCCTTTTTGCGGATCGAGCGAAAGCGACTCATCGAGTGTTGCCGACAGATCGTCCCAGAGCGCAATATTGGGCGAAAGCATCGTCATGCCGTAAAAGCAGAGGCCGATGATGACCACGGCAATCATGGCGGAGACGACGACGCTGAGCTGCCAGCTCAACTTCCACCACAAGGACGAGTTGGAGGTGCCCTGCGCTTTCATGCCTCTTCCTTCAACAGATAACCGATGCCGCGAATATTATGGACGCCAACGCCTGCGGAGGCATCGAGCAGGCGTTTTCGCAGCCGCGATATATGCGCGTCGAGCGCATTGGACTGGATCTCTTCCTCGTAATTGTAGACGGCCGCCTCAAGCGTGGAACGCAGCACGGATTTGCCCTTGCGCTTTGCCAGCGCAACGAGAATCGCAAGCTCGCGCCTTGGCAGATCGAAGGGAGCGGAATTGATCGTGACGCTGAGATGGAGCGGATCGATAACGATGCGGCCGGCGGTGATTTCGGCCGGCGCAAGGTTTGCCGGCCGTCTCAGAACCGCACGCACCCGCGCCAGCAGCTCACCGACGAGAAACGGCTTGCCGAGATAGTCGTCGGCGCCGCCATCCAGTCCGGCGATGCGGTCTTCCGGTTCGTTCAATGCCGTCAAAAGAATGATCGGCGTGTCGATGCCGGCATGGCGCAGCTGCGGAATGAAGGCAAGTCCCTCCCCGTCCGGCAGGCGGCGATCAAGCAGAATGGCGTCATAGACATGCTGGCGCGTCAGTTCCATCGCATCGCCGAGCCACATCGTATGGTCGATGACGATGCCCTGCCTGCCGAGCGTCGCCGTCAGCGCATCCGCCATTGCCTTTTCGTCTTCGATCAACAGAAGTCTCATGCGTCACCGTCCCTTCGCATTCCCTTGTCTGCCAGAAAGGTTGCGGCAGTATTGCGGCAAACAAGACGCCGGAGCATTTCCAACCCGGTGCATGGCGGTTTCCCCTCCGAAAAGGCATGAAATCAGGGCGATGGAACATCCGACCCTGCTGTCTAAGCGGCTGCGTTCGCAAGGGTAATGCTGCTGCAATTATGGACACCTATCCAGATGCCATACGCCTCAAGAGAGGCAATGCGACCGCCTGAGCGGCGGTACCGGTATGGAAAGGATTTCAGCATGTGGGTGAAGAGAACCATCAAGGCGGGGATCGCGCTTGCAGGTTGCGTTCTCGTTGTCACCGCTCTCGATCCGGCGCGCGGCAGCGTCGATGCGAATGAGCGTGTCAAAGGCATCGTGAACGGGCTCGTCGAGACTGCCGCGATGAGCCCGGCAGGCACTCCGTTCGAACTGACGGCGACTGAAACGGCGAAGATCGGCACGCGCCCGATGGTGGAGCGGCTTGGCATCAGCGGCGAACTTCAGCCCATCACCCGTGTGGTGATCCGCGCCCGTGAAGCCGGCAAGATTGTCGAGATGAATGTCCGCGACGGAGACGCGGTACAGGCGGGCGAGTTGCTCGTGCGTTTCGAAACCGACGAGCTGCAATCGACGCTTTTGCTGAGGCAGAGCGACCGGGATGCGGCCGAGGCCGAGCTGATGCTGGCAATGCAGGCCCTGACGAGAACCGAACAGCTTGCCCTGAAAAACATCGCTTCGGCAGAACAGCTCGACAAGGCGAAAAGCGATGTCGCGGTGAAGACGGCAAGGCTCCAGAGCCTCTCGGCGCAGGCGGATATTGCTCGCCTCGCCCTTCGCAATGCCGAAATCCGCGCGCCCTTCGGCGGCACCGTCACCCGGCGGCTGGCCGAGGCGGGATCGCGTGTCGGTGCGGATGGCGAGCTTCTCACGCTGGTCGATACCAGCGTGCTGGAGGCGAAGGTTCTTGTCGCCACGCGCGATGTTCCGCGCGTCGCCCTCGGCCAGACGGCGGAACTGGAGATTGACGGACTTGGCGGCCAGATCGTCAAAGCCACGGTCGACCGCATCAGCCCGGTTGCCGAAGACGGCACCCGCTTCGTCGCCGTCTATCTGCGGCTTGCCAATCGTGACGGCCGGCTGTGGGGCGGAATGTTCGCCAGCGGATCGATCCTGCTGCGCGAGAAAAACGATGCGCTCGTCGTTCCCGCCATCGCGCTGCGCAAGGATGAGGCCGGTTATCATGTGCTCAAGGTGCAGGACGGCCATCTTCGCCGCCAGACGGTCACGGTGGGAGCGCGCTGGAACGGCGGCAACCTGATCGAGATCGCCGCCGGGCTGAAGGATGGCGAGACCATCCTGACCGCGCCGCTTCCACAATTGCGGTCCGATATGGCCGTCACCGTCGACAAGGCAGGCTGACATGTTCTTGACCCGCATATCCGTTACCCAACCCGTTTTCGCCACGATGATGATGGTGGCGCTTCTGGTCATGGGCGCTTTCTCCCTGCAACGGCTTGGCCTGGACCAATATCCCAATGTCGACGTTCCCGTGGTGGTGGTCGTCACCTCTTATCCGGGCGCGACACCGGAGACGGTGGAAACCGAGGTGACACGCCCGGTCGAGGACGCGCTGAACGCCATTGGTGGTCTCGATGAGGTCACCTCCACCTCCTATGAGGGGCGCTCCGTCGTCGTCGCGAAATTCAAGCTCGAGGTGCGCAGTTCAGCCGCCGCGCAGGAGGTGCGTGACAAGATCGCCGCCATCGAGGCGAATTTTCCGGAAGACGCCAAAAAGCCCGTCATATCGAGGTTCGATCCCGCCGCCGAGCCGATCCTTTCCGTAGCGATCAGTTCGACATCGCTCGATGTGCCCGCTCTCACCAGCCTTGCCGACCAGAAGGTGGTGCGGCAGCTGACGACCGTTGCCGGCGTCGGCCAGGCAACGCTGGTCGGCGCCCGCAAACGGCAGATCGATGTGACAATCGACGAGACGCGCATGCGCGCCCTCGGGATCGGCATCAACGAGGTGGTGAATGCGCTGCGCAACGGCAACAGCAACAGCCCGGCCGGAAGCGTCGTCGATCCCGTCTCCGAACGCACGATCCAGGTGCAGGGGCGTATCGAGGAACCGCAGGCGCTGCTGGATATGGTCGTGGCAAGGCGCGGCAGCGCGGCCATTGCGCTTCGCGATGTCGCCACACTTTCCGAAGGAGCGGCCGATGCCGAAAACCGCGCCCTCTATAATGGCCAGACGGCGCTGGCGATCGACATCGTCAAGGTTCAGGACGCCAATACGGTTCAGGTCGCGACTGATGTGAGGAAGCGCCTCGATGCGCTCAACGCCGAGCTTGCCCCACAGAACGTACAGCTGCGCATCGTCACGGATGCGTCGATACCGATCCGCGAATCGGTCAGTCAGGTTCAGACGACACTGATCGAAGGTGCGGCGCTCGCCGTAGCCATCGTCTTCCTGTTTCTAAACTCCTGGCGCAGCACGGTGATTACCGGGCTGACATTGCCGATAGCAATCATCGGCACGCTCGCGGTGATCCATTTCCTCGGCTTCACGCTCAATACGCTCAGCCTGCTGGCGCTGACGCTTTCCATCGGCATTCTGGTGGATGACGCCATCGTGGTGCGCGAAAACATCACCCGCCATCTTCACATGGGTAAATCGCATCTGCGCGCGGCCCTCGACGGCACCAATGAAATCGGGCTTGCGGTAATCGCAACAACGGCGACAATCGTGGCAGTCTTCCTGCCGGTGGCCTTCATGGACGGCATTGTCGGCCGGTTTTTCTACGAATTCGGCGTCACCGTTTCCGCCGCCGTCCTGATCTCGCTCTTCGTCGCCTTCACGCTCGACCCGATGCTGTCCAGCATATGGTACGATCCCGACGCCCAGCCCGATGCGAAGCGCGGGCCGGTGGGCCGCCTGATCGCCCGTTTCGACCGCGGCTTCGAATGGATGGCCGGGCAATATCGCCGTGCAATCGGCTGGACCCTGCGGCACCGGCTCGTCACCCTGCTTGCCACGGCCGGCGTCTTTATCGGCAGCCTGTTCATGGTGCCGCTGGTCGGCACGGAATTCGTTCCGAATGCCGATGAGGGCCGCTTTCAGGTCAATATTACCGCGCCGGTCGGCTCCTCGCTGGACTATACGACAACGAAGGTGCGGCAGGTGGAAAAGGCCCTGAAGGAATTTCCGGAAGTCGAGACGCTTTATTCCACCGTCAATACCGGCGGCGCCGCCGGAAAACATCGCGCCGCCATATTGGTGGGGCTGGTGCCGCTCGATATGCGGAGCCGGACTCCACTCTCCCTTGCCGAACCGGTTCGCAAACGCCTGTCAGCCATACCGGGCATAGAGGTCACGATCCTGCAGAATGGCCTTGGCGGCGGCGAAAGCCCGGTGCAGCTCAGCATCCTCGGCGACGACCGGGCGGTCCTCGAAAAAATCGCCACCGGTCTGGTCGAAGACATGAAGAAAATTCCCAGCCTCGTGGATGTGACCTCGAGCGCCAAGGATGTGACCTCCATTCTTTCGGTCCGCCTGAAGCCTGCGGCGGCGAGCGATCTCGGCATTGCCCGCTCCGATCTTGCCGCAGCGCTTTCCCCCCTCATCGGCGGCGAGGATGTGTCGAAATGGACGGATGCGGATGGCAACAGCTATGATATCGTCATCCGCCTGCCCGTCGAGCGGCGGTCCGACACGGAAGGTCTCGGTGAATTGATGATCGCAACCGGCCGCACGGCCGCGAGTGGCGCGCCGCTGATGGTGCGCCTCGATCAAGTTGCCGATATCGGCATCATGCTGGCCCCCGCCGAAATCCGCCGTATCGACAATCGCCGCGAGATACTGGTTTCGGCCAATATCGCCGGCCGCACGCTTGGCGAGGTGACGGAGACGTTGCAGGGCCTGACCGCCGGTCTTGACCTGCCGAACGGCTATCGCATCCGCTTCGGCGGTGACGCCGAAACCATGCAGGAGACCATCGGCCACATGGTCACGGCGCTTACCATGGCCGTCATCTTCATCTACATCGTGCTCGCCTCTCAATTCGGCAGTTTCATGCAACCGCTCGCCATCATGGCGTCCCTGCCACTTTCGCTTGTCGGCGTCCTCATCGGGCTGATGGTGGCCGGCAGTACGATCAACATGTTCTCGCTGATCGGCTTCATCATGCTGATGGGCCTCGTGACCAAAAACGGCATCCTGCTGGTCGATTTCGCCAATCGCGAACGGCGGCGTGGGCTATCGCTGAACGAGGCGCTGGAAAATGCCGGCGTCATCCGCTTCCGCCCGATCATCATGACGACGCTTGCGATGATCTTCGGCATGATCCCGCTTGGTCTCGCCGTCGGCGGCGGTGGCGCGCAGCGTGCGCCGATGGCCCATGCGGTGGTTGGCGGTCTCATCAGTTCCACGCTGCTGACCCTGATCGTGGTGCCGACCATCCTGTCCTATATAGACAGCATCGTCAGGCGTTTTACCCGCCTGTTGCCGAAAGCGCCGGACGAGGCGGCGGAAACGGCCATGCAGCACCGACCGGCGGCCTCGGCCTAGAGCATTTCCCGTGATGAAGCGTTCCACAGTACACGACGCAACGGTTTCCTGTGCCGTTGCACGCCCACCTCCGTCATTCCGGCCTTGAGCCGGAATCCAGCCGACGCGTGTCTACGCGGCGAGAAACTCTCTTCAGCCCAAGGACTTGGGCTGGCTGGATTCCGGCTCAAGGCCGGAATGACGGAGGTGGAAAACATCGCGCACCACCGCAAACACCGCGATTGCCGTATCAGATTACCTTTCTGTCGTGTACTGTGGCAAGGATTTACGGGAAATGCTCTAACCCTTTGTTTTCACGCATTTTCCAGACGTAAAAGCGATTCCGCTTTACGGGAAATGCTCCAGGTCCATCCGTCGGCCTCGCATTCAGGGTCGCTCGCTTCCCTGACGCTTCTTTTTGCCCTTCGGACGAAAATCGACAAGAATCGACTTCAGTTCGATATCGCGAACGCGCCTTGCCGCCTCATCCGGGCGCACCCATTCCAGCAGGCGTTCCCCGCGTTCCTTGAAACTGGTTTCCGCCTCCTTCACCTCTATCTGGAATACATCGACCATGCAGGGTGCGACATCGCCATTGTCGAGCATCTTGAGATAGGTATAGCGGCCAACCGCATTCTTTTTCACCCGGCCGCGCACGCCCGCCTCCTCCCACGCCTCGATTGCCGCCGCCTCGTGCGGCTTCTTGCGTTTCATCGGCCAGCCGCGCGGAATGATCCAGCGTCCACTGGTACGGGACGTGACAAGGAGGATTTCGACATCCTCGCCATTGCCGGCATAACGGAAGCAAAGCGCGGCATATTGCTGCCGGAAAGCGCCTGTGAAGAGCTTTTCCGGAACCGCAGCAAGCTGCTGGAGCAATGTCAGTGCACGAGCCGGGCGGGTTTTCCGGCTTTTCTTGGTGGGTTTCATATCCGTTGATAGTGCTGATTTTCCGGGTTGCATCAATGCCCCGCGTGCATTTATGACAGTTTTATGACAATCACCCCACACAACTAATAAAGCGCCATTGAGGGCCAATTCGCATGATGAGTATTTTTCGCAAGCTGATGCCGCGCGAGGACCGTTTCTTCGACATGTTCAGCAAACATTCCGAAACCGTCATCAAAGCGGCCGAGGCCCTTGACCAACTATTGAGCGGCATCGACGTCGAGAAGAACTGCGACCTCATCGTCGCCCTTGAACATCAGGCGGACGACATCACCCGCGAGGTGCTGCTCGCCGTCAGGCGCAGCTTCATCACCCCCTTCGACCGCGGCGACATCAAGGATCTCATCCAGTCGATGGATGACGCCATCGACATGATGCACAAGACCGTCAAGACCATCCGTCTTTTCGAGCAAACGGAATTCGATCCGCTCATGAAGGAAATGGGGCATGAGATCGTGCGCGCAGCCGGCCTCATCGCGGAAGCCATTCCGCTTCTCAACAAGGTCGGCACGAATGCGCATCGCCTGTCATCCATTTCCGAAGAGGTGACCCGCGTTGAAGGCCGCTCCGACGAACTTCACGATCTGGGTCTCAAGGACCTCTTCCGCCGCCACGGCGCAAGCGGCAATGCCATGGCCTATATGATCGGCAGCGAGATCTACGGCGAACTCGAAAAGGTCGTCGACCGCTTCGAGGATGTGGCCAACGAGATCAGCGGCATCGTTATCGAGAACGTCTGATGGATGTCGCACTTGCCCTGCCGCTGCTAATCGGCCTTATCGCCATCGCGCTGTTCTTCGATTTTCTGAACGGCCTGCACGATGCCGCCAATTCCATCGCCACCATCGTCTCCACCCGTGTGCTGCGCCCGCAATATGCGGTCGCCTGGGCGGCCTTCTTCAATTTCATCGCCTTCCTGTTCTTCGGCCTGCATGTGGCCGAAACGCTCGGCACCGGCATCATCGATCCGGCCATCGTATCGCCGCAGGTGATCTTCGCGGCGCTGATCGGCGCCATCGTCTGGAACATCGTCACCTGGATTTTCGGCATTCCCTCCAGCTCGTCGCACGCGCTGATCGGCGGGCTCGTCGGTGCTGGATTTGCGAAGGTGGGTTTCAATTCCATCGTCTGGTCGGGCCTGCTGAAAACCGTGGGCGCCATCTTCATGTCGCCGGCCATCGGCTTCTTCCTCGCCCTGCTTCTGGTACTCACCGTCTCCTGGCTGTTCGTGCGGCAGACGCCCTTTGCCGTGGACCGCACCTTCCGCGTCATGCAGTTCATCTCCGCCTCGCTTTATTCGCTGGGACACGGCGGCAACGACGCGCAGAAGACCATGGGCATCATTGCCGTGCTGCTCTTCAGCCAGGGACATCTGGGCGAGAGCTTCTACGTGCCCTTCTGGGTGGTGATTTCCTGCCAGTCGGCAATGGCGCTCGGCACGCTGTTCGGCGGCTGGCGCATCGTCCATACGATGGGATCGAAGATCACCCGGCTGAACCCGATGCAGGGTTTCTGCGCCGAAACCGGCGGTGCGCTGACGCTGTTCGGTGCGACGTGGCTCGGCATTCCGGTCTCCACCACCCACACGATCACCGGCGCCATCGTCGGCGTCGGCGCTGCCCGCCGCGTCTCGGCGGTGCGCTGGGGCCTTGCCGGCAACATCGTCATCGCCTGGATCGTGACCATGCCGGCGGCTGCGCTGATCTCCGCCGCGGTTTACGGGCTGACGTCGCTGTTCGGGTGACGCTCCATCCCTGCCCCGATTTGCCGCTCCTCCCGGAACAAAAGCCACCCCGTGGCTGTTGTTCCGGGGGACCAATGCGGATCGCGGACATGGCACGACAGGTTTTCTGGAAGGGTTATCTCAAGCTGTCGCTGGTGACGGCCTCCGTCTCGCTGACGCCCGCGACGACGGAAGGCAACAAATACACCTTCCACATCCTCAATCGCAAAACCGGCAATCGCGTCGAAAGCCGTTATATCGACAGCATCACCCACCGACCGGTCGCCGCCAAAAACCAGGTAAAAGGTTTTCCCCGCGCCGAGGACGATTACGTTATTCTGGAGGATGACGAGATCGACGCGGTAGCGCTGGAAAGCACCCGGACGATCGATATCAAGACCTTCGTGCCAAAAGGATCGATCGACTGGATCTGGTACGACCGTCCGCATTTTCTGCGCCCGGAAGACAAGATCGGCACCGAAGCCTTCAGCGTCATTCGCGAAGCCATGAAGGTGAACGATGTTTTCGGTATTGCGCGCCTCGTAATCTACCGTCGCGAAAGGGCTGTGCTCCTCGAACCGTCGGGGAAAGGCATCATCCTGTGGACGCTGCATTATGGCGAAGAGGTGCGCGAAAGCATTGACGCGCTGGAGCCGAAGATGAAAATCGACCGGCCATTGCTCGACGCCATGGAAAAACGCATCGGCAAACAGGTGACGGGTTGGAAACCGGCTTTGGTGCAGGACCCCATTCAGAAAAAGATCAAGTCCCTGCTGAAGACCAAGGGCGACGAGGTCTCCTCCTCGAAAAAGAAAACCGGCACGAAGGCCCGCGCCGGCGGCAATGTCATCAACATCATGGATGCCCTGAAGAAAAGCCTTGCTTCCGAAAAGAGAAGCTGAGGCTCGCTGCCTTCAGCGGGCCTTTTTCGGAAGCGGCTCGGCAGCAGCAAAAAAGCCGTCCCACGGGTCTTTTTTCAGCGCGGAAAGACGCGCGCCGATATTGTTGACGGTGAAATGGGCGGGGCCGATCTCGGCAGTGAGTTCCGACCATTCGAGCGGTGCTGAAATGGCGGCTCCCGGCCGGGCACGTGTCGAATAGGCCGCAACCGCCGTATTGCCCCTTCCGTTGCGCAGATAGTCGATAAAAATGCGGCCCTGCCGTTTCGCCTTGGTGGCGACGGAGAGATATTTCTCCGGCTCGGCCTTCGACATATCCGCCGCCATGGCCTTGGCGAAGGCTTTTACCGGGGCCCAGCCCGCCTGCGGCTTCAAGGGTGCGACAACATGCAGGCCCTTGCCGCCGGAGGTCTTGACGAAAGCGGCAAGCCCGGCTTCCTCGAAACGCCGCTTCAGCTCCAGCGCCGCTTCGATCACCTCTTCCCACGCCACATCCTCGCCGGGGTCGATATCCATGGTGATCATGTCCGGCTTTTCCCAATTGGCGGTGGTCGCGCCCCATGGGTGGATTTCGAGCGCGGCTGATTGCACGAGCGCCATCAAGCCATCGAAATCGGTGATGCGGATCAGCGGTTCTCCGCCCTTGTCCTTGGGATCCTTGATTTGCTCGACGGCCTTGTTGATGCCGCGCCAGGCGTGTTTCTGGAAGAATCGCTGCCCCTCTAGGCCCTCCGGGCAGCGCAACAATGCCAGCGGCCGGTTAACGACAAAGGGCGCCATGTGCCGCCAGACCTGCGCATAATAGTCGGCAAGCCCCTCCTTCGTCACGCCGTCCTCCGGCCAATAAAGCCGGTCCGGATGGGTGAACTTGATCTTCGATTGCGGCGCCTGGATATCAGACACGGCCTTCTCCTCGCGTTCGATTTCTGCTGCGGGCTTGTCTTCGCGCAACCCCCGGAAGGAGGCGTGACGCAGATTGCCATCTCCAGACCATGCACGAAACTCCACTTCCGCCACCAGTTCCGGCCTGACGAAATGAAGATCGCGGCGGGCAAGCGCGGTGAGTTTCTCACCGAACGGGCTTTCCTTGCGCTCAAGCGGCTTCAGCCGGCCGAGCAGCATCTCCGCCACTTCACCCGTATAACCTGTCCCGACACGGCCGACATGGCGCAGCTTGCCATTTTCATAAACGCCGAGCGCCAGCGATCCGATCGCGTGGTCGGATGTCGAGGAGACGGTATAACCCCCGATGACGAATTCCTGTCGCATCGAGCATTTGGATTTTACCCATTCGCCCTTGCGGCCCGAAACATATTTGCTGTTCCTGACTTTAGAAATGACACCCTCGAGGCTGAGCCGGCAGGCATGGTCCAGAACAAGCGCGCCACTTTCCTCAAAATGCTGGCTGTAGCTGAGATGAGGGTCATCTGCCGGCAGCAACTTTTCGAGCAGCGCCTTTCGTTCGCTCAATGCCGCACCGCGCAGATCGCTGCCATCGAGATAAAGAAGGTCGAAGGCATAGAATACGAAGCGGTCGCTGCGCCCTTCGCTCAGATCCTGCTGCAAGGCGGAGAAATCGGAGGCCCCGCTGTCGCGTTCGACGACGATTTCGCCATCGATCAACACCGTTTCCACCGGCAGCGCCCTGAGCGCTCCTGTCACGGCCCGGCCGAATTTCTCCGTCCAGTCCAGCCCGCTGCGGGTCAGCAATTGAATTTTGCCCCCATCGACGCGCGCCTGCAGACGATAGCCGTCGAATTTGATTTCATGCAGCCAGCGATCTCCGTTGGGCGGTTTCGGCTTGAGCGTGGCGAGCGCCGGCGGCACGAAAGATGGCATGGCCAGTTTGCGTGCGCCTTTTGGCAGCGCATGCGCCTGTTTCCTGCCGGAGGCAGAAGCCACGGTCTTTTTCGATACCGTTTTGGAGTTCCATGTATCCTTCGGTTTGGCTGCAACTTCCGCGACACTGCGCCCGGTCTTTACGGATTCCGGCCGTTCTTCGAGAATATCCGCGCCGCCCTTATGCCTCGCCTCCTCGTCATCGCCCTTGATAAGCAGCCAGTTCTCCCGGCTTTCTCCGGGCTTTCCGTGCATGCGTACCAGATGCCATCGGCCTTTGAGCTTTTCGCCGTCCAGTTCGAATTCCAGATGGCCTTTGCGATAACCTTTCCGGGCGTCGCCGATCGGATGCCAGGTGCCGCGATCCCAGACGATCACGGTGCCACCGCCATATTGTCCTTTCGGGATGACGCCCTCGAAATCGCCATAGCTGAGCGGATGGTCCTCGACATGCACGGCAAGCCGCTTGTCCTCAGGATCGAGGCTCGGCCCGCGCGTCACCGCCCAGCTTTTCAGCACACCGTCCATTTCCAGCCGAAAATCATAATGCAGACGGCGGGCATCGTGTTTCTGTATCACGAAGCTCGAGCCCTGCTGTTTGGCCGTCGTCCCTTTTGGCTCCGGCGTCTTGTCGAAACTGCGCTTGGCGTTATAGGTCTGCAATCCCATGGATCAGCTCGCTTTCCGCGGGGCCTTCCGGCCCGCTGCCGTCGCCCTTTTTCTGCTGCCCGCTTCGGCCCCGGCGCTGCGACGCAGGGCCTCCTTGAGATCAATGATATTGTCTTCCTTGCGCGGCGGCGGCTTGGCGATTTCCCGGCCTTCGATCTTGGCTTTCACGAGTTCTGCGAGTGCGTCATTATACCGATCGCTATAGTCTGCCGGGTCAAATGTGCCCGCACGCTTTTCGATGATGTGACCGGCCAGCTCCAGCATTTCCTCATCGAACTCGATATCGGGGATCGACTTGAAGACGGATGTCTGCGAACGGACCTCGTAGCTGAAATTCAGCGTCGTAGCGACGAGAGCCTTACCGCTCGGACGGATCAGCAGGACACGGTTGCGGCGGAAAAGCACCGCTTCGCCGAGAGCTGCGACATTCTCGTCGTCCATTGCCCTGGCAAGAAGCGTCAGCGCCTCTTCGCCGTCCTCCCCGCTCGGCGCGAGATAATAGGACTTGTCGAAATAAAGCTTGTCGATCTCGTCACAGGACAGGAAGTGCCTGACGCGGATGACCTTGTCGCTTTCCGGCATCAGCTTTGCAATCTCGTCTCCCTCGATGACGATGTGGTCGCCATTGTCGAGTTCGTATCCCTTGACCTGATCTTCGCGAAGAACCGCCTCGCCGGTATCGCTATCGACATATTGCCGCTCGACGCGGTGGCCGGTCTTGCGGTTGACGATATTGAAGGAGATTTTCTCCGCCGAGGTCAGTGCGGAATAAAGACCGACTTCGCAGTTGAAATCGGCAAAGCTCAGATGGCCTCTCCAGCTCGCTCTCCGGTTCATGTCCGTCGTCCCTCGTCATCGCTGCGGGAGGACATGTCTCCGCGTCGGCCCTTGGCCAGAATGCGCTCGATGGCGGGCACATCCGCCTCCGCCAGAACCGGCACCGGGTCGGACGCCATGGCTTCCAGCACCTCCGGCGACAGCCCGCCATTGCGGATAACCCATTCCATGGCCTCCCGGGTCTGCCGCTCCGCTTTCAACTGCGCATAAAGCGCCAGTATCAGCCGGTCGCGAACATCGAAGCTCTTCAAACTTCTGTCTGAACGTTCTGCCTGCCGTTTCATCTCGAAATCCTCAAAGGCCCATCCGGCATTGGCGGGCATCGCCTCAGGCAATGCCCCTGCCGCCGGTCACGCCATAAACCTCGCCATTGATGAAGCTCGCATCCTGCGATGCCAGCAGCACATAGACGGGCGCCAGTTCCACCGGCTGTCCGGGGCGGCCGAAATCGCTGTCCTTGCCGAAATTCTTCACCTTCTCGTCCGGCTGGCCGCCGCTCGGCTGAAGAACCGTCCAGAACGGGCCGGGAGCGACGGAATTGGCGCGCACACCCTTTTCGATAAGCTGCTTTGCAAGCGCTTTCGTATAGGCGACGATACCGGCTTTGGTGGTGGCGTAGTCCAGCAGGATGGCGGAGGGCTCATAGGCCTGGATCGACGCCGTGGTAATTACCGATGACCCCGGCTTGAGGTGAGGAACCGCCGCCTGCGCAATCCAGTGCAGCGCATAAAGATTGGTCTTCATGGTGCGGTCGAAATCGTCGGTCGACAGTTCCTCTATATCGTCGCGATATTGCTGCCTTGCCGCGTTGATAACCAGAATATCCAGCCCGTCGAGATCACCGGCCGCTTTCTCGACCAGTTCGCGGCACCAGGCCTCGTCGGTAATATCGCCAGGCAGCGCGACCGCCACGCGGCCTTCCGCCTCGATGAGCGCCACGACCTCCTCGGCGTCGGATTCTTCTTCCGGAAGATAGGAGATCGCCACATCCGCGCCTTCCCGCGCAAAAGCGATGGCGACCGCACGGCCAATGCCTGAATCGCCGCCGGTTATCAGCGCCTTGCGCCCTGCAAGCTTGCCGGTGCCGCGATAGGTCTTTTCACCGTGGTCCGGGAAAGGCGTCATATTCGTCACCAGACCCGGCATTTCCTGGGTCGGGGTCGAAAAAGGCGGGCGCGGATACTGGCTGCGCGGGTCCTGTGGCTCGAGGCGGTCTGTCATCGCGGTCTCTCCCATAGATAGATGTCCATCCGTGGCGCATTCGCTGACACAGCAGGCATATCGCCCGGTCGGGCTGACAGCGGCATGGACGCGCCACACGCTAACCTAACGATCTGCCTTGGCTCTCGTTCCATCGGAGATGGGAAAGGAGGGCGACGACACCATTGTGCCGCCGCATCTCTTATCAAACGGAATGTTTCTTCCGTGTGGTGGCGCTGACGACCTGAGCGGGCGCGACATCCGGTTTGCCGAAGAGATAACCCTGCGCCTGCGCGCAGCCCTCGTCGACCACCATGCGGTATTGCGCATCCGTTTCAATTCCCTCCGCCGTCACCGGCAGATCGAGGCTGCGGCCGAGGCCGATCACCGCGCGCACGATGGCGCGGGCATTGTCATCGTCGCTCATGGCGGCGATGAAGCTGCGGTCGATCTTGATCTTGTCGAAGGGGAAGCTCTGCAGGTTGCTGAGCGAGGAATAACCGGTGCCGAAATCGTCCATGACGATGGCGACGCCGAGCGCCTTCAACTGGTTGAGGATGATCAATGTCGCCCTTCGGTCTTTCAGAAGCGCGGCTTCGGTGATTTCCAGTTCCAGCCGGTTGGGCGAAAGTCCGGTCTGCATCAGCACGGTGCAGACGACATGACCGAGATTGGCCAGCGAAAACTGCAATGGCGAAACGTTCACCGCGATCTTCAGGTGCGGTGCCCAGCCGGCCGCCTGACGGCAGGCCTCGCGCAGCACCCATTCGCCGAGCGAGATGATGATACCGCTCTCTTCGGCAATCGGAATAAAAACATCCGGCGGCACCACGCCCCGTGTCGGGTGCTGCCAGCGAACCAGCGCCTCGTAACCCACGACCTGGCCGCATTCGACTGACAGCACCGGCTGATAATTCAACAGCAACTCGTTGCGATTGATGGCAAGCCGCAGATCCGTTTCGAGCTGGCGGCGTTCGCGCGCCTCCTGATCCATTACCGGATCGTAGAAAGCCAATATGCCACGCCCGCCCATCTTGGCGCGGTAAAGCGCCAGATCGGCGGCGTGCATGATGCTTTCATCGTCCTTTCCGTCCCGCGGGAAGACGGCGATGCCGATGCTGACGCCAACGGAGGTCGGATCGTTGGCAACATTCATCTTCAATGCGAACATGCCAAGTATCGTCTCGGCCAGCAGGCGCGCCTCTTCCGCCCTTGTATGCCGGGTAGTCAGGATGACGAATTCATCGCCGCCGAGACGGGCGACCACATCCCCTGCCCTTGCGCATTCATCGAGAATGGCGGCGACCTTTTTCAGAACGCGATCCCCCTCGGCATGGCCGAATATGTCGTTGACCGCCTTGAACCGGTCGAGGTCGAGCGCCAGCAGCGCGAATTCGTCCTCCTCGTCGCAATGCTCGATCTGCTGGTGAAGACGGGTCTGGAACATGGTGCGGTTGGAAAGGCCCGTCAGGACGTCGTGGCGGGCGAGATATTCGATTTCCCGCTGCGCTTCGCGCTTTTCCGTCAGGTCGCGAATGGCCATCACCTCGCAGGGGCGGCCGCGATATTCGATCGTTCGTACGCCGAGTTCGAATATCTGCGCCTGCCCGGCGCGCTCGTGCACCGCCTCCACCGGTGCATGGCGCGGCAGATAGGCGGGTTGTCCGTCGATGGCCTTGAAGAGATCGTCGGGGTTTTGTCCGACCAGCGACGCTTCCTCCCGGCCCAGAAGGCCGGCAAAACGGGTGTTAAGCTCCACGATCCGCCCATCGCGAACGACGGCGAGACCATCGAGCGTCGCATCCACAAGACCCTTGAGATCGACAAGGTAACGATCCACAAGAGCAGCGGCGGCGGTGGTGGACAGGATCAGGAACGTGACGCCGGAGATGGCGCAGATCATGATCAGCCGGGCGACATTGTCGGGATCAGGCCCGGATACGGACGGATCCGGCGAAAGCACCGTGGCCGACATGGCCGTGAAATGCAGCGCGCAGATCGCGAAAATCGCCGATCCAGCCGGCGCGGCGATGCGCTGCCAGGAGCCGAGGCGGCGAAAAAGGAAAAAGGCGAGGAGAAAAAACGCCCAGGCAACCGCAAAACCACCCAGCACCGGCCCCCACCGATAGCTGATCGTGGCGGCGACATCCATTCCCGCCATGCCGACGAAATGCATGACGGCAACCGAGAGCGTGACCAGCGTGCCGACGATCGCCGGGCTGTAAGCGGCCTGCGAACGGCTGGTGAGCGCCAGCCAGAAACCGAAAACCGCAAGAACCGCCGAAAACGCCGTGAAGGCGAAATCATAACCGATCGGGACCGCGCCCTTATAGGCGAGCATGGCGACGAAATGCGTGGCCCAGACGCTGAGCCCTCCGGCAAAGGCGGCAACCAGCACCCAATAGGGCTTGCGGCCAGCCGGACTTTCCTCCGCGCGCAATAAAAGATGAAAAAAAGCAAACATGCCAAGCAGGCAGATAACAGCCGCAAGAAGCACGACCGCCCGGTCGTGTTGTACGACAACGCATTCCAGAACCGTGAACATGACGCACTCTCCCAGCCTCTGAAGAACCGCTCACGGTGGCACTATGGGAGTGGTTTATTTATAAATCTCTAATGCAACTATTGATAAATGGAACGATCTGTCCTGCAACGTACAGAAAGGAACGGGCCGCACGCGGCAGCCCGTAAGCTTTTTCGCGCGCGGCCCGGCCGGGACTATAGGAAAAGCCGTTTATTTCCAGCTTCGATAATCGGCTGCGGCGCATCCGAAAGGCGCCGGGCCATCGGAGAAACGCTCCTGCAGACGGGCGCATCCCCACTCGTTAATTGCTGCGGGCATCATGTTGTTGAGGTCCATGCCGGGCGAGTTGAACTGCGACGGGGCGCTGGTGACGTACCACAGCCAGTAACCGATAACCGCGACGACGATGACGGCCACGATGGCAACGAAAGTCCCCAGTCTGCGCAGGAGGCTCGGCCCTTTCGCACTCGTCGCACCCGGAGCCGAGGCGCCCTCCGGTGTCTGGTTCGCAAGCATCGGGGCAAGCGATGCGAGAGCCTCCGCCCTTTCCTGCTCCGATAGCTCGATCCGCTCCAGCCGGTCGTCGAGCAGAACCGGCAGCGCGGTCTTGCCGTGCCAGACTGCCAACGCAACATCGTGTTTTCCGTTATGGCCAACGACGACCGGAATTCGCCCCCTCTCCAGATGGGTGAAGGACTGCCGCTTGGTCTTGTCTTCTCTGACCGTATCGGCATAGGTGACAAAGAGACGGCTGCGCTTTTCGGCAACCGCCGTCAGCGCCACCGGAATGACGGTCAACGGTGCGGGTTTGCGCAGCTGCAGGCGAACCCGCAGGACCCGGATAAGCGTGAACAGCATCGCCAAACTGCCGAAGCCGAGCAGGGCAACGAACACCCCAAGTGTGATGATGCGGTTCCAGAGCATGTCGAGGCCCAGCGAAATCGTAGCGAGTTCCGGGTTCTTCGCGGAGATGACCAGTCCGGTTTCATAATCGCCGGAATGGAAATCGACGAACATGACCTCGACATCCTTCTTGTAGCTCACGCCCGCATGGTCATAGGAAAGATCCGCCTCACAGGTCGTGAAGATTGCCTTGCGCGTCTTGCAGCTACCGCTGATATCGCCGTTTTCAATCTCCAGCGGATCTTTGCTGATCTGATAGTCGCGCAATATGCCCGGACCTTCGGCGACGAGCATGACGGCCGTGATGACCAGAAGCACCGGAATGGAAAAATAATAGGCTGCCGGCACTGAAATGACGCCACGTTTGAGGCTCAGCGGCCGAGACGGAAGTTTTATCTGTGCAAGGTTCATGGTCATCAACGCATTCTTCGGGAGGTGGGTGAGCGGAGTTCACGACTCTCGCCCGATGGAAGGAATAGTCATCGGTCGGTCTAAACCGATGAAGTCCTTGAGAAAACCCCCTGAAATTACTGGATGGCGTGCGACAACCACCTGCTGCGACTAGTTTCGTGTCCGCGAAGAGCCGGAGGCGCGTCATGGAGGACGCTTTCAGGGGTACGGACCTAACCGCCAATAAAAAAACGGGCGGTAAAACCGCCCGTCGCAGGTTCCAAAGACTATAGTTTGCCCTTAATCCTTCGTAACCTTTTCCAGCCGGGTCGTCTGGCTGGGGTGGCCCACATAATCCTTCACGCGCGCATTCAGCACGATCGGCTCGAACCTCTCGAACATCGGCAGCACCGCCGGCTTCTGGGCGACGAACATTTCCTGCATCTGGGTGTAGATTTCCCCACGCTTCTTGGCGTCCGGTTCCAGCGAAGCCTTTGCCGTGAGCGCCGTCAGTTCCGGAATGTCCCAGGCCGAGCGCCAGACGAAATTGCCGGCGTTGTTGGCGGCCAGCGAATTGTCGGGGTTGCTGGAGAATTGCTCCATCGAGCCCAGCACATTCGGCATATAGGCGCCGGTCTGCGGAATGAGCAGATCGAAATCCCGCGCACGGTGGGCGGCAATCACGTCCGAACCGTTACCCTGCTGGATATTGACCTTGATGCCGATCTGGCTGAGTGAGGCCTGGATCGCGGTGGCGAGATCGATACGCGGCGTTTGCGCAATCGTCTTCAGATTAAGCGTGAAGCCGTTCTCATAACCGGCCTCCTTGAGGAGCGCCTTCGCCTTCTCCACATCGAGCTTCCAGTCCGGGCTCGGAATGGCGTATTCGAAGTTTTCCGGCACCGGCACCGTGCGCGCCCGGCCATAGGGACCCATGATGGTCTTTTCCATGCCCTTGTAGTCGATGCCATAGGCAATCGCTTCGCGGACCTTGGGGTTGGACAAAGGTTCCTTGCCGGCATTCATGGACAGGACGTAAAAACCGCCCGTCGGCACGCGCTGGATCTGGAAGCCTTCCTTGTTGTTGAAGGTTGCAAGGTCGGCAGCCGTCAGCGCACTGGCGATGTCGATATCGCCGCGCTCCAGCATCAGGCGCTCCACCTGGCTTTCCGGCACATGCCGCACGATGACGCGGCGCATTTTCGGGCTGCCGGCCACATAATTCTTGTTGGCCTCGAGAATGATGATCTCATTCGGCGACCAGCGATTGAGCGTAAAGGGACCGGAACCGGCGGAATTGGTTCTCAGCCAGCCATTGCCCCAGTCGCCACTGCTTTCATGCGACTTGAGTTCCTTGCTGTCGACGACGCTGGCGATGACCATGGCCAGACGGTAAAGAAGCAGCTCGGACGTCGTTTCGCCGGAAAGATCGATGCGTACCGTTTTTTCATCAGGCGCGCTCACCAGCTTGTCGACATTATCGGCATTATAACCAACGCGCTTGAGGTTGGCTGCGGCCGCCTGGTTCATCTTCAACAGCCGGCTGAGCGAATAGACGACATCTGCCGAGGTTACCGGATTGCCCGAGGCGAAATTGGCCTCGCGAAGATGGAAGGTGATGCCTTTGTCATCTATCTCCCAGCGCTCGGCAAGCTGCGGTGAAACCTTGCCCGAACCATCGACCGAAATCAGACGGTCATAGAGGTTGGACATGATTTCGTTGGCTTTTCCTTCGGTGGCCTGATGCGGATCAAGCGACAGCACCTGAGCCAGCGAGGTTCCGATGACAAGCTGGTCATTCGGTGTTTTGGCCACGGCCGGCGCTGCCTGCACCAGCATGGCGCCAAGGGCCGTGGTGAGTGCGAGACGGATCAATGATTTTCTCATACCTGCTCCTCCTACAGATCGGTAATTCACGTTTGGGAAAAAAGCCCGCGACGCAGCGGGGCGTCGCGGGCCAGAATGGTCAAAGATGTTTGTTATCAAGCGCTTCTATCAAGGCGGCGATGTAGCCGTAGCAGAAGGCGAAAGCGACACCGACGGCATCGCGCCCGGCAATCGTCGGCACATGGTCCGGCATGATCATGTAGCGATAGCCGAGTTCGTGATAGAGTTTCAGCGAACGCACCATGTCCATGTCGCCCTCATCGGGGAATGTCTCCATGAAGGAGAGTTTGCCGCCGCTGATATTGCGGAAATGGACGTTGAAGATCTTGTCGCGGCTGCCGAACCACCTGATGATGTCGTCGATTTCTTCACGCGGATTGTCGAGCATCTCGCCGATCGACCCCTGGCAGAAATTAAGGCCATGATAGGGGCTCTCGCGCATCTGCACGAATTTCTTCAGCCCGTCGACCGTGCCGAGAACACGGGTGACGCCCCTGTAGCCCGGCGGCGTATAGGGATCATGCGGATGGCATGCCAGGCGCACGCGGTTGCTTTCGGCCACCGGCACCACACGCTCGAGGAAATAGTCGATGCGTTCCCAGTTCTCGTCTTCGGAAAGAACGCCCGCGAGACCCGGCGCTGCATCATGGTCCGCCTTGTCCCAACGCCAGGCCTCGTTGAGCGAGCCGCCGCGGCCGCGCTCCATTTCTGTGCGCGGAATGCCGATGAGGTTGAGATTGTATTTCGCGGCAGGGATACCGGCCCTGGCGATATTCTCTATCATCGTGCAGACGGCATCGATCTGCCGGTCGCGATCAGGGCCCGCAAGCAGGATATCGGGATACGACGCCTGCTCGATGGGCCGCGACGGCAGCGGCAATTGCACCATGTCGAGAACAAGGCCAAAGCTTTCGACCTTGTCACGGTGGCGCTCAAAGTCCTCGAAAGTCCAGCTCGCGGGCTTTCCGGGTGGATCCGCGTTGATATTTTTGACGCCGAGCTGCGCCCAAACCTTAAAATCCTCGTCATCGCGCGCAGCAACCTGGGTGCCGACATACATCGATTCTCTCCTCTCTCCATGCAAGTCATCATATGACATCGCATGAAATAAGATGAGTGTCGAGATGCTATTGCGCTTCTGACAGCAACCTGTATCGGCGCTGGCTCGCAAGCATATGTTCGCGCATGGCTTTTCGCGCCGCTTCCGGATCCTGTTCGACGATGGCGCGCAGGATTGCCTCGTGCTCGGCCTGCACTTTGCGAAGATAATTCGCATCACCGGTTTCCGGCAGCGTCGGGAACTGCCCGCGCGGTATCGAGCGCGAACCGAACTGACGCAGAGCCTCCAGATAAAAGCGGTTGTTCGTGGCGATCGCGATGGCCGTGTGAAACTCGTAATCGGCATCGACGGTGGTTTCACGCGCATCGATGGCGCGGGCCATTTTCCGGTGCGCCGCAGAGATTGCGGCCTCCTGCTGGGCGGTGCGGCGATAGGCGGCGATTGCCGCTGCCTCCCCTTCCGTCGCAAGCCGGAACTCCAGCATTTCCAGCGTTTCCGCAATGGTTCCGACTTCGGATTGCGTCAGTTTCACGCCGGCCCATTCACTGGCATTGCTGACGAAAACCCCCTTGCCCTGGATGGGAACGACATAGCCGGCGGAACGCAAATCCGCGATCGCCTCGCGAACCACGGTGCGGCTCACGCCGTAGCTGCGCTCAAGCTCCGGTTCGGTGGGAAGTTGATCACCGTTTTTCAGTTTTCCACTGCGAATTTCTGCGCTGAGATTATCGATGATCTGTTGTGCCCGCCTCTCCCGCGGCCTCGTTTTGTCGCCCATCATGCCACTCTTCCCTCTTGCAGAATGCGAATCCCTTCGCTACTCATATTATGACATAGCCGCACATCATATGTTTTCATGTTAGCTCAGGGAGGAGTTGGGATGAAGTACCATCAAGAGTTTTTGCAAAGGAGAATTGCGCGTCTGCGGCGAGCAGCGTGCAAAGGCTCCACTGCCGACAGCGTTCTCACATGGAAGTGCGGCCAGCAATGACGGAAATCTCACTGCGCGGGCTTGGACATCGTTTTCTGCAACTGATCGTCAGCCTCTTCATCCTGCTCTGCATCACCTTCATCATCGGCCGGGTCATGCCGAGCGATCCGGTCGGGGCAATCGTCGGCGAACTTGCCGACCCCAAGGCCTATGAGGCCATGCGAGCGCGGCTGGGGCTCGACCTGCCGCTTTACCAGCAATTCTTCATCTATCTGCGCGGGCTGCTGCATGGCGATTTCGGCATTGCAATCCTGACCGGCAACCCCGTTACCCGCGATCTGGCGCAGGCTTTCCCCGCCACCTTCGAACTCGCCACGCTGGCGATCATCATCTCGACGGTCGTCGGCGTCCCACTCGGTCTCGCCGCCGCCCTCTTCCGCGACACCTTCATCGACAAGTTCGCGCGCGTGTTTGCGCTGGTGGGACATTCGATACCGGTCTTCTGGTTCGGCATCGTCGGGCTGGTGATTTTCTACGCGAATCTCAACCTTGTCGCAGGCCCCGGCCGGGTCGATGTCTTTTACGAAGGCCTCGTTGAGCCGAAGACGGGATTGATGCTCGTCGACACCCTCCTTGCGGGCGAGACGGAAATCTTCTGGAATGCGCTTGGACACATCATCCTGCCGGCGATCATCCTCGCCTATATGGCCATGGCCTATATTACCCGCATGACGAGAGCCTTTACCCTCGAACAGCTCAGCCAGGATTATGTCATCGCCGCAAGGGCCAAGGGTGTCAGCCCCGCACGCACCATCACCCGCCATGTGCTGCCCAACATCGCCGTGCAGCTCATCACCGTGCTGGCGATCTCCTATGGCAACCTGCTGGAAGGCGCCGTTGTCACGGAGATCGTCTTCTCCTGGCCCGGTATCGGCCAATACATGACGAATGCGCTGCTCATCGGCGACATGAATGCGATTCTGGCCGCCACGATCGTCATCGGCTTCATTTTCATGTTGCTCAACTTCCTCGCCGATCTGGCCTACACCACGCTCGATCCCCGTACACGGGAGGCCGCACGATGACCGATATCGCGCATAACAATACCGTTGATCGTCCCAGCGCCCTGTCGCGCATCTCGACCACCACCGCGCGGACACTTCGAAAGCTCGCGGACGAACCGCTTGGAATGTTCGGCTTCGCCATTCTGGCCATTCTGGTTCTGGTCGCCATTTTCGCACCGCTCATTGCGCCTTACGATCCTGCGCGCCAGGCTCTGGAAAACGCGCTTCAGCCTCCCAGCTGGACACATCTGGCCGGAACCGACGAATTCGGCCGCGATATTTTCAGCCGCCTCGTATACGGCACCCGCATCACCATCCAGACCGTACTGTCGGTCTCGGTCATCGTCGGTCCTATCGGCCTTGCCATTGGCGTGATGGCCGGTTTCTTCGGCGGACGAACCGACGCGATCCTGATGCGCGCGACCGATATCGTCCTGTCCTTCCCCTCGCTCGTGCTGGCGCTTGCCTTTGCGGCCGCCATGGGCGCCGGCCTCGGCACGGCGATCATTGCGATCTCGTTGACGGCATGGCCGCCGATTGCGCGTCTTGCCCGTGCGGAAGCGCTTGTCGTGCGCAATACCGACTACGTCGCCGCCGCCCGCCTCTATGGCGCCTCGCCGCTGCGCATCCTGTTTCTGTACATTGCGCCGATGTGCATTCCCTCGGTCATCGTTCGCCTGACGCTGAACATGGCCGGCATCATCCTGACGGCCGCTTCACTCGGCTTCCTTGGTCTCGGAGCCCAGCCGCCGCTGCCGGAATGGGGCGCGATGATCTCCAGCGGCCGCAAGTTCATGCTCGACTACTGGTGGGTCGCCGTCATGCCCGGTATCGCCATCCTGCTGACGAGCCTTGCCTTCAACATCGCCGGCGATACGCTGCGCGACCTTCTGGATCCGCGTCATGCCCGTTCCTGATAGCTCCCCCATCCTTTCGGTCCGCGACCTCAATGTCCGTTTCGGCCGCAACACCATTCCAGCCGTGTCCAACGTCAATTTCGATGTCGGGCGCGAAAGGGTCGGCATCGTCGGTGAGTCCGGCTCGGGAAAATCCACCACCGGCCGGGCCGCCATGCGGCTCCTGCCGAAAAGCGCCACGGTGACGGCGGAGCGGATGGATTTCCTGTCCGAGCCGCTGCTCGAAAAATCCGAGCGGCAGATGGGCGCAATCCGCGGCAGCGACATGGCGCTTATCATGCAGGACCCGCGTTATTCGCTGAACCCGGTGCTGCCCATCGGAAAGCAGGTGGCGGAGGCCGCCGAACTGCATCTGGCGCTGACCGGAAAGGCAGCGAGAGGTGCAGCACGCGACATGTTGCTGCGCGTGCGCATCAACGATCCCGACCGCGTGATGGCGCTTTATCCGCACCAGATATCGGGCGGCATGGGACAGCGCGTGATGATCGCCATGATGCTGCTCGCAAAGCCCAAGCTGGTCATTGCCGACGAACCGACCTCGGCCCTCGATGTCAGCGTCCGCAAGGATGTGCTTTTGCTTCTGGACGAGATGGTGCGGGAGAATAATTCCGGCCTGATCCTCATCAGCCATGACATCCGCATGGTCGCGGCCTTCTGCGAGCGCGTGCTGGTCATGTATGGCGGGCGCGTCGTGGAAACGCTGACGAAGCTGGAGGATGCGCAACATCCCTATACGCGGGGCCTGATCGCGGCGATGCCCGATCCCCGCAATCCGGTGCGGCGTCTCAAGGTGCTGGACCGTCAGGCCATCGATGCGGAGGTGATGCGATGATCACGGTAGACAAGCTCGACGTCGTCTATGGCGCAAAGGAAAACCGCAATCACGTCGTGCGCGGCGTCAGCCTCACGGTCAACAGGGGTGAAACGCTCGGCATCGTCGGCGAAAGCGGCTGCGGCAAGTCGACCTTGCTGCGGTCGCTGGCGGGGCTGGAGGCCGGCTGGACCGGCTCCATCAGCTTTAACGGTAAACCGGTCGGCAAGACCCGCAGTCGCGACGAACTGAAACTGGCGCAGATGGTGTTCCAGGACCCCTACGGTTCGCTGCACCCGCGCCACCGCATCGGCCGGGCGCTCGCCGAACCGATCCGCGCCATGGGACTTGGCGATGGCTGGTCGAAAGTGCCTGCCGCCCTGCAACAGGTGGGCTTGCCCGCACATTTCGCCGAGCGCTTCCCGCATGAACTTTCCGGCGGCCAGCGCCAGCGCGTGGCAATCGCCCGCGCGCTGATCCTCGAACCGCCGATCCTGCTGCTCGACGAGCCGACATCCGCGCTCGACGTCTCCATCCAGGCGGAAATCCTGAACCTGCTTGCCGACCAGCGCGAAGAACGCGACCTCACCTTTGTTCTCGTCAGCCACGACCTCGCGGTGATCGCCCATATGTGCGACCGGGTGCTGGTCATGCAGAACGGCGATTTTGTCGATGAGCTGACCAAGGCCGACCTTGAAGCAGGCGTTACCCATTCGGCCTATTCAGGCGAGCTGTTCGAAAGCAGTTTCCTGTAACGATCACCGCCCGACGGCAACACCGGGCGGCCCATCCACGGCCGCCCCGCCTTCTCCCGTGGCGCAATTTCGGGGATTTTGCCTGCCCGGCAGCGGCCAATCGCAGGCAGGGGACGGGCGACCTTTTGGGCCGACAAATCTCACCACCGACTGCGCGCAAACCACCGGAACAATGCGTTCAGCATTTGTTCTGGATTGCTGTTTGAGTCTTTGCTAATCATTGCGACGACAGGGCAGACAATGGCCGGACATTCCGACGACTGCCTCTGAACAAGAAGGTTCTCACCGGTGAGGACAGGCAGGTTATCTAAGGATTGCTGGCATGGCGGTTGCCTATCTGGAAAAGCTCAACGAACAGCAGCGCAGGGCGGTGGAGCATGGCGTTGGGCTGGCAGACGGGCACACGGCTGGGCCGCTGCTGATCATCGCCGGGGCCGGTTCGGGCAAGACCAATACGCTCGCCCACCGTGTTGCGCATCTGATTGTGAATGGCGCCGATCCCCGCCGCATCCTGCTGATGACGTTTTCCAGACGTGCCGCCACGGAAATGTCGCGACGGGTCGAGCGTATCTGCAAACACGTTATCGGGGCGAATTCGGCAATCATGACAGACGCGCTGGCCTGGTCCGGTACGTTTCACGGCATCGGCGCGCGCCTGTTGCGCATCTATGCCGAGCAGATCGGGCTTAACATCGATTTCACCATCCACGACCGCGAGGATAGCGCCGACCTGATGAACCTCGCCCGGCACGAGCTGGGCTTTTCCAAAACCGAAAGCCGCTTTCCAACGAAGGGTACGTGTCTCGCGATCTATTCGCGCGTGGTGAATTCCCAGACGCCGCTCAAGGAGATATTGCGCCAGCATTATCCCTGGGTCGCCAACTGGGAGAGCGAACTTAAGGAACTGTTTGCAGCCTATGTCGAGGCCAAGCAGGTCCAGAACGTGCTCGATTACGACGATCTCCTGCTCTACTGGGCCCAGATGGTCAGCGACCCCGTTCTTGCGGACGATATCGGCAACCGCTTCGACCACGTGATGGTCGACGAATATCAGGATACCAACCGGCTTCAGGCATCGGTGCTGATGGCGATGAAACCCGGTGGCCGCGGACTGACCGTGGTGGGTGACGATGCGCAATCGATCTATTCCTTCCGGGCGGCGACGGTGCGAAACATCCTCGATTTTCCGGCGTCCTTCAGCCCTGCTGCCGACATCATCACGCTTGACCGCAATTATCGCTCGACGCAGCCGATCCTGGCGGCCGCCAACGGCGTCATCGATCTGGCGCGCGAGCGGTTCACCAAGAACCTCTGGACCGAGCGGCAGTCGCTGGAGCGCCCGAAGCTTGTGACGGTGAAGGACGAAACCGAGCAGGCGAATTTCATCATCGACCAGATTCTCGCTAATCGCGAAACCGGCATGACGCTGAAACAGCAGGCCGTGCTGTTCCGGACCTCCAGCCATAGCGGCCCGCTCGAGGTGGAACTGACCCGCCGCAACATCCCCTTCGTCAAATTCGGCGGCCTGAAATTCCTCGACAGCGCCCATGTGAAGGACATGCTGGCCGTGCTGCGCTTCGCGCAGAACCCGCGCGACCGCGTCGCCGGTTTTCGCTTGCTACAGATGCTGCCCGGCATCGGCCCGAAGAAGGCCGGCAATATTCTCGATGCGATTGCGAAAGACCCCGAACCGCTGCTTGCCCTTGCCGAAATTCCGCCGCCGCCGAAGACCGGCGACGACTGGACGACCTTCACGCAAATGCTGGTGGGCCTGCTACAGGCGCCGAACGACTGGCCGGGCCAGATCGGGCAGGCGCGACTGTGGTACGAACCGCATCTGGAACGCATCCATGAGGATGCGGACACCCGCAAGGCCGATTTGCTCCAGCTCGAGCAGATCGCCGGCGGCTACCCCTCACGCGAGCGCTTCCTGACCGAGCTGACGCTCGATCCGCCCGACGCCACCAGCGATCAGGCCGGCGTGCCGCTGCTTGACGAGGATTATCTCAGCCTCTCCACCATCCATTCGGCAAAAGGCCAGGAATGGCGCTCCGTCTTCATTCTGAATGTGGTCGACGGCTGCATTCCCTCTGATCTCGGGGTCGGCACCACGCAGGAACTGGAGGAAGAACGCCGGCTGCTTTATGTCGCCATGACGCGCGCCAAGGACAGCCTGTCGCTGATCACGCCGCAACGTTTCTTCACCGGCGGGCAGAACCAGCAGGGCGACCGGCATGTTTACGCCGCAAGAACCCGCTTCATCCCGGCGACATTGCTGCAATTCTTTGAAACGGCAACCTGGCCACTGGTGTCGGCCGCCGCTTCGGAGCGCAGCGCGCAGCAGATCCGCATCGATGTGGGTGCGCGGATGCGCGCCATGTGGAAGTAAAAAGCGGGGCGTTCACCCCGCTCTCATGACTGGCGATGTCAGAACTTCACGCTGGCCGTGAGGCTGACATTGAAGGGCTCTCCTACGGCATTGGCATAGCTGGTGGAGCCGATGGACGAGGTGTAATAGGTCTTGTCGAAGATATTCTTCAGATTGAGCTGCAGCGTCACCGGCTTTTCGAACTGAAGCGTGTAGGTGGCGAAGGCGTCGAAGACCGCATAGCCCGGCAGATTATAGGAATTGTCGTTGATGCCGGCGCGCTCACCCACCGCCCGCACACCGCCGCCGATGCGCAGCGTATTGCCGTTCGGACCGACCTCGCCGACATCATAGGCAAGGAAGAGCGAGCCGGTGTGGCGCGCCACATTCGGCAGGCGCTTGCCGGCATAGATGGGATCTTCGAGCACGAGCGCATCCGTATAGGCATAGCTTGCGATGAGATCGAGATCGTCGGTCAGGCTGCCGGCAATATCGACCTCCACACCGCGCGAACGGACGAGGCCGGCGGCCTTCACCGTCGAGACGCCGCCGACATCTTCCGAATAGGCGACATTGCGCTTGCGGGCATTGAACAGGGCGATATTGGCGTTCAGCCCGGCGAAAAGATCGAACTTCGCGCCCACTTCGTAGGAAATGCCCTCTTCCGGATCGAGCCCGCCATAATAGGCGCCGATGGATGATTGCGGACGGAAGGTCTTGGCCACATTGGCATAGAGCGAGGCATCCGGAGTGAGCTTGTAAACCAGACCGGCATTGGGAATGAGCTCGCCGCCATCCTTCTCGGTATTGACGACGAAAGGACGACCCTTGCCGGCATAGATGTCGTAATACTGGTAACGCAAACCGCCGACCGCGATCCATTGATCGTTAAGATGCAGGGCGTCCTGCATATAGATCGAGGCGGTGGAAAGCTGTTCCGTCTGGTCGCTGTCGACCGCCCTTACCGTGGTGCAGACCGGCAGGCGGCCATAAACCGGATTGTTGATGTTGAAATTCGTGGAATTCGCGCATCGCAGCATGTCGGTGCGCAGGGTATCGCTGTAATCGTAAGACGCGCCGAACAGCAGATCGTTGCGCAGCCCACCGATTTCGGCCTCGCCCGTCAGATCCGCTCGCAGCGCGTGATTGTAGATCGTCGAATATTGCGTCGCATCGGCCCGTCGCGTCACCTGCCCGGTGCGGGAATTATAACCCATCACGCGCGCCTGATTGTCCGAATATTCGTTGCGGCTATAGGCGTAATTCAGCGACAGCTTCCAGTCATCGGAGAGTTGGCGGTCTATGGCGATGCTCGCTAGATCGGATTTACCATCGGTGATGTTATAGGCTTCATCGAGGCGCAGGCGGCGGCTGACATTGATCGCTTTGCCGGTCGCCGGATTGAAGATCGTGCCGCGATCGAACGGCACGCTGTAGTCCTCATGCATGTAGGAAACCGTAATATCGGTGTCCTCGCCGCTCCATTTCAGCGAAGGTGCGATCAGCCAGTTCTTTTTCTCACCGAAATTACGCCAGTAATCGCTGTTTTCCCCTTCGCCGATCAGGCGATAGGAAAAATCCGTGCCCGCAATCGGGCCGGTGACATCGAAACCGCCCGATGTGCCATACTTGCCCGCCCCATAAGCGGAAAAGCGCGAATAGGCCTGCCCCGTGAACGTGTCTTCCGGCTTCTTCGTCACGACATTCACCATGCCGCCGGGATCGAGAATGCCGTAAAGCGTGGAGGCCGGGCCTTTCAGCACTTCCACCCGCTCGACCGTATCGTTGAAGGAATGCGGCAGCGCCGTCTTCAGCCCGTTGACGAGGATGGACCCGTCGCGATTATCGCCGAAACCACGGCGGATGACGGCATCCTGCGTGCCGCCGAGCGTATTTGCCTGGGTGACGCCGCTGACATTGGCCAGCGCATCGTCCAGCGAGCGCGCCTGCTGGTCGCGCAGCACCTCAGCCGTCACCACATTGACCGATTGCGGAATATCGAGGAGCGGCGTTTCGGTGCGCGTCGCCGTGCCCGTCGTCACCGGCTGATAACCGCGCGCACCTTTTTTGACATCCGCATTGACGGTTATGGTTTCGAGCACCGTCGTTCCATCAGCATTTTTCTTCGGCGTCGCACTCTCCTGCGCGAAAGCAGGCAGGGCGACCCCGGCCAGAAGAAATGCCAGCAGTGCCCGCGAGCGCATCCCAATGATCATCGAACCGTCATGCATCGTGTCTTGTCCCCGGCTGTCCCAAATCGTCATCGCGACGATGCATCGCTCTTTCAATTGATGAATGTAGTAGTCAACTTTATTTCCGCTTCAGCGGGGCAAAACGTCGGTACCGAAGGGTGCATTCGCGCTTCCTGGCGTGTCATTTCAGCCCATGACAGCCGCTTTTTGTTCAAATCGACCGGCAAAAACCGCTTTTTCGAACGCTATATACTTGACTACTACAGTCATCAATAATTCTGGTGGCAACGCATTCAGACGGTGACGAATTTGAACGACGGCATGAGACCCATAAGCACGGATACAGGCCTTGCGGCGCAGGCAATCGAGCTTGCCTATGGCGACACGCCGGTGCTTGCGGATATGTCCATCGATGTCACACCGAACCGCTTCACCGTTCTGCTTGGCCCGAACGGCTCTGGAAAATCCACGCTTCTCAGCGCGCTTGCCCGCCTGCACCGGCCCGCACGGGGCCATATTCTTCTCAACGGCAGCGATATCTTCCGCCACCCGACCAAGGAGGTGGCGAAAAAGCTCGGCATGCTGGCGCAGCAGAACCATGCGCCGGAGGGGCTTTCGGTTTTCGATCTCGTCTCCCGCGGCCGTTACCCG
The DNA here is from genome assembly GCF_900013505.1 of Agrobacterium deltaense RV3. Lineage (NCBI taxonomy): Bacteria > Pseudomonadati > Pseudomonadota > Alphaproteobacteria > Hyphomicrobiales > Rhizobiaceae > Agrobacterium > Agrobacterium deltae. The sequence continues at coordinate 1,861,217 of NZ_LT009746.1, read as the reverse complement.
CATCAGGGATTTCTGAAGCAATGGAGCGAGGAAGACGCCCGCGCTGTGGAAGAGGCGCTTTCCGTGACGGGCATGTCCGGACTGGCGGAAAGAGCAGTCGACAGCCTCTCAGGCGGCCAGCGCCAGCGCGCCTGGATCGCCATGGCGCTGGCGCAGCAGACGGATATAATTCTTCTCGACGAGCCTACGACCTTTCTCGATCTGCACCACCAGATAGAGGTGCTGGACATGCTGGCGGGCCTCGTCATCCGCCACAACCGCACGATCGTCGCGGTGCTGCACGACATCAATCTCGCCCTGCAATATGCCGATCACCTGATTTTCCTGAAAGACGGGCGGCTGCGACACCGGCTGGAAACGGCGGCGGCCTGCGATGCCGGCATCATTGCCGATGTCTTCGATATGGCAGCTGCCCAACTCACGCATCCGGTGACGGCGCGGCCGGTATTTCTTCCCCTGCCCGGACGGGCCGGCGCGGCATGAACCTTACCGGCACCAGCAGCGCAAGCACCCTTGCCCTTCGAGAGCGGGCATATAGCCGCACACTTGCGGCAGCACTTCTCCTGCTGCTTGCCCTGTTGCTTCTGGTGCTGGCGCATATGGCCACCGGCCCGCGCCCCATTGCGCCGCACGTTCTGCAAGACCTGATATTTGCTTATGACGCCCGCAATTTCGACCAGCAGGTTTTGATGCGCCTGCGCCTGCCGCGTTTGCTGGCTGCGATGCAGGCCGGGGCCTGCCTTGGAACAGCGGGGCTTCTGCTGCAAACCCTGCTTCGAAATCCGCTCGGCGAGCCGCATATTCTGGGGTTGAATGCCGGGGCAAGCCTCGCTGTCGTTCTCGCGACAGTGATGCCGCTCGGGCTGATTGCAACGCCGCTGTTCCGCCCATTGCTGGCGGCGACGGGCGCGGGGATCAGCTTCTCGCTCGTACTTCTCCTTGCTTCCGCCGGGCGGCAGGGGCTGACACCGGCAAAACTCGTCTTTTGCGGCATTGCGCTTTCCACGCTTGCCGCAACCCTCACCTCCGCCATCCTCATTCTCAATGAAGAAACATTGCAGCAGATGCGTTTCTGGCTGGTGGGCGACACCGCCGGCGTTTCCATGACAACCATCGCCCCCGCCCTGCCCGCGGCCGCGATCGCGCTTATCCTCGCTTTCGCCGTCGCTCCCCGGCTCGATCTTCTGGGGTTGGGCGACAGCGCGGCTGCAGCGCTCGGCGTGCCGGTCCGTTCGACCCGGATTCTGGCGCTTGTCTCCATATCGCTGTTCTGCGGCGCGGCCATCGCCGTCGTCGGCCCCATCGGCTTCGTCGGCCTGGTGGTGCCGCCGCTCGTCGCGCGCCTGAAAACGGGGCGGCTTCTGCTTGCGATACCCATCGCAGCACTCGGCGGCGCGGTTCTCCTGATCGCCGCCGATCTCGCCGCCCGCCTCATTCTCCTGCCCAAAGAACTACCGACGGGCGCGATGACCGGCCTTGTCGGCGCGCCGGTCTTTCTCTGGCTGGTGCGCAGGGTGCTGAAATGAACCGTTACCGGGTTCTCCGACTGGGGCGCTTTTCCGTCCGCGTCATGCCGTCGCGGCTCGCCATTCTGCTGGCGCTTTTCCTCTGCCTCATGCTTGTCGCCCTGTGGTCGCTCACCGCCGGCAGCCAGCATATCCCCACCGCCGCCCTGTGGTCGCTTGTCTCCGCAACCAACACCGATCCCGCCATGACCGACGCGGTCGTGGTTCTCGACTTCCGGCTCTCGCGTCTGGCGCTTGCGATGGTGGCCGGCGCCATGCTCGGCATTGCCGGCGCCATCATGCAGGCCACGACCCGCAACGGCCTTGCCGATCCCGGCCTGCTCGGCGTGCGCGAAGGTGCGTCCCTTGCCGTGCTGGGCTGCCTGTTCCTGCTGCCTTCCCTGCCGGTCATGTTGCGCCCCGTTGCGGGCATTGCCGGCGGCATGGCAAGTGCCATAATCGTTCTCACGCTCTCCGGCGCCACCTCGCGCCTGCGCTTCGTGCTGACCGGCATCGGCTTTTCATGGTTTTTATCAGCTTTGCTGCTTATCCTCATGGCATCGCTCGATATTCGCAATTTGCAGACAGCGATGATCTGGATGGCCGGCAATCTGCAGGGCGCAAGCTGGTCCGCCGTTTCAATCCTCTCCGTCGTCCTCGTCATCGCCCTTGGCCTTCTGCTCCTGACAGCGCGCGCCGCCGAGGTGCAGGCGCTCGGCGATCACGCGGCGACGGCGCTTGGCGTCCATGGCCGTCTCCTTTCGATGCTTCATGTCACGCTTGCCGTCACCCTCACCGCAGCCTGCGTTTCCTTCACCGGCAGCATCGGTTTTGTCGGCCTGATCGGGCCGCATATCGCCCGGCTTCTGTTGCCCGGTGGCTCCTATCCCGGGGTTGTCATGGGTGCAGGCCTGACAGGCGCAATTCTGGTCGCAGCGTCCGATACCATCGCGCGAACCGCCTTTTCACCGCTGGAGCTGCCGACCGGCCTCGTTCTTTCCGCCGTCGGCGCACCCACGCTGCTTGCCCTTCTCTGGTTTCATCGGCATCGCCTATAGGTCCCCCCATGCGCAAAACACTTCTCGCCCTTCTCCCTGCCGCCGCTTTTCTCCTCGGCACAGTCACCGCTCAAGCCGAGGAGACCAGCCGAAGCTTTACCGACGACCTCGGCCGCAGCGTTTCCATTCCGGCAAAGCCGAAACGTATCGTGACGCTGCACGATATCGACCTCACCATTCCGCTGATCGAGCTGGGCGTGACGCCTGTGGGCAGCCATGGCCGCATGGGGGCGGACGGCAAACCCTATCTGCGCTCCAGCGCCATTCTGACCGGTGTTGATTTCGACAATAGCGACATCGCCTATATCGGCTCCATCAATGCCGATCTGGAGGCGATTATCGCCCTCAAGCCCGATCTCATCCTGACCGAACCTGATCGCGCCACTCCCGTTGAAAAACTGACGCAGATCGCACCCACCGTCGCCATCGACAATACCAAAGACGGCGCACCGCATATTTACAAAGTGCTGGCCGAGCTGACGGGCACGCAGGCGCGTCTTGCCGTGCTGGACCGGCGCTATCGGGCACAGATCGAGGCGCTGAAGGCATCTGTCGATACCGGCGCCATTACCGTTTCGGTGTTCCAGCCGCTCAACGGCAAGATCAGCGTCTACCACACCTATCGCGCGCTCGGGCGGGTGCTGCGGGATGCGGGGTTTCGTTTCCCCGCCATCATCGACGCCATTCCGGATGGCGACCGTATCGAGATCAGCGCCGAACGCCTGCCGGAACTCGATGCCGATATCATCTTCGATCCCTATCGCTCCGATACCGGCGCTTCGCCGCAGGCGGAAATCGACATGATGGAAGCCGTGATGCCGGGCTTCTGCAATTTTCTTGAGGCCTGCCGCAACGGTCGGTACATCCTCCTGCCGCGCGAAGAAGCGATTTCCAACTCCTATGCCGCACTCAGCCTCATGGTCTCCGCCGTCCAGTCCCATTTGACGGTGCGGCCAGCGCAGGAAAAGTGACAGCAACCACCACTACGGACAAAAGCGCTTGCCTGCCGGCGTGGCGCGCTGCTAATTCGTGAAGAAGAGTAGAAAACTCAGCTTCACGGAAGAATTCATGCCGGCTGGCGAAACCCATACATCAAGGCTTCGGCGCACCGACCGTTTCGGCGAGCAGCTGCGCAAGCGCCGCGACCGCCTGTCGCCGGGCCTGCTTGCCGTTGCCGAATATATTGACGGCCACCGCCATGCGGTTCTCGCCAAATCGGCGCTGGAAATCGGCTTCGAGACCAATACATCCGATGCGACCGTCATCCGCGCCATACAGGCGCTTGGCTTCCAGGGGCTGGTCGATCTCAAGGAAACGCTGGAGGCCTATCTGGGCGTGACGGATTCGCCCGTCGAAAAAATGGCGGCGACGACAAAATCCATATCCGGCAACTGCGATGCCGCGATAGATTTCGTGCTCGACAATCAGAAAAACACGCTGGAGATGCTTTCAAGCGCAGAAAACCGCGAAGCCATGGCGGCGGCCGTGCGGCTCCTCTCGCAAGCGCGCGGCATCGGCGTTCTCGGCATCGGCGCCTCCGGCATCATCGCCACCTATGCGGCAAGGCTATTCCAACGCTCGGGCGTCCATTCCTATGCGCTCAACGCCACCGGCATCGCGCTTGCCGAACAGTTGCTCGAGCTTGAAAACGGCCACGTCCTCATCATGCTCCTGCACGGCCGCGCCCACCGCGAAGCCCAGACCGCCATAGCCGAGGCCGGCCGCCTCGACATCCCGATCATCATGCTGCTCGGCCAGGAAGACAGCGTGCTCAAAAAACACGCCAACGCCAGTCTCTTCCTGCCCCGCGCCAAAAACGAAGGCGTGGCGCTCCACGCCCCCACCTTCATCGCCATGGAAACCATGGCCCTTGCCCTTTCCGCCGCCTGCCCTGAACGAAGCCTTGAGACGCTGGAGCGGCTGGTGGAACTGCGGACGTCTATCAGGCCGCATAAGCGGGTGTGATTTTCATTGAGCACGGCATATATAAAAATTTTCTAGATGTTGTTCGGCGAATGGTCTAGGTGGTAAAAGGTGAGAACGCTACCTTTGATGCATTGAATGACGTGTAGTTTAAAACTTCATGTAACCGTTACACGATCAGCACAACTCCATGGCAGGAGCGTATAATGGAGATATCCAAGTTATTGAACCGAGTATCAGTCCACCTTTTTCTTAAAAAACTAAGCTGATACACCCTCTTCAAGACTCTAACTGCGCGAAAAAATCAATGAACACCTCTGCTCCACAGTCGGAAACAATAGAGCATATCTTGAAACAGCCTGTGGAATACGCGGATATCGATATCGATCGGTATCAAGGCGTGTTGCTCGATCTGGATGATACGCTGTATCGCTATGAGCCGTGCCATCAAGCAGCTCTCGCTCAATGTTTTGCCAGAAATAGCTTAGGCCTCTCGGAGCTAGCCTATAATCAAACGTATCGTGAAGCGAGGAACCTCGTAACAGCTCGACTATATCCACAGGGTGTATGCCGTTCACGTCTCTTCGCCTTCCAGATGATGTGCGAAGATGCGAAGGTTCCACGACCGTTTTCGGCAGCCCTCGACCTCGATGAAGTCTATTGGACGACATTTCTATCCAACATGAAGATTGATGCGTCTGCGGACGCGTTTCTCATTCGTTGTGCCGCAAGAAATTTGCCTGTGTGTGTCGTCACAGATATGACCGCGCATGTTCAAATTAAAAAGTTGCATGCACTCGGAATAGATGGAGCAATTTCTTCACTCGTAACGTCTGAAGAAATCGGAGCCGAAAAACCGGATCCAAGGATGTTCCTTAAAGGATTGGAAAAGTTGGGGACTTCCACTAAGCACACTATCATGTTGGGTGATAGTTTTAGTAAAGACGTCCAGGGAGCTCTTGCAGCAGGCATCCAGGCTCGATTGATCAAGCTGCAAGACCAATGAGCGCGATGATTTCGAACCGAATAACCAATAGCCCTGTTTTCAAGTTCCTGATCGTTGGCGGCATCTCAACTCTCGTTAACTACTCCGTCTACGTCCTTCTGTTCACTGTTTTTGGCTACACGTATTCCATTGCCTTCGTAGCTGGATTCCTCTCCGGTGTAGCATTTGGATACTATTTTAACAAAAGGTGGGCTTTCGGAAAGCAGGAGGCGTCCAGCCTTCGATTGGTGCTGAGCTATTTTGTCGTTTATGCACTATCAATGATAGCGGGAATTTTGGTTTTGAAGTTTCTTGTAACAGGAATGCAGGTTCATCCTTTAATTGCAAATTTCTTTACCATCGTATTGACGACATGCACTAATTTCGTGGGCCTACGCTATTTGGTGTTCCGATGATTAGTCATATCCAGAAAACCGGGGATAATCTGAGAATTCGAGTGTTAGGATGGACAGCTACCATCACTCATTCAAAGGCTTTCTGGTTCATACTAGCCTTGAAAATTATTGCGTCGTGTTTGTTTGGCTCTGAATACCTGACAAAGCTATTTATTCCATTTCTTGGCAGTTTCGCCTCATCTCCATCAGTAAATCCCTATGATTTATTTTGGAGTTCAGGAAACACTACCAATTTTCCGTACCCCGCAGCTATGCTATACATTATGGCATTTCCGCATTGGCTACTGAGCCAAATCGGCTTAAATTACAATCTGCTAAATATTGAACTTTTTATATATCGAATTCCAATTCTGTTGGCAGATATAGCTATATTTATAACCCTGAGCCGCTGGCATCGGCGACGGGTTGAATTGGTCTTATGGCTGTACTGGGCATCACCTTTATTATTTTATATTAACTATCTACATGGCCAACTCGATGCAGTGCCGGTGGCTCTCGCTATTCTGTCCACCTATTTTCTGTTTTCAAACCGCTCATTCATTTCAGCACTCATTCTCGGGTTGGCCATCTCCACAAAAATGCACATGCTGCTCATGGCCCCGTTCGTGCTGGTTTATCTTTGGCAAGATCACACACGATTTGCACCGGTACTCAAATATGGCGTGACCATGTGTCTCTCCTTCTTGATTATAAACGCACCATATTTGTTAAGCGATGGCTTCATTCATATGGTTTTTATGAACGCTCAGCAAAACAAGGTTGGGCTTGCCGCATTTTCACTGAGCAATGGAGTCGAATTCTACCTCATCCCCGCCCTTCTTATGGCGCTCATCATATATGCCACACACATCCAGATAAGGAATCGAGATGTATTCCTGATATTTATTGGATTTTCATTTGGAATAATACTCTTGTTCATCCCGCCGTCTCAGGGATGGTATTACTGGGTACTGCCGTTTTTCATCTATTTTTACGTAAGATCACCAAGATCATACTTTCCGGTTATAATTGCCTTGCAGGCTGCGTACTTTTTATATTTCGCTCTCATTATCGATTCGGATTTCACGACACTCTTGCAGGTTGGAGATTTTGTCACTCGCGAATCTCTGTACGCGACTTTATCCCGCCTGGGAATTGATGCGCCCATCGCACTCAATTCCGCATTCACAGGCTTGCAGACCCTGCTGCTTGTCAATTGTGTCGTCGTCTTTTATCAGGGCGTCTATATCCCTCAGCGCCGCAGCATCATGGCGCGCCCGTTTATGCTTGGTATTGCAGGCGACTCCGGAGCTGGAAAGTCAACCATCTCCTCCTGTATCCAAGATTTGTTTGGGGTCTCGCAGCTTGCCGTCATCTGCGGCGACGACATGCATAAATGGCAACGCGGACATTCCCAATGGCATGAACTGACGCATTTGGACCCACGTGCAAACGAGCTTCACAACGAACTTCAATACCTGAAGCTTCTTCGCGAAAACAAGCTGATCTGGCGCAGGCACTACGACCACAATACCGGAAAATTCACCAACGAGTTGCCGATAAGCCCTCGTCCGGTGATGGTCATGGAAGGGCTTCACTCGTTTTATCTAAAACCTGCCCGAGACTTATTTGACCTGAAAATATTCGTAAAGCCGGATCCCACTTTGCTTCTCCATCGCAAAGTCGTTCGCGACATGAAAAAGCGGAACTACACCAAGGAAAAAGTTATCCGATCCATTGAAGAGAGAAGGAAGGATTCCGAGAAATATATCGTCACTCAGGAGCGGTATGCAGACATAATCGTTTCCCACATGTTGCGCCAAGCCATAGCGGCAGAGGACATAGGAAACCCTGAGATCGCGGCTGACGAATGGCTGCGCGTCACGCTGTCCAATAAATATTTCCTTGACCCCATCATCACAGATCTCCTGGAAATGCTGCCAGGCGCAGTCAGCCACTATTATGACGAGAACGACTTGCAAGTTCTGGACTTTGATCGCCCTCCGGAAGTCGAGGATATTCTCGCGCTCGGCGAAAAATATGTTGAGGGTCTACAGCAGTTCGGTATCTACGATCCGAAGTGGCGTGGCGGCTGGCAGGGCCTAATGCAACTTTTGATTGGTTATTGCATCTTTCACGGCTGGGAATCAGAATATGGTAGCTGACCTTCAAACGCTGGTAACAATTTCTCGCCAATTAGGAAGCGAGGTCGGATATATTCAAGGTGGCGGCGGAAACACGTCACTGAAGGTGAATGATGATGAAATGTACATCAAGGCGTCTGGTCGCTCGCTTGCCGAAGTGGACGCAGAAAGCGGCTTTTTGGCAGTCAATTGGCGCCAGGTGAAGGCGGGCTTGTCGACATGCGAAACTGAAGGAGCCTATAGTGAACTGCTAGCCGAAAGCTCTTTCAGCGCCGACAAGACGGTGAGGCCATCCATTGAGACCGGCTTTCACGCGCTTCTCGGTCGATGTGTGGTACACAGCCATTCTGTATGGTCGAACATCCTCAATTGTTCGGAGGAAGGTCCAGCGATCATTGGCAAGCTCTTCCCACATGCCTTATGGATTGAGTACGAAACACCAGGTTTGCATTTGACGAAGGCCATAATGGCGCGCACCAACAAATTGGATCAGCAGATTCTATTTTTGCAAAATCATGGGCTGATCGTATGGGCCGACGATGAAAAAAATGCATCGATCCTGCATCAATCAGTAAACGATAAGATACGAGAACATTTCAATGGAGGACTTCAGTTCCCGGCTGCGGATGTCGCGGTTCCTCCCTCGTTTCGCTACGGGCTTCTTTTCCCCGATCAAGCGGTTTATCAGAGTAATATAGACTTGGCGCATAGTCGCGCCGGACGACAAACAATGCTCGCCTGCGATTTTATACTTCATAATATTATAAAATTGGGATTAACGGTCAATTTCATTAGAAGCTCAGAGAAAGACGTGTTGCTGAACCTTGAGACGGAAAAGTATAGGCAGAGGCTGATAACCGAATGAAATTACAGTTAGTGATCCCCATGTCTGGTCTTGGGTCCAGGTTTGCAAGGGTTGGGTACACGGACCCAAAACCCCTGATTAAGGTTCACGGAAGACCTATGATAGAATGGGTCCTACGCATGTTTCCAGGTGAAGAAACTCCACTCTTCATCTGCAGGGAGGAACATATTGAACAGACGCGCATGGCGTCCGTTCTGAAAGAATTGAAGCCGAAGGGTGAGATTGCGACTATCAAGGGCGAAAAACTCGGTCCGGTGGCAGCGTTGATGGCCGCTGCGGATAAAATAGATGATAATTCCCCAGTTTTGGTCAGTTATTGCGACTATTACATGAGTTGGGATTATGCTGCGTTTCTGCAATACCTCGACGCCGGAAACTTCGCCGGCGCGATACCATGCTACACCGGTTTCCACCCTCACCTTCTGCCAGCAAAAAATCTTTATGCGAGTTGTCGTATCAACGATAGCGGACTTTTATCTGAAATCAGGGAAAAACACTCCTTCGAAGCCGACAAAACCAAAACCCTTCATTCGCCAGGCGTTTATTTCTTCGGTTCGGGGCGACTTTTGAAGGACTATGGAAATCGCCTGATGGCCGCGGACGACTCACTCAATGGAGAATATTACGTCAGCATGATCTACAATCACCTTGTAAGAGACGGGCTGCGTGTAGGAGTGCCGGCGAACATCGACTATTTTTGCCAGTGGGGAACGCCTGAGGATCTAGATGAATATCTCTATTGGAATTCCGTCGCACGGAGGCGTTTGCCGTGAACATCCTCATCCCCATGGCTGGCGCCGGTTCGCGCTTCTCCGTTGCTGGATACACCCAGCATAAACCCGTCATTCCTGTATCCAGCAGGTTGCGCAACGAAACAGTCCCGATGGTGGTCGCGGCCGTTGACGATTTGCCTGTCAATTCTGCCGGAAGAGATACAAAGCTGATTTTCATTGTCCGCGACTTCCACCTTCAAGATGGCGTCGATGTCATTTTGAAAAAAAGGTTTCCCCACGCTCAATTCATTTCGATCGAGAGGCTCACCGAGGGGCAGGCGAGCACCTGCCTCCTAGCGCGCGAAGTGATTGACAATGATGAACCCCTGCTAATCGCCGCATGCGACAACGGCATGGACGTGTCGCGGGAATATTTCGAAGAGCAAGCCCAATCAGCCGATGCCCTTATATTCACCTTTCGTAATAATGAAGCCGTTCTTCAAAATCCGAAATCCTATGGCTGGATCAGGGTGCAAGGAGACAAGGTTACGGGGGTTTCAATAAAACAGCCAATTAGCGGCAACCCGGTAAACGACCATGCCGTGGTGGGGACTTTCTGGTTTCGTCGAGGCAGCGATTTTGTGAAAACTGCCGATGAGATGATTGCTGCAAATGACCGCATCAACAATGAATTTTATGTCGATCAGGTATTCAAATATATGGTGAACGCCAATGCAGACGTCCGTGTAACAGAAATATCGCGGTACATTTGTTGGGGTACGCCAGAGGACTATAAGGCCTATGAGAATACTTTGTCCTACTGGACGGAGTTCACGGCAAGGGAGCCTTGGACACGATGAAGCTCGCGATTATAATTCCCTGTTACAACGAGCGAGACAATATTCCTCTGATTATCTCCCGCTTGAGGGAAACGATTGGGGAACGAAACGATGTAGACGTCATCTTGGTCGACAACGGCTCCACCGATGGGTCCGATGCCGTGCTCGCAAACACACTTGAAGCTGGTTCGCCAATTCGCTCTGTAAAGGTCCCCAAAAATCAGGGATATGGTTACGGGATCCTCTTTGGACTGGCTTCTACAGATGCAGATGTTCTTGCCTGGACTCACGCGGATATGCAAACCGACCCCAATGATGTTCTGGTTGGCTTTGACCGACTGCGTCAATATGAAAACCCGAAGGTCATTGTAAAAGGCCGACGAAAGAACAGACGCTTTCTGGAAGCCTTCTTCACGTTCGGCATGCAGGTTCTAGCAGAGTTCGCTCTGCGGGTCCGGCTTAGCGATGTAAACGCCCAACCCAAGATTTTCCCTCGTAGCTTCTACCAAAATTTCATCAGTGAAAAGGCGCCTCACGACTTCTCCCTAGACCTGTTTCTGCTCTATCAGGCCCAAGTGAACGAATATTCTATTGTGGAAGTTCCGGTTATTTTCGCAGAACGGATACATGGCGTTGCCAAAGGCGGTGGCAGCTGGAAAACCAAAATGAAGCTAATTCGCCGAACGGTAGCATATATTTTCGACCTGCGCAGATCATTAATATTAAAACGGGATGACCGGGTATGATTATAATAAAGCATCGTCAAAATCTGATCCAAGAACTCGTTGCTACACCAAATACATATGGTGTAGAAATTGATCTACGTAACCATGGGGACAAGATTGTTGTATTCCATGATCCTTTCAATAACGACGCCGTAACATTGGACGAGTGGCTCAGAGAGTACAAGCATTCATTCCTCATTGCAAATGTGAAAGAGGAAGGCCTGGAGCCCAAGTTAATACCAATTTTGGAAAAACATAACGTCAAAGAATACTTTATCCTCGATGAGAGCCTTCCTTACATCCGAAAATTCGCCCTCAATGGGTTGTCAAAATTTGCTGTTCGCGTGTCCGAGATTGAAAGCGTCGAGACTGCTTTGAATTTGGTGTCTCATCTCCGCCAACAGGACAAGAAGATCGATTGGGTTTGGTTGGATTCATTTACTGGCAATCCGTTGCCTCAGGAAACAATCAACGTGCTCAAAGCAGCCGGTTTGAAATTGTGTCAGGTGTCCCCAGAGTTGCATCATGTTGACAGACCGGATGTGTGGGAGAGTATGGTTGAACGGTTCATTCGCCATTGGGGAAATGCGCCAGCAAATCATGTCGATATGGTCTGCACGAAACTGCCAGACATGTGGCATAACTCTGCCAATCTCTAACCGAGAAAAGTGAGATTATGTTGTCACAAATATTCTGAGCAATTGACGGCATGCTTCTCTACTCCATCAAATTCAAATTCTCGACTTTCGAGATTGCACACCTCTGAAGCCAACGCCGCCCTCAAAGAGAACCTAAACATGAATTCAAATCATCAAGAAAAAGACACTACGAGATACTTTTTTGATGTATCCGCTCTACACGAGTATGTTAGAGCTTTTGAACGCTACTCGGGAATTCAGCGGGTTGTCGCAACGGTAATTGAGAAATATCTGCGCATTCTCGGCGGCGAAAATGCGCACATCTCGTTTCTGGAAAGAGGGTTCGGAAAGTATAAGTGCATAAAACTGACCGATATTGACCCACTTTGCTTCCGATCACCCGCATCTCTTGCTGCGGCGATGGGCAAAAAGGGCGTCGCTGGGTCGTATCTTGCACCGATAGAGAAATACAAGTCGAAGAAACACAAGTATCTATTCCATCGTTTGAAGTTTGATTTTTTCGCCGTGATGAACATGGACCGACGCTTTACGAAATATAGTCTGACCGCTAAAACTTGGAAAGAATTGCGGCGCCCGACCCCGAAACCTGTAGAAAGTGTCGAGTTTTTGGATTTCTTTGACTTGGCCCGGCCGGGAGATCACTTAATTGTCATCGACAGTTCCTGGCTTCCAAAACATTCCGAAATATTCCGGAAAGCGAAAACGCTAGGTCTCAAAGTCCACACTTTCGTATACGATCTGGTTCCTGTCGTCATGCCGCATGTAACGGCGGGAAATATGCCAAATATGTTCTACAATGCGCTTGTTGAAAGCTTCGACTATACAACCTGTTACATTACAATATCGGATTCGACGAAGACCGATCTTGACAAGTTCCTGCAAAGCAAAGGCATCAACATACCAAGTCGATCCCTGCCATTGGCTCAGGAAGGTTTGCCTGCGAAAATAACCGGGCTCCCGAGCGGCGCGGATGATCATATCGTCAACGAACGATACGCTGATTATGCTCATATTGAAGAAGTCGGTGCTTTACGGGACGAAATTCGCAGTGTCGCTACAATCCCCTTTGTCCTTTGCGTAGGCTCCATTGAACCACGCAAAAATGGCTGGAGAATTGCCAACGCATGGGCCAGATTGTCCGAATTGAAGGGAATAGAAGTCCCTCGTCTGGTATTCGCAGGCGGATCCGGCTGGTTGAGATACGAATTCGACACATTTCTCAAGGGAACAGGAAATCTGCATGGCTGGGTTCAAGTGGTAGATCGGCCGTCGGATACCGAACTAGCCTTTCTCTACCGCAATTGCTCCTTTACTATTATGGCCAGCATTTATGAAGGTTGGGGGTTACCGGTTGGTGAATCCCTTGCTTACGGAAAGACCGCGGTCATATCCAACACGACATCCTTACCCGAGGTAGGTGGCGACTTGGTAAAATACTGCGATCCGAATTCGATCGATAGTATCGAGGCAGCATGTAAAGAGCTTATTTGTCAGCCTGAGGTTAGAGTCGCCCTCGAAGAAAAAATTAAAACCAGCAATTTGAGAAGCTGGGACAACGTCGCGGAAGATTTGATTAAAATCCTGGCGAGCTGATACCACCAGTCATCCGGATCTGAGGTTCGGTTCATGGTCTTTTGGCAGTGATCTGAACCCTTCAAACGTAATCGGTGGTCTGACCTCACATTGGCAGCCGCCGTCTGATCTGTGATCGACTTTCCATGGATGAAGAACGGGAGTTTCTCCATGGAGACTACATTGGAGTTTCTCACAACCAGGAAGCCTGGACGTGAGGTTCACCGACATTGGCCGAACGAGGTCAAGGCGAAGATCGTTTCGGAAAGCTTGAGGCCTGGGACGACAGTCAATGAAGTTGCGCAGCGCTATGGATTGCGAGCTGACCTGCCACTGAAGTTTCATCCGGCTGCGATTAGAGCCTCGGCTGTTTTTGATAAGCCAAATGGCGTGGTGGGAGCAACCGGCGGAAACGCGAAGCTTTGTATCCCTCCGGCGTGGACCGCCTTGCGAGTTTTTGGCGATACCGTGATTTTGCGCTCTTGAGAGTGGATTTAAGAGCGCAATGAGGAACTATGGCACAGGCCATTTTGCTGACGGGTCAAGAACGGCGTCGTCGTTGGTCACCGGACCAACGGCTGGAAATTCTGGAGACAGCATTTGCTCCAGGGGCAAATGTCTCGGAGGTAGCGCGTCGTTTTGATGTTTCGACAGGGCTGCTGTACACGTGGCGGCGCCAAGCGCTGACTGTGAAAGATGGGCCGGCTTTCCTGCCGGCGACTGTGTTGGACGTGCCTGGCAGCGGCGATGGTAGTGCGGCGACCATCGTTGTGGACTTTGCGAACGGTATCAATGTGAGGATTGCGTCCGGGGCGCCTTGTGATCTTGCCGCAGCAGTGATGCGCGCGCTCAAATGATCCCGATCAGTTCGAGCGTGCGGGTTTGGATTGCGAGCGGCCATTGCGATATGCGCAAGGGAATGCAGGGGCTTTCTCTGATCGTGCAGGAGGGTCTTGGTCGTGATCCGTTCAAGGGGGACGTTTTTGTTTTCCGCGGGAAAAGTGGTCGACTGATCAAGGCTCTTTGGCATGACGGAATTGGGCTTTCGCTATATGCAAAGCGGCTCGAGCGCGGCCGTTTTATTTGGCCGGTGACTGAGGGCGGAGCGATTGCGCTGACGGCTGGCCAGATGTCCTATTTGCTTGAGGGAATTGACTGGCGAAACCCGCAGCAGACATGGCGTCCGACGAGCGCTGGATAGCGATTTTTGGCCGGGATTTGCCGCGATTGGCATCAAGAAAAGCTATGCAAATCAGGGGTTTTGTGATTCACTTCGAGCATGGAACCCGGCCTCGAAAATCACCGCGATCATGCTGCTGCTCTTGAAGCAGAATTGGCGACAGCGCGGGCGGAGCGTGCTGCTGCTTTGGCCGAATTGGCTGTTGCCAAGGCCAGGGAGGCCGACGATCAGGCCATCATTCTTCGCCAGAAAGTCTATATCGAAAAGCTGCAACGGGAACTGCGCGGTCAGAAGTCGGAACGGACGGCACGGCTGGTTGCGCAGATGGAACTGATGCTTGAGGACGCCGAAGCGACGGCAACCGAAGATGAGCTTGCCGCTGAAATGGCCGTTGCTGCAGCATCTGCGATTGCGGTCACCGGCTTTACGCGCAAGCGGCCGGTCAAGAAGCCCTTTCCGGAGCATCTGCCGCGTGAGCGTGTCGTGGTGCCAGGGCCGGTTGCCTGCAGTTGCTGTGGCGGTGAACGGCTTCGCAAGCTCGGCGAAGACATCACCGAAACGATGGAGAGCGTACCGCGGAGCTGGAAGGTCATTCAGACGGTGCGGGAAAAGTTCACCTGCCGTGACTGCGAGAAGATCAGCCAGGCACCTGCACCCTTCCATGTCATACCGAGAGGGTGGGCTGGTCCGGGGCTTTTGGCGATGATGCTCTGCGACAAGTTCGGCCAGCACATTCCCCTCAATCGCCAGGTCGAACGTTTTGCCCTGGAAGGTGTGCCGATCAGTCTGTCGACTGCAGCAGACGCGATTGGCGCGTGCTGCCAGGTTCTCGACCCGCTGGTGCGGCGGATTGAAAGCCATACGTTCGCGTCTGAACGGATCCACGGTGATGACACGACCGTGCCGGTTCTTTCTCTCGGCAAAACCGTCACCGGTCGAATATGGAGCTATGTCAGGGACGATAGTCCGTTTGGCGGAACGGCCCCACCATCGGTGATGTTCTATTATTCCCGGGACCGGGCCGGCGAACATCCACAGGCACATCTGGCCAATTATAGCGGTATCCTTCAGGCGGACGCCTATACGGGCTATGGCCAGCTCTATCTTCCTGATCGAAGTCCGGGCCCGATTTATGAGGCGGCGTGTTGGGCACATGCCAGGCGGCCATTCTTTGCGCAAGCCGATCTGGAGGCCAATGCGCGCCGAAAAGCGCAGGGTAAAAGTGCCGCCGTTATCTCACCAATCGCCTTGAACATGGTGCAGCGGATCGACGCGCTGTTCGACATCGAACGCCAGATCAATGGCCACACTGCCGATGAGCGGAAGGCAATCCGCCAGCAATTATCAAAGCCGTTGATCGACGACATGGAAATATGGATACGCGAACACCGCGCCAGGTTGCCGCGCGACAACGACCTGGCAAAGGCATTTGACTATATGCTGAACCGCTGGGAATCCTTCACCCGCTTCCTCGACGATGGCCGTATCTGCTTGTCGAACAATTGCGCGGAGCGATCGCTGCGCGGTGTCGCTCTCGGACGAAAAGCCTGGCTATTTGCCGGTTCCGATCGAGGGGGACAACGGGCGGCAGCAATCTACAGCCTGATCGTCACTGCGAAAATGAACCGCATTGATCCACAGACCTGGCTTGCAGATGTTCTCGCCCGCATCGCCGATCATCCTGCCAGCCGGCTCGATGAACTTCTCCCCTGGAATTGGCGGAATCCCGCAACAAAATCTCTGCAACAGGCGGCCTGATGGCTGGTCCTCTCGTTCGCCTGAAAATTACGCTTGACGATGTCGACCCCTTGGTGATGCGGCGCGTTGTCGTGCCGTTCCGCATTCGGCTCGACCGGCTTCATGATGTTCTCCAGGAAGCTTTCGGCTGGACCAACAGTCATCTCTATGAGTTCAGGATCCGTGACATCGGATTCGGCGTGCCTGATGGCGGCTTTGATGACCCCATCGATGCTCGCAAGGAAACGCTTCTTGCCGCCATCGAAGATATCGGCGCGAAGTCATTCAAGTATCTCTATGACTTCGGCGACGGCTGGACGCACACAGTGAAAATCGAAAAGACCTTTCCGGCTACCCCCGGCTTTGATGATCCGTTCCTTCTCGAGGCTGTCGGAAGGTGCCCGCCTGAGGATGTTGGCGGCCCTTGGGGCTATGAACAGTTCCGTGAGGCTATTGCCGACGTCAACCATGAGCGACATCAAGAACTGCTGGAATGGTGGGGAAGTTCAGACTACGACCCCAGCCAGGTCGATGCCAGAAATCTCGGCAAAAACGTCGAGGCTCTGGCTGCGAAATGGAAGCGCCGGTCTCGAAAGAAGGCCTGAAACTGCGGTCCTCGGCGAATGCTTA
>NZ_LT009746.1:1790419-1842936 GCF_900013505.1 Agrobacterium deltaense RV3 | reverse complement strand
TAATGGGATGGTCCGCCTCGTCCTCCTGCCGCATCATGAGGCGGCCAAACCGAAGGAGGTTGCAATGCCACAGCGCAATATGCCGCGCCCAGCGGCTGTCTACGGAATTGATATTGGCAAGAACATCTTTCACGTTGTCGGCCTCGGGAGCGATGGCGTGCCAGTGCAAAAGGTTCGTTTCCGACGCGACACGCTGCTACAGTTCTTCGAGCGCGCAGCACCGGCGATCGTGGGTATGGAGTCGTGCGCCGGATCTCAGTGGATTGCCAGGAAGATACAGGCGCTTGGACATAAGGTGCGCTTGATCCCCGCGCAGTTCGTGAAGCCCTACGTGAAGTCGAACAAGAGCGACATCATCGACGCGGAAGCGATCGCTGAAGCTGCCACACGTCCAACAATGCGATTTGCTGCACTCAAGAGCGAGGAACAAGCCGATCTTCAGGCTTTGCACAGGATCCGGGATCAGATGATCGGAACGCGAACGCGTCTGATCAATCAGATGCGAGCTTTCTGCCTCGAATACGGGATCGCCCTGCGCCAAGGCGCAGGCCTATTCAAGGTCGACCTGCCGCACGCTGTCGAAGATCAATCCAACGATCTCTCGTCGGCAATGCGTAAGCTGCTCGCAGACCTGTTTGCCGATCTGCGCCAATTGGAACAGCGCATTGGTGACGTCACACGCGAGATCGAGGCGATCGCCAGTCGCGAGGATGTCGCACGACGGCTCATGACGATCCCTGGGATCGGAGCGTTGGGAGCCACCGCACTTCTTGCCGCGGTTGGCAACGGCCGACAATTCCAGAAAGCTCGCGATCTGGCAGCGTGGCTTGGCCTTGTGCCACGGGAATACTCGACCGGAGGAAAGCAGAAGCTTCTCGGCATCAGTAAGCGGGGAAACCGCTATGTGCGCAAGCTCCTTGTTCATGGAGCACGATCCTGCTTTCGGCACCTCGACCGAACACGAGATCGATTGGGGAACTGGCTGAATGGCCTTCAGGCACGAATGCACCCCAACAAAGCTGTAGTCGCACTTGCCGCTAAAATGGCCCGGATTGTCTGGGTCGTCCTGACCAAGCCTGGAGCGCTCTACGAACGCAGGGACCCTGCCTTCACCTGACGCTCCTGGCTCGATTGCAAGGCTCGAGAATAGTGATGACGAAACAGTGGATCAACATGCCGTAAGTCCTGTGCAAAAAAGCGGGCTTCGTGCCCGAACCATTTATTGGGAACGGCATGTGCGGATCTCATCATGGCCTGGCTGCAACCGCAGCCCACTCGCGAGAGGCCGGATACATTTATGCAACTGGAATCGTCATTTACGATGTCGCGTACCCTTGCACGGACGAGGCGGACCATACATTTTTTGAGAGAAGCTCGCGGAGTGCGGCTGTATCCAGCATCTGCTCGGCGAGCAGCTTCTTCAACTTGGCATTCTCGTCCTCAAGCGCCTTCAAACGTTTGGCCTCTGACACTTCCATGCCGCCATATTTGGCCTTCCAATTATAAAAGGTCGCCTCGGAAATCCCGTGCTTGCGGCAAAGATCAGCCGCCTTAACGCCAGCCTCTTGCTCCTTCAGCACCCCAATAATCTGCTCTTCCGTAAATCTCTGCTTCTTCATAAGTCCCTCCTCGATGGGCCGGACTCTAATCCAATCTGGAGGAAATTCTCAGTGGCAGGTCAGCATCGATCCGCAGGTGTGGCCGGCCGACGTTCTTGCCCGCATCGCTGACACGCCTATTACCAGGCTGGAGCAGTTGCTTCCGTGAAATTGGACGCCGCCGACCGTCAACGCTCAAGCGGCCTGACCTGCGGCCTTCACCGGAGGCTTACGATCAGACAGCGGCTGCCAATGTGAGGTCAGACCACCGGTTACTTTGGAGCTAAAACGCCCAATTGTTTATTTAAGAAGAACATCTTTCGTAGATCGATATGTTAGTGGAAACGGAATTTCTGAAGAACCACGAGCCGTTAAGGCGACTAGGCTCAAAAAGGTCGTCGTCATCGTACACGGTGCCTTTGATAACGCGTTTCAAACACATCGAACGCTTGAGTGCTTCAATCTCCTCAATACGCTGGTGGTAGTCAGGCACGAATTTGTACATTTCAACGTCGCCTTCATCCAAAACCAGAAGCTGAAGATCGGGAGTAAGCGATTGTTTAAAGGTCACGATTGGCCTCTGAACCCAGTTTGGGGAAACGGAAAGGTAACGCTCTGGAATCGCAATGGTTTTAAAATCCGTATGGGCGATATAGCTGCGGATTTCTTCCTCGATTCCGAAGTACGTCGCTTCTCCGTGATTAAATAACCTCGTAGTCAAGAATGACATTCCATTAACAAACGACAGCATTAAAATAGAGGCAGAAAAAACTTTGCCCAGCGCAGGTCCCTTGAAGTCTAGGCACAGGTACAGGCATAGGCAAACCGCGAGCAAGCTTATCCCTGCAGAGTATGTTGGATTGAAATAGTTCAACTTCCAGAACAAGAAATAAAATAAAACCGGAATCAGAAACGAGAAAAACTGACGCCAGCTGCGCGAGAATATCAAGAGAATGGGCGAGAGCAGCCAAGGTACGATCTGCACCACAGAATGATTGGCACGCGCAAAGCCCAGACCCGCCATTTGATACAGATTTGGATTTTTTGCGAAATCATTCAAGAAATCAGGCGCCTCCCAAAATACGTACTCGAAAAATTGGAGCGCTCCATATCGCTCTATGTTAGGAGACGCATTCTTAAAGTTCTCGACAATCGTTTGAAATACAGGCAAATGAAGAATCAACGCCGGTATCGCCGCGTTAAGCATTACACCTGAAGCCATTGCAATGAGCAGTGTAACCGCCGTTTTTAGACCATTGTCTCGGAATACGTAGAGCACAATATAGAGGCCGACGAACATGCATGCGAACCAGCTCAGCCGGTGATTCATAGGCAAAATTACGACGGCGACGCTTACCAAACTAAGAGATATCCGGTCAAATGAGACGCGCAGCCTTGCGAGACCGTAAACGGCCATCGCACTACAAAACCACCAAGCTGCTTCAGGCCGTACCCGAACGAATACAAAAAAAGCCTGATATGAGCACATAAATACCAGTGTACCGAGCAAAAACGCCTTAGTGCGATTACCGCCGACCGTTAGTAATATTGTTTTCATCATGAAAAAATACGTTCCAGCGCCGAATACCGCCGAGATGAACCTCGCGCCATTCGGGCCAGGATAAATAAGCTGTCCAGCCATATAAACTAGCGAATAAAATATTCCCGTATCTTTGCGAGTGCTAACTGCAATCCCTTCAAAATAAATCGCCTCATCTGGATGAAAGTCGATGTGCAAGGACGCATAGCAAAACACACAAAACAAAATGAGCGCGACTAGAGTCACACTCGCATTACTCTTTCTATCTGCAGTAGTCATAAGTACTCCGAAACATTACTGTTCATTTTTTGTGGCGCCGGCCCCAGTGGCAACCATTTATCAGAAACCCGCCAAGTTTAATTTGATTTCGAACACGAACCTACCTTAAATTTAAAGACAATCACTAACTCAAGTATGTTCACAACTGCTCCCAACCGAAAATTTATATTTTTTGTAAGCCGTTACCGGAACCACTGTTTGTTCAATGCCCAAGGGGAGATATATTCGCTGCTGAACCGCAGAAGGTATCGAGAATGATTTCTCGTGACTGACAATAACGAATTTGCCGAGTTTCACGATCTGCATCACCCCTGATCGTTTAACTGCTTCGCTAAGCGCGATGGGCTCCGTCCCTTCGATTTTGTCCGCATCGAATGGGATCATGACATCAAAGATTATCGCCTCCGCACTAGGACACAACGACCTCGCTGCAGTTAACAATCCGGGAGCTTCTTCGTAAGCACTCCGAGTTAGCTTCATTTTTTGAATTTCCGCCGAGATTGACTCCTCGATTTGTCCTGCCCCGATCATCATCGATACGGCGCACAATACGTATCCTAAAGTCCCCCGCAGGGAAACACAGAGAAAAATCGCGGAAACAACCGCCACGACTAAAGGCACAAATGAGTACCAAGAAAATATCATCCCCTTCGAAGTAAGCAAAAAAATCAGCAGTGCCGATCCCACTAGGAAGCCGAGAAGCCCGAAATGGTCAGCAACAATTCCTCTAAGCCGCAACATAAATGTGATCACGGCGATTGGTGCCAGAATTAGAAAAATCGGGAACGCATCGGCCGGACGGAGCAATAGAATCTGGTCCCAACTGAAAATTGGGGCACCAAAAAAACTTTCCCACCAAAAATCAAAATCAAAATGAAGCGGAGGAGTTGGAAGCGCCAAAATTGAATTTAGCACCACAATCGGCCCACCCGCCATAATGATTGCAAGGCAACTCAAAAGCAAAGCCACCACAAACGTCAAGTCAAGCCGATGGAATTTCCACGGGTCTCTAGCAATCACAACCGTCGAGGCAATCAAGAAATAGGGAGCGTAGAGGATTTTGATGTAAGTTCCGAGAATAGTGCATGAAAGAGCGATATTATACTTTTTTTTGACAATATAGTATGTCCCGATCGAAAAAACGAGCATAAGCATGTACTCCGGAGAAATAACCTTTCCGTAGAAAAACAACCCCGGCGACAGAAGTAAGGTCAACGAAAATATAGATGACTGGAAGTAATCATACCGCTCTTCGAAGGTTTTCTTCCAAAAATAGCAAGATAAATATTTTAGTGATAAGAATACGTTATATGCTAACAGCACACTGTTCAAATCCAACAAATTTGCGATACCGAGCAATGCAACCATCAGAAACCAAAATGGGTGACCATACGGCCCAGGGAACCCTTGGGGGAACAAAGAAGCATCCCAAGATATAAACGATTTCATATAATTCGCAGATACATCAAAAAATAACGCTTCATCAGGCGCAACTGATCTAAGTATCCCTATACTTTTTCGATAACCCAATAAATGAATCTCTAAAGTAAATAAGGCGACCAAGACGAACGCGTACATAATAAATTCCAGTTTTCTCGAATTTATTACCATTTCCGTCCGTCAGGTATCATTGCTTGCCCGCCCTCGCCCTCGATTTTCAGCTACCAAACTCGAAGCAACTTTCACCGAAACAATGCGCTTAAAATAGCGCACTATACGCTTCACAAGTCCTCGAAAACGAAGCAAGGTCGCTGTTTGCATATCGATATGATCTCGCAGAGATATCGTCATAGACCTGTGGTTTTGTCGCCCATTCCTCCAAGATAACCCCAAGTTCTGTGGCTGCTTTTGGCCCCACGGAAACCTTTCCCACGAAGTCCGGCGTTTCACTATACGTGCCTATATCGCTAACGATCAACGGCAGGCCATATTGTAAGGCGCGTGACACGATAGCTGACGTTTCTCCAACCGTTGGGTCGCGTAAAACGATACACACATCAGCACTTCGAAAGTAATTTAAAAGCTTGTCCTGGCTGACGCCTCCCTTAAACTGCACTAGATGCGAAACGCCCAAATCCGCCGCCATATCGGGTAAATCGGAGCAGTCTTCGCTTAACCTGCCGACCACATCTAACCGAATTTCCAAACCGCGTTCTTTACAAAGAGCAATCGCCTCAATCTGGTTGTCAACTCTCTTGAACCGATCAACAAATCCCAACGTACAAACATTCAAAGAATCCCGCACCTCGCGCCTCTTTACTGGCACCCCATCGGGGTAACACTGCGGGAGAAGAAACGTAGGCGTCTCGGGGAAGCGCTCCAATATAAAGTTTCGCGCCAAGTGCGAATGTACGATAACTTTACTCGCCCTCGCGATAACTTCCTCGTTTAATGGATGCCTTAATACATCCGAACTTTCCCAGGGCATAATCTCCGCCCTATCAATTCGTTGCCTGCAACTCTCCGAAAACTCCTCTCCGTACCACTTCCTCAGAAGGGCATAATATATTTCGCTGTCTCTCACATACGTGAAATGCGCGAAGAGGTGATGTAATGAAAAATCATGAAGGTGAACTACACCTCCATATTTGAAAAAACTCAAAATTTGTTCATCGTGAAATGCGCGGTTATTACCTATCTGGTAGATAGTGCGCGATGGGGCGTTTTCCAATGGATCATAACTGTCCAGTCCCATGACCTGTCCCAATGGGCTTGGAGTGTGACAAAATCTGCTTTGTGTGAAAATGTTGATATCATGACCTAGAGATCGAAGTCCTCTGATCAGTCCTTCAGCATAGTCAGCAATCCCCGTAGGTTGCGGCGGAACGGGAGTTACTACACTCAACGCTTTCAACCCGCATCTCCCTTGGTTGCTTTCACCAATAGATTGGCCGCCACAAACAAAAGGTGATTTAGGTGTATATTTTGTGTCGGTTCGCCAGCGTCCTCATTGATGTATCCAGACGCTGGTAATCGTTCGCATCGGTACCCGATCACTTCAAGAACAGTGGAAATATACTGGTATGTTATCGGCTTAACATGGGTAGGATCAACGTTGAAGAAAAATGTTGAAACAAACAGGTTCTCGGCGTTCGGAGTCTCCATGAGCAATGTTCCACCGACAGCAAGAACCCGATAAATTTCATTCAGTAGCAGGACAAGATCCTCGAACGCGAGATGTTCAATCACATGAAACAATGTGATTGTAGCAAAAGAATTTTCATCACAATTTTTGAGGAAAACAAATGCGTCCTCGAGATGGACATCCAATCCCTTATCTAAGCATTCATTTATCTGTTCCTGGTTTATTTCTAGCCCAACGCCTTCAACACCATTATCTCTTAAAATCTCAAGAAACGTACCTCTGCCACATCCGATATCCAGAACTTTTCCATTTCCAACATCAAGTACTAAATGTGGAATGTAAGCCTCTAGCTGCTTTCGCACAACATCAGAGGGACCTCTATGGCGACGATCAAGCTCGGTCATAATATCTTGCTTAAGAAGATTTATATCTTCTCGGCGATATGACTTTTTTCGTAGCACTGGTTTCAACTGTTCCTCTCCATCCTCATTATTATCATCGTCCCGACGCCGCTCTCGCGCTACTGATTGGATGACAGAGCCATCCGCATCTGTTGCGGACGGATCAGCATTGATTGCAAGGCCTCGTGGTCGAGATTTTAATCCCAGAAGTCTGCGAAGAAAGCGGCCTACCCCCGTTTGCCTTGTCTTCTGCCGATGCTCTTCCTCTGCGATCAGCAATTCTATATGTTTAGAAGGCTGTTTTTGATTTTGCTTGAATTCCTCACTCTGCAAAATTCCGCGCATAATATCTGTCCGCAAAATGCCGTTAGTTAGCAGCCCTTTATTATGCTCGAGCTCACTTCCACAACAACTCCGATGCAGAAGTATCCTATAAATACATTTCAGAAAGTCGGATGGTTCGGAATCGAATAAATATTCTGCAGGAATGTCATTTTCATCATACTTATAGGCCTGACTTAAGAAATCACCTTTCATTAGGTCGTCCTTAACGTACTCTTCGACAGCAGTTCGAATACTATTTTGATCTGACATTCCCTGCGTACCCCGTTTCTTTACCAACCCGTTCTCTTCAGCGAGATGAAGTAAGCAGTCCGCTTTCCAGTAAAAACGCACACCGCTCCGGCATAATGGCGAGCGCGTTAGCGCGAAAACAATATTCTCCTAGTGTCCTGGTCGATAAAAAGGTCGTTTCCCGACTGCATTTGCGCTCGGCTTCAGCGGACGGGCTCATCGGAATGTACCCATATCGACGAAGCCAACATCACCCGCTGAGTCAAACCACCCGCAGCCTTCTTGAATCATAGAGAGGACCAGCTTTGCGCCAGGGCGCGGGGGCGCGCCTTCTATCACCATATGCAGGTTCCGGCGCTCTCCCGGCCCAATCTCTCCGCCAATCACAGAAAACCTCGTCCTACCAATTTCAAGGCGAGATCGGTCATCTATCCACCGTCCGGCTAGATTTATGTTGCCTTTGCCTTGCGTATGTTGCCATTTCTCGGCGCCCAAATTTTCAACTTGGAGCTCCAGCAAATAACGCGAAGGCAATCTGGCCACGGCTCTAAAGAAATTACTCCGATCAAAGTTTTCAAAGCGAAGCAGAGTAATTTTCGATTTATATTCGCTTAGGCACGAAACTTCTTTAGGAAAACTGCTTTCTTTATGACCCCAGAAAATCTCTTCGCTAGAATACTCATTTGCAGCCCCATCAGTCCGTGTCCACGCCCACAGCCCAGGCATCTGGATAACCAAAAACAAACAAAGTACAATTCCCAACGCATTAATCTTTTGGATTTGCGATTTGGAAAAGGCCAACATCACCGGTACGATAAGAATGGCTGTTGCTTTTAAATAACCCGTCCAATGCATTGTCACAATTGCACCAAATGTGGCGGCTAAAAGAGGCAGCGGAAGGAAAGCAGCACCAATCATCATCACATTAATGGACGCTTTCCCGTTATTCTTGCGAATTAGATAGAGGGATGCGGTGAAAGCCCCCAACAGGAGAACAATTGTTGGCGCCAGCGCAACCTGTGAATTTGCTAAAGACCTAGCAAAAAAAGCTGAACCATCGGTGACTGCTCGCTGAAGTGCCTCATACCAAGCCAAGAACGGTGTTGTAAAAATTGCCCCGGCAACTCCCGGCTCTTGAGAGGGAAGTTTTCCAAATCTCAGGAAGATGCTTAGTTGCCAGCCGACAAAAACGATCCCTGGCAGCGCCAACAAAAAAAGTTTCCTGTACAGCGAGATAGCCCATTTCGTAAGGTCGGCTCGATGAACATAGGTATACGCCAAAAATATCCCTGCTGCTGCAAATACGAAAGATTCTCGCGAAAGTATCGCCATAATCGCTGCAAGCGAATATAGTAGGTACCGTCGCCGCAAAAGACTATCAATGGCAATTAAGAAAAAAGCATCACCTGCGGCGTCGGGTAACCCACTCAATACCGTAACCTGAACACCGGCGCTGAGTGACCAGAATAAAGCCCAACTAGCGCTGAGGCCCATTCTCTTCAGTATCGAAGCTAAAGCAAAAGTGCCCCAAAAAAGTAACACTAGGTTCGTGCCCCAATAGACGAAAGGACTTACCCATTCCTGCAACGTCAAAAGAGCAACAACGTTCGCCGCTAACGGTAAACCAATACGCTGATAACGATAGGTTACAGCGGTATCCATATGCCGAGCGGTATCTTCACTCATTTTGAGATCGTTTGCGATCGCAAAATAAAATTGCCCGTCCCATCCCACGTTACCGGCGCCAACGTACCACGGCTCAACATTGTGATTTCGAAGGACCTCAGTTATTCCAAAGTAAGCAGCGGGGCGAACATGCCATGCCAAATTTCCTCGCCCATCCCCAGCGAGAAAGAAAAACATAAGAAATATGGAAAATGTTACGGTAATCGACGAAACCCAGACAGGCGCACCAAGTCTGTCACTTATGTATTTTAGCTTTTGGAGTTGGCCATTTATGAACATGCTCAATGCTTTCACGACCTTCTGTACCAAAAAGCTCACACCCTGCTAACTTATGAATTTCAAAGCTTGCTGAAACAATCAGCGAAGACTATTTTCGAACCTCTTCACGCCAATAGTTCAGCAAACCATTCAAGGTTTCGTCCCAATCGTGAGCCGGTTGCCAATTAAGCAGTTGTCTTGCACGGCTAGAGTCCCCAACGATTTTCGGAACGTCACTCGGTCGTAATCTTGACGGGTCTTCAACAAGTTCAATCTTCACATTGGACTTAGCCAATAGGGCTTCCAATATGTCGCCAACCCGTCTGGATTTTCCGGACGCTAAATTAAACACCGTTCCAGGCTCCAAAGAGGGCGGCATCGACAACGCTACCTTGACGTAAGCCGAAACTATATCTCTCACGTCCGAGAAATCGCGTTGAGCCTCAAGATTACCAACCTTGATTGTCGGCTCCTGCCAACCCTTTTCGATTCTTGCAATCTGGGCCGCGAAGGCTGGCACAACAAAGCTGTCTGTTTGAAATGGCCCTGTGTGATTGAACGGCCGGAACCGGACAGATTTCAAACCGTTGCGTGACATTTGTCCGATCAACAAATCTGCAGATGCTTTTGAAACTGCATACGCATTCATTGGATCGAGCAGAGTTTGCTCATCAAGAGGGTGGGCTATTTCCTTAGCCGTGCCCCCATATACCTCAGATGTACCAACATTTATAAGCAGGGTCTCCGGACAATATTTCATTATGGCATCCGCCAAATTCATTGTACCGAAAAAATTAACGGAGAAAGTCTCCCGTGGCGCAGCGGCGGCTCGCTGGACATTCGACTGCGCAGCAAGATGAATTACGACTTCTGGTCGCCATTCGATGATTACCGCAGCAGTTGCAGCCTCATCGGCAACATCCAGCAAAATCCACTTCTCACGAGGATCAAGACCAACCGAACCGGAAACCTCGCCTTTCCGACCAGAGGAAAGAAGTAGAGCGTCTGAAGGTAAAGCATCCAAAAGTGCTCGTCGTAGCCAATTGCCGACGAACCCACCCGCACCAGTTATCAAAACGCAAAAGCGCGAACGACGCTCTACCTTCATATCATTTTCACTTAACGCTCAACCGCTGCAGGTCTGCATCAACCATTTCGCAAATCATCTCTTCCAAGCTAATTTGCGCCTCCCATCCGAGTTTTTCTTTCGCCTTTGCCGGGTTCCCCAGAAGAATATCCACTTCTGCGGGCCGGAAGAGCTCCGGATCGATAACCAAATGATCTTCCATTTTCAGACCCGCATGCGAAAATGCTATTTCGCACATCTGTCTAACGGTTACCGTCCGACCGGTCGCAATCACATAGTCGTCTGGCACGTCCTGTTGCAGCATCAGCCACATTGCCTTGACATAATCCCTGGAATGCCCCCAGTCACGCTGCGCATCAATATTACCGAGGCGCAACTCCTTCTCCATTCCTAATCTTATGCGCGCAACGCAATCGGTGACTTTTCGAGTTACGAACTCGATACCTCGAAGCGGCGACTCATGATTGAACAATATCCCACTGGATGTGTGCAAGCCGAAGCTTTCACGGTAGTTGACCGTCATCCAATGAGCATAGAGCTTGGCGGCAGCATAGGGAGAACGAGGATAAAACGGTGTTTGCTCGCTCTGAATTGGCTCTTGAACCAGTCCATACATCTCCGATGAGGATGCCTGATAGAACCTGGCCTCCGGCGTCTCCAGACGAAACGCTTCCAGCATATTTACACAGCCGATACCTGTAACTTGGCCAGTCAGAATAGGCTGGTTCCAAGACGATTTAACAAATGACTGCGCAGCAAGATTGTAGATTTCTGTTGGACGTGTCTCACGCAATATACGGGTCAAACTCGAAAGATCGGTCAAATTGCCGTCAAGCAATTTTACTCTATCGCGAATACCCAACCATCTCAGACGGGAATCGTTTATGTCAGCAGAAGACGAACGTCTAACCAGACCGTAGACTTCATAGCCTTTGTCAAGGAGACATTGCGCAAGATAGGCCCCATCCTGCCCGATAATCCCCGTTATAAGCGCCTTGGGCATATTTTCATGTTCCTTATCTAGAATGCGTCCGAGCGGAGTGATTTCGCTAATTGCCTTGCCTCAATAGCGCTTAGCTACTTTGGTTATGATGATCAATGGCACGGGCATTTAATACCCACACCGTTTAATTGTTGACCCAGCCGATATCAACCCGTTTGGCGATTCCATCGTCATCCAACGCCTGCAACAATCCAGAAGCGACATCGCGCCAAGTTCGCATTACGGGACGTGCATCCGCAATCTTGGCTCTCAATACATCATATTCAGACTTATTCGCCAGCAATTGGCTCAGAATATCCGCAAGTTCCACAGGCTTTTCCGGATCGAAATAACGGGCCAGATCGCCCCCCGCCTCTCTCAGTGCCGGAACGTCCGCCGCCAGTGCAGGTGTTCCGCACCATAACGCCTCGCTGATCGGCAAACCCCATCCTTCCATCCGACTGGGGAGAACAAGCACAAATGCACGCTTATACAATTCCGCCAGTTCCGCCTGGTTCGGGTTGAGTACGAAATGAAATTTTGTGGACAGCGGCAGAAATCGCTTATTCTTTAGAAATTTCTCCACACGTTTGCGTCTCGCACCAGCCAATACGAGATTGGGGACATCCATTCCCCGCTCGTGAAGGGACATCATGGCCTCAACTACGCATTCCAGATTTTTCCTGCCATTATAGATTCCCACGCATAAGATGTAACGTCCGGACGGCCCGCGCTTCTCTATAGGCTCCGAGGTCGGACGCAACTCGTTGCAAAGCGGCACGGCAATGACCTTTGATACAGGCGGCAACACGCCTTTCTCCGAAAAATGCAGAACCTCGCGAGCTGTGAATTCCGAATTCGTGAGAATGAGTGACGATGCTTTAATCGCCACCTGATTGTCGTGCAGAAAATTCTTCGGGAAAGAGAATTGATTCCTGTGCGTGAAATCGTGCAACGGGATCATGTCGTGCAGAAGTGGGACAAAGATCACGTTTGTTCCACGTGCTTCAAGGGCCGCCAGATAATCGGACATAATCTTCGGCCTGCCCAGGGAGATCAGCACATGACCGGAGAGATCGACTTCCTTAGCCGAACCATCCGGGACCGTAGCCCATCGCCGCCGGTTTCTGAAATCGACGACCTTTCGAATTGCCCAATAAACGGAAGATTTGACGGGGTTATTATTAAAGAGGCTTTGGCGCAGCCGAAGGGGGGTAGCCGAAGGAGGAAGATTGTGGTCCAGCACGCCAGTCGGCGATGCGTTTCCAACCCTCGGGAAAACTTCAAAAAACCGACCATGATACGGAGAATATATGACGTATCGGACTCTGGAATCCAATTTTGTCAGTTCGTAAGCGACCTCCATCACAGTTCTGGAGATACCATAATATTTAAACTTTACGCCTGAATTTAAAAAAAGCTCGGAAAGATCGAAAAAAACTTCAGTCATCTTGCAGACATATCCTCATGCCCCACCAAGTGGCAGTTGACGCCGATGCAGCGTTACTAAATCACCCACATCGGGGACACGCCCCGCTTTAAACCATTAACTTTTGGCGCAGGCGGAGAGATGTGCGCGGCTTATACAGGTGGTTCTGAACCCTTGTCAAATGCGCTCATCACCCGTGAAAACTTCGGCAGTCATCGGTTCATCAAGCAAAAATTGGGTTGTTTCTATTCACTGTGGAAAGCTCTATCCGGCATTTGAAGCGTCGCCTCGCGTTCGATATCACGAAAGTTAGGGGGCGATAGAAAGTTGAGAGGTTTCATTTTGAACACATACGCTCGAAAGATCACGCCGGTTCTTCTTGCCGGCGGTGCTGGTTCGCGGCTTTGGCCGGTATCGCGCGATCAATTGCCCAAGCAGTTCCAGCCGCTGGTCGGCAATCTTTCGACCTATCAGCAGACGCTGCAGCGGGTGGGCGACAAGAGCCTTTATGCCGAGCCGCTGGTGATCACCAATGAGGATTTCCGTTTCTTCGCCCGCCGTCAGGCTGAAGAGATCGATCTGCCGGCAACCGTGGTGCTGGAGCCCGCCCGCCGCGACAGCGCCGCTGCCATGGCCGCCGCCGCCGTGCTGGCCGAGCACCGTGAGCCCGGATGCCTGGTGCTGGCGCTTGCCGCCGACCATGTGGTGCTCGATGCCGACAAGTTTTCACAGGCCGTGAAACTCGGCGCAAAAGCCGCCGATCAGGGCAATATCGTCGTCTTCGGCCTGGTGCCCACCGAACCGCGCACCTCCTACGGTTATATCAAGCCGGGTGATGCGATCGATGGCGAAAAAGACCTCAGCACCGTCGATGCCTTCGTGGAAAAGCCGGATATGAAGACGGCGATCTCCTATCTGGAAAAGGGTTATCTCTGGAATTCCGGCAACTTCCTGTTCCGCTCCGATGTGATGATCGCCGAACTGAAGGCCTTCGCCCCGGAGATTCTTGCGGCGGTGACGCAGGCGGTCGAGCAATATGAAAGCGACCTCGGCTTCGTGCGCCTGCATCAGGCAAGCTTCGAGGCCTCGCCGAAAAACTCCATCGACTATGCCGTGATCGAGAAGACCAAACGCATGGCGGTGGTGCATGGCCATTTCCGCTGGTCGGATATCGGCAGCTGGGATGCGATCTGGGAAATCGCCGACAAGCGCGGCAACGACAATGCGCTGGAAGGCAACGGCGTCTTCATCGATTCCGAAGGCTGCCTCATCCATTCGACGCAATTGCTGACGACGGTGGTTGGCGCCAAAGACATGGTGGTGGTGGCCACCAAGGATGCGGTTCTGGTGGTGCCGAAAAACCGGGTGCAGGATGTGAAGGGTCTGGTGGAGACGCTGAAGGACGGCGAACACGCACCACAGACGCAGACCCACAAGCGCGTCTATCGCCCCTGGGGTTATATCGAGCACATGTATGTGGACGAGCGTTACCGGGTGGGTCATATCACGGTCGATCCCGGCCACCGCATCTCGTTCCAGAAACATTATCACCGCTCGGAACACTGGATCGTCGTCAAGGGCACGGCGACGGTGACGATCGGTGAAGAGACGAAGTTGCTGACGGAAAACCAGTCGGTCTATATCCCGATCGGCCAGCCGCACCGGCTTGCCAATGAGGGGCAGATCCCGCTCGAACTGGTCGAAATCCAGACCGGAGCCTATATCGGCGAGGACGATGTCATCCGCATCGAGGACGATTATAAAAGACGGTAACGGTGCATCTCGAATGTTCGACCGGGTCGGCGGGATGTTGACACTCGCCGGCCACCGCACTATTTGGTTCGCTTGAACAACGAGTCTGAGGACTTTTCCAGCGCCGAGAGAAATTATTAAGCCAGTTGATACGGGATTACGAAACGAAGTAGAATGCGGCTTACCTATTCGGAACAGATAGTGGACTGGTTTCCTGGTCAAAAATGATCGAAATGGACAGCCATCAATTTCTCAAATCGTAGTGGTATCAGCTAACTAAGGATATCTCCGTGATCGGATCTTTTTTGTCTGAAAACGACAAGACGTTGCTGGTGCGACTTTTCAAAGAAAATTTCAGAAAGCATGTTGGCTGGTATTCTGCGGCAATTGCCGCGATGCTCGTCGTCGCCGGCACGACATCTCTCAGCGCATGGATCATGCGCGATATCGTCAACAGCGTTTATCTGAAGCAGGGCTTTGACGTCGTTCTCGAGATTGCCTTTGCAGTCGCGACTATCTTCATCGTCAAAGGCCTCGCAACCTTTGTGCAGAGCTATTATCTCAGCAAAGCTGGTAATAGCATCGTAGCGGAGCAACAACGCAAGATCTACGATCGGCTCCTGAAACAGGGCGTTTCCTTCTTTCAGAATCTGCCGTCCTCGGAACTGCTGGTTCGCGTTACTTACAATGCACAGGCGGCGCGCAGCGTCATCGATACGATTGTCACATCGTTCGTACGTGACCTGTTTTCGCTTATCGGTCTTATTATCGTGATGTTCGCCCAGAATTTCCTCCTGAGTGCGATCTCCATGATTATCGGCCCTCTTGCCATCTTCAGCGTTCGGCTTGTTTTGCGCCGCGTACGCAAGATCATGGAGGCGGAGCTTGCTTCGCTCGGTGAGATTGTCAATGTCGTACAGGAAACCAGCATAGGTGTACGTGTCATCAAGGCATTCTCCCTTGAGAAACTTATGCGTCAGCGCATGAACAAGGCGGTTTCCGACGTAGAGCAACGTGCCAATGGCATTGCCAAACTGGAGGCCGCCACCAGTCCCATCATGGAGACGCTATCAGGCCTCGCAATTGCTGTCGTTATTGCCGTGTCCGGCTATACCGTTCTCGAAAAAGGCGGCTCGCCGGGCGATTTGATGGCTTTTATTACCGCCCTGTTGCTTGCCTATGAACCGGCGAAACGCCTCGCCCGCATGCGGGTACAGATCGAAGGCGGCATGATTGGCGTGCGGATGATGTTTGAGGTGCTGGACGCGCCGCTGACGCTTGCCGAGAAAAAAGACGCCGAGCCTCTGCCCAAAGCGACAGGCGATGTCGAACTAAAAAATGTGAGCTTTGAATATGTTGCAGGCCAGCCCGTTCTGAAGGATGTCAGCCTGCTCTTCGAAGGTGGCAAGATGACCGCACTGGTCGGCCCATCCGGCAGCGGCAAATCCACCATCATCAATCTCATGATGCGCCTTTACGATCCGCAAACCGGCTCAGTAGAAATCAACGGTATGGATTTGCGCGACGTTTCTTTTTCGAGCTTGCGCGAGCACGTTTCTTATGTGGGGCAGGAAACATTCCTGTTTTCGGGATCCATAAGGCACAATATTTCCGTTGGCCGCGACAATGCCACCGAAGAAGAGATAATAGCGGCCGCCAAGGCAGCCAATGCGCACGATTTCATCATGAGCATGCCGGACGGCTATGACAGCAGGCTCGGTGAAAATGGCTCTGGATTGTCCGGGGGGCAGCGGCAGCGTGTTGCGATTGCCCGCGCCATGCTCAGAGACGCGGATATTTTGATCCTCGATGAAGCGACCAGCGCATTGGATTCGGAATCCGAAGCTCTCGTTCGCGATGCACTTGAACGACTGACGTTCAACAAGACATCAATCGTCATTGCTCACCGTCTCTCCACTATCAATCGTGCCGACAAGATTGTCGTTATGGATAATGGTGAAGTCGCCGAGCAGGGCAGCAGACGTGAGCTTCTTGCGAATGATGGCCTTTATAAACGGCTTCACAGCATCCAATTTGACGCCGATGTAGCTTAGTGGGGAAGATTCGACACACGAAAGGCGCGACTTTGATCTGCGCCGAGTGCGTCAGTTACGACAAACCGCTTGCTTGCAGCATATTAATACTGGCTGTTTCGCCGCCCTGAAAATGAGGGTGGCGAATGTAGCACGCCCACCGGCTGGGCGTGCTGAGTTCACCCACTGACCGCCAGCACGGCCTCTGCCTCATATATGGCGCAGACGATGTGATAAAACGTGCTTGCCGGCGCCGGCTCGTCGAGCATCGGCCTGTCGGCCGGCCATTTGTCGAACCACAGGCCCTTGACCGGCGTGTCGAGGAAAGGCTGCAGCGCGCCGATGGCGCTGAGACCGGAGGCGAGGTAACGCTGACGCTCCTCACCGCCCGTGACGCTCGCAAGCCGCACCGAAGCCTTCAGCCATTCCGTCTGCGGCCATAACCGCGCCAGCCCGTCATGCACCGAAAAATCGTCGTAGAGGCTCATCATCGCCACCTTGCGGCGTGGGCAGATGCCGTGTTCTTCGCCGATCTCGAAGAGGCGTTTTGCCTTCCTGATCGCTTCATCATTCCCGCGCAGGCTGCCCCAGCGCACCAGAAGCCAGGCCCATTCGAACTGGTGCCCCGGTTCCATGATCCGGCCTTTGTCGCTGTCATGCGGTGTCCAGTCATGGGCGAAGAATTCGCGCAAGCCGCCATTGCCGCCATCGATGAAGCGGTTAAGCGCAAGATCGGCGATCTCGTCGGCCAGCGCCGACCACGGGCCGTCCGGGTCCTGCACCTCCCAGGCCAGCATCGCCTCGAAGAGATGCATGTGCGGATTGGAGCAGAGCGGCGTGCGCGGCGGGTTCGCTTCCTCGAAGCCGGCGACCGGATGTCTGTAGTCGCGTTCGAGGATGGCAAGGATATCGAGCGCCCGGCCGCGCATCTCGTCCCGGCGCTCGGGAAGGCTTGCAGCCGCCTGTGCGGCGGCAAACAGCGCAAAGGCCTGATTGTAGAGATCGAAGGAGGGATCGATCAGCCGGTCCGTCTGGTCGGCAAGGTTGCCGTAAAGGCCGTTTTCAAGGCGATAGACCTTCTCGAACCAGGAAAGCCCGTGCAGGAGCGCGTCCTTCCACGGTCCCTGCCAGCCATGCTGGCCGGCGGCGGCGAAACAATAGGCCTGGCGCGGCTGCACGCGGGCGCGTCGGTCATCGGAAAAAACCGGTTTCGCATCCTGGTCGAGACGTTCGTAAAAGCCGCCATCCGGCCGGGCCGAACCCGCCTCCCACCACAGGGGCAGGGCGTCCTCATCCAGCCATTTGCGTAATCTTCCGATCTCTTCGGCAAGCGTCTGCGCGATGCTCGGAAATTGCAATGTCATGCGTCAACTCTCTGTTCTACGTCGTGGTAGGGACGAATACGCTAAGGAAACCCAGAAGCAAACGCTTGAATTTATGTTTTGTGACGCTGTCAACCATAAACACTATTCATTTGCTCTCCCATAAACCCCGCACAATGCCCTTCGCCGCACGCCCTTAAAGTCGGCGATGTTGTCAAACCCGGCATTGATGGCCTTGGCAGTGAGCGCCAAATCGTGACAACATTTTGGCGTTCGAGAACAACGGAGATCATGGACGCAATGGCGGCAATCGAAAAACTGGCGGAAAGCTTCACGACAGCGAGCCGCGAGGGGGCGAAGATTTCTCTGGCGGCGGTGCAGGCGGAGGGTCTCATTCCCGGTACGCTTGGAGAGGCTATGGCGGTCCAGCGGGCTTTTGCTGAGAGCCGGGCAGAACCGGTTGCCGGCTGGAAACTGGCGATTCGCGCGGATGGCGAGGCCATTGGGGCGCCCATGTTCGATTGTGTGCGGATCGATGAAGCCAATGCCGCTTCTTTTCCCCATGGCGGCACCGAAGGCATCGAGGTCGAGATCTGCTTTACGCTTTCGGCGGATATTCCTGCGGCGGCGGCGGGGCCGCTGACGAGGGCCGACCTGATAGGATTTATCGACAAGGTTCACCTTGGCGTTGAACTTCTCCGCTACAGGCTGGTGGAGAAAAATCAGGTGCCGTTTCCGCTTTTTCTCGCGGATCGTCTCGCCAACCACGGCTTCGTCATCGGCCCGGAAGTCGATAAAGGCATCCTGGACGTCTTTGCCGGAAATGGCGAGAACCTGCCGCAGCTCACCGTTACCGAGGGGTCGGTATCGCTGTTCGATGCCGGGGTAAAACATCCGAATGGTGATCCGCTTGCGCCGCTTGTTGCCTTTGCCAATGCGGTATTCAACACCGGCGAGATGCTCAAGGCTGGCAATGTCGTGACGACGGGCAGCCTTTGCGGCGCGATACCAAGCACACTTGCCGGCGAAACACACATTACGCTGAAATCGGCTGACGCCTTTACGCTGTCCGGTCCGAGACCATAGGCGTCCGGTTGGCCGGACCATCTTTTTTTCAGCCGCCTGCCGTCTTCATCCCCGCCGCGACTTCCAATGCATCGGAAGGTCATTTCACCCGCCCGTGCTCGCCGAGAAAATCGAGCAGGGCCCGGATGCGGGCGGGAAGCGGACCGCGCTGGCCGACATAAACGGCATGAAACATCTCCGTCTCACCCGTATCGAGGTGATCGAGCACGGAGACAAGCCGGCCGGCGGCGATATCCTCCCGCACGGTGAAAGCGGCAAGGCGGACCAGCCCGACACCGGCAAGGGCAAGACGGCGAAGGCCCTCGCCGTCGCTTACCTGCACGCGCCCCGTCGCCGGAATGACAACGGTTTTTCCGGCGTCCCGCAACGGCCACCCGTCAACTGACCGCGCGTAACCGAATCCGAGCCGATTGTGATCTTCCAGATCGGCGATGGTTTGCGGCACGCCGCAACGCTCCAGATAGGCCGGGGCGGCGGCGATGATCATCCCCGTCTCACCGAGTTTCCGGGCAAGGAGAGTTGAGCTTTTGAGCGGCCCTGCGCGCACCGCCACATCCATGCGTTCCGCAAGAAGATCAACCACCATATCCGTCTGGACGATATCGAGCTTGATGCCCGGATGAAGCGCCAGAAACCGTGGCAGGATGGGCGCAAGAATATGCGTTGCATAAGAAGCGCTGGTGTTGATCCGCACGCGGCCGACAGGCTGTTCGCCCTCCCCGGCGGCGCGTTCGGCCTCTTCGAGATCGGCGAGGATGCGGGTGGCCCTTTCATAGAAGGCGCAGCCCTCCGGCGTGATCTGAAGCTGCCGGGTGGAACGGTTGAGCAGGCGCGCGCCCAGGCGGCTTTCCAGCCGCGCGATCAGCTTGCTCACCGCCGAAGGCGTCATGTTTGCCGCCGCGGCCGCGCGGGAAAAACCGCCGAGTTCGACGATCCGCACGAAGATTTCCATCTCCCCTGCCCGGTTGATCTCCAGTCGTGCCATGATGACTTCATCTCACAAGTGATAGTATTTTTGGCATTCTATTTCATTGAAAAGCGAGCGTCTATCTTCAGACAGCGATTGAAACGCATCGCAATCTTCATCTGCCAATCATGACGGGATGGACAGAGCGCGGCGCTGCCAGAGCCCCCGCGACCATTTCGAAGCAACAAAGGAACGCCCCATGGAATATCGCCATCGGTCAATCCGGCCTGAAGGTGCCGGTCTTAAGTTTCGGCACCGGAACTTTCGGCGGCTCCGGCCCGCTCTTCAGCAACTGGGGCAATTCAGACGCCACGGAGGCCCGGCGCCTGATCGATATTTGTCTGGAAGCCGGCGTCAACTTGTTCGATACCGCCGATGTCTATTCCAATGGCGCATCGGAGGAAGTGCTCGGCGAAGCCGTCAAGGGAAGGCGCGACAGCGTTCTGATCTCAACCAAGACCAGCCTGCCGATGGGCGACGGTCCGAACGAGGCCGGGTCGTCCCGCTTCCGGCTGCTGCGCGCGGTGGATGACGCCCTGCGCCGCCTAAAGACCGACTATATCGACATCCTGCAACTCCATGCCTTCGATGCCTTCACACCGGTTGAGGAAGTGCTGGCGACGCTCGATACACTCGTCCGCTCCGGCAAGGTGCGATATACCGGCGTCTCGAATTTTTCCGGCTGGCAGATCACGAAATCGCTTGCCGTCGCGGACCGATATGGCTGGCCGCGTTATGTGGTCAATCAGGTCTATTACTCCCTGATCGGCCGGGATTACGAGTGGGATCTGATGCCGCTCGGCGCGGATCAGGGTCTTGGTGCAATGGTCTGGAGCCCGCTTGGCTGGGGACGATTGACCGGAAAAATCCGCCGCGGCACGCTGCTGCCCGAAGGTAGCCGCCTGCATGAGACCGCCAGCTTCGGCCCGCCGGTTAATGATGAACATCTCTACCGCGTGATTGATGCGCTCGACGTTGTCGCGCAAGAAACCGGCAGGACGGTGCCGCAGGTCGCCCTCAACTGGCTGCTCAGACGCCCCACTGTTTCCACGGTCATCATCGGCGCGCGCAATGAGGAACAGCTTCGCCAGAACCTTAATGCCGTGGGATGGGAACTGACGTCCGCACAGGTAGCGAGGCTGGACGAGGCCAGCGAGACAACTGCTCCCTATCCGCATTTCCCGTATCAGCGCCAGGAGGGCTTTGCCAAGCTTAATCCACCGGCCGTAGCACGTCAGACTATGCCGTTCTAAGGCAGGGTCAGGCCGCCTGAACTACAGGCGGCCTGACAGATGGGAAGCTTCAGGCAGTTTTGTTGGCGGAACCTGCGTCCACCCGGCCCGAAAACCAGTTCGCCAGGATTGCACCGGAAATATTGTGCCAGACGCTGAAAATGGCGCTTGGAACCGCGGCGAGAGGCGAGAAATAGGCCGTGGCAAGTGCCGCGCCAAGGCCCGAATTCTGCATGCCGACCTCAATTGCAATGGCCTTGCGTTTGGCAAGCGACAGGCCCGTTGCCTTTGCCGCGAGGTAACCGAGGAGATAGCCAAGCCCGTTATGCAGAACGACGACGGCAAAAATCATCAGCCCGGACTGGGCGATGGACGCCTTGGATCCTCCCACCACCGCCGAAACGATGAGGACGATGCCGATGACGCTTACCAGCGGCAATGCCGGAACGGCGGTCTTGACGAGACCGGGAAGCAGCTTCTGCAGGGCGGCGCCGAGAGCGAGCGGAACCAGAACGACCTTGACGATGCTGAGGAACATGGCCCAGCCGTCAACCGGCAGGAACTGGCTTGCAAACAGCCAGACGAGGAACGGGGTCACCAGCGGCGCGGCAAGCGTGGTGACCGAGGTGCAGGCAACGGACAAGGCGACATCGCCCTTGGAGAGATAGGTCATGACATTGGAAGATGTGCCGCCAGGGCAGCAGCCGACCAGAATGACGCCCGCCGCGACTTCCGGCGGCATGGGAATGATGCGGGTGAGCAGCACCGCCAGAAGCGGCATGATGAGAAACTGGCCGAGCACGCCGATCGTCACATCGAACGGCCTTTTCACGACCTCCCTGAAATCATCGACCGAAAGTGTGAGCCCCATCCCGAACATGATGATCGACAGAAGCGTGACGATCCACGGCGCAATCTGCTTGAACGTATCGGGAAAAAAGAAGCCGAGCACGGCGAACAGGATGACCCAGGCGGCAAAGGTCTTGCCTACAAAAGCCGAAACGGCTGCCAGTGTTTTCATGTCTATACTCCCGAGATGATTATGAAACCTCGTCTAGACTCCTATGGTGCCCTGTCAAGGTCATTACTCCGTTGCTAGACCTCGCGATCGAAAACGATCCCTCGGCCGCGATACCGCCGTTGCCGCAGGGCTGCAATTTGGACGAGCTCATCTACCCGCTTCCCATTGCGCCGAAGAGAGCCCGAGGCTGCGCATACAAGGTCCGATGCAGATGCCGGACTGCTTTTTCGTCGTGCTTGCCGTTAGGCCGGGTCGAACATCTCCCTGAACTCCGGATCAACAAAGTAGGCAAGCTTTTCAGCAAAAATTGGTCGTTGCCCGGCCAGGAACAGCAGTTGTCCTTTTGCGGGCAGATTGCGCACCTCATCAGGGGTGAGCAGCGGCCGGCCGGTATGCTGTTGGCTATAGGAAATTCCGGTTTTATCGGAATCGAGCGCTCTCGCCATCGTCTGGAACACGACCGTTTCCTGTCCGAGCAAATCAGAGATGAGGCGGGCGCTGTCATGATCGTTGACGCCGAAGACCTGCAGCACGCCGGCGTTTGACAAAAAAGTTCCGGCGCGGTGACCGTATGTGGCACGCAGCTGATGGATGTCCTGGAGGATGGGCCAAAGCTGGACACCATAGCCTGCCATCAGACCCATCGCGCGTTCGACTGGTGCCAAATGCCCAAGGGATGCAAACTCATCGAGCAGATAGAGAACCGGTGCAACCGGCTTTGTCGGATCGCGGGCCATTTCGAGCAGGCTTTGCGAGACAAGCAGGCGCAGCCAGCGCGAATAGGTCGAGAGACGATCAGGGGGAAGGACGAGGAACACCGTCACATTGCTGCGCTTGAGATCGGCAAACCGGAAATCCGAGCGGCTGAGCACGGCCGTCATGCGCGGTGAATCAAGAAAATGCGTATGGCGTTGGGCGGCCGACAGAACGCCTGCGGCTTCGCGATCGGATTTTCCAAGGTGGCGGTTTGCGGCGCGCGCGACAAGACCTCCCGCCGCGTCGCTATCCTGCATACGCTTGAGCAGTGCCGCGAACTGTTCAGGAGCAAGGGTGAGATACTCTCGAAGTGTTGCAAGGTGCCTGCGTCTCAAAGGCTCTTCCGCAACGATCTCGAGCAGCAATCCGGCAATCAATGCTTTTGCCTCCTCGTTCCAATGCGCCTCGCCCGCCATTCCCGGTTCGTCGAACACGAGAGCGTCAGCGAGGGCACTGGCATCTTCCGCGACATCGAGGCTGTAAGGATCGATCATGGCCAGCGGATTGAAGGCTGACGAGCGTCTGCCGGTGACCCCAAAGGGATCGAGCACATGAACCGGCCCGAATTTTTGACGAGCACGGCCGGTGATCCTCGCATTTTCGCCTTTTGGATCGACGCAGATCACGGAACGGTCGGCGGTCAGCAGGTTTGGAATGATCGTTCCCACGCCCTTGCCGGTACGCGTCGGCGCCATCGTCAGGAGATGGGCCGGGCCATCGTAGCGCAGGGGCTTGGCCGTTTTCGTATCACGACCGATCAGGAGGCCGGAGCCGGACGCAGTGAGAGCGGCTATCTCATTGTCTGTCGCAAAGCGGGCGGAGCCGTGGGTATCATCGTCACTTTCCCCGAAATGCAAAATCAGCGCGCTGGTGATGAACCGGAAGGTGATGACGGCAAGCGCCAGCAAGGTGACGAAATCGGGGAGGATGTAGACAAGCGAGCCGCGCCCGAAACCCGTTTGCTCGAGGAAATGACGGCCACCCATGCCGATCACAAACGTGACGATGATGAGGATGACGACAAATCCGAGAATCGGTTTCCATATCCGGAAGGGCATGGTGATCAAAGCCAGAAATGCCCAAAGAGGATCACGTGCGGCGGCTCGCATCATGTTCTTGAATGCGTCCAAAGAAAGTCGCAACCGGTTCATGGAGCGCCCTGCCCGCTACCATCATTCTCTCCCGTGCCCGGCGGTCCTGGTCCGATCAGGTCGTCAAAGAGCGCCCTGTCATTGTCGCGTGTCAGAAAGCCCGGCAGTTCGCGACGCAGCCATGCACCAAGCTGCTTCTTAAACTCCTGATCATCCGAGGTCTCCAGGTGATGCAGAACCAGCGACCCGATCAGGACCTTGCGGCGCATATCGTTGTTGCGCTCGGTTTTCGAGAGACGGGCCTTGAGTGCAGACCGTTGCGCGTCCAGTTCAGCCAGGCGCTGTGCGATGGTTTTCCTTGCCACGATTATTCCTTTCGATTGCGGCCGCACCGGAACTGCCGCTGTCGACCACGGCTTCGCTCCTGAAAGGCAGACCAGTTTCTATGAGGAGATCGACATAGCGATTGCAA
Organism: Agrobacterium deltaense RV3; assembly: GCF_900013505.1. Taxonomy (NCBI): domain Bacteria; kingdom Pseudomonadati; phylum Pseudomonadota; class Alphaproteobacteria; order Hyphomicrobiales; family Rhizobiaceae; genus Agrobacterium; species Agrobacterium deltae. The sequence goes on along the minus strand of NZ_LT009746.1, from coordinate 1,818,286 downwards.
GAAGAGGTTGGACCCAATGGTTCATGACGCCGCGGTGGCTGTTGCCTGAGCTCAAGGTTGTGGAGCCACCCGTGAATCTCAGTCGCTGGAATTTGCGGCCTGTCCCGCGGCCTGTTCCAGCTTTTCGATGTGCTCGCGGCAGAGCGTCTCCACCAGCTTGTGAAGTTCTGCGGTCCGCTCCTGAAGCCAGGTGAGCGCCTCTTCGGAAACCTCGAAACGCTTCGAATAGCGCGCCTTGACGTAGGCCTCATTCAGGATGTTGTACCATGTGGTAAATCGCTGACGGTCGCGCGGCCAGATCTCGATCAAACGGTGATCGCGACCTTCGGAAAGTCCACGCAGGAATTTGAGATTGTGCGACGCTGGCGAATAATTTGTCAGCGTCAGGAGATAGCAGTTGTAGGCGGTCTCAACTGCTTGGTGGAGCAGGAAGACGGCTTTTTTATCCATTTCCTTTCCAGAAGCGATTTCGGCTAGCTCGAGAAACTCGCTTGCGCTCTTCATTTCCCGCTGGAAATGTTCTTCCGCCACTCTTAGTGCATCGTTAGGTCTAAGAGGCTTGGGCCCGGCGAGTTCTCTGTCATCGAATTCGTAGAGGACGATACCCTCGCGAGTGATATCGACGAAGAAGGCCTGCCCATCATTCAAAAAGTTGGTGATCTCCCGAGCGCCGTGCACAATGAGGCCCACGGGCGTCTCGATCTCCTTGTCCCACATCAGCCGGTCTGTCGCCTTGTCCCAGTATTTGGGATCGGCCAGTTCCTTGTTGCTAACGATGACGAGAATGTCGAAATCCGAGCGGTAGCCTTTCGACGTATGCGGTTCATCCACCCAGATGCCACGTGCGTAAGAACCAAACAGGATGATTTTGAAAATCCGTCCATCCTTCTTGGCGTCAGACTTCGAGCGCTCGACCAGATCAGCAAATTCTTCCTGAATAATTCCGACGACACGCGCAAGCTCGCGTTGCTTACGTTCCGGCAAATGTTCAAGGCTGGTCTTCATGTCTGCTCCGTTTCTGGACGGTATCCTGTATGGGCCATTGTAAACTTCTTTGAAACTCCGATTTTTGGCAGCCGCCAATCGAATGCCTGTCTCCTGCACGCAAAATCTTCCGGCAGGTTGCCTGCGCGCTCCTGTTTGTCGAGCCGTGCCTGCAATGTCTTCCTCCACTCCTCCCTTCTTCCCGATCAGTCGTGCTATCAGCCCGCGTATCGCCCTCCCCTGATTGATGCGTTTGTGTCCCTATTCAAACACGAGCAATTGCCACTTGGCGACTACTACTTTTAGTAGTCGAAATACCCATTTGATGTTGCTAGCGTCGTCACCGGTAAACAGACAAGGGCGCACTTACGACTTGCACCGCAGTTGAGCCCTGAATTTCCCCGTTTGCGGATCGGAGATTTCGGTTGGCGATTTATCATCTCAGCACCAAACCTGTCTCGCGCTCATCCGGCCGCAGCGCTGTGGCATCTGCCGCCTATCGTTGCGCGGTTCTTCTCACCAATCACCGCGATGGTCTCGTGCATGATTTTACCCGGAAAGAAGGAGTGGAGCACATCGAGATCGTGCTGCCGGAAGGTCTTTCTGCCGACTGGGCTTTGGATCGTTCGGCTTTGTGGAACGCTGCCGAGTTTGCAGAAAAGCGAAAAGATGCCCGCGTTGCCCGCGAATTCGAAATCGCGCTTCCGCGTGAGCTTTCGCCAGAGGGGCGACTGAAGGCTGCGCGCGCCTTTGCCCAGGATCTGGCAAACCGCTATGGCGCGGCAGTGGATTTTGCCATCCATTCGCCAGGCGAGCATGGTGACATCCGGAACTACCATGCGCATGTGCTGATGACGACGCGAGAGGTTCGCCGGGTCGGCCTTGGCGAGAAAACTTTTCTGGAGCACAAGAACGCACGGCTGTTGGCAAACGGTATGGCGACGACCGACATGCAGCTTCAAGATATCAGGCAGTCATGGGAAGGCATCGCCATCCGTCAGCTTCAACGCGAAGGCCTGGACGTTCGCATCGATCATCGCTCCCTTGCTCAGCGCGGCCTCGAGTTGTCGCCGACCGGGCATATGGGCGTGCATGCCTCGCAGATGGCACGGCGAGGGATGGCAGTCGAGCGCGGCCGGCTGGATGACAAGGCAGCACGGCAAAATGCCGAGCTGATCCGCCAAAAGCCGGAACAGGTTTTGTTGCTGATCAGCAATGAAAAGAGCGTGTTCGATCGGCACGACATTGCCAGGACCCTGCATCGCTATATAAACGATGACGCGCAGACATTTCGGAACACTTTTGCGGCTGTTATGGCATCACCAGCGCTCGTCGAGCTTCAGGCTGAGCGCATCGATCCTGAGACAGGCAACGTGTCCAATGCGCGCTATTCGACCCAGGAGATGATCGACCTGGAACTCGCGATGGCGCGGTCGGCCAAGCGGTTGCATCAGGCACATTGCCATCGGGTTGATCCCCGCCATGTCGAGCGCGCAATGGAAAGGCAGGATAGCTCTCTTCGGAAAAGCTCCGGCGGAATGGTGGCTGCGAGCGATCCACCAGCAGGATTGTCGGACGAACAGCGTCATGCGATCAAACATGTTACGGGCCCTAAAGGCATCGCGGCTGTGGTCGGGTTCGCTGGTGCGGGAAAGTCCACCATGCTGGCAGCCGCCCGTGAGGCGTGGGAGGCTCAAGGTTATCAGGTCCATGGTGCGGCGCTTGCCGGAAAGGCAGCCGAGGGTCTTGAGGAAAGTTCCGGAATTCAAAGCCGCACCCTGGCGTCATGGACTTACAGCTGGAACCACGGCCGAGATCTGATCGGCCGTGGCGACGTGTTCGTCATCGACGAAGCGGGCATGGTCGGGAGCCGGCAGCTTGCCCGCTTTATCGGCGAGGCTGAAGCGCGTAGTGCAAAGATCGTTCTTGTCGGCGACCATGAGCAGCTCCAGGCGATCGGGGCCGGCGCACCCTTCAGGGCGATTGCCGAGCAGATCGGCCATGTCGAACTTTCCGACATTCGCCGCCAGCACCAGGATTGGCAGAGGCAAGCGTCAGTTGCCTTTGCGACCCACAAGACGGCCGAGGGCCTTGCCGCCTACCGCGATCACGGCGACATCCACTTTGCGGAAAGCCGCGACGCGGCAATGGCAGAGATCGTGCATGAGTATGTTGCCGACAGTGCCAAGCGGCCGGATGGCACCCGGATTGCCATGGCGCATCGCCGCGCCGATGTGCGCGCCCTCAATGCCGCCATTCGCTCCGAGCTTCAGAACAGACAACGGCTGGAGCGCGGCCACGGGCTGAGCGACGGTGGGGACCGTGGGGATGGTGAGGACGGCGGAGAACGCGTGTTCCAGACCAATAACGGCAAACGCGCCTTCGCCCCCGGTGACCGGATCATCTTCCTCGAAAACAACCGCGACCTCCGCGTGAAAAACGGCATGCTTGGCACGGTCGAGCATGTCGAGCCGAATAAGATCATCGCCCGGCTCGATGGCCGAGGTGGCGACAGCGTCAGCATTCCAACAGACAGCTACCAGGCGATCGATCACGGTTATGCGACGACGATTCATAAAAATCAGGGGGCGACAGTCGATCGCGCCTTTGTGCTGGCGTCCGGCACCATGGACCGGCATCTGACCTATGTTGCCATGACCAGGCATCGCGACAGCGTGCAGCTCTATGCCGACAGCCAGGAGTTCACCAAGGCCGGCCGGCTGGTCGATCACGGCGCGGCTCCCTATGAGCATAATCGCCAGGCGCGAGAAAACTATTTTGTGACGCTGGAGAATGACAAGGGCGAGCGGCACACGGTGTGGGGCGTTGATCTCAAACGGGCCATGCAGGAGGCCTCGCCAAAGATCGGGGACAGGATTGGACTGCACCATCAAGGAGCCACGCCTGTCAGGCTTCCGGACGGTACGCAGGTCCAACGAAATGCGTGGCGCGTCGTTACGGGTGATGAACTGGCCTACCAGCAGTTAGAAAACCGCCTGTCGCGTTCCGGCGCGAAGGAAACGACGCTGGACTATGTCAGGGACTTTGCCGAGCGGCGGGGCATCGCGGAGAAGCTCGGGGTCAGGAGCGAGATTGAACTTGCTTCCGCCCGGGATGAGCGTCAAGAGGTCCTGTCCCGCGCGGCCCATCCGGTGCGGGAGCAACAGGACCGGCCATCAGAGCGTCAGCAGGTTTACGAGGAACCTGCCGGCGATCTCGCCGGTCCTGTTCGCCGCGAAAATCGTCGCAATGATCTCGTTCCGGATATTAATCACGATCAGCCGGACGGCCAGAGAGCGACGAGGCAAGATTATCGCCGCATCCGGTGGCCCGATCTCATGTCGCAAGACGGCGCCGCCCCTGCCCCGACAGAAGTCGTCGGCCAGCACTCGCCGCTGGAAGCCGGTAAGCCCGGTCCGCTGGTACCAGCGATCACCCGATACGACCGCAGCATCGAACAAATAGCCCGGGAAAGGGCGATATCCGTGATCGATCAGAGGTTCGATACAGTCGAATCTCTGGTGCGGCGCGTGTTCCGTGATCCGGCCGAGGTCTCAGCGAGACTGCGCACCGCGATGACCGAGAAGGAAGGCAACGGCAATATCATGGCGAAGGCCATGGCAGAGCAGCCAGAACGCTTCGGGGAGCTACGTGGCAAGTCGGGGATGTTCGGAAACAACAAGGAGCGGAAAGAGGCGCTGCAATATGCCAGGTCTCTCTCTGCCCATATCGGCTATGTCTCCGAAGCATGGGAGCGCCGGCTTAGCGAAGAACGCGCGAGCGAACAATGGCAACGCGAAAAGCGTGACGTGATCGAGGTGCCCGGCCTCACGCCCCGCGGTGCCGAAATCCTTGCGAAGATGGAGAAGATGCCGGTCGAGAGGCGAAGCAAGTTCATCAAAGAGCTGCGATCGTTACCTGAGGGCCGAGCCGCGCTCGATGAGGCAAAGCTGGTGGCCGAAGCGCTCACCCAGCGGTTCGGAAGCTCCGATCCTCGCAGGATTGCCGAAGAGCTTGCAGCACGCCCGGAGTTCGCAAGGCAGGCCGAGCAGATCCAGACAATCGCCCGCATGGTGCATCGAACACGCCATGCAGAACTCAGCCATGACCACGCGCTGAGACGGCAGCTCAATCGGTCTCGCGGGCTTGGATTGAGCCGATAGTAGGGGCACGAAACGATCGCTGATTTGTCGGGCTTACGGCGTCGAGCCTTTGGCCTACCTGCTGCTCTCAGGCCGTGAAGCTACAAGGCCTGAACGGCCTCAGCTTGTCGCTTACATTCTGGATATCATCTTCATTAGATTAAATGCCTGCCCCTCTAGCCGATGGAACGGCTCAGTGCCAGCCGCACACCTGCGCCTACCTCTTCAGGTGAGCTGTCTGCGGACAAGTGTACATAGTCTTTCTCTCGCCGAAGGGTTGGACCGAACCCGTCGCCCCGCTCGCGCTTTGTAGGACGAATCGTCATCTCGCCGGCCTTGACTTCGACATCGCAGTGCAGCATGCCTTTAAATAGCGCGCTTTTGGTCTTGTAGCCATAAGTCTGCATTAAATCCGCCACCCAGGCGGCGTAGCGCTCCTCAATTTTTGAGTTTTTTGATAATTCAATATCTTCGTCGGGATGGACAAGCCTGCTCTTGGCCAAAGCTGACAATACGACAGAACCTATTTCAAAATCGCTTGTGTCAGGTGGCAAACGACAACGTAAACCCTTTGGGTCAGCGATAAGAAGCCGCCAGCCCGACATTGTGTTTACCGCTATGAACCTCTGGTTCATGAAAACACCACATGCTTGGCGTTTCTCTGGATCTTTGATCATTTGATACCTGTTAGGTCGTGTTGACAAAGTTACATCAGGCGCTTGTGATCTCCGATGACGGAGATATGCTCAGGGAATGATGACTTCTCCTTGTCCTGTCTACCTTTTCAGAAGCGCAGGTTTCGCCCCATCCGGCGATACAGTGGTCAGCGTTGCGCCGCTGGATTGCGTTGTCGCAGTTTACGGTAACGGAGGTGTCATTGGCGAAGGTGGCCTGTCTTCGGCCTTTGGCGGGGCGGCAGTCTTCAAGAACGATGCGTCCGGAGATTGCTTCGTCGGCGTATGGGGAGCACGCAACGCCTCACGTTTCCGCAAGGAGCTTCGGGCTCATATGCAGATTGCGGTTCACAAGGAAGCGCCAGACGCGCGGCTTTCTTTCTGGGGAGCGGAGAAAGAGCGCCCTAAGCCTGTGCGCAAATGAAGGGCAACCAGAGTTTGGCTGAGGCCAACGCCAGGAAGCCAGCAAACGACATCCTCGTCTTGTCATAGCGCGTAGCGATGCGCCTGAACTGCTTCAGCTTATTGAACATGCGCTCGATGCGGTTCCGGTCTTTGTATGCAACGTAATCGCAAGGAGGTGAGCGCTTCCGCGTCGAGCGCGATGGGATGACAGGACGAGTGCCATGCAGCAGGAGTTCTTCGCGAATTGCATCCGCATTATATCCCTTGTCCGCCAGCATTTTGCGCGGTCTGCTGACGGGAATAGCAAGAAGTTGGGGAACGGCCTTGTAATCTGATGCCTCACCGCCGGTCAGGACAAAGCCGAGAGGGCGTCCCTGACCGTCTGCTCGGGCGTGTATTTTTGTCGTAAAGCCGCCGCGTGAATCGACCAAAAGCCTCCTTATCAGTCCCCCTTTTGCGCCAGCAGCCTGCGAATGACCGCGAACGGTCGTGCTGTCGATCATATGCTGCCAGTCGTCGGTTAAGCCAAGCTCCACAAGGGTCTCAAGCAGAGCGTCCCAGACGCCTTGCTCAGCCCACCGTCGGAAACGGACATAGACAGAGTTCCATTTGCCGTAACGTTCGTGCGTGTCGCGCCACGGGCAACCAACGCGCAGGACATGCAGCATCCCGTTCAAAAAGCGCCGATTATCGTGAGCGGGCCGCGATTTGCGTCCCCGTTCTCTGGGTAGGAACGGCTCGATTACACGCCATTCCTCGTCACTCAAATCGCCTCGCGCCAATACTGCCTCCTAAAAAGCAGTCTTGAATCACGCTTCAGCCGATTTGGAATCCACTTTGTCAACACGACCTAGCGTGGATAAGTTTTAATGTCCGGTCGAAAATGGAGGCTGTTCAGATTTATCAAAATTATCTATATAAAAATTGAGCATCTCCAGAAGCTTTATTACTTCCGAATTTTCGCCTCCAATTCTTGTCTCGAATTCAAATGCACCTATGCCATTCAGCACTTCATTTAAGGAAGACGACAGAATAGTTAATTCTTTTCTACTAAATTCGATGCTGATTTTAGCGTTCTTAATTGGCGTTTCCGAAGGGTTCATTGTCCTTACCTCATGTTGTCAAAATACAATTTTCCGTTCTTTGGTTGAAAAATAGTCCCACCGTCTCCTGCTTTGGGGTTGTGTATAATTACCGATTGATACTCGTCGTTCCAGTATGCCGTTCTACCACCACCCAATGCCTTTACATCTGAAGGTTTCCTCATTGTTTCGCTGATAAAGTCGGCAAGTTGCGCCCTAGTTCGTATGCCCATACCAGCCAGTTCGCCTTTTTCAAGTATATGCTTTTGGAATGCGTGACCATCAGCAATTTGTTTCGAAACAATTTCGATTTCTTTGCTGCTGAGCGAGCCGCCTGCCTTGATACCCACGACTCCAATGATTGCTGCGGTAGTGACCCCGACGAGGAGTTTGAGGTCTTTGGTATCCTCAAAGGAAAGACCGTGTTTGGCAGCAATGTCGGCAATCGCCCGCTCGCTGGCCTCCTTGCCCAACGTGCCGGCTGCCGCAAGCGGCTCGAACGCTGCCTTGTATTCCTTGTAGCCTTCCTCACCGAGCGTCAGCCTTATCGTGACATCCCGGATGAACGAGGCCGACATACCGATCGCCTGGAAACCCGCGACCAGCTGTTCGTCCGAACCAACCTTGCGTAACTGTGCCGCAAGTATTTTGACGCTGCCCGGCAGTTCACCCTTGCCAGCCGCACCGGTCACATATTTCTCGGTATAGGTCTCCATCAGCGTCGCCAGCATCTGTATGCAGGCTTCACGCTCATTCGCCGTCAGTTCAGCGATCTCCTTGCCGTTTTTGTCGAACAGGACGCATCCAGATGCATAGGCCGGCGTGAACAAAAGATCGAGGAGATTGAAGCCTTGCCGGCCCGCGCAGGTCGCAAGCGCTGCGATATCGAGTGTGCCGGAATCCAGCGCTTTGGCGACTTTACGGGCTGTCGCCAATTCATCCGGCGTCAGATCACCGGAAGCCGCAAGCTTCGTCCCCAGTGCCTCGAAGGCGTCGCCAAGAGCCTTGCCGACGACGTTGATCCCCTCTGCCGCAGCCTTCAGGCTGTTGGTTGAAAGATAGAAATCGATGCCGACATGTTTGTCCTTTGTGATCTCATGAGCCTTGCCCGGATCACGGTTGAGTTCGGAGAGAGGATTTGTTTCACCGTCGTGCTCAAGTGCCGCCTGCTGGTCGGGATTGCGAACGACGATGTCCCCAGGGCCGACGGTGGCGCGGACGCTCTGGCGGGTATCATCGAGCTGATAGCTGCCTTCGAGCGTGCTGTTGCCGACCGGATTGGCATCGGTTCCTTTGCCGCCGGTGAGATCGAGGCCGAGATTGGCGCTGAAGCCCTCATACTGCTTCTGGCCCTCGAAGTTCTCATGGGTAAGCGTGCCTGTGTCGAGAGTGAGATCGCCCGAGCCGGAGACGATCTTGCCGGCACCGAGATGGGTATTGCCGCCGACGGTGACATTCATCGTGTCCGCGGAAACGAGACCAGACTGCTCGGAAACCCAGTTCGTCGACCCGGACCCCGCACCGCCACCGATCTGAATACCGGAGATGAGGCTCTTCCCCCCGCCGAGGCTAAGGCCGCCAGAGGTGGATTTGTTCGTGGTCTCGCCGGTATCGGGAACGGAGACGATGGTGAGATCGCCGCCGATGTCGGCCGTCACTGTCTCACCGGCAACGAGCGCACCGGCGAGCGTCGTGTTGTTGCCGGACTGGATGACGATGTCGCCGGTACCGCTGACGTGGCTGTTGATCTGGGTAGTTCCGTTGGCGTTCGCCTTGGCCGTGGACGCACTGGCGCCGCCTGTCAGCCCGACGCCGACGCCACCCGACAGGCTGACGCCGCCGCCAATGCCGATACTGGCGCCGGCGGACGTGCTGCTGGACGACGAACTCCGCGTCGCCTCGGCGCTTTTAAGGGTAATATCATTGCCGGCCGAAAGCGTGATATCGCCGGCCTTGTCGTCGGCGCTGTCGACCGGCAGGCCATAAGCATCATAGCCGGCCGAGATTTGCACGCCATGGCCGGTGATATCGCCGGATGCGGCTTCGATCGTTACCGAGCGGCCGGCATTGATTTCGGTGAGAACGGGAACAGAGCCCGTCCCCGCCGCCTTGTCTTTTGTATAGGTGAAGCCGGCGGTGAGCGAGGCCGAAGCGACATTGCCGTTGACGACAGTGTCGAGCGCATCATAGGCCTTGAGCGATGCAAAGGCAGCATTGGCGGCAGAATAGCCGTCGTTGATGGTCGTAAGCTTCTGCGCCGCGTTGCCGACGCTGTCGGCAGCGCTGACCAGCGAGGTCGAGACTGATAGCGTCACGCCGGCAAACATCTCCTCATGCATGTGTTCGTAGTTGGACTTGTCCTGCGCCGAGAGAAGGTTGACGTTACGGTCTGCGAGGATGGCAACATCACGCTCTGCGGACACCTCAGCCGCCTGCAGGTTAGCATCACGACCTGCTGATATCGTGAGGTCACGACCGGCAAACAGGATGGATCTGGCGTTAGTCTCTGATGACTGGCTGGTCTGATCGACCGACTTGCCGTAGCCGATACCGATCGATGCGCTGCCGTTGCCAGATTTCACCTGAATGCCGAAGCCCGAGCGTTTTTCCTTCTCCTGCGATGAGGCACTTTCAGCCCCGGGAGTGATATTGACGTCGCGGGCTGCCTCCAGCGCGATGTCGCGGCCGGCCATGATGGAAGAGCCGATCACATTGACGTCGTTTTCGCGCGCCGTAAGAGTGACATCGGTTCCAGCGCTCAGCCCGGAGCCAACGTTAAGACCGGACGATTGGCTCCTTTCTTTCTGCTCCTTGCCCCATAGCGAGAGGAAACCACCGCCGGAACCGGCGAACAGACCGGACTTCTTGCTCGAGCTTTCCAGCGCATGCTGTTCCTCGGCCCCGATGATGGCGACGCTGTCGCCCGCAACGCCGATCGCATCGCCTGCCGTCACATTCGAGCCGGCGATGACAGCGTTGCCGCCAGCATCCAGCTTGATATTGCCGGACGCGGAAAGCTCGGAGCCGACTGTGGCTTCATCATAGTTGTACTGCGTCGAGCTCTTTTTCGAGAGAAAGCCCTTGGATGAGGAGCTCTGCTCGAACTCCGCCGTATTCTTGCCCGACGCGATCAGCAGATCGCCGCCCGCGCTGACATTGATATCGGCTTTGTCGGTCTCGTCGCCGGCAGTCACCTTCGAGGCGGAGACGACGGTATCTCCACCTGAGATGATGGACACGCCCTTCCCACTGCTAACCGATGATCCGACGACGGTCTGCGTTTCCGTGTGGCTCGTCGTCTGTTTGCTTCCGCCGAACAGACCGCCCTTTTTCCTGTAGGTGTAATCTATCGTGGTGGTGTCGATGGCCTCAGCGATTGTCACATCGCCGGTCGCTTTCAGACCGACCGTTCCATCAGCGGCAATCGTGCTGCCGATGACGTTGAGGTTACCACCTGCATTGGCTGAGACCGATCCGCCCGCGGTGATCTCGGAGCCCTGACTTGTGGTTCTGACAACTGTCGTAGAACTCCGCTTGTCGCGCAAAGTGCTGGTCGTTGACCGTTCGGTGACGGAGATATTGATGTCTCCATTCGACGTCAGGCCGAGATTGCCGCCGGCCGTCACCTTCGCATTGGCGAGCAGAATGCTCTCGTTACCCTTCAGCGAGGCATTGCCACCCGCCGTGAAGGTGCCGCCGATTGCCGCGATCGACGAACCGAAAACGCTAAGATCACCAGTCGATGCAATCATCCCTGATGTTGCAAGCAGGCCGGTATCGATCGTCACCTGATTGCCCGCGATCAGCGCGCCCGCAGAATTCAATCTTTCCCTGTCATTGGCGGCGAGATGCAGTACCGGCGCAAGAACGGTCGTACCGTTCACCGTCTGCCACTCATAAACGACGACGGATTCGGTGAGGCTGGCGATCTCTTCAGCCGTCAGCGGTTGGCCGAACTGGCGCTGGCTCGCTCCCAGATAGGCGGCTCCGTTATCAAGCAGCTGCTTTATCTGGGTAATCGAATCCTGCCCCGTAAAACCGGAGCCTGTCGCCAGCCTGAGCTGCTGCTCAATATATTGGTTCTCGAAATAGGCGTCACCAAGGAACTGGACCTGGCGATCCGGCTGGTAGCCAATGCGGCCAAGGAAATAGCTGGAACCGTAGAATTTCGAGACGTCGAGGAAGGCGGCGCGGGTTTCATAGAGAAAGCTCTGGCCAGGAATGGTGCCGCCAAAACCGCCGGACTGTGGGGTGGCGACGCCGCCAAGCGTGAACAGCGCACCGCTTGCCGTCATACTGGACAGCAATGCGGTCGGATTGTTCGAAGGCGCAGGCGCTGCAACGGCAACACGGTCGGCGATCGTTCCGGCCGAAGCCGTATTGTTGACGGCAGCAAAGCCGGTGATACCAAGTGCTCCGCCCGAGCGGATTGCCGCTGGAACCCCACCGATCGCCTCTACGCTTTCCACGGTTCGTCCGGGGCCGATATCCTTTGACGCATCCCGCGTTCCAAACGGGCTGGGGCCAGGCATGGAAACTTGATATGAGAATTCATGGCCTCCGGTATCGCCGCTGTCCCGCCTTTCTTCCCACTGGAAGATGACATCAGGATAATATTGGCAACCCGAGCTTTGATTGCAGTTGACCGACGTCGTGCGCTGCAGCTGCAAGCCGAGATTTGTCAGCGTGCCTGTGCCAACAAACGTCATGCCGGAGCCGGCTTCAATGTTGCTGTAGGCATTGGTAAGATCGACGGTATCGACAAAAAGCGTATTACCCGCCTTGATCGCCGCCGCGGGGCTTCCAGCCGATGTGAGGCGGTCCTCGGTTACATCACGATAGACATGGCGAATGGGCGCACCAATGACGAACTGCTTATCAGCAAAAGAGACGGAAGATGAACAATCTCCACACAGGCGTGCATAATAAGTGTCATAAGCCGACACGAGTGCGTTTGAGATTTGCTGGCTCGTATAGGTCGGAGCCACGCTTTTCTCGTTACGCAGATTTGCCGTCAGGATCGAGATATTGCGACCAGAGGAAATCAGACCTGAACTGTTGACCGTAGCAGCATTGCGCGCGCCTGAAGCGCTGCCGGCAATCGTGACGTCACGACCTGCGACAATCGCCCCCTGATCATTGGCCAGCACGCCGCCCACGAAAAGTGCGGCATCGTTGCCGGCATAGATCAGCCCCGTGGCGGTGTTGGTCAGGTTGCCGGCGATATTGAGGGTAAGATCATTGCCAGCAGCCAGCTGACCGGAGTTGGCAAGCTGCGAAAGCGACAGCGTCAGATCATGGGCCGCCAGAATATTGGTGGCGCCATTCGCAGTGAGGCTACCCGTTTGGATCGCGATGTCACCTGATCCCTGAGCAGAACCAGCAGTGCTGCTCGCGGTGACAGCATTGAGCCGCGCACCCGTCAGATCTGTCGTTCCAGATGAGGTGAGATCAATACCGCCTGATGTCAGCGTGCTGTTGGTGAGATTGATATTATTGGCATTGATGTAGAGCGTGCCGGATGTGGCAAGTCTGCTCCTGTTATTGGAAAGGTCAGCATTTTGCTGCGTGATCCTGATGTCGCCCCCGGCGGCCGTGCGCTTATCGAAGCTGATGACACCATTTGTCGAAGACAGTAAAACGTCTCCGTTTGCCTCCAGACTGTCATAGCGGATGTCGGCGCCAGCCGAAGCCTGCAAATTCCCTTCTGCAAGCACGAGCCCGGAAATCCCCAGATCAAGGCCGGAGAGCAGAGCCAAATCACCTTTCGAAAGGAGTGAGCCCGCCGTGATCGCTCCTGAGGCCGCCGTAAGCGACATCGCCGCGCCAGACTGGGCCGTGCCGCTGATGGCAATGGAGCCAGCCCCCGACCATAGCGAAACAGGTCCGGCAGCAGACGCGTCGGCCAAGGCAATACGCCCGTCTGCCAGAAGGTTGAGTGCGCCACTCGCCCCGAGAGTACCGGCGACATCGATGAAGCCTGCTCCGCCATTGATCAGGATATCCTCTTCTGCACCGATAGAAGCGACCCTGGCGTCCTTGCCCGCCTTGACCGACACCGATTTTTTCGAGGTCAGACGACCGGCCGAAACACTGCTCTTCGAAGAGATGCTGACGCCGTTATTGCCAGAGGCATTGCCGATCGAAATTTTACCGTCTGCCGACAGCGAGAGCTCACCGGCATTGGCCGCCATGTCGCCGCGCATGCGAACGCCAGCCCCTTTTTCCGTGACAACCATCTTGATGCGGCCGGCCTGCATGGCCCCGAGTGCTGAACCATCGATTGCGTATTCAGGTGTCCCGGAGGTGGCATCGAGCGCTGTTGCCTCCCCGGTGGTATAATCGAACTTGCTCCTACCGGCGGTCAGACGCAGGTCCTCGCCGTAGATCGTTCCGTCGATCTGGATGGTACGGGACACGACATCGAACAGACTGACTGCACCATCACCGAGCGCAAAATTCCCACCCCCAGGGCCGAAAGTGACATCCCCTGCGTTCACCGTGAATCCATTGAGACGTCCATCGGTGCCAATGTCAGGTACACCCGTCGTCAGCGTGGCGCGCGGCGTGTTGATGAAACCGCAGCCGTCGCAGGTGATCCCGTTCGGATTGGCAATGATGACATCGGCCCTGCCACCGAACACTTCGGTTGGACCGAGAAGCGAACTGCGGTTTTGCGACGTGACCTCATTGAGGATGACGGACGCAGGGCCTTTACCTTGGAGATTTGGATTGCCGGGTGTCACGCCACCCAGTTTCGATGTACCGATCTCGCCGTTGAAGTTGTTGAGGATGACGCCCTGTGTGCCGACGTTGAAATTGTTGTATTTGTTGTGCGACAGACCTTGGCTGTTGGGTCCGACGATATCAATGAGCGGCACTCCGTTCGGAGCAGCCCCTATCCCGGGGCGATTTGCCAAAGATCCTCCAACTTCCGGCGATATGTCCTGTGCGTGAAGAAGCGCTGGCTGAAGCAGGAGCGTAAAACTGACAACGGTGGCAATGATTTTTTGAGCCAGCGTCCCAGCACCAGCGAGCAACGCGAGGTCGATTGTCTTGCGTGGAAGACGCTTAAACTGTGATGTCATTGTTGCTCGCCTCTCGTGGCAGACGGAATTTGGGGCTTAGCGGTCTTTTCTGCTCGTGTCGGCCGGGGATGGCTTGCTGTCGAGTTTCTTGTAGACATCTGCCAGCTTCGATTGCGGAGCTGGGCATTTTTTGCTTCTGGCAATCTCGGCAAGGACCTGATTGCGGTTACGCAAGGCGTCGATCTCCAGTTTTTCCGGCGATTTCGGATCCATGAAAAAAAGGGCCGGCCAGAACAGAAGAACACCTGTCGCACCAAGGATCACGTTTTTACCCTGCGCGTCGGATCGTTCTTTCACCGTCGCCAGCACCTGCCGCTCGTTGGCCTCGAACTCGCGCTTTATGCCGGCGCAGTCGAAAGCACTGTCGGCCGGGTTGGTCGAAGACACCGGATGTGCCGCCCGGCCACCGCAACCGGAAACGACAATGGCTGTCGCCACCATGGCGGAGACGAGAGATAATTTAGGGGTGCGAAAAGAAGAGTTGATCATAATATTCTCTTTTGAAGCCTACCAGCGTGCCGTCACGCTGGCGAAAATGAGATTTCCGCGCCCGCCATTGACGCTGCTGGAAAATGCCTGGGAGTAGCCAAAATCGGCGCTGATGTTTCCCCCCACGAGTTTTGCACCAACGGTCCAGCTCGCGAGGTGGCCGTCGGGGATATCGAAGCGATGCTGCGAGAACACCCGGCCGTAATCGAGACCGAGGTAGGGGCGTAGCTCGCCCAGAACGGGCGCAAGAATGGTGCCCTCCCATGGCATTGTCCGCCAGGTCAATTCGTTGCGGCTGAAAAACCCGTTATTGCCGAATATGACGCCTTCCCTCAGGCCGCGTGCGTTGCTGGGGCCACCAAGGCCGATCTGTTCTGCGCCAAACATGTTATCGGGCGAATATTGGGCATTGAGGAGCGTGGTTAACTCGAACCGCTGGCCAGCCGCCTCGAACGGCCGCGTCGCGCTGACGGTCGTGTTGAGTTTCAGGAACCGAGGATCGGCCGTGCCGGCTCCGGGCTCTCCGGCCTCCACCGCGTCAAAGAGATCGAGACCCTTATCAAGGGCAAAATCGAGGGCGATGACGCCACCCAGTATTCTTTGTGAACGCGACAAGCCCAGAGTGCCTATGGTGTATCGGCGGCTTCCGACCTCAATCCGGTTACCGAGAAGGAAGTTGTCGGTCTGCTTGTAGGTGAGACCGCCTCTGAGGGTCGTGATGGAGTCCTTGTCGCGCAGAATGACGCGGTCGATGCCAAATCCAACCTGACCGGAATTACCGGAGGTTTCGATAGACCCGAAATTGCCGGGGATGGCGCTGTCATATTCGTACCAGGAACCATTCGCCGAAAACGTCCAGTAGCCATAGGGTACGCTTGTATTGACCGAATAACTGTTACTGCGCCCGCGACCGTCATCATCCCAGGGGTAGTCCGGGCCGCTACGCCCATAAGATAGCCCCAACTGATCATTGAGACCCAAGAGGTCATCGAAACCCAGGGAAATATTGCTTTGGGAGTAGCCGGTGCTTTGCTGGCCGAGACTATTATTGGAAATGCTCACGTACCAGGGTTTGCCCGGCTTGTTCTCGACGTTGAGAATGGATGTACCATCCGTTTTTCCCGGCAACATCGAAGTCTTGGCGTTATTGGACGACAGACGGTTGATCTGGTCCAGCCCCTGCTCAACATCACGAATGTTGGCAACCTTTCCTTTCATGCCGGGAAAGGCCGTGGCGAATGAACCGTTCTGCTCGGCCGGTTGACCATTGAGGTAGATATCCGCGATCGTGCCTTCGACAACGACCAATCTCAGCAATCCTGTTCCGGCAATATCCTGCGGCGGAACATAGGCGCGTGACGTCACGAACCCCTTGTCTAGATAGATGTCAGTGATGGCCTTGAGGAGGGAGGTGATGTCGGCAACGCCGACGCAACGATCGTTGAAAGGCCGCGTCAGTGTTCCAAGCGTAGCGGCAGACAGATTCGCCGCACCTTCGATCTCCACACGGGAGATATCGAAGCATAAATCATCGGGCTTCGCGTCGCCTCGCGGTGCCTCGCCCTCACGGCCAATGACACTATCAGGGGTTATCTGTTTCAGGTTTTCAAGCCGCTGCAACTGCTGTTGCTGATCCTGTTGGCGGGAAAAATCATCGGCGGGCGACTGGGCACTTGCCGGTTCTGCCGCGAGCAGTCCCGCCAAAAGCAGGGTGGTGACGGCCCATTTGGAACTGTTGGGCGCGGCCCTCGAATTACCCAAGGTATTCCGCTCTGCCTGGATAGCGATCGGGGAATAAGCGGAAACTCGAACCGCCATCACAATTGCGAGACAAAAATCAGGAGGAAGTGGCGATCGGAAACCAGTAATGAAAGCAGCGAGGGGCATGTTTAGGAGGCCTGCATTTGAAATGAAGTTGGTCGCGGCAATGCCGCTCATGCTTCACTGTGCAGCCGTCCTTGCTGTCGATCCCTACCGGGTTAATAGATCAGATCATCTGATCCAAGAAGCGTTAAAGTAGTATATTTTATTACGAAACGATAGTCGTAAGTCATTTGCTCAAAGAGCCGCGCACGTCAAAAATTCACGTAATAATCAATCCTACCAACGTCATGGCAAGATTATCATTTTTCATCCGTGATTTTTCACGACAATCCGCCGAATTTCCCCGCTATGGATCCTTTGATTCAAATAACAACCAGAAGTTATTGCAATACGTATCACCCTGCAAGCCCCTCACAGGTACCAAAGTTAAGGAAAACTAAAATTGCTTCGCAGCCGGCGACATATTTGGGCAATGAGATGGCTCGATCTCGATCGCCGAATTCGGAGTTCATCCAGTGGTCAACCATTGCGGTTGCGGACTAACAAAGGGAATGTTTTAGCCTCACTCACCCCCGGTCCGAGCATTGCGGAGCGCAAACGTCTTCAGGTTCGGGCGGGCTCCCACAATTCCACGGGATTGCCTTCCAGGTCGTGTATCCGGCGAAACGTCCAACCTCCGAATCCCATTCGGCCCGAGTTTCAACCTCTACACCTTCGTCCGTGAGCTTCGCGATGAGGGCATCGAGATCATCCATTGCTGTTCAGCACTGTCGAAATAATCGCTGTCTCTGGCGAAAGGCCCAAAAATCGTCATTCCGGCGTCCTGCTGCCATACCGATTTATGCAGATTGTCGATGCCGAGATGTTTCTTATACCATTCAACCAGGTCAGGGACATCTGCTGCTCTGAAGAATACGCCACCAATTCCAACGGCTCGGCCATGAATTCCTCCCGCTTTGCGAGAACGGACGCAATGTTGCGCCGCCGCGGCGGCAATATCAGGCAGGACCATTGATTACGCCGGTCTCAAATCGCGAAAGGTGAGCTTTGGCACTCCGAAACATTCATCCGTTACTCCGACTGGCGCGCACGACACAGCGCGAAAAAACCGCTTGACCTGAACCATGGTTGAGGTCCTAGAAGTACTGTCACCTTGTTTTCGCAAGGCTCTTTCCATGCTCTTGAGCGAACAGTTGACAAAGGATACCCCATGGCTTTCCAGCTTCCCGACCTCCCCTATGCCCATGATGCGCTCGCCCCCTCGGGCATGTCAGAGGAGACGCTGAAGTTCCATCACGATCTTCACCACAAGGCCTATGTCGATAATCTCAACAAGGCGATCGTCGGCACCGAATGGGAAAACAGGAGCCTCGAAGAGGTCGTTCGGGGCACCTATGAGAAGGGTGCGGTGGCGCAATCCGGCATATTCAACAATGCCTCCCAGCACTGGAACCACAATCTCTTCTGGGAAATCATGGGGCCGGAAAATCATGCGATCCCCAAGGTGCTGGAAGATGCGCTGACGCAGTCCTTCGGCTCGGTCGCGCTGTTCAAGCAGAATTTCGCCCTCTCCGGCGCCTCCCAGTTCGGTTCGGGTTGGGCATGGCTGGTGGTGGATACCGACGGTTCGCTGAAGATCACCCGCACTGAAAACGGGGTCAATCCGCTGTGCTTCGGGCAGAAGGCGCTTCTTGGCTGCGATGTCTGGGAACACAGCTATTACATCGATTTCCGCAACAAGCGCCCCGCTTACCTCGAAAACTTCCTCGACAATCTGGTGAACTGGCAGGCGGTCGCCGCCCGCCTTTGATTTGAGCCCCACCGATCCGGCCGGTCCCGCTGCCCTGGGCGGCCGGCCGGATCAGGCGCAGCCGGACAGCCGCCGTCCGGCTGCAACTCTCTTCGAGCGTCTCAATGCCCTATGTCGTCACCGAAAACTGCATCGCCTGCAAATACATGGACTGCGTGGAAGTCTGTCCGGTCGAATGTTTCTATGAAGGCGAGAACATGCTCGTCATTCACCCCGATCAATGTATCGACTGCGGGATTTGCGAGGCCGAATGTCCCGCCGCCGCGATCCGGCCGGATACCGAAGCGGGGCTGCATGTCTGGCTCGACCTCAATCGCCACTATTCCGGTATCTGGCCGCGCGTGCACGAGAAAAAGTCACCGCCTGACAATGCCGACATCATGAATGGCGCTGCAGCGAAGATGTCCATTTTTTCGAAAAATCCGGGAGCGGGCGGTTAGCTCGGCACATCATGTCTCATAATCTCAGGCTGATTGATGGTGGTGTGGTCAATCACGCGCATGTTCCGCCGAAAGCTTGCGCCTCTCCGATGATCTCTCCGCGTGAATTCAAGGATTCAATGGCCGGCCTAACCTTCACCGTGGCGGTGGCCGCTGCCTGCCACGCCGGAGAGCGGGTTGGACGCACAATCACCTCCTTCATGCCGCTCAGCGCAGAACCGCCGCTTCTGATGATCTCCATCGACGCCAGCAGTCGCATGGTCGATCTCATCGCAGCGAGCCGACGCTTCTCCGTTGCGGCACTGGCTAGAGGACAGGAGGAGGTTGCCGATGTCTTTGCGGGCAAAGGAAATCACCCGGACCGGTTCAGCGTTGGGGACTGGGATGCCTGGCCGTCAGGAAGCCCCAGACTTGCCGATGCGCTTCTGTCCATGGACTGCGAACTTGTCGGTTCCATCGATGCCGCAGACCATATACTGTTCGTGGGCGCCATAACCGAAGCAATATCGGATCGGCTGCGCAAAGCCCTGCTCTGGAGCGAACGCGCCTATACCGGCACGGATCAACGTCACTCCCTCTAGATGGTCGGAAAAGGCTCCTGCCGTCGCCGTGACCTGCACGGCTGAAGAAAATCCGCGCAGTCAGTGCCTGTCGCTGTTCGCACGGGCAAAGCTGCCCGGAGCGACACCCGTTCTCCTGCGGAAAGCGGTGCTGAATGCGCTGGCGGATTCATAACCGATCTCATCCGCAATATCGTCGAGCGACTTCCGCCCGCGCATCAGCGCGTCCCTGGCAAGCGCCATCCGCCAGCGGGCCAGATATTCAACCGGCGCGCAGCCGAGCATTTCATGAAAACGCGCCGCGAAGGCCGAGCGCGACATGCCGGCGATGCCGGCAAGTTCGGCGACAGTCCAGTTCGCGCGGATATTGGCGTGCATGGCGGACAATGCGCGCGCAAGCCCCGGCAGACGCATTCCCTTCACCAGTCCCGCCGGAATTGCCTCGTTGGCCGCATTCGGCCGACGCAGCACTTCGACCAGCAAAACCTCCAGCATACGCCGGATGATCAGTTCTTTGCCCGCATCCTCGCGCGTGCATTCTTCCGCCAGCAACTCGATCAGACGCGCCAGCCGGGATGCTCCGCCCTCTTCCTTTTTGACTCATGTATTTAAACCCAATCTGTGAACGGCCGCGAACAAATGCATTCACAAATTGCAAAACTGTGATTTTCTCCGTTTTGCGCGCAAAATACCATTTCCAAGTGCAGAACGACAGGGAAAAAATGGGAAAAGGGACTTCCCGGAACGACATAGCTCATGCTCTCATATTCCAAACCGAACTCGACCGGTCACCGCGAGTACACGGTTCAACGAACACTGGACTTCTACGGGACCATCCGAACTTATCGTTTTGAAACTGACGGAAAACGAGAGATCCGTCTCGATGAGGGGATTACCCTAAGCGTAAGCAACAACATCCTTATTTATACCCAGATCGGTGGCCCCATTGGTTTCTCAGGCGAAATATCAGCGCTGAGGGTAAAATACGGCCTGACTGATAACTATCGTGACCTGAATTTGTCGGCCGAGTTGGACAAGAAAATGTGGCTCGTCGATACGCAAAATGATGGCGGCGTGATTTCCTATAGCGTCAACAACCTGAAACAATTGCCCCACGTGCCGGGAAGTCAGAGGGCAGCACCGAGAGAGCAACTGATTGCGTCACCTTTGAAGGGACCAGGTATTTTGGTCGCTTCTGGATCACTGGTTCACAATGTAGCGGCGCGCTCAGATGATTCTTCCGATGTCGATGTTCAACAGGAAGACGAAGACATGCCAAGAGCGATGGCTTTGTGCCCGCAAGGCCAACCCTGCCACTGGTCTATTAATTGTGGCATGACCGTCGATTGCTTTTGTGTTCCCAGTGGTAGGCCATATGGAAAGTTTGCTTATTTTGAGTGCTGAATTGCAGGAGCGACCCGTGCAAGCTACCCGACTTCTGCCGAAGGATCAGGCTCCGCCGTTAAGAGTAGGTGGCCCCGCCGCCGTTCTGACAAAATTCGATCGATTGAGCTTCGTAGTTTTGTGGAATCTTGACTGCGGCGGATGCCTTCCTATCGTCCAGGAACTCGCTGAGATCGGTGCTGAACATAACGTGCCGTGTCACGGTGTCGCGGTAATGGTACGGGATACGAACGCTTGCGCATTGGCTATCGAGCAAGGGGCGTCAAAAGCGATACTTGCCTTGGAACAACCCGGCTCGCAGAGTTCGGCGTTATTCCGAGGGTTGGTCACGAGGACGTGGCTGGAGGCGAGTGGACAAGGCGGCCTACCCGCGGGTTTTGTGATCGACAGCTCGAACTCAATTATCTGGATGGGAGACCCGAACGATCTAAAAGCGGATCTTCCATCCATCTTCGACGGAAGCTGGAATGTCGATGCCGCGAGGGAACGATGGGCATCACGGGTGGCCACCAGCGATGTCAGAAAGCTCCAATTGGGCCGGGATCTGTTTGACAGACTTGCCTTCGGAGATTTTAACGAGGCGCTTGAAATCATCGAAATTATGGAACGTGAGCTGCCATCCGTCTCGGGTGAAACTGATTTTTGTATTTTCAAACTGACGGCATTGATCGGATTGGACTACGATACCGCAACAGAATTTTACGAGGATTGTTCGGCACAGTTTATCGGAAACGTCCAAGCTCAAGCCGGATTGGCGAGTTGCATTTTCGCCCGGATGCCATCCAATAAAAAAGCCCTGTCCATTGCGATTTCGCGACTGACGGCCACAGAGGCGACTTTGCAAAACAACACCGATGGCCGTCTCGAAACGGACTATCTTCGTATCACGCTCAGTTTGACGCTGGCAGACGCGCATAAACGGTATGGTTCGAATGAAGCAGAGGATTACTTCGACCGCGCGTTGGTTATGTCGCAGACTGAAAAGGTCCCAGAGCGCGTTCGTTTGAGGATCGCCAATGAAATAGAGAGAATTCAGAATATCAATGTTTGACGTTTGGGCATATGATCCGAAACAAAAACCAAACCGTTTTTGAGCGCGCAAATTGGACACGAAAACTTATTATTCAAGCCGGTGGTTTTCCATTTTTGGAGCGGCAATTTTACTTCCTATGACATGGGTCCTATTCTCTATTTCGACGTTGAGTCATATTTCAGGTGTCTTCTTCGGTCTGCTGTCTTTGATGTTTGCTTGGTTCTCGACGATTTACCTTTCTAGCATATTCAGACGCTCCAAGGTCACCCTCGCGCCAGAAGGGTTCACGGTTCGGCGCGTGTTAAGCAAGCCTGTTTTTGTCGCGTGGCAGGATGTGAAGTCAGTTCATACCATATATATTCGGGGTTTCTTTCCAGTCGTTACATGGCATCCCAAGCGAAAGCCCGAACGGTCACCTGTGTTGAGTTTTTTATTCGATGGTCGAGCGTTCCCGGTCCGCTCAGGGTTTTATGCAAACTCTTTTCTCAAAGAGTTAGAGAAGTTTCACGAGGCTTATGGTGGCCCACACGGCCAAGCGCTCGGAGACCATTAATTCGATACGTGCTGGACATTCGACAGAGCGACGTTCTTGGTCGGGCAGACGCGCCAAATCCTCGTCCAGTTTGCTCAGCCGTATTCATCCATCGAGGTTGATTTTCGTCCTGTTGGTTTGTCCAAATCAGGAGCGTAGCGTATAAAAAGCTTTCCGAGGAGAAGAACCGTGGATTTGTTGAACACGCCGCCTTTGTCAGCTAGTTGAGTGTCATGGAGGTTCGGTTGCCGGCGTTATCATACTGGTAGATCCCGGAGTTGCCCGTAGGATTGGCGTCTCCTCGAATTCCGCCGACGCTGTCGTATGTATAAGTTATCGTTCCCGGTGTCGCAGCTTCGGCGAGTTTAGGCGTAGGTAGAAAAAGATAGCTCACAGCCGCAGTCACGACCGCTGCCGTGCACGTAAGGTAGGGCAAATATTGCCGGATCACTGAGGCACGGTGGGTCATGCGAACTCCTGAAGTTAGCGCGGAACTCTCACAAATATTGCCATTTGAGATCAGGCATCGATCATAGTCCGGAAATGTGTGAAATTCAATCCATCCGTGTAGTCGCTAACTTAATATTCTTTTCTCTAAATACGCGCCACACGATTTGTCTGGCGGATTCGGAAAAATTATATTTTAAATCAATTAGTTGTTGCGAGACTTCGAGTAATTTTTGAATATTTCTTGATCCTGTGTTTTAGCTCAAAGAATATTGAATTCGCGGCCTCAAAATAAAAAATCAACTAAGGATTGACAACGCTTCCGTCATCAGACACCGTATGATCATGTACTAATGAACTTTGGGGGATAGTACATGACACTCCATGCTAAAGCACGAGCCATGCTTGTCGCCGTCACGTTGACGGGGGCATGCACTGCATCCGCACAACAGGCATCAATTCCCGATCAACCGTTAATCGGCAACCTGAAGATGCCGTCGATGACGCCGGAGCAGGCCGAAGAGGTTCTCAAATCTCGAAAACTGCCCCCAATTGACCCAGTGCCTGTCGCGGCTCAGTCGCGAACGGGCAATCAGCCGCTCATGAAATTTAATATCAAAGCTATACTTGGGCATGAGTTGCCGGAAGGCGATACGACGCCACACGGCATGAAGCGCGCCGATTTCGCTATTGCTTCACCCGACGCGCCAGCGCTGGAAAGCAAACTGCGCAACGATGCGCTAGGCCCTGACATTATCATGCGCCCCCTGCCTGCAGGGACCGCCGTTGAGGAAAAGCCTCCGGTAATCGGGCTGCCCTAACCAATTCGTTCCGATCCCGCAGACTTATCAACACTCAAGATCATCAGACCTGTCTAACCCAACGTTGGAGTTCCGGCGATGCGAAGCTGTGCCTTTTCATGCGGAAGATTAATGCTCGCGTTCGTATTGGCCATTACCTCTTTCGTGACAGCGTTCCTGATCCCGACAGAACCAGTCCGGGCGGCTCCCGGCGTCGTCACGCTAAGTTGCACGCCACCGGCAGCCGATCCCGAAATCGCGGAACTGGCCCGGGCGTTGAATTACAACTTAAGTCAAATCTACGAGTACATTTACTACAACATCGAGTTCTCGCCGACCTTTGGGCTCAAAAAAGGGGCATTACAAACGCTTCTCGACAAGCGGGGAAACAATGCGGACCAGAACCAGCTGTTCGTGACGCTTTTGCGTCAGTCCTGCATCACCGCAAACTTCCGTTATGGCAATGCCAATCTTTCCGGAGCAGCAGTTTCGAATCTGCTCGGCGTCGATGATGACGCGGCATTGATTGATCAGGCGCTCGGAAACGGATCTATTCCCAATTGCATCCGCATGACGGTTGGCGGCGCATGTGTGACATCGGGACTCAACCCGGCACAGGTCACGCTTACGATGCTGAACACGGAAGCGACCGTGGGCACGACAACGTACAGACTTGATCCATCATTCAAGTCTTTCCAGTACTATCAGCCGATAGATGTCGCGGCGGCGATGGGTTACGACCGTTCGGCGTTTCTGACTGCGGCGACAGCCGGATCTTCGACCGTCTCGGGCTTGCCTGCAGGTGTCACCTCGCTCAAGAACGTCAACAAGACGAATATCAGTACTCAACTGAACACATACGCAGCTACGCTCGCCAGCTATATCGGGACCAATCACGCTGCCGCATCAATGGCCGAAATCTTCGGCGGCCGCGTTATCACAAATACCAACTATGGCTCGACATTCGACCCGCTGACCTCGACGTGCAGCGAGATATCAGCATGCGGACCAGCGACGAATTCACTCCGCACTGCAATCACGGTCGCAATCTCGGACAATGGTACGAGCCCGACGGTTACGAAGACCTACTTCACCGATGAAATCGCTGGCAAAAGGCTAACGCTAACCTACAGTTCGTCCAAACAACCGATCCTGAAACTCGACGGAACAACAGTGGGCACCGGCACCGCGACGGCTGCAACGTCCCAAACCATTACCTTCACCGTCTCGATGCCATATGCCACCCTGTTCAACAATTACAGCGTCACGGGAAGAGTGTCCGTCGGTACCACTTATGCATATGTTCTGGTGCTCTCGGCCGGTGAGATCGGTCGAGACGCAGTGACGCGTTTTCAGAGAAAGGTTTCAGCGGCGGTAGCGAGTGGTGCGGCATCCACATCCGAGGAGGTAATGGGCGGAAACCTTGCGACCATTAGCGCAGCTTTCTTTGCGCAAGCCTATGAGAGCTCGAGGGTGGCCGACACCTTGTTCAACATCGCAAGAACTGCCCATGCTGATATGGGTATCGTCGGCTGGAACAGCGGCGCGTATATCGATATTCGTGCGAGCCTTGGAAGTTCCAACAAGAAGAAGGCGAGCGTGTCCGATGCGACATGGGCTGGCCTTTTTTATGCTGCCGCAACGCGTATTGCCACGCTTGAATCCTCCACGGTTAAACAGATGCAGTCCGTCGAAGCGGTATCGACGCCGCGTATGTTCGACTACACGAATGGAGCCGGCGCGGGCTTCATTGAGGCAAACGACTCGAACTGGCTTTCGGTTGTCAGACCGCTCCTCAGCGGATGGGCGACTGCCGATCTAAACAACATCGACGCGTTCTTCGCAGCACCGAGCAGCGGGGTGAGGACGCTCGTAATTCCGCAAAATGGCTCCCGAACCGTCAACGCGTGGGTCGGGAATGGCTACTACCAGAAGGAAGAGGTGTATTCGGGCAGCACTTATGTCTCAAGTGCGTATTCAGCGAGGATCGCAGGCGGCTATAAAGGAGGTTACTCTTCTGTACAGACGTCTTTGCGAAACTCCTTTGCTGCGAGCGCATTGACAAACCAGACACAATTCCGGCCGCCGTCGTCTTTAGATCCGATAGATCTTCGTTCGGGGAGTTTCTATTATGACCACGATGATATTTTCGTGGGCTCGCGCGCCTTTCCTTTCGGGCTGACAGTGTCACGGAACTATGACTCTGGTCGCCGCACTAGCAAAACAGCCCTGGGATATGGCTGGCGACACAATTTCATGCTTTCTGCTTACAGAGACAGCGATCCGTACGAAGCTTTTGGAGATCGCAACCCGCTGGCCGCGGTGACGACGGTTGCAGCATCCTACGTCATCGGTGACGTGCATAGCTCTACAGCCACGCCTGAGATAACCCGCGCTGTCACGGCTTCGCTAGCTGCCAGCTGGCTGATGGATCAGTTGGTTGAAAATGCCGTTACCGTTGAGACCAATGAAGGTGACCTGCCACTGAGAATTTCCTCCAGATTGGATTAGAGTCCGGCCCATCGAGGACGGACTTATGAAGAAGCAGAGATTTACGGAAGAGCAGATTATTGGGGTGCTGAAGGAGCAAGAGGCTGGCGTTAAGGCGGCTGATCTTTGCCGCAAGCACGGGATTTCCGAGGCGACCTTTTATAATTGGAAGGCCAAATATGGCGGCATGGAAGTGTCAGAGGCCAAACGTTTGAAGGCGCTTGAGGACGAGAATGCCAAGTTGAAGAAGCTGCTCGCCGAGCAGATGCTGGATACAGCCGCACTCCGCGAGCTTCTCTCAAAAATGTATGGTCCGCCTCGTCCGTGCAAGGGTACGCGACATCGTAAATGACGATTCCAGTTGCATAAATGTATCCGGCCTCTCGCGAGTGGGCTGCGGTTGCAGCCAGGCCATGATGAGATCCGCACATGCCGTTCCCAATAAATGGTTCGGGCACGAAGCCCGCTTTTTTGCACAGGACTTACGGCATGTTGATCCACTGTTTCGTCATCACTATTCTCGAGCCTTGCAATCGAGCCAGGAGCGTCAGGTGAAGGCAGGGTCCCTGCGTTCGTAGAGCGCTCCAGGCTTGGTCAGGACGACCCAGACAATCCGGGCCATTTTAGCGGCAAGTGCGACTACAGCTTTGTTGGGGTGCATTCGTGCCTGAAGGCCATTCAGCCAGTTCCCCAATCGATCTCGTGTTCGGTCGAGGTGCCGAAAGCAGGATCGTGCTCCATGAACAAGGAGCTTGCGCACATAGCGGTTTCCCCGCTTACTGATGCCGAGAAGCTTCTGCTTTCCTCCGGTCGAGTATTCCCGTGGCACAAGGCCAAGCCACGCTGCCAGATCGCGAGCTTTCTGGAATTGTCGGCCGTTGCCAACCGCGGCAAGAAGTGCGGTGGCTCCCAACGCTCCGATCCCAGGGATCGTCATGAGCCGTCGTGCGACATCCTCGCGACTGGCGATCGCCTCGATCTCGCGTGTGACGTCACCAATGCGCTGTTCCAATTGGCGCAGATCGGCAAACAGGTCTGCGAGCAGCTTACGCATTGCCGACGAGAGATCGTTGGATTGATCTTCGACAGCGTGCGGCAGGTCGACCTTGAATAGGCCTGCGCCTTGGCGCAGGGCGATCCCGTATTCGAGGCAGAAAGCTCGCATCTGATTGATCAGACGCGTTCGCGTTCCGATCATCTGATCCCGGATCCTGTGCAAAGCCTGAAGATCGGCTTGTTCCTCGCTCTTGAGTGCAGCAAATCGCATTGTTGGACGTGTGGCAGCTTCAGCGATCGCTTCCGCGTCGATGATGTCGCTCTTGTTCGACTTCACGTAGGGCTTCACGAACTGCGCGGGGATCAAGCGCACCTTATGTCCAAGCGCCTGTATCTTCCTGGCAATCCACTGAGATCCGGCGCACGACTCCATACCCACGATCGCCGGTGCTGCGCGCTCGAAGAACTGTAGCAGCGTGTCGCGTCGGAAACGAACCTTTTGCACTGGCACGCCATCGCTCCCGAGGCCGACAACGTGAAAGATGTTCTTGCCAATATCAATTCCGTAGACAGCCGCTGGGCGCGGCATATTGCGCTGTGGCATTGCAACCTCCTTCGGTTTGGCCGCCTCATGATGCGGCAGGAGGACGAGGCGGACCATCCCATT
>NZ_LT009746.1:1698324-1789640 GCF_900013505.1 Agrobacterium deltaense RV3 | reverse complement strand
TGGGAAGATAGCGGACCGGTGATAGCCTACAGCACTTCTCGTTTCCGAATCGAACTCTCAAAGGAGATGGAACTGGCTTATGTCCACTGAATCAAGCGACGTCTCAATTGCTGAGCCATCATCCTTATAAACTTCCAACTCATGGAGCTTACCCTCTACGACATGCAGAAGGACATTCACGGCAGGACGATAATCCACACCTTCCGCATCAAAGTAATATCCCTCCGTGGGAAGCCGCTGTTGTAAATTGGCGAGTGGGCCGGACACCCTAAACAGGAGGCTACCTTCTGCGTCTATAGCTGACACTCTCGCTGTTTCCAGCTAACTGCGTAGAGCTTCCGCTACAAGAAACCCTTTTTGCCAGTAACAGCTCAATGAGCTGACGTTCGCTATTGGTCAGATCACGCCACGCCTGAGCGCTTTTGAAGCGACCCCATGTCGGCAATCCGCACGATCTTCGACACCAATAGTTTCGGTGGTCCCTATGACGCAGGGGATAATCCCGCAGATGCGAAAGCGCCGATCAGGCACCATCATCAACGTCACATCCAGCGCCACGCTCGCCTCCTTCCCGCTCGCCGCCGCCTACACCGCCAGCAAGCAGGCAATCCAGGGTTTCTCCGGCTCGCTCGCGCATGAGCTCGGTCATTTCAACATCCGGGTGAAACTGGTGGAACCGGGCTGTGCCCCGACCACCCGCTTCACGACGAACGCCATCCTGCCGCTGGAGCAGCTGCTGCCGGACGATTACATGGACTTTGCAGGCCAATCCTCGAAGGCTTCGCCAAACGGGCCATGACGACCAGCGAAGGCGATGTTGCCGAAGCGATCTGGAGCGCCGTCCTTGACCTATCCGGCCAGCTTCGTTTTCCCGCAGGTCCTGACGCAATTGCGCTGTCTCGGGTGAACTGACGATCGATAGCGGCCTGACCGGACATTGCTCGGTTGCGGCGTTTCAGCCGGCGATATGCAGATGGCAGATGTTTCAGCACATCTGCCATCGACTTTACCAAAGGTCACGCAGGTTCCGCCAGCACTCTTCCCGTAATCTCAGGCCACAACCCCTCCGTCACCGCCATCAATGCCGGCGTTGCGGCGGCGACCCACGGGATGCCGCTACCGGGGCGTATTCCGATACGGACATCGAGACCCGCTTCCCTTGCGAGAACGACGCCGCCGGCGATATCCCACATGGTGGTCAGCTTCTGCAGATGGCCGTCGAAGATGCCGCGTGCGGCAAAGGCAAGGCCGATCGATGTCGAGCGGATGGATTCCACTACCCAGCCCGCATGCCGAAGCCCGACGTTGAGGGCCGCCACCTCCGCGGCATCGGCAGCGGCGCTGTCTCCGAGCGACATGACCTGCACATCCTCGAAAGGCACGTGGCGGGCAAGCGGTTTGCCGTTGAGCATCAGCCCGGTCCCATCAGCCGCCGCGTAGATATCCCCGAAGACCGGGATCGCGACAATGCCGAGTTCCGGCCGGCCACTGCGCACGAAACCGAGCGAAATGCCCCAGAGCGGCGAGCCGCGCAGGAAATTGGCGGTGCCGTCGATGGGATCGATGATCCAGTAGGCATCATCGGCCACACCGCCCATTTCTTCGCCCAGCACGGCTTCGCCCGGAAACGCCGCGGCCAGCCGCTCGCGGATGAGTCTTTCGACCGTAGTGTCGGCTTCCGAGACAAAGTCCTGAAAACCCTTCGTCCGGGTGACGATGGCATCGCGCGCCTCGAAAAAGCGAAGGGCAAGGCCCATCGCCTCCTCGATGATGGCAACTGCGCCTTCAAGACGTTCGCTCATCGTGCCCACGCTCTGCCTGTCACACCCGCACCCGCGTTCAACCAGCCGGTGAAGGCTTCCACCTCATCCGTCTGGATCGCACCGACGCCGGCCTCGGCGAGAGCGCCCCACACGGCTTCTGGGTCTGCCAGTGCGCGCGTGTCGTTGAAATCGAGGCAATGGGAGACGTCGAGCGTGTTGATCCAGAGACGGATATTCTGGCGCTCCATCTCGGCACGACCTTCGGCCAGATCGGCTATATCGGTGAATTTCACCTCGATCATCGGCGCACGCAACGCCTCGATACGGCGCAAATCTTCGGCGAACTTGCCCTTCCGCACCGGGAACATCGGCATATGCGGGATCTTGCCAAACCAGTCGGCATCCAGCACCTCGAAACGGCCCGCTTCGGGATCGATATCTGTCTTGACCAGCACCTGATCCTCGACGCCAAGCCGCAGCACGGTTTCCATGACCTGCGGCAGATCGCGGGTGAATTTCGTGTCGATATTGACGGTGATCCTGCCGCGCGCCTCTTCCAGCAATTCTTCCAGCGTCGGCACGCATTCATCGGTCACGTCAGCCGCATCGCCGCCCGCACCGGCCTTCAGCTTCGCTGCGCGGACCACCTCGAACGACAGCGCGCTCACGGTTCCCTTGCCCGTCGTGGTGCGGTCGAGCGTTTCGTCATGAATGACGACCAGCCGGCCATCGGCCGTCGCCTGTGTGTCGATTTCGATCATCTCGACGCCGGCCGCGACCGCAGCGCGGACGGAGGCAAGCGAGTTTTCGGCAGTGGCCGTCCAGAAACCGCGATGGGCGATGGTCAGGATGGCCGGATTGTCGCGCGAGCAGAGTGCGAGCACATTGCAGGGATTGGAGGTCTTTCGGGAGGTGGCAAGGGTCTGGTGCATGGTTTTCACTTTCGGACGTTGCAATTACCGGGTTTGGCTGCCCGGATCAGATTTTTCCCATGCCCGCCGCCATCAGATCGTCGCGCAGGATGCGGCCGGCGATGATGAAAACGACGAGTGCGGGAAGAAGCAGGATAAAAGAGACGATGGCGGCGAGCGGCAGCTGCATCGAATAGGGATCGAGATACATGTAGAGCTTGATCGGCAGGGTCTCGACGACAGGCGCGCCGACGATGAAGGACTTGTCGAATTCCTCGAAGCTGCCGATGAACGACATTAGCCCGCCGGCCAAAAGCCCGGGCACCGCAAGCGGCAATATGATGTGAATGACGATGCCGACTGTGCCCGCGCCGAGCGAGCGCGCGGCATGGATGAGATCGTCGGGAATGGTCTCCAGCGCCGCTGTCATCAGCCGGATCATCAGCGGCAGGGTGCCGACGATCTGCACGAGAATGACCCCCGTTACCGAATAGGCGAGACCGAAAAGCAGGAATACCTGACCGATGCCAACGGCGACGACGAGCCCGGGAATGATGATCGGCGCCAGAATGAAGATTTCCACCAGCCGTTTCAGCCGGAAGGGAAAACGCGCCATGGCCCAGGCGGTGGGCAAGGCGATGGCCGCAGTCAGGAAGGTGACGACGATGGCGATGAGGATGCTGTTGACCGCAGCGCGGATGAGGCTGCCATCGCTCAGGATGCTCGCCCAGCGCGCCGTGGTGTAATCCTTCGGCACGATGAGCGGTGGCGACCAGCCGTCGGCAATGCTCCAGAGAAACATCAGCGCCAGCGGCACGGCGATGGCGAGCGTCAGCGCGCCATACAGCCCGATCGAGACAGAAATCCGGTCCTCGGGCGTGAAGGCGCGGCGGCGGG
The DNA here is from genome assembly GCF_900013505.1 of Agrobacterium deltaense RV3. NCBI lineage: Bacteria > Pseudomonadati > Pseudomonadota > Alphaproteobacteria > Hyphomicrobiales > Rhizobiaceae > Agrobacterium > Agrobacterium deltae. The sequence goes on along the minus strand of NZ_LT009746.1, from coordinate 1,786,069 downwards.
GAGTGATGGCGGGGTCGATGGTGATAACACTCATCATGCGTCTCCTCGGTTTTGCCCGGGGCCGATGCGGGATGTGAGGGAATAATAAAGAATAAGCACGCAGACCGCGAAGAGGCTCAGCACCATGCCCATGGCATAGACCTGGTTGAAACGTCCCTGGTTGAATTCCTTGACCATCAGCACCGAAAGCGGCCGAGCCGTCGGCGGACCGACGATGTCGGGGATGGCGTAAGAGCCCATGGAACCGATGAAGGTCAGAAGAATGGCGGCGGTGATGCCCGGCATGGCGAGCGGCACTTCCACGAAGAAGAATGTCTTCAACCGCGAAGCGCCAAGCGTGCGCGAGGCGTAACGTATATCCTCGGGAATGGCGGCAAAGGCGCTGGTGATGATCAGCGTCATGAAGGGTATCTGCTTCCAGACGCTGGCGAGGATGACGCCGACGCCCCAGTCGTCGCGTACGAGCTTGGGCAGTTCGAGCCCGAGCGGCGCGACCAACCGGTCGAGGAACCCGCCCCTTTCGAAAACGACGATCACCATCAGGCCGACGATGATGCCCGGCACCGCCATCGGCAGCTTGTAAAGGCCGCTGAACAGTTTTCGCCCGAGAAAGCTCTTGCGTATCAGAAGCGCCAGCGGCACCGAGGCCGCAAGCGAGACGATGACAGGCATGACGCCGTAATAGATGGAGGTCGTAAGACCACGGATCATCGACGCGCGGGTGAAAATCCGCTCATAGAACATCAGCGTGAAACTGCCATCCTCCTGCCTGAAGCTGCCGATCAGCGCCGACAGCAGCGGCCCGCCGAAGAAGACCAGAAGATACCCAACGCCCGGCAAAAGCAGGAATAGAAGCTGGGCCCGCTTGTTTCGAAGGAGCCCGGCCATCATGCCGCCTCCCCCGCCATCCTGTCATCGAGAAGATGGACCGAACCGGGAAATTGCAGGGCCACCCTTTGCCCGGCGTCGATCAGGGTTTCCGCGCCGGACTGGCTGACCCTTATCTGGCGGCCGCCGATCTCGACCGTATAGAGCGCATTGGCGCCCATGAAGGAAACAGCGGAAACCGTGCCCTCACCGGCCTGATCGGCACGGATCTGGATATTTTCCGGACGAACGGAAATCTGGACATTGCCGGCGGCAACCCGATCAAGCGTCACGGACTGGCCCCAGGGCAATTGCGCCTGCTGGCCCTCAGCGGAGACCGGCAAAAGATTGGTTTGGCCGAGGAAGCCGGCGGTAAAGGCGTGTTTGGGTGAGCGGTAAAGCTCGAGCGGCGTGCCGATCTCAACCACCCGACCGGCATTCATGACGACGATCCGGTCCGACATCGCCATGGCTTCGGCCTGATCATGCGTCACATAAAGGCTGGTGGCGCCGATGCGGCGGTGAAGCTCGGTCAGCTCATGGCGCAGCGTATCGCGAAGTTTGGCATCGAGATTGGAAAGCGGCTCGTCGAACAGAAGCAGGCTCGGCTGCATGACAATGGCGCGCGCCAGCGCCACCCGCTGCTGCTGGCCGCCGGACAATTGCCGGGGCATGCGATCCACCAGACCGGTGAGATTGCAGATATCAAGCGCATGGGCGATGCGGCGGACCCGCTCATCCTTCGCGACCTTCTTCATCTTCAGCCCGAAGCCGAGATTTTTGGCGACCGACATATGCGGGAAAAGCGCATAGGACTGGAACACCATGGCGATATCGCGCGCTTCCGGCGGCGCCTGATCGATGCGCTTGCCGCCGAGCCGGATTTCACCGCCCGAAGGTTGACTGATACCGGTGAGGATGCGCAAAAGCGTGGACTTGCCGCAACCCGAGGGCCCAAGAATGGTGACGAATTCGCCCCGCTCGACGGCGATCGACACGGGATGAAGCGCCCGGCTCGCCCCGTAGTCCTTGCAGATATTGCTGATCTCAAGTTCGCTCATGGCGAGCCTCCCTCATATTTTTGACCAAGGCTATCCGGACCGTGCAGCCACTTGCGGCACACGATCCGGCAATCCTTGTCGCGTTACTGGTTGAGGACTTTTTCATCGAGCGCTTCGGCAAGCGCTGTCGACATGTCCCAGAAAGCCGGCAGCGACAGGCGCGGATAGACGCTCTGGGGCAGCACATGCTCCTGCACAGCCTTCGGCATCAAATCGTTGGTGACATCGGCGCGTGGAGAACGGGAGGCCTTGTTTTCCAGCTTCCAGAGCTGGAATTCCTTACTCATGGCCATATCGATCAGCAGCAGCGCCGAAGCGACATTGTTGGCGTTGGCCGGCACGAACATGGCGTCCCCAGAGCCAACCTGGCCCTTTTCCAGAAGCGTGACGCGGAAACTGTCGGGCAATTGCTTGGTGCCGAGGAAGCTCATGACCTGATCTTCCCAGACGGTGCCCATGTAAAGCTGCTGATTGTTGATGAGGTTGAGCGTATCGGCATTGCCATTGGTCAGCTCAGCCACGGCCAGAAGACGGCGGTAATAGTCCCAGACAGGCGTAAGGCACTCGGACTCCATCGCCCAGTCTTCGGCCTGCTGCAGCGTCTGGTTATAGTCGGTCAGCTGCTTGCGGCAGTCGCCGGTGAGATAATTGAGAGCCACCGAATAGATAAAACCGCCGCCCGAGCCGCCCTTGGCCGGCAGGGTGACGCCAAGCCGCTTGGGGTTCTTTTCAGCCCAGATGAGAAGATCCTCGAAGCTTTTCGGCACATCCTCGGCCTTCACGAAGGCGGAATCGTAACCTATTGCGGTCTGGTTGAGATGCACCAGCGGGAAGCTGCCGCCATGCGCCTTGCCGAAGACGGTTTCGGCCAGTTCCGGATTGTAGTTGGCCATGTTCGGCAGGATTTTCGTCAGCGCAATATTGCCGACAACACCCTTGGCAGAGAGCAGCGGATAGCTGCCGCCACCGGCGAAATAAGCGTCGACGGGCGAATCCTGCCCTGCCGCGTGCACCGCGATCAGCTGCTGGTTCGCCTGATCGCCCTTCACGTCGCTATAGGCGACCTTGATACCGTATTTGGCTTCGAAACGGGTGATCAGTTCCTTCCACGTATCGGCAAAACTGCCGGCGAAATTATACATCGTCACCGAGCCCTCGGCTTTGGCGGCGGGAACGACGATGTCGTAGAAATTGTCGCGCGTGACCTTCGAAAGATCGAAGTCGAGGTTTTTCATATTGCTGTCAGCGGAAAGGCACGGCGCTGCCGTCGTCGCCAGCGCAAGCGTGGCGATCGCAAGAAATTTCATGCGCATTGAATGGTTCCTCCTGGGGACCCGTTGTAGACCGGCCCCTTATTAATACACTCTAAGTGTAATATTTGTGACAGTCCAGTGAAAAATGCTGTCGCAAACCAATGCCCCGTGTTGCCGCTGCCCCGCACAGCCGTTATCCAAGGCCATGACAACAGATCAGACGCCGCACCAGACCTTCGATCGCCAGCCGCTTGCCAGCGAGAATGAGCGTCTCATTCTGGATATCGTGCGCCGCCATGGGCCCATCGCCCGCGCATCGATCACCGGTCACACGAACCTGACGCAGCAATCCGTGCATCGGCTGATCGAAGGTCTGCTGGAGCGCGGGCTTCTGCGAACCGGCGCGCCGCTCAAGGGCACGCGCGGCCAGCCGAGCCCCACCATCGAACTGGTGCCGGAAGCGGCCTATTCGCTTGGCATTTCCATCAACACCGACTCCGTGGTGATCTGTATCGCCGATCTTCGCTGCGACGTGATCGTCGAGGAAAAACTGAAGATGCTTCCGGAGGACCGGGAGGAGACGCTTGTCGCTTTGTCTCTGGCCCTCGACAGGCTGCTCTCGGAACATCGCATCCCGCGCGAGCGCCTGCTTGGCCTCGGCTTTTCAATGTCCGGCTTCTTCGTGTCTGAGGACCGCGCCTTCAATGCGCCGGAGCCCCTGCGCGACTGGTCGCTGATGGACCTGAAGCCGATCCTTGAGAAACGGTTCCGCCTGCCGGTCTGGCTGGAGAACAACGCCACCACCGGGGCGATCGGAGAAAGCCTTCGCGGTGTCGGCTCCTGGTGCCAGACCTTTGCCTATCTGTCGTTCAATTACGGTTTCGGCGGCGGGTTGATCCTCAGTGGCCAGCCGTTTCACGGCTTTCATGGCAATGCCGGCGAATTCAGCGGCATATATAGCACGGATGAATCGCCCAAGCGGCCGGCGCTGCAATATCTGATCGCCACGCTCCAGAAAAACGGCGTCGACATCCATTCCATCGAAGCGCTCTACCAGCAATTCGACCCCGCATGGCCGGGCGTCGAGGAGTGGCTCGCCGAGACGATGCCGCAGGTGGACAGGCTGGTGGCGAGCCTGATCGCGGTTCTCGATCCGCAGGCTATCGTCTTTGGCGGGCAATTGCCGCGTGCGCTTGGCCGGATGATGATCGAACGCACGCACATGCCCTCCCGGCGCGCACATCGTTACGGTGTCGGGCCGAAGGAGGCGAAGCTGGTTCTCAGCGAAACAAAGGGCGATCCATCCGCCATCGGTGCGGCGCTGCTGCCGCTCAGGGTGCGCTATTTCCTGTAACTCAGCCCAAGCGGCCTGATGTAATCCCGCAACAATCATCACGGAAACGTGAGCCTGATTTCGCCCCCGGTTTTTTACTGGTTGGCAGCTTGCATCCGAAGGCGATAAATATGATTACAAATATCATGTTTATCGCGACATGACGCAGCATATCCGGCTGCTTCATGCGCCAAGCCAATACGTCACCGGGTCGATTGATGAGCAAAGCCCTGTTACAGGTTCTCGATGCCGAGGAGGAAAGCCGCCTGATGCGGTTTTTCCGCCGGCGCCTGCAGAACCGGGAAGACGCTGCCGACGCCATGCAGGAAACCCTGCTGCGGGCGCTGGAGGTTTCTCATGCGACGCTGATCGACAATCCACAGGCCTATCTCTTCCAGATCGCCCGGTCCGTCGCCCGCCTGACCGCCATTCGCCAGTCGCGCGAGCGGCCGTTATTCGCACCTTACGAAGCGGGTTTTGCCGTTGCCTGCGAAGAACCGGGGCAGGAGCGGATCGTCGCCGGGCGGCAGCACCTTATTTTAATGGCGCGCGCCATCGAGGCCCTGCCCAAGCGTTGCCAGCAGGTCTTCGTGCTCAGCCGCCTGCATGGCCATTCCAACGGCGAAATCGCCGCCCTTCTCGGCATTTCCCGCAACATGGTGGAAAAACACATCATCAAGGCGCTGCTGCACTGCCGTCAGGTCCGCGCGCAAATAAAAATGTAGACCGGCATCAGGTGTTCGCATCCTTTTTCACTCTATAAGGGAAAAGGACCACATCTCAGCACGCAACGAACGGCAGATCAGGACATGAACAAGCGCCCGGACGGTCTGAAGGATAACGGCTTGACCGATGACGGTCTGGCCGAAGAGGCCGCGCTGTGGGTGGCGCGCATGCAATCGGCAGACGCGACGGAAGCGGAGCGCGAGGCGTTTCATGTCTGGCTGCGGGCCGATGCCGCCCATGCCAGCGCCTATGAGGACATGCAGAGCCTCTGGGGTGAGCTTGGCGATATCGAGCTTGCGCCGGTCGAGCAGCGAAAACGGCGCGGACCTCGCCGGGCAATGCTGGCGGGTGTTGCCGGTCTCTGCCTCATCGGGCTTGCAGCGCTGTTTGCGGAGAAAAGCGGATTGAAGGACCGCTGGCAGGCGGATTATTACACCGAAATCGGCGAAACACGCCTGCTTTCGCTGGAAGACGGCAGCCGCATCAGCCTGAACACCGATACCGCGATTGCCGTTCATTACTCGCAAAAGGAACGGCGCATCACCCTTCTTCGCGGCGAAGCCTATTTCGATGTCGCCAAAAACCCGGAGCGGCCTTTCATTGTCGAGGATGGAGCGCTGACAGCAAAAGCGCTCGGCACCCATTATTCGGTGCGCACCGGCAATGGCGCGCTGCCGCAGGAGGTGCAGGTGGAGGAAGGCCGGGTGGAAGTGACCACAGGCGGCGAGATCGCCGTGCTGACGCCCGGAGAGGCCGTGACCCTTGGCGGCGACGGCAGGCTGGTGCGCGCTCGCAAGGATGTCGCCAACAGCATGGCCTGGCGCGAAGGCAAGCTCGTCTTTTCCGGCCAGCCGCTGCGCGAGGTTCTCGATATTCTCTCGCAATATCGCCGGGGCCGCATCGTCATCCTCGATGAGGCGGCGGCGAGGCAGCACGTCTCCGGCATCTTCGACCTCAAGGACACGGATCAGGCCCTCACCATTCTCGAAGAGAGCCTTCCCGTTTCGGTATCGCGGCTTTCCGGAATACTGGTTTTCGTCCGCTCGCGATAAAATAACTTTTTTCGCGAATCCGACGTCAGGAGTCGGCCCGCCTTTTCACTCTAGACAATCAGGACCCGTTTCAGCGGGGGCATGAGATCACGAGTGAGAGGGAATGACATGAATTTGGGCAAGCAGGCACGCGGCTGGTTCTGGCTGACGACGACGGCGATCATCGGGGGTATCGTCGCCGCAGGTCCGGGCGCCACGGCCGCTAGCGCGCAGACACCGCCCGCCGCAAGCGGCGCACCCGCCACCGTCACCGTCTCCATTCCCGCAGGGCCGCTGGAAAACGCCATCCTCAGCTTCGGCCGTCAGGCCAATCTGCGCATGGTTTACCCCTCCGCGATCACCAGGGGTCGCAGCACCGCCGGCGTCAAGGGCACGCTCAGCGTATCGGCGGCCGTCAGCGGGCTTCTGGCCGGATCGGGACTGAACTACGCATTGGCCGGCGGCAATACCGTCCGCATTTTCGATCCCGCCAGCCAGACCGGCGAAGGCGGCGGTTCGGCTGCCGCCGGCAGCACCCTGCTTGCGCCGATCACCGTGCAGGGCACCGGCCTTGAAGGCGCCAGGGGCATCATCGAGAGCAATGGCTATGTCGGAAAATCCGGCCGCACCGCCACCAAGACCGATACGCCGGTCGCCGAAACCGCCCAGTCGATCACCACGGTCAGCCGCAAGCAGCTCGATGACCTGAAGCCGCAGAACCTCTCGGAAGCACTGAACTACACGCCCGGCGCGCGCATCGGCCAATATGGCGCGGAGCCGCGTTTCGACGCCTTCAAGGTGCGCGGCACCGATCTCAGCACCACCGGCATCTTCCGCGACGGCCTGCGGCAGGTCAGCAGCCAGAACGGCAGCGCCCGGCTTGAGCCCTATGGCGTGGAAGCGGTTTCCATCCTGCGCGGTCCCGCCGCCTCCATCTATGGCGCAAGCAGCTCCGGCGGCATCGTCGATATCATCTCGAAACGCCCGACCGAAGAAACGCTGCGCGAGGTGGAGCTGCAATATGGCTCCTTCGGCCGCGTTCAGGGCGCTTTCGATCTTTCCGGCGCCGTCGATGACGAAAAGACCATGCTTTACCGCCTGACCGGGGTGGCCCGCGACGGCCGCAACGAAATCAGCGCCATCAAGGACGACCGGCTGTTCATCGCGCCGGCCTTCACCTTCCAGCCGGATGCCGGCACCAAGCTGACGCTGCTCGGCGAATATATGGACAGCACCACCGGCGGCACCTGGGGATACATCAACAATTACGGCAGCGACGGCAAGTCGATCGGCGCGACGCCGGTTTATGGCGGCGATTCCCGTTTTAATGATTTCGAGCAGAAACAATGGCGTATCGGCTATGAGTTCGAGCATGAAATCAACGACAACGTCACCTTCTACAGCAAGGCGCGTTATTCGGCCCTTTCGGCCGACCAGCAATGGGTCTTCGCCAACTATCCAGGCATCACCATCGAAGACAATGAAGGCGTCTCCGCCGACAATTACCTGAAGACCGAATTCGACACCGGCCCGGCGAAACATACGCTGCTGACCGGTATCGACTTCAGCCACATGTCCTACACCTCGAAACAGGGCAGCGGGGCCAGCCCCTTCACCGACACCTTCACCTATGTGCCTGATGTGTCGCTGATACTGAAGCAGCGGATGAACACGCTCGGCATCTATGCGCAGGATCAGATCGAAATCGACCGCTGGCGCCTGACGGCCGGCATTCGTCACGACTGGCTGGATACCGAATATCAGGCACAGACCGTCGGAGACGCAACGGCTCCCACCTATGACGGCGATGAAACCAAGACGACCGGCCGCGCCAGCCTCGGTTATGTCTTTGACAGCGGCGTGATGCCCTATGTCAGCTACGGCACCTCCTTCGTCGCCAATCCGGGCGTCATCATCACCACGGGAACGGTAACAGGACAGGCGCAGCCGACGGTCGGCAAGCAATATGAACTCGGCGTGAAATATGCCCTGCCGCAATATAACGCCCTGCTGAGCGCCGCCTTCTTCAATCTCGATCAGGACAATGCGACGGTCTACGAGACCTCGTCCGGCATCAACCTGCTGCGCCAGCTCGACCTGCGCTCGCGCGGCGTGGAACTCGAAGCCACGGCCTCGCTCGACAATGGCTGGAGCCTCATCGGCTCCTATTCCTATAACGACGTTGAAATCACCAAACTGACGTCGGAAACGGTGGGCAAGCAGCTCAATTCCTCGCCCTATCACACCTTCTCGCTGTGGGCCGATTACGAGTTCCAGAGCGGCGCGCTCGAAGGCCTCGGCATCGGCGCGGGGCTGCGTTATGTCGGATCGAGCTTCGGCGACAACCAGCACACGCCCATTCTCGACAACGAGGCCCGCACCTTCGTCGACGCCTCGCTGCGCTACGATCTCGGCAAGGCCCTGCCCTCGCTGGAAGGCGTAAAACTGCAGATCAATGCCACCAACCTTCTCGACGAGGTGAAACAGGTCTGCACCACGGGCTTCTGCTATTATGACGAAGGCCGCAAGGTCGTCGGCAGCATCCGGTATCGCTTCTGATGCTGCAGCAGAACCCTGCCACAACCAAGCCGTCGCCGGCCGCCGTCTTCGTGGCGGTCGGCGGGCTTTATGTCGGCCAGAGCGTGATTGGCGGGCTGACCTTTCTCGGCCTGCCGGCGGTGCTCAGAACCGCCGGACTGCCGCTGGACCAGATCGGCCTGCTTTATCTCGTCGTTCTGCCCTGGGCGCTGAAATTCCTCTGGTCGCCGCATGTGGAGCGTTACCGGCTGCCGCCCGTCGGCAGGAACCGGTCGCGGGTGATCGTCGGCACGGGCATCGCCGCCTGCGCCTGCGGCCTCGCTGTTCTTGCATTCACCGGCCCGTCGCCGGTTTCCGTCGCAATCGCCATCCTGTCGGTAATCGCGCTGGTGACGGCGACAGTCGACATCGCCTGCGACGGCTATGCGGTCGAAACGCTGGCGGAAGAGCATCATGGCTGGGGTAACGCCGCACAGGTGGGCGGCTCCTATCTCGGCTCCGCCATCGGCGCCGGCCTGTTTCTGGTACTGGTGGAGCGCGCCGGCTGGACGAGCGCCACGCTGGTCATGGCCGGGCTGGTCATCCTGCTCGCGCTCCCCTTCCTCTTCGGCCCGGCGGCAAGAACGGTCACGCAAACACGGGACCACCTGCCATCGATCAAAAACGCGCTCAGGCGACGGGAAGTCCGCACCGGCCTTCTCGTCGCGGCTGTTTATGTCGCCGCGCAGAAATGGGGTCTGGCAATGCTCGGCCCGTTTCTGGTCGATTACGGCTTCGATCTCGCCACCATCGGCGCGCTGAATGGCGTGGGAAGCATGATCGTCGGTTTCGCCGGCGCGCTGCTCGGCGGCACGCTGGTGCGCCTCTACGGGGCATCACGAATCCTGCTCATCGCCATCTTCGTGCAGACGGCGCTGTTGTGCCTTTTCGCCTATTTCAGCGTTCATCGCGATATTTCGCAATGGGTCGTCATGGCGGTTGCGGTGGCAAGCTCGTCGGGCATCATGTCCATCGGCTTCGTTGCGCTTTACGCCTGCTTCATGGGCTGGTCCGACCCCCGGCAGGCCGGGGTCGATTTCACCCTGTTCCAGTGCATGGATGGCGTTGTCGGCATGATCGGCGGGCTGGGCGCAGGCGCGATCGCCGAGAAATTCGGTTATCAGGCCTCCTTCATCATTGCCGCCATCGTTTCGGTGCTCGCCGCACCGGTCATCTTCCTGCTGATGCGGCGGCAGGACTCTTGAACCGAACCTCCGGGCGCGGCGGCTTCAACCGCGCCCGGCAGGCCTCTTGCATCGCCCTATTCCACCACCACAGACAGCGCCGAACCGGTATAGACCGGCCGCAGCTTCACATTGCCCGCATCTATCGAGGTAAAGGTTCCGGTCAAGCCGTTGGCGGAGATCACGTCGAACCGCGTGCCGGCGGCCGGCGCGCCGCCATCGAAAGCGAGCTTCAGCGTCGCGCCGTCCAGCACCGCATTGCCCTTGATCCGAAGCGCAGCCTTCTGCGGGTCGACCGCCAGCGTGCCGCCCGACTGCGCATAGTCGCCGCCGATGACAATATCCGTCTCTCCGCCGAGCGAAAGCGTGCCGCCGCTGACCAGCACGCCGCCGGTTCCAAGCGCATCGGCGGACGACGCCACCAGCGTTCCCTCCCTGAGAATGGTGCCGCCGCCATAACTGTTATGGCCGCCAAGCGTCAGCGCTCCGCTGCCGGATTTGACGAGACGCCCTGCCCCGGCAATATCGTTCGTCCATCTGTCCGCCGCATTGAACCCGCCGGCGGCAGCGTCCATCGTCACCTCGACATCGCCGTCAAACGCGCCGTAACCGCCGGCGGCAGCGACCAGATTGATGCGGCCCCAGCCATTGCTGTCATCCAGCAGCGGATAACCGGCCTCGATGCCGGTGGAAAACAGCACGGCGCGGCGCTGGGCGGCATCGAGATAGGGCAAACGTGTCTCCAGCAGGACCTCCGCCCCCTTCGGCACCACCATCGGCGCATCGCCTGCGGCCCTGTCGCGGCTGAAGGAATAGGTCATGCGCCTGCGATAATCCGCCCCGTTCTTCGTCGCATCGGCAAATTGGTCGACATCCGGCTTCGCGCCATGGGCAAAATCGATAAGAGACTGGCCCTGCGGCAGGCGCTTAGTGAAATAGGCCTGCAAGGCCGCATGCGCGGCCTTCTTCACCTCGGCATTTTTCGGGTCCTGCAACATGGCCGCGGCCATGGCGGTTGCGGTGATGCGGCCGCCGATCACGTCGAGCGGCGAATGCATGCCGGCGACGATGCGGCTCTCGCCCAGTTCGGAGGCAGCCGTCAGCAATTCGGAAAAGCGCTCCGGCACGGCATAGGCATAGGCGATGGCGGCCAGATAGGCGGCATTGGTGTGCCCGCTCGGAAAACCGCCATCCTTGCCGCGCCCGCGATTTTCCCGCGCATATTTCAGCGCCGGCACGATGACGCCCGGATCGCTGTCATGGCTTTCGAAGCTGCGGTCGCCAATCGTCTCCTTGCCGGTCTCGATCACTTCGCCTTTGTCGTTCATGCGCCAGGGCCGAGGTGAGGAATAGAAATACTTCGCCGGCGACGTCGTGCCCTCCGGGCCGCGGATCACCTTCATGAAGGCGACGAAATCCTTCAACTCGCTATCGGCTGCACCCGCCTCGGTGCCCTTGTCGTCTTCCTTGCGGGTGATAACCTCGTTCGGGTCGAAATCCGTAAGCGTATGATTGATCGTCGTCGTCGCGCCCGCCCCTTCGCGATACCAGGCGGCAAGCGGCCCCATGCCGTCGATGACGCTGTAACCCTGCGAACGGCGATCATTCATATAGGCTTCGAAAGCGGCAGCGCGCGTGCGGTTTTCACCCGTCACGGACAGCACGTAACGCATGTTTTCCTGCCAGACGGTGGGATCGACTATCTTCACATGGCTGAAATCCGCCGGACCATCGCCATTGGCGCCGCCATCCGCCCATTTTTCATCGCCAAGCGTCCAGATGCGGTTGAAACCGGTGAGGATTTCAATGATCGGGTTGTCCCGGTCATCATAAGCGCGAACCGCCTCGCCCTTCTCGTTCTTGCCGGTCTGGTTGCGATAATTGTCGGCAAGCGGCAGCGGATATGTTGCCGCCGGTTCCGGCACCGTTATGGCATAACCCTCACCTGCCGGCCCGGTGCGATCGAACGCCTGCGCGCCCGGAACCAGAACCAGCAATGCGACGGAGGCGAGCAGGCTCGAGCGTGCGGAAAAGAAAGACGACATCTTCAGTCTGGCCATGACGAATCCTATGATTTTCAGCGAGTGACGCGTGACGAAAAGAGGCGGCGCGGCGTTCCGCGCGCCTCATCGTCAGGTTTAAACGGAGCGTATTTCAGTTTTTCGATGGGCCGCCGGGAACGGCTCCCTGCGGCAGTTCCTCCAGCGAAAATGCGCCGTCTTCGGAAAGAAACGGCGCGATATGCCCGGAGCGCCACTCCGGGCATATCCTTCGAGAACTTCATCGTTCCGCCGGAGGCGGACGGTCGGGCCGTTATTTCTTGACCGCGACAGCCTCGTTGATCTTGGCGACGTCATCTTCCAGAACCTTGTAGGTCTGGTCGAGCGTCAACTCACCGACGATGAGCTGGCTCATGCGCTGCACGATCTGCTGATACATGGCGCTGCCGCCCTTGGCGCGTTCGAACTCACGGGCGGCCTGCGGCACGTTCTTCTTGTTGTCGAGGAACACCTTCATCGCCGCCTTGGCGTCTTCGCTCTTCAGCTTGTATTGCGGATCGACGATCTCCGCGCCGGTCAGGATGACGTAGTTCTCGGCAATTTCCCGCTGCACCTTTTCAGAGCCGAGGAATTCGATGAAGTGAGCCACATCTTCGGGATATTTGGTGCGCTTGAAGCCGACAATGGCGGTGCCGCCGGGCATGGCGTAGCATCCGGCCTCGCCGCAGGGCGCATTGATCGCCGTCCATTCGAAACTGTCGCCGATCTTGTTCTGGAACGGATTGACCATCCAGTTGCCGGCCAGATAGGTCACGACATTGCCGTTGACGAACTCGTCACCCATGTTCTTGTACTGCGAACCGCCGGCCGCACCCCACATTTCCTTGGGGAAGCTGCCATTCTGCGTCCATGAATAGATATCGGCGATATATTTTTTCGCCGCATCGTCCGGGAAGCTGAACTTGCCGTCCTTCACATAGGTCGCGCCGTAAGCAAAGGCGCCGCCGGAGAAGCGGTGACCGGAACGGTCCATGGTGAAGGGAATCTGCACACCGGTCGCCTTGGCGACACGGGCGGAAGCCTCGACGATCTCACTGAATTTCGCGGTCGGGCCAGGCAAGGGTTCGCCCGCCTGCTCGAACAGCGTCTTGTTGACGAAGGGCAGATTGAGCGTCTGCGACGCCATGTAACCGTTGATCGACTGCGGATCGTTGACATTCGGCAGGCGAAGCTGGTTGAGGCTGGAACCGTGCAGCTTCGCGAAGGCTTCCGCATCCTTCATATAGGGGCGCATGTCGAGATAATAGGGCGCAAGCTGCCAGTCGGTGATCTTGGCGATGTCAGGACCTTCGCCCACCGCAAGCTGCACCGGCAGCTGCTTGGAAACCGCGTCATAACCCGAAGACACGAAATTGATCTTCACACCCGGATTGGCCGTCTCGAACTCCTTGCTGAGTTCCGACATGCGCTGCACATAACCCTGGTCGTCATCCGTAAAAAGGAAAGTAATCGTGCGGGTCTCGGCCTGGGCCGTCGCAAGACCGGCGACAGAGGCCACTACGAGGGCGCTGACGCCCGAAAACAATTTCATCATGCTCATCCTCCCAATGAAAATATTTTCATAAATCGAACGGAAGCTCCTCTGCTTAATTCGATTTATAATGTTTTGCGGCTTGACAGAATAAACGTCAAGCTGTTTGTTTTGCATAAATCGCACAAATCGACGCGGAAAAGCGAAAATCGGATTGTGAAAATAATTTCATAAAGATCGACGGGAGGCGATCCATTATGACGGATGGACCATTTGCGGCGAACGCGTCGCAGCCGACATATACCGTCGCAAACGGCGAAACGGTGACCGCCTGGATCGTCTCCGATCTGGTGGAGACGTCGTTTCCCGGCACCGCAGCCCCCGCCGAAGACCGTGTGAACTATCGCTTCATCAACGGTTTCGTGGATGTGGGCGACCTGCCCTGCCGCAAGGCCTTCCAGCAGACCATGATCGGCCGCGATATCGCACCCGATACCAGCTGGCCGGTATCGCACCTCAACCTGCCGGGCTCCAATCGCCGCGTCGAATTCACCGGTTTCTGGCACGTTCCCACCCATGTGCAGCGCTGGCTGAAGGGCACCTTCCGCAGCGATGCGGCAAGACAGGCGCATTTTCGGCTGCGCACCTGCGGCGGCGTCCGCATCTGGGTGGGCGGCGTCGAACAGGTCCGTTTCGAACCTTTCATCCGCAATGTCGAAAGCAGCCGTGACATCACGCTCGATCTCGCAGCCGGCGATAACGAGGTGCTGCTGCTCTGCGAGGATCTGGCGGAACGCGACATCATCTGGTTCTTCGAACTTGAGGTCGTCGACGCCGTGCCGCTGACCGTCGTGCTGCCCGTGCTGCTCGACCGGGAGGAAACGAAGCGTCGCGCCGCGCTGGTGCGCGATGTTCGCCCGGCGCGAGACGTGTTTTCCGGCACGGCCCTCGAACTGGTCTTCGGGGCGGCACCCGCAAACGACCTGCCGGTGCACATCGCCGTCAAAAGCCATGGGCATGAGCGCGCTTCGCTTGCGGAAGTCGACACCGTGCTGAAGGCCGGGCAATCCTCGCTGACGGTCCCCGAAACGACAGGCATTTCGGACGGATATCACGGTGTCAAAATCACCATGGGTTCGGGAGCGGGAACGGTAACCCGCGTCATCGACGCGGCTTTCATGCATGACATAGCGCCGGAAGCATCCAATGGTGATATCAACGGGCGAAAAAAGGCCGCCCTGTCCTTCAGCGCCCGTTTCGGTGCCTGGCGCATCGGCCGCGCGCTGGCGATGGTCGCCACCGGCAGCGACGATATCGAGACGATCGGCGGGATCGTCGATGCGACGCTGCATTCCATCGATCGGCGGGAAGACTGCTCCGATTTCGTGATGATCCCACTTCTGTGGCTGGTGCGCGCCTATGGCGACCGCCTGCCGGCCGAGATGCGGGCGCGGATCGACGCCTCGATCCTCGGCTATCGTTACTGGGTGGACGAACCGGGCAATGACGTCATGTGGTTCTGGAGCGAGAACCATGTTCTCTGCTTCCACACCAGTCAGCTATTGGCTGGCGAATATCTGCCGGATGCCGTCTTCACCGCCTCCGGCCGCACCGGCAGAGAACAGGCGGCGCTGGCCACTGAGCGGCTGGAGCGCTGGTTCGACAGCGTCGAGGCGCATGGCCTCGCCGAATGGAATTCGGCCGCCTATTATCCGGTGGATTTCATCGGCCTTCTCGCCATAGAACATTGGGCGGGACCGGAGCTTGCCGCCCGCGCGCGCCGCCAGATCGATCTCATCTTCGAAATGATCGCGTTGCACACGCTCGGCGGCGTTCCCTCCGGTTCGCAAGGGCGGGCTTATGACAAGGAGCTGCGCGCCGGGCCGCTGACGGAACTGGCGCCCTTTGCGCAGGTCGCCTTCGGTCAGGGCTGGCTGAACAATGGCGTTGCCTCGCTGCCGATGTTCTGCTGCGGCGATTACCTGCCACCGGCGCATCTCGCCTCCCTTTCCCAACTGACAGGCGGCCGCATGGTCGAGGCGCGTTATGCGCAGGGTCTGGAGCCCGGCAAGCTCGTGCTCTTCAAGAACGAGGCCGCCCAGCTTTCCACCGTTGTCGATCACAAGACCGGCCGCAAGGGCCATCAGCAGCACGTCATGGACATCAAACTTGCCGGCCACCCGATGGCACGGCTGTGGGTCAATCATCCGGGCGAAGACGATCCGTGGGGCACCCAGCGCCCCTCCTATTGGGCGGGAAGCGGCATCCTGCCGCGCGTGGCGCAACATCGCGATCTGGCGATGCTGATCTTCGATACGCAGGATCACCGCAACGACTGGACCCATGCCTATCTCGGCCGCGACGGGCTGGACGAGGTGCTGGTGGAGGGCAACTGGCTCATCACCCGCTCGGGCCACGGCTTTGCCGCACTTTATGCGACGAACGGTCTTCAGCCCATCACCGCCGGCGCCACCGCCAATCGCGAGATCAGATCGCCCGGCCGCCGCGCCGGCTGGGTCGGCATCATCGGCTGTGGGAATGTCGAGGAGTTTGCCCGTTTTCGGGAAAAAATCCTCGCCACGCAGATCACCTTCGATGCCGAAAGCCGCCTGCTCTCGATCACGCCGCCCGGCGGGCCAGAACTTACTCTCAACTGGGACGGCGCATTCACCATTGGCGGGCAGGCCATGGCCTTCGACCATGACCACCCGCAACCAAAAATCACCTTCGACAGTGCCGACCCAGCTTCGGGCAGCGCTGCAAAACCCTTCTACTCGTAAGCGGAATTGACAGATGAACCAGCCAAGCATGGAAAAAGACACTCTCAGGACGACAATCGACAATGTCGCCGCCGCCTTCAGCCGCCTTAAGGGCATTCAGGAAGGTCTGGTCAGCGGCAGTTCCGATGGCAAGATCCAGTTCGATGAATGGGACTGGGAAGTGGGTGTCGGCCTTTACGGTTTCCTGCGCCGGGCGCTCGCCGCCAACGACCAGAAGGCATTGGATGACCTCGTGACATGGTACGGCTGGCAGATCGACCGTGGCCTGCCGCCGCGCCAGATCAACAGTTCCGCGCCGATGCTGCCGCTTGTCATCCTCACCGAACATGTCGACCGGCCGGATTTCCGCGCGCTGGTGGAAGACTGGGCCGACTGGCTGGTGCATCAATTGCCGAAAACCGAGGATGGCGGCTTCCAGCATGTCGTCAAGGAGCGGCTGAATGAGGGCGAACTCTGGGACGACACGCTGTTCATGGCATGTCTGTTCCTCGCCCGCGCCGGCGTCGTCTGCAAACGTCAGGACTGGATCGACGAGGCGGTCTACCAGTTCATGATCCATACGCGTTATCTCTCGGACCCCGTCACCGGGCTCTGGTATCACGGCTGGACCTTCAACGGACGCCATAATTTCGCTGACGCCTTCTGGGCGCGCGGCAATTCCTGGATCACCGTCGCCATTCCCGAGCTTTTCGAACTGGTGCCGACGCTTGGCGAAAAGGACAGGCGTTTCCTCGCCAATGTGCTGGCAAGCCAGGTGCGGTCGCTCAGGCAGTATCAGCGCGAGGACGGCATGTTCCACACGCTGCTCGATGACCCGACCTCGCCGGTGGAAACATCGGCGACGGCCGGCATCGCCTATGGCATCCTGCGCGGCATCGAAGCCGGCATTCTCGGCGAGGAAAATCGCCCGCATGCGGAACGTGCGCTGAAGGCCGTGCTTGGCAATATCGACGATGAAGGCGTCGTCCACGGCGTTTCCGACGGCACGCCGATGGGCCACGATCTCGAATTCTACCGCCGCATTCCCAATCTGCCCACGCCCTACGGGCAGGCGCTGACGATGCTGCTCCTGATCGACGTTTTTCTGAAAAGGCCAAAGGCATCGTGAGCATCATGAACATCAGTCAGGACATCACAGTCGCGGCGGGTGGCCTTGATGCCACGGCGGCCATCCAGCAGGCTATCGACACCGTGTCGGCCGCAGGCGGCGGGCGCGTGTCTCTCTCGGCCGGGCGTCATGTCAGCGCCGGCCTCCATCTCAAAAGCGGCGTGGAACTGCACCTTGCCGAAGATGCGGTGCTTGCCCCCGTTTCCGATTACGACGCCTATGCCCTGACCCGGGTTTCGGTGATTGCCGAAGACTCCGATCGCGGCATGATCATCGCCAGGGGCGCGCATGACATCGCCGTCACCGGCCCCGGCCGTATCGAGGCCGGCGGTGAAAACTTCATCGTCGGCGACGACAAGGCCATGGGCACCTATGTCCCGGCGAAAAAACGCCCACGCGTGATGGTGCTGGAAAGCTGCCGCAACGTGCGCCTTGAAAACCTCTCCGTCAGTGGTTCGCCGATGTGGACGCTGCACATGGTCGATTGCGAAGACCTTCATTTCCGCAATCTCCGCATCGAAAACGACCGCCGCCTGCCGAATACAGACGGCATTGTGCTCGATGCCTGCCGGCGCGCCCTGATCGAGGATTGCTTCATCTCGACCGCCGATGACGGCATTTGCCTGAAGACCAGCGCCGGGCCGGACGGCAAGGCCGTTGGAGCCTGCGCCGATATCATCGTTCGCCGCTGCACCGTTTCCAGCATGAGCTGCGCGCTGAAGCTCGGCACGGAATCCTTCGGCGATTTCACCGATGTCGTGTTCGAGGATTGCAAAATCGTCCAGTCCAATCGCGGCGTCGGCCTGTTTTCCCGCGATGGCGGCGCGATGCGCAACATCCGCTTTTCAAGGATCGAGACCGAATGCCACGAAACGCCGGGCGGCTTCTGGGGTTCGGGTGAGGCTGTCACCGTCACCGTCGTCGACCGACGCCCCGAGCGTCAGGCCGGCAGCGTCGACAATCTGGTCGTGGAAGACTTGAGCGGCTCCATGGAAGGGGCGATCAACCTCGTCGCCATATCGAAGGCCGGCATTCACAATGTCCGGTTGGAGCGCATCACGCTGTCGCAGCAACCCGGCAAGCTCGGCACCGGCCTGCAATACGATCTGCGCCCAACCAATGCGGATATTGCGCCAAGCCCCCATGCCGCCGGCCGCGCCAATGCCTGGACGCAGGATGCTGAGGGCAGGATCGTCGGAATGGAGGATTATCCCGGCGGAATGCCGGCGGTCTATCTTGTCGGCGTGGAAGGATTTGCGGCCCGCGATGTCGCCATCAAAAGAACGACGCCCTTGCCCGAGGGCTGGAACAGCCAAGAGATCGTCGCGACGACGAACTTGCCCGAAGGGAGCAGGTGATGGGAAGTCTGAAACTCGAAAACCTCAACAAGGCGTTCGGCGCCGTTCATGTGCTGCATGACATCGATCTTCAGATCGAGAACGGCGAATTCGTCGTCTTCGTCGGCCCTTCGGGCTGCGGAAAGTCGACGCTGCTGCGCATCATCGCCGGTCTCGAGGACGTCACCGCCGGCACAATCGCTATCGGCGGGCGCGATGTCAGCGCGCTGTCTCCGGCCGAGCGCAAGATCGCCATGGTCTTCCAGTCCTACGCGCTTTACCCGCATATGAGCGTGCGCAAGAACCTTGCCTTCGGCCTGGAAAACCTGCGTTTCAAGCGGGCGGAAATCGAAAGCCGCATCAATGAGGCCGCGCGGATGCTCGCCATCGAGCCCTATCTCGACCGCAAGCCGAAACAGCTTTCCGGCGGCCAGCGCCAGCGCGTCGCCATCGGCCGCGCCATCGTGCGCGAGCCGGATATCTTCCTGTTCGATGAGCCGCTTTCCAACCTCGATGCGGCGCTGCGCGTGCAGACACGCGCCGAAATCACCCGCCTGCATCGCGATATCAAGACGACGATGATCTATGTCACCCATGATCAGGTGGAAGCCATGACCATGGCCGACAAGATCGTGGTGCTGCGAACCGGGCTCATCGAGCAGGTGGGCAGCCCGCTTGAGCTTTTCGACAATCCGCGCAACCTTTTCGTTGCCGGCTTCCTCGGCTCGCCGCGCATGAACATGCTGAAGGGCACGATCACCAAGGGCAGCGACGGTAGCATCGCCATCGACGCCGGCTACGGTGTGTCCCTGCCCTGCCTTGTCGATCCGGCAGCCGTCAGCTCCGGGCAGGCGGTTCTCGCGGGCATCCGCCCCTCGCATTTCACCATCTCCGACAGTGCCGGCCTGCCATTCGAGGTGCAGTATCACGAAAGTCTCGGCACCGAGACCTATCTCTACGGCAATCTCCAGGGCGAGAAAGAGCAGATCATCGTGCATCAGGCGGGCCATTTCGCCCCCGCTTCCGGCTCGGTGCTGAGGATCATGCCGGCACGGGAAAAGGTGCATGTCTTCGATCCCGCCACCGAACTGGCGTTGCCGCGCCTGAACAGCGAAGGGAGAGGTTAGCATGGCCAATCCGACGCTTGCGAGACTGTCCGACCGTGCGCTCGATGCCGTGATGGCGATTGCCGAAGTGCCGCTCAACTTCATCGAGCGGCTGATCGGCAAAAGGCGCATGCCCTATATTTTCCTGATGCCGAACCTCGTTCTCTTCGGCATCTTCACCTTCCTGCCGATTGCCATTGCCGTCGGTTACGCCTTCACCGGCGGCACCGAACTTCTCATCACCGACCGCCCCTTCGTCGGGCTGGAAAATTTCGGCAAGCTGCTGGATTGCCAGAGCTACATGGACCCCGGAAGCTGCCGGGAATCGCTGTTCTGGACCGCGATCTGGAACACGCTGTGGTTCGTCGGCTTCAACGTCATCGCCACGCTTCTGGTCGCGCTCATCACCGCCCTCATCCTCAACCGGGCGATTGCCGCGCGCGGTTTCTTCCGCGCCATGTTCTTTTATCCGGTGCTGCTGTCGCCCGTCGTCATCGGCCTCATCTGGAAATGGTTCCTCGACCGCAACGGCCTGCTCAACGCCTTTTTCCAGATGCTCGGCGTGCCGCCGGAAATCTTCCTGCTGGATGTCGGCTGGTCGCGTTTCTTCGTCGTGGTGGTCTCGGTCTGGTTCCACATGGGCTTTTATACGCTGATCCTGCTGGCCGGCCTTCAGGCCATCCCGAAGGACCTTTATGAAGCCGCCGCCATCGACGCCGCCTCGCCCCGGCGCACGCTTTTCCGCATCACCCTGCCGCTTCTCGGCCCCAACCTGCTCGTCGTGCTCATCCTCCTGATGATCCGCTCGGTGCAAATCTTTGATGAGGCATGGGTTCTGACCAATGGCGGCGGGCCGGGCACGGCCAATACATTCGTCGTGCAATATATCTACCAGATGGCCTTCGGCAGCGATCTGAGGCTGTTCGGCCTTGCGTCCGCCGCATCGGTTCTGATGGGCCTTGTGCTTCTCGCGCTGACGCTCGTGCAACTGCGCCTCGGCAAAAAGATGGAGTCCTGACCATGTCCAACGCCGTCTCCTTCCTCACGCGCACCCGCCGCCCCGGCCGGATCGGTCTCACCGATATCCTGTCATGGGTCTGGCTCATCGGCGGCACGCTCGCCGTCCTCATCCCGGTCGTCTGGGCCGCCATGTCATCGCTGAAACCGGAAGCCGAAATCACCCGGTTTCCGCCGAGCCTTCTGCCGCGCGCCGCCGTGCAGGTGGACGTGCAGGGTTACGACAAGCCGCTCAGCCTCTGGAAAGCCCCCATCGACGGCATGGAGCGGGAAATGGCCATGGTCCGCCGCATCGGCCTGAAAGCCCAGATGGTCGACCCCGCCAATCCCGGCCCACCGGTCAGCGTCGATACGCGGGAAATAACACCCGTCCAGAAACTGACTATCGCGACGGAGAACTTCACCGATCCGCTCACGCGGTTCAGCTTTTTGACCTTCCTCAAGAACTCGGTCTTCGTCACCTTCGTCGCAACCGTCCTGACGCTGATCGTCAATGCCATGGCCGCCTTTGCGCTGTCGAAGTACCGCTTCCGCGGCGAGAAGGCGATCTTCGTGCTGATCATCTCCACCCTGATGATCCCGCTCACCGTCGTCATGGTACCGGCCTATCTGGTCATCGTCGGCGTCGGCCTCGTCGACAATCTCTGGGGCGTCATTATCCCAACGGTTGCGACGCCGACCGGCGTGTTCCTGCTGCGGCAATATATGCTGACCATTCCCGATGAGCTGATCGAGGCGGCCCGCGTCGATGCGGCAAGCGAATTCCGTATCTTCTGGCGCATCATCCTGCCGCTGACGGCGCCGGCGCTTGCGGTTCTCGCCATCTTTTCGGTGCTTTGGCGCTGGAACGACTTCCTCTGGCCGCTGATCGTTCTCAGCAGCCGCGAGAACTTCACGCTGCAGGTGGGGCTGAACGCCTTCCAGGGCGAGTTTTCGGTGCAATGGCACTATATCCTCGCCATGACCTTCCTCAGCCTGGCGCCAGTCACCGTCGTGTTCCTGTTCCTGCAGCGTTACATCACGACAGGGATTGCCGGCACGGGGATGAAATAAAACGACAAATCATTTGGGGGGCGGCGCGATGCTGCCCCTCAGCACAAGGCGACAACCGAGTTCCAGCCGGTGCGCCGGGCGGGTGGGATCGGCCGCCACAAGCCGCTGCTCCAGCAGCGCAAGCGCCGCACCGCCCAGCCTGTCGGCGGGCAACTGGATGGTGCTGAGCGGCGGGGTACTGAAGGCCGCCGGCATGATATCGTCAAACCCCAATACCGAAACATCGTCCGGCACCCGGATTCCGGCCTCGGTCAGGGCCTTCAGGCAACCGAGCGCCAGATTATCGGCGGCGCAGAAGATCGCCGTGGCGTTTCTGAGCGGTTTTTCCTCGGCCAGCAGGCGGCGCGTGGCGGCCTCGCCCCATTCCGGCTCGTAGCTCTCCACCTCGATGACCATATCGGCGGGAACAGCGAGACCCGCCGCGAGATACGCGTCGCTATAACCGTCATATCGGCGGCGGATCGTCGTGCGCCCTTTCCAGGTGATGTGCAGAATATTGCGATGCCCGAGCGACAGCAGATGTTCGATACCGAGCCGCGCGCCAAAACGGTTCTCGGCCGTCACCGTATCGACGATCATGGCCGGGTCCTCGCCATTGATCAGCACCACCGGCCGCGAAAGCGCAGACAGAGCCTCGACCAGTTGCGGCCTGTCATCGTTCAGGATCACGATACCATCGACATTGTCGGCATCCGCCGCCGCTGCCACCGCAACCGGGTCGAGCCGGCTCGTTGTGCTGACATAGGGAACGATGCGAATACCGCGCCGCTCGCATTCGCGCCTGAAGCCGTTCAGCATCGTCCAGCTGACCATGTTGAGGTCGCTCTGCGGTGCTGCATCATTGGTCATGGCCAGAAGCACGACACGCAAAGTGGCGATCGTCGCCTTCTGTCGCCGGTTTTCGAGATAACCGAGTGCGCGTGCCGCCTCCAGCACCCGCTCGCGCACCTGCGTGGTCAAGGGTGCTGTACCGTTGATGGCGTGCGAAGCCGTGCTCAGCGAAACATTCGCCTCCCGCGCCACGTCCTTAAGCGTCGTTTTCCTGTCTATTTTCATAAAGGGGAAATTCAACCACTCTACTTCGGACGGTGCGGGCAGAAAGCCTGCCTCACGCAGTCGATCTGAAGAATACCCGTGCCTGTTTGCTGCTCTCTCGTCGCTCGAAGACTACAGCATCATCCGTAAATGCGGAATTGATTTCTCTGGGTTTTTAATCCCCCGCAAGAAACGCCGCCCGCAGCGAACCGCGGGCGGCAAGGCGGTCAGAGCGCCTGGGAGATATGGTCGATACTGCTCTTTACGGCAGCGGCCGGATCCTTCAGCTCGTGCACTTCCGTCGCGAAGGGTTCGAAGCTGTAAGGTCCCTTGTAACCGGCCGCCTCAAGCGTCCTGATCTGGGCGATATTGTCCAGCCGGTCGCCGCCATCCACCAGAACGCGGTGGGCGTCGAGCATGTCAGCGACGGAGACGGCAGGATCGATCACGCCGGAAATGTGGACCAGTCCCGTTCGCTCCGGGAAGAACTCCGTCTCGCCTGCGAGATGGTGGTGGAAGGTGTCGTGCACCAGCCTGTAGACATCGCCGCCACCGGCCGCATCGATGGCCCTGATCGCTTCGGCCTTGGTGCGCAGCGAAGAGACCGGGAAACCGAGCGGCTCGACGAAGCCGATCAGTCCGCGTTCCTTAAGGATCGGCTTCATGGCCTTCAGCGCCGTGACGAGATCGTCAAAAGACACCGGCGTACCGTCGTTGAGCGGGCACATGACCAGCGCTTTGGCACCGCTTGCCGCCGCATAATCGGCCATGGCGACGGCCCGCGCAGGCAGGTCGCCCGACCAGACGTTGAAGGGATAAAGCGCATTGATCGAGATGATCGTCACGCCCGCCTTTTCGGCCGCCGCCTTTACCTCGGCCGGATCCACCGTGCCGACGATATCAGGCAGGTCGTTGCGGATTTCGACTTCGGTAAGGCCGAGCTCACGGGCCGTCGCAAAGAACGCCTCAAGGGAGAGCTTCGGCGCGGTGATGTGGTTGATGGCAAAACGCATGAAAGACCTCACTGATAAAGGGCGGGACGGGCGGGGAGCTTGATTTCAACTGCTGCCCCGTCCGTTTCCTGCGCGGCCACGCAGGCGTCGGAGGTGACGGCGGCCACGTAGCCGTCCCATGCGTTGGGTCCCGATGCCGTGCCCTTCGCCGCCGCATGGATGAAGTCCTGCAATTCCACATCGTAGCTGGCGATGAAGCGGTCTTTCCAGTCGGTCAGGATATCGTTCTGCAGCTTGGCGCCAAGGCGGGTCTGCACCGACATCGGCTCCGGCAGGCTGGCAATGCCGTCCTCGCCCACCACCTGGCACTGGATATCGTAGCCATAATGGCAATTCACGAAGATTTCGACGTCGATGATCGTGCCCTTCGCCGTCTCCAGAATGACGATCTGCGGGTCCTTCAGCCGCGCATGGCTTCTGGCCGCCGAACGGGGAAAGAGAACCCGCGCCGAAACATAGTCATCGTCGAGCAGCCAGCGCAGCACGTCGATCTCATGGATCATCGTGTCATGGATCGCCATCGGGGTGACATATTGCTCCGGAACCGCCGGGTTGCGGTGGGCGGCGTGCACCATGATCGGCGCGCCGATCCTGCTATCGACGGCCTGTTTCAGCGCCACGTAACCGGCGTCATATCGGCGCATGAAGCCCACCTGAACCAGGCGCCTGCCATGCGCCACCTCGGCGTCGACGATGCGTCTTGCGCCTTCCGCCGTTGTTGCCAGCGGTTTTTCGCAAAAGCACGGCTTGCCGGCGGCGATTGCCGCCAGCACATATTGCTCATGGGTTGCGCCCCATGAGGTGACGAGCACGGCATCCACATCCGGCGATGCGATCAGCTCTTCACCGGTGGCGAAAACGACGGCATCCGGGGCGATGTCGTTTTTGACCGCCTCGGCCGAGGCGCGGTTGACGTCGCTCAGCGCAACGATCTTCGCGCCGCCCAGAACCTTGTTGATACGGCGGGCATGATCACGCCCGATTGCGCCGGTGCCGACGACACCAATTCTGACAGTCATTTGAAAAACCTCATTTCCAGTATTTGGCGACGTATCGCCGGGTTTCGCTGAGCATGAACCGCGCGCTTTCATCGACACGATCTTCCCAGGCAAACACGCAGTTCGAGAGCACGCCGTCGAATTTCATGTCGGCGAGCGTCGCAAAGAAGGTTTCCCAGTCGATCTCGCCCTGGCCGAAATCGGTGTGCTGGTGCACCCTGACCTTGGAACCGGGGGGATTAACGATGTAGCGCAGCTGCGACGACTTGTTGTGGTCATAGGTATCGGCAAGGCGCACATGCACCAGATGGCCCTCGGTCGCACGCAGGTTCGCCACCATGTCCGGCCCGTAAAAGAACGTGTGCGGCGCGATGAAGGAGGCCTTTACCGCCTTGGAATTGATGGTCTTGATGATGTCGATGGCCGGCGCGATCTCCTCGATCCAGTCTTCGGGATGGGCCTCCAGCGACAGCACCAGACCTTCCCGTTCAAGGATCGGCACGAGAATATCCATTGCGCGGAAGAACTGCGCTTCGCAGGTTTCCGGGCGATGCAGGCCGGAACGGTCGTTAAGGCTGCGATCCGGCGAACCGCCGCGGCCGAATTCCGAAACGAACATCGGGCATTCCATCTCAACCGCAATCTCGATGGCGCGTTTCCAGTTGTCGATCGCGACCTCCCATTCGTCCGGATAGGGGCTTGCCCAGCGATACATGGGCTGCAGCGTCGCAAGGCCGACACCATGGTCCTTCAGCGCCTTTTTGAATTCGGCGACGCGTTCGGGATAGACCTTCGGCCGGGTCCACCAGGAGAGGAAATCCGGACGGGGTGAAAGTTCGACGTAATCATAGCCGAGATCGGCAACCTTGCGGCAGGTCTCGGCCAGCGAAAGGTGTCGGAACATGTGGGGGTCGAGCGTATGTTTCATGGCTGTTTCCAGTGGAGTGATAGATGGACCGGGTCGAAGCCCCGCTTATTTGGCGTAGGCGGACATGTTTTCCGGGGTGACGAGTTCGAAGGGCACCCAAAGCGTCTTCTCAGTGCTTTGCCCGGCAGCGGCCTTCACCGCCGTCTGGACGGAGACCTCGCCCTGCTTCGTCGCATTCTGGTAGACGGTAATATCGAGATCGCCGGCCTGCATGGCGGCAAGGCCGTCCGGCGTGGCGTCGATGCCGGCGATGACGACATCCTTCATGGAAACGCCCGCCGCCTTCAGCGCCTGCGCGGCGCCGATCGCCATTTCATCGTTATTGGCGATGACGGCGTCGAACTGGATGCCCGCCGTCAGCCAGGATGAAACGAGGTCCTGCGCCTGCGTGCGGCTCCAGTTCGCCGTCTGCTTTTCGAGGATTTCGATCTTGCAGTCCGGCCGGGCAAACACCGTTTCCACATCCTTGGTGCGCACCAGCGCCGCATGGTTTTCCAAAGGTCCCATCAGGACCACAGCCTTGCCCTTGCCGCCCATCAGCTTACAGGCGGCTTCCGCCTCCATGGTGCCGGAATCGAGTTCGTTGGAACCGACGAAGGCCGTGCCGTCAGGCAGGCCGGTTTCCAGTTCGGCGGGCGGATGATTGACATAGACGAGCGGGATTTTTGCGGCGGATGCGGCCTTGGTGATCGCCGAGGTGGCATCGCCATCGACCGCGTTGACGATGATCGCATCGACACCGTTGGCGATGAAATTCTGCACCAGATTGAGCTGTTTCGAAGGATCGAGCTGGGCGTCCTCCACCAGAAGCTCAATGTTCTTGTCACGCCCGGCCTCAGCCCTGATACCGTTCAGCAAAATCGTCAGAAACGGATTGTCGAACGATGTCATGGAGACCGCAACACGGGTCTCGGCAAGGGCAGGCGTTGCGAAAATGCAGAGCGCAGTCGCCATCAACAGGTTTTTCAAAGTCTTTCCTCCCGCGGAAAATCTCCGCTGGTTCAATCGCACTGATATCGCTGAAGCCGGAATATCCTCCCCCCGCCTTCAGCGTCTTCGGTCTGTCACGTCGTTGTCTGGCCCGAACGGTCTCAGTTCTTGGCCTGATAGTCCTTGAGGTTTGCGGGTGTGACCAGTTCGAAGGGTACGAAAACCTTCTTGTCCACCGCATCCCCCTTTGCCAGTTTCAGCGCCGTATCAACCGCGCCCTTGCCCTGACCGGCGGCATTCTGGAAAACGCTCACATCCAGCTCACCCGCCGCCATGGCGGCAAGCGCGTCCTGCGTGGCGTCGATGCCGGCGATGATGACGTCATCCATCGACCGGCCGGCCGCCTTCAGAGACTGTATCGCGCCGATGGCCATTTCGTCATTGTTGGAAATCACCGCATCGAACTGCACCCCGGCCGAAAGCCAGTTGGTCATCAGGTCCGAGCCTTGAGTGCGCGACCAGTTGGCGGATTGTTCCTCGACAAGCTTGATGAAGCTGCAATCGGGCGTCGCCACCACGTCCTTGATATCCTGCGTGCGCATGCGGGCCGCCTGGTTGGAAAGCTCGCCCATCATCACCACCGCCTTCGCTTCCGCCTTGCCGGCCGCCTTCAGCAGGCGGCAGACTTCCTGCGTCTGCAGGGTGCCGGACTGTTTTTCATCGGAGGCAACGAAGGCCTGTTTTTCCGGCAGGCTGTCGAGGTTGACCGGCTGGCGGTTGACATAAACGAGCGGAATGCCGGCGGCAGCGGCAGCCTGCGAAAGCGCCACGGTAGCATCCGTATCCACCGGGTTGACGATGATGGCGTCGACGCCGGCGGCGACGAAGTTCTGCACCTGGCTCAACTGCTTGCCGACATCGTTCTGCGCATCCTCGATCTGCAGCGAAACGCCGCTCATGCCCTTGGAATAATCGATCATGCCGTTGCGCAGCACGGTCAGGAAATTATCGTCGAACAGGGCCATCGAAACGCCGATGGTTTCCGCCGAGGCGGTCGTCGCCAGCATGGTGGCGAGCGCTGCAATCGCGAAATGTCTTTTCATGTCGTTCTCCTCCAAAACCCTTGAAAAGAGCCGGCTGCACGGTCCAGCGCCCATCGCGCCGCCACCGTTTTCCGGCAAAAAATACCCGTCGCCGCGAAGACAAGTCCGCAGCCTGAAGCAATCCGAAACATCGTTATTGTCGTGGATCAGCCTCCTGCCCGCTCCACACGCAGGCAAGATTTCCCAGTCCTGGTCCGGCGTCAACGGGTCAGCGGCAACCGAAACCATCAAGGCTGATAGAAAGAGACGCGGAATTTATGATAGAATCTATCAAACCATCAAAGGCTTTCAGGAACCCACAGATGGGCGGGTACAAACCGCTGTCCCGGCGTTTCCGCCATGCCATGTTCGATGCTGTGAACCATGGTGGCGATGAGGTCCGCGCATAATTCACGGAGCGGCGTCTGGAATATGCCGCTGATACGCTTTTCCAGCAGCGCCTGACGGGATTCGGGCGTCAGTTCATTCACAAGACAGACGATGGCCTCCTGCCGGTTTTCCTGCTGCAGGGCCTCGATGACACCTTCCATGCCGCCGCCGATGCAATAGATGCCGACCAGATCCTTGTGCTTGGCGATGGTGTCCATCACCAACTCATAGGTTAGCCGCCGGGTTTCCAGCGTGATCAGCGCATCCATCACCTCAAATTCCGGCGCATATTCCCGCATATAGCTGCGAAAGCCGGTTTCGCGCAACGAATGACCGTGAAAACGGTGGCCGCCGAGCAGCAGAAGCACCTTGCCTCTGCTGCGCGCCAGCCGCGAGATCATCCAGGCCGCCGTGCGCCCGACTTTCATGTTGTTGGCGCCGAGATAAGCTTCCCGCACCCCCTGCGCGAAATCCGAAAGCAGCGAAAATGTCGGAATGCCCTTCGCCTTCAGGGCCTCGACGGCGGCGGTGACATCGTGATGGTCCGGCCCGGTGGCCGCCACGGCCTGCACGCGTCCTTTCATGCCCGTCAGAAGGGCCGCAAGCTCGCTCGGCTCGCCCGACTGGGCGAATTCGATGCGCAGATTGAGATGGCGATCCCGGACGTTGCGCGCCGCAAGCTCCAGCTCGTCGGCGAAGGTCTGGTAGAAGGCGTGCCGTTCCTTGCGCAGGATGATGCCGAGACTATAGGACGGCAGATCGGCCAGCATGCGCTGGCGAATGATGTTGGTGGCGTGAAAACCGATCTTCTCCGCCGCTTCGAACACCCGCCGCGCGGTTTCCTCCCGCACCGGCAGGCGACCGTTCAGCACCCGGTCGACGGTGGCGACGCTGACGCCGGCGGCTGTCGCAACATCTGTGATGGTCGGACGTTTCATGCGGGCACCCAGTAGACGGAAAGATTCCTGTCATATCTCGCAAAACATGTCACGGATCATGATGGAATCCAACATGTGCAGAGGGATAAGAGCGTGGAGTACTTTATCAGGGAATAATCGACCGGGGCCCGCATCGCAGGGCCGGCTTGCTTGGCCCAGCACGCCTCCTCCCCTCATCTCTGTGCTTGTCACAGAGATCCAGCCAGCCCAAGTCCTTGGGCTGAAAAGACTCCTTGCGCCGCGCAGACGCGCGTGGACTGGATTCCTGTGACAAGCACAGGAATGAGGGAGATACCAAGGCGAGAGAATCGCCAACCGAGTGCCGGACGAGCAGAAGTCACTCAAGAAGAAATCGAGGCAGCGGCATTCGCACCGTTTTGGCGATGCCGAATGCCGCCAGACAATCAGACCCGTTCCAGCGCCACGGCGATACCCTGCCCGACGCCGATGCACATGGTAGCGAGCGCAAGACGCTTGCCGGTCAGCGAAAGTTCGAGCGCCGCCGTGCCGGCAATGCGCGCGCCGGACATGCCGAGCGGATGGCCGAGCGCGATGGCGCCGCCATTGGCATTCACCCGCGCATCGTCATCCGCAATGCCGAGCTGCCTCAGCGTCGCAAGGCCCTGGCTGGCGAAAGCCTCATTCAGCTCGATCACGTCGAGCTGCTCCTGCTTCAGCCCGAGCCGGGCCAGCAGCTTTGCGGAGGCCGGGGCCGGGCCGATGCCCATGACGCGCGGCGGCACGCCGGCGGCGGCACCGCCGAGAATGCGGGCAATCGGCGTCAGACCGTATTTCTTCGCGGCCTCCGCCGATGCGACGATGAGTGCGGCCGCGCCGTCATTGACGCCGGACGCATTGCCCGCCGTCACCGTTGCGCCCTCGCGCCTGTTGACCGGCTTCAGCTTCGCCAGCGCTTCAAGGCTCGTGGCGCGCGGGTGTTCATCCTTCGACACCACCAGCGGATCGCCCTTGCGCTGCGGGATGGTCACGGACACGATTTCCCTGTCGAGGCGACCGTTGGCCTGCGCATCGGCCGCCTTCTGCTGGCTGCGAACGGCAAAGGCGTCCTGATCCTCACGGGAGACCTGATAGTCAATGGCGACGTTATCGCCGGTTTCCGGCATGGAATCGACGCCATATTGCGCCTTCATCAGCGGGTTGACGAAACGCCAGCCGATGGTGGTGTCGTAGATTTCGGCATTGCGCGAAAAGGCGCTCTCCGCCTTCGGCAAAACGAAGGGCGCGCGGCTCATGCTTTCGACGCCACCCGCGACCATCAGCTCCGCTTCGCCCGATTTCACGGCGCGGGCGGCTGCGATAAGGGCATCCATGCCCGAACCGCACAGCCGGTTGATCGTCGTTCCTGTCACCGAAACCGGCAGGCCGGCAAGCAGCAGCGACATGCGTGCGACGTTGCGGTTATCCTCACCCGCCTGGTTGGCGCAACCGAAGATCACATCCTCGACGGCTTCCCAGTCGACGGACGGGTTGCGCTCGACAAGCGCCTTCAGCGGCACCGCCCCGAGATCGTCGGCCCGCACCGAAGAAAGCGCGCCGCCGAAGCGGCCGATGGGTGTGCGGATATAGTCGCAGATGAATGCGTCGGTCATCGGTTTTTCCTCAAAGTTCCGGGGCGACGAGATCGGCAACCTCGCCATCGACCGCCAAAGGCGCGCCGGTCATGGCCTGCAATTCATCGAAGGTCATCGCCGGCAGTTTTTCACGCAGCACGAAACGGCCATCCACCACGTCAATGACAGCATGGCTGGTATAAATGCGGGTGATGCAGCCAACGCCGGTCAGCGGAAAAGCGCATTTTTCAACGAGCTTCGGTTCGCCGTTCTTGGTCACATGTTCGGTGATGACGAAGACCTGCTTGGCGCCATGCACAAGATCCATGGCGCCGCCGACGGCCGGCACGCCCTTGGAGCCAACGCGCCAATTGGCGAGATCGCCATTCTGCGCCACCTGATAGGCTCCGAGGATCGCCACATCCAGATGCCCGCCGCGCACCATGGCGAAGCTGTCGGCATGGTGGAAGAAGGCCGCACCCGGCTTCAGCGTCACAGCCTTCTTGCCGGCATTGATGAGGTTCCAGTCCTCTTCGCCTTCCGGCGGCGCTTCGCCGAAATTCAGGATGCCGTTTTCGGTATGGAAGATCGCCTGACGGCCGGGCGGCTGGTAGCGCGCCACCATTTCCGGAAAGCCGATGCCGAGATTGACATAAGCGCCGTCCTCGATGTCCTGCGCCGCGCGCCATGCGATCTGGGCGTTGGAAAGCTTGATGTCTTCACGGGTGTCGATGGTCGTGGTCATGCGTAGGCTACTCCGGCGCGAATGAGGACTTCTTCCTGTTGCGGATCGGGGATTTCCACGACGCCGTTCACGAAAATACCGGGCGTGACGACATGCTCCGGATCGATCTCGCCGGCTTCGACGATCTTCGAGACCTGCGCAATGGTGGTCTTTGCGGCCATGCACATCAGCGGGTTAAAATTGCGGCCTGCCTTGTTGTAGGTGAGGTTGCCATAGGTGTCGCCAAGCTCCGCCTTGACGATGGCGAAATCCGCCTTCAGCCAGCGTTCCTGCACGTAAGAGCGGCCGTCGAATTCCGCGATGACCTTGCCTTGCGCCAGTTCCGTGCCAAAGCCGGTGGGGGTGTAGAAGGCCGGAATGCCGGCACCGCCCGCGCGGATGCGCTCGGCAAGCGTGCCCTGCGGCACCAGTTCCAGCTCGATTTCGCCGGCCAGATACCGGTCGGTGAAAGCGCGCGGATCGGAAGAGCGCGGGAAAGAGCAGATCATCTTTTTGACCATGCCGGCGTCGATCATCGCGGCGATGCCGATGCGGCCGTTGCCGGCATTGTTGTTGATGACCGTCAGGTTCTTCGGGCCCTTGTCGATCAGCGCATGGATCAGTTCGATGGGCGCACCGGAGCCGCCGAAACCGCCGATCATGATCGTTGCACCGTCACCGATGCCGGAAAGCGCCTCTTCCGCGCTCTTGATTGTCTTGTCCATTAAAACCTCCATCCAGCCGGACGGATGGAACCCGCAAGGCTGCCTGACCGTGAGGTAAATCCGAAACCGGCTCGACGGCAAGGATTTTGTGCGCTATATGATTTTTGTTCGTATATCGCACAAATGGAGCCGCGACATGGCTGTCAGCGAAAGAGACATGATGGGCGGTCTCGCCAAGGGATTGCGGGTGATCGAGGCCTTCAGCGCCGAACGGCCGCGCCTGTCGATTTCCGATGCCGCCGAGATTGCCGGGCTGGACCGCGCCACGACGCGGCGCTGCCTGCTGACGCTTTCGGAACTCGGTTATGCCGCTTATGACGGCAAGTTCTTTACCGTGACACCGAAGGTGCTGCGGCTCGGCACCGGCTGTCTTGCCACCATGCCGCTGCCGCGCATCGTGCAGCCGCTGCTCGACCGCCTTTCCGAAGAGATCGGACAGAGCACCTCCGTTTCCATTCTGGATGAGACCGAGATCGTTTATGTCGCCCGCGCTGCGCAGCAGCGGGTCATGTCGATTGCGCTGATGCCGGGTTCGCGCCTGCCCGCCTATTGCACCTCCATGGGCCGCGTTCTTCTTTCGGCGCAGACTGCCGAGCGGCAGCGCGACATTCTCGAAGCCTCGAAGCTGGTCGGCCGCACGGAAAAGACCATTACCAGCATGGACGCCCTGCTCGCCGAAATCGAGGCCACCGGCCAACGCGGTTATGCGCTGATCGATCAGGAGGTGGAGATCGGCCTTCGCTCCATTGCAGTGCCGCTGAAAACCATACGCGGGCAGACGGTGGCCGCCCTCAATGTCGGGCTCGCCGCCTCGGTCGCCTCGATGGAAGACCTCGTGGCGCGATACCTGCCCGCCCTCCTTGCCGTTCAGCGGGAACTGGCAAGAATGCTGGTCTGAAGCGGCGCCTGCCGCGCGCCGGAATCCCCCATTCTCCGTTGCTCCGCCAGCCGCCAGGCGCGCGGGGTCATGCCGGTCTCGCGCTTGAAGAAGCGGTTGAAATAGGCCGGATCGGCAAAACCCAGCCCCTCCGCAATCATCTGCACGCTGGAAACGGTAAAGATCAGCTCCTGTTGAGCGATCTCGATCTGACGTTTGGCGATCAGCCGCTGCAGGCTGAGGCCGGAAACGGAGCGGACCAGACGATTGAGATGGGTCTCGGAAAGACCGAGCTTTTTCGCGTAAAACTCCGCCTTTTGCGGCTCGCGAATATGGCGTGCAATCAGTGACAGCAAAAGTTCGAAACGCTGCTCCGCCAGACCGTCGCCAGTTCCTTCCATGAGCGGCCGCGCCGCCCGCGCCAGAAGCGCCGTCACGATGGCCAACTGACCTTCGATGATGGCATCCCGGCCCGTCTCGCGTGTTTCATATTCGGCGGAAATCTGTTCGAACCCGCTGCGCAGACGTTCGCCATCGGTAAAATCCCGCAACGGCAACAGGACAGGCCGCTGGAAATTCCGCAGCAGCAGCGCTTGCACCGAGGCCGGCAGGGCGCCCGGCAGAACGGTAACGATCACCCCGCCAATATCGCGCGAAAACCGGAAGCCGTGCTCGAACCCCGGCGGCACGACAATGGCGACCGGCGGGCGGATCGCCTCGATGCGGTCATCCAGCAGCGCATCGCCCTCGCCGCCCCAAATGTACAAGATTTGCTGAAACGCAGCGTGACGGTGCAGGCCGATTTCAAAGCGGTGCAGGCTGCTTCTCGAAAAAAGCGTCTCGCAATGAAACCGGAAATCAGTGCCTTGCACCGCTTCTTCGCCATACAAACCCTCACTCGCAGCAAGCCGCATGTTCCTTCGCTCCTCCGCACAATGGTCGGATTGTGCAATTTACCGATCAGAAAGTCCATTGAGCTTGCCGCGTCGCTTGGTCAATTTCTTGATAGGAGACAAGTTCGGGAGGAAACAATGCGCACCCAGGTCGTCATCATCGGCTCCGGCCCTTCAGGGCTTCTGCTTGGCCAGCTTCTGGCCAGAGAAGGCGTCGAGACTGTCATTCTCGACCGGGTCAGCAAGGATTACATTCTCGGCCGTGTCCGCGCCGGCGTGCTGGAAGAAGGCACGGTGCAGCTCATGGAAAAGGTCGGCGCGGATAAACGCCTGCACCGGGAAGGCCTGCCGCATGACGGATTTTCGCTGACCTTCGACGGTCGCGACCACCGTATCGATCTCTTCGACCTGACCGGCGGCAGCCATGTGATGGTTTACGGCCAGACCGAAGTGACCCATGACCTGATGGATGTCCGCGAAGCGGCAAACCTTGTGACCATCTACGACGCCAGCAATGTCGAACCGCATGATTTCGATGGCGCCAGCCCCTATGTCACCTATCAGAAAGACGGCGTAACCCACCGGATCGATTGCGATTTCATCGCCGGCTGCGACGGCTTCCACGGGGTGAGCCGCAAATCGGTGCCTGAGGGCGCCATCAAGGAATTCGAGAAGGTCTATCCTTTCGGCTGGCTCGGCATTCTGGCCGAAGTGCCGCCCGTCAACCATGAACTCATCTATGCCAACCACCCGCGCGGTTTTGCGCTCTGTTCCATGCGCTCGCACACCCGCAGCCGTTATTACATTCAGTGTTCGCTGGAGGACCGGCCGGAGGACTGGAGCGACGAGCGTTTCTGGGACGAAATCCGCCGCCGCCTGCCGGAAAACCATGCGGATGTGATGGTCACCGGCCCGTCCTTTGAAAAATCCATCGCGCCGCTCCGGTCCTTCGTCTGTGAACCGATGCGGTTCGGAAGGCTGTTTCTGGCCGGAGACGCCGCCCACATCGTGCCGCCGACGGGCGCGAAGGGTCTCAACCTCGCCGCCAGCGATGTGCATTATCTGAGCGAGGCGCTGATCGAATTTTATCGCGACCGTTCCGAGGCCGGCATCGACGGCTATTCGCAGAAGGCGCTTTCCCGGGTCTGGAAGGCCGTGCGTTTCTCCTGGTGGATGACGACGATGATGCATCGCTTCCCTGACACAGGAGATTTCGGCCAGCGCATTCAGGAAGCGGAACTGGACTACCTCGTGCAATCGCGCGCCGCTTCCACCGCGCTTGCAGAGAATTATGTGGGGCTTCCCTATTAGGGGCTGCCCCAGACACGCGGCTTTTATCTCTACCGTTTTCACACCCGTCACCCCGGACCTGATCCGGGGTCCAGCGCGATCAAGTCATTGATCGCAAAAGACTCTTTTCACGGCGCAGACGCGCGGTGGCTGGATTCCGGCTCAAGGCCGGAATGACGGAGGAGAGGTTCTCAGACTTTTCCGGCTCTCACTCTCATCTCAATAACCGGCCTCCGGCCTCCCATCCAGCAACTCGCCCGCCGCCTCGCGAATAGCCTGCATCAGCAGCGACAGCGGCAGCGAGGGCTGCGTATCGGCCCTCACCGTCAGCCCCACCGGGCCGCTGGTATCGCCGGTCTCGACGGGCAGGATAGCCAGAACACCATCCGCCACATCCGCCGCCACCACGCCTTCCGAGATGATCCAGATCGCATCGCTGGTGCGCAGGAAGGCGCGGCCGAAGGCGTCGGACACGGTTTCGATGCGGATCGGCAGGGCCGGTACGCCGTTGGCGATCAGGAACTGTTCGACGACGGGGCCGATGACCGATTGGCGTGTCGGCATCAGCACGGGATATTCATGCAGGTGATCGAACACCGAAAGGCCGGGCGACAACAGCGGGTGGCCCGCGCGCACCACGAAGCGGACCTTTTCCGAATAGAGATGCTCAAAGGAAAAGCCCGCCATTTTCTGCGGCGCGGCCAGACGGCCGACAACAAGATCGAGATCGCCGACGCGCAGTTGTTCCAGCAGCACGGCGTTTTCGCCCGTCACGATCTTTACCGGGCTGCCGGTCTTTTCCGCGAGAAAACCGGCCATCGCCTTCGGCATGATGCGAACAGACACCGTGGGCAGAGCGCCGACCCGCACCGGCGGACCGGCACGCGCCGCCTCCTGCGATACCGAATCGACCGCCTGCCTGAGCGCCGTCATCGTCGCGCCGGCGTGGCGCAGGAACACCTCGCCATAACGGCTGATGCGGATGCCGCGCCCCTCCCGGTCGAACAGCGAGACGCCGAGAATATCTTCCAGTTCACGGATCGTCTTCGTCACCGCCGGCTGGCTGACATGCAGGATTTCCGCAGCCCGGATGACGCTTTTCTGCCGCGCCACCTCCACGAAAGTCTGCAGGTGGCGGAACTTGATACGCTGATCGACCATCGCTCATATAATCCACAGGTTATGATTTTCATCGATAATGTCATTTTACTTAACCGGAACCCGCTTGCAATATCCCCGGCAGGAGGAGCACATCATGCATTTTCTGCGCTGCGGCGAGAC
This sequence comes from Agrobacterium deltaense RV3, assembly GCF_900013505.1. Taxonomy (NCBI): domain Bacteria; kingdom Pseudomonadati; phylum Pseudomonadota; class Alphaproteobacteria; order Hyphomicrobiales; family Rhizobiaceae; genus Agrobacterium; species Agrobacterium deltae. The sequence continues at coordinate 1,749,430 of NZ_LT009746.1, read as the reverse complement.
CGTGATCCATTACCGCGTCAGGGGATTGGACACAGGCAAGCCGGTCATCGCCTTCATCAATTCGCTCGGCACCGATTTCCGCATATGGGATGCGGTGATCGAAGCGCTCGGCGATGATTATGCCTATGTGCTGCACGACAAGCGCGGCCACGGGCTCTCCGATATCGGGCACGCTCCCTATTCCATCGACGATCATGCCGGCGATCTGATCGCGCTGCTCGATCATCTTGGCGTGAAGAGCGCGATCATCTGGGGCCTGTCGGTGGGCGGCCTGATTGCGCAGGGGCTTTATGCCCGCCGTCCCGATCTGGTGCGCGCGCTCATACTCAGCAACACCGCCCACAGGATCGGCACGGCCGAGATGTGGAACGCCCGCATCGACAAGATCGCCGCAGACGGCCTCGTCTCGCTGGTCGATCCCGTCATGGAGCGCTGGTTCACTCCCGCCTTCCGTCAGCCTCACAATGCCGCCTATGCCGGCGCGCGCAACATGCTCTCGCAACAGCCGGAAGCCGGCTATAGCGGCACCTGCGCCGCCATCCGCGATGCGGATTTTACCGAAGAGGCCGGGCGCATCGCCGTGCCGACGCTTTGCGTGGCGGGCGATCAGGATGGCTCCACCCCACCGGAACTGGTGCGGTCGCTGGCGGATATCATTCCCGCAAGCCGTCTCGTCACCATCGCCGGCTGCGGCCACATTCCCTGCCTTGAACAACCGCTCGCCTACGCACAGGCAGCCTCCATTTTTCTCAAGACCTTGCCGGAGCATTGACCGATGGCGGACCATATCGACAAGAACGAACGTTTCGAACAGGGCATGAAGACCCGCCGCTCCGTGCTCGGAGACGCCCATGTCGACCGGGCGCAGACCATGACGTCCGGTTTCGACCAGCCTTTCCAGCAGCTCATCACCGAAGCCGCATGGGGCACGGTGTGGTCCGGCAACCACTGGACGAAGCGCGAGCGCTCGATGGTGACCATCGCCCTGCTCGCCGCACTCGGGCAGGACGAAGAGCTGGCCATGCATGTGCGCGCCACCGCCAATACCGGCGCCACCGAGGCGGATATTCGCGAGGCGCTGCTGCATGTAGCGATCTATGCCGGCGTGCCCGCCGCCAACCACGCTTTCAAAATCGCCAAGCTTGCCCTGGCCAGCATGAAAGCCGATAGTTCCAGCGAGGAGGAGACGAAATGAGCAACCAGCCGCCGGAAACCGGACCGTTCTTCGCACGCAACCGCGACATTCATCCGCTCGCCTATGCGCCCGGATACAAAACCTCGATCCTGCGTTCGCCGCAGCGCGCGCTGATTTCGCTGGAAGGCACCAGGAGCGAGATCACCGGCCCGGTCTTCGGCCATGGCATGCTGAACCCGCTGGATAACGACCTCATCCTCAACTATGCCCGCCCCGGCGAAATGCCGGTCGGGCCGCGCATTCTGGTGCACGGCCGGGTGCTGGACGAGCGCGGCCGCGGCGTAGATGGCGCGCTGGTGGAATTCTGGCAGGCCAATGCCGGCGGACGCTACCGCCACAAGAAGGAAAGCTACCTCGCCGCCATCGATCCGAATTTCGGCGGCGTCGGCCGCACCATCACGGATGAGAACGGCTATTACTGGTTCAAGACCATCCAGCCCGGCGCTTATCCCTGGCCGAACGGCGTCAATGACTGGCGGCCGGCCCATATTCATTTTTCCGTCTTCGGCCACGGTTTCGCCCAGCGGCTCATCACCCAGATGTATTTCGAAGGCGACCCGCTGATCTGGAAATGTCCGATCGTCAAGACCATTCCGGATGAGGATGCGATCAGAAGACTGATCGCGCCGCTGGACATGAATGCGACGCTGCCGATGGACATGTTGGCTTACAAGTTCGATATCGTGCTGCGCGGGCGCCGCTCGACCCTTTTCGAAAACCGCATGGAGGGCAACTGACCATGGTTCAGCCGCTCAACTATCTCAAGGAAACCGCCTCGCAGACGGCCGGCCCCTACGTGCATATCGGCTGCACGCCGAATTTCGTCGGCATCGAGGGCGTGTTCGAGAAGGATCTCGGCTCCGGTCCGCTTTATAACGACAAGGCCCGCGGCGAACGCATCAGCGTGCGCGGCACGGTCTATGACGGTGCGGGCATGGCGCTGAAGGATGCGCTGATCGAAATCTGGCAGGCCGATACCGACGGTTATTACAACAGCCCCAGCGAAACGCGGGGCAAGGCAGATCCGAATTTCATCGGCTGGGGCCGCTCGCCCGGCGACATGGATACGGGCGAATTCGTCTTCGAAACCATCAAGCCGGGCAAGGTGCCGTTCCGCGACGGCCGGCCGATGGCGCCGCACATCACCTTCTGGATCGTCGCACGCGGCATCAATATCGGCCTGCAGACCCGCATGTATTTTCCCGAAGAACAGGAGGCCAATGCCGCCGATCCGGTTCTTGCCCGCATCGAGCAGAAAAGCCGCATCGCCACGCTTGTCGCCAAAAAAGAGGAAGGCAACGTCTATCGTTTCGATATCCGCCTTCAGGGCGAAGGCGAAACCGTGTTTTTCGATATCTGACGAATATCGCGCAAAAGAAAGCGAGACGGAAGATGAGCCTTTCCCCCTTCGAGCATCCGTTTTTGTCAGGCCTCTTCGGCGACAGCGAGATCGTCGAGCTGTTTTCGGCAAGAGCGGATATCGACGCCATGGTCCGTTTCGAGACGGGGCTGGCGCAGGCGGAAGCGCAGGCCGGCATCATCCCCGAGGATGCGGCAGAAGCAATCGTTTCGCGGCTTTCGGACTTTGCCGCCGATATGACCGCGCTTCGCCATGGCGTCGCGAAGGACGGCGTCGTGGTTCCCGAACTCATCCGGCAGATGCGCGCGGCGGTCGCCGGCCAGGCGGCGGAAAGGGTGCATTTCGGCGCCACCAGCCAGGATGTCATTGATACCAGCCTGATGCTGCGGCTGAAGGCTGCGACGGAAATCATCTCCGCCCGGCTCGGCCGCCTAATCGATACGCTGGGAGACCTTGCCTCCCGCGACGGCCACAACCCACTGACGGGCTATACCCGCATGCAGGCCGCCATCGGCATCACCGTCGCCGACCGGGCGGCGAGCTGGACTGCGCCGCTGGAACGCCACCTGCTGCGGCTCGAAAGTTTTACGCAGAGCGGCTTCGCCCTGCAATTCGGCGGGGCGGCCGGTACCCTGGAAAAGCTTGGTGACAATGCCGCAGCGGTGCGTGCCGATCTCGCAAAACGGCTCGGCCTTGCCGACAGGCCGCAATGGCAAAGCCAGCGCGACAGCATCGCCGAATTCGCCAATCTGCTCTCGCTGATCACCGGCGCGCTCGGCAAGTTCGGGCAGGATATTGCGCTGATGGCCGAACTCGGTGCGGAAATCCGCCTTTCCGGTGGCGGCGGATCCTCGGCCATGCCGCACAAACAGAACCCGGTCAATGCCGAAACGCTGGTGACGCTCGCACGCTTCAATGCCGTGCAGATATCCGCCCTGCACCAGTCGCTCGTGCACGAACAGGAACGATCTGGCGCGGGCTGGATGCTGGAATGGCTGTCGCTGCCGCAAATGGTGACGGCAACGGGCGCCTCGCTGCTGATCGCCGGGCGATTGGCCGAGCAGATAGACAGGCTGGGCACAGGCGAAAACTAGCCGCAAGGCCGGTCGATTTCGTGTGCAAACTTGGTTTTCGGGCACTGCCGAACAGCAGCCGGAGACGATGCGACGACGCGCGGGAAGTGATTGCGCTTTTCCGCATTAGTCATTGATAAAAAAGACTTTATTCAGAAATCCAGAAAATGAAAAAACAGCATGAAAGCTGCTTTTTAACCGGACATGCCGCTTGACACAAAAATGAACTAACTGGTACAAACATTATAATTAACAGCCTGCCGCCAACAAGGGTTTTGAAGCCTGCGGCGACAGTGAACGACAAATGGAGGGCTTTGGCGCCGCAAGGTTTCCAAAGCAATGCGGACAAGGCGAAACGCCTGTCCGGACCCGAACGGGTTGGGAGGAAGAATGTCTTACAGTCTCGATTTTTCGGCGGTCATAGACCGCCTTCCCGAGCTGCTTTTAGCCTGTCTGGCGACGATCGGCCTTGCGATTGCCGGCATGTCGCTCGCCACCGTCATCGGCGTTCTGGGCGTCGTCGCCCGCCGCTCGCGGTTCAAGCTGCTGCGCGGCCTCGTCATCGGTTTTGTGGAAACAATCCGCAACACGCCGTTTCTGGTGCAGATATTCTTCATCTTCTTCGCCCTGCCGCAGATTGGCATCAAGCTCAACCCGACAGTAACGGCCATCATTGCATTGGCTCTGAACGGCGGCGCCTATGCGATTGAAATTATTCGCGGCGGGGTCGATTCCATTCCCAAGGGCCAGGTGGAGGCGGGACTTGCGCTCGGCCTTCACCGCGCGCAAATCTTCCGGCACATCATCCTGAAGCCGGCGCTGCGGGCGGTCTATCCCTCGCTCACCAGCCAGTTCATCATGCTGACGCTGACCACCTCGGTCTGCACCTCGATCGCCGCTTACGAGCTGACCTCGGTGGCGCAGAAGATCGAGGCGGATACCTTCCGGTCCTTCGAGGTCTATTTCTCGATCACGCTGCTTTATCTGGTCATTTCCTCGCTGATGATGGGCATTTTCTCGCTCATCTCCCGCGCGTCCTTCAGCTATCCGGTCAAGTGAGGAAAAGACAATGGCATCCATCGGTCCCAACGAACTCTTCTTCCTGCTGCAAGGCCTGAAATGGACGCTTGCGCTGACCATCATCGGCTTTATCGGCGGCGGCGTCTTCGGCCTTTGCGTGGCGCTTGCCCGCGTCGCGGATAGCCCGGCAATCCAGCGCGCCAGCACCGGTTACATCGCCGTCTTTCAGGGCACGCCGCTCCTGATGCAGCTTTTCGTGGTCTATTACGGCGTGGCGCTTGCGGGCCTCAATGTCGATGCCTGGATCGCGGTCGCCATCGCTTTTACGCTGCATGCCAGCGCCTTCCTCGGTGAAATCTGGCGCGGCGGCATCCAGGCGGTGCCGAAAGGCCAGACGGAAGCCGCCAATGCGCTCGGCCTGCATTACATCTCGCGCATGAAGGACGTGGTTCTGCCGCAGGCCTTCAAGATTTCGCTGCCGGCCACCATCGGTTTCCTCGTGCAGCTCATCAAGGGCACCTCGCTTGCGGCCATTGTCGGCTTCGTCGAGCTGTCGCGCGCCGGCCAGATCGTCTCCAACCAGACGTTCCGCCCGCTCACCGTCTTCGCCCTCGTCGGCGTCATTTATTTCCTGATCTGCTGGCCGCTTTCCCTGTGGGGCGCCAGCGTTGAAAAGCGGCTGCAGACCGCAACCCGCTAAGTCCATGAAGATCTCATCAGCTTTGTAAGGAGGAGCAAAAGATGAAAACCACCAGCATGAAATTCTCTCGCCGCGCCCTGCTCGCGCTCGCCGCGGCAACCGTTGCCCTGCCCTTCGTCGCACCGGTCGATGCTTTCGCCGGCACCGTGGAAGAAGCCAAGGCCAAGGGCAAGGTCGTTATCGGTATTCAGGGCGACAATTCGCCGTGGGGCTTCGTCAATTCCAGCGGCGTTCAGGATGGTCTCGATGCCGATATCGGCAAGGCTTTCGCCGACTATCTTGGCGTGAAGGTTGAGTTCGTACCGCTCGCTGTCGCCAACCGTATTCCGGCACTGCTGACCGGCAAGGTCGATGTCCTTTTCGCAACCATGGGCATGACTGCAGAGCGCGCCAAGACCATCCAGTATTCCAAGCCCTATGCCGGTAACGTGCTCTCCGTCTATGGTCCCAAGGACAAGAAGATTGCTGGTTACGACGATCTGACCGGCGTTGCCGTCGGCGTTCCGAAGTCGAGCGCCATGGACACTGCTATCACCGCCGGCGCCGGCTCCAAGGCCAACATTCTGCGTTTTGACGACGACGCCGCCAACATCCAGGCGCTCATTTCCGGCCAGGTTGAAGTCGTCGGCGGCAACCAGTTCTACGGTGACCGCCTGAACAAGGCTGCTGATGGAAAATACGAATCGAAGTTCGACCTGACGACGCTTTACAATGGCGCCGGCACCCGCCCGGGTGAAAAGGACTGGAATGAAACCATCAACGCCTTCCTCGACAAGATCAAGTCGGATGGCCAGCTCGCCAAGATCTACGACAAGTGGATGAAGCGCGAAGTGCCTGCATTCCCGGAAAGCCTGCCTGATATCCCGTTCACCGTGAAGTGACCCTTCACCCGCGGTGCAAGATCGAAATATCGGGAAACCGATGGGAATCTTCAGACAAGAGACAGCATGCGCACTGCGCTTGGCGTCACGATTGGCAGCTTGCTGCCAATCCTGACGCCTGCGAGTGCAAGTGCCAGAACATTTGAAGAAGACGTCCCTTGCATCGTCAACTGAAACTCCTGCTTGCATGAAGGAACGTTCCATGCCGCAATCTGCCGAACAGGCTCCGCTGATCGCCCTTGAAGGGGTGGGAAAGTGGTATGGAGCCTTCCACGCGCTTAAAAACGTCAACATGACGGTTCGCAAAGGCGAAAAAATCGTTCTTTGCGGGCCGTCCGGTTCGGGCAAATCCACGCTCATCCGCTGTATCAACCATCTGGAGGAAATCCAGGAGGGCAAGATCACGGTCGAGGGAACGACGCTGTCGGATTCCAGCCGCGCCATCGATGCGGTTCGCCGCGAAGTGGGCATGGTGTTCCAGAGCTTCAATCTCTTCCCGCACAAGACCATCATGGAAAACTGCACGCTCGCGCCCATGCGGGTGAAAGGCCTGTCGAAAGCCGATGCGGAGGCGACGGCGCGCAAATATCTGGAGCGCGTGCGTATTCTCAACCAGGCAGACAAGTACCCGGCCCAGCTTTCCGGCGGCCAGCAGCAGCGTGCGGCCATCGCCCGGGCGCTGTGCATGGAGCCGAAGGCAATGCTGTTCGATGAGCCGACCTCGGCGCTCGACCCGGAAATGGTCAAGGAAGTGCTCGACACCATGATCGGCCTTGCCCGCGACGGCATGACGATGATCTGCGTGACCCATGAAATGGGCTTTGCACGGCAGGTGGCCGACCGGGTGATCTTCATGTCGGACGGCGAGATCATCGAGGAAGGCCCGCCGGAAGAATTCTTCCGCGATCCCAAGCACCAGCGCACGCGCACGTTCCTCGGCGAAATTCTCGCCCACCACTGAGGTTCGCGCGCTCTTAAGACAGGCGGGAATAATCCCGCCTCTCCCACACCGTCCGATGAGCGACACGTGATCATGACAGAAAAAACATCCTTCAAGGTCGGCCTGATAGGCGCCGACATCCAGCTATCGAAATCGCCTGCTCTGCATATGTGCGAGGGCGCGGCCCATGGTCTCGATTATTCCTATGAGCTTGTGGATGTCACCGCCCGCAAACTGCCGGAAACGGCGCTTCCGGAGCTTCTTTCCGAGCTCGAAGCACGCGGGTTTGCCGGCACCAACATTACCCATCCGTTCAAGCAGGCGGTCATCCCGCATCTGCATGAACTGTCGGACGACGCCCGGATGCTGGGCGCGGTCAATACGGTGGTTTTTCGCGATGGGCGACGGATCGGCCATAATACGGACTGGTACGGCTTTCACGAAAGCTTTGTCCGTGGCCTGCCGGATGCAAAACGCGATCGGGCACTGCTGGTCGGCGCGGGTGGCGCCGGGGTTGCCGTCGCACACGCGGCGTTGAAGCTCGACATTGCCCGCCTTGATATTTTTGATCGGGATTTGGCAAGGGCCGAACGCCTGGCGCAGGACCTCAACGGCCGTTTTGGCGAGGGTCGCGCCTTTGCGGTGAAGGACCCGGCCGCGTCCCTGCCCTATGCAGATGGCCTGATTCACGCCACGCCGATGGGCATGCCAGCGCATCCCGGAATGCCTGTTGCCGCCGATCTCATCGAACAGCGACATTGGGTGGCCGACATTGTCTACATGCCGCTTGTGACAGAGCTTTTGGCCACCGCGGCACAGAAGGGTTGCCGCACCTTGCCAGGCGGCGGCATGACGGTGTTTCAGGCCGTCGGCGCATTCCGCCTATTCTGCGGCCGCGAGCCGGATGCCGGGCGCATGACGGCGCATTTCACCGAGCTTTGTATGGCGGAGGGCGTCGCATGAGCCTCTTCACGGTCCTCAACGGTCCCAATCTCAACCTGCTTGGCCAGCGCCAGCCGGAAATCTATGGTTATGAAACGCTTGCCGACGTCGAAGCAAACTGCCGCGCCATTGCCGACGCTGCCGGGCACACACTGTTTTTTGCCCAGAGCAACCGGGAATATGAGATCATCGACTGGATCCATGAAGCCCGCGGCAAGTCCGCGGGCATCGTCATCAATCCCGGCGCGTTCACACACACGTCTGTGGCGATCCTCGATGCCTTGAATACCTTCGAGGCTCCCGTCATCGAGGTGCACATCTCGAACATTCACAAGCGCGAGGCCTTCCGGCACCACTCCTACATTTCGCCCCGTGCAGAGGGCGTGATCGCTGGGTTGGGTATCGAAGGATACGAGGTGGCTCTCAGCCACCTTATCAAGCGTCTTTCACGATCTTCGTGAGATGGGCGGGCGCCAGCACATAACGCAGCACCATGTCGCTGGCGTGCTGCGACAAGGTCTCCTGGCCTTCATCGGTAAACAGGCTGTCGCCAAAGATAAACGAGAACGTCGCGACATTAGAGACGTTGAAAAACGACAGGGCGCTGATCTGCCAGTGCAATTCCAAGGCGTCGATGCCCTGCCGAAAGATGCCGCTCTGCTGGCCGCGCACCAGCACGCTCTCCAGCGCCTCGATGGCGGTGCGGTTCAACTCGCGTATCGTCCCGGAAGACTGCATGTGCCGCCCGTGGTGAATATTCTCGATCATCACCATTCGGATGAAGGCCGGGTTACGCCGGTGGTGATCGAAAGTGAACCGACAGAGCTTCTCGAGTGCCGCCACAGGCTCCAGATCATCCAGGCCCAGATCGCTTTCCCCACCGCGTACCTTGGCATATGCCTCTTCGAGCACATGCTGATAAAGGCTCTCCTTGTCGGTGAAGTAATAATAGATCATGCGCTTGGACGTGCGCGTGCGCGCGGCGATCTCGTCGATCCGCGCTCCCGACAGACCGTTTTGCGAAAATTCCTCCATAGCCACGGACAGAATATCGCGCCGCACACCCTCCGGGTCTCTTTTCGCCGGGCGAGTTTCTGCTGTGCCTTTGGAGGTCGCGGTTTTCGTCATGGTCGATCAATCCACCCTTGGGCTTGCGGTTACCGCCCACGCCCGTATTATTAACCAATCAGTACATAAGGCTGAAAAGGAAGGCAATATGGCGAGCTATGACACAGCAGGACACGGCATGCCAATGCGCACATCCATTGCAACCGTATCGATCAGTGGCGAATTCCCCGAAAAACTGGCGGCGATTGCCAAGGCAGGCTTTTCGGGCGTTGAGATTTTTGAAAACGATTTCCTGACCTACGATGCTTCGCCGCGCGAGGTGAAGGCGCTAGCCGCCGATCACGGCCTTGAGATTACCCTCTTCCAGCCCTTTCGCGACTTCGAGGGCATGCCGGAACCCCACCGTGCCCGCGCCTTCGAGCGCGCTCAGCGCAAATTCGACATCATGGGCGAACTCGGCACCGACCTGATGCTGATCTGCTCGAATGTCTCGCCGGTCTCGCTCGGCGGCATCGACCGCGCCGCCGCCGATTTCCATCAGCTCGGCGAGCTTGCGGCAAAACATGGCGTGCGCGTCGGTTACGAGGCGCTGGCCTGGGGCCGCCATATCAGCGATCACCGCGATGCGTGGGAGGTGGTGCGCCGCGCCGATCACGCCAATGTCGGCATCATTCTCGATAGTTTCCACACGCTGTCGCGCAAGATCGACCCCAATTCGATCCGCTCCATTCCCGGCGACAAAATCTTCATCGTGCAGCTTGCCGATGCGCCGCTGATCGACATGGACCTGCTTTACTGGAGCCGCCACTTCCGCAACATGCCGGGCGAAGGCGATCTGCCGGTGGTGGATTTCATGCGCGCCGTGGCGGCAACCGGCTATAGCGGCCCGCTATCGCTCGAAATCTTCAACGACCAGTTCCGCGGCGGCTCGGCACGGCTGCTGGCCGAGGATGGCCACCGCTCGCTCATCAACCTGATGGACCAGGTGCGCCGTCTCGAACCCGATATCCGCATCGATGTGCCGGCCATGCCGGAACGGGTGCAGACGGAAGGCGTGGAGTTCGTCGAATTCACCACGGCACCGGAAGAAAAACCCAATCTGGAAGCCCTTCTCGCCACGCTCGGCTTTGAAAACACCGCCCGGCACCGCAACCGCGATGTCGATCTTTATACGCAGGGCGATATTCGCATCGTCATCAATACCAGCGATGGTGGCGACAGTTTCGCGGGAGCCTCCTATTCCATCCATGGCACCAATGCTTATGCCTTCGGGCTGAAGGTGGATGATGCCGCAGCAGCGCTGGCACGGGCCGAAGCGCTCGGCGCGCCTACATTCGCCGAGCCGCGTAAGTCAGGCGAGGTCGCCGTTCCCGCCATTCAGGGCGTGGGCAACGGCGTCATCTATTTCCTCGACGGTTCACCAGAGCTTTCTTCCATCTGGGACAATGAATTCGTGCCGACGGAAGGCCGAACGCCGGAAGGCGATGCCGGCCTCAGGCGGATCGATCATCTTGCGCAAACAACGCATTACGATGAAATGCTGACCTGGCTTTTATTCTACACCTCGCTGTTTGCGACGCGGCGCACACCGATGGTCGATGTGGTCGATCCGGGCGGGCTGGTGCGCAGCCAGGCGATTGAAAGCGTGCCCTCGCCGCATTTCCGTCTGACCATGAACGGTGCGGACAATCGCAAGACTTTCGCCGGCAAATTTCTGGCCGAGGGCTTCGGCACCAGCATCCAGCACATCGCGTTTGCCACCGACGATATCTTCGCCACAGCAAAAGCCCTGCAGGCGCGCGGTTTCCACGCCCTGCCGATCTCGCGCAACTATTACGACGATCTGGAAGCCCGTTTCGGGCTGGAGCCGGAGTTTTCCGATGCGCTCCGGGCCGCGAGCATTCTTTATGACCGCGACGACAATGGCGAATATTTCCAGATCTACAGCCGCACCTTCGGCGAGGGTTTCTTCTTCGAAATCATCGAAAGGCGCGGAGCCTATGGCGGTTATGGCGCAATGAACGCCCCCTTCCGCATTGCCGCACAAAGACGGCTTGCGCCGCCGGTCGGCATGCCGAAGGAATAACAGCCTGCATGAAACCGGGTGGCATTGAGCTAAGAGGGTGCTCCTTTCAGCCTGCCGCCACCTTCCCCCTCCTCATCCCTGTGCTTGTCACAGGGATCCAGCCGATGCGCGTCTGCGCGGCGGGAAGAATCTTTTCAACCGAAGGACTTGGGCTGACTGGATCTCTGTGACAAGCACAGAGATGAGGGAGGTGAGTGCAACGAACCACTGCTCGCTGTTTGGTCCCATCCCGGACGAATCCGCGCCAAATTAAAATGCACATTGCGTATTTGTAGAGCAGTACACAAAAATTGTTCAACACTCTGGACATGATTGTTCGGTTTTGTTAGCTTTTTCGGCAAAACAAGGGTGGGGAATTAGAGTTACATGCGCATCGTCGAATCTGCGGCCGACGCAAATCATCCGGCCGGTACCGATGAGGTTGCCTGCGGCGCTTCGGTGACATCGAATGTGCCGTGTCCGCGGGCGACGGCCAATGCGCGTTCCGCTGGCAAAGCGGCCTGAAGACATGCAGTTCTTCGCGAAATCCCCGTCCCTGCCCGTGGCGTCGCCCAGCACGCGCCTGCCTGAGACATTTGCCCCTTCCTCATTTTCACATGGCCGCGCCAGCTTTGCCGCGCAGGCCACGCCGGAGACGCTGACATGACTGCCGCACCCGCAAACGCCCTCCTCTCGGTCGAAGGCCTGAGCGTCGAGTTCGGCAATAGCCGCGTCGTGGACGATATCTCCTTCAGCGTCGAGCCCGGCCGCACTGTCGCGGTCGTCGGCGAGTCCGGGTCGGGAAAATCGGTCACCTCGCTTTCCACCATGCGCCTTGCCGACATGATGGGCGCGACCTACCCCACCGGCAAAATCCTGTTTGAAGGCAAGGACTTGCTGAAGGCGTCTCAGAAAGAGATGCGCGCGATCCGCGGCAAGGAGATCGCCATGATCTTCCAAGAGCCGATGACCTCGCTCAACCCCGTTTTCACCATCGGCGACCAGATCTGCGAAGTGCTTGTCCTGCATGAGAAGATGGGTAAACAGGCGGCGATGGCGGAAGCACAGACGCTGCTCGAAATGGTGCGCCTGCCCGATGCGGCGGAACTTCTGAAGCGGTATCCGCACCAGCTTTCCGGAGGCATGCGCCAGCGCGTGATGATCGCCATGGCGCTCGCCTGCCGGCCGAAGCTTTTGATCGCAGACGAACCGACGACGGCGCTTGATGTGACCATTCAGGCGCAGATCCTCAACATCATGCGCGACCTGCAAAAGAAGCTCGGCATGGGCATGGTCTTCATTACCCACGATATGGGCGTGGTGGCGGAAATGGCCGATGACGTCGTCGTCATGTGGAAGGGCAAGAAGGTCGAGGAAGGCCCGGTCAAGGATATCTTCGCCAACCCGCAGCACCCTTACACGCGCGCCCTGCTGTCCGCCGTTCCGCGCCTCGGCAGCATGGAAGGCGAAGAGTTTCCCAAGCGCCTGCCGCTCACCGTGTTGCAGGACGGCCAGCCGGTCGTGGTCGGCGAAGAGCGCGTGCAAAACACGGCGAAATACGACGCCAAGCCGCTTCTGTCGGTCAAGGACCTGTTTGTCCGCTTCGATATCCGCAAAAACCTGTTCGGCAAGGCGACGCACCGCCTCAGCGCCGTGCAGAAGGTGAGCTTCGATATTCACGCCGGCGAAACGCTGGCGCTGGTGGGCGAATCCGGTTCCGGCAAATCCACCATCGGCCGCACCATCCAGCAATTGCAGACGGCCATCTCGGGCGAAATTGCCTTCAATGGTCGCAGCTATTCTGAGATGTCGGCGGCGGAGCGTTTCCGCATGCGCCAGGAAGTGCAATATATCTTCCAGGACCCCTTCGCCTCGCTCGATCCGCGCAAGACGGTCGGTTTTTCGATTGCCGAGCCGATCAACACCCATGGTTTGATCAATAATCAGAAGGCCGTAAAGCGACGGGTGGATGAATTGCTGGAGCGTGTGGGCCTCTCCTCCGAGCACGCCGCGCGGTATCCGCACGAGTTTTCCGGTGGCCAGCGCCAGCGTGTCTGCATTGCCCGTGCGCTCGCTTCCGATCCGAAGCTTATCATTGCAGACGAGGCGCTGTCGGCGCTCGACGTCTCCATTCAGGCGCAGATCATCAATCTGTTCATGGATTTGCAGGCCGAACGCGGGCTCGCCTATCTCTTCATCAGCCATGACATGGCGGTGGTGGAAAAGATGAGCCACCGCGTCGCCGTGCTTTATCTCGGCCAGATCATGGAAATGGGCAGCCGCCGCCAGGTCTTCGAAACCCCGACGCATGATTACACCCGCCGCCTGCTGTCGGCCGTGCCGGTGGCCGATCCGACCATCGAGCGCCGCATCGCGATGATCGAAGGAGAAATACCCAATCCCGTGCGCCGTGTCGGCGATGAGCCGGCCATTCTCGCCCATGAGGAAATCAATCCGGGCCACTTCATCGCGAAGAGCGCCTGAATAACAACCAGAACCACAACCATCTGAAGAGGAACAGGTAGATGACAATAATCAAGAAGGGGATGACGACAACGTTCGTCGCGCTTGCCATGGCCGCAACGGCCTTGACCGCCGCACCGGCTTTCGCCGCCGGCAAGATGACCATTTCCAGCCCGCAGGACCCGGGCAGCTGGGACCCCATCGACACCTTCCTCGTGCAATGGGCGGCTGTCGCCACCAACATCTTCGATGGCCTCACCTATCGCGGCCCGGACCTGAAACTTGTGCCCGGCCTTGCCGAATCCTGGGAAGAGCTGGATGAGGGCAAGCGCATCCGCTTCAAGCTGCGCCAGAACGTCAAGTTCCACAATGGCGAGCCCTTCAACGCCGCCGCCGTCAAGTTCACCTTCGAGCGCCTTCTCGGCGAACAGGGTGCCAAGGGCCCGCAGCGTTCCAACTACGTCGCCATCGAAAGCGTCGATGTCATCGACGATTACACCGTCGACATGAAGCTGAAGGCGCCCGATCCGGTGCTTCTGACCAAGCTTGCCGGTTATGGCGGCATGATCGTTCCGCCGAAATATATTCAGGAAAAGGGCGAGGACAATTTCAACCTCAACCCCGTCGGCACCGGCGCATTCAAATTCGTATCCTATGCGCCGAAGACCGACATCAAGCTTGAAGCCAACCCGGATTATTGGGGCGGTGCACCGAAGCTTTCCGAACTGGAATACCGCTTCATCTCCGAGCCGGCGACCGCCGTTGCCGAATTGCAGGCAGGCCGCGTCGATCTCGTCATTCCGCCCACCATCCCGATCGGCATGATTCCGGTTATCCAAGGCGATTCCAAGCTTGAGATCGTCAGCGTGCCCGGCCCGACCGTCGATGCGCTGCGCTTCAACACCCGTGACGGCATCACCGCCGATCCGAAGGTGCGCAAGGCCATCATCATGGCCGTCGACCGCGGCACCATCGTCAAGTCGATCCTTGCCGGTCAGGCATCGGAGATCGCGAGCTTCCAGAGCGCGCTGTCCTTCGGTTACGACCCGGAACTGAAGCCGCTGCCTTACGATCCGGAAGGTGCCAAGAAGCTGCTCGCGGAAGCCGGTGTCAAGCCGGGTGCGGCGCTGCAGATCGACATCCGCGGCAACGACGCGACGATGAACGAGGTGGCGCAGGTTATTTCCAGCTACCTTTCCATGGTCGGCATCACCGCCACCATCAAGCCCTATGAAACCAACGTGCTGCTGAACGACATCATCCCGCAGGGCAAGACCGGCGCGATGTTCCAGCAGAAATGGGGCGGCTGGACCTTCGATTACGACAACACGGCCTATTCCATGTATCACTCCGGTGAAAAGTGGAACCCTTACGACAAGGACGAGAAGCTGGACAAGCTGCTGGAATCCCAGCGTCCGCTGACCGACCGTGCCGAGCGCGAAAAAATCCTCAAGGAAATCGGCAGCTATACCGCCGAACGCGCGCTGGAAATCCCGCTTTACAACACCAATGCCATTTACGGCATCAACAAGCGGGTCAAGGGTTTCGTCGCACCGCCGGACAACCGCCTGAAGCTGACCGACGTCACCGTCGAATAAGCTGGTTAATCCTCTCATAAGTCGCCTTGCCCGCCACGCGCGGGCAAGGCAGAACTTCTCTTCAAGGTAAAAAACGTGGCCGGTTTCCTCATCAAGCGATTGCTGCAGGCGATTTTTGTCGTCATCGCCATCACCCTTCTCGTTTCTTTCGCCATTCGCCTCACCGGCGATCCGGCTGTCACCATGTTCCAGGGTGGCGGCAGCATGACGGAAGACGATCTGGCGCGCATTCGCGCAGCACTCGGCACCGACCGGCCGTTCTTCGTGCAATATTTCAGCTTCCTGAAGGGCCTCGTGACGCTCGATTTCGGCCGCAGTTTCACCGGCAGCACGCCGGTCTCGCGCCTCATTGCCGATGCCCTGCCCGCAACGCTGCTTCTCGCCTTCATCTCCATGGCGGTGTCGATTGCGCTTTCCATTCCGCTCGGCATCAAGGCGGCGACCTCGCGCGGCAAGACGGTCGATCAGGTGATCCGTATCTTCTCGCTCGTCGGCCTGTCCTTCCCGAATTTCTGGCTGGCCACCATGCTGGTGCTGTTGTTCTCCATCACGCTCGGCTGGCTGCCGCCAAGCGGCATGGGTGGCTTTGCCAGCTACATCATGCCCGCCGTCACCATGGGTGTCATCCTCACCGCCACCAATGTGCGCCTGGTGCGCACAGCCATGCTCGATACGCTGCGCTCGCAATATGTCATGGTGGCGCGCGCCAAGGGCCTCAGCGAAAACAAGGTTCTCTACAAACACGCGCTGCGCAACTGCGCCATTCCGCTCATCACCTATTTCGGCCTGCAATTTGGTGGGCTGCTCGGCGGCATCGTCGTCATCGAACGCGTCTTCAACTGGCCGGGCCTCGGCACGCTGGCTTTCGATGCGGTCGGCGCGCGCGATTATCCCGTGCTTCAGGCCGTCATCACCGTGCTGTCGCTGATGATCGTCGGCATCAACCTTCTGGTCGATATCGCCTATGGGCTTGTCGATCCGCGCATCCGCACGGAGTAAGTGACGATGGCTGCCAAAACCTCGCGTCTCGCGCGCTTCACCAATCTCGAATTCGTCCTCGGCGCGTTCCTCACCGTGGTCATCTGCCTTGCCGTCGTCTTTTCCGATGTGCTGTTTCCGGGCGGCGCGGACAAGATCGACCTGATGGCGCGCCTTGCCAAGCCCTTTGCCAATGCCGCCCATCCGCTCGGCACCGATCCGCTGGGTCGTGACGTGCTCGCCCGTGTCGTCGCCGGCGGCAAGATTTCGCTGCTTGTCGGTTTCACCTCGGTTATCGGCGCGGTCATCTTCGGCGTCGCGGTCGGACTGGTGGCGGGTTATTATCGCGGCTTCTGGGATATCCTGGTCATGCGCTTTGCCGATATCCAGCTCGCCATGCCCTTCATTCTGCTCGCCATCACCTTCATCGCCATTGTCGGCGGCAGCCTCACAAACACCATCATCCTCCTGATCGTCTCGCAATGGGTGCAATATGCCCGTCTCGTGCGCGGCTCGGTGCTGACGCTGCGGGAACGGGAATTCATCCTTTCCGCCCGCGCTATTGGCGTGAAAGACTGGCGCATCATTCTCCAGCACCTGCTGCCGAACCTTATCGGCCCGGTCATCGTGCTGATGACGCTGAATGTCGCCAATAACATCCTCTTGGAAAGCAGCCTCACCTTCCTCGGTCTCGGCGTCGATCCGACCATTCCGAGCTGGGGCGGCATGCTGGCGGATGGGCGGACCTATCTGCAGACGGCATGGTGGGTCAGCGTCTTCCCGGGTCTTGCCATCCTTCTGACCGTGCTTGGCCTCAACCTTCTCGGCGACTGGCTGCGCGACAGCCTCGACCCCACCGGCAGAACCTCGAGGTAACAGCGATGAGCCAGATTTTCGACCAGACTTTCGAACGCACGCTGGATGCGCTTCTCGCCAATGCCGAGCCCGGCCAGTCCTTCGAGGCATGGAGCTTCGATGATGCCAAAAGCCGCCGCGAAGCCGAAAACCGGCTGAAGAAAAAAGGCGTCAGCGCCCGCATCCGCAGCGCCTACAAGCCGCTTCTCTTCACCTTTATGGAAGAGATCAATCTGGATGGCGTCGACACCATCGAGGTGCGTTACCCCGTACACGCAAACGCCCCCGTCAACCGGTTCCGGCTGGAAGCCTATCCGCTGGCGGCTTTGGTGGGCGATGCGAAGATCGACTTCGTCGCCCGGAACGACGACGCCTTCCATTATGATGTTACCCTGAGCCGCAACGGCAAGAAGGAAACCCTGAAGATTCTGGCGCCAAACCGGGTGCACACGGATATCGTCGGCGAAACCAATGTTTCACCCACGGGCTGGTTCCGGCTTGCCGGCGATGCTGTGGGTGAGCGGCTGGAGACGGATTACGAACGGCTTTTCGAAGCGGCGATCCATGCCGTCGCCAACCACGGCTGGGGCGATGAAGAGCCCTATTTCGAGGAACTGAACATCCGCGTCGCGCATCCGGCCGAAGATTTGCCACTTGCCCTCGGCGATGAGGTCGTCAGCCTGCGCGAAGCCCTGCATGAGGATTTCTATTTCTCGCTCCTGGAATTCTTCCAGAAGAAGTCCGGCCGGCCGCTGGGTGACCGGGGCCTGAAGCCCGGCCAGATCGTGCCGGAAATTGTCAAAAGCGAAGGCGAAGTCTCCGTCCGCATCGAGGCGCGCACGCTCACCACCGCCTTTCTCGATGGCCGCGAACAGCAGATCGATACGGCCAGCGAACCGGTTGCTGCAGGCCAGCTCGCAAAACTGCTTGAAGAGATCGGCGGCGAAGCCTTCGAGGCCCGCTCGCGTTCCGGCCGCATTCTTGCCGCCCGTTATGTCCCCGGCAGCGATGCCGCCGTGATGATCAGCGGCGGTCAGCACCCCAACGAGACCACAGGCATCGTTGGCGCCATCCGCGCCGCCCGCAAATTCGCAGAGCGCAAGGGCGCACATTTCACCATTTCGCCGTTGGAAAATCCGGATGGTTACGCCCTGCATCAGCGGTTGAGAGCCGACAATCCGCGCCACATGCATCACGCGGCGCGTTACACGGCGCTCGGCGACGATCTCGAATATCGCACGCGGGAAAATTCGGGTGTCCATCTCAACGAGAAGGCAATCCGTTTCAGGGCGCAGGAGATGAGCGGCGCCAGCCTGCATGTGAACCTGCATGGTTATCCATCCCACGAATGGACCCGGCCGCTTTCCGGTTATGTCCCGCGCAATTTCGCCATGTGGACGCTGCCGAAAGGGTTCTTCCTCATCATCCGCCACCATGCGGACTGGGAAAGGCAGGCCGAAGCCCTGCTCGACCGGGTAACCCGCCATCTCGGCGCCATTCCCGGCCTGCTCGATTACAATAACCGCCAGATCGCGCTTTATGAAATCCACGCCGGCGAAACCGGTTTCCGCATCATCAACGGCTTCCCGTGCCTGTCCTCCGTCGATGACCGTCACACCGTGCCGATGACGCTGATCACCGAATATCCGGACGAGACGATCTACGGCAACGACTTCATCACCGGCCACACCGCACAGATGGAAACGGTTCTCTCCGCCTATGATGCCTGGCAGGAGATTCTCGTCGGGGAAGTGGCCTGATATTGCGGGCCGCCCTCGATGGGCGGCCTATTTTCCCGCCGTGCTCGCGAGTTTTTGGTCCCGCTGCTTCTGCAAAAGCCTCTTGCCCTTGCTTAGAATATGCATATTGGCGGCATCAAGCTTGTTGTACCCGGCTTGGATAATATCAAGATCGGCAACGTGACCGATTGCTGCCAGCTCATGCATCACGTCGCCAATAGCGACATCGACACTCGGCTTTTGCAGGTTGATCGCATCCTCCGCCGCAGCGTGCATGCCTTGCGCGTCTCCGCCCATGACGTGATACAGCGCCAGCGCCTTGCGAAGAAATGCTTCGCGGCGCTCGATCTTATTGTTGAGTATACTTTCGCCAAGGCGATCTCGCATCAACTCAACAACTCTATTTTGATATTCGCCCATCAGACACCAAATAAAGTTCACAATATGCTTCGCGAGGCTACAAACAATCCCCTTAGAACTGGTTAAGGCACGAGGCTTGCGCGGGTATGACCGTCATTTTCGAAACATGTCACAAAAGCTGGTTTTCATGAGGAAGCATTTCGATACCACGTGCCGCGAAAACACCGGTCGTGATGGCTGCGGCGGCGCTATACATTGAGAATCACGGGATGATCACTATTGTGCGATCTTACATGAGACAAACCCGGCGAGACGGGTATTGATAACCGTCAGGTTATTTATCACCCCCCTTATTTCATTTTACTTTGGCCACCGCACTCATCAATCTGGCAGTCTGGATCGGTGGATGGGAGCCACGGATCAATTGGGAGGAAATCATGAAATTACGGATCACCGCCGCCATCGCGGCCATCTGCTTCAGTACTGCCGCTTATGCCGATACAATCAAGGTGGGCGTGGTCGGTCCGTTCTCCGGCCCCTTCGCGCTGCAGGGCAAGAACTTCAAGGCCGGCATCGATGCCTGGTTCGCGCTGCACGGCAACAAGGTCGGCGACGATACGGTAGAGGTCGTCTATCGCGATGTGCCGCAGGCCGATCCGGCGCAGTCCAAGGCGCTGGCGCAGGAACTGGTGGTGAAGGAAGGCGTACAATATCTCGCCGGCTTCTATTTCACCCCCGACGCCATGGCCGTCACGCCTTTGCTGAAGCAGGGCAATGTGCCGATGGTCATCATGAATGCCGCCACTTCGGCCATCGTGACCAAGAGCCCCTATGTGGTGCGCACCTCGTTCACCACCTGGCAGACCTCCACCCCCATCGCCAAGGTGGCCTTTGATGGCGGCGTGAAGAAGGTCATTTCGCTGGTCAGCGATTATGGTCCGGGCGTCGATGCCGAGAACGCCTTCAAGGCGGCCTTCACCGCCGCCGGCGGCGAGGTTGTCGAAAGCATTCGCATGCCGCTTTCCACCAATGATTTCAGCCCGATCATGCAGCGCGTGAAGGATTCCGGCGCGCAGGGCGTCTTCGCCTTCCTGCCGTCGGGCCCGACCACGCTCGGCTTCGTCAAGGCCTTCAACGATAACGGCCTGAAATCCGCAGGCGTCAAGCTCTTCGCACCGGGCGATCTGACGCAGGAATCCGACCTGCCGGCGCTCGGGGAAGCCGCGCTCGGCATGCAGACGACCTTCCATTACGCCGTCTCGCATGATTCCCCTGAGAACAAGACCTTCGTGGAGGCCGCCGCCAAGGCGATCGGCAACCCGAAGGAGCTCTCCTTCCCTTCCATCGGCGCCTTTGACGGCATGTATGTCATCAGCAAGATGATCGAGGCCACCGGCGGCAAACAGGATGCGGAAAAGGCAGTAGACGCGGTGAAGGGTCTTTCCTGGACAAGCCCGCGCGGCCCTGTCAGCATCGATCCGGAAAGCCGCCACATCACGCAGAATATCTACCTGCGCGAAGTGGCCAAGGGCGATGACGGCAATTATTACAACAAGGAAGTCCAGACCTTCGAAAAACAGGGCGATCCGGGCCTCGCCGCCGCGAAGTAACGGCAGCATTTAAAAGACGTTGTCGGGCCGCCAATAGCGGCCCGTCTCCGGCCCGGATGGGCATTGCAGCACCGGGAGGGTTTTTCAGCATGCAGACGGTCTTCAGCATCCTTGTCGATGCGCTTGCCTATGGCATGGTCCTGTTCATCATCTCTATCGGCCTTTCGGTGACGATGGGGCTGATGCGGGTGGTCAATCTGGCGCATGGCGCCTTCGCCATGATCGGCGGTTATCTCGCCTCCTATGCCGCCCATGGCCTCGGCCTCGGTTATGCCGTGGCGATCCTCGTCGCCATCGTCGGCACCATCGTCATCGCCATACCGCTTGAGCGTTTTCTCTATCGCCGCATCTATGGCGCGCCGGAGCTGACACAGGTGCTGATGACCATCGGCATCACGTTTTGCATCATCGGCATCGCCAATTTCGTCTTCGGCCCGACGCTGAAGACCATTCCGCTGCCGCAGCAGCTGGCCGGCCCCACCGATCTCGGCTTCCGCACCATCGCCACCCACCGCATCTTCGCCATTGCCTGCGGTCTGGCTGTTGCCGGCGCATTGTGGTTCACCTTCGAAAAGACCGCTTTCGGCATCAAGCTGCGCGCTGCTGTCGATAACGCCGCCATGGCGGCCGCACTCGGCGTTCGCACCGAGGTCATCTATGCCGTCAGCTTCGCCATCGCCGTCGGCCTTGCCGCCATGGGCGGCGTCATCGGCGCGGAATTGCTGCCGGTCGAACCCTATTATGCGCTGCGTTATATGGTGACCTTCCTCGTGGTGGTCTCGGTCGGTGGCGCGGGCTCCATTCCCGGCGCGCTGATCGCCTGCCTGCTGCTCGGCGCCATCGATACGACCGGGCGGTATCTCGCGCCCGAATATGGCGAATTCTTCTTTTACCTGGCGGTCATCGTGATCATCACGCTGTTCCCGCGCGGCCTTCTCGGAAGGGCGAAATGAGATGGCGGTGCTCATGAACGACGTGACTGAAACGGCAGAAATCCCGAAGGCGCGCTCGCCGCTGCGCGCGCTTGCGGGGCCGCTCCTCATCATTATCGCCGCCATTGCCGGTTATTACCTGTTTCCGGATAATCTGGCGCTTCTGACCCGTATCATCGCCATCGCGCTTCTCGTGCTGTCGATCGATCTCGTTACCGGCTATTGCGGCGTCGCCACGCTCGGCCACGCCGCGCTGTTCGGCGCAGGCGCCTATGCCGCCGGCATCGCCGCCGCCCATTTCGAGATTACCGATCCGCTGCTGATGACCGTGATCGGCGCAGGCGCGGGCGGCGTTGCCGGGCTGGTCTCCGGCACGGTTCTCTTGCGCGCCCACGGCCTGCCGCAGCTCGTTCTTTCCATCGCCGTCATCCACCTGTTCCATGAGGCTGCCAACAAGGCATCGGGCTGGACGGGCGGCAGCGACGGTCTTGCCGGCGTTTCCCCGGACGCGCTGTTCGGCACCTTCGAATTCGACCTTTTCGGCCGCACCGCCTATATTTACGGCGTCTGTCTGCTGCTCGTCGTCTTCCTCGCCCTCAGGGTCGTGGTCAATTCGCCCTTCGGCATGTTGTGCCGCGGCGTCAAGCAGGACAGCATCCGCATTCAGGCCATGGGCGGCGCCGTCAACGGCACGATTTTAAAGATGTTCGTCATATCGGGCATCGTCGCCGGCATTGGCGGTGCGCTGAATGCCATCTCCACCCAGGTCGTCGGTCTCGATAGCCTCAGCTTCACGCTTTCGGCCGAAGCGCTGGTCATGCTGGTGCTCGGCGGCGCGGGTTCGCTTTACGGCGCGCTGATCGGCACCGTCACCTTCATGTGGTTCGAAGATGTCGTTTCCGCCGCCAATCCGTTCCACTGGCTCACCATTGTCGGCCTGCTGCTGATCGCCGTCGTGCTTTTTGCGCCGCGCGGGCTTTATGGCGCGAGTGAGCAGATCATTGCGCGCATCCGTGGAGGTCGCAAATGAGCGCCATTTTCGAAGTCTCCGGCCTCAAGAAAAATTTCGGCGGCCTCGTCGTCACCAACAATGTCTCGCTGTCGCTGTCGCCGGGAGACCGCACGGTGCTGATCGGCCCCAATGGCGCCGGCAAGACCACCTTCGTCAATCTCGTCACCGGCAATATCAAGCCCTCGGCCGGCACGGTGCGCATCGCCGGTGAGGACGTGACCGGCCTCAGCGCCAGCCAGCGGGTGAAGCGCGGCCTCGTCCGCTCCTTCCAGGTCACCCGGCTGTTTCAGGACATGACGCCCGAGGAACATGTGGCGCTCGCCATTCTCCAGCGCGAAGGCAGGACGGGCCGGATTTTCGGCCGTTACCGCGCCATGCCTGCGGTGATGAGCGAAGCCCGCGATATTCTCGGCACACTTGGCCTCACGGCCCTGGCCGAAACAAAGGTGCGCGAAATCGCCTATGGCCAGCAGCGGCTGATCGAGATCGCGCTTGCCATGGCGCTTCGCCCGAAAATCCTTTTGCTGGACGAACCGGCCGCCGGCGTGCCTTCCACGGAAACCGCGCGCATCGAACAGGCGCTCGACCGGCTGCCGGCCGATCTCGCGATCCTGATGATCGAGCACGACATGGATCTGGTCTTCCGTTTCGCCAAACGCGTCGTCGTTCTGGCAGCCGGCGCCGTCATCTTCGACGGTTCACCTGAAGACGTCACCAGCAATGCGGAAGTCCGCCAAGCCTATCTGGGAAGTTACGCCGATGCCCGCAGCGCCGCTTGAAATCGTCAACCTCACCGCCGGTTATGGCCCCACCCGCGTCATCGAGGGCCTGTCGCTTTCCGTGCCGTCGGGCTCGCGTTTCGCGGTTCTCGGCCGCAACGGCGTCGGCAAGACCAGCCTCTTCGCCACGCTGGCCGGCCAGACGAAACGCTTTGCCGGCGATATCCGCATCGGCGGGCAGGACATCGCCGCCCTGCCGAGCGCCGCCCGCGCCAAAGCCGGCCTCGGCTATGTGCCGCAGACGCGGGATGTGTTTTCCACCCTCACCGTCGAGGAAAACCTGTTCGTCGGCCTCAAGGCCCGGCCGAAATCGGCCATCGAGGAAGCCTACACGCTGTTTCCGCGCCTGAAAGAGCGCCGCCGCAATCTCGGCTCGCAACTTTCAGGCGGCGAACAGCAAATGCTTTCCACCGCCCGCACCATTCTCGGCCAACCGCGGGTGCTGCTTCTCGACGAACCGCTCGAAGGCCTTGCCCCCGTCATCTGCGAGGAGCTGATGGCCGCCTTCTCCAAACTGGCGCAATCGGGTGAAATGACCATTCTCCTCGTCGAACAGCGCATCCAGATGGCCATCGACTTCGCCGACCACGCCATCATCATGGAACGCGGCCGCATCGTCTGGGAAGGGCCGTCGAGCGACCTTGCGGAGAACCCGGATATTATCGATACGCATCTTGGGGTTGGCGGGCTGCATTGAGCCAACGCATCGCCGTTGCGCGTTCATATATACAATCTCCGTCATACCGGCCTTGAGCCGGTATCCAGCCACCCCAAGTCCTTGGGGTGAAAAGACACTTCGCGCCGCGCAGACGCGCGCCGGCTGGATTCCGGCTCAAGGCCGGAATGACGGAGGGTGAGCGATCACACAAAGCCCCCCGCCGTCTCATTTGCCCTTCCTCAAAAAACCCAATGGAATAAAAATTCCACTGCAGTTAAAGTGCACACGATTTCAGTCTGCACAAAGGAACGACAATGACGGCAATCGAGGCGCCAGAATCCGTAAAGGCTTTTGAGGAGCGGCTGCTCCAGGTCGCGGAGGGTTTGCCGAAACGATTGCGGCAATGCGCCGATTATGTCGCTTCCAATCAGGATCGCATCGCCGTTTCCACCGTCGCTGAAATGGCGGAAGGGGCGGGCGTGCAGCCCTCGGCCTTCATGCGTTTTTGCCAGATCATGGGCTTTTCCGGCTTTTCGGAAATGCAGCGGCTGTTCCGCGATTCCTATGTCGGCGGCTGGCCGGATTATGCCACGCGACTCGACCATCTGCGGGAGAAGGGCGATGAAAGCGCATCGGGCCTGCTTGCCGAATTCGTGGAGGCCGGCCGTTCCTCGCTGGAAATGCTGCTGAAATCGGTCGATACCCGCCAGCTTGACGAGGCGGTTTCGGCGCTGGCGAAGGCGCGCACCGTGCATATCATCGGTCTGCGGCGCTCCTTCCCCATTGCCAGCTATCTCGCTTACGCCTTCGAGAAGATGAAGGTGCCGGCGGTTCTGCACAGTGCGGTCGGCGGGCTCGGCAATATCAGCGCCATTTCCCGCGACGACGCGCTGATCGCGATCACCTTTTCTCCCTATTCCGCAGAAACGCTGGAGCTGGCGGAAAACGCCCGCGCTGACGGTATTCCGGTCGTGGCGCTCTCCGATTCCGCCGTCAATCCGCTGCGGAAATCCGGCGCGACGCTGCTGACCGTCACCGAGATCGATTTCGGCGCATTCCGCTCGCTTTCCGCCACGCTCTGTCTGGCCATTACGCTGGCCGTGGCTGTGGGAACTCGCAAAACAGCCTGAATATTTTTATTGAAAACGGAAAAAATAGAATTTATGATCCAAATCCATGAAACGGGCATTCCATAATCGTCCGTCTCGTGACGAACGAAAATGAGCGGAGGAGGCTCATCGGAGCGGGATGGCGAAAGATGCGGGCGATCATCGCCTGAATGCCGCTCCAGACATGTGAGGCAGACCGTACCGAGGTGCGGTGCTAAGGAGGAACCTTTTGAAAAAACTTGATCTCATCACGATCGGGCGCTCGTCTGTCGATCTATACGGTTCGCAGGTCGGCGGCCGTCTGGAGGACATGGCCTCCTTTGCCAAATATATCGGCGGCTCTCCCACCAATATCGCAGCCGGCGCTGCGCGCCTCGGGCTCAACAGCGCCGTCATCACCCGTGTCGGCGATGAGCATATGGGCCGCTTCATCCGTGAACAGCTGGTGCGCGAAGGCGTCGATGTGCGCGGTGTGAAGACCGATCCGGAGCGGCTGACCGCGCTGGTGCTGCTCGGCATTCGTGACCAGAACCAGTTCCCGCTGATCTTCTATCGCGAAAACTGCGCCGACATGGCGCTCAGCGAAGACGACATCGATCCAGCCTTCATTGCCGAGGCCGGCTGCATCTGCGCCACCGGCACGCATCTGTCACATCCGAAGACGGAAGCGGCCGTGCTGAAGGCGCTGAAACTCGCCCGCGAAAATGGCGCGAAGACCGCGCTCGATATCGATTACCGCCCCAATCTCTGGGGTGTGGCCGGTCACGGCGATGGCGAGAGCCGTTTCGTCGAATCGCAGAAGGTGACCGCCAAGCTGCAATCCACCCTGCATCTCTTCGATCTGATCGTCGGCACGGAGGAGGAGTTCCACATCGCCGGCGGCTCCACCGATACGCTGACCGCGCTGAACGCCGTGCGCAAGGTTTCGAACGCGACGCTGGTGTGCAAGCGCGGGCCGATGGGCGCTTCGGTTTTCGCCGGTGAAATTCCTTCCAGCCTCGACGATGGCGAGACTGGCGAGGGTTTCCCGATCGAGGTCTTCAACGTTCTCGGTGCCGGCGATGGCTTCATGGCTGGGCTGTTCCGCGGCTGGCTGCGCGGCGAAGACTGGCCGACGACGCTGAAATATGCCAATGCCTGCGGCGCCTTCGCCGTCTCCCGCCATGGCTGCACGCCCGCCTATCCAAGCTGGGAAGAGCTGCAATATTTCTTCAAGGCAGGCATTCGCAACAAGGCGCTTCGCAAGGACGAGGCGCTGGAGCAGGTGCATTGGTCGACCAACCGCAAGGGCGACTGGGACACGATGCGCGTCTTCGCCTTCGATCACCGCATGCAGCTGGAAGCCATCGCCGACGAGCTTGGCGTCAAGCACGAGCAGATCGGCGCTTTCAAGAAACTCTGCCTTCAGGCCGCACAGCATGTTGCCGGCGACAGGCCGGGTTACGGCATTCTCTGCGATGGCCGTCTCGGACGTGACGCCCTGTTTGCCGCCAGCGGCTCGGGCCTCTGGATCGGCCGCCCGGTGGAATGGCCGGGTTCGCGCCCACTGACGCTGGAACCGGATCTCGGCAAGGATTTCGGCGGTCTTTCCGAATGGCCGCTTGAAAATGTCGTCAAGGTTCTGTGTTTCTATCATCCCGACGATACGGATGAGATGCGCGCCGCGCAGGAAGAGACGGTCATGCGTCTGTTCCAGGCGACACGCCGCAACCGGCTGGAAATGCTGCTGGAGGTCATTCCCTCCAAGGTCGGCCCGACCGACGATCTCACCGCCGCCCGCATCATCGAGCGCTTTTACGAGATCGGCGTCTATCCCGACTGGTGGAAGCTGGAGCCGATGAAGACCCGTGCCGCGTGGAAAAACGCCTGCGACGCCGTGCATCGCAACGATCCTTACGTTCGGGGCATCGTCGTTCTCGGTCTCGACGCACCGCAAAGCGAGTTGGAAGAGAGCTTCCGCCTTGCCGCCGCTTTCGATCTGGTCAAAGGTTTCGCCGTTGGCCGCACGATTTTCGCGGATGCCGCCCGCAGCTGGCTCGGTGGCAAGATGACCGATGAGGAAGCGGTCAGGGATATGGCGCAGCGCTATACCAGCCTGTGCCGCATTTGGGATGAGGCGCGCGCCAAAAAGGGAGAGGCAGCGTGAAGACAATCAGATTGACGGCTGCGCAGGCCATGGTTCGTTACCTGGCAGCGCAGATGAATGAACATGGCGAAACCTATATCGCCGGCATGTGGGCCATTTTCGGCCATGGCAATGTCGCCGGCATCGGCGAAGCGCTTTATGGTATCCGCGACGAACTGCCGACCTATCGCGGCCAGAACGAGCAATCCATGGCCCATGCGGCCATCGCCTATTCGAAGCAGCTGCGCCGCCGCCGCGCCATGGCGGTCACCTCCTCCATCGGCCCAGGTGCCGCCAATATGGTAACGGCGGCAGCCCTTGCCCATGTCAACCGCCTGCCGGTGCTGTTGATCCCCGGCGACGTCTTCGCCAATCGTGGGCCCGATCCCGTCCTCCAGCAGCTCGAAGATTTCGGCGATGGCACGATGACGGTGAATGACTGCTTCCGCCCCGTCAGCCGTTATTTCGACCGCATCATGCGGCCGGAACAGTTGCTGACAGCGCTTCCCCGCGCCATGCGCACCATGACGGACCCGGCCGATTGCGGCCCCGTCACGCTCGCCTTTTGCCAGGATGTGCAGGCGGAGGCCTATGATTACCCTGTCAGCTTCTTCGAAAAGCGTGTCTGGCGCCAGCGCCGCCCCGAGCCGGATGTGGTGGAATTCGATGAAGCCGTCGCTGCGCTCAAGGCGGCGAAGAACCCGATCATCGTTGCCGGTGGCGGCGTGCATTTTGCCGGCGCAACCGAAACCCTGAAGCGCTTTGCCGAAACCCATTCCATTCCCGTCGTCGAAACGCAGGCCGGTAAATCGGCCCTCGCCTGGGACCATGATCTGAATTTCGGCCCCGTTGGCGTGACCGGAGCGGAGAGCGCCAATATCATCAGCGAAAAGGCCGATCTGGTCTTCGGTGTCGGCACCCGTTTTCAGGATTTCACCACCGGCTCCTGGGCGCTGTTCAAGAACCCGAACCGCAAAATCCTGGCGCTTAACGTTCAGCCCTATGACAGCGCCAAGCACGATGCGATCAGCCTGACGGCGGATGCGAAGATCGGGCTTGAAAAGCTCTCCGCAGCACTCGGCAGCCACCGTTTTGCCGCGCCGGACGCCGGCCTCAAGACGGCGTGGTTTAAAAAGGCCGATGCCGATACGGCGGCGCCGGGCGAGGACAACGCCAACAGCCTGCCCACCGACATGCAGGTCATCGGCGCGGTGCAGCGCCAGTCGCGTGACAATACCGTCGTCATGTGCGCGGCCGGCACCATGCCGGGCGAGCTTCACCAGCTGTGGAAATCCAAGCTGCCGCTCTCCTATCACATGGAATACGGCTTCTCCTGCATGGGTTATGAAGTGGCCGGCGGCCTCGGCATCAAGATGGCGGAACCGGACCGCGACGTGATCGTCATGGTCGGCGACGGTTCCTACATGATGATGAATTCCGAGCTTGCGACCTCGGTTGCCATGGGCGTGAAGATCACGCTCGTCATCACCGACAATCGCGGTTACGGCTGCATCAACCGGCTGCAGATGGAAACCGGCGGCGCGGAGTTCAACAATCTCTACGCCCACACCAACGTCAACCCGATCGCCATCGATTTCGTGGCCCATGCAGGCTCGATGGGGGCGGATGCGCGCAAGGTTTCCACCATTACCGAGCTGGAAGAGGCGCTTGCGGCAGCCCGTGCCTCCAGCCGCACCACCGTCATCGTTATCGATACCGACCCTTACCCGACGCCGCAGGCCGGCGGTCACTGGTGGGATGTCGCGGTGCCAGAAGTTTCCGACCGCGCCGAAATCGGCCCGGCCCGCGTCCGTTATGAAAACCATGTCAAGGAAAGACAGTAAGATGATCCGTTACGGAACCAACCCGATTGCCTGGTCCAACGACGACGACCGCACGCTGGGCGCGCATATCAGCCTCGAACAATGCCTCGATGAAACCGCCAAGATCGGTTTTGACGGCATCGAGAAGGGCCACAAGTTCCCGACTGAGGCGGAAGGCCTGAAGGGCGTGCTTTCGCCGCGCGGCCTCTCCTTCGTCTCCGGCTGGCATTCGCTGAACCTTCTGACCGACGACATCGAGTCCGAAAAGAAGGCGATGCAGCCGGCGCTTGACCTGCTGAAAGCCATGGGCTCGAAGGTCATCATCGTCTGCGAGACCTCCAATGCCATCCATGGCGATGACAACAAGGCGCTGGTCGACCGTCCGCGCCTTGCGGCCGGGGACTGGGCGAAATTCGGCGCGGGCGTCGAGGCCCTGGCCGCCTTTGCCGCAGAACAGGGTATCACCCTCGTTTATCACCACCACATGGGAACGGTGGTCGAGAGCGAAGAGGAAATAGATCTCCTGATGAAACACACCGGCCCGAAGACGCATCTGCTGCTCGATACCGGCCATTGCCTGTTCGGCGGCGGCGATCCCGTGCGCGTTGCGCAGAAATACATGGGTCGTGTCGGCCATATCCATGCCAAGAATGTGCGCCCTGCCATTGCCGATCAGGTTCGGGGTGAGCGGCTCTCCTTCCTCGAAGGCGTGCGCCGCGGCGTGTTCACCGTTCCCGGCGACAGCGAAGGCGGCGTGAACTTCCCGCCGGTGCTGAAGGTGGCGGCCGAGCATGGTTACAGCGGCTGGCTGGTGATCGAGGCGGAACAGGACCCTGACGTGCGCAACCCGTTCGAATATCAGAGCCTCGGGCTGAAATCGCTGAAGGCTTTTGCGCGCGAGGCAGGGCTGGACAAGGCTCAGGCTGCTTGAACTGAACCGATAACGGGCGGCATACCCCGCCCGTCATACCGGCCTTGAGCCGGTATCCAGCCAGCCCAAGTCCTTGGGCTGAAAAGAGTTGTCCCCGCCGCGCGGACGCGCGTCGGCTGGACCCCGGCTCAAGGCCGGGGTGACGAGATGGCAAGAACCGACGAACGACTGACCAAAAAGGAACACCACCATGACCTCACTTCTGCGCAAGCCGGTCGCGACCAGCGGCAAGGTGCACGATATCACGCCCCAAAGCGCGGATTGGGGTTATGTCGGTTTCGGCCTCTACCGCCTGAAGCCGGGCGAGACGGCGGCGGAAAACACCGGCGATACGGAAGTCATCCTCGTGCTGGTGGAAGGCAAGGCGACGATTTCCGCAGGCGGTAAGGACTTCGGTGAACTCGGCGACCGCATGAATGTGTTCGAGCGCAAGCCGCCGCATTGCGTTTATGTTCCGGCCGGCTCCGAATGGTCGCTGACCGCCACAACGGATTGCACCATCGGTGTCTGCACCGCACCCGGCGAAAAAGGCAGCCGCGAGGCGCAGCAGATCGGCCCGAATGGCGTGCAGCTGACCGAGCGTGGCAAGGGCGCCAATACGCGTTACATCTTCCCCATCGCCATGGAAGAGCGCGATGTGGCCGACAGCCTGCTGGTAACGGAAGTCTTCACGCCGTCGGGCAACTGGTCCTCCTATCCGCCGCACCGGCATGATGAGGATAACTATCCCGATATGACCTATCTGGAGGAGACCTATTATCATCGCCTCAACCCGGCGCAGGGTTTCGGCTTCCAGCGCGTCTTCACCGAAGACGGTTCGCTGGATGAGACCATGGCGGTGTCGGACGGCGATGTCGTGCTGGTGCCAAAGGGCCACCACCCCTGCGGCGCGCCCTATGGTTATGAGATGTACTATCTGAACGTGATGGCGGGGCCGATGCGCAAATGGCGGTTCAAGAACCACCCGGATCACGACTGGATTTTCAAGCGGGATAATCCGTAAGGCATTTCAGGCAAACACCGCCGCCTCCTCATCCCTGTGCTTGTCACAGGGATACAGCCAGCCCAAGTCCTTGGGCTGAAAGGAGTCTTTCCGTCGCGCGACGCGCGTCGGCTGGATTCCTGTGACAGGCACAGGAATGAGGGGTCTGCGGAGGTACTTCTCGACTCTGCGTCGGAGCTGAACCAACGCATCCAAACAATTGAATTAATTCAAATAATTTCAGGAGGAGAATACCATGGCCGCTCTTGGCGTGGGCCTTATCGGCACCGGTTACATGGGCAAATGCCACGCGCTGGCGTGGAACAACGTCACCAGCGTCTTCGGCGATGTGGAACGCCCCCGCCTCGTGACGCTCGCGGAAGTTAACCCCGAGCTTGCCGCGAAGAAAGCCGCCGAGTTCGGTTTTACCCGTTCGACGGGCAACTGGCGCGACCTGCTTTCCGACCCCGAGATCGACGTGATCTCGGTCACCACGCCCAACGCCTTCCACCCGGAAATGGCGATTGCCGCCCTTGAGGCCGGCAAACATGTCTGGTGCGAAAAGCCGATGGCGCCCGCTTTTGCTGACGCGGTGAAGATGCGCGATGCGGCCCGCCGCTCCGGCAAGGCGGCAGCGATGGGTTACAACTATATTCAGAACCCCGTCATCCGCCATATCCGCCGTCTGATCGACGAAGGCGCCATCGGCAGGGTCTATCACGTCCGCGCCGAAATGGACGAGGACTTCATGGCGGATGCCACCCAGCCCTTCTACTGGAAGAGCGAATCTTCCTCCGGTTACGGCGCGCTGGACGATTTTGCCGTGCACCCTCTGTCCCTGCTCTTCGCCCTCTTCGGCCATGCCGAAAGCGCCATCACCGACATGGTGAAGCCTTATGAAACCCGGCCGCTTGCCGGCGGTGGCGAACGCGCCGTCGAAACACATGACCTCGCCAGCGTGCTGCTGAAGCTCGAAGGCGGCATTTCCGCCGTGCTCATTGCCAACCGTTCCGCCTGGGGCCGCAAGGGCCGCATCGCCATCCAGATTTATGGTTCCACCGGCTCGATCCTGTTCGATCAGGAGCGGATGAACGAGTTCCAGCTCTACACCACGGATGGACGCCCGGAAGAACAGGGTTTCAGAACAATTCTCACCGCACCGCACCACAAGCCCTACGACCGCTTCATCCCCGCCCCCGGCCACGGCCTCGGCTTCAACGATCTGAAGGTGATCGAATGCCGGGAACTGATCGCGGCAATCGAGGGGAAAAAGGCCCATATCATCGATTTCGAGGAAGGGCTGAAGATCGAGCGCAGCATTCATGCCATGGCGCGATCATTTGCGGAAGGGCGATGGGTGGGAAGTGCGGAGATTGCGGAATAGAACGCCCACAAAGGGCGAAAACGTCTCCTCCGTCATACCGGCCTTGAGCCGGTATCCAGCCACGGCGCGTCTGCGCCGTGAGAGGAGTATTTCGCGATCAAGGACTTGATCGCGCTGGACCCCGGATCTAGTCCGGGGTGACGGGCGTGTGGCGGTAAAGCCTCACCCCTTGACCGGCGTTTCCGGCACCGGCGTCAGCACCTTGCCGTCCTTGAACCAGCCGAGAATATTATCGGCCACCAGATCGGCCATGGCGTTGCGCGTCGGAACCGAGGCGGAGGCGACATGCGGCAGCAGGGAGACGTTCGGCAGCGACAGGAAGGCTTCCGGCACCTTCGGCTCGGCATAGAACACATCGAGACCGGCAGCGCCCACAGCACCGCTCTTAAGCGCCTGCAAAAGCGCATCCTCATCGACGCTGGAACCGCGCCCGACATTGATGAACACGCCCTCAGGCCCCAGCGCCGTCAGGATTTCGGCGTTGATCGCCTTATGCGTTTCCGGCGTGCCCGGCACGATGCAGATCAATATATCGACCGCTTCCGCCATCTCCTTCAGCGAGTCGTAATAGGTGTAGGAAAGGCCATCCCGTTTGCTGCGGGTGTGGTATCCGATTTCCACCTTGAAAGGCTCCAGCCGCTTGGCGATTTCCTGCCCGATGCGACCCATGCCAAAGAGACCCACCTTGCGGCCGCGCAGCGAAAACGGCGACAGCGCGAACGGACCTTCGCCAACCCATTTGCCGTCGCGCAACCAGGTCTCGGCCTGATAAAGACGGCGCACGGTGTTGATCAAAAGCGCAATCGTTGTATCCGCCACCTCGTCGTTCAGCACATCAGGCGTATTCGTCACCACGATGCCACGCGTAGCGGCATGTTTGGCGTCGACGCCATCATAACCCACGCCGAAATTGGCGATGATCTCGAGCTTCGGCAGCGCATCGATCCATTTGGCGTTGACGACGCCGGAAACGGCAATGGCGTTAACACGCTCGGCCGCACCATCAGGCAGAACCGGCTCGGCGCCGGCAGGCACAGTCACGATCTCGACCTTGCCTTCGAGGCGTTCGAGAACGCGCGGGTTTATCTTGCCGGGAACGAGAACGACGGCCTTTTTGTCAGACATGAGCGGATATTCCTCCTGATAACATTCCGATAGCCGGAGCGGCTTTCAGGCGAACCTTCCGCCATCCCACTCCTCTGGGCGGCGATCTTTTCAAACAAAGACGGCTGTGAAAAGGGCAATAAGGGGATGCTATGGGGGCAGACGGAAGTTTCATGCCGATTTTTTTAAGCGCCCTCACCGTCATGCCGGACTGGATCCGGCATCCAGCCAGCCCAAGTCCTTGGCTGAGAGAGTCTTTTTCACCGCGTAGACACGCGGTGACTGGATTCCGGCTCAAGGCCGCAATGACGGAAAGGTGCAATGCACAGAACGCGCACCATTTCCCATCGTCTGAAGCCTCACACCCGCGGCCGCACCGGCCCGGTCGATTGCCGGATGCGCATTTCCGGCTTGATGAGGTGAATGCCGTCAGGCTCGTGGCTGCCCGCCAGCCGGTCCAGCAGCGCGCGGGCCGCCAAGCGCCCCACCTCGGCCTGGCCGTTGGAAACGGTGATCAGCGCCGGCGTAGCGATCGCCGCCTCTTCCAGATCGTCGTAGCCGGTGACGGAAATATCGACACCCGGCACCAGACCGGCGCGGGAAATGCCGTTCATGAGACCGATGGCAACGAGATCGTTCCAGCAGACGGCCGCCGTCGGTTTCTGCGGCAGGGAGAGGAAATGCACGGCAGCCTCGA
The DNA here is from genome assembly GCF_900013505.1 of Agrobacterium deltaense RV3. Classification (NCBI taxonomy): domain Bacteria; kingdom Pseudomonadati; phylum Pseudomonadota; class Alphaproteobacteria; order Hyphomicrobiales; family Rhizobiaceae; genus Agrobacterium; species Agrobacterium deltae. The sequence goes on along the minus strand of NZ_LT009746.1, from coordinate 1,715,047 downwards.
AACCGCCCTGCTTGGAGCGCGGGCCGGGAATGCGAAGGTTCGGATCGACCTCGATGCCGGCCTTGCGCAGCGCATTGACATAACCCTGATAACGGTCACGGCCCGTCGATGTCTGGTCGGTGCCGCCAACCATGGCGATGGTGCGGTGGCCGAGGCTGATCAGATGGTTGGTGGCGAGCGAAATGCCGTAGCTGTCGTCGCCGCGATAGGTCGGCATGTCGACGCCGTCCATGGAACGCGCCACCAGAATGGCGGGCATGCCGTTTTCTTCGGCCAGCGTCATATCCTCGATCGGCGTGCCGATGGCCGGTGACATGATGATGCCGTCGGAACCGAGCTGCAGCAGCGTTTCGATGAAGGTGCGTTGTTTTTCCACCGAATCGTAGTGGTTGGAAAGAATGAAGGTCTGGCGGCTGCGGTCCAGCTCACTTTCGATGGCTTTCAGAATTTCCCCGTAAAACGGGTTCATCACATCGTGGAATACCACACCGACGATGCCGGAACGCGAGGTGCGCAGGCTGGCGGCGCGGCGGTTGTAGATGTATCCCAGCGCCCGCGCCTGTTCCTTGATCTTGTCCCGCGTATCGGCAGCGACCAGCGGGCTGTCGCGCAATGCAAGAGAAATGGTGGCGGTCGAAAGACCGAGGCTTTCGGCAATCGTGGACAGTTTGACCTTTTGGGCCACGGCATTCCTCCCCAAACGCGTGTCAGTGACGGATGGCTCCGTTTAAATTGCAATTAAACAATTTAAACAAAATCCGCAACCCGTTTAAGGAATACCCACAAAACAGATGGTTATTTTAAAAATTTCAGCAAAAATTATTGAAGATTGGCGTCTATGGCCTTCAAGAGTTTAACGATGTTGCGCACATCCTTGGCCGAAAGCCCCTCGACGGCTCTTGCGCCGCAATTGGCGATGGAAACATTGATGTGTTCGACGCTTTTCAAACCCGCTTCCGTCAGCTTCACCAGCGTCACGCGGCCATCCTCGTCGTCGCCGCTGCGTTCCACGAAGCCCTGTGCTTCCATGCGGCCGATGGTGCGTGTCATGGTCGGCGCCTTGACGCCGAGTTTCTGGGCGATCTGCCCCGGCGTGAGGCTGCCTTCCTGCGCCAGCGCCAGGATAACGCCGTCCTGGCCCGCATAAAGCCCGCTTTCGGCAAGGCTGTGGCTCAGCGCCGTGCGCATGGAACGGGCCGCCTGGGTGATGGATTGCGCCAGTTCCTCGGGGTTGAAATTCTCATCCCGTTTTTTGGCGTCCTTTACCTTCTTGCCGCCCTTTTCCTTCTTGGCGCTTTTGTCCTTATGCCCGGTTTTGTCCTTGCTCATATGCGAGTGCCTTTTACCCTGTGGCGGAACCGATATATGTTGCTGGAAATCCTTAACGAATGCACGCGCGGACTGCCATATGCCAAACTCATACACGCATTATCACGACGAAAACGTAACAGACCCGCATCTTCGCGCAACAGCTGCAATTTCCGTGCTGCCGCTCGGCGCGCATGAACAGCATGGGCCGCACCTGCCCTTCGAGACCGATACGCTGATTGCCGAAGGCATCGCCGCCCGTCTCGCCGCCACCCTGCCCGCCCACCTGCCCGTCTCCTTCCTGCCGGCGGAACCGGTCGGCTATTCCATCGAACACATGAATGTGCCGGGCACGAAAACCCTGCGTTACGATGAGGCCATCGAGCGCTGGCTCGGCATCGCCGAGGCGGAATATAAAAAGGGCGTGCGCAAATTCGTGATGCTGAACGCCCATGGCGGCAACTCACCGCTGATGACCATCGTCGCCACCGAGGCCCGCGCCCGTTTCGGCATGCTGGCGGTCGCCACAAGCTGGACCCGTTTCGGCGTACCGGCCGATATCGTGAAGCCGGAGGACAAGGCGGTCGACATCCATGGCGGCGATATCGAAACATCGGTCATGCTGGCGCTTCATCCCGAACGCGTGGCGATGCAGAAGGCCGAAGACTTTCCCTCCCGCCAGAGCGATTTCGCCAGCCGCTTCAAACACCTGCGCGCCTATGGCCCCCACGCCTTCGGCTGGCTGATGAGCGACCTCAACCCTGATGGCGTTGCCGGAAACGCCGCCGCCGCCACTGCGGAAAAGGGCGAAAGGCTGATTTCCCATGCCGTAAAAGGCCTTGTCGAACTGCTTGAAGATATCCACGCTTTTGACATAACGTTATTTCATAACAAAATTTGAGTGCCATGGCCGAATTCGGCCAAAATCTCTTTGAACTGCCCGGACGTCGCGCCTATATGGACGACGACACATCTTCCTGAGGCCTGACGGCCTCTCTCCACGCGGGGTTTTCCATGACCGAAACAGCTATAGCCAAGCCCATTCCAGTCACCGTCCTGACGGGATATCTCGGCGCCGGCAAAACGACGCTTCTCAACCGCATTCTCTCCGAGAACCACGGCAAGAAATACGCTGTCATCGTCAATGAATTCGGCGAGATCGGCATCGATAACGATCTGATCGTCGAGTCCGATGAAGAAATCTACGAAATGAACAATGGCTGCGTGTGCTGCACGGTGCGCGGCGACCTCATCCGCGTCGTTGAAGGCCTGATGCGCCGTCCCGGCCGTTTCGATGGCATCATCGTCGAAACGACAGGTCTTGCCGATCCCGTTCCCGTCGCCCAGACCTTCTTCATGGATGACGACGTGCGCGCCAAGACCGAGCTTGACGCCGTCGTTGCCCTGGTTGACGCCAAGCACCTGCCGCTGCGCCTGAAGGACAGCCGCGAGGCCGAAGACCAGATCGCCTTTGCCGATGTCGTCGTCGTCAACAAGACCGATCTCGTTTCGCCGGAGGAAGTGGCCCGCATCGAGGATATCGTGCGCGCCATCAATCCTTCCGCGCGCATCTACAAGACCACCCGGTCCGGCGTCGATCTCGCCCGGGTTCTCGATCAGGGCGCCTTCAATCTGGAGCGCGCGCTGGAAAACGATCCGCATTTCCTCGAGCACGGCCATGACGACCATGTTTGCGGCCCTGATTGCGATCATCACCACCACGATCATGACCACCATCATCATGACCATGACCACGATCATGGGCATCATCACCACGATCATGACCATGGCCACGATCATCACCACCATGGCGCGGTTTCGCCGATCCATGATGTGACGGTGCAGTCGGTCTCGCTGCGCGGCGGCGAGATGAACCCCGAGCGGTTCTTCCCGTGGATCCAGAAGGTCACCCAGACCGATGGCCCGAACATTCTGCGCCTCAAGGGCATCATCGCCTTCAAGGGCGATGCGGAACGTTACGTGGTGCAGGGCGTGCACATGATCATCGAGGGCGACCACCAGCGCCCGTGGAAGGAAGACGAAAAACGCGAAAGCCGCCTCGTCTTCATCGGCCGCGAACTGGACCGCGAGAAGCTGGAAAAGAGCTTCAACGCCTGCCTCGCGACGGCCTGATCGTTCGGCCCCGTCACCCCGGTGCCAGACCGGGGTGCGGCTGCGTCCGTCATCCGCCCGACGCGCGTTCTTCGACACCGTATACGGCAGTTGAAAATCATTGACACTCCGGCGCTCCGGGCTCACCCCCCTCTGTCCTGCCGGACATCTCCCCCTCAAGGGCGGAGATCGGCCCGTGGCGAGGTTTCGCACCTCTCGACGGTCGAGAATGAAGTGACAAGAAAGCGTCTTGCCGATCTCCCCCCTTGAGGGGGAGATGTCCGGCAGGACAGAGGGGGGTGAGCCCGGAGCGCCGGCGCGTCAATGATTTTAACTGTCGTGTAGGGTGGTTCCTCTACCACAAATCGCTCTATCTCCTTGATTTCACGAATCGTCCGAACGTAAAAGCGGTTCCGCTTTTGCCGGAAATGCTCTAGAACCATGCCAGCGAGCGGGAGCAACGCCCCCGCCCATCCGACACAGATACGAAAGACCGATGCCTCATGCCGACTGTTGCCCCGCTTGATATCGAAGGCCACGTGGTCTCGACCCATTTTCTCGGCGACATTCCCCTGTTTGCCACCGCCGCCGGCACCATTCACCGGCTGGATGGCGGCGAGAAGGTGACTGAGGCGCATGACGGGCTTCTGACCTGCGTGCGCGATCCCTATAGCGCCACCCTGCTTTCCGGCGGTGAAGACGGCCGCGTGCTGCGCATCGGCCATGACGGCAGCATCGGCGAAATCGCCAATGTGCCGCGCAAATGGGTGGGCGTCGTTGCCGGGGGGCCGCAGAAGGCTGTCGCTTATGGCGTCGGCAAATCCAGTTTCGTCCGGCTGTCGGACGGCACGGTCAAGGAATTCAAGGAAGAGCGCACGGTGGAGGCCATCGCGTTTGCGCCCAAGGGCCTGCGCATTGCCGTTGCCCGTTATAACGGTGTGACATTGCACTGGGTGGCGACCGCCGGCGATCCCGTCGATCTGGAATGGAAGGGCGCCCATACGGGCGTCACCTTTTCGCCCGATGGCAAGTTCCTCGTCACTACCATGCAGGAAAATGCCCTGCACGGCTGGAAGATGGAAGCCACCAAGGGCGGCATGGAAGCCCGCCATATGCGCATGACGGGTTATCCCGCCAAGGTCAAATCCGTCTCCTGGTCGGCAAAGGGCAAATGGCTCGCCTCTTCCGGTGCGCCGGCCGCCATCGTCTGGCCGTTTGCCGGCAAGGACGGCCCGATGGGCAAGGCCCCGGAAGAACTCGGCAGCCGCGCCAACATCATGGTCACCAATGTCGCCTTCCACCCCGTGGAAGATGTGCTCGCCATCGGCTTCATCGACGGCATGATCCTCGGCGTTCGCCTTGCCGATGGCAAGGAAGCCCTGCTGCGCCGCCCCGGCAAGGGCGCCATCACCGGCATGGACTGGAGCGCCACGGGCAAGCTGCTTGCCTTCGCCTCCGAAGCGGGGGATTGCGGGATCATCGATATTTCGGCTTGAGGGATGGACGCGGGGGTAACAGGCCGCCCTACTCCCCCACCTGCCGCCGCGTCAAAAACAACAGCAGCAAGGCCGCGCCCGCGCACCAACCGAAGCGAGCCGGATCGAGACGCCGAAACTCGCATATTGCGATACGAAGCCCATCAGCGGCACCGCAAAAAGCGCGGCGAGGAAAATGGAGTTCATGTAGAGCGCCGTCGCCCGGGCCGTGCGGCCGCGCGCAAAGCCCTGCACGAAAGTAAGGCAAGTGCCGGCACAAAGGCCGTAATAGGCGCCTTCCAGCGCTGCACCCGCGATCATGGCCGGCAATGTGGTGACCGAGGCGATGACGTTGAAGGCGACGATGGCCATCACCGCCGAAACGCCCAGAAGCAGGCGGGCGCTGAAGCGGCGCATCATTCGCGGCGCAAGCAGGATGAACAGAACCTCCATGGCGCATTTGACGCTGAGCGACAGGCCCGGCACGTAATCCGGCAGGCCGACCTCCCGCACCAGAAACACCGGCAGGGCCGAGGCGCAGAGAGCATGGGCAAAAGACATGCAGAAGCTGGCGGCCGCCGCCAGAAGCAGCGGCAGGTTGCGCCGTGTATCGTCGTCACCCGCCGGTCGCCGCTCCATCGGGCTGGTCTGATCGCGCGGCACGACCGCAAGGGCAAGCCCGCCCCAGATGACCGCCATCAGCATGGCATTCACGAACACGGCCTTCGCGCCGGCAAGATCGAAGATCAGATAGGCGGCGGCAGGCAGCAGCATCCATGCCAGCGACACCATCGTCCGCAGGAAGGCATTATAGGCGGCCGTATCGAGCGCCTTCACCCGGCCATGATACCGGCCGTAACTGAAAATGAGCGTGCTGGCGGCATTGGAAAGCCCCATGCCGGTCGCCGTTATCGCCACCAGCAGCGCCAGATGCCCGAAACTCGCCGCCGCGGCCGCGACAAAAGCGCCGCACACGGAAAGCATCAACAACGGCCTCACCCGCACCCCGGCATCGACACGCTCGCCATAAACACGGCTGGCGGCAATCGAAGCCAGCGCCGCCGTGACGCTGTAAAAACCGACGGTGGCCGGCGGATGGCCGAGCACCTGGATGATGTAAAAACCGATAAATGGCACGACAGCTGCATTGGTGCTGCCGGCAATAAAAACCAGCAGGGCGATCAAATAGGCCTGACGATCGAAAGCGCCCGGCAAAGTGCTTTTCTGGAGCATGGGAATCGACTGAAGGCTGGGAGGCGGGACGGGATGGCGGCGACCACCATCACATCAAAAAGGCCCGCTGTTCAAGCCTGCTTGGAAAGCAGGATGCGGTTTCATTGCCGGTTAAAGGCGAAGCCGCTTCTTTTATGCCGGGCCTGGCTGCCGCCCTGGGGCTGGACGCAAGCCCTCAACCGCAAGCCCGTGTCACTCAATTAGAAGCACCTGCCCGGCGGTTTTTCTTGCCGCCGGGCTGGTTATGGATCGATATGCGTCGAACTGTCGCCCCCGATACCGCCACCGCAAAGATGGGCGACCCTCTTCGGAAACGAAAATCCGCAAATCAGAACTTTACGCCGAGACCGACGCTGACGACATGTTCGCTGAGCTTTCCATCGGCGGAAATGCCCCGGACAGTGTAGGTTTCCTTGCCGAAGTCGTTGTAACGATATTCGAGACGGCCGAATACGTTGTCGGTGAAGGCGTAATCGATGCCGGCGCCAATCGTCCAGCCATTCAGCATCTTGCTGGTATTGCCGAAGGGCGTCTTGATCTCGCTGTCCGTCGCGGTGTAACCACCGGCGGTGTAGATCAGGGCGCGGTCGACCGCATAGCCGGCACGCAGGCGCGCGGAGCCGTTCAGGCCCGAGGAAACCTTGCTGAGGTTGATCGTCTTTTTGCCCCAGGCATAACCGAGATCACCCTCGACACCGAGAATGACGGACGGCGCGACTTCGGCATTGTAACCGGCAAAGCCCGCAAAGCGAGCGCCATCGAAACTATGCTTGTCGGTCTCACCGTCTTCAGTCGTTTTCAACCGCTCCCAGCCATAGCCGCCCGAAACACCGGCGTAAAAACCGTCCCAGGAGAAGGCAGGCGCGGCATCGTTGACGACAGGTGCTGCCGGAATGTCGCTGACGGCATCGGCAGCAATGGCTGCGCCGGAAAGAACGCCGAGCGCGGCGAGCGCGAGAAATGATTGTTTCAACATGAAATAGCTCCTTCAAAACTTCCTTACCCGCCGAAATGCGAGCCGCGAACATACCCGCCACCGAAATCACAATCACAAATGGCGAGTCGTGGACACGTGTTAATTGAAACATCCAAAAGTTAAAAGCAAGTAACAGCAGCAGCAAAAATGAAAGTATTTTAAAATATAGATCATATTTTTACTTTATAATTTCATTTATTACAAATATAGAAATTATAATATGAAAATATAAATATCCATCGGCGCACCCCCTTTCCGAAGCCTTCACGGATCGGCGGACACAAGGTGCTGATGGAGCATCCAGAATAAAAAAAGAGGGCCGCGAGGCCCTCTTCCAGTCATGCGATGCGCCGTTTGTTCTTGCCGGAAACGCCATGCGTCAAACACACGCAACTCAAGGATCATTGCCGGCTTATGCGCTGCGCGCATCGTCTGCGTCGAAAATCCCTGATGATTTTCGAGCTGTTGCGTTGGAGCGGGATGGAGAAAAGCCCGATGGTTTCGCCATCCCGTTCCGGGTTTCAGTTAGTGGCGGCGCTTTTTGCCGCCGTCATTCTTGTTGTCGATGACATCGACGGACGTCTTGTTGCCGTTCAGCACACCGTTCAGGATGCCGGTCTTGTTGCCGTTCAGGATCCCGTTATTGGACAGGATGCCGCTGACACCCAGATCGATGCTGGGCGAGACGACGACAAGGGCGCCGCCCTTGTTGCTGTTGCCGGACAGGATGCCTCCCAGAAGACCGCCCGCATTGGCCTGACCAACGGAAGCGACAGTAAGAATAGCGGCTACACAAGCGAACTTTGCAATCATTTCTCTCTCCTCTTTTGTTTGATCACGCCATCTGGCGTAACTGAACTGTATATTTAGAGTATTCTAATTCAAGCAAAGGCTAATATTACAATAAACGATTAACACTAATACTTGCGATTTTAATAAAATTTTACATATCGCATCTTCGCGCTTCCACCTCTTGTTCGAACAATGCCGGTCGGCACCTGTATCGCGACAGTAAAGCGGTGCGGGAAACTTTATTAACCATCCAAATATAAGATATTGCTTAATTAGATACCGGAGATGCGAATGAGGGTGGGGGGATATATCGCGCTTGTTCTCGGGCTTGCCTGCGCCTGCGGCGCGCGGGCGGGGGAAAAGGCCGATGAGCACAATGTCACCTATAAATCCGGCATTGCTTATGACAGCAATTATTTCGCCGACACCAACCGGCTGAGCGCGATTTCGCTGCGCGCCGGCTTCGGGCTCAACGGCAAGATCGCGCTGGAAGGGGCTGAGCTGCGTTATTCACTCGAGCAGGAAGAGGTTCGCCTGCCCCGCTATCGTTTCGCCAATGAACATAACACCATCGCGGCGCTGGGGCTGACGAAACGATTTTCCGAGAAGCTGGAATGGGCCCTTGAGCTGCGCGGCACCCGCAGCGATGCCGGCGATATTTTCCTGCACCTGCCGGAAGAAGACATTGGCTACCGGCAGCTGGATCACAAGCTGGAGGCGTCTTCCCAGCTCGGCATCCTCGCCCTTGGCGGCAAGAATACGCTGACGGCAAGCCTCGCCAGCCTGATGAAAGGCAAGGCGCGCTTCCGCCCGGCCTATTTCCTGCCCACCCGACTGGAAGCGAACGAGGCGCTTTTATCGCTGAAGGCCGAACATGCACGATCACTCGGCGGCGGCGAGGCCGGGTTGACGCTTGCTTACGACCGTATCGCCGTGCCGGAGGGGCAGCAGGAAAAATATGAACGTTTCCCGGCCAACACGCTGCGAGGTTCTCTGGCCTATGGTTACAAGTTCTCCGACCGTTTCGCGGTTCTGGCCGAAGCGGGCTTCACATCCATTTCCGGCGATGAGATCAGCGACAAGGTAAAGCGCACCCGCCCCTATCTGCGGGCCGAGGCCGAGGTGAAGGCCACTGAGCACATCGCCTTCGGCGCGGGCTTTTCGCAGGACTATGCGCTTTTCGACCCGGATGACCCGATTGCCGAATTCCATCGCCGCTTTCAATTCGTCATAAAAAGCAGGCTCACCGAAAAGGTGGGGCTCGATCTTGCGCTGCACCGGGTCCACAAGGACTGGATCTATTATAATTACGATACCAGCGAGCGCCGGCTGGTCGCGACGCTCTCCTTCGATACCGGCAAGAACAGCAAGCTGGAGGTGGAGTTCAACCGCCTGCTGCATGGCGAGCGCGATACCGATCTTGCCTATAGCGGCTCCAGCATCACCTCGCGTTTCAGCGGCACCTTCTGAAATTTAGTGTCGGCCCGCGCGAAGGATCAGCCGCATCAGGTCGAAATTCGGTCCCAATTTCTGCTAGAGTCGGGCCTTCCAGATTCGAAGGCAGGACAGACCGGATAATGAACAGACGCTTTTTGCTCCTCGCGGCCGGCCTTGCCTGCGTTCCCGTCGCCGCGGCGGCGCATCCGCATATCTTTGCCGAAGCCCGCATGGAAATCGTCGAGGGGCCGAACGGCACCGTTCAGGAAGTGCGCAATATCTGGCGTTTCGACGAGATGTTCTCGGCAAGCGTGGTGATGGATTACGACAAGAACAGCGATCTGAAGCTCGACAAGGACGAACTGGCCGAGATCGGCAATACCGTGCTGGAATCGCTCGCCGAATATTCCTACTACACCTTCATCACCGCCAATGGAAAACCGGTGGAATTTGGGAAGCCCGAGGCCATTCACGTGGACTATAAGGATCAGCAGATCCTGATGTTCTTCTCCGTGAAGCCGACCAAGCCTCTGGCCGTCAAGGGCAAGCTCAGCTTCGGCGCCTGGGATCCGACCATGTATACGGCAATCGATTTCGCCAAGGACGGCGATATCGCCACGCAGGGTAAGGATCTGAATGCCTGCAAGCATCATGTCGTCCGTCCCGATCCCGACGAGGTGATCTCGCAGAACCAGGGCACGCTCACCGACGCCTTCTTCAACGATCCGACCGGCACCGACATGACCAAACTCTTCGCCACCCGGCTGGAGGTCTCATGCTGAGCCGCAGGGCCGGCCTCTTCGCAGTCGCCATTGGCCTCATTGTCGTGGCCGGTGCGGCCCATGCGCAATCGCCGCTCGGCATCGGCTCGGCCGAGCCTTCCTTTTCCGTCGGCGGCCCCTTCGCGCCGCTGATGCAATGGATCAACGTGCACCAGCAGATGTTTTATCGGGCACTGACCGGCGCGTTGAAGGCCATGCGTGAGGATGGCTGGGCGCTCAGCTCGCTGATCGGCCTCTCCTTTGCTTATGGCGTTTTCCATGCCGCCGGTCCCGGCCACGGCAAAGCGGTCATTTCGTCCTATATGATCGCCAATGAGACGCAGCTGAAACGCGGCATTCTCATTTCCTTCGTTTCGGCGCTCATTCAGGGTGCGGTCGCCATCGGCCTCGTCGGTGCGGCCTGGCTGGTGCTGCGCGGCACCTCCATCACCATGACGAAGGCGACGCAGGCGATGGAAATCGCCAGCTTCGCCATGGTGGCGCTGTTCGGCGCCTGGCTGCTGGTGCGAAAACTCTGGTCGCTGCGCATCCGGCGGGAACCCGTTCCCGTCTTCGCCACGGCGGGCGAGGCATCGGTGGCCCGAACCAGCGGCATGGGCACGGGGCTGCGGTTCCAGGGCAAGCCGGTTTTTGCCGATCACGACCATGACGGCACGGGCGATCTCTGCGCCGCCTGCGGTAAATCCCATGCGCCGGATCCGATGCTGCTCAAGGGCAAGAACTTCAGCCTGCACGAGGCATGGTCCGCCATCATCGCCGTGGGGCTCAGGCCCTGCTCTGGCGCGATCATCGTCATGAGCTTCGCGCTTCTGAACGGGCTTTATCTCGGCGGTGTGCTCTCCGTCCTCGCCATGTCGCTCGGCACGGCCATAACGGTATCGCTGCTCGCCATCATGGCCGTCTCGGCAAAAGGCCTCGCCGTGCGTTTCGCCGGCCCCGGCAGCCGCAGGGCAGCCGGCATCAGCCATGCGATAGAGATCGCCGGTGCGCTGTTCGTGCTCATCATGGGGCTGTTGCTGCTCGGCGCGTCGCTTCAGCTCTAACCGTCACGGCGACGCTGGTAACGGGCGCGCAGCCAGAACAGCAGGAAGAAACACAGTACCGCCACCGTACCGAAGGCAGCGGCGAGCCAGGGCGAATAATCGCCGAGCCACAGCATGATCTTCGGCATGACGAAGAAGACCAGCCCGAAACCGACGATGATGAGGGCGGCGGCGAAGGCCGGAGACCAATCCTTCTTGCCGGGGCGCGGCTTTTCAGGCGCCGGATTTTCAGGCGCCGAGTGTTCAGGCAACGGCATCGGCAAACTCCGCACGGATATCCTCAAGCTTGCGCTTCTGCGCGCCATCGGCCGCAAAATTCTCCGGCGAAAGCCAGGCTTCGAAGGCCTTGCCGATCAGCGGCCATTCGCCGTCGATCATGGAAAACCACGCCGTATCGCGGTTCTGGCCCTTCGAGATCATATGCTGGCGGAAAACGCCCTCGAAGGTGAAGCCATAACGCTTCGCCGTTATCTTGGAGGGCTCGTTTTCATTGTGGCATTTCCACTCGTAACGGCGATACCCCAGATCCTCGAAAACATGTTTCGCCATCAGGTAATGCGCCTCGGTGGAAAGAGGCGAGCGCTTCATCTTCGCGCCATGGGCGACGGAGCCGACCTCGACCACGCCATTGGCGGGATCGGGCCGCATGTAGCTCGCCATGCCGACGATATCGCCGGTGGCGTTTTCAACGAAGACCAGCGTGACCCAGTTGAGCTTCTGCCCTGCGCCGACGAGCCAGTCGCCGAAAGCGTCGGCATCGGGAAAGGCGCTTTGCGGGAAATATTTGAGCAGTTCATTCACGCCCTCGCCGCCAAGTGCGGCCCAGAGCCTTGCGAGATGTTTTTCGCGATCGAACGGCTCCGCCGTCACGTAACGGCCCTTCAACACCACCGGCTGCGGCGGCGGACATCCCTTGAAATCACTCAGATCGCGCATTCTCTTCCCCATTTGCTGGGAGAAGGATTAGGGCAAGCGGGGCGGGATGACAACAGTGCATGTGTCGGGTCGGCGGGCGCGGTTCACCCCCCTCTGCCCTGCCGGGCATCTCCCCTCAAGGGACGGAGATCAGCCAGAAGGAAACGCTCGCTTACTCGCAACGTTGAAGATGGCCAAGAGATCGCCTCGGGTCGATCTCCCCCCTTGAGGGGGAGATGCCCGGCAGGCAGAGGGGGGTGAACCGCGCCCGCCGAGGCTAAACGCCTACCTCAAACCTTCGCCGCCACCACCGTCGCCTCGATATGGTCCACCAGCGCATCCGGCAGCCCAAGCCGCCCGGCAAGAAGGTCGAGATACCCCCGCTCCGCCCGCGTATCGGCCTCGATGGCAAGCCGCGAGGCGGTGTAAAGCTCCACCTTCTGCTCTTCCGTGCGGGCGGCAGCCACCAGCGCGTCGATGTCGAGAGGATCGGCCAGCTCTTTTTCGAGGAACCGCTCGGCTTCGCTATCGAGGCCGGAGACCTGCACCTTGTCCATGATATTGGCGCGCTCCTTCTCATCGATATGACCATCCGCCTTGGCGGCGGCGATCATCGCCTGGATGAGCTTCAGCGCAAAATCGTTGGAAAGAGCGGGCGATTGCGGATGGAAGGCGGAATCGGCGGGCGGGGCGAGCAGCTCCGGCTCGGGTTTTGGCGCTGCTTCAGGCGCCTGGCCGGACTTGTAATTCTTGTAGGCGAGGTAACCGAGACCGGCGATGGCGGCGACACCGCCGATGGTGGCGACATTGCCGGCGAGCTTGCGGCCGGTCTTGGTGCCCAGAATGGCGGCGGCGAGCGCGCCGGCCTTCAGAGGATTATTCTTGGCGATATCGGCGGCCTGCCCGGCTCTGTCACGGACGCTTCCCGAAAGGCCCGGCACCTGCGAGCCGAGGAATTGTTCAAGAAGCTTCTTGGCGTCGAACATCAAAATCTCCTGTAGAGGTCAAATCTACAGGGGAGATAGGAAGCCGTGGGCCGAATACAAATGTCAAACCCGCTCACGCCTTCGTGAACGGGTTTGACAGAATGCAAATCAGGCGCGCAGTGCGGCGGCTTCAGCGGCAAGCTTGGTAATGCCCGCCCAGTCACCCGTCGCCACCAGTTCGCGCGGGGCAACCCAGGAGCCGCCGACGCAGACGACGTTCGGCAGGGAGAGGTAATCATTGGCGTTCTTGAGCGACACGCTGCCGGTCGGGCAGAAGACCGTGCCGGCGAGCGGCGAGGACAGCGCCTTGAGATAAGGTGCGCCGCCCGCCTGTTCGGCCGGGAAGAACTTCAGCACCTTGTAACCCTCGTCGCGCAGCGCCATGACTTCGCTGGCGGTGGCAGCACCCGGAAGCAGCGGCACCTTCGAACCGCGTGCGGCTTCCAGCACGCTTTTATTGATGCCGGGGCTGACGATGAAGGTGGAGCCGGCTTCCGCCGCAGCTTCGAAATCCCTGGCATTGAGAATGGTGCCGGCGCCGACATTCGCACCCTCCACTTCCGCCGCAACCGCGCGGATGGCATCGAGCGCCGCCGGTGTGCGCATGGTGATCTCGATCGCCTTCAGGCCGCCTGCGACCAAAGCGCGCGCAAGCGGCACGGCGGAAGCGGCGTCATCCACGATCAGCACCGGCACGACCGGCTGGAGCTTGAGGATGGAGAGCAGTTTTTCGGAGTCCTGGGCCAAGATGAGCCTCCCTTGCGCAATTGAAACGATTGAAATTCCGTCTACCGATTAGCCTGCCTCGGCTTTCATGTCGAGGCGCGCCAGCCGCATTTTTATCCAGATACTTCAATCAATTCGCTTCATCGCACTATCATATTGCGATAATCTGGCGCCCCAGTTCGCGGAGACAGCATGGCCAAGGAAATTGAACGGAAGTTTCTTGTTGCAGGCGGTGAATGGCGCAATGAGGTCACGCATAGCATGGCTTTCCGGCAGGCATATGTCGCCTCGATGGAAAACCGCTCGGTCCGGGTCAGGATCGTCGACCAGCGCGATGCGACCCTGACCATCAAGATCGGCGCAAGCGCGCTTGTCCGCGACGAATATGAATATTCAATCCCCCTCAAGGACGCCGAAGAGCTGATGGCGAGCGCGCCGGGGGTTGTGATCGAAAAAACCCGCCACACCGTCGATCATGGCGGCTTCACCTGGGAAGTGGATGTTTTCGAAGGGAAATATCACGGGCTGGTGGTGGCGGAAGTGGAAATGAACGACGAGAATGCCGATCCCGATCTGCCGTCCTGGCTGGGCAGGGAAGTCACCGGAGACAAGCGCTTCTCCAACCAGTCGCTCGCCATGGACTGTCCGAACGGAGACCTGCCGGATGCCCTTCAGAATTGATCCGAAAAAGCCCTTCGACAATGAAATCCGTCGGGCCGGGCTGGAGCTGATCGACGATACGGTCACGATCCTTCGCGACCAGCCGTCCGGATCGCACGAGGCCGTGCACGACGCCCGCAAGCGGTTCAAGCGGCTGCGCGCCCTCTATCGCCTCATCCGCAAGGGGGCGCCGGATTTCGGCCGCGAAGAAAACGCCCGTATTCGCGATATCGCCCGCTCCCTCGCCTTTGCGCGCGATGCGACGGCGCTGGTGGAGACAGCGGAATATCTCGAGGCCTTCGCGCGTTCCGATGCGCAGGGCGAAGCGCTGCGCTCGATCACCGCGATGCTGCGCGCGCGCCGCGACGACGCCATAGAACATGAAGCGGGTCTCGACGAGGCCATAGCCGCCGCCATTGCCGGCTGCGGGGAAGCGCGCCAGAAGCTCGAGGACCTGTCGCTGCCGGATGAGTTGAAAGACACCGCCCGGCTGCTGAAAAGCGCCTGGGCGAAACAGAGAAAAAGGGCGCGCAAGGCGCTCACCGATTGCCATAAGCAGGCCGACGCCGAGCATTTCCATGAATTGCGCAAGTCCGGGCAGGCTTATTGGATGCATCTTGGCCTGATGCGCCGGCTCTGGCCTTCCGCCATGCGCGCCAAGCGGGCCGATACCAAGCGGCTGGTGGATATTCTCGGCCACGAGCACGATCTCTCGGTTCTTGCCGCCGTCGCCGACCGCGAGCCGGAGCGTTTCGGCAATGGCGAGCGGCTGGCCCTGCTGCTGGACGCGATCATCGAGAGGCAGCAGGCGCTGCGCACGGAAGGCCTTGCGCTGGCAAACGAGGTGTTTTCCGAATCCGCCCGCACCGAAAGCCGCATCGTCGGCCTGTTGTGGCGGCAGGCGGCGAAATAGGCTAACGCCACTTTCGGCGCTCACCCACCTCCGTCATTCCGGCCTTGAGCCGGAATCCAGCCAGCCCAAGTCCTTGGGCTGAAAAGATTCTCTCCGCCGCGCAGACGCGCGTCGGCTGGATTCCGGCTCAAGGCCGGAATGACGGAGGCGCCAATGCAACACCCTGTTGCCTGCACACGGCGGCAGGAGCGACAGAAAGCCCGCAAACCCTCCCGATTTGACGATTTTCAAAATACCCGAACCCGCCGATAAATATTGCTTTGCGGCCGCCGTCGCTGTATTTCAGCGCCCATGACCGACACGACCATTCTCCCCCGCCCGGAAGTCTCTGGTGATTTCCTTGTGGCCGCGCTTTATCATTTCGCCCGCCTGCCGCGGTTCGAGAGCCTGCGCGAGCCGTTGTTTGCGCTCTGCCAGGAAAACGGCGTCAAGGGCACGCTGCTGCTTGCTGCCGAAGGTATCAACGGCACCATTGCCGGGCCGGATGCGGGCATTCACGCCGTGCTCTCCTTCCTGCGCGCCCAGCCGGAATTTACCGCGCTGGAGCACAAGGAAAGCCGCGCCTCGCACATGCCTTTCGTGCGGCTGAAGGTGAAGCTCAAAAAAGAGATCGTCACCATGGGCGTGCCGGATATCGATCCGAACCGCATCGTCGGCACCTATGTCGAGGCGCGCGACTGGAACGAGCTGATCTCCGATCCGGATACAATCGTCATCGACACCCGCAACGATTACGAGACCGCCATCGGCGTCTTCAAGGGCGCGGTCGATCCCCAGACGAAAACTTTCCGCGAGTTTCCCGACTGGGTGAAGAACAATCCCGGCCTGCACAACAAGCCGAAGATTGCCATGTATTGCACTGGCGGCATTCGCTGCGAAAAGGCCACGGCCTTCATGAAGGAACAGGGTTTCGACGAGGTCTATCACCTCAAGGGCGGCATCCTGAAATATCTGGAAGAAGTGCCGGAAGAAGAAAGCCTGTGGGAAGGCGCCTGCTTCGTCTTCGACGAGCGCGTCTCCGTGGTGCACGGCCTTGCCGAAGGCGACCACCAGCTTTGCCACGCCTGCCGCAATCCGATCACACCGGAAGTGCGCCTATCCCCCAAATTCGAGGAAGGCGTGTCCTGCCCAAGCTGCTACGATGATCGCAGCGAAGAGGATCGCCAGCGCTTCCGCGACCGGCAGCAGCAGATCGAACTGGCAAAGAAGCGTGGCGAGCGGCATCTGGGGCGGTAAGCCCGGTCGGCGATCGGTATTCAGAGTAGGATTTCGATTGAGCGGCCCCCGCGTATTTCTTCTCCCCGCCGGGGAGAAGTCCGCGGCAGCGGGATGAGGGGGCAAGCTCTCCGAGATCCGGCAGCGTGG
>NZ_LT009746.1:1685325-1698304 GCF_900013505.1 Agrobacterium deltaense RV3 | reverse complement strand
CGCGTCGCGCGCGCGCGCGCGCGCGCGCGCGCGCGCGTGTGTGTGTGTGCAAGCTCTCCGAGATCCGGCAGCGTGGCCCCCTCATCCGACCCTACGGGCCACCTTCTCCCCGGCGGGGAGAAGAAATGGGCCGCACCTTCAGGTGATCAAGAATGGGTGGAAGTAATCAGCCTCAAGCTCCTGCCCGCAACGCAAAGAGCGGTGCGTCCTGCCCGTCCAGCATGGCGGTGATCTCTTCCGCAGCAACCGGTTTCGAGAACAGGTAACCCTGCAACTCATCGCAGCCGCACAGATGCAGGATGGCCGCCTGCTCTTCCGTTTCCACGCCTTCAGCCGTCACCGGAATATCGAGCGACTTTGCCAGCGCCACGGTGGCCTGCAGCATTTCCAGCGACCGGCCGCCCTTGTCGAGCGCCATGATCAGCGAACGGTCGATCTTCATCCGGTCGAAACCGAAGCGGCGCAGATAACCGACGCTGGCGAAGCCGGCGCCGAAATCGTCGAGCGCTATATGCAGGCCAAGCTGCTTCAGCTTGTCGATGGCGGCACTCGCCCGCTCCGGATGATGGATGAAATAGCCTTCCGTCATTTCCAGCCGCAGCCTTTCGGGCGGCGTCTGCGTCGCGTCGAGAATATCGGCCACATGGCCGGAGAAGGCCGGATTGCGGAACTGCACGGGAGAGATATTCACCGAGAGCTTGATGGAGGGCCATTGCTGCGCCGTCTCGCAGGCCTTGTGCAGGACGAGAAGGCCGAGCCTGTCGATAAGGCCGCTGGTTTCTGCAGCGGCAATGAAGATATCGGGCGGCACGAAGCCATATCCCGGCCGCTGCCAGCGGGCCAGCGCCTCCACCCCGGTAATACAGCGCGTGGCGGCGCTGACGACCGGCTGATAGACCACCTGTATCTCATCGTTTAAAATGGCGGAGCGAAGATCGGCTTCGAGCTGCAGCTTTTCCTCGCGCAGCGCATCCATCTTCAGCTCATAGGAAACGTAACGCCCGCGTCCGTTCTCCTTGGCCTGATACATCGCCATATCGGCACGCCGCAGCAACTCCTCGCCATTGATGTCGCCGGCGCGGGAAACCGAGGTGCCGATGCTGCAACCGATGCTCGCCACCCTTTCACCAATGCTGAAAGGCTCGGTAAAGAGTTCAAGAAGCGCCAGACACAGTTTGCGGCCTTCGGCCCAGACGTCGTTGCCCTGAATGGCGATGGCGAATTCGTCGCCGCCGAGCCGCGCCAGCACCGCGCCTTCCGGCACCAGCACCCTCAGCGCCGCCGCCACGCCCTTGATCAGCCGGTCGCCGGCGGCGTGGCCGTAGGAATCGTTGATTTCCTTGAAACCGTCGAGATCGAGATAGAGCAGCTTGATATCCGTCTTGTCATGGCGGCCCCTGTCGACCATGCGGTTCAGCCTGGCGAAGAGGCCGGCGCGGTTGCTGAGGCCGCTCAGCCGGTCGCGCAGCGCCTCCTCCCGCGCCGCCGCCTCGTCCGCCTTCAGGCGGTCGAGCGTGGCCGAACCGATGATGAGCAGCACCAGAAAAAATGTGCCGGCAATGCCAAGCGCGGTAAAGACGACCGGACGCGCCTCATGAAAGCTGACGTCTCCCGGCAGGTGCGAGCGCCAGACGAGCCGGGCCAGCACCTCCCCCAGCGGATTGACGATATCCACATGGTTGGCGGCAGGCCCGTCGCCATATTGCAGTTCCAGACCGTCGATGACGTAATTGCGCGCAAGCTTATCCACCGTCGCCTGCTTGAGATGACGGGCGAAAACCAGGTAACGCCGCTCCGCACCGACAGGCGGCAGCGCCCCGGACTTCATCCGCACGAGCGCAACCCCCGCGGCGGCGACGCCATCGCCGGTCTTGACGAAACCGGTCACCTGCGAGGTGATACCCGGACGCATGGAACGCACGCGCTCGATCATTTCCCGGAGGCCGCCGGCAAAATAGGCGTCGGGCTTCCATGCCACCGGCTTGCCGTCCTGATAGGCCATGCGGACCTTGCCGTCCTCATCGATGACCACGGCCGTATCGAAGAGATCGTTATTGACCGTCATCTCGCCGTAATTGCTTGCCACCCAGTCGAAACGATCAGGGGCATAGACATATTCCGCGGCATCGTCCCAGGCGGCGTAGTCATTCAGCGTCGCGCCGAGCTGCTCGCGAAAGGTGACGAGGGCGCCCGCCGTCGTCTCGCGCGAACGGGCATTGTCGAGCAGGTTGGCCTTTTCCCGGACCTGGCTCAAGGCGGATAAAACCAGCGCGGTGACGATGATAAGCACCAGCGCGAAGGTGGACAATACGACGCCCACGGCGGTTCTGCGCCCGACCGGCAAATAATCCCCAATGTTGCGCGGCGCAATCCGCATAAAATCCCCTTCGAAAGCCTCATCTTCCGAAGGAAACATTCAAAAGCGGTTAAGCCGCATTGTGGCCCCGCCCCAAAAAACCACGGGTATAAAACGACAGTCTGGCAGAAGCACTGAAAAATCCTTCCCTGAAATGCCCTGGGTTTTTCATGGAAGGCGGATTTGCATCCGTCCGGAAAAGAAAAAACCTCCCCCGCGAACGGGAGAGGTCGTGATTTTTTTAGACCGGGATGGCGAAAAGTGTCAGCGGTTTTCGCCTTAAATACCGGTCTGATCCAGTGCTGGAGCGGCTTACCAGGACGGGATGACCGTGCCGTTGTACTTTTCCAGAATGAAAGCCTTCACTTCCGGGCTCTGGTAGGATTCAACCAGCGTCTTCACCCACGGCTTGTCCTTGTCCTGCGCACGAACGGCGATGACGTTCGCGTAAGGGGACTTTTCGCTTTCGATGGCGATGGCGTCCTTCTTCGGGTTCAGGCCGGCAGCCGTCGCATAGTTGGTGTTGATGACCGAAGCGTCGGTGTCGTCAAGCGAGCGTGGCAGCTGGGCGGCGTCGAGTTCGACGATCTGGATGTTCTTCGGGTTTTCGGTGATGTCGGCAGGCGTTACCTTGAGGCCGGCTTCTTCCTTGACCTTGAGCACGCCCTTGGAAGCGAGAACCAGCAGCGCGCGGCCGCCATTGGTCGGGTCGTTCGGAATGCCGACGGTTGCGCCGTCCTTCAGCTCGTCGAGGTTCTTCACTTTCTTCGAATAAACGCCCATCGGGGTGGTGATGGTGGTGCCGACGCTGACGAGATCGAACTTGCGGTCAGCGATCTGGTTGTCGAGGTAAGGCTGGTGCTGGAAGGAGTTGGCCTGCAGCTCGCCATCGGCCAGCGCCTGGTTCGGCACGACATAGTCGGAGAATTCGACGATATCGATATCGAGACCCTTGGCAGCCGCGATCTTCTTCACCTGCTCCATGATCTGCGCGTGCTCGGCGGGGGTTACGCCGATCTTGATGGTCTCGGCCAGCGCCTGACCGGCGGTGAAGAGAGCGGCGAGCGAAGCCGCGAGAATGAGTTTCTTCATGGGTGTCTCCTTGGGTTGTTATTATAAACGCAGTTAATTCTTCCGGGTCCGCTTGTCGAAGCTGCGGGCCAGCCTGTCGCCGGCGCTCTGCACCAGCTGCACCAGCACGATCAGCACCAGAACCACGACCAGCATCACATCCGGCATGAAGCGCTGGTAACCGTAGCGGATGCCGAGATCCCCCAGCCCGCCGCCGCCGACCGCGCCGACCATGGCCGAATAACCGATGAGGCTGACCAGCGTGAGCGTAAGCGCCAGCGTGATGCCGGGCTTGGCTTCGGCAAGCAGAACCTTGGTGACGATCTGCAGCGGCGTGGCGCCCATGGCGCGGGCGGCCTCGATCAGGCCCTTGTCCACCTCGCGGATCGCCGCTTCCACCAGCCTTGCGATGAAGGGCACGGTCGCGACCGTCAGCGGCACGATGGCCGCGCTGGTGCCGATGGAGGTGCCGGCGACGAGGCGGGTGAAGGGAATGATCGCCACCACCAGAATGATGAAGGGCGTGGAGCGCGCGGCGTTCACGACGAGGCCGAGGATCCGGTTGGTCATCGGCGCCGGAAACAGCTCGCCCTTGCCGCTGGTGGCAAGGAAAACACCCATAGGCACGCCGATCAGCGAGCCGACGATGCCGGCAACGGCGACCATGTGCAGCGTCTGCAACAGGCCCTTGGAGAGAAGGCTGAACAGCATATCAGGCGACATAACCGAGCACCTCCGTGTGAAGACCGGTCTCAGCATAAAAGCGATTGGCGCGGGCGGTGACATCCGCCGAGGCCGGATAGGAGACGACCAGCGAGCCGAAGGGCTGGCCGGAAATTTCCTCGATGGTGCCGGCAAGAATGTTCACATCAGGGCCGATTTCGGCGACGAGGCGCGCCGTCAACGGCTGAAAGGCCGTCTCGCCGAAGAACACCAGACGCACCAGAACACGGTCGCCTTCCGCCGCCTGCGGTTTCAGGCCCGAAGTGACCCAATGCGGCAGCTTCACGCCGACCGAGGACGACAGCAGGCTGCGGGTCGTCTCGTGTTTCGGCGCGGTGAAGATGTCGAAGGTCGTGCCTTCTTCCACGATCAGGCCCCTGTCGATGACCGCCACCTGCGAGGCGATGGTCTTCACCACCTCCATCTCGTGGGTGATGAGCAGCACCGTGAGCCCCAGCTCGGCATTGATGCGCTTCAGCAGTTCAAGAATGGATTGCGTCGTTTCCGGATCGAGCGCGGATGTCGCCTCGTCGGAAAGGAGCAGCTTCGGCTGGGTGGCGAGCGCACGGGCAATGCCGACACGCTGCTTCTGGCCGCCGGAGAGTTCCGCCGGATAACGATTGGCCTTGTCGGAAAGCCCGACGAGATCGAGCAGCGGCGCAACGCGCGTTTCGATCTCCTTCTTGCCCATGCCGGCGATTTCGAGCGGCAGGGCCACATTGTCGAAAGCGGTGCGCGACGACAAAAGATTGAAGTGCTGGAAGATCATGCCGACGGAACGGCGCAGCGTGCGCAGGCTCTTTTCATCGAGCGCCGCGACATCGACGCCATCGACGACCACGCGGCCGGTCGAGGGCTTTTCAAGGCCGTTAGCGAGGCGGATGAGCGTGGATTTGCCCGCACCGGAGCGGCCGATAATGCCGGTGATGGAGCCTTTCGGCACCACGTAGTCGATACCGGCAAGGGCTGCGAAACCGGGCTTGCCGCCGGCGCCGCCAAAGGTCTTGGTCACGCCTTCAAAGGTGACCATAGGCTCCTTTGCCGACCCTTCAGGGACCGCCTGTTCTTGGCGCGCGGGGGATGCCGCGCTGGATGGAAAACTCATTGTAAACTCTGGGAATGCGTGACGGATCGGGTCTCAAAAAATCCTGTTGCGGTGCTGAACCGCTCTCTTCATGCAGCCTTCGGGCACATTCGATGACAGCTGATTTTCCGGGTCATTTCGTCAGGCTTTCACTCAGAAATGCCGGGGATCGGCAATTCGATGGCGCATACTTGCCCGCACACGCCACCTTTTAACAGGGATGTTTTTTCAATTATCTGAAAAGAGAGGAAAAATCTACCGCAAAGCCGCGTGTGCAGCCCTGCGGCAGTCAAGATTTCGCGACGATATGAAAATCACACGCGGCTGGTGAATTCCTCGAGCGGGCGGCGCACCTTCTTCAGGTTCACCAGCCAGTCGCCTTCCGGCTGGCGATAACCGAGCGGCAGGATGGTGACGGAGCGCAGGCCCTTTTCACGCAGGCCGAGGATTTCATCGAGCTTGGCCGGATCGAAACCTTCCATCGGAGTGGAATCCACGCCCTCAAAGGCGGCCTGCGCCACGGCCATGCCGAAGCCGATATAGGCCTGGCGGGCGGCGTGCTCGAAATTCACCTGCTGGTCGCGCTGCGGATAGGTGGAAAGCAACATCTGGCGATAGGCTTCCCAGCCTTCATTCTTGATGCCGCGTTCTTCGTTGACCAGATCGAACATGTGGTTGATCCGCTCTTCGGTGTAATTGTCCCATGCCGCAAAGACCAGCAGATGCGAACCGTCGGTCACCTGCGCCTGGTTCCAGGCGATCTCGCGGATCTTGGCGCGCACTTCGGGATCGGTGACGACGATCACCTCGAAGGGCTGCAGGCCGCTGGAGGTGGGCGCCAGCCGCGCCGCCTCGACAATACGCTCGACCTTGTCTTCAGACACGGCCTTGGAAGGATCCATTTTCTTGGTGGCGTAACGCCAGTTGAGTTTTTCGATAAGCATCTTCGTTTTCCCTGGGAGGACCAACCCGCCCTGCCCCTTGGACGCCAGAACGGGTGCTACGCTTTCGTAGCCCGTCTGACATAGGAGGCAGGATGGCGGGCGCAAGCAGGCACCGCCGGGTAACCGATAAAAAAGTTTGGAAAACTGATAATAAGGTGGGAGAACTTTATTGCGACGGGCGCTGACACGTCGCCTGCTACCGGATGCGGCGCGTAAAGTTCATGCACGGCCGTCCCCCAACCCTCATTCCTGTGCTTGTCACAGGAATCCAGCCGACACGCGTCTGCGTGGCGGAAAGACTCTTTTCAGCCCAAGGACTTGGGCTGGCTGGATCCCTGTGACGAGCACAGGGATGAGGGAGGTGACCGTTACGGCTTCACCAGACCATGGTTCCCCTTCGGAAAGCCCGAAGCCAGCGCACTATACCATTTGCCGCTGTTCTTCAGCGTCCGCACCTGCGTGTCGTAATCCACATGCACGAGACCGAAGCGCATGCGGTAACCCTCGGCCCATTCGAAATTATCCATCAGGCTCCAGGCGAAATAACCGCGCATCGGATAACCGTCGCGGATGAGATCGGCGACGATACCGAGATGTTCGGCGTAATAGTCGAGACGCGGCTGGTCATCCACCTCGCTGTTTTCGACGCCCATATTATAGCAGGCGCCGTTTTCGGTGATGTAGCAATCCGGCAGGTCGTAACGCTTGTAGAGCGTCTCCACCAGCGACTGGAGCGCCGGGGCATAGACCTCCCAGCCGATATCGGTCGTCACATCGCTGATGGCGGGGGCCGGATGGGTGGCAGGGAATTCCGCGCCCGGTGTCGCATCGTCGGCAACGCGCATCGGCGTGTAATAATTCAGACCCCACCAGTCTAGCTTCTGGCTGATGATGGAAAGGTCTTCAGCCTCCACCACCGGCATGCGGCTTCCCAGCGCCTCCATCATCTCGGCCGGATATTCGCCCTTGAAGACCGGATCAAAAAACGCACCGTTGTGGAACTGGAAGGCCCGTTCGGCGGCCTTGAGATCGGCGTCGCTATCGGAAGCCGGGATGACGGAATGGGCGTTCAGCACCAGCCCCACCGGCACTTTCGGCGCGACATGGCGGGAGGCTTCCACGCCGAAACCATGGGCGAGATTGATGTGATGCATGGCGGCAAGGGCTGCCTCCATGTTGCGCTCGCCCGGCGCATGAATGCCATAGAGATGGCTGAGCCACACCGCGCACCAGGGTTCGTTGAAGGTCGCCACCGCATCCAGCCGGTCACCCAGGCGGGCCATCACGGTCTTGGCGTATCGCTGGAAGGCGTGCGCGGTGGAGCGCGAGGCCCAGCCGCCATCGCCCATCAGCGTCAGCGGCAGGTCCCAATGGTAAAGCGTCGCATAGGTCTTGATGCCGCGCGCCTTGCAGCCATCGACGAGGCGGTCGTAAAAATCCAACCCCTTCTCGTTGATCGGCCCGAAACCATCCGGAATGATGCGCGGCCAGGCGATGGAGAAACGATAGGCCTCGACACCCATGTCCTTGATGAGATCGAGATCCTGCTCCCAGCGATTATAATGATCGCAGGCAATATCGCCATTGTGACGCTCGAAGACATGGCCCGGCATGTTGCAGAAGGCGTCCCAGATGGAGGGCTTGCGGCCATCCGCCTTCGTGGAGCCTTCGATCTGGAAAGAGGCGGTCGCGACGCCGAACAGGAAATCGCCGGGGAAACGGGCGGCTAGCGTTTTTGGATCGGTCATCTGCGAGGCCCTTCTCTGTCCATCGAGCGTGAAAAGATCAGCAGCGGTTTAGACCATGTCGGCCGGCAGGTACAGTCGTGGGCGGCAGGAATCTACAACGTTTCAGGATGCGCAGTTAACAAGTCCAAAGCGCTTTGCATGCGGGAGTGCCGCCGCAGCGGTTTGCCGGCGGCGCAAGCCATCGACCCGGCGAATGCGGGTAGAAGATGGGAGGTGGAGGAAGTCGTTGCATTCACCGGGCCGCATCATCAGGGCCGTCAGGGCAGCCCGTCGGTCACAGCCTTTTCACGGCACCTATCGGATCGGTCCTTCCCGCCTCTGGCCCGGCGGAATGCCTTTCCGAAACACGGTTTGCCAGAACCATGCTTGTCGATGCCGGCCTCCGGTTCGCGAAAGGCGCCGCGCGTATCGCCCTTCCGTTCCGGTTGCGGGAGGAATGATGCGGCGGAAATGGCGGGTGGGGATGGGAGGGGACGTATTTTTCGGGAAGTGACTGAAAAGGAAGGAGGCTTGGCGCGGAGTTTTCCGCATCTTTTGGAGCAGAACGGAGAGCAAGCCCCCTCATCCGGCCCTTCGGGCCACCTTCTCCCCGGCGGGGAGAAGAAATATGCCGTGCCCTCAGCGTGGCAAGGAGTGTGGAGCTTGTTCTTCTCCCCGCCGGGGAGAAGTGCCGGAGCGAAGCGAGGCGATGAGGGGGCGACGCTGCCGCCGCCCCCTCCAGCGCGTCAAACGTAACGATTGACCACGTTCTCCAGATATTCCTGACGACCCGATTTCGGCTCGGGATTGATATCCTCACGCTCCACCAGGGCGGCGATCTCTTCCAGCTTCAGCTCGCCGCGCAGCATCTTCTGGGCTTCAGCCGAATCCCATTTGGCGTAACGCTCCGCAAGCGGCTTCGACAGCGCGCCGTCCTCGATCATCTTCGCCGCCGCCTTCAGGCCGCGGGCGCAGCAATCCATGCCGCCGATATGGCCGATCAGCAGATCCTGCGGATCGAGCGACTGACGACGCAGCTTGGAATCGAAGTTGGTGCCGCCGTTCTTGAAACCGCCACCGGCCAGAACATGGTAATAAGCGAGCGCCATTTCCGGCACGTTGTTGGGGAACTGGTCGGTATCCCAGCCGGACTGGTAGTCGTTGCGGTTCATGTCGATGGAGCCGAAAATGCCGAAGGCATTGGCCATCGCCAGTTCATGCTCGAAGGAATGGCCGGCGAGAATGGCATGGCCCTGCTCGATATTGACCTTCACTTCCTTTTCCAGACCGTTCTTCTGCAGGAAGGCGTAAACGGTGGCGACGTCGTAGTCATACTGGTGCTTGGTCGGCTCCTGCGGCTTCGGCTCGATCAGGATCGTGCCTTCGAAGCCGATCTTGTATTTATATTCCACCACCAGATTGAGGAAGCGGCCGAGCTGGTCGAGTTCACGCGACAGATCGGTGTTGAGCAGGGTCTCGTAACCTTCGCGGCCGCCCCACAGAACATAGTTCGCGCCGCCGAGCTTCTTGGTGGCGTCCATGCAGGTCTTCACGGTCGCGGCGGAGAAAGCGAAAACATCCGGGTCCGGATTGGTCGCCGCACCCGACATGAAGCGACGGTTGGAGAAGAGGTTGGCCGTGCCCCAAAGGAGCTTCACGCCGGTATCGGCCTGCTTTTGGGCAAAATAATCAACGATCTCGTTGAGGTTCTTGGTATTCTCCGCAAAGTTCCGGCCTTCCGGGCGCACATCGGCGTCGTGGAAGCAGTAGAACGGCGAACCGAGCAGCGAGAAGAATTCGAAAGCCACATCCGCCTTCAGTTTCGCCGCCTGCATCGTATCTTCGAACCATGGGCGCAGGAAAGTCTGGCCGCCGAAGGGGTCGCCGCCCGGCCAGGTGAAGGTGTGCCAATAGGCCACCGCAAAACGCAGGTGATCTTCCATGCGCTTGCCGGCGACGATCTCATCGGGGTTGTAATGACGGAAGGCCAGCGGGTTGGTGCTGTCGGGGCCTTCATATTTGATCTTGGCAATATCGCCGAAGAAACCTGTGCTCATGGTGATCCTCCTTGGTGGGTTTAGATGGTGTTCGGTATAGGTTGGAGGGCGTGGCTCACCCCCCTCTGTCCTGACGGACATCTCCCCCTCAAGGGGGGAGATCAGCAGGACGCAATCTATCGCTCCATACTCGACCTGGCATGAGGACGAGATGTAGCCGCTTGTCGATCTCCCCCCTTGAGGGGGAGATGCCCGGCAGGGCAGAGGGGGTGAAGCCGCACACACCGTGTCTCAATGCGAAAGCGCCCGAATAGCCGGATAAAGCGCATGATAGCGCCGGTAAGCCTCCTCATAGGCGCCGGCCAGCGCCGTCACCGGCTCGATGGTCCGCGCCGTTTCCGGCTGCGAGCAGACCGCCACCGGATCGGCTCCGGTCGCAGCGATGAGGCCAAGGCGGGCCGCACCGAAGGCGGCGCCGAAATCGCCCTCGGCCGGAATATCGACGGGCACGCCGAGCGAGGTGGCGATGGAGGCAAGCCAATAGGCCGAGCGCGAGCCGCCGCCGATGGCGGTGACGCGGGAAATCGAGGTGCCGGCCGACTTCAGCGCTTCGAGATTGTCCCTGATCGCGAAAGTCACGCCTTCCAGCACCGCCTGGGTCAGCGCCTTGCGGTCGCTTTCATGCGAAAGGCCGATGAAGGAGCCGCGAATGGCGGCGTCGTTGTGCGGGGTGCGCTCACCCGAGAGATAGGGCGCGAAGGTGACACCGGTCGGTGCAAGCAGCGTCTCGCCCAGCTCGCCGGTCAGATCGGCGGCGGATTGGCCGGTGAGGCGCGAATACCAGTTCAGCGCATCGGTGGCGGAGAGGATGACGCCCATCTGGTGCCAGGTATTGGGCAGCGCATGGCAAAAGGCGTGCACGGCGCTTTCCGGCTTCGGCAGGTAAGATGCATTGGCGGCAAAAAGAACGCCGGATGTGCCGAGCGATACGAAGGCGTGGCCTTCCTTCACCGTGCCCATGCCGCAGGCGGAAGCGGCATTGTCTCCCGCGCCGCCGGCAACGACGGTGCGGCCGGAAATGCCCCATTCGGAGCCAAGTTCGGCGCGCAGCACGCCCGCCTCATCCGTGCCTTCCACCAGCGAGGGCATGTGTTTTTCATCCAGCCCGGTGGCGGCGAGAAGTTCGGAAGACCATTTGCGCGCGCCAGTATCGAGCCAGGAGGTGCCAGCGGAATCCGACATTTCGGAGATGTATTCGCCCGTCAGCCACAGACGCAGATAATCCTTCGGCAGCAGCACCTTGGCCACTTTCGCGAAGATTTCAGGTTCGTTCTTCGCCACCCAGGCAAGTTTCGGCGCGGTGAAGCCGGGGAAAACGATGTTGCCGGTGATCTTGCGGAAGCGCGGATCGGCATCCAGCGCGGCGGCCTCGGCATAAGAGCGCGTGTCGTTCCACAGGATGCAGGGGCGCAGCACCTTGCCGGCCGCATCGATCAGCGTCGCGCCATGCATCTGGCCGGAAAGGCCGATGCCCTTGACGGCGGCAAGCTCCTTCGGGAACTTCTGCTTCAGGCCGGCAACGGCGGTTTTGGTGGCGGCAATCCAGTCGGCCGGATCCTGTTCCGACCAGCCGTGATGCGGGCGCGAAACGTCCAGCGAGCCGTTGGCCGAGCCGATGATTTTCTGATCGCCGTCCATCAGCAGGGCTTTGACGCCGGATGTGCCAAGATCGAGACCGAGATACATGTATTTCTCCATTCCGGCGCGCCATGCGCCGCTTTCAGCGTTTTTTAAAAGTAGCCGCATTTCCGGACGGAAAACCGGCGGCCACTTTTCCTGGAAATGCTCTCATCAGGGAAGATTGTCCCTGAGGAATATGTCGATACGGATACGTTCCTGCGCGGCGATGACGGGAAGACCGTCGGCCCGCGCCTTCAACACGCGGATGGCGCTGCGCACCTCGTGGCCGGCATCCTGGTTGAGCACGGCGTCCAGCAGCCCTTCCCGCAGCGCATTGGCGGTGTTTTCCGTCAGTTCATGGGCGATGACCGAAAGCGCTCTTTCGCCCTCTGCCGCGCCAAGCGCGCGGATGAGGCCGCGATTGCCCGCGCCGAGGCTGTAGATGCCTGACAGCTCGGCATTGCCGAGCGCCTCGCGCACCAGCGTCTCGACGGTGAGCGGATCGTCCCTGCCCTCCAGCACCGGCAGTAGCCGCAATTGCGGAAATTCGGATTCGATGACGGCGCGAAATCCTTCCAGACGTTCGCGATGGTCGCGCACCAGCATGGAGCCGGCGACAACCGCGACATCGCCGCCGCGCCCGGAGAGAAAACGTCCCATCAGGCTTGCCGCCGTGCGCCCGGCCGCGACGTTGTCCACACCGGCATAATGATCCCGCCGCGAACCGGAAAGATCGGACACCAGCGTCACCGTGGCGATGCCGTCTTCGGCCAGCCGGTCGGCGGCTTCGGCCACATCTTCGGAATCGGTGGCGACGAAGGCGACGCCCGAGGGCTTTTCCCGCCGCGCGACTTCCAGAGCCTCCGTCAGCGCGGAGGCATTGAAGGGCGGCACCTCGATGACGCGGATCGCCGTGCGCTCCAGATGCGCCCGTGCCGCTGCGGCCCGCACTTCGGCGCGCAACGTCGCCATGAAGGAATTGTCATTGCCCGGCAGGATGAAAACCAGCGAATAATTGCGGCCCTTGGCCAGATTGGCGGCCGCGATATCGCGCACATAACCAAGCTCGGCAATGGCCGCCTCCACCCGTGCCCGCGTTGCCGCATGCACGCCGGGGCGCATGTTCAGCACCCGGTCGATGGTGGCGAGACTGACGCCCGCCCGCTCGGCGATATCGTGAACTGTCGGCTTCATGGCTCCTCCCTCCCCTTGCATATCCAGCTTTGCAGTCGAGGTAAACTGAAAAATGATGTACGTACCTCATATTTCGCGGAAAGCCGGTGTCGGGTTGGTGGCTCTTCGCGAAACGGTGCCGCGCGTTTCTTCTCCCCGAGGGGGAGAAGGTGGCCCGAAGGGTCGGATGAGGGGGCAAGCTCTCCGAATATCTCTACCCTCGC
>NZ_LT009746.1:1658261-1684846 GCF_900013505.1 Agrobacterium deltaense RV3 | reverse complement strand
TATGCCGCCCTCGCTCGCTCCATATTCAAAACAAAAAAGGGGCCGTCATTTCCGACGGCCCCAGCTCTGCGGTGGATGGGAGGGGATTCTTGTTAGTGCGCCGCGTCTGGCGGCGGCGCTGCCTTGGGTTTCTGGATCAGCACGGTCATGAAGATCAGGCTCGAGAACAACAGTGTCAGCGCGAAGAACACATCCGCGAAGGCCAATATCCATGCCTGCTGCGAGACCATGCCAACCAGTTTCTTGACGGCGACGGACGCGCCGTCCAGCCCGTAGGAATCGTAGTTGGCGCCGACACTGTTCAGCCATTCCAGCGCCTGCGGGTTGGAATAGCTCACATGTTCGGCCAGCCGCACATAATGGTCGTCCGTGCGCTGCGACAGCATGGTGTTGATGATGGCAAGACCGACCGCGCCGCCGAGGTTACGGGTAAGGTTGAACAGGCCGGACGCATTGCGGATGCGGGCCGGCGGCAGGGTGCCGAGCGCGATGTTGTTGATCGGCACCATGCACATCATCAGGCCGAAACCGCGCAGGATCTGCGGGATCAGCAGCTCGTAGAAATCCCAGTCGGTCGTCACATGCGTCATGATCCATGTGCCGCAGCCGAAGCTGATGAAGCCGATGGCCATCATCGCCCGCGGATCGAGCTTGGTGGAGACCTTGCCGGCAATCGGCGCGGTGAAGAACATGGCAAGACCGGAGACGAACATGGTCTCGCCGATCATCAGCGCATCGTAACCACGCACCCGGCCGAGATAGAGCGGGTAAAGATATGTCAGCCCGTAAAGCCCGATGCCCATGACGAAGGAAAACAGCGAGCCGATGGAGAAGTTGCGGTCGGCGAAGGCGCGGATGTCGACGACAGGGAATTCCACCTTGAAGGCGCGCCAGAAGAACACGGCCGCGCCGATGACCATGGCGACCGTTCCCATGACGATATGCTCGTCGTTGAACCAGTCCTTGTTGTTGCCCTCTTCAAGCACATATTCCAGCGAGCCGAGGAAGACGGCCATGGAGATCAGCCCCCACCAGTCGAACTTCTTCCACAGCGACTTTTCCGGCTTGTCGAAATCGATCAGGCTCCAGGTGAGGATGGTGACGATGATGCCGGGGATGATGTTGACGAGGAACAGCCAGTGCCAGGAAAAAGCATTGGAGAGATAACCGCCGACCGTCGGGCCGATGGTGGGCGCAAGCGTGGCGACGAGACCGATGATTGGTGACACGACCGAACGCTTCGAGGGCGGGAAGATCGTGAAGGCGGCGGCGAAGACGGAGGGGATCATGCCGCCGCCGATAAAGCCCTGGATCGCGCGGTAGACGATCATCTGGTCGATATTGGTGGCTGTGGCGCAGAGCGCGCTCGATATGGTGAAGCCGGCCGCGCAGGTGGCAAACAGAACGCGCGTGGAGAGAATGCGCGCCAGCGTGCCCGACAGCGGGATCATGATGACTTCGGCGATCAGATAGGAGGTCTGCACCCAGGCGATCTCATCGGAACCCGCGCCGAGACCCGCCTGGATCTCCGCGAGCGACGCGGAGACAATCTGAATGTCGAGGATGGACATGAACATGCCGAAGACCATCGCGAAAAACGCGATGAGCCTGCGCCTGTCCATCGGGGGATCGGCGGGGATGGACGCCCCGCCCGTACCGACAACCGTAGCCGCCATGATCTTGACCTCAACGGCGCATCAGCGATGCGCCTTACTTGGCTTCCGGGTTAACTTGCGCCGTTCTGGTGCCTTCCGGCGCCGTGCGGGTATCGACATCGACAACGACGCTGAGGCCCGCGCGCAGATTGTGCTTTGCAAGGTCTTCCTTTGAGAAGACGATACGAACCGGCACGCGCTGGATGACCTTGGTGAAGTTGCCTGTCGCATTTTCCGGCGGCAGCATGGAGAAGACCGAGCCCGAGCCGGGCGAAATCGACTGCACCGTGCCCTCGATCGTCGCGTCGTCAAAGGCGTCGACATGCACGCGCACCTTCGAACCGGGCACGACGCGGGCAAGCTGCGTTTCCTTGAAATTGGCGTCGATATAAAGCTCGTTCATCGGCACCAGCGAAGCCAGACGCTTGCCGACAGACACCAGATCGCCGTTCTGAACCGCCAGATTGCCGATGACGCCGTCATAAGGCGCCTTCAGAACAGTGAAGGAAAGATCGCGGGCGGCCTTGTCGCGGGAAAGCTGCAGCGAACGGATCGTGCTTTCGGCTTCCTCGCGCTGGGCGCGCAGGAGTTCCACATTGGCCTTGGCCGAGGAGATGGCGGCATCGCCGGCCACGACATTCGCCTTGGCCTGATCGAGCGCGACCTGCGCATTGTCGGAAGCGGCAACCGTGCCGACATCCTTCGCCTGCAGCTCGCTGGCGCGCTTCTGGGTGATTTCGGCACCGCGAAGGGCGGCATCCAGCGCACCCTTCTGGGCGACGGCCTGCTCCAGCGAAGCTTCGCCGCCGACGATCTGCGCATCGATGCGCTTCAGTGACAGTTGCTCGGTGCGAATCTGGGCTTCGGCCTGATCGAGCGCGATGCGATAATCGCCGTCGTCCAGCGTCACCAGCGGATCGCCCGCCTTGACTTCCTGGTTCTCGACCACGTTCACCTTGGCGACATAGCCCGAAACCTTCGGTGCGATGACGGCGATATCGCCTTCTATATAGGCATCGTCCGTCGACACCATGAAGCGGCCGTCGACCCACCAGTTGTAACCGTACCAGCCGGCGCCGGCGAGAAGGGCAACCGCGATGACCGGCAGAAGCTTGGAACGCTTCTTCTGCTTCGGCGGCGCAATGGTCTGGGGCTGCTGCGGCGGCGCGGCCTCGGCCGGCTTTGCCGGAGAGGTCTCGGCCTTGGCGGAGATATCCGCCTCTTCCGCATCGTTGACGGCGCGAACCGCGCTATTCTTCTGGGCCGACATGGGAGCTTACCGTGATAAATTGAAGAAAGTTTTTCGAACTGAACCGTTCGGTTCGATTGACATAATCTCTTTCCTGACACATATCAAGTGTTATCGAACCGATTGGTTCGACGTTCGGTTAATTTTTTTTACGCCATTGCGATGCTAAGAGACGGTAGCGATGGCAGGTGAAGACAGGGATATGGAGACGGAAACGGAAACGGGCTGTCCGGGCAATGCCGCCGGGCGTTTTGCGGCGGGTGAAGACCCGGCCAAACGCGAGCAGATTCTGGCGGGCGCCTGGCGTGTGTTCAAGCGCAAGGGTTTCGACGCGGCCAGCATGAACGACATCACGCGTGAAGCCGGCGTTTCCAAGGGCACGATCTACGTCTATTTCTCCAACAAGGAGGATCTGTTCGTCGCGCTCGTCGACCACCATCGCAACGAATTCGCCACCTCCATGCGCCATATTCTCGAGGGCACCGAGGAGGTGCGCGAGGGGCTGGAACAGTTCGGCAAGGCCTTTGCCAACAAGATGATCTGTTCGGACATGATTCCCGCCATGCGTTCGGTGCTCGGCGTCATCGATCGCATGCCAAAACTGGCGCAGCGCTTTTTCCTTTCGGCTCCGAACAATGTGCGCACCGTGCTCCTGGACTTCATCGAACATCAGGTCGAGATCGGCCATCTGAAAGTGGATGACCCTGAGCTGGCCGCCCGGCAATATATCGAGCTTTCCACCGGCACCTTCTTCAAGCTGCGGCTGTTCGGCGAACTGGAAGGCCCGGTTCCCGACGAGGAACTGGACCGGGTTATCAGCAGCGCCATCAACGTATTCATGGCGGCTTACGGAACAGACAAGGCCTGAGATCATTCAGCAACGGCGTGAACGCCAATACGCGGCCTGCGCGAAATTTCGATGAAATCTTGCGCCCCGGAGCCATCAACTCCTTGTTTCTCGCGTATTGCGCTATAAATTCCACCCACCGAATGTTTCGGCTGGCCTTGTTGCTGAAAGGAAAACCTACCTGATGGAGTCCATTCTCCCTCTTCTATCTGACCCCGCCGCCTGGGTGGCGCTCGTCACACTGATCGTCATGGAGGTCGTGCTCGGCATCGACAACCTGATCTTCATCTCCATCCTCACCAACAAGCTGCCGCCCGAACAGCGTGAAAAAGCCCGCAAGATCGGTATAGGCCTTGCGCTCGTCATGCGCCTCGGCCTGCTCGGCACCGTCGCATGGATCGTGCAGCTCACCACGCCGGTTTTCGAAGCCTTCGGCCACCCCTTCTCGTGGAAAGACATGATCCTCATAGCGGGTGGTCTCTTCCTGGTATGGAAGGCGACCAAGGAAATTCACCACAATGTCGACCCGGAAGATCACAAGGAAGACATGGTGGGTGGCCCGGCCGCGATGAATTTCGGCGCCGCCATCGGCCAGATCCTGCTGCTCGACCTTGTTTTCTCTGTAGACAGCATCATCACCGCCGTCGGCATGACACCGCATCTGCCGATCATGATCGTCGCCGTCGTCGTGGCCGTCACCGTCATGCTGCTGGCCGCAACGCCGCTCGCCAACTTCATCGAGCGCAACCCCACCATCGTCATGCTGGCGCTCGCCTTCCTGATGATGATCGGCACGACGCTGATCGCCGAAGGCATGGGCTTCCATGTTCCCAAGGGCTACGTCTATGCCGCCATGGCGTTCTCGGCGCTGGTGGAACTGCTCAACATGCTGGCCCGCAATGCGCGGCAGCGCAAAAAGGCGGAGGCGGCAGGCGATACGCACTAACGGCATCTCGCCACCGTCATTCCGGCCTCGAGCCGGAATCCAGCCAGCCCAAGTCTTTGGGCTGAAAGGACTCTTCTCGCCGCGCAGACGCGCGGCGGCTGGATACCGGATCAAGTCCGGTATGACGGAAATAATTTCGCCTCTTGCCAAAACTAATGACCTTTGCGCATGCTTTTCTCATGCGCCAAGGTTACGTTTATATTCTTGCATCCAAAAGAAACGGTACGCTCTATACTGGCGTAACAAGCGACCTTTCTCACCGTTTATATGAACATCAGAACAACCTGACGCCCGGATTCACAACCCGCTATGGCGTTAAGACGCTTGTGTGGTTTGAAACATACGATCTCGTCACGGACGCAATCGCGAGAGAAAAGACGATAAAAAACTGGCCGCGGGCATGGAAGATCAAGTTGATTGAAGATCTCAATCCAGCCTGGGACGACATTGCCCATTTTCTTCTCTGACGATGCCTCCGCTCCGTCATGCCGGCTCACGGCCGGCATGACGAAGAGATAGGAATGACATCCAGCCCGGAACCGCTTCACCCCGGCTTGCGTTCTTCGATATCCTCATCGATAGAGTCATTCCCGCCGACTCTCCTTCGAAAGCATAAGCCAGCATGACGACAGACCAGATTCTCGCCTTCACCGTCATCGCCGGCATGATGGTCGCGTTCATCTGGGACAGGCTGCGTTACGATGTCGTCGCCTGCAGTGCGCTGCTTGTGGCCGTCGCGCTCGGCGTCGTGCCTTTCGAAAAAGCTTTTTCCGGTTTTTCGGACGATATCGTCATCATCGTCGGCAGTGCGCTGGTGGTCAGCTCGGCCGTGGCGCGGTCGGGTATCGTCGATATGACGATCAAGAAATATTTCCCCGAAATGCACTCCAAGAGCCTGCAGCTCGCCTTCCTGATGATCGTTGTCGCCGTCATGTCGGCCTTCATCAAGAATATCGGCGCGCTCGCCATCATGATGCCGGTCGCCTTCCAGTTCGCCCGCAAATCCGGCAGCCCGGTCTCTTATTATCTGATGCCCATGGCGTTTGCCGCCCTGCTCGGCGGGCTGATGACGCAGATCGGCACCTCGCCCAACATCGTCGTGTCGCGGCTGCGCGAGGAAATGACCGGGCAGAGTTTTTCGATGTTCGACTTCACGCCCGTCGGCGCGGGACTGACCGTCATCGGCATCATCTTCCTGACCTTCGGTTACCGGCTGCTGCCGGTGCGCAGCCGCCAGCAGGCGTCGGTGGAGGATATTCTCGACCAGTCCGCCTATACCGCTGAAGCCACCCTGCCCGCCGACAGCACCTATGCGGAGAAGCCGCTGCGCGAATTGCTGAAACAGGCCGACGGCGATGTGATCGCCAGCACCATCCTGCGGGGGCCGCGGCGCATCTCCCCCTTCCCCGACGTGACGCTGAAGGCGGGTGACACGATTCTCCTCGAAGGCAGCCCGGAGGGGCTGGACCGCATCGTCTCGCAGGCGAAGCTTCTGCTTTCCGGCAAGCCGCTGATGGAAAACGGCCAAAAAACCGCAGATCTCATTTCCATGGAAGCGGTGATCAGCAATGAATCGGTTCTGAACGGCATTTCGGCGCGTGAACTCGCGCTGTCCTATACGCGTGGCGTCAATCTGATCGCGGTGAGCCGGCGCGGCCAACGCGTCAGCCAGCGGCTCTCCGAGCTGACATTGCAGGCGGGCGACGTCATTCTTTTGCAGGGCAGCCGCAAGAACCTGCCGCAGGTATTGCAGGAATTTTCGCTCTTGCCGCTGGCGCAGCGGGAAATCCTGCTGGGCGTGCAGCGCCGCGCGCTTCTGCCCGTCATCGTGCTCGCCGCCGCCATGATCGCCGCCGGCAGCGGGTTGCTGCCGGTCTCCGTCGCCTTTTTCGCCGCCGCCTTCATGATGATCGTCGTCGGCGCGATACCGCTCACCGAGGTCTATAAATCCATCGACGGGCCGATCCTCGTCATGCTCGCCGCCCTTATTCCCGTCAGCGACTCGCTCCGCACCAGCGGGGCGAGCGAACTGATCGCCGCCTGGCTCGGTCATGCCGCGCAGGGATTGCCGCCCTTTGCGGCGCTTGGCATGATCCTGCTCACCGCCATGGCAGTGACGCCCTTTCTCAACAATGCCGCCACCGTGCTGGTCATGGCCCCCATCGCCGCCGGTTTCGCCACCACACTCGGTTTCCGGCCGGAGGCCTTCCTGATGGCGGTGGCTATCGGCGCCGGCTGCGATTTCCTCACCCCCATCGGCCACCAGTGCAATACGCTGGTCATGGGCCCCGGCGGTTATCGCTTCAGCGACTATCCGCGCCTTGGCCTGCCGCTGTCGATCATGATCGTCATCGCCAGCATTCCCATGCTGCTTTACGTCTGGCCAGTGAACTAGGGCTCTCAGCTGGGACGCTGAACCAGCGCGGGCTTCGTATTTCCTTGACGCCTGCGGCAGAATATGGCCTAAGCCGAAGCCGAACGGGAATGTGCAAAAGGCGCTTTCATTGCGTCTTCCAACATGATTTCCTGCCGCATCCAAACGAAAACATCGTGACAGACGGGTGAACCGCCCCGATGTCACTGCCACGTCACGACGAGTGAATTTCATGACCACTTCCGGCGTTCGCGTCCGCATCGCACCTTCCCCCACCGGCGAGCCGCATGTCGGCACCGCCTATATCGCGCTGTTCAACTATCTCTTCGCCAAGAAACATGGCGGTGAGTTCATCCTGCGCATCGAGGATACCGACGCCACCCGCTCGACCCTCGAATATGAGCAGAAGGTGCTGGAAGCGCTGCGCTGGACCGGGCTGACCTGGTCGGAAGGCCCGGATGTCGGCGGCCCTTACGGTCCCTACCGCCAGTCCGAGCGCAAGGCCATGTATTGGCCCTATGCCGAAGAGCTGCTGGAAAAAGGCCATGCCTTCCGCTGTTTCTGCACGCCCGAGCGGCTGGAAGAAATGCGCGAGGCCCAGCGCGCCGCCGGCAAGCCGCCGAAATATGATGGCCATTGCCTCAACCTGAAGGCCGAGGAAGTGACCGCGCGCGTTGCCGCCGGTGAAGCCAACGTCGTGCGCATGAAAATCCCGACCGAAGGCTCGTGCGATTTCCATGACGGCGTTTATGGCGATGTCTCGATCCCGTGGGATTCGGTCGATATGCAGGTGCTGATCAAGGCCGACGGCATGCCGACCTATCACATGGCCAACGTCATCGACGACCATCTGATGAAGATCACCCATGTGGCGCGCGGCGAAGAGTGGCTGGCGTCTGTGCCCAAGCACATTCTGCTTTACCGTTATTTCGGCTGGGACCAGCCCACGTTCATGCATCTTTCGCTGATGCGCAACGCCGACAAGTCGAAGCTTTCCAAGCGCAAGAACCCGACCTCGATCTCCTATTATTCCGCGCTCGGTTACCTGCCGGAAGCGCTGATGAACTTCCTTGGCCTGTTCTTCATCCAGATCGCCGAAGGCGAAGAGCTTCTGACCATGGACGAGCTGGCGGCAAAGTTCGATCCGGAAGCGCTGTCCAAGGCCGGCGCCATTTTCGACATCCAGAAGCTGGACTGGCTGAACGGCCGCTGGCTGCGCGAAAAGCTTTCGCCGGAGGAGTTCATTGCCCGCACCCTGGAATGGGCGATGGAAAATGCCCGCCTGACCGAAGGCCTGAAGCTTGCGCAGAGCCGCGTTTCCAAGCTCGGCGAGCTGCCGAACCTTGCCGGCTTCCTGCTCGCAAGCGATGCTGGCCTGACGCCCGCTTCCTTTGCCGGGCTGAAGAGCAAGCCGGAGGAAATCCACGAAATCCTCACCACGGTTGCAGCAGACCTCGAAAAGATGCCTGACTGGAACGTGGAAGCGATAGAGGCCGAGCTGCGCGATGTCGCCGAACGCACCGGCAAGAAACTGCGCGTCGTGACGCCGCCGCTGTTTGTGGCCATGTCCGGTTCCTCGCGCTCGCTGCCGCTGTTTGACTCGATGGCGCTGCTCGGCCGCTCCGTCGTGCGCCAGCGCCTGAAGGCTGCGATTACCGTTGTGGCCACGATGGTGGGCAGCGGAAGCTGATAGTTATGTGCTGGCGGTGACGGCAGCATTCTGAATATACCCCTCTGCTC
This sequence comes from Agrobacterium deltaense RV3, assembly GCF_900013505.1. Classification (NCBI taxonomy): domain Bacteria; kingdom Pseudomonadati; phylum Pseudomonadota; class Alphaproteobacteria; order Hyphomicrobiales; family Rhizobiaceae; genus Agrobacterium; species Agrobacterium deltae. Next base: position 1,676,035 of record NZ_LT009746.1, on the reverse strand, counting down.
GGGGTACCCCCCTCTGCCCTGCCGGGCATCTCCCCCTCAAGGGGGGAGATCGACAAGCGGCTGACACCTTGCCCATGGAACGGGCGGGCGCGGCATCTGATCTCCCCCCTTGAGGGGGAGATGTCCGGCAGGACAGAGGGGGGTAATCCAGAGCGCCACGGGTAACCGCAACGAACAAGGCCGCCAAAGGCGAACACAATGACCGACACCAAGACCGAAACCACCGCCCTCTCCTCCGACGCCACCGAAGTGCGCCGCCAGAAACTTGCGCTGCTGCGCGAGCAGATCGGCGATGTCTATCCGGCGCATTTCCACCGCACGCTGACCAATGCGGAGCTTGCGGAAAAATATGCCGATATCGAAGCCGACGTCGAAACCGGCGATACGGTGACGGTGGCCGGTCGCGTTTATTCCTCGCGCAATTCCGGCATGTTCATGGATATCCATGACGCATCCGGCAAGGTGCAGATCTTCTCCCACAAGGATACGACGCCGGAAGCGGCGCGCAACCTGCTTCCGATGATCGATATCGGCGACATCATCGGCGTGACCGGCAAGGTGCGCCGCACCAAGCGCGGCGAGCTGACGATCAACGCCGAAGAAATCACCATGCTGACGAAGTCGCTGCTGCCGATGCCCGAGAAGTGGCATGGCGTCTCCGACATCGAGCTGCGTTACCGCAAGCGTCATCTCGACATTCTCTCCAACGAGGAATCCAAGCTGCGCTTCCTGCAGCGCTCGAAAATCCTTTCCGGCATCCGCCGTTTCATGGAGACCGAAGGCTTCCTCGAAGTGGAAACGCCGATGCTGCAGACCATCTATGGCGGCGCGACGGCCGATCCGTTCAAGACCTTCCACAATACGCTGAAGATGGACATGTATCTGCGCATCGCGCCGGAACTGTTCCTGAAGCGCACGCTGGTTTCGGGCCTCACCGACAAGGTGTTCGAAATCAACCGCAACTTCCGCAACGAAGGCGTTTCCACAAGGCACAATCCTGAATTCACCATGATGGAGTGCTATTGGGCCTATGCCGACTACGAGGACATCATGGGTCTCGTGGAGCGGCTGTTCGAGACGCTGGCGATTGCCCTTCACGGCACGACCGAAGTGGAATTCCAGGGCCAGACGATCTCTTTCAAGGGTCCGTTCAAGCGCGTGCCGATGCCTGATGCGGTGAAGGAAGCAACTGGTATCGATTTCCTTGGCCTCAAGACCGACGAAGAAGCCCGCGCCGCTGCCAAGGCCGCAGGCTTTGCGGTGGAGAAGGATTGGACCTGGGGCGAATGCCTTGCCTTCATCTTTGAAGAAAAAGTGGAAGGCACGCTGATCCAGCCGAGCCACGTCACGCATTTCCCGAAGGACATCTCGCCCTTCGCCAAGGAAGTGCCGGGCGAACCTCGCCTCGTCGAGCGTTTCGAAAGCTATTGCAACGCCTGGGAAGTGGGCAATGCCTTCTCCGAACTCAACGACCCGGAAGAACAGCGCCGCCGCATGGTGGAGCAGCTGGAACAGGCGCACGCCCGCGGCGAAAAGGACAAGCAGCTGGACGACGAGTTCCTCGACGCCATCGACCAGGGCATGCCGCCCGCCGGCGGCCTCGGCATCGGCGTCGACCGCCTGATCATGCTGCTCACCAATGCTCCGTCGATCCGCGACGTCATCCTCTTCCCGGCCCGCCGCAACAAGGCGGACTGATCGGACGAAACCCGGGGCGGCCTCACGGCCGCCTTCCGCGCCCCGATTTTCTCGCTGGTGGCGAAGGGCGTATTTTCTTGACGTCGGGGAGTGTGGCGAGGTTTCGCCCGTTTGTCTGCCGGTTTTCCTCTCCAGAGATAGACGCCCGCAAGTAATCATCCGGCTTTCAGCGAACGGATCGTGCAAGTTTATTTAACTTTTAGTAGAATATACTGGCGACCTCACCTCAACTTGTGATACCCATTCTCCATCATTCGCATTGTGTTTGACGGCTTTCGATCAGGAGCCGCCGGGGGGGGGAAATACGCATGCCCGAGAATGAGCTTCCCAAATACCAGCCCGATATGTTTGCCGCACCTGAAAAGGAATGCGACGTGGTGATGAAAGGCGGCATCACCTCCGGCGTCGTTTATCCCTATGCGGTTCTGGAACTGGCGCGCCGGTATCGCTTCCGCTCGATAGGCGGCACATCGGCGGGGGCGATTGCCGCCGCCTTTGCGGCGGCGGCGGAATATTCCCGCACGGTCAGAAACGATCCGAATGGCTTCACCCGCCTGCAGGCTCATTGCGACACGATACCCACCATTCTGGACAGGCTTTTCCAGCCCCAGCGCCGTTTTCGCCCGCTGATGCGTTACCTGCTGTGGGCGCAGGCCGGCGGCTGGCCGGGCAAGGTCCTAGGCTTGCTCCTTGCTTTTCCGCTGGCAGCCATAGTTGGCATTGTCATCGGCGCCGGCGCCTTGTGGGTTCTGGGCGGCGGTTGGGCCGGGTCGGTTCTCGGGGGATTGGTGGGAATGCTGGCCGGCATCCTCGGCCAGATCCTGTGGCTGGTTTTCTACCGGTTGCCAAGAGACGGCTTCGGTTTCTGCTCGGGACTGACGGTTTCCGATGCCGAGGTTCCGGGCCTGACGGAATGGCTTCATGCATCGATCCAGGACATCGCTTTCGGCAGCGACGCAGCAACCGCGCCACCGCTGACCTTCGGCGATCTCATCGGCGCGGAGCCGGAGAAGCCGGTCATCAACCTCAAGATGGTGACGACGAACCTGTCGATGCGGCGGCCGCACACGCTTCCGACCACCAGTCTCATGGTGGCTTACGATCCGACGGAATGGAGCCAGCTCTTTCCCGCGGCCGTGATGAACTGGCTCAAGCAGATCGCAACACCGGGCGGCCCCTTTCCCGAACTCAAGGCTTTTCCGGAGCCCGCCCAGTTGCCGGTCATCATCGCAACGCGCATGAGCCTGAGCTTCCCGGTGCTGTTCAAGGCCATTCCGGCCTATACCAACGATCGCGGCACGCTGGATATCGTGCAGCGTCTCGGCGGCAAAGCGCGGCCCGTCATGAAGGCGAAAATCTGGTTCTCCGATGGCGGTATCAGCAGCAACTTCCCCATTCATCTTTTCGATGCCCTGCTTCCGTCGCGCCCCACTTTCGCGCTTAGCCTCGATGAATTGCCGAAATCTATCGCCAGCAGCATGAAGCGCGTCACGATCCCGCAGGCGGCCGGCGAAGGGATCGGCGTGCCCGTTCACAAGATGGAAAAAATGAGCGGCTTTCTCGGCAGCATCCTCAGCTCGGCGAAGGACTGGCAGGATCAGTCGCTCGCCACCATGCCGGGCCAGAGAGAACGTATCGCCCGCGTTTTCCTTAACGAAGAGGAAGGCGGGCTGAACCTCACCATGCCGCCGGAACGCTCTGCGAAGCTGATGAGCTACGGCCTCGAAGTCGGATCGCTCTTCGCCAATGGCGCGCTGGATTTCGACGAGCATCGCTGGCGACGGACACTCGTTGCCTATGATCGGCTGGAAGACACGGTGTTTGCGACTGAGCGGCTGTGGAACGAAGGCAAATATCAAGACTGGCTGACGGGCTATATCGACGAGATCGAGAGCTACGAAGCCGTGACAAAGGGCGATAGGGAAAAGCTGATCGCCCGCATTGCCGCCTTTGCCGCCCTGTCGCAGAGTTTCTCTCCGGCAATCGTCAACAAACGGAAGAAATTTCCAAATCCGGCTGGCCGACTTCGGATCGGGCCGGATATATGACAGGTCAGATGCGAGCCACGGAAGGGTTCGGGGAGAAACCGCCCTCGCCCGCTTAGTGGCTCGCGGCCTTTTTCTCCGCACCGGGTTCTTCCGCCGGCGCATTTTCGGCAGCCGGCTTTTCTTCCGCCGCCTGTGCGGTCGTCGAGCCTTTGCCGAAGATCAGCGATTTCAGATAGGACAGGCTGAAGATGCTGCCGCCATCGGCTTCCGGCGTCGAGGTGAGAAGTTCGTCGGCAGCCGGTTCGCCATGCGCTTCGGGAGACGGGGTTTCGCCATGGGCAGCCCCGCCTTCGTTGGCTTCCGCCGGCGCGCCGCCATGGCCGCCCGCGCCGTCATCTTTGGTTTCGCCGTGTCCCGTCGCAGTTTTCGCGGGTTTTCCTTCATGGCCTTCAGAACCGGCATCCAGAGCCGGGGTCGCACAATCGGCCGAATCGCTGAGGCCTGCCGCCAGCGCCTCGGCATCTTCCAGCGGCAGATCGATACGCAGGCCGTAAAACTGGCCGCTGGCATTGGCGGCGCCATCGTAATAAAAGGCCGAATAACGATGGGCATCCGCGCCTTCGGGAATTTTTGCCGGATCGGGAATGAAAACCACCTGTGCGGCAATGGCACGGCCACGCATTTCCGAGCGCAGCTGCGGACCGTTCTTGTCGAGCACGGAGACCTGAACCAGATCGGGTTTCTGCTTGTCGTAAACCGCCCTTGCGACACGAAGCGCAGTCTTCAGCCGCTCTGTGCCGTCACCGCCCTGGGTACGAATGAATTTGCGGACCCAAAGGGAACCGTTCTTGCGGATATTGACCGTCTGGACCGCGTCGCAGGAAAGCCCGTTAGTGGAGGCATAGGATGGGCCGAGCAGCCGCTCGCTGCCGATAAACACGGCAGCAGAGCCGGTCGCACCCGCCAAAAGCAGGATCCCGCCTCCAATCATAACGAGCTTGCGCGAAAACCGCATTCGTCCGAATACAGCTTTCACCCGCAACATCCTGACATCAAGTACCCCGTCTTACGCCCTCACCCCAAAACGTGGCTCGAAGGATGAGGAACACACGCGGGACAAGCTTCGGACCACGCTGTCCGAGCCTTGCGATAGTGCCGCTTTCTCATTGAAAAAAGTTTAATCCCGCCGGTGCAACACCGGCAAAAACGCACCATTTTCGGACATTTGCGAAATGCACTAATTTGCGAATGATTTGCAATAGCGTTGACAAGCGTGATTTTATAACAGATGGTATTGCGAATTAATCGCAACAAAATCTGGTGAGCCCGTGAACGTCCATAAAATCCGCCACGCGATTTTCGCTTTTTCGCTTTTTCTTCCCGGCGCTGCCCTTGCTCAGGAAAAACCGACTGTCGTGACGACCTTCACCATTATCGCCGACATGGCGCGCAATGTGGCGGGCGATGCGGCCGAGGTGGAAAGCATTACCAAGCCGGGCGCTGAAATTCACAACTACCAGCCAACGCCGCGCGATATTCTCAAAGCCCGCAAGGCCGATCTGGTGCTTCGCAATGGCCTCAATCTGGAATTGTGGTTTGAAAAGTTCCTGGCCAACCTTTCCGGCGTGCCGAGCGTGACGGTGAGCGACGGCGTGGAACCCATGGCCATCAGCGGCGGCGCCTATCAGGGAAAACCCAATCCGCACGCCTGGATGTCGCCCGATAACGCCTTGATCTACGTGGAAAATATCCGCAAGGGCCTGACCGAAATCGACCCTGCCCATGCCGATGTCTATGCCGCCAATGCCAAGGCCTATTCGGACAAGATCAGAGCCACCGTGCAGCCGATCCGCGACGCGCTTTCCGTTCTGCCGGAAAACAAGCGCTGGTTGGTAACGAGTGAAGGCGCGTTTTCTTATCTCGCCCGCGATTTCGGCCTGAAGGAACTGTTCCTGTGGCCGGTCAATGCCGACAGCCAGGGCACACCGCAGCAGGTGCGCGGCGTGATCGACGCCATGCGCGCGCACAATATCCACGTCATCTTCAGCGAAAGCACGGTTTCCGCCGATCCCGCAGAGCAGGTGGCCAAGGAAACCGGCGCGGCCTATGGCGGCATCCTCTATGTGGACTCGCTGAGCGAGGCGGACGGCCCGGTTCCGACCTATCTGGACCTTTTGCGCGTGACCAGCGAAACCATTGCCAAGGGGCTGTCTTCATGAGAATGGGCAGTAAAAAATCAGGCGGCGGCCTGACGGTTCAAAATGCGACAGTGACTTATCGAAACGGCCACACCGCATTAAGAAATGCCAGCTTTTCCATCCCCCGCGGAACGATCACTGCACTTGTCGGCGTCAATGGCGCCGGCAAGTCCACGATTTTCAAGGCCATTATGGGTTTCGTGCCGCTGGCCGCCGGTTCCGTCTCTATTTTCGACCTGCCGGTGAAGGAAGCGCTCCGGAAAAACCTCGTCGCTTATGTGCCGCAGGCCGAGGAGGTGGACTGGAGCTTTCCGGTGCTGGTGGAGGATGTGGTGATGATGGGCCGTTACGGCCACATGAATTTCCTGCGCATTCCCTCGAAACGCGACCATCACATGGTCGAAGAGGCGCTGAAACGCGTCAATATGCTGGACTATCGCAAGCGCCAGATCGGCGAACTCTCCGGCGGGCAGAAGAAGCGGGTGTTTCTGGCCCGCGCGCTGGCGCAGGAGGGTCAGGTGATCCTGCTGGACGAGCCTTTTACCGGTGTCGACGTAACGACGGAAGAGCAGATCGTCGCACTTTTGAAGGCGCTGCGTGATGAGGGCCGCGTCATGCTGGTCTCCACCCATAATCTCGGCAGCGTGCCGGAATTCTGTGACCGCGCCGTCTTCGTCAAGGGCACGGTGCTGGCATCGGGCAAGACGGTGGATACCTTCAACGAGGAGAACCTGCAAAAAGCCTTCGGCGGCAGCCTGCGCCACTTCGTTCTTGGCGGGGCAGACCTGCATAACGACGCCGATCCGCGCCGGGTGAAGGTTATCACCGATGACGAGCGGCCTTTCGTAATCTACGGCAAGAACGGCCAGAACGGGCGCGATCCTGAGGCTCCGAAAGAAAAAGTCGATGATAAACAGCCTTCTTGAGCCTTTCACCTATGGTTACATGCTGAACGCCATCTGGGTCAGCGCACTGGTGGGCGGCGTCTGCGGCTTTCTCTCTGCCTATCTGATGCTGAAGGGCTGGTCGCTGATCGGCGATGCGCTTTCCCATGCCATCGTTCCGGGCGTGGCGGGCGCCTATATGCTGGGCCTGCCCTTTTCGCTGGGCGCGTTCCTTTCCGGCGGGCTTGCGGCCGGTTCCATGCTGTTCCTGAACCAGAAGACACGACTGAAGGAAGACGCGATCATCGGGCTGATCTTCACCTCGTTTTTCGGGCTCGGCCTGTTCATGGTGTCGCTCTCGCCCACCTCGGTGAATATCCAGACCATTGTGCTCGGCAATATTCTCGCAATCACCGCCGAAGACACCATTCAGCTTGCGCTGATCGGCGGCATCAGCCTCATCGTGCTGGCGCTGAAATGGCGTGACTTCATGGTGGTGTTCTTCGATGAGAACCACGCCCGCACCGTGGGGCTGAAGCCGGAAGTGCTGAAGTTGATCTTCTTCACCCTGCTTGCCGCTTCCACGGTTGCCGCCCTCCAGACCGTTGGGGCCTTCCTCGTCGTCGCCATGGTGGTGACGCCGGGCGCCACCGCCTATCTCTTGACCGACCGTTTCGAACGGCTGATCCTGATGAGCCTCATCATCGGCGCGGCCACCAGCTTCGTCGGCGCTTACCTCAGCTATTTCCTCGACGGTGCGACCGGCGGCGTCATCGTCGTGCTGCAGACCGCGATCTTCCTTGCCGCCTTCGTCTTTGCGCCCAAGCACGGGCTTCTCGCTTCCCGCGCCAAGGCCCGCAGGGCGCTGGAGGAGACGCCATGAGCGAATATCTCGAACTCGCCATCCTGCCGTTTCAGCTGCCCTTCATGCAATATGCCTTCGTCATCACCCTGATGATTGCGGTGCCTATGGCGATGCTCTCCTGTTTTCTGGTGTTGAAGGGCTGGTCGCTGATGGGCGATGCGGTTTCCCACGCCGTGCTGCCCGGCGTGGTGCTGGCCTATATCGTCAACATCCCGCTTTCCATCGGCGCCTTCATCGCCGGCATGATCTGCGCGCTCGGCACCGGTTTCATCAAGGAAAACAGCCGCATCAAGGAAGACACGGTGCTGGGCATCGTTTTTTCCGGCATGTTCGGGCTGGGGCTGGTGCTTTATGTGAAAGTGCAGAGCGATGTGCATCTCGACCACATCCTCTTCGGCGACATGCTGGGCATTGCGCCGTCGGACATGCTGGAGACGGGCCTGATCGCACTTTTCGCCACGCTGTTTCTCGGCATTCTCCGCAAGGACCTGCTGGTCAACGCCTTCGATGCGCAGCATGCGAAAGCCATCGGCCTGCCAGTGCGGGTGCTGCATTACGGTCTGCTGATGGTCCTGTCGCTCACCGTCGTCGGGGCGCTGAAGGCGGTGGGTATCATCCTCTCGGTCGCCATGCTGGTCGCGCCGGGCGCAATCGCCTTCCTGCTGACCCGGCGTTTTTCCGCCATGCTGCTGGTGGCCATTGCGGTGGCGATAACCTCATCGCTGGCAGGCATATGGCTGAGCTTCCTCATCGACAGCGCGCCGGCCCCCACCATCGTCATGTTCATGAGCCTTGCTTTCGTTGCCACCTTCATCCGCACCACCTTGAAGGCGAGGAGGATCGATGCGGCAGGGGAAACAGGTTTCTAGAGCATGTACAGGAAAAGTGGACCCCGGTTTTCCGTCCGGAAATGCGCCAAAACAAGAGTTAGAGTGTTTTCGCTATTCGAAGAAAAGCGAAAACACTCTAAAATAACGATTTTTGCGGGCGTATGGAACATTTTCGCCTTTTGCGCGTCATTTTACCGAGCCTGTCGCGGGGCGGCGGGCTCGGGAAATTATGCAAAAGGGGAAGCGCCATGCTGAAGTGGGCTCTTATTTTCTTTGTTATCTCTTTGATCGCGGGCGTATTCGGCTTTACCGGCATTTCGGCAGCCGCGGCGGGCGTGGCCCGAATCCTGTTCTTCATCGCCGTGGTGATCTTCCTGGTCTTCCTCGTGCTTGCACTGATGGCCGGAAGCGCCGTCGTCTGAATGAAAAAAGGCGACCGGTTTTTACGCCGGTCGCCTCTCCTCTCTCCCTTAAAAAGATTCAGCCAGTCCAGCCGCCGTCAATGACGTGAATCTGGCCGGTGGTGAAACCTGCCTCGTCCGAAGCGAGATAGGTAACGAGTGCCGCGATTTCTTCCGGCGTGGCAATACGGCCCATCGGCTGGCGGGCGATGAAATCGGCCAACGCCTGTTCGTAATTGCCGGTGGCGCGCAGGCGGTCATGCAGGGACGGGCTATCGACCGTGCCGGGGGAGATGGCGTTGCAGCGAATGCCCTTTGTCACGAAATCGGCGGCGATGGCTTTGGTCAGACCCACCACGGCCGCCTTGGAGGCGGTATAGGCGAAACGGTTCGGCACGCCCTTCACACTGGAAGCGACGGAAGACATGTTGACGATTGCGCCCTTGCCCTTTTCCAGCATGCCGGGCAGGAAGGCGCGGCAGGTGCGATACATGGCCTTGGCGTTGAGATCGAAGGAGAAATCCCAGTCCTTCTCTTCGCAATCGAGAATGGTGCCGGAATGAACGAAACCCGCGCAGTTGAACAGCACATCCGCATGGCCGATATCGGCGGCGAAATCCTTGACGCCATCGCCATCCAGCACGTTAAGAACCCGGGTTTCCGCACCTTTAAGCGTCGAAAGCGCCTGTTCGTTGATATCGGTGGCGATGACGCGCGCGCCGAGCGACACGAACCGCTCCGCCGCGGCCCGGCCGATACCCTGACCGGCGGCGGTGATCACCACTGTCCGGCCGTTAAAATCCTGCACCATGAATAGCCTCCCGCTAAGGCCCGCCCGCCCTTCAGGCACCGGACCGCTGAATTTCGATGATCTCAAATATGGATCGACAATTCATATGTAAACGCTGTATTCATATGGCGTCAAGCAAACTTGCGTCGATGTCGGCTATCGGGCAACCATATTTTCAGGCTGCCCACCCGGCGACCGCGCAAAACACCATCGAGGCCAGATGACCGACGACGACAGCGAAAGATATCGCGCTCCCGCCCTCGACAAGGGTCTGGATATTCTCGAACTTCTGGCCCGCACCGATGGCGGGCTGACCCAGATCGAGATCGCCAAGTCTATCGGCAAAAGCCCGAACGAGCTTTATCGCATGCTGGACCGGCTGGTGCGCCGCGGCTATGTGCAGCGACTTGACGGAGACCGCTTCTCACTGACGCTGAAAATGTTCGGGCTGGCGCATTTCCACGCGCCGATCCGCCGGCTGGTTTCTTTCGCCGCACCGGTCATGCGCGATTTTTCGGCAAGCGCCGAGCAGGCCTGTCATCTGGCGATTTATGATCGCGGCAGCGTCGTTGTCATCGCCCAGCAGGAATCGTCCACCTACTGGGCCATGTCCATGCGGGTCGGCGCGCAGATGAGCCTGTTCCACACCGGCTCCGGCCATGTGCTTCTGGCCTTCCAGACGGAAGCGCAGCGCCAGATTATGATAACCGAACAGGTGCGCGGCAGCGGCGAAACCGTGCCGCCGGACCTTGCCGTGCGGCTGGCGGAGGTGCGCAAAAACGGTTTCGAATCCATGGACAGCCTTCAGACCGCCGGCGTGCGCAATATTTCCGCCCCGGTGCTGACGCTGGACGGCACTGCGCTTGCCGTCATCACCTGCCCCTATATTACCCCGCTTGGCGGCAAGGCCCCGACACGCGAGGCATGTGAAGCGCTGATCCGCGAGGCGGCAAAGCGGATTTCCGAAGTGGCGACGGGAAACGGAAATTCCTGAAACGCACAAAAAAACGCGACCGGCAGGGACCCGATCGCGTTTTGAGTGACTGGAGATTTATATCTCTTAAACGCAGGGGGAACGTGGATGGTTCCCCCTTTTTGTATCAGGCCGCAGCCAGCGTCAGTTCCTTGCGGACCATTTCGCGCAGCGTCACCAGATCCTTGGCGAAGAGGCGGATGCCTTCCGAGAGCTTCTCGGTGGCCATCGCATCTTCGTTGAGCGCCCAGCGGAATGCCTTCTCGTCGAGCGACTGCAGCGGCTCTGCCTTGACATTGTCGGGCGAAAGCTTGCGCTCCAGCTTGCCGCTGTCCTTGTCCAGCTCTTCCAGCAGCGCCGGGCTGATCGTCAGGCGGTCGCAACCGGCCAGCGCTTCGATTTCGCCGACATTGCGGAAGGAAGCGCCCATGACGACGGTGCTGATGCCATTGGCCTTGTAGTAATTGTAGATGCTGCGCACAGAAACGACGCCCGGATCGGTCTCGGCGGTGTAGGTCTCACCGGTGGACTTCTTGTACCAGTCGAGAATACGGCCAACGAAGGGCGAGATGAGGAAGACCTTGGCTTCGGCGCAGGCAATCGCCTGTGCCTGCGAGAACAGCAGGGTCAGGTTGCAATCGATGCCTTCGGACTGGAGAACCTCGGCAGCCTTGATGCCTTCCCAGGTGGAGGCGAGCTTGATGAGGATACGTTCACGCTCGATGCCGCGCTCCTTATAGGCGGCAATGATGTGGCGCGCCTTGGTGATGGAGGCTTGCGTGTCGAAGGAAAGGTCGGCATCGACTTCGGTCGACACACGGCCGGGAACGAGGCCGGCAAGGGCTGCGCCCACGGAAATGGCAAGACGGTCGGCAACGGCGGCAACCACGGCGTCGGACTGGCCGCCCTGCTTCTTGCCCCATGCGACGGCTTCCTTCACCGCATCGGCAAAGGCCGGTGTGCCGAGCGCCTTCAGAACGATGGTCGGGTTGGTGGTGCAATCCACCGGCTTCAGGCGCGCAACCGCCTCGATATCGCCGGTATCGGCAACGACCGTGGTGATGGCGCGAAGTTGTTCGAGTTTGGATGTCATATCTGATGATCCTTCATGATCTCTTGAAAACTTGCTCAGCCGTCATTTCGTTCCCGCACCGGGGGTGCGCCCAAGGCCGAAATCGCGGTTTCGTCGGTTCCAACTATCGCAAGTCGAAGACACGAAAGTCAAGACATTTGCGCATCGCAATTGACATAAGTTTCACGCCTGCGATACTCGGCGGCTCATAAAGAATGGCGGAAACCGTGGCGAAACTGAGAAGAGAAACCCATACGGCCTATTCGGAAGCGGCGTCTCTGCGGCTGCGCGCCGCATGGCTCTATTATAATCAGGGCATGACGCAGAAGGATGTCGCCGAGAAACTGGGCATCAGCCGCTCCACCGTCATCCGCCTTCTGGACGAGGCGATGAAGCGCTCCGAAGTGCAGATATGGATCAACGAAGGCATTGAGGATTTCGTCGAGCTGGCCGGCCGGCTGGAGGCGGCTTACGGGCTGGACGAGGCGGTGATCATCCCTTCCCCGGATAAGGCGAACGCCGAAGGCACGGCCAAGGCCGTCGGGCTGGCGCTCGGGCAATTCCTCTCAGAAGCGGTGCCGAATGAGGCCACCATCGGCGTCGGCTGGGGCCGCACCATGACCGCCTCGCTTTCCAGCTTCCGCCCGCCGCGCCGGGAAAATTGCAAGGTCGTCTCGCTGCTCGGCGGTATCGTCGCCGTGCACCAGACCAACCCGCTGGATTACACCTGGCGGCTGGCGAGCGCGCTCGGAGCGGAATGTTACATGTTCCTTGCGCCGCTTCTGGTAGATTCCGTCGAGACAAAACGGGCGCTGATCGAAAAATGCGGGCTTGCGACGCTTTACGATCTCGCCGAAACGCTCGATCTCGCCATCGTCTCCTGCGGCGATATCGGCCCGCATTCGACCTCGCTGTCGGAAGGCTTCATTTCCAAGACGACGCTGCAGGAACTCATCGATGCCGGCTGCGTTTGCGACACCATGTTCAATTTCATCGATGCCGAAGGTCGCTCGGTCGATCACCCGATCAACCAGCGCGCCATGGCAATCGATCTCGACACGCTGCGCAAGGCAAAACACATCGTGCTGGCCTCCGGCGGCGCCCACCGCGCCATCGCCATCCGCGCCACGATCAAGCGGATCGGGTGCAATACGCTGATTACAGACGAGGCGGCGGCAAGAGCGTTGATGGAGCTGGTTTAGGCCTCGTCGGGCCATTCGCGAGCGGCATGTTGCACGAACAGGATTTCGACCTGTTGCTCCGTCACGCGATAGGCGACGATGTAGGGCAGGCCGGAAATAACCAGCTCCCTAGTCCCTTCGATTTCGCCACTGCGTCCTAAATGAGGATTATCGGACAAAAGACGTGCCGTCGTCTGGTGAATTGCCCTAACGACTTTTACTGCCGCACGCGGATTACGTTCGGCGATATAGTCGCCTATAGCATCAAGCTCCCGGAGATAACGCCGCGTCCAAACCAACCGCACGCGTTTCAGGCCTTGGCATATTTATTCAGAACGACGTTGATTTCTTCTTCAGTAACAAACTCCCCGGCATCGGCCTCCGCCAACCCTGCCCTCACGCCGCTCGTCCATTTCTCCTGCCATGCCAGAGAACGTCCATGAGAAAGCGCATCTTCTATGATGCGGCTTGGAGTCGAGTTCGAGCGCTCGGCCAAGATATCCAGCCGGTGTTTAAGATCGTCGGGAAGTTCAATCGTGCTTTTCATGGGCCAAGAATAACCGATCCCAGGCAGATCGGCAAAGACAATCCAAGCCTCGCCTCACACCTTCCCCGTTTCCCAGCCGAGCATCGCCCGCTTGCGGGTCAGGCCCCAGTGATAGCCCGTCAGAGCCCCACTTTTACCGACAGCGCGATGACAGGGAACCACGAAGGACACCGGGTTTGCCCCGACCGCAGCACCAACCGCACGCGACGCGGTGGGCTGGCCGATATCGCAGGCGATGTGCGAATAGGTAACCGCGCGGCCCATCGGGATTTTCAGGAGGCTTTCCCAGACCCGCACCTGAAAATCCGTGCCGAGCAGCACGACGCGCAGCGGCCTGTCCGCCGACCACATGGATGGATCGAAGATGCGGGCGGCGTAGGGTGCCGTCGCTTCGCGATCCTCAGAATATTCCGCATTCGGCCAGCGGCCGGCCATGTCCTCGAAACAGGCCCTTTCCTCGCCCGGATCGGCGAAGGCGCAGCCGGCAAGGCCACGATCGGTCACCATGACCAGCGCAAGACCGAAGGGCGAGGTGTGGAAACCGTAACGGATCGTCAGCCCGCCGCCCTTGGCCTTCCATTCGCCGGGCGACATGGCCTCATGGGTGACGAACAGATCGTGCAGGCGTCCGGGACCAGACATACCGACCTCGATCGAGGTTTCCAGCAGCGGTAAATCCTCTTCGCGCAACAGCCTCTTGGCATGATCGAGCGTTACGGCCTGCAGGAATGCCTTGGGCGAAAGGCCGGCCCAGCGGGTGAAGGTCTTCTGCAATTGCGTCGGCGACTGGCCAAGCTCTGCGGCAATGGCTTCGAGGGAGGGCTGCTCGCGATAATCCAGCGTCAAAAGCTCGATAACCCCGCGCACCGTGTCGTAATCCGATCCGATGGGGGTGATGTCTTCGTTCAGCGTAATATTGGCGTTCATCGCAAATCTCCTAACGGGTAAGAGAAAACCATTAAAGCGACTGCGTCTCCACCCGTTTCTTGCGCCCTGCTCCATTTCTACCGTCATACCGGCCTCGAGCCGGTATCCAGCCAGCCCAAGTCCTTGGGCTGAAAGGAGTCTTTTCCGCCGCGCGGACGCGCGTCGGCTGGATTCCGGCTCAGGGCCGGAATGACGGAGGGAGAGCTGGATTATCCTCTTACATCCGCCGCCTGACAGTCGCCAGCGCACCGCCAAAAGCCTTGGCGAAACTTTCCCGGTCATCCGGATTGAGAAACGAACCGATATCGGTCGCCCGGCCTTCACCCGTCACATGCATGGAGACGATGCCGATCTCGTCATGCCGCCTCACCCTGAAGCGCGCCCAGAAGGGATTGAAGCGATGCTCCACCATCCGCCCGGCGGGAGAAAATTTGCGGATCGACAGGCTGGTGCGCGAGACGCTGACCTCTTCCCGCGCCTTCGCCGCCCGGTAATTGGCGCGGAAGGCGGCATAAAGAAGCAGGAAATCCAGCCCTAAAAACAGGCCGACCGGCCATGCCCCGGTGGCGAGGAAAAAGCCACCATAGACAAGGCAGGCCAGGCCGGAGAAAAGCAGGAGCAGCCGGAAACCCCTTCTGCCAAGCGAACGGTGCGGAACGAGTTCCGCCGCGAAAATCGGCTGGTCGTTGAGCGTATCCACGTTGCTTTCCTCAGGGCGGGCTGGCTATAGATAGTCCATGACAGTCGCCAAAAAACGATCCAGCACCCAAACATTGAAAAAGTCAAATCCGGCATCCGCGCGCAAGCCGGCGCGGGTGAAAACGGCCTATTCCAAGGACGAGCTCACCGAGATCTTCCGGCGCTTTTCCATTCAGCGGCCGGAGCCGAAAGGCGAGCTGGAACATACCAATCCCTTCACCCTGCTGGTGGCTGTGGCGCTTTCCGCGCAGGCGACCGATGTGGGCGTGAACCGGGCCACACGCGCGCTGTTCAAGGTGGCCGATACGCCGGAAAAGATGCTGGCGCTCGGCGAGGAAGAACTGATCGGCCATATCAAGACCATCGGGCTTTACCGCAACAAGGCGAAAAACGTCATTGCCCTGTCGCAGATGCTGATCGACAATTTCGGCGGCGAGGTGCCGAAAACCCGCGAGGAGCTGGTGACGCTGCCGGGTGTGGGCCGCAAGACGGCCAATGTGGTGATGTCCATGGCCTTCGGCGTGCCCACGCTTGCGGTGGATACACACGTCTTCCGCATTGCCAACCGGCTCTGTCTTGCGCCGGGCAAAACCCCTGACGAGGTTGAAGACCGGCTGATCCGCATCATTCCCGAACAATATCTGTTCCATGCCCATCACTGGCTGATCCTGCACGGGCGTTATTGCTGCAAGGCGCGCAAGCCGGAATGCGAACGCTGCGTGATTGCCGATATCTGCAAATCGCCGGAAAAGACCTTCGATATTCCAGCGCCGCTGGTGGAATTACCCGCGCAGTTGTTCGGTGCGGCCGCTAGCGAATGAGGGATCGCGCCGGCTGACGGCCTTGTGCAGATGCACCATCATCGAGGCGGCAAAAAGCGGCGTCAACAGGTTGAGGAACGGCACCGCCAGGAAGGCCGCTATCACCAGCCCGGCCATGAAAACGGTGGTGCGGTGTTTTGAGCGGAACAACCTCGCTTCGGCGGGCGAGCGGAAACGCATCGCCGCGAATTCGAAGAATTCCCGGCCGAGCAGATAGCCGTTCACCAGAAAAAACGCGATGAGATTGATACCCGGCACCAGAAGCAGCAACAGCGCGACAATGTTGCCGGCAATGACGACACCGAAGAACTTGATGGACGACAGAACGGCCTCGCCGACCGGCATCGCCTTGCCCGGCGGATCGTTCGGATAGCTCTTTTTCTCAACCACTTCGGCGACATCGTCGAGAAACAGGCCGGCAATGACGGCGGTGACCGGCGAAATGAGCAGCGCGAGCGCCAGCGCCAGCCCGATGCCGGCGAAAATGGCGAAAACGAAGGTCAACCAGCCCGCCCAATCCGGCACGCCGGGGATCAGCGTATCCACCCACGGCAGGGCGAAATAAATGAAGATCGAGCGGATAGCGAACCACAGCGCGGCAAGCACGAGAAGCGTGAGCCCCAGAACCTTCCAGAAGACCGACCGGGTTTCGGCGGCAAAGAGATTGTGGAAGGCAAGCCTCGCCGCATCAAAAATCATCCGGAACTCCTCGACGCCTTTCGCGTTGAAACACACTTACCAGACGAGAGATAAGTGCTGCCCGCCCGCTCTGCAAGACGGGCGGAAATATGCCAAATGGCTGGATTTAAACCGCAGATGGAATTTCTCTTGAATAAAAGGTATCTCTAAAATATAATAATATACCTATTATATTTCGCATTCCGGTCCGGTGGAGGACAAGGCCGGAAAAGCTATCCCCCACCGTCAAATTGCGGTTCGCACGCTCGTTTGCGCGCGCGCATGCATCATCGTTCAATAAAGATAAAAGAATGAGGCGTTGGTGGAAAAGCTGCTGTTGAACCTTACGCGCGCCATGAAGGCAGGCACCCCTTCAGAGCGCAAGATCGCCAAATATCTGATCGAACATCTGGACGAATTGCCGTTCGAGACGGCGCAGACGCTCGCCGCCAAGCTGAGCCTCAGTCCGATGACGGTCGGCCGTTTCCTGCGCTCGCTGGGATATCGGCAATTCAGCGACATCCGCGCCGATCTGCGCCATGCCGAAGAAACGGTCGGCGCCGACCAACCCGCCATGGCCGAGGGCGGCGAACGCCATTCCAACCCGTTTTCACAGCTTCTGTCCCAGCAGATTCAGGCCATCCAGACCGCTTTTGACATGACCACCCAATCGATCTGGCGGGTCGCCATGAACGAGATCGCCACGGCGGGCAATGTTTTTCTGGCAACCTCTCCGGAAGGTCTCGATGCCGGGCGGCATTTTTACGGGCGGCTTCTGGAGAGCCGGGGCCATATCCATTATCTCGGCAGCGACAGCGCGGCCTATGTGGCCCTGTGGGATTTCGACCCCGCGCAGGCGCTGCTCGTCATCATGGATTGCGGCGGCGCCCTGTCGCCCCTGCAACGCCTGTCGGCAATGGCGCGCAAGAGCGGCTACAGGACATTGCTGATCACCACACGCTTTTATGAATGGGGACCGGAAAGCGCCGATCTCTGCCTTGCCATGCCGCAGGCGCAGAATGGCGGCCAGGGCCTGCTGCAACTGGTCTCCCTGCTGGAATTCACCCTCTGTGCGCTTGACGCCAGCGCCGATGACAGCGGCAGGGCAAGGGCAAAGAACCTCACGGCCCTGAAACGCTCGCTGCGCAGTTGAACGACAACAGTGCGTGCTTATGGATCGAGCGGCCACAGCTTGTTTCTTCTCCCCGCCGGGGAGAAGGTC
>NZ_LT009746.1:1647823-1658241 GCF_900013505.1 Agrobacterium deltaense RV3 | reverse complement strand
CGACGGTAGAGATATTCGTAGAGCTTGCCCCCTCATCCGACCCTTCGGGCCACCTTCTCCCCCACGGGGAGAAGAAAGAAGCGGCACCCGCCAGCAATGCGCTCTAACCTGCCATTGGCCTTTAGAAAGTCAAAGGCTTTCCAGTTCCTGACGATGGCGGTACATGGCGAGAAAACGGCGGTAATCCCGCTCATAACGGGGGCCACGCGCCGGATTGCCTGATATTTCCGCATTGCCCGGATACATGGCGGCCCCTGCTGCCGCAAGGTTCGCATGCACCCCGCCGGCCGTCGCCGCCGTCATCGCCGTGCCGAGCAGCACCGCATCGGCGGTGGCGGGAACGACGATGCGCTTGCCCGTCACATCGGCATAAAGCTCCATCAGCAGCGGGTTCTTCACATGCCCGCCGGTAACGTGCAGGCTTTCCACCGCATAACCGAAACGCTCCATCGCATCGAGCACATGGCGCGCGCCAAGCGCAATGGCGACGGCCGTGCGCCAGTAAAGACGGCAGAGACTGTCGAAAGACGTATCCAAAGTCAGCCCGCTAATGACGCCGACGGCGTGCGGGTCGGCAAGCGGCGAGCGGTTGCCGTGGAAATCCGGCAGCACATGCAGCCGCTCGGCGAAGGCCTCGCCCTCAAGCGCGCGCAATTCCGTTACCCGCGCAACGATGCGGGCATGCAGCGCCGTATCCGGCTCACCGCCTGCCGCATGCATGCGCACGATATGGTCGAGCAGCGCACCGGTGGCCGATTGCCCACCCTCCACCAGCCAGTGACCCGGCAGGATCGCCTGCCAATAGGGACCCCAGAGGCTGTGGCCGGGCATCTGCCGCTCCGACATGGCGACAAGGCAGCTCGACGTACCGGCGATCAGCGCCACATGCCGGCCCACATCCGCAGACAGGCAGCCGCCCAATGCGCCGAGCGCGCCGGCATAGGCGTCGATCATGCCTGCCGCCACCTGGCAACCGGTATCGAGACCCAGTTCGGCGGCAGCTTCGGGCGAAAGCGGGCCGATGCTATCACCCGGCATTACCGTAGTTTCGGGAAGCCCTGCCCGCTCCCTCAAATCGGCAAGGCCCGCCAATTCGAGGTAATCCGCCTGCCAGCCGGGATTTTCCTGCGCCAGAAAATTCCACTTCGCCGTCTGCGTGCAATTTGAACGCTGCGCTGAACCGGTCGCCTTCCACGTCAAAAAATCCGCCAGATCGAAAGCGAAGGACATGCGCGACCAGCTTGCCGGCATATGCGTCTTAAGCCACATCAGCTTCGGCATCTGCATTTCCGGCGAGACGCTGTTGCCGGCAAAATCCAGCACCCGGTGGCCGGATGCCGTCAGGCTATCGGCCTCCGATATCGCCCGGTGATCGAGCCAGACGATGGTGTCGAACCGGTCCTCCCCGGTAACGGAAACCGAAACCGGTTCGCCACGCCCATCGCGGATGACCAGCGAGCAGGTGGCGTCGAAACCGATGGCGGCAATGCTTTGCGGCGAAACACCGGCCTCGGCAAGCGCCGCCCTCACCACGATGCAGACCGCCTTCCATATGTCGGTGGAATCGTGTTCGGCGTGGTTTTCCTGCGGCCTCTGCATCAGGATCGGATGGGTGGAGCGGGCAAGCAGCCGGCCGGCCGGATCGAAAATGCCGGCCCGGGCGCTGGCGGTGCCGACATCGACAGCGACGAGATTTTGACGCATCAAGACTGCAATTCCATCCCTTGCGCAACGACCCGGCGACGGCGGCAGGCAAAATCTGCTTCAGCCCGCATTACGTTCCATTTGGCCGTCAAAACCGCCCTTCCCCACATAGCTGCCGACAAGTTGGACCAAATCCGGCATCGCGTCAAACACCGCATTCGCGCCCAGGCCGGCGATCTTTTCACGGAATGCGGGAAAGCGCGCATGCGAACCGCCGGTAAAGGCAAAAACGCCCATGCCCGCGGCCTTTGCGGCGGCAATGCCGGCCGGGCTGTCCTCGATCACGATGCAGTGACGCGGCTCGACGCCCATTTCGCGCGCCGCATGCAGGAAAAGATCGGGCGCCGGTTTGCCGTTCTTCACCATGGTGGCGCTGAAGACATGCGGTTCGAATTTGTCGATCAGGCCCGTCAACCCCAGCGAATAACGGATGCGTTCCGGCTGGCTTGAGGAAGCGACGCAGCGCCGCAGCGGCAGGAGCCTGTCCAGCGTTTCGCCAATGCCGTCAATCGGCCGAAGCTCGGTGCGGAAACGCTCAAACAGCGTCGCCCGCATATGGTCGAGAAAATCGATGTCCGTTTCGACACCGTAATCCTCAAACAACGTCGCCGTCATGCTGGCGACGCTGCGACCGAGGAAGCGCTCATAGGCCTCTTCCTCCCCCATCGTCACGCCGAGATGGGAGAGCATATCGAGAAGGACGGAGATGGAGACCGGCTCGCTATCGACGAGAACGCCGTCGCAATCGAAAATCAAAAGGGGCCCGGTCTCGTCTTCCATCTCATGGTCACTTTTCAGCCAGCTTGTCATCCAGATAAAGCTGCAACGTCTTCGCCGTGCCTTCTTGCCACAGCGTCTTCAATGCATGGGCAAAGCGTTTACGGAAAAGCTCCGATTCGGCAACCGTTCCGAAGATGTCTTCAAGCGCGAGGAAGGCCATCGGATCGTCCTTGGCCTTGATGGCAGCCGCCTGAAGCCGTTCGGCACTGGCGTCGTTGAAGGTGATTTCCTTGCCGCTGTCGGAGGTGCCCTGGAAATAACGGCACCACAGCGCCGAAACCAGCGAAAGGCCGACGATATCCTCGCCGCGCGCCAGACGGTCGGCGGTGGATGGCAGGATGAATTTCGGCTGGCGGTTGGAACCGTCCTGCGCCAGACGCGGAATGGTGTCGCCGATCTTCGGATTGAGGAAACGCCGCTCGATCAGCGCGAAATAATCGGCAAGATTCGTATCGGGAACCGGCGGAATGACCGGAATGATCTCGTCATTTTCAAGCTTTGCCAGAAATGCCCGGATCAGCGGATGTTCCATCGCCTCATGCACGAAATGAATGTCGAGCAGTGCCGCCGGATAGGCGATTGCCGCATGGCCGCCATTGAGAATGCGGATTTTCATGTGCTCATAGGGCGCGACATCCTTGACGAACTGCACGCCAGCCTTTTCCAGCGCCGGGCGGCCGGCGGGGAAATTATCCTCCATAACCCATTGCTTGAACTCCTCGCAGAAGACCGGCCAGTTGTCCTCGATGCCGAAATCGTCGCGGGCGATATTGCGTTCGCGCTCGCCTGTCGCGGGCGTAATGCGGTCGACCATGGAATTGGGGAAAGCGACATTTTCGCCGATCCAGTTGGCGAAGGCAGGATCGGACAGGGCCGCCAGCCCGACCACGGCATTTTTCGTGACCTTGCCATTATGCGGAATGTTGTCGCAGGACATGACGGTAAAGGGTTGCAGCCCCTTGTCCCGCCGCGCCTTCAGCCCGGCGACGATGAGGCCGAACACGGTTTTCGGCGAAGCCGGGTTCCTCCCGTCCTCGGCAATGGCCGGATGCTGCGGATTGAAGGAACCGGAAGCATCGATGAAATAACCGCCCTCGGTAATCGTCATGGAAACGATGCGGATTTTCGGATCGGCGAGCGTATCGATGATGGCCTTCGTGTCGCCGACCTTCAGAATGTCGATCATCGGCCCGGTGACGCGCGCGCCGGTGCGGTTATTGTCCTGCTCCACCACCGTCGTCAGGAAATCCTGCGCGGCAAGCTTTTCGCGCATCACCGCATCGGACGGCAGAACGCCCGCGCCGATGATAGCGAAGTCATGGTCCGCACCTGTGTTGAACAAGTCATCCAGATAAACCGCCTGATGGGCGCGGTGGAAATTGCCGACGCCGAAATGCACGATGCCGACGGAAAGATCGGCCCGGGAATAGGCCGGAACAGCCGCGGTTTTTCTGGCGTCGTCAAGCGTTGCGAGGGAGAGTTTGCATGTCATGTCACGATCCTCGAAGGGGAAACGTTGTTCGTGCCAAGGCCGGGCGACAGGCGCCCGATACTCAGCTCATCCAGTTGCCGCCATCGACATTATAGGTCTGGGCGACGATGTATTGCGCCTCATCTGAGGCAAGGAAGATCGCCATGCCGGTCAGGTCTTCGGCACGGCCCATGCGGCCGAAGGGTACTGCCTCCCCGACCAGCCGCTTCTTTTCACCGGCGGGGCGGTTTTCATATTTCGCAAACAGCGCATCCACGCCGTCCCAGTGCTCGCCATCGACCACGCCCGGCGCAATCGCATTGACGTTGATGCCGTGCCTGATGAGATCGAGCCCCGCCGATTGGGTGAGGCTGATGACGGCGGCCTTGGTGGCGCAATAAACCGCCACCAAGGCCTCGCCGCGCCGGCCCGCCTGGCTTGCCATGTTGATGATCTTGCCGCCTTTTCCCCGAGCGATCATTGTTTTTGCAGCGGCCTGCATCATGAACAGCGTGCCGGACACGTTGATCGAAAACAGTCTTTCGTAGCTCTCGCGTTTGATCTCGACAATCGGTGCGAGGTCGAACAGCGCGGCATTGTTGATGAGGATATCGAGCCCGCCCGCCTGGCCTTCCACGGTGCGGATGGCGGTGTCGATGGAATGCTGTTTGGTCACATCGAGTTCGACGGCATAGGCATTCTCGCCGATCTCGCGGGCGGTCTTGCTGGCGCGCTCGAAATCGATATCGGCAATGGCGACGGTTGCCCCCTCGCGTATATAGGCTTCGGCAAAGGCGCGGCCGATGCCGCGCGCCGAACCTGTTATCAGCGCGGATTTACCTTCCAGTCTTCCCGTCATATCGCCACACCCTTTTCATCGAACCTGTGTATCTTGGTCTCATCGGGCGTGATGAAGACGGTATCGCCGTGTTTGCACTCGAACTCGCCATCGGTCCTTGCGGTAATCGGCCCGATGCCGTTCACCTCGAGATGCAGGAAGGTATCCGATCCGAGATGTTCGGCGACGGTGACCTTGCCCTGCCAGAGCCCACTTTCCTTCGACAGCACCAGATGCTCCGGCCGCACACCGGCGGTGGTGGCGCCCTTTTGGCGGGCGTAATCGCCGGTGATGAGGTTCATGCGCGGCGAGCCGATGAAGCCGGCGACGAAGAGGTTGGCGGGGGAGCGGTAAAGCTGCATCGGCGAGCCAACCTGCTCGATATTGCCGCGGTTAAGGACAACGATCTTGTCCGCCATGGTCATGGCTTCCACCTGGTCGTGGGTGACATAGATCATCGTCGTCTTCAGCGTGTTGTGCAGCTCGGAGATTTCCAGCCGCATGGTGCCGCGCAGCGCCGCATCGAGGTTGGAAAGCGGTTCGTCGAACAGGAAGGCGGAAGGTTCGCGTACGATGGCGCGGCCGATGGCGACACGCTGGCGCTGGCCGCCCGACAGCTGCGAGGGCCGGCGCTCGAGATAGTCGGTAAGATTCAGCACCCTTGCGGCGTCTTCCACCTTCTTATCGATGATCGCCTTGTCGAGCTTGGCCATCTTCAGCGGGAAGGCGATGTTGTTCCTGACGCTCATATGCGGATAAAGCGCATAGGACTGGAACACCATGGCAAGGCCACGCTCGGCGGGAGCCTTTTCGGTGACATCCTTGCCGTCGATGACGATCTTGCCGCCGGAGACATCTTCCAGCCCGGCAATCAGCCGCAGCAGCGTGGACTTGCCGCAGCCGGAGGGGCCAACGAAGACGACGAACTCGCCGTCGTGGATATCGAGATCGATCGACGGGATGACTTTCGCCTCACCGAAGAGCTTGGACACGTTCTGAAGGGAAATGCTGCCCATGTTTGTCGTTCCTTATTTCACGGCGCCAAAGGTCAGGCCACGCACGAGTTGTTTCTGCGAGAACCAGCCGATGACGAGAATGGGGGCGATCGCCATCATCGAGGCGGCCGAGAGTTTTGCCCAGAACAGCCCCTGTGGGCTTGAGAAGGAGGCGATGAAGGCCGTCAGCGGGGCGGCATTGGTGGTCGTCAGCCGGATGGTCCAGAAGGATTCGTTCCAGGCGAGGATGACGTTGAGGAGCAGCGTCGAGGCAATGCCCGGAACCGCCATCGGGGTCAGCACATGGACGATCTCGTTCCACAGCGATGCGCCATCCATGCGGGCGGCTTCGAGAATCTCGCCGGGGATTTCGCGAAGTAAGTGTAGAGCATCCAGATGACGATCGGCAGGTTGATGAAGGTGAGCATGATGGTGAGCCCGATGCGGGTATCGAGCAGGCCGGCATTGCGGAAGATCAGATAGATCGGCACCAGCACGGCGACGGCCGGCATCATCTTGGTGGAGAGCATCCACATCAAAATGTCCTTGGTGCGCTTGGTCGGCGAGAACGCCATGGCCCAGGCGGCGGGAATGGCGATGATCAGCGCGATGATCGTCGAGCCGAGCGACAGCACCACCGAGTTCATGAACGGCTTGAAGTAATCGCGCTGGGTCTGGACCGTCACGTAATTCTCGAGCGTGCCCGACGGAATGAGGCTGAAGCCGGCGATTGCCTCGGGCTCGGTCTTGATCGAGGTGAGGAAGGCGTAAAGGATCGGGAAGAACAGCAGCAGCGCCACGGCCCAGGCCGCGATGGAAAAGCCGATCTTTGCGCGAGTGGTTGTCTTGCGGGCCATGATGTTTCCCCCTTACCGGTCGAGGTTCTTGCCAACCGCCCGCATCAGGAAGATGGCGACGATATTGGCGAGGATGACGGCGATGATGCCGCCGGCCGAAGCGCCGCCGACGTCGTAGCCCAGAAGTGCGGTGCGATAGATGAGGAAGGCGAGGTTGGTGGAGGCATAACCGGGGCCGCCATTGGTGGTGACGAGGATTTCCGCATAGACGCCAAGCAGGAAGATCGTCTGGATGAGGATGACGACCGTGATGGCGCGGGAGAGATGTGGCAGCGTCAGGTAGATGAAGCGGTTGACGAAGTTGGCGCCATCCATCTCGGCCGCTTCCTTCTGTTCGCCATCGAGCGACTGCAGCGCCGTCAAGAGGATCAGCGTCGCAAAGGGCAGCCATTGCCAGGCGACGATGATGATGATGGACAAGAGCGGAAACTGCGCAAACCAGTCGACCGGCTGGAAACCGAAGAAACGCGACAGATCGGCAAGCACGCCGTAGCCGGGATGCATGATCATGTTCTTCCAGACCAGTGCGGCCACCGGCGGCATGACGAAGAAGGGCGAGATGATCATGATGCGCACGATGCCCTGGCCGAAAATGTCATTGTCGAGCAGAAGCGCAATGGCGATGCCGCCAACCACCGTGATGAGCAGCACGCCGCCGACGATCAACAGCGTGTTCCAGATCGACTGGAAGAAGGCCGGATCGGTATAGAAATACTGGTAATTGAACAGACCAGCGAAGCTGACATTGGCCGGATTGAGGAGATTGTAGTTCTGGAACGAGAACCAGAGCGTCATCGCCAGAGGCACGATCATCCACACCAGCAACAACAGCACCGATGGCGCAAGCATCACCCGCGCTAATCCGCTTGTGTTTCGGGTTGCCATTGCACTCACCTCCCCTTGAGCCTGGGCGTCACGACATGCGCCCGGCATATCCGGAAGAACCGGCTCATTCTTGTTTTGATTTGAAAGGCTTAAACGCCACCATACAGACCGGCGGCTTGCCGTCCCCAAGGTTCGCTGCCCGGCATTGGCGCCGGGCAGCGATCTTCGGGAGGATTACTTGATGTAGCCGGCGCGGGTCATTTCACGCGTCGCGGTCGACTGGGCGCCCGCAAGCGCATCGTCAACGCTGGACTGACCGGCAACGACCGCCGAGAACAGCTGACCGACCGTGGTGCCGAGCGCCTGGAATTCAGGGATCGCCACGAACTGACCGCCGGTGTAAGGCACGGGCTTTACGGTCGGCTTGGTGATGTCAGCGGCATCCATTGCGGCAAGCGTCGGCTTGGCGAAGGCGGCGGCCTTTTCATACTCGGCATTCTTGTAAAGCGAGGTGCGGGTGCCCGGAGGCACGTTTGCCCAGCCTTCCTTGGAAGCGACAAGCTCGGTATATTCCTTGCTGGTTGCCCAGGAGATGAACTTCTCGGCCGCTTCCGCCTTCTGCGAGCTCTTCGGGATCGCGAGGTTCCAGGACCACAGCCAGTTGCCGTGGTTCTTCAGCTCGCCATGCGTCGGGAAGATGGCATAACCGACCTTGTCGGCAACGGTGGAATCCTTCGGGTTGGAGACGAAGGAAGCAGCGACCGTAGCGTCGATCCACATGCCGCACTTGCCCTGCTGGAACAGCGTCAGGTTTTCGTTGAAGCCGTTCGAGGATGCACCGGAAGGGCCGGCATCTTTCATCAGATCGACGTAGAACTGCAGGGAGCTCTTCCATTCCGGCTGATCGAACTGCGGCTTCCAGTTTTCGTCGAACCAGCGGCCGCCGAAGGAGTTGGTGAGCGCGCTG
The DNA here is from genome assembly GCF_900013505.1 of Agrobacterium deltaense RV3. NCBI lineage: Bacteria > Pseudomonadati > Pseudomonadota > Alphaproteobacteria > Hyphomicrobiales > Rhizobiaceae > Agrobacterium > Agrobacterium deltae. The sequence goes on along the minus strand of NZ_LT009746.1, from coordinate 1,649,804 downwards.
ATGAAGGCCATGTTTTCGCCCCAGCCGGCCTTGCCGCGCAGGCAGATGCCGTTGATATCGGCCTTGCGGTCGGTGATCTTGCGGGCAGCGTCGCCGATGAATTCCCAGGTCGGGTTATCGGGCATCTTCAGGCCGGCTTTTTCGAACAGGTCCTTGCGATACATGATCATGGCGGATTCGCCATAGAAGGGCGCGGCGTAAAGCTTGCCTTCGCTGGAGAGGCCGCCGCGGATCGCCGGCAGCAGATCGTCGACGTCATATTTGTCGCCGAGCTTCTCGAGCGGCAGCAGCCAGCCCTGCTTGGCCCAGATCGGCACTTCGTAATTGCCGATGGTCATGATGTCGTATTGGCCGCCATTGGTGGCGATATCGGTGGTCACGCGCTCACGCAGGACGTTTTCTTCAAGCGTCACCCACTCGACCTTGATGTCGGGGTTCTTGGTGGTGAAGTCCGAGGTCAGACCCTGCATGCGGATCATATCGCCGTTGTTCACGGTCGCGATGGTCAGCGTCTCGGCGGAAGCAAGGGTCGAAAAGGCGAGTGCCGAGCATGCGCCCAGCAAAATGGTCTTCAATGTCATATCTTCCTCCCAGAAGAAAAATGATGAGCATTCGCTTTGCTCTAGGGCATTTACTCACCTCATCAGCAAAAAAGTCAAGCGACATCCTGTGCTGCGACGCACATGCAGAAACCAAGCCGTTGATTTTATGTGTTTAATTTTTGCTCAGTGCGTGAGCAAATATTCGCTTGTGACTTCATCGGTGATGAGGCCGTTCAGCAGACCACCCCTCAACGCCGCCAGAATCGAGGCGTTCTTGCGTGCGCCCTGCGCCATGCCGATGACGGTGCAGGTCTCTCTTGAAGGAATGGGAACGGAGGCGACGCGCTCGTTGACGGAATGCTCGAGAATGCGGCCATTGGCATCATACATCCAGCCGCAAATCTCGCCAACGGCACCGCTTGCCATCAGCGCCTTCATCTCATCCACGCCGAGGAAACCATCGACGCAGAGCGGCGCGTTTTCACCGAGTTCGCCGACACCGACGAAGGTGACATTGGCCGCGGAACCCAGCGCCAGCGTGGAGCGCACCATGGACTGGTCGTGCAGCAGTTCCCGCTCTTCCGCAGAAGAACATAGAACCGGCAGCGGCATCGGAAAATGCCGTGCCTTGATGGCATCGGCCATGCTGAAGATGACATTATAATAGGCGGCCGAGCCATCCGGCCCGATATTGCCCGTCAGCGACACGATGCGATGCTGGGGGCATTCCATCGGCGGCAGCTGGTCGACAGCGGCCTTCAATGTACGGCCGGTACCGATGGCGAGCACGATGGGATCGGCATTCTTCAGCCAGCGCTCGATTTCCGCCGCCCCGGCCTCGGCAATGCCGACAGTGGAGGAGACGCCGGCCGGATCGCTCGGCACCACTTCGATATATCTAAGGTCGAATTTTTCCTTGAGACGTTCAGCTTTTTCGAGACAGGCGGCGATGGGGTGATCGAGCCGGACCTTGATCAGCCGTTCGGCAACAGCAAGCGATACCAACCGCTGCGCCGATTGCCGGGAAATGCCCATGGCGGCGGCGATCTCATCCTGCGTGCGGCCCGCGACATAATAAAGCCAGCCGGCACGGGCCGCATCGTCCAGCCGTCCATGTGCGTCGTTTCGTCTGGCCATGCCGCTGCCCTTTGAGAATTATGCTTGCGCATTTGCTGGCATTTTTTTGCGTCGGCTGTCAAACGGCGGATGCAGAAGAGAGCACTCAGTGGGCCTAAAATCATCTGGCGTGACGGTGCGGCAAATTTCTTCTCCCCGCCGGGGAGAAGGTGGCCCGAAGGGTCGGATGAGGGGGCAACGTTAGCGATATACGGAGAACTTGCTTGTTTTTTGCTTCTGCTTCTGCTCTGTGCTCGTTCGCTCGCTCGCGCTCGCTCGACGCGCGCTCGACGACGTCACTCGACGCTACGCGTCGCGTGTAC
>NZ_LT009746.1:1411049-1647402 GCF_900013505.1 Agrobacterium deltaense RV3 | reverse complement strand
TATCGAAAACCGCCGCACGCGGGCCGATTTCGACAATCTCGCCGAGATACATCACCGCCACACGATGGCTGACACGCTCCACAACCGCCATGTCATGGCTGATGAACAGGAAAGCGAGGTTGAGGCTCTGTTGCAGGTCGAGCAGCAGGTTGCAGACCTGCGCCTTGATCGAGACATCGAGCGCGGACACCGCCTCGTCGGCAACGATGACCTTGGGGTCGAGCATCAGCGAGCGGGCAATGGCGATACGCTGGCGCTGTCCGCCGGAAAATTCGTGCGGGAAGCGCCGCATCATATCCGGGCTGAGGCCCACCTTCTCCAGAAGATCGGCCGCCTTTTCTCGGGCCTGCTGCTTGGTTCCGAGGAGATGCTCGATAAAGGGCTCCATGATCGCCGTGCCGATGCTCATGCGCGGATCGAGCGAGGCGAAGGGGTCCTGGAAGATCATCTGCACGCTGCGGCGCATGGTGCGCAGCGTCGTCTTGTCGAGCTTCAACACCTCGTAACCATCGAGCATGACATTGCCGGATGTCGGCTCGATCAGCCGGGTGATGGAGCGGCCCGTGGTGGACTTGCCGCAGCCCGATTCACCCACGAGAGACAGGGTTTCGCCCTCGGCGAGATCGAAGGAGACCTTTTCCACCGCATGCACGGCGCCGGATTTGCGGCCGAAAAGGCCGGTGCGGATATCGAAACGGGTGGTGAGGTCCTTGACCGAAAGAATGGGCGTGCGGCCGCCGGAGACCGTATCCTTCACCTCCGCGACGGGCTGGCTTTCGCCGGTCTTGATATCGATGATCGGGAAACGGGCCGGCAGCACCCTCTCCTTCATCGAGCCGAGCTTCGGCACCGCCGAAAGCAGCGCCCGCGTATAAGGATGGCGGCCGCGATGGAAGATGTCGTCGGTAGTGCCGGTTTCCACCACATCGCCGCGGAACATGACGATGGTGCGGTCCGAGACTTCCGCCACCACGCCCATATCATGGGTGATGAACAGGACCGACATGCCCTCCTCTTCCTGCAACGTCTTGATGAGGTCGAGAATCTGGCCCTGAATGGTCACATCGAGCGCCGTTGTCGGCTCGTCGGCGATCAGCAGCTTTGGTTTGGAGGCGAGCGCCATGGCGATCATCACGCGCTGGCGCATGCCGCCGGAAAACTGGTGCGGATAATCGTCGAAACGGTTCTTCGCATTGGGAATACGGACCTTCTCAAGCAGGCGGATGACCTCGGCGCGCGCGGCGGAAGAGGAAATATCCTGATGCACGGTCAGCGCCTCGGCGATCTGCTTGCCGATCGGGAAGATCGGGTTGAGGCTGGTCATCGGCTCCTGGAAGATCATCGAAATGTCCTTGCCGCGAACCTTGCGCATCTCCTCTTCCGGCAGCGCCAGCAGGTCGCGCCCCCCGAGCATGACCTTGCCTTCGATGCGGCTCGTCTTTTTATCGAGCAGCCGCATGATGGAGAGCGAGGTAACGCTCTTGCCGGAGCCGCTTTCGCCGACGATCGCCACCGTTTCGCGCGGCGCGATCTCGAAACTCATATTACGGACCACGGATTTCCAGCCGCCATCGACGCGGAAGGATGTGGTGAGATTTTGAACCGATAAAACCGGGCTTACCGAACCGCCGGTCTGTTCTATGGACGTTGCCGCCAAAAGCATGCCGATCTCCTGAAAAGCAAAAGGCGGCCATGAAGGCCGCCGGATGTCTTACGCAGCAAGTGCGGTTTCGGCCATCGAAACCCAGTAGCTGATGCCGTAAGGCAGCGCATCGTCGTTGAAATCATAGGCCGCATTGTGCAGCCCGGCGGTATCGCCATTGCCGATGAAGATGAAGGCGCCGGGGCGCGCTTCCAGCATATAGGAGAAATCCTCTGCCCCCATATGCGGGTTTGGATTGGTGTTGACGGCGTTCGCGCCGGCCACGCCCATCGCCACGCCGGTCGCGAATTCGGTCTCGTCACTGTGGTTGAAGGTGACGGGATAACCGCGATGATAATTCACCTCCACGGTGGCGCCATGCGCCATGGCGGTGGCGGTCGCCACTTCCTTCAGGCGCTTTTCGGCGAAATCGCGGGTTTCCGGCAAGAGCGTGCGCACCGTTCCCGTCAGCGTCACCGCACCGGGAATGACATTGACGGCGGTGCCGCCATGGGTGGTGGCGACGGTGACGACCAGAGATTTCAGCGGATCCGTCTCCCGCGAGACGATGGATTGCAGGGCGATGATGACATGCGCCGAGGTCAGCACCGGATCGATGGAAAGATGCGGGGCGGCCGCATGGCTGCCCTTGCCGGTGATGACGATTTCGAAACTATCCGCCGCCGCCATGGTCGATCCCTTGCGGATGGCGAAATTGCCGACCGGAATGCCCGGCTCGTTATGCATGCCATAGACCTGCGAAATGCCGAATTTCTCCATCATGCCATCGTTCAGCATGGCGAGCGCGCCAGCGCCGCCCTCTTCCGCCGGCTGGAAGATCACCGCTACGGAGCCCTTGAAATTGCGGGTCTCGGCCAGATATTGCGCCGCACCCAAAAGCATGGCGGTGTGCCCGTCATGACCGCAGGAATGGGCCTTGCCCGGCGTCTTCGAAGCCCAAGGCTTACCGCTCGTCTCAAGGATCGGCAGCGCGTCCATGTCGGAACGGAAACCGATGGTCGGGCCATCCCCGTGCCGGCCCTTGATGATGCCGACGACGCCGGTCTTGCCAATGCCGGTCTCGACGACGTCACAGCCGAAGGATTTCAGTTTTTCGGCCACGAATTTCGACGTTTCGAAGACATCGTAGAGCAGTTCCGGGTGTTCATGCAGATGGCGCCTCCAGCCGGCAACTTCTTCCTGCATTTCAGCCACACGGTTCAATATCGGCATTCTCTTTTTCCCTTTTTTTGTTCCCCGCCGGGTTGTCGGACGCCATATTGCGTTTGGAATTTCTCGTTTTGCAAGCATGAAATTTGCTGCATGAGCGAAAAATAGGCCCAAAACTGAATGGCTCAATTTTTGTTCATCAAAGGAACATTGGGACTTGCTTTTCAAAAAAACTGACAATAGCATCATCGGGAATGGAGGAATATTCCTTAGCAAAGTCAAATACTTAGAATAACAGACCTTGCACATGACGACGGGAAAAGCGTCAAACATTCAAACAGATAAAATCCAAAAAGGGGAAAACTACAATGAAGAAGCGCAGCGTTCTCTTTGCCAGCACGGTGGCGGCCATGGCCTTGGCAGGCTCTGCCGCCCATGCCGAGCGTGGCAGTGACGGCGAACTGAAAATCCTGTTCTGGCAAGCAGTATCGACACTTAATCCTTATCTTTCCGGTGGCACGAAGGAAGTCTACAGCTCGTCCATGGTGATTGAGCCGCTGGCGCGCTACGACGAAAAGGGCGAGCTGGTGCCGATGCTGGTCACCGAAATTCCGACGATCGACAATGGCGGCGTCGCGAAGGATTTGCTCAGCATGACCTGGAAGCTGAAAAGCGACGTGAAGTGGTCGGATGGCACGCCGTTCACCGCCGAGGACGTTATTTTCACCTGGAAATATTGCACCGCACCGGATGGCGGCTGCGCGCAGGCGGCGCAATATGAGGGCGTGAAGAATGTCGAGGCCGTCGACGCCCATACCGTCAAGGTCAGCTTCACCGAACCGAAACCTTACCCCTATTCCGCATTCGTCGGCGCACAGTCCCCGGTCATCCAGAAGAAGCAGTTTGAAAAATGCGTCGGCGCTGCCGCACCCGGCTGCACTTCCGCCAATTTCGGTCCCATCGGCACCGGCCCCTTCGTGGTCAAGGATTTCAAGCCGAATGACGTGATCAGCTTCGTCGCCAACACCAATTACCGCGACCCCGCCAAGCCCGCCTTCGCCACGGCGACCCTGAAGGGCGGCGGCGATGCCGCTTCCGCCGCGCGCGCCGTTCTTGAAACCGGCGAATTCGACTATGCCTGGAACATGCAGGTGGAGCCGGAAATCCTCGCGACCATGGTGGCCGCCGGTAAGGGCAAGCTTGAGACAGCCTTCGGCACCCAGGTCGAGCGTATCAATCTCAACTGGTACAATGCCGATCCTTCGCTGGGCGACAAGCGCTCCACCAAGCAGGCCGGCCCGCACCCGGCCCTTTCCGATCCCGCCGTGCGCCGTGCATTGTCGCTTGCCATCGACCGCGATGTCATCGACGAAGCGGGTTATGGCGAAGCGGGCAAGCCGACCTGCAACATCGTGCCGGCTCCGGAAGCCGTCGCTTCCACCAAGAATGACAGCTGGTGCCTGAAGCAGGATGTGGAAGGCGCAAACAAGCTGCTGGACGATGCCGGCTGGGTAAAGGGTGCAGACGGCATCCGCGCCAAGAATGGCGTGAAGCTCTCCTTCCTCTACCAGACCTCCACCAACTCGGTTCGCCAGGCCACGCAGGAACTGGTGAAGGACATGTGGTCGCAGATCGGCGTTGCCTCCGAACTGCGCAATGTCAGCGCTTCGGTCTTCTTCGGCGGCGACCCGGCAAGCCCGGATACCTTCCAGAAATTTTATGCGGACGTCGAAATGTACACCAACAATTTCGACGGCACGGACCCGGAAAAATATCTGGCGGAATGGCTGTGCGACAAGATCCCGGCCCCGGAAAACGGCTGGCAGGGCCAGAATATTCCGCGTTATTGCAACCCGGAATTCGACAAGCTGGTGGGTGAACTCTCCAAGACCGCCGAGCTTGCCAAGCGCGCGGAGATTTCCAAGCAGCTGAACGACATGCTGACGGAGGAAGGCGCGCATATTCCGCTCATCCACCGCGGCAGCGTTTCCTCGCATTCGCTGACGCTGGAAGGCGTTCGCATGAATGCCTGGGATTCGGAACTCTGGAACGTCGCGGACTGGTCCCGCAAGAAGTAACACGCGGATGCGCCGGCTTCTCCCCCCGGAGAGGCCGGCCTTCTGCATGCCCCTGGACCATGATCTGAAGACACATTTGCCGCGTTAAGGCGAAAACGCTCCCAATTTTCGTCCTGTCGCGCTCTGGGTCTGGAGAGTTTCAGATGTTTACCTTTACGCTCCGGCGGCTTGCCTTTGCCGTACCGACGCTGCTCGTCATCAGCTTCGTCATCTTCGCGCTGCTCGATCTTGCGCCGAACGACCCGACCGGCGACCTGCCGCTCACCATCCCGCCGGAAGTGCGCGAACAGATCCGCGCCTCGCTTGGCCTCGACCAGCCCTTCTTCATCCGCTATCTGATGTGGCTGCAGCAATTCTTCATCAACGAACCGCTGAACCTCATTGAAAGGCTGACCGGCTGGCAGATCGGCGATGGCAGCCGCATGCGGGTGCTTTCCTGGGCGACACGCAGCCCGGTGGTCGATCTCGTCATTCAGCGCATGCCGCAGACGCTGTGGGTGGTGGGCCTCGCCTATCTCTTCGGCGCGCTGCTGGCGATCCCGATCGGCGTCATCTCCGCCTATAAGCAATATTCGATCTTCGACCAGATCGGCACCTTCGTTTCGATGGTCGGTTATTCGGTGCCGACCTTCTTTACCGGCGTGCTGCTGGTCGTCATCTTCAGCTCCTACCTGCAATGGTTCCCGTCCGTTTACGACACCAACCTTCAGGTGACCGACTGGGGAAGTTTCGTGGCGCAGGTGAAGCAGATGTTCCTGCCGGTACTGGTGCTAACGCTCTACAATGTCTCGCAGATCAGCCGCTTCGTGCGCGCCTCCATGCTCGACAATCTGCATCAGGATTATGTGCGCACCGCGCGCGCCAAGGGCGTGAAGGAAAAATCCGTGCTGCTCATCCACGTGCTGCGCAACAGCCTGATCCCGGTGGTGACCGTGATTGCGCTCGGCGTGCCGACGATCTTTTCCGGCGCCATCATCACCGAGCAAATCTTCCGCGTGAACGGGCTTGGCCAATTGCTGATCACCGCCGTTCAGGGCGCGGATATTCCGCTGGTGCAGACGCTCACCTTCATTTTCGCGGTGCTTATCGTGCTCTTCAACCTGATTGCCGACGTGCTGTACGGCATTCTCGACCCGAGGATCCGCTATGACTGACGCCACCATCGCAGCGCCGACGGTTGCGGCCACCCCCACGCAATCCGCCCTTGCCGATATCTGGAAACAGTTCCGCGTTCACAAGGGCGGCGTGGCGGGCCTCTTCGTCTTCGTTTTCATCCTGCTGGCGGTCTATGTCGGCCCCTATATCCACACCGTTGCGCCCAACGCCATCAATGTGAAGGCGCGCAACCAGTGGCCGTCGCTCGCGCATCCCTTCGGCACCGATAATCTCGGCAAGGACATGCTGGCGCAGGTTCTGGCCGGCGGGCGCATTTCGCTTGCCGTCGGCATCACCGCCATGCTGCTGGCGCTGTTTCTCGGAACGCTGGTGGGCGTGCTGTCCGGCTATTTCCGCAGGCTCGACGGCCCGCTGATGCGGCTGACCGACCTGTTCCTGGCGCTGCCGCTCTTGCCGCTGCTGCTCGTCATCCTGATGCTGTTTCGCGATACGCTGCGCGCCGCCTTCGGGCCGGAAACCGGCATCTTCATCCTCATCGTCTTCGTGATCGGGATAACCAGCTGGATGCATACGGCCCGTATCGTGCGCGGCGATGTGCTGACGATCAAAAGCCAGGAATTCATCATGGCGGCGAAATCGAGCGGCATGCGCGAATACCGCATCATCCTCAGGCATATTCTGCCGAATGTGCTGAGCTCGATCATGGTCTCGGCCACGCTCGGCATCGCCGCCGCCATCATCACGGAATCCGCGCTGTCCTTCCTCGGCCTCGGCTTCCCCTCCGATTTCCCGACCTGGGGACGGCTGCTGTTCGACGGCGCCAATTTCCTGCAACTGACGCCCTCGCGCGTGCTGTGGCCGGGGCTGGCGATTTCGCTAACGGTTCTGAGTGTGAATTACATCGGTGATGCTGTGCGTGATGCGCTTGATCCAAGGGCGCTGAAGAGCTGAGCGCTCCCCTTCCCTCATCCCTGTGCTTGTCACAGGGATCCAGCCAGCCCAAGTCCTTGGGCTGAAAGAACTCTCCCCGCCGCGCAGACGCGCGTCGGCTGGATTCCTGTGACAAGCACAGGAATGAGGTTGAGGGGATGCCCCGGCACATAAAAAACGAACGTGCCCTAGTGGTAATTCACCTGCTCCGCCTCAAGAATGCTGTCGGCATCCAGCGCCGCAATCGGAATATCGCTGCGCGCCGGAATGTCGCCGGAAAGCTGAAGCGCGAGATACCGCCCGCAGCAGACCCGCAGGAACGAGGTGAAATTGCCCAGATCGTGCCCGGCATCGATCGATTCATTATAAAGCTTGGAGATCAGCTGCACGCTGTTCATGCCGTCGCGCCGCGCGATCTCGTCCAGCGTCGACCAGAAGAAGTTCTCAAGCCGCACGCTGGTGACCATGCCATCGATCCTGAGCGACCGCGTATGGCTTTCCCAAAGCGTCGGGTCTGCCTTGATGAAAAGCTTGCACATGGTTTCCTCCCTCACCACGCCTGAAAGATAGGCGGAAAACGGGGCCGGAAAAAGCCCCGTTTCGCAGGTCTTATTTGCCGAGCACGGCCATGAATTGCGAAAGCCAGGCCGGATGCGCCGGCCATGCGGGCGCCGTCACTAGCTTGCCGTCAGTAACGGCCGCATCGATGGCGATATCGGCATAGGTGCCGCCCGCCAGTTCCACTTCAGGGCGGCAGGCGGGATAGGCCGAGCAGGTGCGGCCCTTCAGGACGCCCGCAGCCGCCAGCAGTTGCGCACCATGGCAGACGGCGGCCACCGGCTTGTCGGCCTCGAAGAAATGTTTCACCGCAGAAAGCACATCCGCATTGAGCCGCAGATATTCCGGCGCGCGACCGCCCGGAATGACCAGCGCATCGTAATCCGCAACCTTGATATCGGCGAAGGTGGCGTTGAGCGCGAAATTATGGCCGCGTTTTTCCGAATAGGTCTGGTCGCCCTCGAAATCATGGATGGCCGTGGCAATGGTCTGGCCCGCCTTCTTGCCCGGGCAGACGGCATGCACCGTGTGGCCAACCGCGAGCAGCGTCTGGAACGGCACCATGGTCTCATAATCCTCGGCAAAATCGCCGGCGATCATCAAAATCTTCTTCGGCATGTCTGCTCCTCCCGTTTTCGAATGCCTTTGGGCACCCTAACAGGCGGGATCGAGATGCGGGTATTATGGCAATACTACAGGGTCGATAAAGCTGGGATCAGCGGGCCTGCGGCGGCTGCGGCCAGCGTCTCACACCACCGCCCCAATTCTCGAAGGCTTTTGAAAGCTTCAGCACGAACAAATCTTCGTAACGCGGCCCGACGATCTGCAAGCCGATGGGCATTCCCGATCTGGAGAAGCCACAATTGATCGAGGAGGCCGGCTGCTCCGACATGTTCCACGGCACCGTGAAGGCGATATGTTCGAAGGGCCGCTCGGGATCATTGGTGGGCGAGGCCCAGTCGGCCGGATAGGACACGATGGGATTGACGGGTGAAATCACCGCATCAACGAACTGCATCAACCGCCCGCAAGCCTTACGCATTTCCATGGTCTGGTTGAAACCGAAAACGGCGCGCGCGCCGGAAACATCCGCCCCCTTCTGCGCCCATTCATGAATATAGGGAAGGATCGCGGCGCGACGGTCCGCGCTCAGCGCCGTCATGTCGCCCCAGAACTTCGCCCGCCAGAAATCGTCCAGCCCATCCAGCATTTCCCGCGTCAACACCGGCTCGACCGGGATGACGATGGCGCCGGCCGCCTCGAACAGTTTCGCGGCGGAGAGCACGGCGTCGCGCACCTCTTCGTCCAGCGGCAGGCCGCAGCCGGCATCCAGCATCAGGCCGATTTTCAGGCCCTTCACATTAATATCGAGGTCCATCCAGTCGATATCGTTGGGCGGCAGCGCCGTGCCGTCGCGCCAGTCGGGGCGCGAAAGCGTCGCCATGGCATAGGCGGCGTCGGCAACGGTGCGGGTCATCGGTCCGGCGCAGCGGCCGGTATAATAGGGATCGACCGGGATGCGGCCCTGGCTTGGCTTGAAACCGAACAGGCCGGTCCACCCCGCCGGCAGCCGCACCGAGCCGCCAATATCCGTGCCGACATGCAGCGTGCCGTAACCCGCAGCCCCGGCCGAGGCCGCACCCGCGCTGGAGCCGCCGGGGTTCTGGGTGGGGTCCCACGGATTGCGGCTGAGCTTGTGGAAACTGGAAAGGCCGGAGGAAAGCATGCCGTAATCCGGGCAGGTCGTCTTGGCGTAAATAATCGCGCCATCCTCACGGCAGCGAGCGGCCACCGGCGCGTCCTCTACCGCGGGCACCAGTTCCACCGCCCTCGTGCCAAGCGGCACCGGATGGCCTTTCGTGGCGATCAATTCCTTCAACGAGACCGGAATGCCATCGAGGGCCCCGAGCGTTTCGCCTTTTTGCCAACGTTGCGTCGAGGCCAGCGCCTGCCTGCGTGCATCTTCCGGATCATAGGCGTAAAGCGCATTCACCACCGGTTCGAAAGCATCGATGCGCGCCTCCACCGCCTGCCAATATTCCGATGGCGAAAGCTTCCTCTCCCGGTAAAGCGCCAGGATTTCGAGCGTGTTGAGGTCTATGAGATCGGTCATGGCATCGTCTCGTCAGAAAAACAGGAAATGGGGGCGACAGCTTTTTTGAGCGGTCAGCTGGTATCGCGTGGGTCCAGCAGGTCGCGCAGGCCATCGCCGAGAAGATTGAGGCCGAAGACGGCGAGCGCAATCGCAAGGCCGGGCATGATGGCGAGCCAGGGCGCTGTGCCGAGATAGGTCTGGGCATCGGCCAGCATTCGTCCCCAGGTGGCGGCGGGCGGCGGCATGCCGAGACCGAGGAAAGAAAGGCCTGCTTCCGTCAATATCGCAAGGCCGAGCTGGATCGTCACCTGCACGATGATCTGGTTGGATATATTCGGCACGATGTGGAAAAGCGTGATCTTGGCGCGGTTCTGGCCGATGCTGGTGGCGGCGGTGACATATTCCCGCGACCATATCTGCAGCGCCGCCCCCAGCGTCAGCCGGGCAAAGACCGGCACCATGAAGGTGGCGATGGCGATGATGGCGGTAAAACGGCCCGTGCCGATGAAAGCGCCGAGCATCATCGCCGACAGGATGGGCGGAACGGCGAAGATGATGTCACAGATGCGCATGACCACGGTTTCGGTGAAACCGCGCAGCGCTGCAACCGCAACGCCAATGGTCGTGCCGATAAATGCGCCGATGGCGACGGCGGCGATGGAGGTGGACAGCGAGTTCCACGCACCGGCCATCAGCATCGACAGCACGTCGCGGCCGAAATGATCCGTGCCGAGGCCGCCATAAACCAAGGGCGATTTCAGCTTCTGGACGATCTGCATCTTGGTGGGGGACACGGGCGTCCAGACCAGAGACAGCAGGGCGACTGCGACCAGAAAGACCGTGACGGCGATGCCGACGGCAAAGGCGGGGCGGCGGCGGATCAATCGCATCATCGCGCACCTGCCCGCAGTCTGGGATCGATGAAAAGATAGGCGATATCGACAACGAAATTCATGACGATCACCAGCGCCGAGAAAAACAGCACGACGGATTGCATGACGACGATATCGCGCTGGGTCAGCGCCTGATAGGCAAGCCGGCCTAGACCCGGCAAGTTGAAGACATTTTCCACCAGCACCGCGCCGGCAATGAGGAAGGTGAATTGCAGGCCGATCATGGTGACGACAGGGATCATCGCATTCGGCACCGCATGGCGCCACAACGCCACCCGCTCGCTCAGACCCTTGGCGCGCGCGGTGCGCACGAAATCCTCATTCATCACTTCCAGCACGGCGGAGCGGCAGACGCGCGTAAGAACGCCGGCCTGCGACAGCGCCAGCGCCACCGCCGGAAGGATGAGCGCTGTAAGACCAGCTGAAAAGCTCGGCGTCCAGCCGGGAAAACCGCCGGCCGGCATCCAGCCGAGCGTGGTGGAAAAGACGATGATAAGCAGCAGGCCGACCCAGAAACCGGGCACGGCAATGCCCACATGCGAAAACAGCCCGGCCGCAAAATCCAGCGCGCCGTTACGGCTCCGCGCCGCCGCAACGCCGAGCGGAATGGCGATGGCCACCGAAAGGCAGACGGCCAGCAGCGCAAGCGGCAGGGTAACGGCCAGCCGCTCCAGGATCAGCCCCGCCACCGGCACGCCATAGGTATAGGATTGCCCGAGATCGCCATGAAACACACCGGCCAGCCAGTGGAGATAACGCAGCGGCAGCGGCTGATCGAGGCCCATCTGCTTCTGCAGCGCCGCGAGCGTATCGGGGCTCGCCGAGGTTCCGAGCATGATGGCGGCAGGATCGCCCGGCAGCAGGCCCATGACGACATAGATGATGAGGGAAACGGCAAACAGGGTGATGACGAGGCTTAAAAGACGCCGGATGAGGACGGCTAACATCTGGCATCTTCTCCTTGCTTTGTTTCGCCTGCGGTCGAAGGTCCAGTTATCTCTCTCCCGTCATTCCGGCCCTGAGCCGGAATCCAGCCGACGCGCGTCTGCGCGGCGGAGAGAGCCCTTTCAGCCCAAGGACTTGGGCTGGCTGGATGCCGGATCAAGTCCGGCATGACGGAAGAAACGGCTATCGACAAACGTCACTCTTCCCAATGCACATCCGTCAGCACATTCGAGGGAATGGGCTCGTTTTCCCAGAGCCCCTTCACCTTCCTGTCCCAGACGCCGAGTTTCGGCATGACGAAAAGATAAAGGGCGGGTACATCTTCCGCGAGGATTTTCTGGGCTTCGCCATAGAGCTTTTCCTGCGCGCCGGCATCCGCCGTCTTTTCGACATTCGCCACGACCTCGTTGAAGGCCGGGTTCTTGTAATTGAAATAATAGGGGTCGCGCGCGTAGATATCGATATCCATCGGCTCGGCATGGGCAACGATGGTCATGTCGTAATCCGCGCCTTTAAGAACATCCGCCACCCATTTCGCCGGAAACTCGGTGGTCTCGATGGTCATGGTCACGCCGATTTCGGCAAACATCGCCTGCAGGATTTGCGAGGTGCGCTGGGCATAGGCCATTTGCGGGGCTTTGATGGTGAAGCTGAAACCATCCGGATAACCGGCTTCGGCAAGCAGCGCCTTGGCCTTGTCGATATCGTAAGGATGTACCCCGGTCGTATCGATATAGCCGCGGTCATTCGGCGTGTAATGGCTGCCGATGGCCGTGCCGAAGCCGGACCAGGCGCCTTCAATGACAGTGCCGCGATCCACCGCCATCATCAGCGCCTGACGCACGCGCTTGTCATCGAAGGGCTTGCGGGCGTTGTTCATGCCCGCCACGACCTTCAACTCCGTATTGCCGACGAAGGTGCCGAGGCGCGCGTCGCCATCGAAGGAGGTCATCAGTTCAGGTGCGCCGAATTCCGGGAAGGCATCGATATCGCCGGATTTCAGTGCGGCGGCCTGCGCCTGCGGATCGGAGACGAAACGGAAGGTCGCCTTGTCGAGCTTTACCGCCACGGCCTTGTCCCAATAGGCGTCGTTCTTCTGCAACTCGACCTTGTCGCCCTTGGCCCAGGCCACGAATTTGAACGGGCCGGTACCGACAGGAGTGGTGCGGTTATTCTCGGCGCTTTTCGGCGCCACCATCACGGAGGCCGGCCAGCCGAGCCAGTAGAGGAGGCTGCCGGCCGGCTGCTTCAGCGTCAGCACCAGCGTTGCGGCATCCGGCGTCTCTATACTGTCGATGGCGGCGAAGAAGCGTTTCTGCGGATTGACCGAGCTTTCGCCACGCGCCCGATCCAGCGAAAATTTCGCGACAGAGGAATCGAAGGTCTCGCCATCATGGAAGGTCACGCCCTTGCGCAGCTTGAACGTATAGGTTTTGCCATCAGGGGAAATTTCCCAGCTTTCGGCAAGCTGCGGCTTCACCTTGCCTTCGCGGTCGATCTTCACCAGACCTTCGAAGACATTCTGCCAGGTGACCTGGCCGATGGCGACGGGGGCGGCGATGGTCGGATCAAGACCGGCCGGCTCCACCGCCATGCCAAGCGTCAGCGCGGTTTTCGCCGCGGCTTCGGCAACCGTTGCCGAAAGCGGCAGCCAGAGCGCCGTGCCCAATGCAAGGGTCAACGCGGTACGGCGCGAAAGCGTTGCCGCCTGCGAAAGATAAGTGCGTGGCATCATTGTCCCCTGTCTGGCGGCCGGGGCATTTTTGCCCTTCCGAAGACCGCCCGTTGCAAAAAGAGTGTCATGTTGCAGGCGCACACACAATCTCGATTTTTGTGTGCTCCGTGTAGCTGAAATGGCTACACGGAAATGCGGATAGAAATCAACCTTCCGGGCGGAAAGACCAAACCGTTCCGCTTATCCCGCCGTCGCCTCGCGCATGAAACGCTCGATAAAATCGGCAAGCTTGGAGGCGGCGAAGGACAATTGCCGGTCGGGCGCGACACAGAGATCGATCTGGGTATGGATACCCTTCTTGCCGGAGAGCGGAACGGCGACCATCTGCCCGCTGCGGATTTCCCGCGCCACCGAAAGCGCCGGCAAAAGCGTGGCGGCGGCGTGGCCCAGTACCAGCTCCTTCAGCATTTCCAAAGAGCTGGTGATGAAGACGGGATCAAGCTCGATGCCCGCATCGGCAAACAGCGTGTCGAAAGCCTGACGCGCCGCGAAACTCTTGTCCGGCAAAGCAAGCGGCAGGCTGGCCAGCTCTTTGAGCGAGACTTCCGTCTGCCCGGCAAGCGCATGACCGGCGGGGAAGATGGCGTCGTAGCTGATGCGGGTGCGAGAGCGCACTTTCACGCCGGAAAGCTTCGGCGCGAACAGGCTGACGACCAGATCGGCTTCCGCAGCACCCAGCGCCTCCATTGCCTGGCGGGCGCTAGTAATATGCACCTCGAAGCGCAGTTTTGGATATTTCAGGCTGAACTGCGCCAGCACCGGCGCCAGAAGGTTCGCCACCGTCGCACCATTGGCATAGACCGTGACCCGGCCGCGCTGGAGGCCCTTCAGATCGTCGATCAGCTGATGCACATGGTCGAGTTCCCGCAACGTCTTGCCGGCGCGGGCAGCGAGCAGCTCTCCCGCAGCCGTCAGTTTCACGCCCCGGCTGGAACGCTCCACCAGCGGCGAGCCGAAATAATATTCGAGGTTCTCGATCTGCCGGCTCACCGCTGTCGGCGCGACATTCAGGTTTTCCGCCGCGGCGCGCATGGAATTGGTGCGGACCAGTTCGTCGAAATACATCAGGGCGCGCAGTTGCATCGTCTGGATACCTTGTTTTGGCCGACACCGTCCGTCATGCCGGGCTTGACCCGGCATCCAGCGCGATCAAGTCCTTGATCGCAATATAGTCTCTGACCGCGCAGACGCGCGGTCGCTGGATTCCGGCTCAAGGCCGGAATGACGGAAGATGTCATTTGACCCGACTATAGCGGCACCTCAAACGCGCTTGAAGCCCTCGCTCGCCACCAGCAGCTGCCTTGTATAATCCGCGCTGAATTCCCGGCTTTCCAGCGCCTCGGCCTCCAGCATTTCCACCACCCTGCCGCTTTTCATCACCGCAAGGCGATCGCACATATGGCTGATGACGCCGAGATCGTGGCTGACCATGACGAAGGTGAGATTGCGGTCCTTGCGGGCCTGTTCCAGCAGGTTGAGGATTTCCGCCTGAATGGAGGCGTCGAGCGCCGAAGTCGGCTCATCCAGCAGCAGGATTTTCGGCTCGACGATCAGCGCACGCGCAATGGCGATGCGCTGGCGCTGGCCGCCGGAAAGCTGGTGCGAATAACGGAAGCGGAAGCCGGAACCGAGGCCCACCTCGTCCAATGCCCGGGCAATGCGCTGCTCGCGATTGTCTAGACCGTGGATGACCAGCGGCTCGAGCAGCAGCGCATCCACCGTCTGGCGCGGGTGAAGCGAGCCATAGGGGTCCTGAAACACCATCTGCACGTCGCTATAGAAGCTCTTGTCGCGGTGCTTGCCGGTATAGGAGCGTCCGGCCACCATCAAGGAGCCTTCATCGAAATGGTTGAGGCCGGCAATGGCGCGCAGCAGCGTCGATTTGCCGGAGCCGGACTCGCCGACGATGCCGAAGGATTCACCCTCTGCCACATCGATGCTGACGCGGTCGAGCGCGATGTAACCGTCGAAATCGACCACCATGTCGCGAACGGAAAGAACTGAACTCATGCGCGCCACTCCGGCTTACGTTCCAGAACCGGCAGCGGATGCCGGTGGCCGCCGATTTCCGGCAGGCAGTTCAGCAGGCCCTGCGTATAGGGATGTTTCGCTTCCTTCAGATTGGCGGAAGACAGCTCTTCCACCACCTTGCCGGCGTACATGACGAGAACACGGTCGCAGAAAGAGGAGACGAGCCTGAGATCATGGCTGACGAAGATCAGCCCCATGCCACGGTCGCGCACCAGCTTGTCGAGAATGTCGAGCACTTCCAGCTGCACCGTCACGTCGAGCGCCGAAGTGGGTTCGTCGGCGATCAGCAGTTCGGGGCCGCAGACCAGCATCATGGCGATCATGACACGCTGGCCCATGCCGCCCGAAACCTCGTGCGGGTAAAGATCGAAGACACGCTCGGGATCGCGGATCTGCACGGCTTCCAGCATGGCGAGCGTGCGCTGGCGCGCCTCGCCGCCGCCGATCTTTTCATGGGTGCGCAGGGTTTCCATGATCTGGCGGCCGATGGTCATGACCGGGTTCAGCGAATATTTCGGGTCCTGCAGGATCATGGCCATGCGCTTGCCGCGCATGATCCGCCGCTCTTTTGCAGACGCCTTGAGCAGATCAATATCGCCGAAGCGCAGCGCATCCGCCTCGATGCGCGCGTTTTTCGGGGTCAGTCCCATGATGGCGCGGCCTGTCTGCGATTTACCCGAGCCGGATTCGCCGACGATGCCGAGACGCTCGCGCCCGAGCGTGAAGGACACGCCGCGCACCGCCTCCACCAGCCCGGTGCGGGTGGGGAAGGACACGCGCAGGTTCTGAACGGTCAGAAGCGGCGCACTCATTGGCCCGCCTCCTTGGGGTCCAGCGCATCGCGCAACCCGTCGCCCAGGAGATTGAAACCGAGGCTGACGATGAGGATCGCCACGCCGGGCATGGCCGCGACCCACCATTGGTCGAGAATGAAGCGGCGGCCGGAAGCGATCATCGCGCCCCATTCCGGCAGCGGCGGCTGTGCGCCGAGACCGAGGAAGCCGAGGCCTGCGGCGGTAAGGATGATGCCCGCCATATCCAGCGTCACGCGCACGATGAGCGACGACAGGCAGAGCGGCATGACGTGTTTCAGCACGATACGGAAGGGCGACGCGCCCATGAGCTTGACCGCGGCGATGAAATCGGAATTGCGGAAAGTCATGGTTTCGGCGCGCGCGATGCGCGCATAGGGCGGCCATGAGGTGAGCGCGATGGCGAGCACCGCGTTTTCGATGCCCGGCCCAAGCGCCGCGACCAGCGCCAGCGCCAGAACGAGCTTCGGAAAGGCAAGGAAGATATCGGTGATGCGCATCAAAACCGCATCCACCCAGCCGCCGGCATAACCGGAAACCGTGCCGACGATGAGGCCGACGGGGGCTGCGATGATGGCGACCAGAAGCACGACGAAAAGCGTCAGCCGCGAACCGTGAATGAGGCGCGAGAGAATATCGCGGCCCTGATCGTCGGTGCCAAGCAGATAACCTTCCGTGCCGGGCGGCAAAAGCCGGGCATTGCGCAGATCGCCCTGCACCGGGTTATGCGGCGCCAGAACATCGGCAAACAGCGCCACGAACAGCAGCGCGATGATGATGCCGAGCCCAAGCAGCGCCAGACGGTTTTCCGAAAAGCGCCGCCAGATGACATAGGCGCGGCCAAGCCGCGCCTGCCTGCGCGAGGCCGGCCGGTCGGAGAGCAGCCATTCGCGGCTATAGGGTTTGATCGTATCGGTCGAAAGGGTCATCGGCTGCGCGTCCTTGGATCGAGCGTCCGGTAAAGCAGATCGGAGAAGAGATTGATGCCAACGAAGATGGCGCCGATCACGATCGTGCCGCCGAGAACGGCATTCATATCCGCATTCTGCAGGGAATTGGTGATGTAGAGGCCAAGCCCCGGCCAGGCGAAGATGGTTTCGGTGAGCACCGAACCTTCCAGCAGACCGGCATAGGAGAGTGCAATCACTGTCACCAGCGGCACGGCGGCGTTGCGCAGCGCGTGGAACCAGATGATGCGGGTTTCCGAAAGCCCCTTGGCGCGGGCCGCGACGATATATTCCTGGCTAAGCTCGTTCAGCATGAAGGAGCGCGTCATGCGGCTGATATAGGCCAGCGAAAAATAACCGAGCAGACAGGCCGGCAGGATGATGTGGCGGAAGAGATCCCACAACACGTCCCATTGCCGCTGCCAGATCGCGTCGATCAGGAAGAAGCCCGTGACCGGCGTGAAGGTGAATTCATAAACGATATCCATGCGGCCGGGATAAGCCACCCATTGCAGCCGGGCGTAAAACACCAGCAGCGCCAGAAGGCCGAGCCAGAAGATCGGCACGGAATAACCGATGAGGCCGATGACGCGCACCACCTGATCGGCAAAGCTGCCACGCTTGACAGCGGCAAGCACGCCAAGCGGAATGCCGAAGACGGCGCCGATGATAGTGCCGAGCGTGGCGAGTTCTATCGTCGCCGGAAACACCCGCTTGATATCCTCCATCACCGGATTGGTGGTGAGGACGGAGGTGCCGAAATCGCCCGATAGCGCCTGTTTCAGATAAAGGAAGAACTGCTGCCAGAGCGGCAGGTTGAGGCCGAGCTGCTCACGCACCCGCTCGACCACATGCGCAGGCGCACGGTCGCCGACGATCGCCAGCGCAGGATCGATCGGCACGACGCGGCCAATGAAGAATGTGACCGCCATCAGCCCCAGAAAGGTGGTGATGACGGTGACGGCGAAGCCGAGAACGGCTTTCACGCGGGCATTGGCACCGCGTTTGCCGTGCCTCGCCCTGCTGTTGCTTTCAACCATGCTCAAGAGACCGATCCTTCCGGATCATTCCTTGGAAATGGTGTAGACGAAGTTGGTGTCGAAGCTCGGTCCGAGCTTCAGGCCCTTCAGCTTGGCGGAATATCCTGCCACTTCCGTCTGCTGGAAGATGATGACGAAGGGACCCTTCGCCAGAACTTCCTTCTGCAGGTTTTCATAGATGGCGGCGCGCTTGGCGCTGTCCTTCTCCAGAAGCGCCGACTGGGTTTCCTTGGTCAGGTCAGGAACGTCCCAGGCATTGCGCCAGGCGAGCGTCTTGTTCTTGCCCTCGTCGGAATTGTCGTAGTTGATGGTGAAGGTTTCCGCATTCGAGTTCGGGTCGAAATAGTCCGAACCCCACTGGCCAATGTAGATATCATGCGTGCGGGCGCGATATTTGGTCAGCGTCTGCTTGCCGTCGCCGGGAATGATTTCCAGCTTGATGCCGGCCTGCGCCAGCGTCTGCTGCACGCTTTCGGCAATGCCGGTTACCGGCTGTGTGTTGCGCACATCCATGGACACGGTGAAGCCGTCCTTCAGGCCGGCCTTGGCGAGAAGCTCCTTCGCCTTGGCGACGTCCAGCTTGTAGGGGTTCTCGTCAAGCGCGCCGAGCTGGCCCTTCGGCAGGAAGGTCTGGTGAACTTCGCCGATGCCCTTGATGATCGTCGCGCCGATGGCGTCATAGTCGACCAGATATTTGAAGGCTTCGATGACTTCGGGCTTCTTCAGGTTCTCGTTTTTCTGGTTGAGGCTGAAATAATAGACGGTGCCCTTCGGCGCGGAGGTGACGGCAAGGCCTTCCTTCTTGGAAACGGCTTCCATGTCGCCCGGCTCGAGGTTGCGGGCCACATCGATATCGCCGTTTTCAAGCGCCAGGCGCTGGCCCGAGCTTTCCTTCATGTGGCGATAGACCACACGCTTCAGCTTCGGCTTCTCGCCGTAATAATTCGGGTTGGCTTCGAGGATCACCGCCTCGTTGGCCTTCCAGCCGAGGATCTTGTAAGGGCCGGAACCGGCATAGCCAGTCTTCAGGAACTCGTTGCCGAAATCGGTATCGTATTTGTAATCGGCGCTCGGCGTGACCGACTTGGCCTTTTCCGTCACGAATTTCTTGTCGACCACCGAAGCGACGGTTGCGGTCAGCACGTTCAGCACGAAGCTCGGCGCATAGGGCTTGTCGACCGTCAGAACGAATGTGTTCGCATCCGCAGCCTTCGCCTTTTCGGTGACGTTGTCACCGCTGAGACCGAACTGCGTCAGCAGGAATGCCGGCGACTTGTCGAGCTTCACGGCGCGTTCGAAGGAGAAAGCCACATCATCGGCCGTGACCGGATTGCCCGACGCGAATTTCAGGCCGGATTTCAGCTTGAACGTATAGGTGAGACCATCGTCGGAGGTCGTCCAGCTTTCGGCCAGATCGCCGATAACCTTGGACGTGTCGTTAAGATCGATGGAAACCAGCTTGCTGTAGGTGTTGCCGGTAACTTCAGCTGCGGAAAGTTCGAAAGCCTCGCCCGGATCGAGCGTGATGATGTCGTCGATGGCGAAACCTTCGACCAGCGTATCGGCCGGCGTTGCGGCAAAAGCATGGGGCGCGGCCAGCATCATCAGCGACAAAGCGGCGCTGGTGCTCAGAATACGCATGGATTTGTTGAGCGATTTGATCATAGGATCTCCCCTTTTGTTATAAGCTTGATTTGGTTCGCTTCAGCTCTTCTCAGGCCGCCTCGTGCCAGGCCTGAGACAAAACACGCAGCCAGTTTTCCCGGCATATTTTAGCAAGTTCTCCATCACCGTAGCCCGCCGATTTCAGCGCCGCAACCAGATTGTGATTGCCGCTCGCATCGGCAACGCCGACGGGTATCGTCGCGCCGTCGAAGTCCGATCCCAGCGCCACGCAATCAATGCCCATGCGCTCCACCATGTAATCGATATGGCGCACCATGTCGGAAAGCGGCGTATCGGCAATGTCCCGCGCATCCGCGCGCAGCATGGTCACGGCATAATTAAGCCCCACCAGCCCGCCGCTTTCCCTGATGGCATCCATCTGCCTGTCGGTGAGATTGCGGGCGACGGGGGTAAGCGCATGTGCGTTTGAATGGCTGGCGATCAGCGGCTGGTTGGTGGTCTTCGCCACATCCCAGAAGCCTTTTTCGGTGATGTGCGCGAGATCGATGAGAATGCCGAGCCTGTTGCATTCCTTCACCAGCGCAAAACCGGCATCGGTGAGGCCGGGCGCCGTATCGGGAGACATGGGGTAAGAGAACGGAACGCCATGGCCGAAGATATTGTGCCGGCTCCAGACCGGGCCGAGCGAGCGCAGGCCGGCGGCGTAAAACACGTTCAGCGCATCGAGATCGGCGTCGATCGCCTCGCAGCCCTCCATATGCAGCACGGCGGCGAAGATATCCTCGGCAAAGGCCTTGCGGATATCGGCCGTGGAGCGGCAAAGCCGCCACGCGCCGGCGCGGTCGAGCCTCAGCGCAATCGCCGCCTTTTCCATGGCGATATCGAGCGAAGGCTGGCGCTCCAGTGGGGAGGCGAGCGGCGTGTTGTAATGGCCGCTTTCATCCGGTTCCTGCAAGATGAGATCGCCGGAGGGAATATAGATCGCGCAGATGCCGCCGCCGAGACCGCCTGCCCTTGCACGCGGGCCGTCTATATGGCCTTCGCGCGTGCCGTTCCTGAATTCGGCCACCGGATCGGCACCGGCCTTGCTGTTGCGCCACAACCGAAGCAGCACATCATTATGACCGTCGAATACTGCATGCATGGGAAGAAATTCCAGTCATCGGAAAGAACAAAACGGGGGCGGGCAGACGCCGGGATGACACCGCGCGAAAGCAAACCGGCGCATTGTTCGCCGACCGCTATTGTCTGTCGGGGGCGATCTTAGGACGATCTCTTCGAGCTTCGCAAGACACAAATTAGGCAGCGGTGAAATTATCACCACTTGCCTTTTGCCGGAATTTGCGCTTCGTCAGGTGCGCCAGCCGCCTTCCGCTTTGGTGAGTAGCGGCGTTGAAAAAACACCCCTCACTCGCTCCGGCCATTCCGGCCCGAAAGCGGCGATTTTTTCCCGCCAGCGATCCGATTGCAGCATGGCCGCGCCGATGACGGCGGGCCGAATGCCGGAGGCGGCGAGAAGGGAAAGACCCGCTATGATGGAGCTGCCGCTGGAGATGACGTCATCCACCAGCGCCACCCGCCGGTTCTCGATGAGCGGCAGCATGCGCGGATCGATATAAAGCCGTTTTTCCTGCCTTGTGGTGATGGAGGACATCGGCACCGACAGTTCCTCCAGATACCAGAATTTGCGTGAAGTGCCGAGCGGCACGTAACGGGAATGGCCAAGATGGCGGGCAACGGCGGCCGCAAGCGTCAGGCCGAGCGTCGGCAGGCCGATAACGACATCCGGCTTGAAGGGAAGAAGCTTTGCGGCAAGATCGGCGGCCAGCGCCTCCAGAACCTCAAAGGAAGCCTGGTTGACGATGAGCGATGCAAGCGCGTGCTCTCCGTCCGCAAGCGGCCGTATGGGCAGACAGATCTGCCTTCCATCATCCAGTTCCGCCGGAAAGAATGTGGAATATGCGCCTGCTGTTTCGAAGCTCCGGGGCGGATGGATCTGCTGCCAGAACTCATGCGGCGCGGAGGGAGACGGGGCGATGGCGGGCGATGCTGGTGACGGCATCTGTTTTCCTTTCAGAACAGGGATGGCGCATGGCGGAGACGGTTTTCGGCCACGCCAATCCCGTTCGGCAGATTCATCATTTTAGCAACCACAGAGACGCTGCGGGTTCATTTCATTGGCTTTTTCCGTTAGAAGAGAAAAAAGCAACAGGCATTTGGACAAACCCACCTATGACGCGGGTTTTTCCCACATTCAAGGACAAGCTTCCCATGAGACTGCTGGACCGGATCGGCGAGGACCTGCCATTCCTGACGGAACTCCGTCATGATCTGCACGCGCATCCGGAACTGGGTTTCGAAGAGGAGAGAACGAGCGCCATCGTCGCCGATCTTCTCGAGCGCGCCGGGCTGAAGGTGAATCGCGGTCTCGGCGGCACCGGCGTGGTCGGCACGCTGCAGGTGGGCAACGGCACGCGCAGCATTGGTCTTCGCGCAGACATGGATGCCCTTGCCATGCCTGAGGTTCCAGACCGCCCCTACAAATCGAAATTCCCCGGCAAGATGCATGCCTGCGGCCATGACGGCCACACCGCCATGCTGCTGGGTGCGGCGCGTTATCTGGCAAAGACCCGCGATTTTTCCGGCACCGTGCATTTCATCTTCCAGCCGGCCGAAGAAGGCCGTGGCGGCGCAAAAAAAATGGTCGAGGACGGGCTTTTCGAGCTGTTCCCCTGCGATGCGGTCTATGGCCTGCACAACATGCCGGGGCTGGGCATCGACGAAATGGCGGTGGTGGAAGGACCGCAGCTTGCCTCGTCGGACAGTTGGCGCGTCACCTTCAAAGGCGTCGGCACCCACGGCGCCAAGCCGCATCTCGGTCGCGATCCGGTAACGGCGGCCGGCACCTTCCTCGCCTCGCTGCAAACTATCGTCGGCCGCGTGGTCGACCCATTGCAGCCGGCCGTCGTCAGTGCCTGTTCGGTGCAGGCAGGCGACCCCAAGGCACTTAATGTGATCCCAGATCTCGTCGAAATCGGCGGTACCGCGCGCGCCTATGCGCCTCAAGTGCGAGACCAGCTGGAGGCGGAAATCGGCAGGCTGGCCAAGGGCACGGCGGCGATGTTCGGCATCGAAGCAAGTTATGAGTTCATCCGCCGGATTCCACCCGTCATCAACGAGGCGGATGCGACGAAACGGGCGCTGCGCGCCGCAAGAACCGTCTTCGGCAACAGGACCCGCAACGCCTTCCCGCCCTCGACCGCCGGCGACGATTTCGCCTTCTTCGCAGGCGAAGCGCCCGGCTGCTATGTCTGGCTCGGCAACGGTCCGGCGGTGGATGGCGCGCTGCACCACAACACCTCCTACGACTTTAACGATGCGGCCATCGTGCCGGGCGTGGCGTTCTGGGCGACGCTGGTGGAGCAGGAACTGGCGGCGGAGTGAAAGTGGCCTTTCCGGCACAGCTTTCAGATGTGAAGCGTCCGATCAATAATCGCCCCGCGGCATCGGGGCGAAACAATACTGCTTACGCGCAATAATTCTACCCCATATACATCGACATCCAATAGACTCAACCGTTTATTTAGTATACATACACGGTATAGTCGCATTTGTTATTTATTTCCGGTCTAATTTTTCAAACGGGCAAGCATCATGACGAGACTTGTTGTGCCAAAAAGTGCGATCAACGGGCGTCTGGCCTCCAAGTCGCTAAAAAACCTGCCGCCTGACGATTATCGCGACCGTCTTATCAAATATATTCCGGCAGAGTCCGTGGCCCTATATGTTGCAGTCGATAAAATGGTCAATTCCCATTACGGGTTGAGCATGCTGACGGCGGACAGCGTCGTCCCCACGCAGGCCGTGATCGTCAGCTGGGCAATTCTCGCCCTCGGCATCATCGGTACTCCGATCTATCTCTACCGCCGTAAACTCTCGGGCCAGCCATGGGTCTTGAATGCCATCATCTCCACCATCGCCTTCGTGCTCTGGGCCTATACGCTGAGCGGCTCCGTCTTTCTCGTCCACCAGTGGTACAGCGTTTTCGCGGCCGGCCTGCTCGCGCCAATCTTCACCTTTGTGGCCGGGTTTTTCGAACCCAAACCGGAGTAAGCGGCCATGCCGACCTATGAGGACCTGCGCGCCTATTTCGACGCTTCCGAAGCCATGACGCAATTGGCACGGGCGGCCTCGGAAATCCCCATCGTGCATGGCTTCACCCTCGACGTGGATCCGTTATGGATGCTGCTTTACGATATAGAAGATGGCGTCTTGCCGGAAGGCGAACGCTACCGGTATGAGTATCTTCTCGACGGTCGCCCTTTTCGCGACTGGTGGAGATTGCCCCTCGCTTTTCCGGAATGGCCGTTCCAGACGCCCTATCAAGGATATAGGCGCCGCGACCTCAAGCGCAACGTTTCGCTGTGGGACGCGATCCCGCGCCCAACGAGAAGCGGTCCTGTCGTGATGACCATCGTTTACGGTCCACTCAAGACCCCGGCAAAAGCTGCGCCCGAGTCTCTGGAGGACGGTAGCGACATTGCGGCGCTTCGCCAATTAACCGCTCTCATTAATGGGAGTGTCGCTTCCGCCCGGATAGAGGAACGTCCAAGGGCAAGGCTTGCCTTTGCGGCCGGCGATGAAATCACCACCAGCGCCGGCGAAACCGGCACCTATGGCGGGACGCTGACCAACGCGCGCAAAAAACAATACGGCATGACCTGCGCCCATGTCGCCAACACCGGCGACGATATTTTAGATGTATCGGGAAAACGGATCGGCACGGTGATACATCATACCAAGCTCCATCCCTTACCGGCGCAGACGGTCTGCGATCCTGTGGTACTGCCGATACCCAATCCCTATCCCGGCAACGATCCGCCTGTGAATATGTTCGACTTCTCGCTGATCGAACTGACCAAAGCACCGGCAGCGTCTTCATTGGGCGGGGTGGCCGCCAGCCTGACGCCGGGGCAAAACGTGACCCTCAGGGGCAAAAGCGGCACCTATAAGTGCAAGCTCGGCTCGCTGGCGATCAGCTACGCCTTCACGGACGGCACCTCGACCTATTGTTTTCGCGACCAGATCGAACTCAAGCCGCAGCCCGTCATCCCGATCGGCGGCGCGCTCGGGCATCTCGTCACGCCCATGCCGACGCAGGGCGATTCAGGCGGCTGGGTTCTGACGGACGATGCGACACCGCTCTGGGCCGGCGTGTTTTTCGGCGAGGATGGCAGCCGGGGTTATTGCTCGCGCGCCAGCTGGGCGCATGACTGGGCCGAAAAGCAGGTAGGCGGCTCCCTCTCTGTTTAACCGCCGCTCGCCTGAACCCATTCACAGGGTCGGAAAAGAGCGCGCAGTAAACGCCTGCGCTCACCCCACCACCGAAATCACCGGGCTTTCCATCACCCTGCCCGTCAACACATCGGCAATGCCCATATCTGTCTGGTGCGGGCCGATATTGCAGGCGAGTGTGGCGCCGAAGCAGGCCTTGAAGACGAGATAGGGCGGCTGCCATTCCACCAGCCTGCCGACGGCTTCGCGCAATTCTTCGAAAGCCTTTGCCACGTCGTCAAGCGGGGCATCGGAAACGAGGCCGGAAAGCGGCAACGGGAGAAGTGCGGTCACCCTGCCTTCGGAAGCGACAGCCATGCCGCCGCCGGCCTTTATCACCGCATTTGCGGCGAGCGCCATGTCCTCCGCATTACCGCCGAAAACGGTGAGGTTGTGGCTGTCATGCGAGACGGTGGTGGCGAAGGCGCCGTTCCAGTTTCCCCAGCCGGTGAGAAAGCCGGTTCTGGTGATCGGCTCGGCCATGCCGTGGCGATGGGTGACGGAAATCATCGTGGCGCCCTCAGGGGGAACGACGAAACCGTCCTTCACCTCGGCTTCCGCCTCGCCCCATTGCGTGAAGCGCGGGCGGTCGATGGTGGCGAGGCGCACCTTCGCGCCCTCGGAGGCAACCCGGAAATCATCGGCTGCGCGCAGCGGCAGCTTCATCGAGCCTTCGAGCGCTGTCGCATCGCAGGCCGGAAAGTCGACGAGCATATGCCCGCCTTCCGCAACCGCCCTGCCCTCGGCCAGAACGTGGCGGGCGGCAAAACCGCTCAAATCCTCAAAGACGACGATATCGGCGCGACGGCCGGCGGCGATGAGGCCGAGATCGGCACGGCCGAGCCTTTGCGCGGCATTGAGCGTTGCGGCGCGCAGCGCCCATTCGGGCTTCAGGCCATAACGGACGAGGCGGCGCACCACATCGTCAAGCCCACCGCCTCGTAGCAGATCATCGGGGAAGACGTCGTCGGTGCACAACGTCACCGTCTGCGGCAGGTGGCCGAGCGCGTTCAGCGCTTCCACGAATTCCGGCAGCAGGTGATCGTGCGAGCCGCGCAGCTCAATGGTCAGTCCTGCCCGCAGTTTCGCCATCAGGTCTTCGCCCGAGACCAGTTCGTGATCGGAAGAAACGCCCGCCGCCATGAACGCGTTGAGATCGGTATCTTTCAGGCCGCGTGCATGGCCGCAGACCAGCTTTTCCGAGGCAAGCCCGGCCTGCACGATGCCGCTCATGCGCGGATCGCGCTCGATGACGCCGCGCATGTTCATGATTTCCGCGACACCGCCGACCTGCGGCCACGACAGGATATCGGCAAGAATGGCAGCGTCGAAATCCGCCCCGCCGCGCTCCAGCCCGGGTGCGGAAGGCACGCAGGAGGGCGCGAGCAGAATGGCGCGCAGGGGCAGGTTTTCGATGGATTTCGCCGCCCAGCGTACCCCTTCCACACCATGCACATTGCCGAATTCATGCGGGTCCCAGACGATGGTGGTGACGCCACGGGCAACCACAGCCGCCGCATAAGCGGCCGGTGTGACCATCGAGCTTTCGATATGCATATGTGTGTCGATGAGGCCGGGTGAGATATAGGCGCCTGCCGCATCGATGATCCGTGCGGCATCGCTGCGGCTTGCCCGCTCGTGCACGCTGGCGATCAGAGCGCCGACGATGCCGATATCGGCGGCGCGAAGCTCTCCCGTTACCACATCCACCAATGTTCCGCCGGTGATGAGGACATCGAAAGGCGCATCGCCGCGTGCGGCGGCGACCGCGCGGCTGCGCAGCGCATCATCGGTGAGATCGGCAGGCTCGCGTGTCGGAAAGTTCGCGCTCATCGGGCGGCCTCCCGGCGCAACGCCTCGAGAATCGCCGTCTTTGCACCCTCGGCATCCACCGTTTCGGCGAAATGCGCGTTGAAGGCGTGAGCTTTCTCAGCGCGCGTCTCGACCACGGTTCGCCCGCGCGTCAGCGTCGCCTGAAGCTCGACATCGATCCGCGCATGACGCCAACCGATGAGACCGGAGACGAATGCGACGGCGGCAACGGGATCGTAAAGCGCCATGGCAGCTCTGCCACGGCTGGTGGCGATGCCGATGAAACCTTCCAGCAGATCGGCGATCAGCCCGGCATTCTTGCCGCCGGCATTGCGGATCGGCAGCACATCGGCCGGCGAGGCGGTAACTTTGCGGCAGGCGTCCAGATCGACCATGCGCAACGGCAGGCCGTGGGAGAGCACGATGGCCAGCGCTTCCGGATCGGCAAAGGCGTTGAATTCGGCCGATGCCGTGTGGTTGCCGCTGGTCACGCCGCCACCCATCCAGGTGAGATCGGAAATTCTGGCGGCAAGATCAGGCCGGGCAAGGCAAAGCGCGGCGATATTGGTGAGTGGGCCGAGTGCCAGAATGCGCTTCTCACCATCACCCTCCAGCCAGTTGCAAAGGGCGGCAAAGGCATCGCTTTTCGGCAAGACCGGCGCATCCGGCAAGTTTTGGCCGACGGTCGGAATGCCGTTATCGCCCAGAATGCATTGCGCGGTTTCGAGTGCGCCCAGCACCGGCATGGCGCGGCCCTGATGGATCGGCATCGACCAGCCGAAGGCTGAGACGGCGCCTGCGGCATTGCGGCAGACGGCCTGAAGTGTCGCGTTGCCGAAGACCAGCGAAATGCCGTCGATGGCAAGGCCCGACGATTGCACCACCATGATGGCGGCGATATCGTCGAAGCCCATATCGGTATCGATCCATACACCCATGGTCAGTTGAACACCTTGAGGCTCGCCGCCTTTTCGACCGGCAGGTCGAAGGCGAGCGTATCGCCGATTGCGTGGGAGGTCAGGGCGGCGTCCGTTTCCGCCTTGATGGGGCCGAGCGGCGTATCGAGCAGATATTCGCGGCTGTTGCCGGCAAAGGAGGTGCCGCGCACGGTTCCCTGGAAAGGACCTGAACCGAGGGTGACCATGCGCGGCCGCCAGGCCAGTCCGGATGCTGAAAGGACTGGTCCGGGAAGCGGTGTTGTGCCGTTTGCGGTTTTGAGCGCGCCGCCTTCCAGCGCGAAGATGTTTTCGAAGCCGACGAAATCCGCCACGAAGGATGAAACCGGCGCGTTGTAGATCTCTTCCGGCGTGCCGATCTGCTCAATCTTGCCGCCCTTCATGACGACAATGCGGTCGGCGAGCGCCAAAGCCTCGATCTGGTCATGGGTGACGAAGATCATCGTCACGCCGGTTTCCTTCTGCACGCGCTGCAATTCGGTGCGCATTTCAAGGCGCAGGCGGGCATCGAGGTTGGAGAGCGGCTCATCGAGCAAGAGCACCTTCGGCTCCATGACCATGGAGCGCGCCAGCGCCACGCGCTGCTGCTGGCCGCCGGAAAGCTCCGCAGGCTTTCGCGAGGCGAAGCTGGACAAGCCCACCGACTTCAGGCCGGAGGCAACCTTGTCCTCCAGCGCCTTGCCGTTCATGCCCTTGAGCTTCAGGCCGAAGGCGACGTTTTCATAGACCGTCAGATGCGGGAAGAGCGCATAGGACTGGAACACCAGTCCCACGGCACGCTTGTTCGCGGCCACCCGGGTAATGTCTGCCCCATCGAGATCGATGCGCCCGCCCGCCACCGGCATCAGCCCGGCAATGGCGCGCATCGTCGTGGTCTTGCCGCAGCCGGAAGGCCCAAGAAGCGCGAGCAGCTCGCCCTTGCGGATATCGAGATCGAGGTCCTTGACGGCGACATTGCCGCCATAGGCGAGCGAGACTTTTTTGAGCGAAAGGTAATTTGCGTCAGACATAACGGGAGAACCCCAGGAAACGTTCGGCCATGAAGACGATGCCGATGGAAAGGAAGGCGAGCAGCGAGGAGAGTGCGGCCACGGAAGGATCGAAGACGATTTCCATGTAGCCCAGCATATCAATGGGCAGCGTGCGAACGCCGGGGCCTGACAGGAACAGCGACACCGGCACCTGGTTGAAGCTCGTTACGAAACCGAGAATGAAGGCTGAGAGAATGCCGCCGCGAATATTCGGCAACACGACGCGGAAAAACGCCCCGACCCGCGACGAGCCGAGCAGCACCGCCGCCTCCTCGATATCCGAGCGCAGATTGTTGAGGCTGGCCGACACCACCCGCACCGCATAGGGCAGGATGAGCGCCGTGTGGGCGAGGAACAAAGCAAGCGTGATGCCGATGCCGAAAGGCACGACGAAATAACGCAGCAGCGCTAAGCCGACGATGATACCCGGCACGATGATCGGCGCGGAAACGATGGTGCGCACCGTCTCGGCAAAAGGCAGCTTGTAGCGCGACATGGCGTAGGAGGCGGGAATGCCGAGGATGAGCGCCGCAAACGTGCCGCCGATGGCGAGGAACATCGACATGGCAAAGCTTTCCCGGAAGCTCTCGACCGTGAAGACCTTGGCGATCCACTTCAGCGAAAAGCCCTGCGGCGGAAAGGCGAGCGTATCGCCGGCCGAAAACGAGGCCGCAACGATGATGAGGAACGGCCCGATCAGGAAACCGACGACAAGCAGAAGCGTGAGCGGAATGAAGAGCTGCCGGGTCATTTCTTGTTCCTTGCGGTGGCGATGCGCTTCAGCAGGATATTGGCGGCAAAGCTCATGACGATCAGGATGAAGGCGATGACGCTGGCGGAGACGAAATTGTTGGAAACCGTCACCTGCTGGTAAAGCAGGGTTTCCAGCATCAGCACCTTCGAGCCGCCGAGAATGGCGGGCGTGATATAGGCCGTGAGCGAACCGGTGAAGACCAGCGTGCCGCCGACGACCAGCCCTTCCTTGGTGAGCGGCAGGATGACCTTCCAGAACACCTGCAGCCAGCTTGCGCCGAGAACGCGGGCAGCCGCAATCGTATCCTTCGGCATGTTCTCAAGCGCGCTAATGAGCGAGATGATCATCAATGGCAGGAAGAGTTGCAGAAGGCCGATGAAGACGGCCGTTTCGGAAAACAGGATGCGGATCGGCCCGTCGCTGAGGCCGACAGCCTGCAGCGCCTGATTGACGATGCCGGTTCGACCCAGAATGACGATCCAGGCATAGGTGCGGGCGACGGGTGAAATCATCAGCGGCAGCACGACCAGATTGACGACGTGCCCCTTCGCGCCCTGCGACAGGTTGACGATGGCGAAGGCCGCCGCATAACCCACCACCGCCGAGACGATGGTGACAAGCGCGCCGAGCTTCAGGGTGCGCAGGAAAACCGTCTGGTTCAACGGATCGGTGAAGAAATCGGCGTAAGCCGACAACGTCCAGCCATCGGCGGTGCGAAAACCCTCCGACAGCAGCATGAAGACCGGCACAAGAAAGACCGCCGCCGCGAAAATTGCGGCAGGCAAGGCAAGCGCCAGCGCTTCGGCCCGGTTCTGAAACATGGGTTTATTCCCTGAAC
Organism: Agrobacterium deltaense RV3; assembly: GCF_900013505.1. NCBI lineage: Bacteria > Pseudomonadati > Pseudomonadota > Alphaproteobacteria > Hyphomicrobiales > Rhizobiaceae > Agrobacterium > Agrobacterium deltae. The sequence goes on along the minus strand of NZ_LT009746.1, from coordinate 1,617,059 downwards.
GGCCTGAGGGCCGGTTGTTACGGCAGCCAGACGCGCCGGCCTACGATCAAAAAGGGTGGAAAAGCGGTCAGGGGACGACCGAACCGCTTTTCCGGGAATGGAGCCGCCCTTGCGGACATTTAAATGCCCCATTCCAAACGGTGAATGGGCTTACTGGCCCACCTTCGCGTTCCACTCCGACAGCCACTTGTCGCGGTTATCAAGCGTCACGTCGGACGGAATGAGCTGGAGGCTTTTTGCGGTTTCGTCGCCATAGGTGATGTTATTCGCCACCTCATCGGAAACCTTGACTTCCCTGTTGGTCGGGCTGTCCACCAGCTTTTCGGCCAGCGCCTTCTGAACGTCGGTCGATAGCCAGAAATCCATGAACTGCAACGCCAGATCTTCGTTTTTCGTGCCCTTCGGCACCACGAGCACGTTCATGCCGCCGGTCTGGCCTTCCTTGGGCGTCGCCCAGGCAAGCGGCAGGTCGAGCTTGGTGAAAGGCGCCCAGGAGAAGCGGCCGATCGGGGCTGCCCAGATTTCTTCCTGCTGCATCAACTGCACCAACTGCGAGGATTTGACGTAGAAAGTGACGATGTCGTCCTTCTTTTCGCCCACGGCCTCGATGGCGCCGGAAAGATCGGGCGTGTCCTTGCCGATAGCTTTGCCGAGCATATAAAGCGCCGGCGGGCCCTGATTGGTGGTAACATTCGGGAAGGCTACGTGGTCGACGATACCGTCCTTCAAAAGATCGGCCCAGCTATCGATCTTCATCTTGTCGGTGCGGTAAACGATTGAGGTGGCGTAGAAATTGACGCCGACGCTCATGCCGTCGCCATTCGGATCCTTGGCGATGTCATAGAGCTTTTCGATATTCGGAACCTTGGAAGCATCGATCTTCTGGATCAGATCCTTGCGGGTGGCCGAAAGCGCATCCGCCATGGAGACGATGGCGAGATCGACCACCGGATTGGCCTTGTTGGCCTCCATCTTGGCCAGACGCTCGACGCTGTTGCCGGTCTCGACAACCAGCTTGCAGCCGCATTGCTTTTCGAACGGCGTATAGACCAGTTCCTTGAATTCGTCCTGCGCGAAGGCGTAGACGGAAATCGTCAGCGTCTTGTCCTGCGCCTCAGCGGCCCCCATCGTCAGCATCAGGGCGGTGCCCGATGCGAGAATGATCTTTTTCATGGTGTGAGTTCTCCTGCTGTCGTTTTTTTGGCTTCAATCGCATCATGCTTTGCCTTGCCGGTGGAGCCGCGCATGATCAGCGCCATCGGTACTTTCGAGATTTCCGCGGTCACTTCGCCCGCGATGCCGTTTTCGCCGGCGCCATCGATCGCGCGCAGCAGCGCGCCGACGGCCAGATCAGCGATGCGGCCCATATCCATGCGCATGGTCGTAAGCGGCGGGGTGACCACGGCGGAAAAGATGAGATCGTCGAAACCGGTGACGCTTGCTTCTTCCGGCACCTCGATGCCCTCGCGCTGCAACTCGGTCAGCGCCCGCAGCGCATGCAGGTCGGAAATGGCGGCAAAGCCGGTAAAACCATCCGCCACCAGATCGGCAAGCCCCAGCCGGCAACCCGCACCGTCAGCCTCTTCGATGCTGTCGATCCAGAGCGTCCGGGTCACGCAGGCCTTGCCAAGACCATCACGAATGCCGCCGAGACGGTCATTCTGCACATTGGAATCGCGGTTCTTGCCCACCAGCACCACCTTGCGGTGGCCAAGGCCTGCCAGATAGTCACCCACCTGCCGGCCACCATCCCAATGGTCGGCGGCAACGGTATTGCCCGGTGTCGACGGGCTGTCGATGACGGCGACCGGGCAATCGACATCGGAAATGCGCGTGCCACGGCGGGGAACGACCACCATACCATCGACCCCGCGCTCGATCAGCCGGTTGATCGCATCCGTCTGCATGGCGATATCGCCACGGGAGTCGGCGATCAGCACGCCGTAACCGGCAGTAACGGCAGCCTTTTCAATGGCCTGCGCGATCTGCGGGAAGAGCGGGTTAGCAATGTCAGGCAGAACCAGCCCCAGAACACCGCTTCTGCCGGTGCGCAACGCCCTGCCCGCCGAACTCGGCACATAACCCAGTTCACTTGCCGTCTTGCGGATTCGCTCTACCAGATCAGGTGAAACACGGCCTTTACCCGACAGCGCATTGGACACGGTTGCAACCGACACGCCGAGTGCCGCTGCTATCGCGCTCAGATTGGTGGCAGGCCGTGACGACGCCATGGATGGTCCGGGAAGGCTGATTAAACGTTTAATCAGAATAAGCGAGGCGCGGGCCGCTGTCGAGTCCTGCGCCGGCGAAATACGGCGAAAAGCTGGGCACAAAGGTTAAATGCCCGAAAAAAGAGCGATTATTTTTTACAGGGCCTGAGTGCTGGCGGCGCGATAAGCCTCAACCTGGCGCACCAGCCAATCGCGAAACAGCACGACCGGCACGTGATTGGCACGCGAAAGCGGCGCCACCGCATAATAGGAACTGGGGCTTCTCGCCTGATGATCGAAGGCTTTGACCAGCTGCTTGGATTTCAGCTCGTTATCGATCAGAAACAGCGGCATCAGCGCCACACCGAGCCCGGCGATGCAGGCCTGCGCCACGCTGGAGAACTGCTCGAAGCGCATGCCCTGCGGCAAGGCGAGCGACAGTCCCAGGCTTTCGAACCAGTGGCCCCATGCTCCGGGCCGCGAGGCCATGTGCAGCAACGGCAGGGCGGCGATATCCTCGCCCCTTTCCACCGGGTGAGCGCTGAGAAATTGCGGGCTGCACACCGGCGCGACCATTTCATGCATGAGAAAGGTGCTCTCCGCCCCCGGCCAATCGGCCTGGCCGATATGGATCGCCATATCCAGCTGCTCGCGCTCAAAATCGAATTGCCCGATGCGGGTGGCGAAATTGATGGTGATTTCGGGGTGGTTCGCCACGAAATCCGGGATACGCGGCAGAAGCCAGCGGGTGCCGAAGGTGGGCAGCATGGCGAGGTTCAGCGTATTGCCATGCGTTTTGGTCATGATCTGGAGCGAGGCGGAGCGTATTTCGCCAAGCGCCGATGCGATGGATTTTGCATAGGCACGGCCTTCCGCCGTCAGCGCCACGCCGCGCGCACCGCGCTCGAAAAGGCGCACCCCAAGCTGTTCTTCCAGTGACATAACCTGCCGGCTGATCGCCCCCTGCGTCAGGGCAAGCTCATCGGCGGCCGCGGAAAAGCTGCCAAGCCGGGCAACGGAATCGAAGGCGGCGAGCGCACTGGTGGAGGGCAGGAGTTTGCGGCTGAGAGACGTCATGAGCCATTACTATATGTAATGCAAAAATGAGTAAACATGGCTTGTGCCGACTGGCTCGAATACCAATAATCCGGCCAGCAAATCCGGAGGCATCACGTGAGCGAACACGCAGCATTCAATTGGCAGGACCCTTTTCTGCTCGAAGACCAACTGACCGATGACGAGCGGATGATCCGCGACGCCGCCGCCGCCTTCGGCAAATCCGAACTCTTGCCGCGTGTCTCCGAAGCCTATCTTTCCGAGACCACCGAACCGGAACTGTTCCGCCTGATGGGCCGCACCGGCCTGCTCGGCGTCACCCTGCCGGAAGAATATGGCGCGGCCAATGCCAGCTATGTGGCTTACGGCCTCATCGCCCGCGAGGTGGAGCGGATCGACAGCGGTTACCGCTCGATGATGAGCGTGCAGTCCTCGCTCGTCATCCATCCGATCTTCGCCTATGGCTCTGACGAGCAGAAGAAGAAATACCTGCCCGGCCTCGTCTCCGGCGAGCTGATCGGCTGTTTCGGCCTGACCGAGCCGGATGCCGGCTCCGATCCCGGCGGCATGAAGACCCGCGCCGAAAAGATCGCCGGCGGCTATCGCCTGCGCGGTTCGAAAATGTGGATTTCCAATGCGCCAATCGCCGATGTCTTCGTCGTCTGGGCGAAATCGGAAGCCCATGACAACCAGATCCGCGGCTTCGTGCTGGAAAAGGGCATGAAGGGCCTCTCCGCTCCCAAAATCGGCGGCAAGCTGTCGCTGCGCGCCTCCATCACCGGCGAGATCGTTCTGGACGGTGTGGAAGTGGGCGAAGACGCGCTGCTGCCCAATGTTTCCGGCCTGAAAGGCCCGTTCGGCTGCCTCAACCGCGCCCGTTACGGCATTTCCTGGGGTGTCATGGGGGCTGCGGAAGATTGCTGGTTCCGCGCCCGGCAATATGGTCTCGACCGCAAGCAGTTCGGCAAGCCGCTCGCCGGCATGCAGCTTTACCAGAAGAAGCTTGCCGACATGCAGACCGAGATCGCGCTCGGCCTTCAGGCATCGCTCCGCGTCGGCCAACTGATGGACGAGCATAAGATGGCGCCGGAAATGATCTCCATCATCAAGCGCAACAATTGCGGCAAGGCGCTGGATATCGCCCGCCAGGCCCGCGACATGCATGGCGGCAACGGCATTCAGATCGAATATCACGTCATGCGCCACGCCCAGAACCTTGAGACGGTCAACACCTATGAGGGCACTCACGACGTCCACGCGTTAATCCTCGGCCGGGCGCAGACGGGCATTCAGGCGTTTTTCTGAGACTTTATCCGCGTCGTTTCATCAAAAAGGCCTTCGAAGATCACTTCGAAGGCCTTTTGCTTTTCAAATCCGGCAATCGCTCAGAACGTGCCGCGAATACCGACGCCAAACATGCGCGGTTCGGTCATGCTTGCCTCGATGCCGCCAATGCCGCGGTTTTCCTTCATCAGCGTCGGTGCGCGCTCATCGAAGACGTTCTTGACGTAAGCGTAGAATTCAAGCTCCTCCTGGAACTTGTAGCTCGCCCGCACATCCGCGATCGTATAGGGATCGATTGCATAAACGGCCTTGTTATCCGTGTCGGAATAATAGCCGTCGAGATGGCGCACCTGCCCCGAAACGGTGAATTTATCCGTCACGTCCCAGCTAGCGCCGACGGTGAAGCTGTAACCCGGCGACTTGGCGAATTCCTTGCCGACATAGGCGGCATTGCTGGAAATCTCGTCGATTTTCGTCTTCAGCAGACCGGCGCTGGCCTTCAGCGTCAGATTGTCGAGGACCTGATAATCCACACCAATTTCCAGACCGTAGGCATGGGCCTCCTCGGCATTGACGGTGTAGGATTCGCTGATGCCCGTGGAGACAACCACCGGCACGTTAAACTGGGCGTTTTTCATGTCCATGTAGAACAGGTTGCCGTTCACCGTCAGCGTATCGTCCAGCAGGCTGGCGCGGGTAAACAGCTCGTAGTTCCAGATGGTTTCCTTGTCGAAGGTGCGCCATTTGCTGGTCGTCAGGTCGAATGCGACGCCGCCGGGATTGTAACCGCGGCTGATCAGGCCGCCCACCGTCCAGTCGTCATTGATGGCGTAGGCCAGCGACGCCTTGGGCAGGATTTCCGAGAAGGTTTCGTCATAATTGACCGAGCTTCTGCTGGTGGCGGAGAGCGTCCGGTAACCGGCGCGCTGAATCTGGTCCTGCTGGTAGCGCAGGCCACCCGTCAGGGTCCATTGATCGGTCAGGCGATAGCTCAACTCGCTGAAGAGGCCGAGATTGTCCTTGGTATCGTTGAAGCGCGAGGTTCCGCGCAGATAAAGCACCTCGTCGGCTTTCGTATGTGCGTAATAAATACCCGCGACACCGCTCAGCACGTCTTCCTGATCACCGAAGGTCACGCGTGTTTCATGGGACGTGTTCTTCAGGTCGATATCGGCATCACCCGTATTCGCAATGCCGACCCGGCGCTTGGCGATGGACGAGGAGAACTGCGTCTGGTTGAACAGTTTCACGCCGTTTTCGAAATCGTAGTTGATGTCGAGAATGCCGGTATTGGTGTACTGGCTGAAATTCGGCATCGTCGTGGTGACGTGGTTGAGATCCTCGAAGGGGCGCGACGCCGCTTCCTGGCTCGGCCGGTTGGAGGCGTTATAGGAATAGGTGAGCTTCGTCGAAAGGCCGGGAATTTCCGACGGTTCCCACAGAAGCTTGAAGCGGCCGTTGAATTCCTTGAAGTTCTGGTCCGTTCCCTCATGGGCGAAGGCGGAATTGATGTAGTCGATGAAGGTATCGCGGCCGGAATAATCGATCGCCATACGCGCCGCCAGCTCATCCTCGATCAGCGGACCGGAAAAGGCGAAGGAACCGCGCTTCTGGTGATAATTGCCGATTTCCGCCTGATAGCTGGCTTCGGGCGTAAAGGTCGGGTCCTTGGTGTTGACGAGGATCGCGCCGGCAATGGCGTTGGCGCCCTGCGAGGTGGTCTGTGGGCCGCGGAACACCTCGATGCTTTCGACATCCCAGATGGAGCTCGCGCCATAGATGAACTCGTTATAACCGAGATAATGGCCGTCGACATTGATCGTCGCGCGCGGCACCGTGCCGGTGAAGAAGGCGATGGAGCCGGTATTCGGTCCCTGTGTGTCCTGTCCGCGAATGATCGGGGCGCTGACATTGTCGGTGTAAACGACGTTCGGAATATCCTTGATCGCTTCCGATACGGTCGGGTCGCCGGTCTTTTCCTTCTTGATTTTATCCCCGGATATGACCGAAACGGACGACGCCGTGTTCTTCATGTCGCGCGCCACTTTTTCACCGGTCACGACGATCGGCTTCAGGACGGTGGTGCCCGCCGTCGTTGCCTGCTGATCCTGACCGAGAACCGGCGTCACAAACAATGTCGCCAGCGTCAGAGCGCTGACCCCGCTCATCAAACGACCGTTAGAGCTAAACCCCATCACACACCCCTAATAAACATGAGTATTAAAGTCATATTCAAGTAACGGAAGCGTTATCCGTTTCGCAATAGAGAATGCGTTCTGTATTGCGGACAAAAAGGCTTCCGTAACGGGATGTGCCATATTTACAACAAAGTTTACCGACCACCGTTTGTTCACCCGCAGCGTTTCGAAAGGAAACAGCATAGTTCCGTCCGCAGAAATCCATTCCGATTTCCGGTGCGATGCGTTAGGCATGCTCAACAAAACGGGGGAACGCGCTTGAACGCCATGGATGACGATTCGGACAATCTGCCGGAAAACGAGGGCGAAAAGCGCTCTGCCCTCATTCAGTCGGTATCGATCGCGGCGCGTTTCCTCAATCTTCTCGCCAGATCGGACAGGGCGCTGGCACTTGGCGAACTGGCCAAACGCGCCGGCACCGGCCGCTCCACGGCGCATCGCTACATGCAAAGCCTCGTGCGGGAGGGGCTGGTGATACAGGACCCCGCAAGCGGCAGTTACGACCTCGGACCTGCGGCGCTCGGAATAGGCATAAGCGCGCTCAGGCGAATCAATCCGGTCGAAACCGCGGGCCGCCAGATGAATGCGCTTGCCTCCGAGATCGGCGCCAGCTGCGGCGTGGCGATCTGGACCGAACGCGGCCCGACCGTGGTGCGGTGGGCGAGAAGCGCCAGCTTTTCCATCAGCACCGTAGCGCTCGGCGATGTTCTGCCGCTGGACAACAGCGCCTGCGGGCTGGTTTTTCAGGCCTACCTGCCACCGGACAGGATAGCCGCCGTGCGCAGGCTGCAACCGGCCGCCTTTCGTGGCTCCCGTCCCGATGCCGGCATTCTGGAAACCATTCGTGAGGTCGGCGGCGCGGAACTCAATGAACATCTGTTCTCCGCCCTGACGGGCAAGGCGGCGCCGGTTTTCGACGCCCAGGGCGAACTCTGTTGTGTCGTCACCACCGTATCCTTCGTGGCCACCGCCGAGACCGAACGGCATTTTTCCCGGCTGATCGAAGCCGCCGAACAGGCGACCGCCGAATCCGGCGGAGCGTAAGCCTATTCGGCCAGATGTTCAGCAAAGGTGCGGCCGGAATAAGCCGTGCGGAAAAGCCCGGCATCGGCGAGCTTCGGCAATAGCCGCTCCAGCACCAGCCGCATGGATGCCACCGAACCGCCGGGCACCGCGACGAAACCGTCGATCGCACCGGCAGCCGCCCATTCACGGATGGCCTCAAGGGCATCTTCAACAGTACCGATGATCTGCCAATGGCCCGACCCCATCACTTCCGGACGTCGCAATAATTCCGCAACACTCAGCGTCTCCCGCTCGATCAGCCGGCGCAGCAGGCCGGCATGGGTGCGGCTTTTCGGTGTCTCCGGCGGCGGCGGCAGGTCGGAGGCGGTAACGATCCGCGTGAGCGGCCAGTCCGTGAGATCAAGACCCGTCATATCGCGAATGGAGGCAAAAGCGCGGGCGCGGTTGGCGCGGGCATGGGTCTCCGCGAAGAGTTCCCGCGCCTCCCTGCCGGTCTCCGCGAGATAGAGGCTGAGGCCCGGCATCAGCTTCACGCCGTCGGGGTTGCGGCCGTGGCCCTCGGCACGCCGCCGCAAATCCGCCCTGAGTTCGATGGCCGCCTGCATGTCCGGCGTCGAGGCAAAGACAGCATCGGCCACCGACGAGGCGAAATCACGGCCCTCGGGAGAGGCGCCCGCCTGCACCAGCGGAATGCGGCTGGCATGGGACGGCAGGTTGAGCGGGCCTTTGACGCTGAAATGCCTGCCCTCATGCGCCACCGGCCGCACCAGCGAAGAATCGGCGAACCGCCCGCTTTCCCGGTCGAGTTTGATGGCTTCGTTCGGAAAACTCGCCCATAGCGCTTTCACCACCTGCGTGAATTCGGCGGCGCGCTCGTAACGCTCCTGCGGCGAAGGCATCTCTTTCAGGCCGAAATTTTCGTGCCCCTCAAGCGCCGTGACGATATTCCACCCCGCCCTGCCGTTGCTCAGCCAGTTCAGCGACTGGATCTGGCGGGCCACCACATAGGGCGGCAGAAATGTGGTCGAAACGGTGGACAACAGCCCGACATGGCTGGTTTCCCGCGCAATGGCCGCAAGAAGCATGGTCGGATCCATGCTGGCAAATCCGCCGCCGGTCTCCAGCCCCTCGGTGCGCAGAAAAAGCGTATCCGGCCGAAACACGAAATCCACATGCGCCGCCTCCGCGCGCTGCGCCAGATCGACGAAATAATCGCTGGAAAACACCCCGTTTATATCGCTGTCCGCGCGCCGCCATGCCTCGCCGCTGAGCCAGGTTGGGGCCAGCGACATGCCGATATGAAGCTTGGCTGCGACTGACATGATGCACCTCGACTGAAATAACCGGCAGGAAATCTGCACGTTGAATCGGCAAATTTCGATTTGTGGAGAGTTTTACTATAGTTTAGTGTCGCTTCAAGACCACACCGTCGCGCCTGCCGGAAAGAAATGCTTTTTCGACGGGTTAGACTTTTAAATTCAAATACTTATAAAGACCGTGCGGCGTCTCGACGCATGGACGTATGAATAACAGGAGTTGTATCCGGTGCTTGACGCCACGGACCTTCACGCCAGCTATGGACATGTTCCCGTCCTGCGGGGGCTTTCCGCCCGTTTCAGATCAGGCCGCGTCACCGCGCTGGTCGGCCCCAATGGCTGCGGCAAGTCGACGCTGTTGAAGACCATAATGGGTTTTGTGCCTCTGTCATCCGGGGCAATAAGGCTCGGCGAGCGTTCGATCGGCGAGATCGGACGCCGCGAACTGGCGCGGCGCATCGCCTATCTGCCGCAGGAGTGCCATTGCCCTGACTATATGACGCTCGGTGAGCTGATCGAGCTTGCCGGTTACGCCCGTTACGGCCTAGCGGGCGGCCCGACTGAACGCGACCGCGCGCTTTTTGCCGAGGCGCTGAAGACCGTTGGGCTGGAAGACAAGGCGAAAGCGCAGGTCAACACGCTTTCCGGCGGCCAGCGCCAGCGCGCCTTCATCGCCATGGTGCTGGCGCAGGATACGGACGTGATCCTGATGGACGAGCCGGTCAATCATCTCGACATGAAATATCAATATGCCGTTCTCAGCCTCGTGCGCGAACTGACGGACAGGCATGGCAAGACTGTCATCGTCGTGCTGCACGATCTCAACCTCGCCTCCACCTTCGCCGATGATGTCATCATGCTGAAAGCCGGGCGGGTTCTGGCGTCCGGGCCGGTGGAAACAACGGTCACACCCGAAAATGTCGCCGAGGTCTTCGATCTCGAAGCGGATATCTTCTCCCGGCAGGGGCGGCTCATCTGCGTGCCCCGGCTGGAGCGGCAGGAACAGGCCATCCCGGCATGACCCCGAAAATAACGCTGATTTTCGCCGCCGCGCTGCTGCTGGCTGCCATCCTCGCCATCAATCTGCTGGTAATGTCCGGCGAAATGCCGCCGGCCGAAATCCTGGCGACGCTCTGGCGCGGCGAGGCCGACAGCTATGAGCAGTCGGTGCTTCTCTATCAGCAGATCCCACGCGCGCTGATTGCCATCTATGTGGGGGCGACGACGGCCATTAGCGGTTGTGTGCTGCAGGGGCTTGTGCGCAATCCCCTCGCCTCGCCCTCCACCCTGGGGCTGAATGCCGGCGCGACGCTTTTTGTGATTGCCGGTGCGCTGGTGTTCGATTTGCCTCCGGAAATGCAGGGCCTTGCAGCACTCGCGGGCGCCGGCTTCGGTTTTGCCGCCTGCTTCGTCGTCGCGCGTCTCGCCGGGCGGGCGAACGATCCGCGCGGCCTGTCGCTCATCCTTTCCGGCGCGCTGGTTTCCATGCTGCTGATCGGCGTGACCAACGCCCTGCTTCTCTCCAACCCCACACGCCGCGCCGAGTTCCTCAGCTGGGTGGGCGGCAATATCAACCACGTCTATGCCGAGCGCCTGACCGATTTCTGGTGGATCGGCGCAATTGCGCTCGTCATATTGTGGGCGGTCGCCCGGCCGCTGACGCTGGTTCTGCTGGGCGCGGAAAAGGCCGCTTCCGCCGGTGTAAATGTCACGCGTATTTCCCGGGTCGCGCTCTTCGCCACCATGCTGGCCTCGGGTTCGGCGGTGGCGATCTGCGGCCCCATCGGCTTCGTCGGCCTCATCGTGCCGCATATGATCCGGCCGCTGGTTGGCGTGAATTTCACGATTTCCCTGCCGGCCTCCGCGCTTGTCGGCGCGGGCCTCTGCGTGCTGGCCGATCTTGGCGCGCAAACCCTGTTTGCGCCCTATGTGGTCAATACCGGGCTGTTCATGGACCTGCTCGGCGGCCTCGTCTTCATCGTCATCGTCAAGCGCTTCTATCTGTCGCCTTCGGCAAGGGGGCTGTCATGAAGGGGGCTTTCATGAAACGGCATTTCGCCACCGACGGCAAAGCCGTCCTCCGGCTGCCGACCGGCCTGCAGATCGGCATCGGCAATCTGAAGGCCGGCCTTGCGCTGCTTGTGCTGGCGCTGGCGCTCGCCGCCCTGTCCGTCAGCCTCGGCAATACCGAAACGGGCCTCGCCGATCTCCTGCGCGGATTGGTGGGCGGGCATCTCGGCGACGATCAGGCCTATGCACTGTGGACGGTGCGGCTGCCGCGTATCCTCATCGGTTTCATGGCCGGCTGGAGCGTGGCGCTGGCGGGCGCCATGCTGCAATCCGTCGCCCGCAATCCGCTCGCCGATCCCGGCCTGTTCGGTCTGAGCCAGGGGTCGATGACCACCATCATGCTGCTTCTGGTGCTGGTGCCGGCCGCACCCAAGACACTGGTGGCGCTTGCGGCCGTCGGCGGCGGTCTGGCCGTCGCCTTCCTTCTCATCGCCCTCGTCGGAAGGGAACGCTCGAGCGGCCTTGCCATATTGCTGATGGGCATCGCAATTGAATCGGCGCTTTCCTCCGTCTCCTCCGTCCTTTTGCTCTACACGCCGGCCGAAACCTCGCTGTCGCTGGCCGACTGGATGGCGGGTTCGCTGTTTCAGGCAAGCTGGTCGACCATCCTCGTTTTCGCGCCCCTCTTTGGCGCAAGCCTCGTGGGTATTTTTCTCATCGGCCGGGCGCTCGCGGTCTTCGATCTCGGCAATGAAATGGCCATGGCGCTCGGTGAAACCGTCAGGCATTCGCGCCCGCTCGTCATTGTTTTTGCGGTCATCCTCAGCGCCTCCTCGGTTACCGCCGTCGGCCCGCTGACCTTTCTCGGCGTTATCGCCCCGCATCTGGCCACCTTCGTTTCCCCCGCCGTCGGGCGCGCCAGGCTTTTCCTGTCGGGGCTTACCGGCGGCATTCTGGTCGTCACGGCCGATACGCTGTCGCGCGGGCTGGTGGCCGATACGCCGATGCCGATCGGCCTTGCGCTGACGCTGATCGGCGTTCCGCTTTTCATCCTCACGCTGCGCCTTCAGGCGCTGCGCAGAACCAACAGCCACTGAAGACATCGAATAAAGGGAATGCCATGCGAATTGCCATCCTCATCGCCGCACTTCTGGCCGCCGGAACGAGCCTCGCCGCCGAGCGCAGCGTGACCGATGCCGCCGGCCGCACCGTCTCCGTTCCGGAAAAGCCGCAACGCATCGTCGTCATGCACGAGCCGCTGCTCGGCGTGCCGCTGATGGACCTCGACGCCAATGTGGTCGGCGCCTATGGCCGCAACAGCGACGGCAAATTCGCCACCGCCGTCGATTTCGTCGACACCGTTCTCGGTGAAGGCCGCACGAAACCGAAGGGTTTCGGCGCGGTCGGCCAGATCGACCTTGAAAAACTGCGGGCGCTGCAACCGGACCTGATCGTCGCCACGGAAATGGATGGCGGCAAGGCCGAACAACTCTCCACCGTCGCCCCCGTCTATCTGCAAAAAGTCAGCACCGGCCATGCCTACGGTTTCAGCGTCGAAGAAAACCTTGCCGCCCTGGTCGGGCGAAGCGATGTCTTTGCCGAGCGCCGGAAGACCTATGACACGAAGCTCGCCGCCGTCAAAAAGACGCTGGGCGACGATATCAAGGGCAAGACTTATCTCGCGATCCTGCTGACCGACCAGATCAATGCGGTGGGTGACATGTCCGGCGCGGTGCAGGCATTGGAGGATCTGGGTTATACCCGCCTGAAGATCGACAACGCTGCCTCTTCGGGCGGCATGGGCTCGACCCTGATGATGCCGCTGAGCGCCGATGCCTTCGGCAAGCTCAATCCCGATCTGCTGGTGGTGATGAACAGCTATACCAGCACAGCCCGCGGCCAGGCCGGAACGCGCGCCGCACTTGAAAAGATCATTCCCGGCTGGGAGCGTTTCGTAAAACCGGCGCGCGAGAAAAGGATCGTTTTCCTCGATTCCACCAGGGTCACGACGCCTTCAATCCCGAGCGCCCTGCACACATTGAATGAGGTGGAAAGCTGGGCAGGCCGCCGCTGAACGGCGTTCTCCCAAGCCAATCCCGGCACGATTTATGTGCCGGGTATAAACTTGAGTTTTTGGAGAAAGTTATATTGCCGGGGCCGAAACCGCCTGTTATGGTTCGCGCATCTTGACGCAACGACGCCGGAATATCGCGCCGGATGAGATTCCCAACGCGCGATCGTCCGGCACGCCGACCCGGGACAGCGAAACCGCCGAACCCGTCGGCGATATCCCAGGAAAGACAACAGCATGAGCATGCCAGAAACCATAGATTCCCCCATTCCGGACCGCACTCCCAAACGCCATCGCCACCCCGTCGCGCTGCGCGCGCTCAATGTCGCGCGCGTCGAAAAGCTCAGCCGGTCCATGGTCCGCATCGTCCTGACCGGGCCGGAACTGGAGGGCTTTGCGAGCCTCGGTTTCGACGACCACGTCAAGATGTTCTTTGCCCAGTCCGGCGAAACGGAACCGAGCCTGCCGGTGATCGGCCCGAACGGCATTGAATTCCCGGAAGGCGCACCACGCCCGCTGGCGCGCGACTACACGCCGCGCAGCTTCGACGCCGAAAAGGGCGAACTCGCCATCGATTTCGCCACCCATCACGACGGCCCCGCCAGCAACTGGGCGAAAGCCGCCAAAGCGGGTGACAAAGCGTGGATCGCCGGTCCGCGCGGCTCTTTCACCGTCCCCTTCACCTACGACTGGCATCTGCTGATTGCCGACGATACCGGCCTTCCCGCGCTGGCGCGGCGGCTGCAGGAAATGCCTGAGGGCACCCGCGTCGTGGCGCTGATCGAGGTAGAGACGGATGCCGACCGGCTGGAACTCACGACGAAGGCGGATGCGTCTATTGTCTGGGTGACGCAGAAGACGGAAAACGGAACCGACCACGACGCGCTGGTGGGCGCCCTGCGCAAGCTCGAACTGCCGAAGGGCGATTTCTTCAGCTGGGTCGCCTGCGAATCGAAGGCTGCAAAGGAGGTTCGCGCCCTTCTGGTCGAAGAATTCGGCGCCAACCCCAAATGGACTCGCGCTTCCGGTTACTGGCGGCGCGGCGCCAGCGGCGTTCACGATCATTTCGATGAGTGAACCGGCAATCGCGGCGGACACCATGCCGGAGGCGGAAACGATGATGACGGAACTCAAGGCCCTTATCGCCAGGGTTCTCGACGATGAAGTGCGCGACATCGAACCGGGGGACAACCTGTTCGGTCGCGGGCTTCATTCGCTTGCCCTCATGCGGCTGATGCCACCGCTTTCCCAGCTTGCCGGGACGCGGCTCGATTATGAGGATCTGGCCCGGCAGCCCACGCTTGCCGCCTGGCAGGCGCTCATAGAACGGTCGCGCGCGGGACATTGATCCCACGACACAGCGCTTTTCGCGCCGGAGCGCGATTCCCGAATATTTCCAAGGAGAGGACCATGGCAGCAGACAATACGCGTATGCTCGCACGTCGCATCGAAGAAACTTTCGACAGGGGAGATGCAGCCCCGCCGAGCCAATACGAAGAACGGGTCTGGTTCGAGCAGTTTCAGGATCCCGATCAGGTCTTCCGCGCCCTTCTCGCCTATCGCATCGGTGAAGAATGCGATCTGCTGCGTCTGACCTCGGCGCTGAAGACGGTTTGCGAGGTCTGGCCCGAGCTTCGTGCGCGCTTTGCCTTCGGCGAGGACGGCACGCTTGCCAAGAGCATCGAGGCCCCGTCAGCATCCATCGTGCAACTGCTGCATGTTCCATCGGCGGGCGAGGCCCTGACCTTGCTGCACGACCTGCAGGCAAGGCCCTTCGATGCCGAAACCGACCCGCCGTTTCAGGCCGTCGTGCTTTTGAGCGAGGGAGAAATCCTGCTGGCATTTCTGGTCCACGGCCTGCTCGGCGAAGTCCTCTCGCCGCAAATCCTGCTGGAAGGCATTACGGCGGCCTATGCCGGTGAGACACCGAAACCGCTTTCGCCGCGCGCGGTCGAAAGTAACAGTGTCGACCCGCTTCCGCTCGGCTGGCTGCAACGTCCGGCCTCCGGCTCGACCGTCGTGGCACTGCGGCAAAACGGAATCGACAGGCCGGCGAGCCACAGCCACGGCGTCGATCTTCCCGCCACCCTGCTCGGCCTCAACAGCTCCACGGCGACGAATGCGCTTCTGGCCCGCGCCGGATCGCGTTTTGCCCTTTTTCTGGCGAAAAACGGCGGTCCCGAGACCGTAACCCTGCGCCTGCAGCCCGGTGTCGGCGCTTCGATGCCGATGTCAGCCGAAGCTGCGGCACGGGTAGCGATCTCCCGCGACCAATCGCCCGAACAGGCTGAAAAAGCCGTGCTGTCCGGTCTGGAGCAGCGAAACGACAATGAAGGCGGAACCGCCACCTTCACGCTGCAGGCGCTTGCGACACCCGTTCAGGCCATATCAGAGCATGGGCTCCAGTTTGAGCACCTGCCCCTGCCCTCCCTGCAATCCGGTCTCGGCCTGACGCTTGCCGCCGGTCCGACAGCCGCCGGCGATATCCGCCTCGAATTGACGGGCGGCAGGGAGACATCGCCGCATGCGACGGCCTTCCTGCTGGAACGATTCGTCAGCCATCTCGAAGGCGGCGCGGATTTTTCTGGCATCGTCCCTCAAAACACCGTGGCAGCAACGCAGCAGGCAGCCCTTTCGACCGCTGCTTCCGGTGAAAACGACGACGACACCGTCGCAACGATCCTTGCGGAATTCCGTGAAGCGCTCGTCTCGCCCGAGATGGGGCCGGATGACGATTTCTTCGATTTCGGCGGCCATTCGCTGATTGCGACGCGCATCATCGGACGTCTTCTCAGCAACCACGGCATCGAGCTGCGCTTCAACGACCTGTTCAGCTACCCGACCGCCGCTTCGCTCGCAAAACAGGCGACCCGGCTCGAAACCGCATCACCCGCACAGGCCGAGGCGACCGCGAGCGGCTCGCTCACCGCGCCGCTTTCGCTGGCGCAGATGTCGCTCTGGAAGGCCTATGCCGCCTTCGGCTTCGGCGAAATCTTCAACATTCCCTTCGCGCTCGATTTCCTTGATCCCGTGGATGAGAATGCCTTCGAATGCGCCTTCCTCGACATCATCGAGCGCCATCCCGGCCTGCGGACCCATTTCTACGTCGAAGACGATACGGTTCTGCAGAAGATCGTGCCGATGCACGATCTGCCCGGTTACAAATGGTTCTGGACCAGCGAAGAAAGCGAAGGTGTGGACCGGCACGCGGAGGCCAGCTGGAGGTTCGATCTTGCGCGTGAACTGCCGATGCGGCTGCGCTTCCTTAAGGATGCGCAGACCGGCCGTCAGGTGCTTTCCTTCCTTTTCCATCACATCGTACTCGACGAATGGTCGGTGAACCTGATGATGGACGAGCTGACCGAGGCCTACCGGGCAAGGGCGGCGGGCAAGGCCCCGGTCTTTGCCACCAAGCCGGCGCCCTTCCATGAATTTGCGAGAAAACAGGTCGCGTCAGGCGTCAATGCCGGCCACCTCGCCTACTGGACCGATATGCTGCGGGATGCGCCGAAAGGCCTTACCCTCAACGGACAGGACAGCACGCCGCACGAGGCATCGCAGGACGAAGCACCGGCGGGCGGCTGGATCGAATTCAAGCTGGAAAAACATGTCAGCGACGGGCTTTACGCCATTGCCAAGCAGAACAGCGCCTCGCTGTTCAACGTGGTTTACGCCGCCATTGCCGCATCGCTGCGCCATCTCGGCGGGTTAAGCGATCTCGTGGTCGGCACCTCGGCTTCAGGCCGCACCGATAGCGGTTATTTCGATACGATCGGCTATTTCACCACGGTTGTCGCCCATCGCGTGCGTTTCGGCGAGACAATGACCGTCGGCGACCTGATTTCTTCGGTGAAGAACACCATCAACGGCTCGCTGGAACATAGCGAAATCCCGATCGATCTCGTCGAGGAAGCGCTGGGCATGACGCCCGGCCGCGACCATCTGTTCGAGGTCTTCATCCAGATCCACGCCAAGAACAAGCTGAACGGCACCCTTGCCGGGCCGGATGGCAAACCGGTGGAGTTCCGCCAGATCGACCCCGACAAGCATGAATCCATGCTGGGGCTGCAATTCGAGGTGATGGAAGAGATGATCGGCGGCGAGCGCTCCATTCGTGTGCTGATGAGCTACCGTTCGGACCGCTACGGTCCGCAGGACGTCGAGCGGCTGCGCAACACCACCAGCGGCGTCTTCAGCCGCTTTGCCGAAGCCGGCGCTTCGAGCCGCGTGCTGACGACACTCGCCTGAGCTGGACTTGGGCAGGAAAAACCCGGCTTCGCCTTAGCAGAGCCGGGTTATTTTTGCCTGTGAATGCTGATGAGAATGTATTGCCGCGGCCGCTGCATCCGCACGCCGTCACCCCGGGCTTGGTCCGGGGTCAAGTGCGGTCAAGTCCTTGATCGCGAGAGAGTCCTTTCGCGGCGCAGACGCGCCGTCGCTGGATGCCGGATCTAGTCCGGCATGACGGAAAAGGGATTGTCCGTCTTTATCGGCAACATATGCCCGGCCTCACACTCTGAAGCCGGCCTGGCATTCACCCACAGTCGTCCCCCCCCTCAAACCGCCAGACGGAACGCCGTGGACGCCTCCTCCGCCGCAAGCGTCAGCGCCTCCTCGCGCAGCATGGTATCGAGGAACAATGGCAACTCCTCGCGGTAACCGGCGAAATCCTCCGCTTGCGTCAGCGCTGAATCCGCATCGATATGCAGGTTCAGCTCGCTGCCGTCGTCTTCGCCACGGAAGGTCAGGTTGAAACCGTCGCCGGGACCATTGGCGAGGATGTGCCTGACAACGGTAAGCCCGGCAAAGACCGGCGCGCTGAAGGGCAGGACATTGATGAGCGGCGAGAAGAAGAAGCGCCGGCCCTTCGGTATTTCCCGGTCGGCGGCGATCTGCTCGATGCGGTAGCGGCCATGCAGGCGCTGCTTTCGCAGATTGGCGGCATTGCGCGTCAGAAATGCGCCGAGGCTCTCCCCCGGCTCGATGGTGAGATGGAAGGGCAAAATATTGACGAGCATGGCCGGCATATGCGCGCCGACGCTGCCCCAGCGGCTCATGAAGGGCAGCCACAAGGTCAGCACATCGCGATCCGGCCGGGGCAGGACACGGTGGAGATAAAGGCCGGAAAGCAGCACCAGAAGGTCCGGCCAGCCGATCTCCAGTGCGCCCGCCACCTGTTGCAACCGCGTGCTGAAACCCTGCGGCAAGGCCGCGTCCGTATGCAGGCCACCGCCGCCATAGTCCTCGCAATCCTTGTCCAGCACCGGCAGATCGGCGGGTGCGGCGAGATAGGCCGCCCAGAAATCGCGGTCCTTTTCAAAACGCCGGCTTTGCCTGTAGGCATCCTCTTCAGCAAGGAAATCGCCGAATGGGTGGAAATCCGGACCCGCTTCACCTTTGCCGCAATAGTGCCCGTAAAGCTGGCCGCAGCGCTGCTCAACCAGCGTCAGGCCATAACCATCAACGACGATATGATGGGCGCGGATGTACCAGAGATAACGATCGTCGGCGATACGGTAGAGCAGCTGCGCCGAAAGCCTGTCGGTTCTGAGATCGAGCCTTGCTTCCACATCCGCGTTCATGCGCCGCAGCGCCTCCTCCAGGGGAGCGGCATCGCCGCGAAGATCGACAAGCTCCACCACAGGGGCACGGCTTGGATCGCAGCATTGCTGCGGCGTCTCGCCATCGTCGCCGATGCGGAAACGGATCGACAGGACTTCGGATTCGCGCACTGTGCGTTTGATCGCCTCGATGAGCGCGCTTTCATTCACCGCACCGGAAAGATCGATGTAATGGGCGACGGTGGAAACCGGGTCGTCGGGATGGAAGGAAAACTCCTCCCAGAAATCGAGTTGCGGCTGCGTCAGTGGAAGCCAGCCGCCGGCAGGATCGATATGCGCCATCTGTTTTTCCTTGCACAATTTCCGTTATCGGGCGCGAAGTGCCACCCGAAATGATTGGGTTCACGCCGCCCGGGCGGCCAGGAGCGAAGTCACCTGTCTGGCGTTGCGGCACCGCAAAAGCTGCTGCGGTGTGAGCTCCACGCCGAAGGCAGTGCGGATTTCAGCCGAGACGGTTTTCAGATGCGAAGGCAGAAGACCGAGCGCCAGCAGGTCGCTGTTCGCATCCACATTCGCCGGTTTTTTACCCAGCACGCCGAGATAGATATCCAGCACCCGGCGGTCGCCCTGATCGACGGCGGGAGCCGCACGGGCGGAGATTTTTGCCGGTTCCGCAGCACCGGTCAGCAATTCGCGGGCGCGACGGCGATCCGGCTTGCCATTGGCCGAGAGCGGCAGATCGTCGACCTTGAGAAACCGGCCGGGCACATGCGATTCCGGCAGATGCTGGCGGGCAAAATTGCGCAGATCGGCGGTCGACAGATCAAGGCCCGGTGCAACGACGTAAAGCACGCCGATGGCCGCCTCGCCCTTTTGTTCGACGCCGTAATCCACCACCAGAACGCGCTGGATGGAAGGATGGCGGATAAGCTCGTTTTCCACATCCGGCAGAGAAACGCGCACGCCGCGCACCTTGACGTAACCATTGACGCGGCTGGCAAACATGATCTTGCCATCCGGCCGGTAACGGCCCCGGTCTCCCGTGCGGAAGGCGCGCACGGGGTTTCCTTCTGGATCGGCAACCGTCACGAAATCCGTCTGGGTAATCGCGCCATCTTCTAGATAACCGATGGCGACATTCACGCCGGCCGTATGGATGCGGCCAACGACACCGGCCGGGCAATGGCCACCCTGATCGTTGAGGACGAAGTAACGATTGGCGGGCAGCGGTTGGCCATAGGGCACGGCCGCCACATCTTCCGCAACGATCTCGTGCCAGATGCTCCAGATCGTGGTTTCCGTCGGCCCGCCGAGCGATATCAGCCGCAGGCCGGGCTTCAGCCGGCGAAGTTCTTCGATAATCATCGGCTTGATGTAATCGCCGCCCTGCGCCACGAGCCGCAGCGAAGCAAGCTGGTCGCCACGGCGGCAGGAGAGAAGCATTTCGAGAATGGCCGGCACCGAGCACCAGAGGGTGACGCCATGTTCGGCCACCAGCTCGTTCCAGCGCACCGCATCCTTTTCCTCGCCCGGTTCCGGCAACACCAGGGTCGCTCCTGCGACGAGCGCACCGAAAACATCGAAGACGGACATGTCGTGATGAAGTGGCGTGACGGAGATGAACACATCGCTATCCGTCACCGCCCATTCCGCAAGCGTGCTGCCGATGACATTGGCCGTGGCGCGGTTGGAAAGCACGACGCATTTCGGTTTGCCTGTCGTGCCGGAGGTATAGAGATAGTAAGCAGGCTCCTCGCTTTGGGAGAGCGCCGCCACCTCCGCCATGGTAACGGGTGCGCCAGCCGGTGCGGGCGCGGACAGAAGCGCCGCCGGATCGACAGCGTCGAAACCCTGCGGAACGCTGCGGGCGACGATGATCGCCGGGCGGCAATTGGTCAGCAGATAGCGCAGGCGATCTTCCGGCGAGCCGGCATCGACCGGCACCCAGACCGCACCCATCAGCGCTACGGCGAGCGTGATGGCCGTATGTTCCGGGCTGCGCGGCAGGCACACGGCCACGACATCACCGCGGCCGATGCCGCGCGCCTTAAGGCCCGCCATCGCCCCTGCCACCATCTGACCGAGTTCGCCATAGGAGATACGTCGCTTGCCGCTGACGAGCGCCGTGCGCGACGGGTCGCCCTCGAAAAGATGGCCGGCGATCCGTTCCAGAAATGGCGGGCAGGCGAAGTTTCTCTCGTCGCCGTTCAGCCGGTAGTGGGACAGGTCGACAATATCGCGTGCGTTGAAGGAGAAAGCGCCGTTATTGGCGATCCAGGCAATCGCACGCTCGATGGCGGCGAGAATATCCGCCACCATCGCCGCATCGATCGCCTGCTCGGCATAATCGATATCGAGCACGAGATCGCCCTGCGGATTCTGCGAAAAGCGGAAATCCAGCGCCACCTGTGGCGTCTGGGTAAGTCCGCCGGTCCATTGCATCGTCGATTCGGATGAAAGCGTCGGCCAGGTCAGACCGTTGGTGATCACCACCGGCAAGGCGAGCCCGCCCGGATTGGCATTGAGAAGTACACGATTGAGATCGATACCCGAAAAGGCGAGATGGTTCAGCCCTTCCAGCACATCCGTCTGGAGGCCTGCCGCCCGCTCCGCAAAGCTATTCCTGGCCGCATCCCATTGGACGGCGATGAAGCTGGAGCGGTTGGCGAAGGCGCCTTCCACCTGGGGCGCGACGGGAATGCCGACGACGAGCGCGCCTTCGTTGAGCCAGAGCGAGAGCACATCGAGGATAACGGCCGTCAGCGCCGAATTTTTGAACAGCCGCTCTTTCGCACCGATGCGTGAAAAGGCGGTGAAACGCTGTTTTTCGACAGTCAGGCTCTGGCGGCTGTAACGCGAGGTGGGAATGGTTTCGAGCGGTGCTTTCCACGGCAGTTGCGAGGGCACCTCGGCATCTTTCAACTTTTCAGCCCAATAGGCGGCATCCCCGGAACGGGCCGCCGAAATATCCTCCTTCGGCGTTTCGGCCGTTGCGGCGGCTTCCGGCGGCACGACGCCATCGAAGAGTTCCGCCGCGAGGCTGGCAATGGCCCGCCCATCAAGTATAAGCGCGTCGAAACGCAGGAAGACCACGACCTTATGCCCCGTCAGCCCGGCATCGGGCATAAGAAACACAGTGACCTGCCATGGCGAGGCTGCGAGATCGAAATGTGCATGGGAAAAATCCCGTCGCACCGTGTCGATCCTTGCCTCGGCTTGCGAAAGAGACAGGGCCGAAAGATCGACGAGATCGAGATTGATCTTCGGCTCTTCGGAGACCATCTGCACCAGCCGTCGCTCATCGATGCGGGTGCGCAGGCTTTCATGTCTCGCGACCATCGCGGCAAGCCGCGACCGCAGCAGTTCCGGGTCGATATCGCCGCGATATTCGCGGAACTCCTGCATCGCCACGCCGCTCAGCGGCAGATGGGTGCCACGCCCGAGCAGATAGGCCTGTTGCAGGGGTGAGAGGGGACGTTCCATGGGTTTTCCTTTTGCCTCGGCTGCCGTTTCCGACCGCTGCGCGACCAATCGCTCCACGCTTTCGCAAGCGAGATCGGGGCTTTCCGCAATCCGGCGGAGAAGAGTGACGTAGGTTTCGAACAGGGCGCGCAGCCAGCGTTCCGGCAGCGCATCGAGCCGCACATCCCAGTTGATCAGCAACCCGCCATCCAACGCCGCCACCTGCGCATCCAGCGCCACCCCCGGCCCCTGCGAGACGGTGTGGACCATCGGACCGAACACCCGCCCGACCCGTTCCGAAAACAGCTCCCCGCCCGGAAGATCGACCCCGGCGGTGAAAACCACCGGCGAGGTCTGCAAACCACCGCGCTGGCGGGAGAGATCGCGCATCACGCTGACGCCCGGATAGGACTGGTGTGCGAGAAGCCCGTTCATCTCATCGAACAGCCGACCAAGCAGCGCCTCGAGCGTTTCTTCAGGCCTGATATCGACGCCGAGCACGAGCACGTTGGAAAATTCGCCGACGATTTCATCGACCCCTCGCACCAGCGGCGCGCGCCAGAAACCCGGCACGGAAAGCCGGAATTTTTCCGCCCCCGCCGCCTGAGACAGCGCCAGTGCGAAAACACCGAGCAGAAGGGTCGATGTCGTCACGGAAAAACGCCGCGCCGTCTGCTCCAGACTGCCGCGCTCCGCCGCTGAAAGCAGCGTGGCGAGCCGGTCCGTGTGAACGGCGCGCAAGGGGTCATCGGACAGAAACGGCAGCGGCGGAGCGTCCGGAACATCGGCAAGCCGTTGCCGCCACCACAGGCGGTCCCTTTCGCGCAGGCCCCGCAAGTCCGGATCAGACATGAGACGTTCCGCCCAGTCGAAAAACGACGGGGTCACTGCTTCGAAAGTCCGGGTTTCGTCTGCGCCTGACGCCGTCTCGTAAAAGCGGGCAAGGTTTTCCATCACGATCCGCACGCTGGCCGGATCGACGGCCAGCATGTCTGTGTCCACATGCAGACGGCAACGTCCCTCCGGCAAGAGGCTCAGCGAGATCGCCGCCGGTGCGGCAAAGCGAAGATCGGCCCGGCGATGGCTCCATTCCTCACGCTTCGCCTCAAGACGGCGTGCAAGCGCCTCCGAGTCAAGCGCGGCCATGTCCTCCACATCGAGGCGGAGCGGCCGGCCGGCGGGATCGACGGACTGAAGCCCTTCAGCATCGAGCCTGAGGCTCAGCATGGGGTGACGCTGGCAGAGCCTTTCGACGGCAACGGCCAGTTTTTTCGCATCCACCGCCTGCCCGTCGAATTCGAGGTAAAGATGCGGCGTAACTTTCCCGAGTATTCCATCCGCCTCGCGGCCGACCCAATAGGCCACCTGCATCGGGGTTAAATTTAGCATGTGAGTTTGTACCGGTTGACAAAACATGATTAGCATACTCAAGTATAAGCCATCGTCAACCACTCGCACAGGAGGCATCCCATGAAAACGGGAGCACTCAGGACGAATGACGTCGAATCCGACGAAATTACTGAATTTAATAGAGAATTTCTGTTTACGTCCGGCAACGGGCAATTGCGCGCCAAGGGCATTCGCGAAAAGATAGCGATTCCTGCCCGCGGCGGCGAAGACATTGCCAGCCCGCTGCAGCAGGCACTGGCCGGCGCGTTCGAGCGTGCGCAGCGGGAGGGACAGGAGAACCCAATCGCCATCGGCGCGATCCCCTTCGATGTCAGCGAACCCTCATGCCTATATATCCCATACAACTATGAATGGAATTCCAAGGATGCGGAGCCGATCGTCGCCGATTCGGCCATGCCTGCACTTGTCGGCCAGAACAGCCTGCCGGACGAGAGCGGTTTCAAGCATGCCGTCGAACATGCCATCGTCAATTTCCGCCATTCCGAAGTCCGCAAGGCGGTGCTTTCCGTCATGCGTGAACTGACTTTCGCCTCCGAGGTCAATGTCGAAAGATTGCTGGCGAGTCTGGCCAAACAGAACCGCGAAGGTTACCAGTTCCGCATTCCGCTGCCCGATGGCGGCGACCTGATCGGCGTCAGCCCGGAACTTCTTATTCGCAAGCAGGGCGAGAAAATCACCTCGAACCCGCTGGCGGGATCGGCAAAACGCATGGTCGATCCGGCGGCGGACAAGGCCAATGCGCATCGGCTCTCGGCCTCGGAAAAGGATCATTACGAGCATAGCCTCGTCATCGAGGATATCCGCTCGCTGCTTTCGCCGGTCTGCGCGGAACTCGATGTTCCCGAAAAACCCTCCCTCATCAATACGGCGGCGCTCTGGCATCTTTCGACCCGCATCGAAGGCCGTCTCGCCGATCCGGAAACCAATGCGCTGCAGCTTGCCTGCCTGCTGCACCCGACGCCAGCCGTCTGCGGCTTCCCCACCGAGCGCGCCCATCGCCTCATCCGCTTCGTCGAGCCTTTCGAGCGCGGCCTCTTCACCGGCATGGTCGGCTGGACGGATTCGCAAGGGAATGGCGAATGGGTGGTGACGATCCGTTGCGGCACCGTGCAGCGGGAAACCGTGCGGCTCTTCGCCGGCGCGGGCATCGTGGAGGCCTCGGAGCCCGAATCCGAATGGGCCGAGGTGCAGACCAAGCTCAAGACCATGCTGAACGCCTGCGGTCTTGCGGCCTAATTTTTCCAGGGACAAACCATGACAATCGAATTCCAACGCTGGCCCGAGGATTTCGTTCGCCGATACCGCGAACGCGGCTACTGGATCGACCGGCCGCTGAGCGGCATTCTCGCCGAACAGGTGGAGCGCCGGCCGGACGCCACAGCGCTGATCTGCGGCGACCGTCGTTTCAGCTACGCCGACCTCGACCGGCAATCCTCCAATCTGGCCGGACATCTCTCCGCCGCAGGCATCGGCAGGGGTGATACGGCGCTGGTGCAATTGCCGAACATAGCCGAGTTCTATCTCGTCTTTTTCGCGCTCATCAAAATCGGCGCCGCCCCCGTCAATGCGCTTTTCAGCCATCGCCGACTGGAAATGACCTCCTATGCGGAGCAGATCGCGCCGAAGCTGGTGATCGCCTCACGCAGCCACGAGCTTTTCGCCGATGACACATTTGTGGAGGCGCTGAAGGCGGTCTCTCCAAAGCTTGCCGTGACCCTGCTGCTCGGCGAAACCGATCCGCAGCGCAGCCTGGAGCAGAAGCTGGCCGCCCCGGCCGAAAATCCACCGGCTTACGCCCCTTCCGCCGCCGATGAGGTGGCATTGTTCCAGCTTTCCGGCGGCAGCACCGGAACGCCGAAACTGATCCCCCGGACGCATAACGACTACGACTACAGCGCCCGGGCCAGCGCGGAGATTTGCGAACTGTCGCCGCAGACCCGCTTCCTCTGCGCCATTCCGGTGGCGCATAATTACCCGATGAGCTCACCCGGCGCGCTTGGGGTGTTCCACGCCGGCGGTGCCGTGGTCATGGCCGCCAATCCGGAGCCGCTTGCCTGCTTCGATCTGATCGAAAAACATCGCGTTGACATTGTGCCGCTGGTGCCGCCGGCGGTGGCGCTGTGGCTGCAGGCGGCTCCCGCCCATCGCGAACGGCTGAAATCCCTCAAGCTCCTGCAAGTTGGGGGCGCAAGCTTCGCCGAAGCGCTCGCCCGCCAGGTGCCGGAGGTGCTGGGCTGCGATCTGCAGCAGGTGTTCGGCATGGCGGAAGGTCTGGTGAACTACACCCGCTTCGGTGACCCCGACCATATCGTCTTCACCACGCAAGGCAGGCCGATCAGCCCGGACGACGAAATCCGCATCGTTGACGAGGACGGCAACGACGTGCCCGAGGGCGAAGCCGGCATGCTGGCGACCCGTGGTCCCTACACGTTCCGGGGCTATTACCGCGCCCCCGAACACAGCGCCCGGGTCTTCGATAAGGACGGCTTCTATTATTCCGGCGACGTCGTGCAGCGCACGCCCGAAGGTTATCTGCGGGTCGTTGGCCGGGTGAAGGACCAGATCAATCGCGGCGGCGAAAAGGTCGCCTCGGAAGAGGTGGAAAACCTGATCCTGCGGCATCCGGATGTGACGCACGCGGCGTTGGTGGCGATGCAGGACGAACTTCTCGGCGAAAAAAGCTGCGTCTTCGTCGTGTCGCGCAATCCCGCGCTTAGGGCGCCGGCCATCCGCCAGCATCTCGCCGGTCTCGGCGTCGCGGATTACAAGCTGCCGGACCGCGTGCGCTTCATCGAGGCCATGCCGCTCACCGCCGTCGGCAAGATCGACAAGAAGCGCCTGCGCGACCTGCTGATGGCCCCCGTCGCCATCAGCGCCTGACAGGCAGCGCCAACCGAAAGGGACGCTCAAAAGGGCGTCCCCAATTCCAAAGATTACGCGCCGCCCGAGCCGGCGCAGCAAAAAACCGAGGTCATCATGACGATCCCCACCATTTCCGACTATCCGATGCCGGTCGCCGCGAGCTTTCCGGCCAACAAGACAAAATGGCAGCCCGATGCGAAACGCGCCGTGCTTCTCATCCACGACATGCAGCGTTATTTCCTGCGGTTCTACGAGGCGGACGGCAAGTTGATCACGGCCCTCATCGACAATCTCGCCAAGGTGAAGGCATGGGCCGTTCAGAACGGCGTGCCGGTCATCTATACCGCCCAGCCGCATAACCAGCCGCCCGGCGACCGCGCGCTGCTGAACGACATGTGGGGACCGGGTCTTACTGTCGTCGATCCCGAATTGCAGAAGGTGGTCGACAAGCTCGCGCCGACGCCCGACGACGTGGTTTTGACCAAATGGCGCTACAGCGCCTTCCAGCGTTCCGATCTTGCTGAGCGCATGAAAGGCTGGGGCCGCGACCAGATCATCGTCGGCGGCGTTTACGCCCATATCGGCTGCATGATGACGGCGGTTGAAGCCTTCATGAAGGATATTCAGCCCTTCATGATCGGTGACGGTGTCGCCGATTTTTCCGAGGCCGAACACCGCATGGCGCTGCAATATGTGGCGACGCGCTGCGGCGTGGTGATCGACACCGCAAGCCTTGTCGGCGCAGGCGAGGCCACCGGCACCCGCGAATGGCTGAAAGCCCGCGTCCTGCAGATGGTGGAGGATGAAAGCGATATCGACCCCGATGAAAACCTGATCTTCTACGGGCTGGATTCGCTGCAGGTGATGAAGCTCGCCGGCGAATTGAAGGAGCGCGGTGTCACCGTCGGCTTCGATGAGCTGGCCCGTGTGCCGACACTTTCCGCCTGGTGGACGCTGATCGAAGAAAAGCGGCTCGCAGCCTGAGCGGACGGACAAGATGACGCAACAGAGATTTACCGGACGGCGCGTGCTGGTGACGGGCACGGCCCAGGGCATCGGCCGCCGCATCGCCGAACGTTTCATCGAGGAAGGGGCCGAGGTCATCGGCCTCGACCTTCTGGCTGACACGGCGGAGGCCCCCTTCCGCCAGATCGCGCTCGACATCACTGACGCGGCGGCGGTGGAGACGGCCTGCAAGGCGATAGAGAGCGAATGGGGCGGGCTCGATATTCTGGTCAATGCCGCCGGAATTTTACGGCTCGGCGACAGCGAAAGCCTGACGCCAGAGGACTGGAAGGCCTGCATGGATGTCAATGCCGCCGGGCCGTTCTATATGCTGCGGCAATGGAGCGGCACCTTCAAGCGGCAGGGGCGCGGCGCCATCGTCAATGTCGGCTCCAATGCCGCCGTCGTGCCGCGCATCGGCATGATGGCCTATTGCGCTTCCAAGGCGGCGCTGGTCAGCCTCAGCCATTGCGCCGCCCTTGAGCTTGCGCCTTATGGCGTGCGCTGCAATGTCGTTTCCCCCGGCTCCACCGATACGCCGATGCTTGCCGGCATGTTGAGCGATCCTTCCGGCAAGGACCGGCTGGTCGCCGGCCTGCCCGATCAGTTCAAGCTCGGCATTCCGCTCGGCAAGATCGCGAGGCCGGACGATATCGCCGATACGGTGCTGTTCCTCGCCTCCGATCAGGCAGGCCACGTGACGATGCAGCAGATCGTCGTCGATGGCGGCGCAACGCTTGCGGCCTGAACAGACGCGGGATGGCGAAAAGCGTGAGCGCATGATCTAGGCCGCTGGATGAAGGTGACGGACATGGCCATTGCAACGGCGTTTCATCGCAAAGCCGTCTCCGGCGATCCACCGGAGGCCATCTGGCCTTGGCCGGACGACAGCTGCGATTGCCATTGCCTCACCCTTCATTACAGCGCCGATGAGGGTTGCGGCGGCGAGGTCCCTCCCTTGCCGCCGCAGCTTTTACACGCCCTGCCCAAACGCAAGGCGGAGTTCATCGCCGGGCGCAGATGCGCGGCCGAAGCCATCCGCCGTCTCACCGGCCGCTCCAGCTTTCCCGGTATGGGTGAGGACCGCGCGCCGATCTGGCCCGAAGGCGTGATCGGCGCGATTTCCCACAGCCATGAGCGGGCGATTGCCATTGCCGGCTCTTCGGGGCGGTTCCGCGGCATCGGCATCGATATCGAAAGGCTCCTGACTGAAGAGGAAGCCTGCGATATCGCCGCGCAGGCCCTGACGGCGCATGAACGCCACAACCTCGGCAACGTCATAGACCCCTTCATGACCGGCCTGATTTTTTCGGCCAAGGAAAGCCTGTTCAAGGCGCTTTATCCGACAGTGAAACGGTTTTTCTTTTTCGAGGCGGCGGAATTATCCGGCTTCGACGACAACGGCTCGGCCTCGCTGCGGCTGACCGCCGACATAGGCGAATGGCGCAGGGGAACGGAGATTCCCTTCCGTTTCTGCCGCTTCGACGGCTTTCTTGTCACCCGCATCCTGATCGGGCGCTGACGAAAAACGCCGCCCCGGCGCAGGGAAAATGACCGCCGATACTGCCCTTTCCGTCATCCGAATGAAATATTCGGACGGTAGGCACCTTGCTGGAATGATTCCAAACAAGCAACGGTGGAGACAGACTATGACCGACATCGATACGAGCAAATTGTCCTGGGACGAGTGGGACGAACTGCAGAACCCGCCGCCGGCCGAAACCGATTTCGACCGCGTTGTCGAAACCGCGATTTCCCGCCGCGGCTTTCTCGGCGGCGTGCTTGCCTTCGGTTCGGCCGCGGCCGCCATGGGCACGCTCGGCAACCTGATGAGCAGCACCTCGGCCGAAGCGCAGGAAGCCGCCGTCGGCCGTTTCCCCTTCAAGCCGGTTGCCGCCGCCACCGACAACACCATCCATGTCCCGGAAGGTTATAACTGGAAGCCGCTGGCGAAATGGGGCCAGCCGCTGTTCTCCAACGTTCCCGATCTCGACCCCGCCAAGGGCGTCAGCGTTGAAAACTCCGACAAGGTCTTCGGCGAAAACACCGACGGCATGGAACTCTTCGTGGTCGGCAGCCACCAGCTGATCGCCGTCAACCATGAATATGTGAACCCCGAAATCAACCTGCCGCACACTGACAAGGGCAATCCGAAGACGGCCGACGACGTGAAGATCCTGCAGAACATGCAGGGCGTCACCGTCATGGAAGTCGCGGAAGACAAGGATGGCTGGAAGATCGTTCTCGACAGCCCCTTCAACCGCCGTATCCACCACAATACGCCGATGAAGCTTTCCGGCCCGGCCGCAGGCTCCGATCTCGTCAAGACCGCCGCCGACCCGAAGGGTGTCGACTGTCTCGGGACCTTCAACAATTGCGGCGCCGGCCGCACGCCGTGGGGCACCTATCTCACCTGCGAAGAAAACTTCAACGGCTATTTCGGCACCACCGACGCCGCCTTCAAGTTGCCTGACGACTACAAGCGTTACGGCATCGTCGCCGAGACGCGCTACGCCTATGAGAAATTCGACGAGCGTTTCGACGTCGCCAAGAACCCCAACGAACCGCGCCGCGCCGGTTACGTGGTCGAGATCGATCCTTCGGACGCCTCCTCCACCCCGATCAAGCGCACCGCGCTTGGCCGCATCAAGCACGAAAACGCCGCCGTGGTCATCGCCCGCGATGGCCGTGTCGTCGTTTACATGGGTGACGACGAGCGTGGCGAATTCCTCTACAAATTCGTCTCCAACGGCATCTACGTGCCGGGCGGCGACACCTCGAAGCTGCTCGACGAAGGCACGCTCTACGTCGCGAAGTTTTCCGACGACGGCGCCGGCGAATGGCTCGCCCTGACGCCTGAAACCACCGGCATGAAGATCGACGAAATCTGCGTCTTCACCCGTCAGGCCGCTTCCAAGGTGGGCGCAACGACGATGGACCGACCGGAATGGGTCGCCATCAACCCGGTCGCCATCGAAGCCTATTGCGCGCTGACTAACAACAGCCGCCGTGGCGAAATGAAGGACGGCAAGCTGCGCGCCAATGCCGGCGGCGACGCCATGACGATCAATGCCGCCAACCCGCGCGAAAAGAACGAATACGGTCAGATCGTGCGCTGGTATCCGGAAAATGACGACCATGCGGACGGCAAGTTCAAGTGGGACCTGTTCTGCATGGCCGGCAACCCCACCGTCCACAAGGACGCCTATGCGGGTTCTTCGAACATCAACGAAGGCAACATGTTCAATTCGCCTGACGGCATGATGTTCGATAGCACCGGTCTGCTGTGGATCCAGACCGATGGCGAGGACACCAATGAAGGTAACTTCGCCGGCCAGGGCAACAACCAGATGCTGGCGGGCGACCCGGCCACCGGCCGTATCCAGCGCTTCCTCACCGCCCCGAAGGGTTCCGAAGTCACCGGCCAGACATGGTCCGGCGACAAGCGCACCCACTTCGTCGGCATCCAGCACCCCGACGCCCCCTTCCCGGATGGCGAAGGCAAGCTGCCGCGCTCGACCGTCATCGCCATCAAGCGCGATGACAATGTGAAGATCGGCTAAGCCACAGACATATTGGCAACCGGATCGTCGCGACAGCCGCGATCCGGTTCTACTGACGAAAACGCCGTGCGCCCGAAGGGATGCACGGCTTCTTTTTCAGGCGATCAGAAAACGTTCCGATGCACATCCGTCATCGCACGTCTAAGGTCGTCGACGGCAGAGGCCGTCGGCCCCGGCTGGTCGTTGAGCGCCGGCGGCATTTTCCAGCCGGGGTCTATGCCTTCCATATTGGGCAATTCATGAGCGATGCCTTTATGGCAATCGATGCAGGTGGCCTTGCCCGTCAGCAGATATTTGGAATGAATATCGGCGGCGCGCTGTGTCTGTTTGGTAAAGTCCATGGCGGCGGAGGAATGGCAGTTGCGGCATTCCAGACTGTCATTGGCCTTCAGGCGGGACCATTCGTGCTGGGCAAGCTCCAGCCGCTTGTCGAGGAACTTCTTGCGCGTATCGATGGTGCCGAAAATCTTGCCCCAGACCTCCTTCGAGGCCTGCATCTTGCGGGCGATCTTGTCCGTCCACTCATGCGGCACATGGCAATCCGGACAGGAGGCGCGCACGCCGGAACGGTTGGAGAAATGCACCGTCCGGGTCAATTCCTCATAAACATTGGCGCGCATCTCGTGGCAGGAAATGCAGAAGGCTTCCTTGTTGGTCATTTCGAGCGCGGTGTTGAACGCGCCCCAGAACATGACCCCGCCGACGAAACCGCCAAGGGTGAGAAAGGCGAGGCTGAGCGTGCCGGCCGGTGTCGTCAGAACCGCCCAGAGCCACGCGAGAAGTTTTTTCACACGGGCGATCATCATTCGCTACCCGCCGGTTTGACGCCCATTTCGCTCATGTCCTGAAAGGTGTTGGGCACGAGCGGCCGTGTGTCGGCCTGCGGCACATGGCAGGCCGTGCAGAAATAACGGCGCGGCGAAACATCCGCCAGCATCTGGCCTTCGCGCGTCATGTAATGGGTGACGCTGATCATCGGCGCGCCGGAATCCTGCGTGAATTCGCGCTTGTGACAGGAGAGACAGCGGTTGGCATTGACCGAAAGCTGGTAACCGTCGATCGAATGCGGGATGACCGGCGGCTGCTCCGGATAGGCGCGCATGCGCCTGAAATCGTCGATCACCCATTTCGGCAGGGGTTTCGCAGGTTCGGTCTGCATGGCATCGCCGCGCGGGCCAGACAATTCCGGCACCATCTGCGCAACGGCCCCCGTCGCCACCGTCGCAACGACGAAAGCGGCGATCATCCATCCGTGTTTCCTGATCATGCGACCGGCTCTATCTTGACTGCGCATTTCTTGAAATCCGTCTGCTTGGAGATGGGATCGGTTGCGTCGAGCGTCACCTTGTTGATGAGCTGGCTGGCATCGAACCAGGGAACGAAGATGACACCGGGCGGCATGCGGTTGCGGCCGCGCGTTTCCACGCGGGAGCGTATTTCGCCACGGCGAGAAACGATGCGGATTTCCGCGCCCTGATTGAGCCCGCGCTTGCGCGCATCGTCGGCATTCATGAAACAGCGGGCGCCGGGGAAGGCCTTGTAGAGTTCCGGCACGCGCATGGTCATGGAGCCGGAATGCCAGTGCTCCAGCACGCGGCCCGTCACCAGCCAGGTATCGAATTCCGCATCCGGGGATTCCGCCGGCGGCTCGTAGGGCACGGCGATGATGACCGCCTTGCCGTCCTTGTTGCCGTAGAATTTCACGCCCTCGCCCGGTTTGACATAGGGGTCATAACCTTCGCGGTAACGCCACAGCGTTTCCTTGCCATCCACCACAGGCCAGCGCATACCGCGCACCTCGTGATAGGCATCGTAAGGCGCCAGATCGTGGCCGTGGCCGCGCCCGAAGGTGGCATATTCCTCGAAGAGACCCTTTTGCAGATAGAAGCCGAAGTGTTTTGCTTCCTGGTTTTCGTATTCGCCGTTGATCTCGCTTAACGGGAACTTGCCGACATCGCTGTCCTTGAAGAGCACCTCGTACAGCGTCTTGCCGCGATAGGCGGGATTGGCGTCCAGTATCTCCGCCGGCCACACCTCATCCGTGGTGAAGCGTTTGGAAAATTCCACCAGCTGCCAGAGGTCGGAGCGCGCCTCGCCCGAGGCCTCGACAAGCTGGTGCCAGACATGGGTGCGCCGCTCGGCATTGCCATAGGCCCCCTCCTTCTCCACCCACATGGCGGCGGGCAGGATGAGGTCGGCGCTCATGGCCGTGACGGTCGGATAGGCATCCGAAACAACGATGAAGTTTTCCGGGTTGCGATAGCCCTGATAGGTCTCGTTCTTGGTGTTGGGACCGGCTTGGACGTTGTTGTTGACCTGCACCCAGTAGAAATTCAGCTTGCCGTCATGCAGCATGCGGTCCTGCTGCACGGCGTGGTAACCCGGCTTTTCCGGGATGATGCCGTGCGGGATGCGCCAGATTTCCTCGGCATGTTTGCGGTGTTCCGGGTTGGTCACCGTCATGTCGGCCGGCAGGCGATGGGCGAAGGTGCCCACCTCGCGCGCCGTGCCGCAGGCCGAGGGCTGGCCGGTGAGCGAGAACGGGCTGTTGCCAGGCTCGGAAATCTTGCCGGTCAAAAGATGGATGTTGTAGACCATCTGGTTGGCCCAGACGCCGCGCACATGCTGGTTGAAACCCATGGTCCACAGCGACATGACCTTGCGGTTCGGGTCCGCATAAAGCTCGGCCAGCTCCTCCAGGAAACCGGCTTCCACGCCGGTCATGGCGGCGGTCTTTTCCAGCGTGTATTCGGAGACGAATTCCTTGAAGGTCTCGAAATCGATCGCTTCGGTCTTGGTCGGATCGGCGGAATTGGCGGCATTCACCTCTGCCGGATTGTCGGGCCGCAGGCCATAACCGATATCGGTGACGCCGCGCACGAATTTCGTGTGGTTCTTCACGAAGTCTTCGTTGACGCGCCCGGTCTTGATGATGTGGTTGGCAATGTAATTGAGGATGACGAGATCCATGCCCGGCTTGAAGACCATCGGAATATCGGCAAGGTCCATGCTGCGATGGGTGAAGGTCGAAAGCACAGCCACCTTCACATGGTCGAAGCCCAGACGCCGGTCGGCAATGCGGGTCCACAGAATGGGATGCATCTCCGCCATGTTCGAGCCCCAGAGCACGAAGGCATCGGCATGTTCGAAATCATCGTAACAGCCCATCGGCTCGTCCATGCCGAAGGTGCGCATGAAGGCGTAAGCGGCCGACGCCATGCAGTGGCGTGCATTGGGATCGAGATTGTTGGAGCGGAAGCCGGCGCGCATCAGCTTGGTGGCCGCATAGCCCTCGAAGATCGTCCATTGGCCGGAGCCGAACATGCCCACGGCCGTCGGCCCCTTCTCTTTCAGCACGCGCTTGCACTGCTGCGCCATCACGTCGAAAGCCTCATCCCAGCTCACCGGCTCGAACTCGCCGTCCTTGGCGTAGACGCCGCCTTTTTTGCGCAGAAGCGGGGTTTGCAGGCGGTCCTTGCCATACATGATCTTGGACAGGAAATAGCCCTTGATGCAGTTGAGACCGCGATTGACCTCCGCCTGCATGTCGCCATGGGTGGCGACGACCTTGCCTTCCTTGACGCCGACCATGACGCCGCAGCCCGTGCCGCAGAAACGACAGGGCGCCTTGGACCACTTGATCTGCAATGCGGAAACCCCGCCCGGCACCGGCTGGGCGGCGGCCGGCAGCGCAATGCCCGCCGTTGCCGCCGCAATGCCGGCGGCATGGGCCTTCAATAGATCACGCCGCGTCAGTTCGCTGCTCATCGCCGCTTGTCTCCTCTGTGTCGACGTGTTCGAAAACCATGTTGGCGGCAATCACACCGTCGAGTGTCGAAATATAAGTGAGCGTATCGCCCAGCATGCCGGTGCTCGTGCCGTCTATGACGATGACGACCTTGCCGTTGCCCTCGCCATGAACCTCGACATTGTCGAGTGCTGAAAGCGTTGCCAGTACGGCGTCCCGCATCTGCGGCATCACCGCCACCACGGCGCTTGAAACATGATACCGGCCTGTATTTTCAGGCATATTGCATCTCCGTGGCTCTCTCTTTGATCTCGATCACACTGGCGGGGCAGACGGACACGCAGGCCCCGCAACCGGTGCAGGCATTTTCCAGCAGTTCCGGAACGAAGGGGCCGCCGCGCCGGGGCCGAAACCGGATGGCCTCAGTCGGGCAGGCATCGCGGCAGGCCTGACAATCGATATTGCCGAAGGCAAGACACCCCTCACCGATCGCCATGACATGATCGAAGCGCTGCGCCGCGGGGGCGGCAAAGACCGGTTCGGGACAGGCCTCCGCGCATTTGCCGCAGAAGGTGCATTCCCCGGCGGAGAAATCCACGCAAGGCAAACCGTCCGCCATGGCAATGATGCCGGTGGGACAGGCCTCCACGCATTTTGCACAACCGCTGCACGCGGCGAGGTCGCTCAACGCGACCCCGGGGGGACAGATGCGTGGTCTATTTTTTTGCCCGCCGCGCAGGAAATCGCGCCGGCTGAGAGAGACTTCCATCATCATCTCGCCCTCAATGTCCGGGCGGCCCCGGTGGGCCGTAAATGATCTGGAACATCCAGACAATAAAACCATAGGCTCCGACAAATCCGACCGCCAGAATGGGCCAGATTCCGAAGGCCAGAACGGCGAAGGTCACAAGTTCCCTCGTCCGGCTTGGCTTTTCATCTGCGTGCTGAGGCGCGACTATTTTAGGCATATTCGCGTTTCCCTATTTGGTTGGAGTTATAATCGACCAAAAAGAAAGTATGTTCAACCACTTGATTTTATTGATTATTTATTAAAACTAACATTCATCAATATCCCTCCTCTAAGCCACTGATTTCACATTGTGCTTTTGCCGAAAAAATAAACAAACTCGTCGGAACAGTGATGTCGACGCAGCGGGGCAAGGTCTGTCTCATCCGCATGCGCCCGCCTCATCGACGCCTGGCGCGCGCATGAAAGGCAGGAAGCCCTGCAACCAGACCCAGAAGCTAGCCGCCCACAAAGCGGCGCTGAGGCCATGGTGATAGGGCGATAATGTTGCGGCAAAATCGAATTCCGGCAGGATGCGCACCAGCCCGGCCGTCGCCATCAGAAGGGCGGCCACATGCGCCTGCCATGGCAGATGCGTCAGATTGCGGCCCGTATGCCGCAGCCCGGCAATGATGAAGACGGCCATGATGGCGCATCCCAGCGCCCCGACCGACAGCAGATGCAGCCCCGCGGCGGGCGTGACGGAAAAACCGAGCCGTGTCGCGCCGAGCGCCAGAAAACCCGCGCCCGCAAAGGCGTTGCCGAGGCCAAGCAACAGCACCTCGGTCTTAAAGACGGCACGCCCGATGAACCATTCGGCCAGCCGGTCGAAAAAGGCGGCGCCGGCCGCAAGCGAAAGCCAGGCGCAGACATCGCTCTGCGGAAAGAAAAGTTTCGCCGCCATGTAAAGCGTCACCATGGCGCCCGCCATATGCTGGCGGCCGGGATGAGGCCGGTAAGGCGTGGTCTCGCCGCTCGGATCGAGCGCCAGATTGATGACAACCACATTGATACGCGCGGCGGAAAGCGAAAACAGCACGGTGAAAATGCACAGCGCCGCCTCCAGCAAGCGGGATGCAAGTTCGAGATCGCCGCTCCACCAGGCATAACGCACACCCGCTTCAGCCGCCGTAAACAGAAGAAGCCAGATAAGGAATGCCAGGTGTTTCATCGTGCGCCGCGCCAGCATCGCCCTGCCGATGAGAACAGAGAGCGCGAGCAGAAAGGCGAGATCGAAAAAACCTGCAAACAGGCTCCATGCCTCCATCCCGAGAAGGCCGATAAGGCGGCCCGGCAGCCAGAGACCGGCGAGATGAAGCAGCGTTCGTCCCTGCGCGGGCTTCGTATCCGTCCATTCCGGCACCGCTGAGCCAAGAAAACCGGCAAGCGCCATGCCATAGGTGCCGAAGATCATTTCATGGGCGTGCCATTGCGATGCAGGCACTGCATCGGCGAAAGGCAGGGCATAACCACCGATGACGACCCACAGGAAGGGCCAGCCCGCGCCGTGCAGGGCGGCCAGAGGGAAAAACAGCCGCAGGGCTTCAGAAAGGATGGGGGGCTGCCTCATCGCACACGCTCCTTTGCTGAAAATAATTCGGCGAAGGCCGGGCTCTCGGACAGGCGCTCCGCTTCGTCGAAAACCGCACGCGCCATGCGCCGGCCCGGCGCACCCGCGGGCTTATGCGCGGCAACGACTCGGCCATCGACGCCGGAGAGCACGATCAGCCTGTCGGCAACAAGCAACGCCTCATGAAGATCATGGGTGACGAGAAGCGTGGAAAAACCGCGCCGACGGGCGGCGCCCACCAGAAGCTCCTGCAAATGACGGCGCAGGCCGACATCGACGGCGCTGAAGGGCTCATCCAGAAACAGCATGTCCGGCTCCACGGCGAGCGCCCGCGCAACGCCCGCGCGCTGGCGCATGCCGCCGGAGAGTTCCACCGGATATTTGCCGAAATCAGCCACCTCCAGACCGACCTCCAGCGCAAAAAGGCCCGCCCTTTCGCGCCGCTCCCGTTTCGGCATGCCGGCCGCCGCAAGGCCGTAGGCGATATTGTCGATCAATGTCATCCACGGCAGCAGCCTCGGCTCCTGAAACACCAGACCCTGCCGGCGATAATGGCGGTGCACGCGGCCGCGAACAGGATCGATGATACCGGCTGCGATCTGTAAAATCGTTGTCTTGCCGCTGCCGGAGGGGCCGAGCAGCGCCACGGTTTCCCCCGGCGCTATGCCGAGATCGAAATTCTCGAACAGGCTGCGGCCGAGAAAGGCGTGGCCGACATGTTCGAAACGCAGGATGGAACGGTCGCTCATCGCTTGACACCCCATGGCAACCCGGCGGCGCGCCAGCGTTCCAGCGCCTCGCGCAGCAGATGCAGCAGGCCGTAATCGGTGAGCAGCGCCAGCGCGACGGTGATGGCGAGCCAGGCGCTGACCTGCGCGATGTCGAACAGCGCACGTGCGGTGGCCAGTTCGCCGCCAATCCCGCCGGAATTCGAAAGGAGCTCGGCCATGACGGTTACTTTCCACGCGCTTCCCGCCGTCGTCGTCCAGGCCGGGAAGAGGTAGGAGAGCACATGCGGCATGGTGACGGTGCGCAGCCGGTAAAACCACGGAGCGCCGAAAGCCTGCGCCATCACCTCCAGCTGACGGTCCCGCTTGGCGACACCTTCCAGCGCACCGGCAAAGGACACGGGGGCCGAGGCGATGATGACGGTCATGACAGCCGTGCCGCCGGACGAGCCGAACCAGATGAGCGCCAGCACGATCCAGCCGATGGGCGGCACGCCGAGCAGAACGGTGACAACAGGCTTCATCAACCGCATGGACGCGAAGGAATAGCCCGCCAGCACGCCCGCCACCGTGCCGATGCCGGCCGCGATGGCAAAGCCGGTCAGGGCCCTGACGGCGCTCTGCGACAGGATGGCGAAGAAATCCGGCCGCGCCGCCAAAAGCCCCATTGCCGCGAAGGTCTCCCCCGGTGAAGGCAGGATGAAGGAGCCATAAATCTCATGCCCGGCCTGCCAGGCGGCGAGAAAACAGAAAATGCCTGAAAGCCCGGCCCAGCCCGCCCACAGATAGCGGCCCATCCAGCCAAGACTTTCGAGAATGCGGTTCATGCCTGCTACACCAGATAAAATCCGTCATCCGGCCGCCGGCCGCCGATGATTGCCGGGTCGGTCCTGGCAAGCTCATCGTAGAACGCCTCGAGATCGGCGCGCGCAGCGCTCGCCTTCAGGGCGCACAGATGACTTGTCGGAAAGGAGGCGGCGATGATTTCCGGCGGGAAACCCAAGACATCGGCGGCCGCATCGGCCGCCGCCTTCGGATCGGCTACGGCGCTGGCGAGCGCCGTCTCCATGGCGTCCTGCAAAGCCTCGATGCCGGCCCTGCCGAGTTTTTGCTGGACCGGCGATGTCAAGGCGAGGCCAGCCTGCGGAATTTCAGCCTTGCCGGCCACCTTCGCCCATTCCCGCTGGATATCGATGGTGCGATGGACGGTCATGAAAAAAGACTTCGCCTTGATGAGCACGGCGGTCGCGGCCGGCTCGCTCAGCAGGGCGGCATCCACCCGTCCCGTCAGCAGCAATTGCACGGCTTCCGGTGGCGAAGCGGCATATTCCAGCTTGATGTCGCCGGGCTTCAGGCCGTTTTCGGCAACAAGGCGGCGTAGCACGAAATCGGGCATGTCGTTCTTGAACGGCAAAGCGAGCGTCTTGCCGGAAAGGCCTTGCAGGGAGTTCAGCGTCCCGTCTTTCGAAACGATATAGAGCAGGCCCGTGGTCAGCACGTTCAACAGCCCGAGGCCGAGACCGCGATTATGGAGATTGGCGACGCCGTAGCTCGGCATCACCACCGCTCCCATGGAGCCGGAGGCGACGGCGGCGCGCATTTCGTCCGGCGTTTTCCAGGCTTTGAAAACCGCTCCGGGTGCGACATCCTTCAGGAACCCGCCCTTTACCGCATGGGCCAGCACGGCCGACGGCGCGGCCGGAGGGCCATAAAAGGTGAGCGGCGCTTCCGCCTTCGCAACATGCGGTGCGGCAAGTGTCGCGACCGCGAGCCCGGAAAAGGCCGAAAGAGCCTGACGACGGGTGAGATGGGCCATGGTCCTGATCCTTTCGCGCCGGAAGCGCCATGATGCGCGTGACGCTCGCTCAGGCCGTTTTCCGGTCCCGGCGCGTCACCACCCCGGAAATGACATTTTGCAAGCGCCCGCTCTTTGCGCAGGATCAAACAGGGCCAAAAACAGGAATTATTCACCCTTCTTGAGTGAGAGCGCGTCCCGCAGGAGCCGCGAGCCCTCCTGAGCGGCGGCAGCGATATCGAGAAACATCAGGCTTGCGGTTTCAACCACGCCTTGATCCAACGTGTCGTCTTCGGCGAAATCGCAGAGCATCTCGGTCAGGAGCGCGATCTTGCGCCGCTCCTCGCGGGCGGCGGCCAGAAGCTTGACGATATTGCGCTGGCGCTCGAAATCCTCGAGTTCGCGCAGCGCCTCGTGCACCCTGTCGCGGCAGGCGCAATCAAGCGCGCTCTGCAAGACAATATCGCGCACCAGATGGATTGCCGCCGCGATATCCGCTCCGCCCGGTGCGGCTGCGGGCAGCTTTTGCTCGCTTTGCCCGTTCGTCGTCATGCATTCACCCCATGCGCCGTGTTGCGGGCACGGGCGATCCAGGCCGCCCCTTCCTGCCCGTGGTGAAAACCATTGGAAAAGGGCACGTCCGGATAGATGTGCCCGAGACGTGCAAGGCCGTCTTCCGCCTCCCGCCTGCCGGCCAGGACATCGTCATGGATTTGCGCCACCGCGACCATGTCGCAGTCCTGCGGCGACAGCCGGAAGCGGGAAATGCCGGCGGCGGCCAGATCCTGCAATTCGCCAAGCAGCGACTGGCAGGTATGCGACACCGTCTGTACGCCGTTCAGCGCCAGAAACGACTGCCGGTCGAGCGTGCGGACCGGCAATCCATCCGGATCGTCGCCGCAGACGAACTGGCAATTATCCTTGATATTGCCCTTGGCGCGGGCATGGGCGCAGCGGGCCGAAATGGCGAGCGGCAGGCGGCCGAAGGCGAAGATTTCGAACTCCACTTCAGGCGTTTCCGCCACGATACGCTCCACCGAACTTGCCGGCAGTTCCGGCGGCAAGCAGATGGCGCTTGCCCCACGCGAGGCGAGCAGCCGCGCAGTGGCCGCATTATAGACATTCACCATCGGCCCAACGACATGCGGCGTACCATGCAACATGCCGAGCGCGGAAAGATCGTTCGCCTCGACGGGATAGGGGCTGTCGGCGATCAGGCCGCGGAGCTGGCGGCTTTCGCGCTCCAGAGTGACCAGGGAAAGCGTCGAGAGGACCACCTGTTTTCCGGCACTCTCCAGCCGCTCGATCACCTCGGCCAGATGCGGCTCGGTAAAATGAAACCGTTTGGAACAGACGGTTTCGCCAAGATAGACATGGCTGACGGGCGCCTCATCGGCGATGCGAAAGTAAAAATCGCGCCATTTCTCGCCCTGCCAGAGATAAAGCACCGGGCCGAGCGCCAATGTGGCCTTTGTTGTGTGTGCCATCGCTGTCATCTCCAGCGTTTCTCATAAGCGCCAACGGTGGTGCGCTGACCTTCGCTTAGGAGTCGCAGGCGTGAAAGCAGCCTTCCCCGCTCTTCAGCGCTGGCGGCCAGCGCCCGGTGCAGGGTGGAAACCACTTCCGCCACATAGGCCTTGCCGCGCTGGCGGCCCTCGATCTTCAGCGCGCTGACCCCCGCTTCGCGCAAGGCATCGATCTGGTCCATCACGTCAAGTGATACCGGATCCTCGAAGGCATAGGATTTGTCGTCGGCGATGTCGAAACGACCCTTGCACAACGTCGGGTAACCCGCCGCCTCTCCGGCCGGAAAGCGGTTGATGGTGTAATCGCCGAGTTCCGATACCAGCGCCTGCCCATCCTGCCGGTAACGCACATGGCTTGCCGGGGAGCAGACGCCGTTCATGTTGGGTGATTTGCCTGTGGCGTAGGAGGACAGCGAGCAGCGCCCCTCCGCCATGACGCAGAGACCACCGAACACGAAGATTTCGATCTCGCAGCGGATTTGCCGCGCCAGCCGGGCTATGTCGGAAATCGTCAGGGTACGCGGCAGCACCACGCGTTTCGCGCCGAAGGCATCGACGAGGAAATTCACCGCGTCGGCATTGGAGGCGGAGGCCTGCACGGAGACGTGGATGCGCTGCTGCGGATGGCGTTCCGCCACATGCGCCATCAGGCCGAAATCGGCGAGGATCAGTGCATCCGCCCCCGCCTTCACGGCATCGGCGGCACCGCGATACCAGATATCCTCACTACCGGCGCGCATGAAGGTGTTGAGTGCCACGAAGGTCTGGACACCGCGCTTTTTCGCGTAAACGATGGCCTCGGCAAGTTCCTCGCGGGAAAAATTAAGGCCGGGGAAATTGCGGGCATTGGTTTCATCGCGAAAGCCGCAATAAACGGCATCCGCCCCGGCATCCACGGCCTCGCGGAAGGCGGCGGGCGTTCCCGCAGGACAGATCAGCTCCATGCCGAACCTCCCCGCGTTTCCGAAATAACATGGCCGCGCAGGCGGTTCGCAAGGCCCGTTACCATTGGCGCGAAAGGCCCGGCAAATGCACCGAGATCGCGCGGCAGATCGATGCCGCTATCGTCAAGCGCATTGCGTAGCGCCAGCATCGCCTCCATGTCGCCGGTCACGCTGAGATCGCGCGAGAAGAACAGCGCATCGGCATCCTGCCGCCCCTCCATCAGCGCAAGCAGCATGAAAAGCGGCCCTTCCACCGCCGCGTCCGTCTTGGGCAGGCGGGCCTTGCGGCTGACGGTGATGGCAGGACCTGCCGGCTCGACCATGAAGGCGAAGGGGAGATCGACGGGCAGAAAGGCGTAGCGCTTGCCACGATGTTCACCGAGCCGGACGAACATATCCGGATGCCGCTTCATGATCTGCGCCAGCATCGCCGCCGTCGCTCGCTGCACCACGGCAATGGGCAGGAAATTCATGGGGCGGGCGATGGCGGCGGGAAAAGGTCTCATGGAAGGTCCTGTCGGCTCAGTTGCGGGCGGCAACCTAACCGCAGCGCGCGGGTGGCGGTTTGAGCGAACGCAAAGACAGGGAAATTTTCGGGTGCGCCTTCACAAAAGCCGCTATAAATCATTCACTTGCCGAGCCAGGGAGGCCACCCGTGTGCGATTTAAGGGTCAAAAGGATTTACGAACCCGCCAGCGACGATGACGGCGCGCGCATTCTGGTGGACCGGCTATGGCCGCGCGGCATGAGCAAGGAAAATGCAAAGCTCTCCCTGTGGATGAAGGAAATCGCGCCCAGCAACGAATTGCGCAAGAACTTCTCCCATATGCCGTCTCGCTTTGAGGAATTCACCCGGCATTATCATGAGGAGCTGGCCGCAAATGCCGATGCCGTGGCGCACATGAAGGAGCTAATGGCGAAGGGCCGGGTCACGCTGCTTTATGCCGCCCACGATACCGTACATAACCACGCCCTGGTTCTTGCCGACTATCTTCGTTCGCACTGAGCCGCATTTGCGGCAGCGCAAGGACATGCCGCATTGCCGCCTGCAAACAGGCGGCATGAGAGACGAAGAAACAGAAACGAGACCCGTCCGCACCGCCGATCTGCACGGTTTCATCCGGTTGCTGGAAGAACGTGGGCAGCTGCGGCGAATCCGCCAGCCGGTATCGCTGGTGCACGAAATCACCGAAATCCACCGCCGCGTGCTTGCCGGTGGCGGGCCGGCGCTGCTGTTCGAGCAACCCGTCGACCATGAGGGCAAGGTGCGGGCGATACCGCTGCTTGCCAATCTGTTTGGCACGCGACGGCGCATCGAGTGGGGGCTCGGGGTGGAGACTGGCGGCCTGCCCGCACTTGGACAAACGCTCGCCGAATTGCGCGAACCACGGCCGCCGAAATCCATGGCCGAAGCGTGGGGTAAGCTACCTCTTCTGAGAGCAGCGCTTTCCATGCGGCCACGAAACGTCTCGCGCGCGCCGGTGCAGGAAAGGGTACTGACGGGTGACTCAATCGACCTTGCCTGCCTGCCGGTGCAATGGTGCTGGCCGGGCGAGCCGGCCCCGCTCATCACCTGGCCGCTGGTCATCACCCGTTCGCCTGACGATCCCGACGATATCAATGTCGGCATCTACCGCATGCAGGTGTTGGGACCGGACAGGGTGATCATGCGCTGGCTGGCGCATCGCGGCGGCGCGCATCACCACCGGCTGTGGCAGGCGCGCGGGCTGGATATGCCCGTTACCGTCGCCATTGGGGCCGACCCTGCCACCATTCTTGCCGCCGTGATGCCGCTTCCCGACCATATCAGCGAGCTTGGCTTCTCCGGCCTGCTGCGCGGCTCGAAAAGCCGCATTGCCAGCGCCTTGACCGTGCCGATGCCGGTGCCGGCCAATGCCGAAATTGTGCTGGAGGGTACCGTTTCGGCAACGGAAACGGCACTCGAAGGGCCCTATGGCGACCATACCGGCTACTATAATTCGGTCGAATCCTTTCCGGTCATGACGCTCTCGGCCATCACCATGCGTCGCGATCCGATCTATCTTTCCACCTATACCGGCCGGCCGCCGGATGAGCCTTCTGTTCTCGGCGAAGCCATGCTCGAGATTTTCCTGCCGCTCGTGAAAAAGCAGTTTACGGAAATCGTCGATCTGTGGATGCCGCCGGAGGCCTGTTCCTACCGCATCATGGTCGCC
This sequence comes from Agrobacterium deltaense RV3, assembly GCF_900013505.1. Classification (NCBI taxonomy): domain Bacteria; kingdom Pseudomonadati; phylum Pseudomonadota; class Alphaproteobacteria; order Hyphomicrobiales; family Rhizobiaceae; genus Agrobacterium; species Agrobacterium deltae. The sequence continues at coordinate 1,572,732 of NZ_LT009746.1, read as the reverse complement.
TCCATCGACAAGCGTTATCCCGGTCAGGCAAAGCGGGTGATGATGGGGCTCTGGTCGATGTTGCCGCAGTTCAGCTATGTGAAGCTCATCATTCTGGTTGATCCCGACATTGATGTGCGCAACTGGGCGGATGTCATCTGGGCGCTCTCCACCCGCTTCGACGCCTCGCGCGATACGATGATCATAAACGATACGCCAATCGATTATCTCGACTTCGCCTCTCCTAAAGCCGGTCTCGGCGGCAAGATGGGGCTGGACGCCACCCGCAAGCTGCCGCCGGAAACGGAGCGCGAATGGGGCCGCGTGCTATCCATGACGCCTGACGTGATCGCAAAGGTGGATCTTATGTGGCGCGATCTCGGCCTTGGAGAACGGCCATGATCCCGTGCCGCGTCGTGGTCGGCGTCACCGGCGCTTCGGGTGCCGGCATTGCGTTGCGCATCGTCGAGCTCCTTGCCGGGATGAAAAGCGTCGAAATCCATCTCGTCCTGTCGCAATCCGCCAGACGCACCGTGTTGCACGAGGAAGGGGCGCAAGCCATGGGGCGGATGTTGTCGCTCGCCGGCTTCAATCACGCCATCGACGATATCGGCGCTGCGATTGCCAGCGGCTCCTTCCCGACGGCCGGCATGATCGTCGCCCCCTGCTCCATGCGCACACTTGCGGCCATTGCAACCGGGCTTTCGGACAATCTCCTTACCCGCGCCGCCGATGTGCATTTGAAAGAACGTCGGAAACTTGTGCTGATGACGCGCGAGACGCCGCTGCATCTCATCCATCTGCGCAACATGTGCACGGTGACGGAGGCAGGTGCGATCGTCATGCCGCCGGTGCCGGCCTTTTATAACAAGCCGCAAAGCGTCGACGATATTGTCGACCAGCTCGCCGCCCGCGCCATCGACCAGCTCGGCATCGCTTCCGCGCCGCAGGCGCCGATATGGCAGCCGCATATGGTGAAGACGTCGTGAGCCATCAAAGATAGGCCATCGGGTCAGCACCAAAGAGCGCGGCATGGCCGCCGGCCAGCAGCCACCACACCGTCAACCCTGTCAGCGCTGCGGCTAACAGCATCGGCCCGTCCACGACGAGACGCGTTTTGCCTGATAGGATTGCTGCGAAAGGGATCGTTGCATTTTTAGCAGCCGCCGCGCTCCATGCATTACCCAGTCTTTTCCGCGCGCGTTTTTCGGTCATGGCCATTCCGCCGAGCGAAAACAGTGCAAAGCCACCGAACAGGATGACGGAGCGCAGATCGCCATTCGGCACGACATGCCCCAACGACCAGCATAGAAAGCCGACGAGTACGGGGTGCCGCGTGATGCGCACGATTGCCCCCGGTCTATCTCCCTGCCGCACGGAAATGGAAAGCGGATTGACGCTGAAAAGGCCAGCCAGCACGAAAAACAGGCCAATTGGTGCAGCGAGAAACGTGACATGCGCCTGCCAGGGCGCGACATCCCAAAGCGGAATATAATCGACCGACAGCGCGGCATAAAATACCCAGCCCAGCGTCAGAAGCGAGACCACGGAATAAGCCCCGAAATAGGCGGGCCTGCCGATGGTCGCAATCAGCCGGCCGCGCACGGCAGGCACGGCGGGAATGGAATGCAGCGCCACGAAAAGCGAAAGAGCGGCGACAAGTTCAAGCATGCGACTGTCTTCTCACTGGTTCAGGAACAGCACAGAAGCAATGGCCACGGAGGCAAGCACGGCGGAGACCGCACCCATGCGCTGCAACACACCCATACGGTACAACAGCACCGCAAAGCCAATGATAATAGGGGTTGCGACAATCAGCCCGACCTGCGCGTCGTTCATGGGAAGCTCCATTTTTGAGAGTTGCGCTTTGTCATGACAATAGGGCTTTGCACGCTCCCTTCTTTGACCGACCGCAAAGAAGCGGGGTTTGAGGACGCCTAAGCGTGGCTTGCTGTTTTACAATTACGGACAAGACCATGGCGATAAATACGGAAGAGGAAAGCGGAAACCTGCTTTTGTGGATTCTGGTCTGGAGCGAACTTGCCGCTTTCGGCGCGCTGACCGGCGCCTTCATTATCGCCTTCGCCCTCAATCCCGAGGCCTTCGCCGCCGCGCGCCAACATCTGCAGCCGCAGCTTGCCGGTCTCAATACGCTGATTTTGCTGGCGAGCGGCTGGCAGGCGGCCGTTGCGGCCAGCCGCTACACCGCGCTGGCGGGCAAAAGACGGGCACTTGTGCTTGCCGGCCTGCTGGGCTTCGCTTTCGTCGGTGTAAAACTCCATGAATATTCCACCGAAATCGCCTTCGCCTCCGATCCCGCCTATGGCGCTTTCTTCGAGCTTTATTTCCTGCTCACCGGCTTCCACCTGCTGCATGTCGTCTTCGTGGCCGTGCTGCTGTTTCTCGTCGCAGTCTTCCCGAAAAACGAGAACGTCACGCTGGTGACGACGCTGTGGCATGTCATCGATCTCGTCTGGATCGTCATTTTTCCCGTTATTTATCTGGTTTGACATCATGATCCACCGCACCTCCCGCCAGCTTGCAAGAAGCTTCGCCATGCTCGCCATTCTCGTTCTTGCCGGTACGGCCGTCGTGACATCGTGGAAGGCAGCGCTTCTGCCGCCGTTCGCCGCCGCCTGCGTGATGCTGCTTTTCGCGCTCCTGAAATCTAGGCGCGTCATCGACGATTTTCTGGGCTTTCGCGAAGAGCGTGGCCTGCTGCGCACAGCACTTCTGGCATGGCCGGCCATCTTTGCCGCCGCCGCGCTTTTGCGGGCGTTCCTGCAGGGCATTTTGTCGCTCTGAAAAGGCGGACCACACCACCTCTCCACTTGTTTGCCAAATGGCAAAGAACGACGGCGGCCAACGACTAGAAGGGGGGTGAGACCCGAAGCCTGCCGGTAAATCCCGGCATGAGGGTTCGATCAAGCCAGTCCGCATAAGCGGTCTTCCGGATGGAAAGGACCATTGGCATGGCAGAACGCCTGACCAAAACAGGAGCGCGAAACGTCTTTTACGGCGGCTCCATCTTCTTCTTCGCCATATTCGTCGGGCTGACGGCCCATAGCCATTATTACATGCGCACCACCTCGACGGATGAAAGCACGCTGACGGAAAGCGTCGCGCGCGGCAAACATGTGTGGGAGAAAAACTCCTGCATCAACTGTCACACGCTGCTCGGCGAAGGCGCCTATTTCGCGCCCGAACTCGGCAATGTCTGGAAGCGCTATGGCGGCGTGGAAGACAAGGAAGCGGCGCGCGATTCCATCAAGGCCTGGATGGCCGCCCAGCCCACCGGCATCGAGGGCCGCCGCCAGATGCCGCAGTTCAATCTCACCGAACAGGAACTCGATGATCTCGTCGACTTCCTCGAATGGACGAGCCGGATCAAGACGCAGAACTGGCCGCCGAACGATGCGGGTTGAGGCTGACGGCAAGGAGATGACGAGATGAAATACCAGACGCAAAAAGTCGCCATGCTGTATTTTTACGGCGCAATCGGGCTGTTCGTGGCGCAGATCCTGTTCGGCGTCGTCGCCGCCACGATCTACGTGCTGCCCAATACGCTTTCCGAGCTTCTGCCCTTCAACATCGTGCGCATGATCCATACCAATGCACTTGTCGTGTGGCTGTTGATGGGTTTCATGGGCTCGACCTTCTATCTTCTGCCGGAAGAAACGGAAACCGAGCTTTACAGCCCCAAACTCGCCATCGCGCAGTTCTGGATCTTCCTGGTGGCCGCCGCGGTTGCCGTGGTCGGATATATGTTCCGCATCCACGAAGGCCGCGAATTCCTCGAACAGCCCTTTGCGATCAAGGTCGGCATCGTGCTTGTCGTACTGATGTTCCTGTTCAACATCACCATGACGGCGCTGAAGGGCCGCAAGACCACCGTTATCAACATCCTGCTCTTCGGCCTCTGGGGTCTGGCGATCTTCTTCCTCTTCGCCTTCTACAACCCCATGAACCTGGCGCTCGACAAGATGTACTGGTGGTACGTCATCCATCTGTGGGTGGAAGGCGTGTGGGAACTGATCATGGCCTCGATCCTCGCCTTCCTGATGATCAAGCTCAACGGCATCGACCGCGAAGTGGTGGAAAAATGGCTCTATGTCATCGTCGGCCTTGCCCTCTTCTCGGGCATTCTCGGCACCGGCCACCACTATTACTGGATCGGCGCACCGGGTTACTGGCAGTGGATCGGTTCGCTGTTCTCGACGCTGGAAGTGGCCCCCTTCTTCACCATGGTCATCTTCACCTTCGTCATGACCTGGAAGGCCGGCCGCAAGCATGAGAACCGCGCAGCGCTTCTGTGGTCGATCGGCTGCTCGGTCATGGCCTTCTTCGGCGCCGGCGTCTGGGGTTTCCTGCACACGCTGTCTTCGGTGAACTATTACAGCCACGGCACGCAGCTCACTGCCGCCCACGGGCACCTCGCCTTCTTCGGCGCTTATGTGATGCTGAACCTTGCCATGATGGCCTATACCATACCGGAAATGAAGAAACGCGCGCCGTATAATCAGTGGCTTTCGATGACGAGCTTCTGGGTCATGTGCACGGCCATGTCGGTCATGACCTTCGCGCTGACCTTTGCCGGCGTGGTGCAGATCCAGCTTCAGCGGGTCATGGGCGAAAGCTTCATGGATGTGCAGGACCAGCTGGCGATCTTCTACTGGATCCGCCTCGGCTCCGGTTTCGCAGTTCTCATTTCGGCAATCATGTTCATCTGGGCAGTTCTGGTGCCGGGCAAGCAGAAACAGGGCGACGTCGCCCGCCTCGTGCAGCCCGCCGAATGAGAAACGGACCGGCTCTCCTTTTCCCCCGGAGAGCCGGTCCTTACCATCAACCATGGAGATGACGATGAATACGATTTTCCGCCCCGCGCCGCACCCTTTGCCGGACGCGCCGTTCTACACCCCGCTTGGCAATGAATGCACACTGTTCGAAAGCGCCTGGGTGCGGCAATTGCCGCTGCTGCTGAAAGGTCCGACAGGTTGCGGCAAGACCCGTTTCGTCAGCCATATGGCAGCGAAACTCGGCCTGCCGCTTTCCACCGTTTCATGCCATGACGATCTTGCCGCCGCTGATCTGACCGGCCGTTACCTGCTGAAAGGCGGCGAAACCGTGTGGATGGACGGCCCGCTGACACGATCCGTGCGCCAGGGCGGCATATGTTACCTCGACGAGATCGTCGAGGCGCGCAAGGATGTGGCTGTCGTGCTGCATCCGCTCACCGACGACCGCCGTATCCTGCCGCTGGAGCGCACCGGCGAGGTTCTGGAAGCGCCCTCCGGCTTCATGCTCGTCGTGTCCTATAATCCCGGCTATCAGAACCTTTTAAAGAGCCTGAAACCCAGCACCCGCCAGCGCTTCGTCGCCATTGAATTCGATTTTCTGCCGAAGGAGCAGGAGATTGCCGTCGTTTCGCATGAAAGCGGGCTGGATGCGCGCGATGTCGAGCCGCTCGTCGATCTCGCCCACCGGCTGCGCGGCCTGAAAGGCCACGATCTGGAAGAAGGCGTCTCCACCCGCCTGCTCGTTTATTGCGCCAGCCTTATCGATACCGGCCTTCCCGCCCGTCAGGCCGTGCGCGCGGCGATGATCGAACCGCTGACCGACGAGCCGGATGTGAAGGCCGCGCTGCACGAAGTCGCGGATGCGGTCATCCGATAAGGCGCATTTATATCCATATCTGAATGCGCGGTATTACCCGCGCATTCCGGCTCGATGCCATGAGGATAAACCATGCTGGATTTTCTGGAACTGGAAGAAACCGTCGGCCGCGCCTGGCACAGGCTGATCGGCGAAACCGGCACATGGCTGCGCTTCCCGGATCATGCCGTGAAGCTGGAAGACATGCAGGCCGTGCTGGCCATATGTTTCCGCGGTTTTGGCGGTGAACACGCGGTGCAGATCGCCCCGGCGCGCGCCCGCACCTCCACACACCGGCTGAGGCTTCGCCAGCGCATGGGTCTCGGCGAAGAAAAGCTTGCCCAGCCCGGCCGCGATCATGCCACGCTGATGCTGCCCCCGGTGCTCGATCTGTTTCCCGACCCGCGCCTCAACCGCGATCTTTATCTCTGGCTCGCTGCCGCCATGGCGATGATGCCACTTGAACCAGTCATGGCCGCCGACCCGTTGCGCAACGATCTTGCCCGGCTCGACCGCGCCACGGAACTGGCAAAAGCCGTCATCCATACCTTCCCCGGAATGAAGACCCGTTATCGCCGGCTTTGCGCCGCCATGCTCGCGGTGCGGCAGAAGCGGCCGCTGCCGCAGGCGGAACAGCAGGTGGAACAGCGGGTGCTTTCCATGCTGGCCGATGCAGCAGGGATCGAAGGCTATCCGCCGCCCGTCGGTCTTCTAGCCAAAGCGCCGCCGCGTTATCTGCCGATGCTGCCGGTGCCGCTATGGCCGGACACGCTGCTGCGCGAAACATCCGAGGCCAGGCAAAGCGAAGACCAGCCGGCGGTGAGCGCAGCACCACAGGGGGCGGAAGCGGCCCGTCATATCGCCGTGCGCGAAAAGACAGAGAACCGCCAGACCGAACGCAGCCCCTTCATCCTCAACCGTTTCGAAAAAATCCTAGCCATGGCGGAGATGGTCAATGTCGACCGTCCCGGGGACGACAGCGACGATGCCGATGGCAGTGCAGCCGACGAGCTGGATGACATGACGCTGGGTGAAAGAAAAGGGCGGCCTTCCGCCCGCTTCCGCTTCGATCTGGACCTGCCGCCCGAAGCACTGAACCATACCGCGCTGACGGCAGAGCTCACCTATCCCGAATGGGATTATCGCAGCAGCAGCTATCTCGCCGATCATTGCCGGGTCATCGCCGGTCCGGCGAAAGACGCGGAGACGGCACCGGAACCCGACCCGCACACCAAAAGCCTCATCCGCCGGGTCAGGCGGCAATTCGAGGTGCTGAGACCGCGCCACGAGATGCTGCGCGCCCAGCTTGACGGCAACGATCTCGATCTTGACGCCGTGGTTCGCGCCAGAAGCGATATCGCCGCCGGCGGACAGGGCAGCGACCGCATTCATATGGCCAGCCGCCCGCAGGCGCATGATCTTGCCGTAACGATCCTCGTTGACGTATCACTGTCGACCGATGCCTGGTTCGACAATCGCCGGGTTCTCGATGTGGAAAAGGAAGCGCTGCTGGTGCTTGCCCACGGGCTTTCCGCCTGCGGTGACAGTCACTCCATCCTGACCTTCACCTCCCGTCGCCGTTCCTGGGTGCGGGTGGAAACGGTGAAGGATTTCGAGGAGCCGATGGGCCGCGCTGTCGAGCGGCGCATCGCGGCGCTGAAACCCGGTTTCTACACCCGCATCGGCCCCGCCATCCGCCATGCCAGCGCCAAACTGCATGAGAGGCCGGAGCGCCGCAAGCTGCTTCTGCTGCTGACGGACGGGAAGCCGAACGATGTCGACCACTATGAGGGCCGCTTCGCCATCGAGGACAGCCGCCGCGCGGTCTCCGAGGCGCGGCGCTCGGGCGTCAGCGTCTTCGGCGTAACGGTCGACAGCAAGGCGCAATCTTATATTCCGGCCATGTTCGGCCAGAACGGTTATGCCATCGTCAACAGGATCGCCAAGTTGCCCTCGGCGCTGCCGGCAATCTATCGCAGCCTTGCCGGCTGATTGTCGCGCAGACGGACCTGACGAATCTCAGGTTTGTTTGCGCGGCGACAATGTCTCCCAACGGCACGGCGGATAGGTTTTTCCAGTCCGTCGGCCGGCCGCACCGCCGGACATCATTCCATCCGTGGCCATGGAGTCAGCCTATGTCCGAAGCCCAAACCGCAACCAATATCGATGTGCGCATCATTCCGCATCGCGAACGTCATCCGCGCATTTTCGGTGCGCTCAGCGCGTTGACCGAGGGTCAATCGCTGCAGATCACCAGCGATCACGATCCCCGTCCGCTGCTTTACCAGCTGGCCACCAATTTTCCCGGTCAGTTCGGCTGGGAATATCTCGAACAGGGCCCGGAAGTCTGGCGCCTCGATATCGGCCGGCTTGAAGAACGGGCCGAAGGTTCCGAGGACGATATGTCCGGCTGCGAATGCTGCTGCGGATCCGAACATTGACCCCTGCCCCGGCCGTGTGGTGAAAAGACCTCTGGCGGCCGGCCCTTGCCGCCGCCAGCCGACAGATGAGGTGATGCAATGACGGAAATGATCAGGGAACTCGATGTCCGGCCGCTTTTGCTGAGCGGCGGCGAGCCCTTTCCGGCCATCATGGAAGCCGTGGCCGGGCTTGCTCCCGGTGAGGCGCTGCGATTATACGCCACCTTCCGGCCCGTTCCGCTGTTCAAGGTGATGGCAGAGCGCGGTTTCGACCATCAGGTGAGGGAAATCGGCGGCGGCGACTGGGAAGTGCTGTTTACGCCGCAATCCACTGAGACCGAACAGATTTCCGTGTCACCGGCGCTTGCGGGCAATGCCGAGGAGCCGCAGATATGGCCCGATCCTGTCATCTATCTCGATCTCAGCGACGAGACGGCCGAAGGCCAGGCGAGCCGCACGCTTACAGCACTCGACCGCCTTCCGCCCGGCGCCGTGATCTTCGTGCTGATGCCGCAGGAGCCGACTTTCCTTTACCCGGACCTTCTGGCACGGGGCCATCAATGGGCCGGCAATTTCGACGAGGCGCGCACGGCTTTTCGCATATTCATCCGCGCCGGTGCCGGCGCGCATTAAGCCGGATACAAATCTCTCGATAACGAAACGCCCCGGAAATTGCTTCCGGGGCGTTTCGTTTTTTTTGGCCTCATCGCAACAAAGCAATCTAGGCTTTCAGCGGTTTGCGCTCACGCGTCAGGATCGGCCCATATTCAACACAGAAGAGACCGAAACCCACGATCCAGAAGAGCGCCGAGCAGGCGTAGAGATGCATCATCGCGCCGGGGAAGAACTCGGCTGCCGGTCTCAGGAGCGCGCAGGCGATCAGCGCCACGTACGCGGCGATGGTGACCCTGCTGGCCGCGAGCTTGCGTCCGGTATGGCCAAGGCTCGCTCTTGTCATCACCGCAAGCATCATGCAGCCGATAACGCCCACGGTGAAGACATGCAGGACGGAACGCGTGTCCATGACGTCAAGAGCTGCCAGCGCCATGGTAATGAAACCGACGGGAATGAAGGCGTAGGCGACATGCAGCACCACCAGCACCTGCTCTGGCCAGGTCGTCCAGCCGCGCCAGCGGATAAGACGCACGGCGTGCATGAAAGCCGCCAGAAGCGCCGTTGGCACTGCCACGATGCTTTCGGGCTCTATTGTCCAGACGGCCAGCGCCGCGATACCGATGAGGATGGCTGCGGTGTCGAAACCGTTATAGGGGACTGGAAAATCCGTGCGGCCAAAACGGTTCAGCCAGTTGCGGGTAAAACTCGGCACAATGCGGCCGCCGACGATGATGACAAGCACGGTGTAGGCCGAGACCGCGAGGCGGGTCGCCATCTGGCTATGATCGCCCCCAATCGCTGCAACGTGGAATACGATGTTGGCGACGGAAAGCGCCAGCAGCCCGCCCAGCACTTTGAGGTCCTTCCATTTGCGCCCGGCAATGACCTCACGCGCGCAGATCGCCAGAAGCGCCGGCAGGAAAAGCCCGTCCACGGCTGCGGCGGTGACCACGCCCACCTGGTCCGGCACAAGCAGGAAAAGCCGGCCGGCGCACCAGAGCGCAAACAGCCACACCAGCGGTTTGCCCGATACCGGCAGCCGCCCCGTCCAGTTCGGCACAGCGGTCAGAAGAAAGCCCGCCAGCACTGCCGAAGCGAAACCGAACAGCATCTCATGGGCATGCCAGTTCGGTGCGCCATAATCCCCGCCGAGGTCGATGAAGCCGGAAAGGGCTGCGATCCACAACACCATCGCCACGATGGCCCAGAGGGCGCCGCCGAGGAAAAACGGCCGGAAGCCGTAAGAAAAGATAACCGGGCCGGTGCGCGCCAGCCCTCTTGGAATGCCGCCCTTTGGCCGGCTGCGCCCTTGGGTGAGAACGGTTTCGCTGCCACTCATTCTAATGCTCCTTGCTTGGTCTTGACATATGTCTAGACCCAAGCCCGTCCGGCTTCTTTGCGAACAGGCAAAGAGGCGGTGCGACGCTTCCTCACCGGCCTTCAGCCGCCTGCCAAAATGTCGCAGGGTGCCGAAAGCGAAGTTTGCTCCATCTCAAATTGTATTTCCGCCCCTCCGCTACAAATGCCGTGACAGAGCGAAACATGCTCTGCCCCAAGAGGGATAGGAGAAGAATGATGACGGAAACCTTCCACATCACACGGCGTAATATTCTCGCAGGCGCAGCATTTGCAGGGGCTATAGCTCCCGTCATCATGCCATCGGCAGCGAGCGCGACAGAGGAAAAGAAGGCCGCAGCCAAGCCATTGACGAGCGCGGAGATTGCAGCGCTACCTCGCGTAAAGGTTGATCTCGTCAAACCGCCCTTCGTGCACGCCCACACGCAGAAAGCAGAAGGTGGACCGAAGATCGTCGAGTTCACGCTCACGATCAAAGAGCGGAAGATGATCCTCGACGACAAGGGCACCGAGGTCCACGCCATGACCTTCAACGGTTCGGTTCCCGGGCCTCTGATGGTGGTGCATCAGGACGACTATGTCGAACTGACCCTCATCAATCCCGATAGCAACGAGCTGCAGCACAATATCGATTTCCACTCGGCCACCGGCGCGCTCGGCGGCGGCGGGCTCACCATCGTCAACCCCGGTGAAAAGCGATCCTGCGCTTCAAGGCCACCAAGGCCGGCGTCTTTGTCTATCACTGCGCACCTCCCGGCATGGTGCCCTGGCACGTCACCTCGGGCATGAATGGCGCGATCATGGTGTTGCCGCGAGAGGGCCTGACGGACGGCCACGGCAAGGAACTTGTTTATGACAAGGTTTATTATGTCGGCGAGCAGGACTTCTACATCCCGCGCGACGAGAACGGCAATTTCAAGAAATATGAAAGCGCCGGCGACGCCATGGCCGACACGCTGGAGGTGATGCGCAAGCTGACGCCGAGCCACATCGTCTTCAACGGCGCAGTCGGCGCCCTGACGGGGGAACATGCTCTTCAGGCCGCCGTTGGCGAGAAGGTGCTGATCGTCCATTCGCAGGCAAACCGTGATACCCGTCCGCACCTCATCGGCGGCCATGGCGATTATGTCTGGGCGACGGGCAAGTTCCGCAACCCGCCGGATCTTGACCAGGAAACCTGGTTCATCCCCGGCGGCACGGCGGGTGCGGCCTTCTATACCTTTGAGCAGCCCGGCATCTACGCCTATGTCAACCACAACCTCATCGAAGCCTTCGAACTGGGCGCGGCCGCCCACTTCAAGGTGACGGGTGAGTGGAACAACAACCTGATGCAGGCGGTGCTTGCCCCATCGAGCATCTGACGCAAACCGGAGCGCGCCGCCAGCAGGTGCGGCGCGCTCCCCCTTCTGCTATGCGGCCTGAAAGCAGGCCCGAACTCTGGCGTCTCCTCGACGCAGGCAGGCTCCCATGGGCATTCCCGGCAACAGCCACTTCCCAAATGTCGTCTCGCTTCTTCTCCCGCTCTCGCTTGCCACGCTGCTGGCAACGGCCATCGGTTTCCAGTCCGGGATCATCCGCAGCGGCGCCGATCCACGCGCCGCCATGATCGCTCCGCAGGTCGTTACAGTGCCCGCCGGACATTTCACCTACCGGGCGGAGGGCGAATATTTCCGCAATGGTTATGCTGTCGATGGGCCGATGGTTGACGTAACGATGCGGCAAAATCTGACGATCATGAAATATCAGGTATCGAGCGCGGATTATGCGCGCTGCGTCGCAGACGGCGGTTGTCAGCAGCCGGAACCCGGCTTTGCCGCTCCGGTCGGTGGCGCGATACCGGCAACCGGCATCAGCCAGGATGACGCCCGCGCCTATGCAAAGTGGCTGAGCGAGCGGACAGGCGAGGTCTGGCGCCTGCCGAGCGACGCTGAACTGGCCTTCGCCGCCGGGTCGCTTTTCCCGGATGAGACGCTCGGTGTGGCTGCGGACACTGAAAACCCCGCTTTGCGCTGGCTGGCGGATTACGAGCGACAGACCAGCCGAAAGGCCTCGGGCAACCCCGTTCCGCAATCCTATGGCAGCTTCGGCGAAAACGAATATGGCCTTGCCGATTTCGGCGGCAATGTCTGGGAATGGACCTCGAGTTGCAGCCACCGCGTGACACTCGGCAAGGATGGCGAGGTAGTCGATACCGTCGCCTCCTGCGGCATTCCCGTCGCCTCGGGAAAACACCGGGCGGCGATGAGCGCCTTCGTCAAGAACCCGAAGAGCGGCGGCTGCGCCGTCGGCGTGCCGCCGGATAATCTAGGTTTCCGCCTGGTGAGGGATACCCGCTGGTATGCGCCGCTTCTCGAAAAGCTTCGCGCAACCGCTCTGTTTTCTTGATAATCGTCAATAAAAACAATCGGTTGATTCATATCATTTGATCTTCTTCAGCCCGTGATAGTGCTGTATTGTGAGGATACAGAAGAGGCCGACACCCGCGACGCCGATTACGGGAACCAGGGCGGCGGCCAATCACCGGAGAGGGTGCAAGTGAAGATTGACCGAAGCGTCATCCGGTCGCTGGCCTTGTTTGCCAAGATGGCCGACGATGAGCTGGACGGGCTGCTGACCCACGCCACATCCCGGCTGGTGCCGCCGGGCGAAGCCATTTTCGAGCAGGGCCAGCCGGCCACGCATTTTTTCCTGCTCATTCACGGCCGCCTGAAGGTGACGCAGGTGACCCATGACGGCCAGCAGATCATCGTGCGCGTGGTGCATCCCGGTGATCTCTTCGGTTTCGCAAGAGCGCTGCAAAGGTCGGATTATCCCGGCACCGCCACGACGGCCGCCGAAAGTGTCATACTCTCCTGGCAAACCGATCTATGGCCGCAATTCGTCGAACAGAACCCGCATCTTGCCGTTTCCGCCATGCAGACCATCGGCCAGCGTCTCGAGGAAGCCCATACACGTATCCGCGAAATGTCGACGCAGGAAGTGGAGCGCCGGGTGGCCCACGCCGTGCTGCGCCTCTCCCAACAGGCGGGGCGCAAGGAGCTGGACGGTATCCGCATCGACTTTCCAATCTCGCGACAGGATATAGCCGAAATGACCGGCACGACACTGCACACCGTTTCCCGCATCCTCAGCAGTTGGGAGAGCAAGGGGCTGGTGCAGGGCGGGCGGCAGAAGCTTCTGGTCTGCAATCTGCCGGGCCTCGCCCAGCTGGCGGAGGGCGAAGTGAGCCAGGTGTAGCGCGCAGGCGCCTGACCTTCGCCAGGAGTTTTACTTCCACCGGGCAGCCGTGCTGCTCTCACTCAGCCGGCTTCGAAGCGGCGCTTTCGATATAGGCGATGAGATTGTCCAGATCTTCCGGCTTGCTGATGCCGGCCAGCGCCATCTTGTTGCCGGGTATTTTCTTTTTCGGCGCGCTCAGGAAATCCCGCAATTCTTCCGGTGTCCAGACAAGGCCGTCCTCGCCCGCTTTTTTCATCGCAGCCGAATAAGTATAGTCAGGCACGCCGCCCGCTGCACGGCCAATGATACCGTTAAGCTGCGGGCCGACCCTGTTTTTCGCGCCCTCGCCGATGGCGTGGCAGGCGGAACAGCGCTTGAACACCGCCTCCCCCTTGGCAACATCGCCCTCAGAAAGAGCGGGAACGGTGCTTGCGGTCAGCATAGCCGCCGCGATGATTACTGTCTTGCGCATCGTGTCATCCTTGTCTTGCCGCTTGAGTGTGGCCCGTCTGCAAATGCGGACGGGCCAACAGTTCTCTCTTCAGGTCGTGCCCCAGGCGGGCGTGCCCTTCTTGTAGGGAACGCGATCTTCGAAACCGCCGGGAATCTCGTCGTAGATGAGAACTTCCGTGGCCCCGATCTTCGAGGTGAAGAAACCAAGCAGCGTCAACTGCTTGACCAGCGTGAAGGCGTGCGGCTTTGCCGGTGTCTGTTCCGCCTTGGCCTGCTTGTCCAGCGCGGCAAGCAGCGCCTGCCGCTGTTCCGGCGTCAACTCCAGAAAGCCCTTCTTGTGTTCGGCCTGACTACGCTTTTCGATGTCGGAAATCGCCGAAAGGAAAAGTGTCCGCTGTTCGTCGGTATAACAATCGGCCGCATAGACGGCCATGAATGCTCCCACTTCAGCATCCTTGGCGCCCGGCGTGGAGGTGCGGGGAATGATGGTTTCCGCCACCTCGTCCAGAAAGCGGATTTCCTCCGGGGTGAAGACGTGGGTAGCGCCGGCGGGCTTGGCGGCGTTTTCGGCAGCCGTGAGGACATCCGCGCCGATCAGCGGAAGGCCGGTGGCAATGGCTATCAGTTTCAGCAGTTCGCGTCTGTTCATCACAGGTTCCCCTTCTTGCGTTCGGAAACGGCAAAATCGGCGGCACGCGCCGTCAGCGCCATATAGGTCAGAGACGGGTTGACGCAGGAGGCCGAGGTCATGCAGGCGCCGTCCGTCACAAAGACATTGGGCGCATCCCAGACCTGGTTGTTGCCGTTGAGGACGGAGGTTTTCGGGTCGCGCCCCATGCGGGCCGTTCCCATTTCGTGAATGCCCATGCCCGGCGCATAGCTGCCCCGCGATGGTTTGACGTTCTTGATGCCGACCGCCTCGAACATTTCGACGGCGTCATTGACCATGTCTTCGCGCATGTCGAGTTCGTTCTGCTTCATCTCGACATTCATGGAGAGGACCGGAAGGCCCCACTTGTCCTTCTTGTCATGATCGAGCTTCACGCGGTTGTCGTGATAGGGAAGCATTTCGCCGAAGGCGGTCATGCCGATGGTCCAGCCGCCCGGATCGGTCAGTGCCTCCTTGTAGTCGGCGCCGATATTGAGTTCGGCGATCTCCCGCTCCCAGCGCGAACGGCTGGCGGAGCCCTGATACCCGAAACCGCGCAGATATTTACGCTTGTCGTCACCGGTATTGCGGAAACGTGGAATGTAGAAGCCCGCCGGACGGCGGCCCTTGAAATAGAAGTCCTCGAAACCTTCCACCTGACCTGTCGCGCCCATGCGGAAATGGTGGTCCATCACGTTATGGCCGAGCTCGCCGGAGCTGCTGCCGAGACCGCCTTCCCAGACATCGGTGGCCGAGTTCATCAGCACCCATGTCGAGTTCAGCGTCGAGGCATTGAGGAAGATGATGTCGGCGGTGTATTCGTAGGTCAGGTTGGTTTCGGCATCGATGATCTCGACGCCGCGCGCCTTTTTCTTGTCCTTGTCGTAGAGGATTTCCTTGACGATGGAGAAAGGCCTGAGCGTCAGATTGCCGGTGGCGACCGCCGCAGGCAGGGTCGAGGCCTGCGTGCTGAAATAGCCGCCGAAGGGACAGCCCAACCGACACTTGTTGCGGAACTGACAGCGCGTGCGCTCCTGATCGGGAAGTTCCTGGGTGATGTTGGCGCAGCGCGAATTGATGAGGTGGCGCGTGCCCTTGAACGCCTTCTTCAGCCGGCTGGCCACATCCTGCTCGACGAAATTGAGCGGAATGGGCGGCAGGAATTCGCCATCAGGGAGAATTTCCAGCCCCTCGCGGCTGCCGGAAATGCCTGCGAAGCGCTCGACATAGTCATACCAGGGAGAAACGTCTTCATAGCGGATTGGCCAATCAACGGCGATGCCTTCTTTCGCATTGGCCTCGAAATCGGTCTGCGACCAGCGATAGGTCTGGCGGCCCCAGAGCAACGAGCGACCGCCGACATGATAACCGCGGAACCAGTCGAAGCGCTTTTCTTCGACATAAGGCGTTTCCTGCTCATCGGCCCACATGCCGAGCGTTGCTTCTTCCAGCAGGTAATCGCGGCTGAGAACGGGGTATTTCGCCTTCATCTCCTGCGTGGCGCGGTTGCGATGGGGGTAATCCCAGGCTTCCTTGTCGGCATTCTGATAGTCGGTGATGTGCTCGATATTCCGGCCGCGCTCCAGCATCAGGACCTTCAGGCCCTTTTGCGTAAGTTCCTTTGCGGCCCAGCCTCCACTGATGCCCGAGCCGACAACAATCGCATCATAATGATTGTTTGCCATGATAACTCCTCCGATGTGAGCTTGGAAAAAACGATAGGACAAAGCGCTTCCCGTCGCGGCGCGGCGGAAAATGGTCATGCGTCTGTCGAACCTCATGCTCCCCGCCGAAACCGGCCGCCGGGGAGCGGTTCTGGTTTTACTGGCAGTGTTTACTGAATGGTCGGCAGGTGTTCATTGAGGAACGCGTTGCCCTTGGTCACGACGGCTTCAGCATCGAGCGGAAGATCGTGTTCAAGGATGAACCATTTTGCGCCGGCATGTTTGGCCGCCGGCAGGATCGTTTTCCAGTCGAGAACGCCGGTGCCGAGTGTGGCGAAGCCGCGCTCGTTTTCCGCCGTGCCGGCCGGTGCATTGTCCTTGGCGTGGATGGCGAAAACCTTGCCCTTCAACGTGCCGAGGAATTCTGCCGGATCATTGCCGCTGCGCGCCACCCAGGCGACATCAACTTCGGCCTGCAGCTTCGGGCCTGCCGCGTCGAGCAGCAGTTCGAGCGCCGTCTTGCCGTCGAATTTGACCATCTCGAAGTCGTGGTTGTGATAGGCCATGGAGAGGCCTGCTGCGGAAAGCTTGTCCGCGTAACCGCCAAGCTCCTTGCCGAAGGCGGTCCAGCCGGCGGCGTCCTTCGGGCGGTCTTCCGGCTTCAGGAACGGCACAGTCACGACCGGATTGCCGACAGCCTTCTGCTCGGTGATGACCGCATCAAGATTGCCGCGCAGCTTGTCGATCGGCACATGCGAGGAAATGACCTTGATCTTGTGCTTTTCCAGCAATGTGTTCAGTTCGCCGGCACTGACCTTCTGCATGTCCACCGTTTCAACGGCGGAGACGCCGGCGCGGTTGAGAATGGCAAGCTGCTCTTCCAGCGTTCCGGAATTGCGCAGCGTGTACATCTGCGCGGCAATCGGCAGCACCTTGCTGTCATCGGCAAAAACCGGATTTGCGAAACCGGCCGCCAGTCCAACCACGAATGCCATGCCAGCGAATTTTGACTTGAACGTTTTCAAACGCGTAACTCCCTTTCCGTTTGATCAATGTGACGACACGCGTGCCCTCGCCTTTCCCGGCCGTCTGGCCGGGTCATGCCGGGCACCGCCTCCTGTGCCCTGCGTCGTCCGTGCCCGATATTGGGCGAGCTAGATGTCGATCCCGACCCAGGACGAGGTCCGACTGGACCGGACGGCCGCATCGATGAATGCGAGACCCGCAAGGCCGTCCTCTATGCCGGGATAAATCACATCCCCGGCGGCCGTTTTTCCCTCCCTCTTTGCGATGATTGCATCTGCGGCTTCGCGGTAGATCGTCGCAAAACCCTCGAGATATCCTTCCGGGTGCCCTGACGGCACGCGGCTGACGCGGTTGGCGGCATCGCCTGCACCCGCGCCATTGCGGGTGATCAGCCGCTTCGGCTCGCCATAAGGCGTGAACCACAGCTCATCCGGCACCCGGTGGTGCCATTCAAGCCCGCCCTTGTCGCCATAGACCCGGAGCGACAGGGCGTTTTCGTTGCCAACCGCGATCTGGCTCGCCCAGAGCATGCCTTTTGCGCCGCTTGAATAACGAAGCAGAATATTGGCGCTGTCATCCAGCTGTCGGCCCGGAACGAACGACGTCAGATCGGCATAAAGGCTTGTCGGGATTTCACCCGTCACAAAGGCAGCAGCGTTGAAGGCATGGGTTCCGATATCGCCGATTGCCCCGCCAGCGCCGGAACGGCTGGGGTCCGTGCGCCATTCCGCTCCCTTTGCGCCGGTCTTTTCAACGGCTTCGGTCAGCCAGTCCTGCGCATATTCAGCCTGGACATGGCGCAGCTTGCCGATGTCGCCACGCGCCACCATTTCCCGCATCTGCCGCAGCATCGCGTAGCCGGTGTAATTATGCGTCAGGATGAACAGGCTGTCGGATGCCCTGACGATCTCGGCCAGTGCCTTCGCTTCCTCCAGCGTCGCGGTAACCGGCTTGTCGCAGATGACGTGGATACCGGCGTCGAGAAATGCCTTGGACGGGGCGAAATGCAGATGGTTCGGCGTGACGATAGCGACCGCCTCGATGCCGTCCTCCCGACCAGCCTCGGCCGCCGCCATGTCCTCGAATGAAGCATAGGACCGCTCCGGTGCAATGCCGAGCAGGGTCGCCGAAGCGGCAGCACGTGTCGGGTCGGAGGAAAGCGCGCCGGCCACCAGCTCATAACGGTCATCCAGCCGGGCCGCGATGCGGTGCACAGCACCGATAAAGGCGCCCTGACCACCACCGACCATGCCGAGACGGATACGGCGGCTATCGAATTTCTTTGTAGCGGAGGACATGGCTATCCCTTTCAAAGTCCAAGAAGGCGACGATTGGCGGCATCATCGACACCGCTTTTGGCGAAATCGTCGAAAGCCCGTTCGGTCACGCGGATGATATGGTTTTCAATGAAGCCGGCACCTTCGCGCGCGCCGTCTTCCGGATGCTTCAGCGCACATTCCCACTCCAGCACCGCCCAGCCATCGAAGTCATATTGGGTGAGCTTGGAAAAAACCGCGCCGAAATCGACATGCCCGTCGCCAAGCGAGCGGAACCGCCCCGGCCGGTCGTTCACGGCGATGAGAAGCGCCAGTACGACGAGGGTGATGACCCATGGCTGCCTGCGCAGAAAACCGGAGGCGCTCATGCGGCATCTCCATAAGCGGCGCGGGTCATGTTTACGGATGTCATGTCGGCTCCGGTCAGTTCCGCAGAAATGCGTCCACCGTTGAACACAAGAATGCGGTCGGCATATTCGAGGATTTCCGCATCCTCCGAGGAATAAAGAAGGATGGTCGCGCCAGCATCGGCCTGTTGCCGCATCAGGGCGAAGAGATCGGCCTTCGCGCCAAGATCGATGCCCTTGGTCGGATCGTCGAGCAGCAGCAGTTTCGGTGCGGTGGCGAGCCAGCGGGAGATGAAGATTTTCTGCTGGTTGCCGCCCGAAAGCGTGCCGATCGGCATATCGAGGCCGGCAAACTTCGTCTTCATGTCGTTCGCGACCTTCTGCACGCGCGGTTTCAGCGTCGCGGGACGGACCAGCCGCATCTTCTCGCGCACCATCAGCGCCGCGACGAGATTTTCGAAGATCGACCGGCCCTGAAGGGAAGCGTCACGGCCACGGTCGCCAGAGACATAGGCAAAACCACTATGAACCGCCTGCGAAGGCTTGCCGATGGTGATTTCACGACCCTCAAATTGGATTTGGCCTGAGGCAAATGGGTTGGCACCGAAAAGACCCTTCAGCAAGGCCGACTGGCCCTGACCCTGCAGGCCGGCCAGACCGACGATTTCGCCCGGATAGGCTTCGAGAGAGACACCGCGAACGCCCTCACCCGCAACATCCGTAAGCTTCAGGCTCGGCGCAGCAGCCGAACGCCCGTTTTGACGGGCAGGAGCGGCCCGAACATCGCCGACCATGTCATGGACGACGGCCTCACGGGTGGTGGCTGCCGTATCGAGTTCGGAAATCGTCGCGCCGTTGCGCATCACGGTGATGCGGTCGCAGACGGCGAAAACCTCGTCGAGACGATGGGAAATCATGATGGTGGAGACACCATCCGCCTTCTTCGCCCGGAGTATCTCGAAAAAACGCTGGGACTGGCGGCCATCGAGCGCCGCCGTCGCCTCGTCCATGATCATCAGGCTGGCATTCTGCGCGAAGACCTTGAGGATTTCGACAAGCTGGCGCTGATCGGGCGGCAGATTGCCGACAATCGCATCCGGCTCCAGGCCTTCGCCAGCCACGCCATCGAACAGCGCGATCAGCCTCGCCGCTTCGGCCTTCAGGGCTTTGCCGTCGACAAAGATGCCGCGTTTCGGCTCACGGCCGAGGAAAATATTGTCGGCGACCGAAAGCTGCGGAACGAGGCTGAGTTCCTGATAAAACAGCGCAATACCGGCATTTTCGGCGTCCCGCGGGCTTTTGAAGCGCACGTCTTCGCCATTGAACCTGATTGCGCCGCTGGTCGGCGCGACCGCGCCCGCAACGATCTTGCAGAGCGTGCTCTTGCCGCAGCCATTGGCGCCCAGAAGCGCGTGAATTTCACCGCGACCAACCGTCAGCCTGCCGTCGGAAAGCGCGCGTACCGCGCCAAAATTCTTCGTTATGCCGGCCGCTTCCAAAGCGTTCGCCATCGCATGTCCCCGAATAATGCTTGTCACAGGCGGATGGCGAAGGCCCGGTCCGCACTCGAAATTGTGGTTCGGGCCGGCGTTCGCCGCCGACCCGAAACGGCTCTTACTTGAAGAACTCGCCAGCCTGCTCCGGCGTCACGGTCGCCGTGACGGACCAGTAGCCCGGCTTGCCATCGGCAGCCTTGATGTTGTTCGCAAGGTTGTCATTGCTGACGAAGGGGATCGGAATATAGATGGCGTTACCATAGGTGCCGCCGAAAACGCCGTCCTTGAATTCCTTGCCCTGCAGCTTCAGGACCGCGACGTTGAGCGCGCTGGCCATGACACCCGGAGGATTGACCGAAGCGCCGGAATTGAACTTTTCCTTTTCCCAGCGGGTCATGAAGTCCTTGCGGATTTCACCGGTCGCGGCAATGTCCTTGGTCTTGCCGGCGGCTTCGATGGCGCGCCATGCGCCGTCCGCCATGCCGTCCTGCACCCACACGCCGCTGATATCGGGATAGGTGGCGAGCAGGTTCTGCATGGCCTGCTGGCCCTGCGCCTGATCCCAGCTCGCATTGGCTTCGTTCAGCACCTTGATGTCAGGGTATTTCTTGAACACTTCGCGATAACCGGCAACGCGGGCTTCGTTGGCGGGGTTGCCGGCGATGCCGTTGATGGCGACGACGCTTCCCTTGCCCTTCAGCGCATCCGCAAGCCATTGCGCGGATTGCGCCGCCCATGCCTTCTGGTCGATGCCGACATAGATCGCATCCTTAGAGGACACTTCGGCGTCGGTGGCGATAACGAGAATGTTGCGCGCCTTGGCCTGCGCGAAGATCGGATCGAAGGCCGTCGGGCTGCCCGGATTGATGAGGATAGCATCGACGCCCTGGTTCATGAAATTGCGGATATGGCCGATTTGCCCCTGCACATCAACATTGCCGCTCTGAACGACAACCTCAACCTTGACGCCCTTTTCGCCCCACGCTTTGGCGGCAGCCTGAGCCTCTTCGATCATCTGCGTGCGCCATTCGCTGCCGACGAAAGAATTGGAAAGACCGATCTTGAAGCTCTGCTCCTGGGCATGCGCCGACGTGCCCGCCGCCAGCACCATCGCGGCAGCAGCCATCAAATGTCTAAACATGAAATTTGCTCCTCCAAGCACGGTTTTTAACTAATGAAACCGTTTACATCGGCAAATGTAACCGTTTTCATAAACGAGTCAATCCCGAGAATAATTTTTATCGCAGGGTGTGGAACGGTGGCGGATGAGCAGTTCCTACTTACGGAAAAGGCTTGAAAAATCGCGACATGGGCCAAAACCAACGCGGCACGGAGCTTCGGAAAACGCCCTTGGCCGACAGATCACGCCGATTTTCATTTCACTGTGGACAATGGGAGGATTCCCGCTTCAAATCGCCTCGAGTCAGCCATCAGGAGAACGACCAATGGAAATATTGCGCGCAGGAACACGGGCATCGGCGAAAGGCCCGGAGGCATGGTTCACGGGGCAGGTCCGCATCGATCCCCTCTTCAACCCCTTTGATACCGAGCGGGTTCAGGGCGCTCAGGTCACCTTCGAACCCGGCGCCCGCACCGCCTGGCACACCCATCCTCTCGGCCAGACCCTGATTGTGGTTTCCGGCTTTGGCCGGGCGCAGCGCGAAGGCGGCCCGGTGGAGGAAATCCGTCCCGGTGATACCGTCTGGTTCGCGCCGGGCGAAAGGCACTGGCACGGGGCCGCACCCGATGTCGCCATGACCCATATTGCACTTCAGGAGGTCAAGGATGGCAAGGTGGTGGACTGGATGGAACAGGTGACAGATGACCAATATGGCGGCTGACGCGGCAGCGCAGTCCGAAGGCTGATCCTGCGGACCGTGAGTGTGCCTCTGCCCTGCACCGCGACTGCTGGAACGCTAAAAAACATCAACGGCGATATGGCCGGAATGATATATGCCGGTGTAAAACCCCCTCGTCCTGTCGATGGAAACCTTGGGGGTATTGAATGAATTCCGGGCGTCGTGGCGTTCTCGCATTTCTGGGCGGCCTTGTGCTGGCAAGGCCGTCTCTCGGCGCAGCATCGGGCAAGCCTGCGGCTTTTGCCGAATCCCGTTCCGAATACAAACCCCGGCATATCCTCTGCTTTCTTGGCACGAAAAATGGGCTGGCGGCGCTGCGGAAGAGCGCCCGCGCCGCCATCGATGATTTTGCGCCCGATTTCAGTCTCGACGAGGATTATTCACAGGATGAGGCGGACGACCGGATGGAACGTTCGTTCAATGTCTGCTGGGATCGCGTCGACCCCGATGCCTACCAGCCGGAGGATGAGGCAGCCGTCGCCACGCACGGCTCGGTTCTTTATGTGCTCAGCCCATCCATGGATGCCGAAACAGCCGTGAAGACATCCGCAAACGCCCTCAGATTCGTACAGCACATGCTCGATCACGGCGCTGTCGCCGTGAAGGGTGAAAGTGCGGGCGTCGCCCATGGCGCAAGGCGCTGGAAGCAGCTTTACGAGCAGTCGCGTGGCGAGGCGGCGGCCGATGACGGGATGGCGCTTGCCAGAACCTGTCGTCTGGCTTTCGCACGCCGCCCCATAGGAGACGATGCCGAAGGCATGACGAGCGTCGGGTTTCACCTGATCGGCTTGCCCGATGTGCAGGTGCGCTTCACCAAAAAAGACGGGGATGAACCGTCTACCAACGCCGAACAGCTGAAGATAGCCGCGTTGATAGACGATATCGCCGAGCAAATGGCGCGTGAAGGCGTTGAAGCCACTCTGAAGGGCCGTCGCGCCTCCCTCGCCGACGACACACGGTATGAGGAGGACGAATATAAATTCAATCCTTTCGGCGTCGTGAGCGTTGATGGCCTCAAGCTTTAACGCCCGCCTGCGGCCTTATGGGGCAGGATCGCTCTCGCCGGCCACCAGAAGCATGGGCCACACGCAATGGCGGGCCTGATTGGGGTAAAAGGGCGCGTAGGCCGGCATGGTCGATAGCAGCGTCTGGGCCACCGTCACGCCGAGATCATGCAGGGACATGCGGAAACTGGTCAGCCGAGGTTCCAGAAACTGGCCGCGCGGGCCATCGCGGAAGCCGATGACGGCGAGATCGCGCCCCGGTTTCAGCCCCACTTCCGCAAGCCGGCGATAAAGACCGACCGCCATCAATTCGTAGATCAGCACGATCGCCGTTGGCCGGGGCCGCATCTGCAGCCACTCGCTGGCGGCATGATAACCGCCCTGCTCGCTCGATTTCGCGCGGATGACCAGCGAGGAATCGTAAGCGATGCCATTGTCTTCCAGCGCGCGCCTGTATCCTTCGAGAAAAACGTAACCGAGATTGATATCGCTGTCGGGCACCGCCACCGCAATCGAACGATGACCGGCAGCGGCAAGGCGGTCGACCGCATTTTTCGCGACGCCCTCGAAATCGAGATCGATCCAGGCGTGAGTGTCGCTGGAAGCGGTCCGTCCGAGCGCCACGAAAGGCAGCCGGGTCTGCTTCAGGAAATCCACACGTTTGTCTATCCGTCGCGTCGCGGAAATGATCATCGCATCCACCATGCGGCGCGCCACCATGCGCTTCAGATATTCATCCGGATCCTCTTCCCCCGGACAGGGCAGAACGATGAGATCGAGATTATGTCCGGAAAACACGCTTTGCAGACCGTCCGTCACACCGAGGAAAAAGTTGTCGGAGTTCTCCACGGTCTGCGCGTCGCTGCCGGTCATCAGGCCGATGACATTGGTGGTTCCCTGCCTGAGGCTACGGCCGGACTGGTTGGCGACATAACCCAGCTTTTCCGCCGCTTCCAGAACACGCCGCCGCGTTTCTTCGTTCACATCCGGCTTGCCGTTCAGGGCACGGGAAACAGTGCCTATCGATATCTCCAGATAATCGGCAAGCTGACGAATTCCTTTCATGCACTCCCCTCCCAGGCCCGGCGCGCAATCGACGCGCCCCTTAACGGTCTTGACATATCTAACATCATCGGCATAGTCTCGTAAACGTTTACGACACTCTGCGCAAAGAGGAGTTTGCGAAAGAGTCCGGGGAGATGAGATGACATTCAATGCCGTTTTATGCGGGTGCGGAGCCATGGCCAAAGGCTGGCTGCGCGCCATTCAATCCACGCCGGAAATCGCCGGCGCGATCCGGATCGCCGGGGTGGTCGACCTGAACGAGAACACGGCACGCGCGCTTGCCGAGGAATTCGCCCTTACCGACGCGGTCATCGGCACGGATCTGCGCGAGGTTCTCGCTGAAACGAAAGCCGACATCCTTTTTGATATCGTCATCCCACAGGCACGCTTCGCCGTGGTTGAGGCCGGTCTTGAGGCCGGGTGCCATGTGCTCAGCGAAAAGCCGCTTGCCGCCTCGATGGAGGAAGCCGCCACGCTGGTCGAACTGGCGAAAAAGGCCGGTAAAATTCATGCCGTGGTGCAAAATCGGCGGTTTGTGGCGGGAATCCGGCGGCTGCGCCGCGCGCTGGAAGACGGCGTCATCGGCGATTTGACGGCCATCCATTGCGATTTCTTCCTTGGGCCGCATTTCGGCGGCTTCCGCGAGGAGATGAAAAACGTCCTGCTTCTCGACATGGCGATCCACACGTTCGACGCGGCCCGTTTTGTCGCCAATGAAAAACCCCTCTCCGTCTTCTGCGTGGAGAAGAACCCGGCCGGCTCATGGTATGCCCATGGCGCAAGCGCCAACGCCATTTTCGAGTTCTCGAATGATGTCGTCTTCACCTATCGCGGCTCCTGGTGCGCTGAAGGCGAGCGGACCAGCTGGGAAGCGCGCTGGCGACTGATCGGCTCGAAGGGCATGATCCTCTGGGATGGCGAAAACAATTTCTCCGCCTCCGTGGCCGGCGACGAACAGGGGCTTCTGCGTGGGTCTAGAACCGTAAACGTTTCCGACGCCGTTTCCGAGAAGGATACGCGTGGCCATGCCAGCGTCATTCTCTCGTTCCTCGAATCCATCCGCACGGGTGAGATGCCGGAAACGGCCTCCTTCGACAACATCAACAGCCTTGCCATGGTGATCGGCGCGATTGAAAGCGCCCGCCTCGGCCAGCGTGTTTCCATTGCAGCATAAGGACTGAAAGACGTGAGCAATCCGGCAACATCCATCCGCATCGGCACCATGGTCAGCGCCACCAAGGGACAGGCGGCCGAGCGCATCGGCCAGATCGCCGATCTCGGCTTTGAAAGCTTCGAGCCGTTCTTCTGGCAGACGACCAACGGCCAGGACCTTGCCGAACTCGGCAAGCGCTGCCGCGAGGCGATCGGCGAGCGCGACATCACCATCAGCACGCTCGGAATGTTCGGCAATCCGCTGGAAGAAACCGACATCGACCTTGAGACATTGCAGGGCTGGAAAGACTGCATCGACAATGCCCATCATTTCGGCGCGACCTGCGTTGCGGGGTTTACCGGCCGGCTGCGCGGCAGGCCGCTGCCGGAAAGCCTTCCCCGATACAGGCAAATCTGGAGCGAGCTTGCAAAACGCGCCGCCGACAAGGGCGTGAAGATCGCCTTTGAAAACTGCGCCATGGATGGCAACTGGCAGACCGGCGACTGGAACATCGCGCACAATCCCGACGCATGGGAACTGATCTTCAACGAAACGCCGGACGAGCATATCGGCATCGAGTGGGAACCCTGCCATCAGATGGCCTATCTGATCGATCCGCTGCCGCAGATCCGCAAATGGGCGGACAAGATTTTTCATGTGCACGGCAAGGACGCGACCATCCGCTGGGACGTCATTCGCGAGCACGGCATTTTCGGCAAGGAAAAATTCGTCTTCATGCGCACGCCGGGCTTCGGCGACAGCAACTGGACGGACATTATTTCCGAACTGCGCCTCGCCGGCTGGTCCGGCTCCATTGATATCGAGGGCTGGCATGACCCCGTCTATCGCGATGCGCTGGAAATGACGGGCCAGGTGCATGGCCTGAACTATCTGAAAAAATGCCGCGGCGGCGATTTCGTCGTCGATCCGACATAACGGAAGCCTTTTGGGAGAAGGTTTTCGAAAATTGCAGAGACGATAACCAAGAGGAGGAGATTATGGGTATCGCGAAATGCATGATGGCCGGCGCATTTCTGCTGGCGGGCGTATCCGCCGGCGCTATTGCGGCGCAGGCAGAAGATGTGACGTTGACCCTCTGGTCGCTGGATCGCGATATCCAGCCGGCGCCGAACCTCATCAAGGAGTTCAACGCGCTGAATAACGGCATCAAGATCGAATACCGGCAATTGCAGTTCGATGATGTGGTGAGCGAATCCATGCGCGCCTATTCCACCGGCAATGCGCCCGACATCATCGCCATCGACAACCCCAACCACGCCATGTTCGCCGCACGCGGCGCCTTTCTCGATGTGACCGACATGATCGCCAAGTCGGATGTCATCAAGACGGAGAATTATTTTCCGGGACCGCTGAAATCGGTGATGTGGGACGGCAAATATTTCGGCGTGCCGAAGGCCACGAACACGATTGCGCTTTATTACAACAAGGACCTGTTCAAGGCCGCAGGGCTCGATGCGGCAAAACCGCCGCAGACCTGGGATGAGCTGGTGGAAGCGGCGCGCAAGCTGACCGACCCCTCGAAGAATATTTACGGCATCAGCTTCAGCGCCAAGGCGAATGAAGAAGGCACCTTCCAGTTCCTGCCCTGGGCGCAGATGGCGGGCGCGACCTACAAGAACATCAATACCGAGGGTGCCGTCAAAGCACTCGAAACGTGGAAGCTGATGCTGGATGAAAAGCTGGCATCGCCGGATACGCTGACGCGCAGCCAGTGGGATTCCACCGCTACCTTCAACGCCGGCAACGCCGCCATGGTCATTTCCGGCCCATGGGAAATCGACCGCATGCTGAAGGACGCCAAGTTTGACTGGGGTGTCGCTTTGCTGCCGGTGCCCACACCCGACGCCCCGCGATCTTCGGCCATGGGCGACTATAACTGGGCGATCTTCTCCAAGACGAAACATCCGGAAGAGGCCTTCAAGGCAATCGAGTTCTTCGCCTCAAAGGACAAGGACATGTTCAAGAACTTCGGCCAGTTGCCAGCGCGCTCGGATATTCCGGTTCCGCCCACGGGCAATGCGTTGAAGGATGAGGCGCTGAAGACCTTCGTGGAACAGCTGAAATATGCGCAGCCGCGCGGCCCCTCGCCCGAATGGCCGAAGATTTCCAAGGCGATTCAGGATGCCATTCAGGGTGCGCTTTCGGGCCAGATGACGCCGAAAGCCGCGCTCGATCAGGCCGCTGAAAAGATAAAGCTGGTCGAAGGCTGATCCGGGCGGGCGGCCGGGTTCTCCGGCCTCCACCCAAGGAGTTCCTCCCGGTGGGGCTGCCTGCCGCGACAAGCGGCGGCGGCCCCGACTGGAGCTTGCGAGGATGTTTCATGAAAAAACTGTTTTCCAGCGTCAGTGACGGTCGCGGTTTCGATATCGTCCTTGTCGCCTTTCCTTTGGGCTTCCTGTTCGTCATGGCGGGGCTGCCGCTCATCTACAACATCGTCATGAGTTTTCAGGAAGTCGACATGTTCAGCCTGGGCACCTTCGTGCGCCCCTTCGTCGGCTTCAAGAACTACATCGATCTGTTCCGGCAGCCGGAAACATTGCCGATCCTTTTCAACACCGTCACCTTTGTCGTGGCCTCGATTGCCGGGCAATTCGCTATCGGCTTCGGTCTGGCGCTGTTCTTCTGGGTCAATTTTCCCGGCGCCACCTGGCTGCGCGGTCTTTTTCTCGTGTCCTGGGTCATGCCCGGCCTCGTGGTGGGCGCGATCTGGAACTGGATCCTCTCGGGCGATTTCGGCGTGTTGAATTTCTTCCTGCGGGAAAGCGGCCTGATATCGGGCAATATCTTCTGGCGCTCCGATGCGAATTTTTCGCTCTGGGCCGTCGTCATCGCCAATATCTGGCTCGGCACGTCCTTCAACATGATCCTGCTTTCCGTCGGCCTCGCCTCCATCCCCGGCGATCTCTATGAAGCCGCGGAGCTGGACGGCGCCAATGCCTGGCAGCGCTTCCACACCATCACCCTGCCGATGATGCGATCCACCATCGGCGCGATCGTTTCGCTCGGGCTGATCTTTACGCTGCAGCAATTCGATCTTTTCGCCGCCATTACCGATGGCGGGCCGAACAACAGCTCCAACGTGGCACAATATTGGGCCTGGGACCTGTCCTTCCGGCAATATGATTTCGGCAAGGGCGCCACGATCTCCGTCATCATGATCGTTTTCGTCATGCTGGCCTCCATCGTTTATGTGCGCTCCACACGGCATGAGGTGCGCGGATGAGCATCACGACCCGCAACCGTCTGATGCTGGCCATCGCCATCGTGCTCGCCATCATCTACCTCTTCCCGCTTTACTGGATGTATCTGACCTCGCTCAAAAGCGGCTCGGAAATGTTCGCCAATCCGCCCGCCTTCTGGCCCACGGACCCGCAATGGCAGACCTATGCCTATGTCTGGAACAGCCGCAACATGGGCCGATACCTGTGGAATTCGGTGCTGATCGCCTCCAGCGCAGTGCTGCTGATCACCATTCTCGGCGTCGGCTGTGCCTATGTGCTGGCGCGCTATCGCAATGTCTGGGTGGATATCGGCCTGTTCCTCATCCTCATGCTGCAGGTTCTGCCGGCATCGCTGATGATCACGCCAATCTTCGTCGGCTTCTCGCAATTCGGGCTTCTGGATTATCCGCGCCTGTCGGTCATCCTCGCCATTGCGGCGAAAAGCATGCCCTTTTTCGTGGTGCTTGTGCGCGCCACCTTCATGGCCGTGCCGCAGGAACTGGAAGAGGCCGCACTTGTGGATGGCAATTCCCGGGTCGGCGCTTTCTTCAACATCGTTCTGCCGCTTGCCCGAAACGGCATTCTCGTCAGCGCCATCCTCATTTTCATGCAGGCCTTCGGTGAATTCGTCTATTCGAAATCGATGATCCAGGCGGCCGAATTGCAGCCAGCGAGTGTCGGCCTCAATTCCTTCATGGGCCCCAATACCAGCGAATGGAACAACATCATGGCCTATGCGACCATGTATGTGACGCCCATTCTCGCCCTCTTCATTCTCTTGCAGCGCCGCATCGTTTCCGGCCTGACCTCAGGAGCGCTCAAATGACCCTTCAGATCGAACTTTCCGGCGTCAACAAATATTACGGCGCCTTCCATGCGCTGAAGAACATCAACCTTTCCATCAAGAAGGGCACTTTCGTCGCACTTGTCGGCCCGTCGGGCTGCGGCAAATCCACCCTTCTGCGCTCGCTCGCCGGGCTGGAGACCATATCGGCCGGCGACATGCGCATTGCCGGCACGCTCATGAACGGCGTGCCGCCGCGCAAGCGCGATGTGGCTATGGTGTTCCAATCCTATGCACTCTACCCGCATATGACCGTGGAGGAAAATCTCACCTATTCGCTGCGTATGCGCGGCGTCGCCAAGGCCGAGGCCCGCAAGGCGGCGGAAGAAGTTGCGGCCACGACCGGTCTTTCAAAGCTGATGAAGCGTTATCCGCGCGAACTTTCCGGCGGCCAGCGCCAGCGCGTGGCCATGAGCCGGGCGATCGTCCGCAACCCGCAGGCCTTTCTGTTCGATGAGCCGCTTTCCAATCTCGATGCGGCGCTGCGCGTCCACATGCGCAAGGAAATCCGCGCACTGCACGATCGCCTGCATGCCACTTCGGTCTATGTCACGCATGACCAGATCGAAGCGATGACCATGGCCGATCATGTCGTCGTCATGCGTGACGGCGTGATCGAGCAGCAGGGCACGCCACTGGAACTATACGACCGCCCGGTCAATCGTTTCGTGGCCGGCTTCATCGGCTCGCCGGCCATGAATTTCATTCCGGCGACCGTCAGCCCGGATGGCGCATCCCTTCAGCTCAGCTTCGGCGAAGGCGAACCGCAGCAATCGATCAGGAATCCGGCCTCCCTGCCGCCCGGCAAGGATGTGATCGTCGGCATCAGGCCGGAACATATCCGACCGGCCGCAGCAGCCGGGGCGGCATTGACGCTGCCGGTTTCCGCGGTGGAGACAACCGGTTCGGCGACCTTCCTCACAACGGGAACCACCACCGAACTGGTCATCGCGGTGCAGGGACGCAGCGCAGTCAAAGCAGGTGAAACGATCGGCCTCGACATCGACCCGTCCGATATGCATTTGTTCGATGCGGAAACAGGCGTCGGCCTCCTGACCCGCTGAGCGGCGGTTTTGCCGGCTGTTTCCTCCGCCGGCAAACACGAAGCGTGGAGTCGAATGACCATAAACGGGAAAACAGTATTCCTTATCGGCGCAGCCATCCTCGCCGGTCTTGTGGTCATCGAGCTCAAGGATGTCCACATCGCCATCGGGGAACGCGCCATGGGAGGTTATGACGGTTCGAGCAACCCGGAAGCGGCCTCCCGCGCCGAGCGGGAAGCAAAGGAGGCCGCCGCGCGTGCCGAGGCCGCGGCAGGCGCGCTGGAACCGCAAAACTGACCGCGACCACAGCACCCGAAATATTTCGATTGGAATAGTCGCTGCAATCTGACCTGTGCTATCAGACAGGTGGATTCGCAACGGGGGATTGAATGGCGAAAGGGTTCGTAACGGCCGAAGAAGTAGCAAAAAAGGCGGGTGTCTCACGCTCCGCCGTTTCACGCACCTTCACTCCCGGCGGCAGCGTATCCAAGGCCGTCCGACGCAGGGTGTTGAAAGCTGCGCAGGAACTTGGCTATCGCGTCAACCGTTTGGCGCAGGGCCTCAATAACGACCGCTCCAACCTCGTTGGTGTTGTCGGGGCCAATCTCAGTTCTCCCTTCATTTCGAAACAGCTCGATTTCCTCAGCATCGGTCTCTTGCGCCGTGGCCTGCAATGCCTGCTGCTGAATGCGGCAGATGCGCGCAAGGACATCGCGCCGCTCATCGAGCGTCTCTTCGAATTCCGCGCGCAGGCCATCATCGTTCTTTCCGGTGAACCTCCGGCCTCTATTATCGACGAATGCATCGCCAACGGCGTGCGCCTCATCCTCATCAACCAGCATGTGGACCGCACCGATACGAATATGGTGCTGAGCGACGATTCTCACGGCGCCAACCTGGCCGCCATGCGGCTTCTGGCTGCCAGATGCGGAAAGGTTGCGGTTGTCTCCAGCGGCAGCCAGACGCCCGCGCAGTTGCGCCGCGTCAACGCTTTCACCGAGCGCATGACCATGGAGGGTATCCAGGTAATTCCATGGTGCGGCGGCCCCACCAGCTATGACAGTGGCTATCAGGCCGGCCGAGAATTGCTCGCGGACAGGACCATCGACGGCGCCTTCTGTGTCACTGATCTGCTGGCACTTGGTTTCATGGACGCCGCCCGGCTGGAAATGGGCCGCCGGGTGCCGGAAGATATCTCGATTGTCGGTTTCGACGATATTCCGCAGGCCAGCTGGAAAAGCTACCAGCTGACGACCGTTGCCCAGTCTTTCGACGCGCTGACCGAGAAGGTTTTGACCGCGCTCGATAGCGATGAGCCGGAAACCCGGCTTCATGTCGTGCCCGTTTCCATGGTCGAGCGCATCACCGCGCGCTAGACCAAATGTCCTTCGGGGCGAAAAATCTTCAGGTCAAACCGCAAGCCATTCATGCTGCGGTACAAGCCCAAGTTTCAGATCGCGCGGGCTGCTTTCGGCACGCTCGAGAAACAGGCCGAGGGCTCCGAAGAAGATTTCGAGAAAGCTCTCGACCGAACCATCGTGACGATCCGGCTCGCGGCCGAAGCGCTCCGCCAGCGTTCGATAAAGGGAAAGCCGTTGCGGCGCGATGTGCGGCAGCGCCAGGCCAGCGCCCTGGCGCAGGCAATACCAGTCGGCAATCAGCTCGAACATCGGCAAGTCCAAGGAGAGGACAGCAGCATCAGACGAAGATCGGCCTTCCCCTCCAAGCAGGCCGAAAACCTCCCGAACGCTTTTATCGGCGATTGCCGTGACGACCTCGGCCGGCCATTCCTTGGCGAAATAACGGTGCCTGATCAGCGCCCGCTTGTGGCCCAGCAGAAATTCACCGTAATTGCCGGCGGCAAAAGCTACGTCGTTTGCCTCGCCCGCCAGTGCGGTTTCCTGTGCATAGCCATCGCAAATGCGGCCATTGACCGGCAGCGCGGCCATCTCCACCGTCTCGACAAGGATTGCCTGCCGCGACGGGTGGACGACCTTGAAGGCGGGCGGAAAGGCGACGAGCGACGGCACGGCGATATTGGTGAGCGAATTTTCGCCCTCCCCGCGCCGGGTCACGCCTTCCACGTGCAGGTGCCCGCTGAAATGGACGGCAAGCCCGGCCTGTAACAGCGCATCCTCCACCGCCTTGCGCGGCGTGCGGCGCACGACATTGGTTTCACCGAACAGGGCGCCTTCCGCACCGCTTGCACCATCGAAAGGATCGAGCGCCGGATAGTGGGAAAAGCCGAGCAATGTCTTGCCATGCAGCTCCGCCCTGCGGCGCACATCAGCGATCCAGTCGATGAGGAAGGGCTTGCAGCGCAAAAGCGCATTCCAGCCACCGGAGGTGCTGTCGATAAAAGCCGCCTCCTCGCCCGCTTCGAACTCACCATCGAGCGGCTCGAAAATATTGGCGTCGATCATGAGAAGCCACAGGCCCGTCTCCGGCTCGACCAGATAGGAGGCATCCATCAGGCGGTAAACATTGCGCCCATCGGGTGAACACACCGCGTACAGCCGGTCCTCCGGCGCATCGGAAACACCAAAAGGGGTTTCCCAATGCAGATAATCCGGCTGGCGGAAATAACCGAAAACCGCCATAGGGCAAAGGCCTGCAGGATAGCCTTCGCAATACATCCCGTCGTTCACGACGACGCGCTCACCGGCCCGCCGCGCATCGCTTGAAACGGAAAGGCATTTGCCGTTCTCCGTCAAAAACTCCTTGGTATGGTGCCGGCCGCGCGGTCCGAAAATATCGTGGTTTCCGGGCAATGCGTAGAAGGCCGTGCCGTGGACGTCGCTGTGGCGTTGCAGGATGTTCTTCAGCGTTTCAGTCGTCACCCGCTGGCCATCATCGGTATAGTCGCCAAGCAGAACCACATGGCGAATGCCGCGCTGCCGCACCTCTTCCAGCGCCGCATGCAATGCATCGGCGCTTTCATTGAAAACCCGGGTGGATTCACGCGTATCCGACCAGCTGCGCATGGTGATGCGCTGGCCATCGATTTCGATGCCGGGAAATCCGAAATCGGCTGCCGTGTCATGGAAATGCGCGTCTGCGATGACGGCAACGGAGGGAAGCGTGCGTGTCAGCATGGTTGAGTGGTCTTTCTGCCCTCGACCATGTCGATCCAGTCGGAAGCACGGCGGGCGGCGGCGTAAAGCATCGGTTTCGGCGTCTCGAACCATTGGTCAGGCCGCAATTCCCCTTTCGTGCGGATCACGGCCAGCGCATCGTCGAGGGTCGGATAGAGATCCGGCTGCTGCTTGTGCAGGAAAAGCGCCACCAGTGAGACTGAACGGCTGCGGCCGCTGCGGCAATTGACGAGCACATTGCCGCCATCGGCAAAGGGATAGGTTTCCCGCTTCGGCATGGTCTGTCGAAGCGCGCCGTCGAGAATGTAATAGGCGCCCAGCATCATGGTGTCGGGGCTGCCCTCGCCATCGATAAGGCCGAGCTTGTAATAACGGATATCGCCATAACCCACGGCGCGCCTGTCGCCCTCTTCCTCCGCCGCCTGCACGAGATTTATATCAAGATTGACGGCGCAATTGACGACGGTGGTGATGCCATGCCGGCGCAGGAGCCCGAGATCGCTCGCACCATCGCTGCCGCCAATGTAAAGCGCGGCATTGTGCGGGCCGAGCCCTTCCGCAATCAGGCTGATTGCAGGCCGGGCATAAACGGGTCCATCCATTTCATTCCTCCACATGCATGAAGCACGAGGCCCCCTCTGCAAAAGGGCCTCCGCCATGAATCACGCCGATGCCGCCCGCGGACGATCCGACAGCTGCCGCGCGGCCAGCGCTATATTCGATGCCTGGCTGACGCCTTTGGCAACACCGGCGGCTGCGGCCAGCACCGGCCCGCCCTCCCTGAGACTGCCGATCTCCAGAAAAGGGCACACATCGCCGCCAGCTTCGCTGACCAGTAGCAGCCCTGCAAGACAATCCCATGAATTCATATGCAATTCGAGATAGCCATCGGAACGGCCATCAGCCACATAGGCAAGCGCCAGCGCGCCGGAGCCGGCGCGGCGGACATTGGCGCCCATGTCGAGCAGGTTCCTGACGACATCGAGATAGGCCGCATTCGCGATACGGGTGGACCACCCCATCTCGATCGAAGCGGCATCGAAGCGCTCCGTTTCCGCAGTCCGGATCGGCTGACCGTTGCGCGTCGCTCCCTCGCCGCGGCGAGCAAAATAAAGCTCGCCAAGGGCGGGATTATAGATCGCCCCGATTTCGGTCTGGCCGTTTTCGACATAGGCGATGGAGATGCAGAAATGCGGAATGCCACGGGCAAAATTGGCGGTGCCATCGATTGGATCCACGACCCAGACGCGCTCACCGATCTCACCGCCGCCCTCTTCCCCGAAAAAACTGTCTTCCGGGAAAGCGGCCGTGATCGCGCCGCGAATATGCGCTTCGGAGGCAGCATCTGTCACCGTTAGAAAATCCTGCGGCCCCTTCATCGAAAAGCTGCGCGTCGCCTCGCCCTGAAAACCTTTCAGCACCAGTTCGCCGGCGGAAAGAATAACGCTGCGGCACAATTCGGCACGCGCCGCCAATGTATCGGGATAGTGGATCGAATCCATGCGCAAGAACCATTTCTCAAAGTTTGAACACGCGTTCATATTGCACGCGCGTTCAAACTTTTCAAGGCGCATTGAAAGGGAGCTAACGGACATTGGAAGAGGGCGGGCCGATCATGCCAATTCAATGGATTCGCCGCGACACGTGGCATGAAGCAAAGGGTTGCTTCACCGCTAACAATATCCCCGCAGGAATCGTTTAATACTAAGAACATTAGAATGTTGCGAAACGCAGCGCCTGCATCTTGCGGTTGATGTAGTTGTCTGTCGGTTAACCCTGTGTATTTCCAATGATGTAACGGGAGTTATGTTACGAATGCCGCTCTGTACTTGAAGAGCCATGAATGAAAATACTGACCGCCACACAAAAACTGCAGGACTTCATGTCCGTCCGGTCCGACAATCCTGATCTGCTGAAAGCACAGTACCGCGCTTTCACCCGACAGATGCCGATGATGTATTTCATCCTGCTTTCAAGCACATGGGCGCTTGCCGTGACGCATATGCAATTGGCGCCGTCTTGGCTCACCGTTGGAGTTCCCGCCCTATTCACACTCGGCTGCACGCTCAGGGTCGCCTTCTGGTGGAGGACGCGCGGCATGGATCCCGAACCGCGGGTGGCGCATGCAGCCCTTCGGCGCACAAATCGCCTCGCTGCCGGCATCGCCATGGCATTCACGCTCTGGTCTTTTCTGCTGGTGCCCTATGGGGATGCCTATACGCAATCCCACGTCGCCTTCTATATGGCGATTACCGTCATTTCCTGCATTTTCTGTCTGATGTATGTGCGCTCGGCCGCCTTCACGGTGACGCTCATCGTCAATGGCGCCTTCATCGCCTTCTTTCTGGCGTCGCAGCAACCGACATTTGTTGCCATCGCCATCAACGTGCTGCTGGTCTGCACCGGCATGATGTCCATTCTGCTGACCAACTACCGCAATTTCGAGCGCATGGTCATTTCACAACAGCGCACGGAAGCGCTCAGCAACGAAAACCTGCTGCTTGCCAATATCGACAGCCTGACGGAACTGCCCAACCGCCGCGCTTTTTTCGCTCACCTTGAGGCCGAGCTCGAGAAAGCCAGGGCCAACGGAACCCGGCTGGCGCTGGGGGTGATCGATCTGGACGGGTTCAAGCCGGTC
This sequence comes from Agrobacterium deltaense RV3, assembly GCF_900013505.1. NCBI lineage: Bacteria > Pseudomonadati > Pseudomonadota > Alphaproteobacteria > Hyphomicrobiales > Rhizobiaceae > Agrobacterium > Agrobacterium deltae. The sequence goes on along the minus strand of NZ_LT009746.1, from coordinate 1,536,633 downwards.
AACGATCTTTACGGACACTCCGTGGGAGACAGGCTGCTTGTCAATGTCAGCAAACGCCTCACCGCCAATCTGAAAACCAGCAGGGCCTTTCGACTGGGCGGTGACGAATTCGCCATCGTCGCTCCGATCATACCGGATGACGCGCAACTCGTCACAAATGCCAATGCGATCTCCGAGCAGTTGAGGGCGCCTTACCATATGCCGGAAGGAACCGTGCATGTTTCCGCTTCCATGGGAATTGCCGTGTTTCCAAACCTCGCCTCAACGCTCGAACAGCTTTTCGACAGGGCGGATTATGCCCTTTACCACGCCAAGAAAACCCGGCGTGGCGACGCCGTTCTCTTCGATGCGGAGCACGAAAAGCAGATCAATATCGAAGCCCGCGTCGAGCACCTGCTCAAACAGCGGGATATGGAGAACGAGCTTTCGGTGGTGTTCCAGCCGATCGTCGATATACGCGACGGAAGGACGGCAGGGTTTGAAGCGCTGGCGCGCTGGCACAGCCCGGTTCTCGGATATGTGCCGCCTTGCCAGTTCTTCCCCATCGCCGAGCGAGCCGGCATCGTCGGTTCGCTGACGCGGCCGCTTCTCAAGATGGCGCTCGCCTCCGCCGCCAAGTGGGAACCTTCACTGCGCCTGTCGTTCAACCTTTCGGCCCAGGACCTCAATTCTCATGAGGGCGTGCTTTCCCTGCTCGGCATCATCGAAAACAGCAGCTTCGATGCTCGACGGCTGGACCTTGAAATTACCGAGACGGCTTTTGCCCATGATTTCGAGCAGGTGAGGCAATCGGTCGAAATGCTGCGCCGCCTCGGCTGCGGCATATCGCTGGACGATTTCGGCACCGGCTATTCCAGCCTGACGCGACTGCATGCATTGCCGCTGACCAAGATCAAGATCGACCGCAGCTTCGTCACGGACCTGCACGAAAAACCGGCCAGCTACAAAATCGTGAAATCCCTCCTCACCCTCAGCCGCGACATGGGACTGGAATGCGTGGTGGAAGGGGTGGAAACACCAGCCGAGCTAACCGCACTCGAAGGCCTCGGCGCCACGCTGGTACAGGGCTACATCTATGCACCGCCGCTTCGGGAAGAGGATGTCGGTGCGTTTCTTTCGGGACAGGCGACTAGAAGCGGAACTTCCGCTGGCAAACGCAGAAACAGGCTCCGCTAGTCAAACCATTGCATGAGGCAGATTGTCGTCACGGCACCCTAATTTCAGATTACTCGAACGTGATCCAGGAGGTTCCCTGCACCAATCTTCCACCATGCGCGCATGCATCACCCTGCCGCACTATCTTCTTTCCATCAATAGCGGCAAAGGACGAGCCGGCAGTAATTGTATCGGTCGTCGGAACTCCCGTGCACAAACAGGTATCACCGACAGTTGCGACCGGCGTTCCTTCAACCGTAACAAAACTCTGTTGGGTGGAGATGACGGGACCACCAACATGCGGTCTTGGGCCGGGATCGACCTTGGGGCAGACATGCATGTGGCCTTTAAGGGAGACTGGGCTGGCGGTCATTGGCTCCTCCTTCTCAACTAAATCAAGCCGCACGAGCAAAAGGCAACGGTGCTATGGCGAGCACTCGATTATTCCCGCCCCGGAAGCGTAGCCCCCTGTCAAAATCCCCCCCGTTCCTCCATTGAAAAAGGCACGGGTCGGACCGCACGATGAGCGGGTTAATATCCAGAAGCACAGCTTCAAATCCGGCGACATCGCCAGGTTTCAGGTAAATGTCGACGATAGCATCATCAATATGAGCGACCTCCCTGAAACGGTCCGCAAAATCCACCAGAGCTGCCGCGATGGATTTGGCATTTGCCTCTATCTCAGGAAAAAAAGCCGTATGAAAATACTGGGAAGCGCCGAGGAATTCCCGGTTTTTCATGAAGAGCCTGAACTCAGACCATTTCGGAATGTCTTTCCAAGGCCGTATGAACATGCAAACGTCAAATTTATCTTGAAGTGAACTTGCAAGAAGTCCCGCCACACGGGGGTTATCCCGCAATATATGAGACATAAGTTGGGCGCTGTTGAAGATCGGCCCCTTTTGGTATTGTCCTGGCTGCTTGAAACTGCATCCACCAAAGCGAAAATGGGCGCCTTCTTTGAAAACCGCGGTTTTGGCATCAATGGCTACGCGGAATTCATCTGACAGTTGAGGGAGTTCATCTACACTGAACAGAGCCCGGAAAGCCGCGGTCCTGCTCCCTATGGCGAGACGATCCTGCTCCGAGACAAGCCACTGCTCAAAGGGTAACCCCAGCTCGCACACTTCGTCCGGCCAGGATTCAATAAAGGTTGCCCGCCATTTTTCGTGTAGACCAAGCATATTCGTTACCCATCAAAGGTTTTCTGGTGCGGAGAGATTGATCAGGAATTCCGGCAGACTGTCCGCCAGCTTGACGATCCCTTTTGCGTTATTTCCTGTACCAAATGGGTCTGTCGCCCTTTCCCAGAAGTAAACAGCCCCATTTTCAGGATTTTTGCCATCCATCAACAAATAGGCATGTCCCGAATCCGCCGATCCAAAAAATATCATTGGGAGCGTGAACTGTTTTTCCCAACTGGAATTGGCAATAAAGGTGTCGTGCCACGAAACGATGGTATCGAAATTCGAAACAAGCACCTGCACATCATGTACCGACCGACTGCCGTCATCGTATTCCACCAGAAATGAATCGTTGTATTCGGTTCCACAGTGACCGTATTGCCTCAGAACCTCTTCCAGCTGTTTCGGAACGATCAGCCCGGTAAGTTCCGTAAAGCGACCGAAATCGCGGTCAGTCCACGTCGTATCCGGAACTCGTTGAAAATCGCTGTTCTCCTCCAGGAATTGAACCGCATCTTTTAAGACAACCATTGGAACAACTCCGTTCTAATAGGAAGGATCGTTGACTGCAGAAGCGCCGCCGCTGTGGGCACCGCCGCCTTGGCCGGTATTATGTATACGCGAGTCGACCAGCTGCATCGTGGATGTGTCTTCATTGTGATGCCACGTAAAGCCATTTTCATCGGCAGTCTTGCTCCAGCTGCCATACCTTTCCTTGAGCGGACCAACGGCCTGGCCCACGTCGCCGTCCGGCCCTCTTGCCAGGTCGCCCTTCATATTGGATATGCGGGTCTGAATCGGCTGCCCATCCGGTCCTTTTTTCATGAATGGTGAAAAATCGGGTTTTCCGTTTTTGTAAGAAATCCCATCCTGACCGTATTCTTTCAGCGCTTTATCGGCATTCGATCCGGGCTCGGGGGACCATTTGCTGTTGCCCGGCTCTCCAGACCACTTCCCTTCTCGTGGAATGTTCTTGTATTTGCCGCCATTCTTATACTCGTCGATTTTTTTCTGACGGCATGCCTTCGTATTGCATTTTCTCAAATCTTCCTGAAGCTTGCGGTAGGCTTCGCCGCGCTTGGAAGCCCAATATTTCGATGCCGCCGCCGACTTTCGTACATGCTCCTCGAGCGCCTTGACCTTGCGCTGCGCGGCGGCAACCTGGCTCATCAGTTTTTCGGCATACCGCGCAATCTTGGTGCCTTTGGCAGCGGCCTTGGCCCCATCACCCCAGACGGGAACGAGACCGACGAGATCCAGACCGGCATCTGCCCAGTTGCCAGTCCAGGCGTTTCCAATGGCGCTCGCAACATCCACGACACCACCCACTACGGGAACGGACGAAGCAGCCAGCCAACCCGCTTCTTTCGCGATTTCTGTATAGCGCTGGTTCAGCATGTCCAGATCACGACGGGCCAGTTCAAGCTCGCGCGTGTCAGGAACATTGACGAGATCATCAAGATGCTGGCTCATTGAACGTCTCTCGCCCTGGCAGCACGCTCACGCTCGAACTCCTCCTCGATGTCGTCATAAGGGACGCCGAGAATGTTGTTCTTCATATATTGCGGGAACCAGAAGGCATTATCGCTCCGCGCGATCGCGTTCCCTTCCTGGCTCATGGTCGGTTCAAGGTTACAACGCTCGATGCGCTGTTCCTCAGTCTGGTTTTGATCGGCAAGGATGGATTTATAAGGTTCGAACATAAAGAAATCCGGCCCGATCCGCCACATCAGAACAACGAAGTGAATCTGATAAATCGGGTCGGAAAAGCCGAAATGCTCAGCATAGCGTCTGCCCCAGCGTGTCATTTCGGTAGCCTGGGGCGACCCCGCCATATCAGCGAAACTGGGTAGATGCTTTGGCATCACTTCTCTGGTGAAATAATTCGTAAAATCGTCGTCATCGTGCAGCATCGCATTCATCTGACGCGGATCGAATTCAATGATCATGATAATGCCCTCTCAACTGCCTTTGCCTGACCTGTGCCTCCGGAAGGCAAAACGATCTCACGATGTACAATGCCATTTCCAAAGCGGAACTTGAGGAATTCTCCCGCCTTCAGGTCGTTTTCACAATAAAAACACTCAATTCCGTTGAAAAAAACAGCGGCCTGCTCCGATGTTAGGACTGGCAGATATTGGCGCAGCGTTCGTGGGTCGTAATAACGAAAGAAGTGAATGGTCCCCTCACTATCTTTGACCATCGTAAATTTCCTCAAATGCCGGACGACATCTTCCAATGCATGCGACGTTCGCAGAAAAATCGACCAGCGTTTGCCAAAGCCATTGTCGATAAGCCATTGCAACACGCTTTCGTCAGATGTCATTTCTGCGACCCAAGCCGTATCGTCCCCGAACTCCTCAAGCGCATTGCCTCTGTAAAGACATGCTACCTTGTCCGTCATGGCTTGAAGCGCCGGTGGAATAATCATCGGCGCCCGGGACGCATCGACCACGGCATAAAGACGCGCGGCTCCGCCAGCCCCCTGCTCCTCGCGCAGTTTGGAAAGAACTTCCTGCCTCTTCTCGCTATTGAGTTCCACGCCAACCCCTACTTCTTCGAGCAGTCTTCAGCAAAAGGCTTGTTCGTGCTTTTGCCGGCACTGCCACGCTTGAAGTTCACAGCGTTTGCTTTGACCTCGAACTTGGTTGCCTTGATAAACACCCCATTTTTGTTGATCTCGATAACGCCGCCCGGTGCCGCAAGCACTATCTTGTCGCTGACGATCACCGTGTGATTTTCAGTTTGCGTGAAAATGGCTTTGCCAACGTTTATTTCGTAACGCTCTCCAACGGTTGTCTTCTTTGTCTTTCCGACGCTTTCCAGCGACGTCTGGCCGACATTCGTAACCTTGCTCACCCCGATCTGTTCTGCCCGCGCCACCCCGACGCTGTCGGATTTGAACGTGCTGACGATCGTGTTCATGATGCCCGGCAGCGGAAACAATCCCGAAGCATCGGAACCGACGCCCGAGCCGGAGCCGGCAAGCGCCGTACCCGCATCCGCGCGCGGGCTCGGGCCGGAAACGACCCCCTCACGCGAGGAAAGACCGCCTGCGCCGAGGAAGCCGAGTGCGGATGAGGCGAGCGTGGTGGCGAAGGCCGCGACACCCGGGCCACCGCCGCCGGCGATCTGGGCGGCCTGCGAAAGCAGCCCCGCCGTCTGCCCGGAGAGCGCCTGCACGCCGGCCATGGCCATCATCGCCATCGGCCCCGTTCCGCCGACGACGGTGTTTACCGAGCCGCCGATCTCGTGTTTCTGGTTGCCGGAAACTTCCACCGCGCGGTTGCCGCCGACCGAGGCGACCTCATGCCGGTCGATGCGCTTGGTCCGGTCATTCAGAACCCGCGTCGTCTGGTCCTTCTGGGCGTGGAAGAACTGGTTCTCCTTGCCGGCCTCATCCTCGAAGGTGATTTCGTTGAAACCGTCGCCCTTGTGGCTGTTGGAGCGCAACACCATACGTGTCTTGTTGGCCGGCAGGTCGTAAGGCACGGAATTGGCCGGATTGTTGACCACGCCGATGACCAGCGGCTTATCCGGGTCTCCATCGACAAAGGCGACCATCACTTCCATGCCGATGCGCGGGATAACCTGCGCACCCCAAGTGCCGCCGCCCCATGCCTGGCTGACACGAACCCAGCACGTATCCGTGCCATCCTTCTTCGCCTTGCGGTCCCACGGGAACCACAGCTTGATGCGGCCATATTGGTCAGGATGGATTTCCTCGCCCTCAGGTCCGGCGACGATCGCCACCTGCGTCCCTTCGATGCGCGGGCGTTTTGTTGACCGGTGCGGCGTCAGCGGCACACGGGCGGGGATTGCCTCGAAGTGATTGCGATATTCCGGCTCGTTGCCATTGGTCTCATAAGAGAGATCGACGATATTGTGGCTTGCCCTGATGATCACATGTTCTTCATAGGCGTGTTCGGGGTGGGCGACCTCGTAAGGCGTGAAACGGCGGCCGGCCTCCAGAATGCGCGAGGTCGACGAACCGAAAACCCGGTCGTGATCGGCTTCGATGGACTGGGTGCGCAGTTTCTGCGCGCGCTCGGCCTCTTCCACCGTCTTGATGCGGGCCGGATATTCGTAAAGCTCGCGCTTCGTCGCATCCGGCATCTGCACCAGCGACGGTGTCATCGTGCCCGGCACCATGCCCGGCGTCTCGAAATTCCAGTCCGCACCCGCACGTTGGCCCGAGACATAGGAAAAACGCCGCGCCCAGTCGTTGATGTGATTGCGATCCGAAGACCCCTGCGCCAGACGCACCCGGCCCTCGCCCTTAGCGGACGGTGACGGCCCGAGCCAGCCACTGGCGCTATCGGCCACATGCAGCTTGTGGGAACCATCCTCATGGCTGAACCAGTAGAACAGGCCGTCCTCTTCGAAACGGCGGGTGAGATAATCGAGATCCGTCTCGTTCCATTGTACGCTGTAATGCTGTGCGGGCGGCGGCGAGATGATGCCCGATGTATCGGGAGCGGGAATACCGTGTTCGGAAAACAGCGTCTCGACGACCTCCACCGCCGTCTTGTCCATCCAGATACGGCAATCGGAACGGCGCGACAGAAGCCACATTTGCGGGCGGATCGTCAGCGCATAGGAGCGCATGCCGCGGGTGATCGGCGGGCCTTCATGCAGCTCCGTCACCAGGCCGTTGAAGGGGCGACGAACACCGCCGCCATCGCCCTCGCCCTGGCTGATCTCGATGGAGATATCGACCAGCCGTCCGATCAGCTCTTCGGGCTTGACCGCTTCCTTCTTGGCACGCACCGTCAGACGAATGTCGAAGAGCTGCGACACGCCCTCCTCGACGGACAGGCGCTCCGGCAGAAGCTGGTCTTCGCCGAGTGGCGAAGACACCTTCAGAACGCGGCTCGCCTGAACGAAATCGGAAAAAGACGGCTGGTCGTTCATGGGATACTCCTAATCAGGACCCGCGGCTGGACTGCAGGGGCCAGAACCAGATCGTTTCCGAATTGTAGTAGCAGGCCGAAGCGCATTGGGTGGCTTCGGAGCCGCCCCGCACAAGATCGATATGACCGCCGCCCGTGTAGCCGGGGATATTGTTGAACGCCACGACACCGTTGCGCGCGCCGATACCGTTACGCGCCGTCGCGGGGGTGAAAGGCTCGGGTTCGCCAAGATAGCTCGTCCGCTTCATCAGGCTGGCAAGGCGGCGCATGTTCACCTCTATGCCCTTTCCGGCATAGGGGCCCTTCTGGATGCGGTGCGAGGCGGGCACGATGTTGATGCCCGACTTCACGAAAGCGATGCTGACGCGGATGGCGCAGGTATTGTGATAGTTCGGATTGCCGATGAAATCGTCCCAGCCGATTTCCGTGAACAGATCACGCTGGCTGAGATAGTTTGGATGCGACGGGTCGCTGCTCGGATAATTCTTATAGAGAGTGTCAAAGTTAACGCGCATCGTTCGTCCCACTAGTTACTTTTCTGCTCACAGGGAAAGGAGACCTTGAGCGCCTCCCGCACGAGAGTGGCTGCCTGTTCATCCAGTTTTTCCGCAGAAAGATCGCCGAGATAGGTGTAGATCCGGTCGGTGAGTTCATGGGGCGCCACGGCGCCCGCACCGCACCAGTCCGATCCGCTTGTCAGATCGGCCACACCGGCGATATAGGCGCTCGATTTTGCGACGGAAACCAGCCGCCGCATTTCCGGATCAGACACTTCCGGGGCAAGTTTGCCCTCGATGGCCTGCTTGAGTTCAGCACCGGAGAATATCCAAGTCCGTTCCTCGGCACCCGCCGGCGAAAGACCGGACAGAGCCAGAACAACCGGCACGGAAACAAAAAACGCATATAGGGAGCGCATGAAAAACCCGCCTCGTCCAACGTGGATGAGAAACATCACGACGTGAGCTGCAAAACTGCAATGAAAACGTTCCGGTGCCGGCAAATACCGGCACCGGGTCGCGTCGCTATCAAGCGGCCTTCGTCGTCGCCAGATCGTAAGAGGCGATCATCGGAGACTGCGGCGAGTTGTTGTCGTCGAACGGCGTGTACTTCACTTCCATCTTGGTGAAGTTGAGCTTGATGGTTTCCACCGGACGGTCACCGCTGGAATCCACCGAGTAGCTCGCGATGAGCGTGTTCGTCAGCAGATACTCGATATAAGTGTTGCCCGGATTGCCCGTAGTCACCAGATGGATGGTTGCGAGCTTGCCAGTGCGGCCGGCGCAGGCTTCCTGGAAAAGCTTGGTGGAAGAAGAATCGCTAACCTTGGTCAGAATGACTTCCGAAATGGTCGGTTCGGATGCTTCGCGGTTTGCAGCAGAACCGGCAGAAGTGTTCATGTTGCGCGCTACGTTCCAGTGAATGGCTTCGATGTCCATCCACTTGCGGTGTTCCTCATGCGTGGCGTCGCCCTGGATACCGTCAATCTGCAGATAAATTGGCATGCTGTAAGCTCCTGTAGCTGAAATGACCTCTTGCTTCGAGGCCGCGTTACCCTTCGTCTAATGCCGCATGCGTCGGGTAGCCCCTTCCGACGCGGCAACTTCATCCACCCCACCCTCTTCGGGCGCGGCGAATTCATCTGTTTCCCCAGCCGCTTCGGCACGAATGCCGAACCTGTTTTCACCAAAATCGACAACGATCTTGCCCACGCGTTCTCCCGCGATGACTTTTTCGAGGAAAAAGCTGGAAAGAGGCGGCAGGAGATCCTTGCCGATCATGATTTCAATGGCGCGTGCGCCAATTTCACTTGCACCGGCGCGCGCCACCAACGCGTCGCGCGCGGTATCGGAAAGGGTCAGGTCGGCGCCGTATGTTGCGAGAACGCGTTCCCTGATCTTGCCGATCTGCATATCCACGATCCTTGCGAGCTCTTCCGCACCGAGCGGCATGAAGGGCAGGATGATCGTGCGCCCGAGGAATGCGGGCTTGAACTGTCTGGTCAGTTCCGGCATCAGCAGCGCTTCCAGCGCCTCGCCTTCCGGCATCGTATCCGGATCGGCGGAAAGCGCGGCCAGCAGCTCCGAACCGGTATTGGCCGTCATGAAGATCGTGGTGTTCTTGAAATCGACATCGCGGCCTTCGCCATCGCGGAGCACGCCCTTGTCGAACACCTGATAGAAAATATCCTGGACGCCGGGATGGGCCTTGTCGATCTCATCGAGAAGGAGAACGCCGAACGGTCGGCGGCGCACCGCTTCCGTCAACACGCCGCCTTCGCCGAAACCGACATAACCGGGCGGCGAACCGAGAAGCAGTGAAACCTTGTGCTCCTCCTTGAACTCCGACATGTTGATCGTCGTCAGATGGCTGTTGCCGCCATAGAGCAGATCGGCGAGCGACAGCGCCGTCTCGGTCTTTCCCGTTCCGGACATACCGACGAGGAAGAACACGGCGGGCGGGCGACGCGGATCGGACAATCCGGCACGGGCGGTGCGCATGGCATCGGCAATGCGGGTAATTGCAGCATCCTGCCCCACGACCCGCTGGCGCATGCGCGCATCCAATGTGCGCGCGCTTTCGATCTGGTCGGCCAGAAGCTTACCGAGCGGAATACCGGTCCAGCGCGATACGACGGATGCAATTGCTTCACGGTCGACCACCGTCGGCACAAGTCTTTCGGCATTTGCCGGCTTGGTCTCAGCCGCAGGCCGCAGGCGCGACACATTCGATGCACCGGTTTCAACGGGCTGCTCTTCGCTGAGTTCAGCCATTTCCGCATCGTAACGGCCGCGCAGATCGTCGATCCCGCTCTCGAGCTTCTCGACTTCGTCGCGTATCGAGTGGATACGGCTCTGCATCTCGTCATCCTGCGGTTCACGCAGAAGCCAGTTCAACTCATCGGTCAGAAGACGCCGCTCGCTTTCCATGGCGCGCAGCCGTTCCGGCAGGGTCTGCCGCGCCAGCGAAACGGCGGCCGCAGCCGTATCGAGAAGGCTGACGGCCTTGTCCGGTAATTGCCGCGCCGGCATGTAACGCGCCGATAATTGCACGGCCGCCACAATCGCCTCGTCACGAACCACAACGTTATGATGGCTGACGAAGCTGTCGGCGACACCGCGCAACATGCGGATCGCAGTCGTCTCATCCGGCTCGCGCACATGCACGGGCTGGAAACGACGCGTCAGCGCCGCATCCTTTTCGAAATATTTCTTGTATTCGCTCCAGGTCGTGGCTGCGACGGTGCGCACTTCGCCGCGCGCCAGAGCGGGCTTGAGAATATTGGCCGCATCGCCCTGTCCGGCTGTACCACCGGCGCCGACAAGGCCATGCGCCTCGTCGATGAACAGGATGACCGGCTCGGCCGAGCGTTTTACCGCATCGATCACGCCATGAAGACGGCGCTCGAACTCGCCCTTCACGCCGGCACCGGCCTGCAGCAGCGAAATATCGAGGTTCAGCAGGCGGACGTTGCGCAATTTTTCCGGCACATTTCCGGAAGCGATTTCGAGCGCCAGCGCTTCGGCGACCGCCGTTTTGCCAACGCCGGCCTCACCCACCAGAATGGGATTGTTCTGACGACGGCGCGTAAGAATATCAACGAGTTGGCGCAATTCATCATCGCGCCCGATCACCGGATCGACCTTGCCGTTCCGGGCGTCGGCTGTCATGTCCTGGGTGTAAAGGCGCAGAAAATCGTTCTGGCCGGCGGCCGTCGCGGCACCCGCCGCCGCGGCAGGAACTTCTCTTCCGCTGCTGTCTTCAACCGAACTGCGAAGGCGTTCGAGAGCCGCGCGATCCATCGCCTTCAGCGACGGAAATGCCGAGCGGACGAAAGAGCGAAGCGAGGTTTCCTCGTCCATCGCCAGAAGCAGATCGCAAAGCGTCACGCGGTCGCGCCCGGCCTCCAGCGACGCGAGAACCCATGCCTCACGGCCCGCCGTCAGAATGTTCTGTGAGAGCGACAAAGCCTCGCCATCGCCGATCACGGCCTCTTCCAGGCTGCGGCCGATTTCCGCCTGCAATACCGGAAGTGGAATTTTTAATTCCTCGAATGTTTTCGCATAGATACCGGCATCTACAACCGCCAGCAGCCAATGCGGGATATCCACGTACCTGTGCCCCATACGCACCGCAACGGAAGCCGCAGCTTCAAGCGTGACGCGCAGGTCAGGCTCAAGCGCTTCAACGAGGCGATTGAGATCGATATGCGACATGCAATGAGCCTCCTGCCCGGGTTCATTCCACAACGTGACGTGGAATAACTATGATGATGAAACCGGGTTGTCCACCCCGAAGTTTATTTTTTATCGGGTTAGATTAGGCAGTAGACGCCACAATTTAGACACATTTTGAATAAGTCTGTCTGAGGAATAGCCTTACGTAAGGGAAGTAACTGCGAAAAATCCATTACTATTTTCTGGGGATAGACTGCTCTTGAACGCGCCGCATGTTAAAAGAGATATAGAGTTTTTTGGAGATTGCGGAGAAAACATCCGCATCGATTCAAGAACGCGTGAAATATACTACAGAATTAAGGATGAAAGAAACCAGGCACGCACAGAAGAGCGCGCCGCGTCCCCACAGGATAACTTAAAGATTTCCAGTAGCTGGGACAGTGTCAGCAATCTTGGATTGCAGATTATATATTCCGAAAGCAAGGACATAGAAATATTGGCGTGGCTTGCCGAAGCAAGCCTGCGGCTGCGCGGCTTTCCTGGATTGCGAGAAATCTATGAGCTTTGTGGCGATCTTTTTTACAACCACTGGGACTCATTGCGCTCCATCAGCGACGATAATGATGAGGAAAAATTTGCACCTTTTGCGGGATTGAACGGCATCGGCACCGAAGGAACGCTTGTGCAGCCGCTCCGGCTTGCGCCGCTGATCCCCGGAGGGAAATTTGGAGAGCACAGTCTCTGGGATTTCCAGCTGGCACAGCGGCCAAACGAGAGCAAACGGCGCGAAGAACTGTATCGGCTGGCGTCGGAAGCAGGCGTTGCCGCCATGTCTTCCCATCTGGCCGAGGTCAACGCCTGCCTCTCGAGCTTCGACGCCATCATGGCGGTTCTTTCCGAACGCTGCGGCCAGTCTGCGCCACCCAGTTCCAATATCCGCAACACGCTCATCGAAGCTGCTGCGGCCATTCGCACGCTGGGCGGGCGCGAGCAGGAGCCGGCACCGGTCGAGCAGACGGCAGCCGCTATCCCTGGAACCAACGACAACGGGCAACCGGCGGTACGAACACCCACGACGTCACCGGAAGGCATATCTTCACGCGATGAAGCGTTTGAAACTCTTCTTTCGGTTGCGCGTTACTTTCGCCGGACCGAACCGCATTCGCCGATCTCGCTCTCCATCGAAACGCTGGTTCGCAGGGGACGCATGGATTTTTCCGAACTGCTGGCGGAGCTTTTGCCCGAGGCACAGGCCCGCAATGCAGTCCTGACGGCCGCCGGGATCAAGCCCGGTGGAGACAACAACGGAAAATAACGAGGCAAGGGACGGAGACACCGTCCCGTAACAGTCAGCCATGCCAAGGGGCATCAAGGAGGTTGAAATGGCAAGTGTACACGAAAAGCTGGAACGGGTTCGCAAGCCCCGCGTCCACATCAAATACGAAGTCGAAACCGAAGGCGCGATGGTGGTCAAGGAACTGCCCTTCGTCGTCGGCGTACTCGGCGATTTCTCGGGCAATCCGACCCAGCCGCTGAAGCCGTTCGGCGAACGCAAATTCGTTCAGATCGACCGCGACAATTTCGATGAGGTGATGCGCCGCATGACGCCTGGCCTCAACATTGCCGTTGCCAACACGCTGCAGAAAGACGGCACGGACATGCAGGTCAACCTGAAGTTCGAAAGCATGGACGATTTCGAACCCGGCGCCGTGGTGCAGCAGGTTCCCGCCCTCAAGGCGCTTCTGGACGCCCGCAACGAACTGCGCGACCTGCTTTCCAAGGCCGACCGTTCGGAAGATCTGGAGCGGATGCTGGAAGATATTCTGCAGAACAAGACCGATCTCGCAACGCTGGTTTCCGAACTCAAGGAAAAGAACGGCGAGAGCAAATAATCGCCTGTGCGGAGGAAAACCTCCCCGAACGGCCCCGATTGCGGGGCTTCAACTGTTCAAGCGGCATTTCTCGAAGCCGCATGTGGAAGGACTGAAACATGAGCGCTGAAAGCCTGCTGAAAAACGAAGCACAGGCAACGACCGCCGAAGATCAGGGACTGCTGTCCAAGGTGGTTGCCGCAACCCGCCAGACCGAACCGGACCGCGCGCAAAATCTTCTGCGCACGCTGACAGACCAGGCGCTGAAAGGAACGGTCAAATACGACCGCAACCTCACCGTCACCCTCAACCATGCCATTGCCGAACTGGACCGGACGATTTCCGAACAGCTCGCCGCCATCATGCAGGCGCCGGAATTCGCCAAGCTTGAAGGCACCTGGCGCGGGCTCAACTATCTCGTCAAGAATTCCGAAACGAGCGTCAACCTGAAGATCCGCGTCATGAACGCCGGCAAGCGGGAACTGGCGCGCGATCTGGAAAAGGCCGTGGAATTCGATCAGTCGCGCCTCTTCAAGGCGATCTACGAAGACGAATTCGGCACCCCCGGCGGCGAACCGCTCGGCGCGATCATCGGCGATTACGAATTCGACAATTCCTTCGATGACGTACAGCTGCTTCAGGGCGTTTCATCGATTGCGGCGGCGGCTTTCGCTCCGTTCATCTCGGCGGCAAGCCCGCACATGTTCGGCTTCGAAGATTATCGCGATCTCGCCCGTCCGCGCGATCTGGAGAAGATTTTCGACACCGTGGAGTATGCCAAGTGGCGCAGTTTCCGCGAAAGCGACGATTCCCGTTTCGTCACGCTCGCTTTGCCGCGTGTTCTGGCGCGCATGCCCTATGGCCCGAAAACCAACCCGATTGACGATTTCGCCTACGACGAAACCAGGGGTGCGGTGAATGGTGACCTTGAACATGACGAATATTGCTGGATGAACGCCGCATACGTGATGGGCACCAAGCTGACCGATGCCTTCGCAAAAAGCGGCTGGTGCACGGCTATCCGAGGAGCTGAAAACGGCGGCAAGGTGGAAAACCTGCCCATGCATGTCTTCTCCAGCGATGACGGCGATCTCGATTTGAAATGCCCGACTGAAGTGGGCATCACCGACCGCCGCGACGCCGAACTCGGCAAACTCGGCTTCCTGCCGCTCTGCCACTACAAGAACACGGATTATGCGGTGTTCTTCGGCGCCCAGACCGCGCACAAGCCGAAGCTTTACGACAAGCCGGAAGCCACGGCCAACGCCGCCGTTTCAGCCCGCCTGCCCTATATCATGGCCACGTCGCGCTTCGCGCATTACCTCAAGGTGATGGGCCGCGATAAGATCGGCTCCTTCATGGAAGCGTCCGACTGCGAAGTCTGGCTCAATCGCTGGATCGCCAACTACGTCAACGCCAATGACGAAGCGGGCGAAGAAAGCCGGGCGAAATATCCGCTGCGCGACGCCAAGGTGACCGTGCAGGAAGTGCCGGGCAAACCCGGCGCCTACAATGCGGTCGCATGGATGCGGCCCTGGTTGCAGATGGAAGAACTGACGACCTCGCTGCGCATGGTCGCCCGTATTCCGTCCAAGAACTGAGCCCGGACCGGGGTGGTCCGCCACCCCGGCCCCGTTCGTCACCCGGAGCCCGCTCATGGCGCATCAGTCCTTTCCGGATGCCCGCATTTTCGCCGACCAGCTCATCGCTCTCATCGACGATGCGCTGACCGGCCAGGTGAACGCCATTCTGCACCACCCTGATTTTCAGGCGATGGAAGCGAGATGGCGCGGTCTGGCCATGGTCGTGCGTGAGGCTGGCCGCGGCGCAGACGTCAAGGTGAAGCTGCTGAACGCCAGCTGGCGCGATCTTGCCCGCAACACGGAACGCGCTACCGACTTCGACCAGAGCCATCTTTTCGAAGTCGTCTATAATCGCGAATTCGGCATGCCGGGCGGCGAGCCGGTCGGCCTTTTGATCGGCGACTACGCCTTTTCCCCCGACGATCTTCAGGGCGCCGATTCCATCACGACGCTGTCGCAGATCGGCATGGTGGCTGCGGCCGCCTTCTGCCCCTTCGTCGCGGCGGCAGCACCTTCCGCCGTCGGCCTGCAGGACTTCGCCGAACTCAGCCGGGTTCACGACTTTTCCTCTCTGAAGCAGGATAAATCGCGGCTGCGGTGGAATGCGCTTCGCGCACGCGACGATTCCCGCTTTGTCGGCCTTGTCGCGCCGCGCGTTTTGCTGCGCTCGCCCTACAGGCCCTATGCGCGGGGGCGGGATGACGGATTTCCATTCCGCGAGCATGTGGCGGAAAGCGGCGAGACCCTGCTGTGGGGCAATGCCGCCTTCGCTTTTGCAACGGTGGTGGTGCGCAATTTCGTCGATTCCGGCTGGTTTGCGGATCTGCGCGGTGTGACGCAGGATGCCGTGGATGGCGGCATGCTCTCTTCCCGGCAATTGCCGCCGCTCGATCTCGGCATCGAAAGCAACGGCCTTTCCGCGCAGCCACCCGTCGAGGTGCAGCTGACGACCGGACAGGAACAGCAATTTTCCGATCTCGGCATTGTGCCCGTCTCCACCACCTATCTCTCCGGCATGGCGATCTTCAACGCCAACCAGTCCCTGCATGCACCCGGCCATTATTCCAGCGAAGCGGCAAGGCAGAACGCCCGCCTCGCGGCCATGCTGCAATATGTGCTGTGCGCCTCCCGGTTCTCGCACTACCTCAAGGTCATCATGCGCGACGATATCGGCCAGCTCAGCGATGCCTCGACGATAGAGCGCAAGCTGGAAGGCTGGCTTTCCTCCTACACGCTCGGCAATGACGATGCTGAAGCGGCGCTGCGCACGCGCTACCCGCTGCGTTCTGCCGGCATCAACGTCTTCGAGGTTCCCGGCAAGCCCGGAACATTCTCCTGCACCGTGCGCCTTCAGCCGCATTTCCAGCTCGATGACGTCTCCACGAGCTTCCATCTCATTGCCGAAACCATGATGCCGCCCGCCGCCGCATCCCGGTCTTCAGCCGAGCCGCAAAGGATACCCGCATGACGCTGCGCGACGATATTTCCCGCCTTCTCGACGATGACCGGCTGCAGGACGCGATCGGTCTTGCGCGCGAACACGTAAAAACGAAGCCCGCCGACAAGGATGGCCGCCATTTCTACATTGACCTGCTAGTCCTTGCCGGCGACTACGAGAAGGCCGATGCGCAATGCAATCTGGCCGCAACATTCTCGCCGCAGGAAAGCGTCGGCTTTTCTCTCTTTCGCCACCAGCTGCGCGCCATGGCCGCACGCAATGCGTGGTTCGAAACCGGCGCGGTGCCGGATTTCCCCGGCGGTCCGTCCGAACTCGATCAGCTGGCCATCCGGGCGAATATCGCCGCACGCAGCGGCGATGCGGATGCCGCCAGAACCGCGCTGGCTGAACTCGATGAAAAGCGCGGCAATGTGCCGATCGGCCGCAACGGCAAGAGCGCCGGCGATATTCGCGATCTGGACGACCGGATTCCGCATGCGCTGGAAGTGCTGACCAATGGCGGTCGCTACCTGTGGATCGACTACGGCCGCATAGAAAGCCTCGCCATCGACCCGATGAGCCGCCCGCGCGACCTCGCTTTCCGCGGGGCTGAGCTGACGTTGCGCGACGGCGCGGTCGCATCCGTACTGCTTCCGGCCATTTATCACGGTGCGAAGGACGATGTCAGCCTCCTCCTCGGCCGGGAAACCCGATGGAGCGAGGAAGACCAGCCTCTGGCAACCGGGCAAGGCCAGCGCTGCCTGCTGATTGGCGACGATGTGGTGCCGTTCCACGAGATCGGTTCCCTTTCCGCCGCCTCCGACGATGAAAGGCAGATCGCCCGTGGTTGATCCGCTCAAGCAATATCGCGCGCGGCAGAGAACGCTGTCACGCTCCGTTCTGGACCGGCTGCTCGATGACGCGCCGGATGCGGAAACCGATATGCTCGTCAGCCTGAAGGATCAGGCGCGCGAGATGCGCGAGGTGATCCGCCGCGATCTCGAGGCATTGCTCAATACCCGTCGTAACCCCGCCGGTCCGCCGGCGGCGCTGAAGGAACTGTCCGATGCGCTGGTGAGCTATGGCGTGGACGGCATTCTTTCGGCCAATCTGGTGACGGATGCCTCCAAGGCGCGGCTTGCACGCAGCATCGAGCGGCGGATTTCCCTGTTCGAAACCCGCCTTGGCGATGTGCATGTGACGATCCTGAAAAACCGCACGGATGGCGACCGGGCGCTTCGCATGCGCATACAGGCAAGCTTCCGTCTTCAGGAAGGCATGCCGCCGATCAGCTTCGAATCCCGGATCGATCCGTCAACGCAGCGTTTCCTGGTAGAGGCGACGAATGGCTGACGGCTTTCTCGAAAAATACAATGATGAACTCTTTGCGCTCCGAAAACGCGCATCGCGTTTCGCAGCGGCGTTTCCGAAGATCGCCGGCCGGCTGCGCATGACGGGCGATGTCGCCGACGATCCGCATGTCGAGCGGCTGATCCAGAGTTTCGCCTATTCCGCCGCCCGTGTGCGCCAGAAGCTGGACGACGAGTTTCCCGAACTGTCGGACAGCCTCTTGGAAACGCTCTACCCGCATTATCTTGCGCCGATCCCGTCCATGAGCGTGGTTCAGTTCACCCCAAGCACGGCGCTCGCAACCGTGCAGACACTTCCCCGGCACAGCGAAATCCTTGCCGAACCCGTTGGCGGCGAAAGCTGCCGTTTTCGCACCACGCAGGCAGTGGAAATCGCGCCGCTGCAAATCGCAGCCGCAACGCTGTCCGGCCAGCCGATCGACGCGCCTTTTTCGGCCTCGTTTGCCGGCGCCGCCAGCTGCCTGCGGCTTTCGCTGCGCAGCACGGCGCCGCGCGGCGGCACCTTCCCGGAAATGGGTCTGACGAAGCTTCAGATTTTTCTGTCCGCCGCCTGGCAGCAGGCCACGGCGCTTTACGAGCTTTTGACCAATCATTGCGTGGGCATGGCGCTTGCGCGGCACGCCGAGGACAAGGAAGCCGTTTTCCTGCCCGCCGGCAATCTCACGCCATCCGGCTATATGCGCGATCAGGCCATGTTGCCCTATCCGGCCAACAGTTTTGACGGATACCGGCTTCTCACGGAATTCTTCGCGCTGCCGCAGAAATTTCTCTTTCTCGATATCCACGGGCTGGGAAGATGGAGCGGCAGCGATTGCGAACTTTACATCTATCTGGATGCGGCGGACACGCAGCTTGAGCGCATGGTGTCGATCCGGGATTTCGTGTTGAACGCCTCGCCGGTCATCAACCTGTTCAAACAGAGCTGCGAACCGCTGAGCCTCGATGGTACGCGCACGGAATACCGGCTGCTGCCGGATGCACGACGGCAGCGGACCCGCGAAATCTATGCCGTCGAGAATGTTCAACTGACCAGCCGCGCCGGGCAGACGGAAAAGACCTCCCCGTTCTTCGGCCGCACCCAGCGCAATAACGGCGCGAACGTTTTCTGGCAGATACAGCGCCGTTTCGATGACGACGGTTCTTCCGATACGGACATCGCCTTCGTCGATCAGAAGCGCGGACCGCTTGGACCGCTCGACATGGTGGCGAGCATCGATACGCTGTGCATCAATCGTGAACTGCCGAGCCAGCTTCCCTTTGGGGGCGGCCACCCCTTCCTGCAGCTTTCGTCCGGCAATGAGGCTATAAAATCCATCCATGCGCTGATGCCGCCGACGGCGGCGATCCGCGTCAACGAGCGCTCGGCGCGTGAATGGCGGCTGATCTCGCATCTCCTCCTCAACCATCTCTCCCTCACCGACAGCGGCGGCGCGCCGCTGAAGGACATTCTCTCGCTCTATTCCTTCAGGGACAGCCCGGAAACGCGGCAGCTGGTGGAGGCGATCAGCAATGTCGAGGCGCAGAATTCCCACGCCCGGATCGGCTCGGCCATGGTGCCGGGAACGGATATCACCGTGGAATTCGACCCCGCGCTGATAGCCCGGCCCGCCGCATTTGTTTTCGCCAATGTCCTCAATCATTTCTTCGGGCTCTACACCTCGATCAACAGTTTCACACGGCTGACGGCGACGATGCGCGGCCATTCCAAACCGATTGCCCGCTGGCCTGCCCGCGCGGCCGACCGGCCGCTGCTCTAGGAGACCGGGATGGAACAGCAGACGCCAACCATGAAAGACCGGCAGGCGGCGCTTCTCAGCGACGATCCCGGCCGTTTTGAGCCCGCCACCGCGTTTCGCGTCGCCCAGCTCGTTTCGGCGGATGACGGGATTGTCGTTGGCGCTCATGGCGGAACACAGCCGACCCCGCTGGCGATCAGCGGCTTCAACCGCAAACACGGCCAGGCCGAACTGAAATCCGCCTTCGCCCCCATTGTCGGGCCGCTCGGTTCGCTGCCGCCGGCCTATGGCGAGTTGTTGCAGCGGGAAGAGCGCAATCGCTCCGGCGCGCTGGCAAGCTTCTTCAATCTGTTCGCCGCAAGGTTCAGCGAACTGTTCGTATCCGCAACGGAAAAATACCGCCTCGCAAGGGGATTGCGCTGGTCGGCCGAGCAGCGGGAGAACGGTTTTCGCAAAACCCTGCTTGCACTCACCGGGTTCTGTACTGCCGGTCTGGTGGAAAAGGCAGGCGTGAGCGAAGATGCGCTCCTGCGTTTCAGCGGTCTTCTGGCCGGCCGCAACCGCAATGTCTCGGCCCTGACCTCCATGCTTTGTGAATTCACGGGACTTCCGGTCCATGTCGAACAGTTTCGCCGGCGATGGGTGGCTTTGCCGCTTCACGAACAAAGCCAGCTCGGACAGGCATCCGGGCTGAGGCTGGGACAAAACACGACGGCGGGAAGCGCTGTCGAAGATATGAGCGGCGGTTTCCGGATCGTGATCGGTCCCGTCGCCTATGCGGATTATCTGGCCCTGACGCCCGGATCGAAACGGCTTGCGGAGATATTTTCGCTGACACGCCTGTTCGTCGGAAGCGCATTGCATTTCGATGTGCAGGTGATCCTGAAAAAGGAGGACATTCCCTTTTGCCGCCTCGGCCAGTCCGATGCCCCCGCCCGCCTCGGCTGGAATAGCTGGGCTCGCGTGGCGCCCGCAGAAAAAGACAGCGCCGATGCCGTGGTGACCGAGCGCGAAGGCTCGGCGGTTTCCGCGTGAGGGCATGGATATGAAGCTTGCACTCAAGGACACACGAAATATCGGAGCCGCAAGAGCCAGTCAGTGGAGCTTCGAGCGCGGCCGCCGCGTCATCGGCCGGTCTCGCGATTGCGACTGGCAGATCGATGACAATGAGCGGCGCGTTTCCAAGCTGCACTGCACGCTCAGCCGCGATGGCGAAGGTTTTACGATCCTTGACCAGAGCGCGAACGGCACGCTGGTCGATGGCCGCCTGCTGCTGGAAGGCGAAAGCGCGCGTCTGCGCGACGGTTCGCAAATCAACATTGGCGGGCAGGTTTTCCAGGTCGCCATCAGCGGCGATGCCGAGCTGGATTTTTCCGATCCCGACACTTCCCTGCGCATGAGTGACGAGCCGCTGACCATTTCGGCGATCCTTGCCGACATCGCCCCGAATGGCCGTTCGGCCGGCGGCGTGATGGGCAACACCGCCTCCGCCGACGACTGGTCCGAAACATGGCGCGAGGGCGCGAAGCGGAAGGCGAAATCCATTTCGCGAAATGTCGAGATCGGGTGGAGCGAACCGCCCGCGGCGCGCGGAATTGGCGCGGTTCTGCCTGATAACTGGGACGAGGAGCCGGTTGCGAGCAGCGAACACGAACATACCGACGCGCTGAACACGCCGGTGATGATCTCTCGTCCGGTTTCGGCCTCAGGTAACGAGGATTTCGACAGCGTTTTCCCGGAAGCAGACGAAGAGCTGACCCCAGAGGGCGCCTCGGCTGCGGACGCTTCGACCGCGCAGGAGATCGGCGATCTTCTGACCGCGCTGGAGCAGGAAAGCGCCGATTGTCTGGCCATTCTCGACATTGAAGGCGAGCGCACCGGCCACGGTTCGTCAGCCTCCCTGAGCGAGCGGGTGGAAACGCTCATCCGCCAGCAACGGCGGCTCGCCGCCTCTCTTGAAACCCTGATCCACGGCTGCACGCAAAAACTCGAGCCGAGGCTTCTCGAAGCCGCCGTCGATGCCGGTAACGATCTTCGTGCCAAAATCGAGCGCCGCGACTGGCAGGGGCTGATCATGAAGACCGATTACTGGTCCACTTACAAAAAGCAATTTGAGGAAAACGGCCGTCCATTGCCTGTCAGGCAGTTCCTGCAGCGGGCAGCGCGCGGTGAGGCCGCGCCCACGCAGGAACCTGACGCGATAACGGCCGATGCAAAGGGGGTAAACAACCACGATGAGACATGAGAACCGTGTTGCCTGGAGCGAGGGCATGTTTCTTCGCGTTCAGCATTTTCAGCAATCCGACCGATGGACCGAACGGCTGGTGCGCAACACCACGCGCAACCTCTCGCCCTACCCGTGGGGCATCGCCGAAATCGGCGTGGACCGTAGCGCGCTGTCGATAGGGCAATTCGCCCTGTCGAACCTGCGCGGCGTTCTTCCCGATGGAACGCCCTTCGAGGCGCCGGAGGATTCCGACCTGCCGCCGCCGCTCGATCTCGACGAAAGCGTCAAGAACGCCGTTATCTATCTCGCCCTGCCGGCCCGGCAACCCGGCAAGGCCGACATGTCCGCCAGCGGCCGCAACGATGCGAACAATGTGCGCTTCACCGCCTCAAGCTATGAGGTCTCCGACACCAATATCGAGACGGACTTCGTGGCCCCCATCGATGTCGGCCGTCTCAGCCTGAAATTCCTGAAAACCGGCGACGATCTTTCCGGTTACGATCTCATCGGCCTTGCAAGGGTCATCGAGGTCCGCTCAGACCGCGCGGTCATTCTGGACCCGGATTTCATTCCTCCGAGCCTGAGCTGCGCGGCGGCGCCCCGCCTCAACGAATTGCTGACGGAGCTTCTGGGGATCGTGCGCCACCGCGCCCAGGCGATTGCCGAACGCATCGGCGATCCGACGATCAGGGGAACGGCGGAAGTGGGCGATTATTTCCTGCTGCAAATCCTCAACCGGGCCGATCCGCTGCTGGCGCATCGCTGCGCCAACGCCACGCGTTTTCACCCCATCCGGTTTTACGAAGACTGCATCCAGCTTGCTGGCGAGCTTGCAACCTTCACCACGGACAAAAAGCGGGCGACGGATTTCCCGCCCTATCGGCACGAGGACTTGAAAGCCACCTTCGCGGCAGTTTTCGACGATCTGCGCACATCGCTGTCAGCGGTCCTGGAACAGGCGGCCGTTGCGATCGAGCTGGTGGAGCGCCGCCACGGCGTCCGCGTCGGCACTATCCACGACCGCACGCTGCTGCGCGATGCCGGTTTCGTGCTTGCCGTGCGCGCGGATATGGCCGCCGAAGACATTCGCCGCCGCCTGCCGGCCCAGATCAAGGTCGGGCCGGTGGAGCGGATTTCCGAACTGGTCAACGTGGCGCTGCCCGGCATTCCCGTGCGCTCCCTGCCGGTCCTGCCGCGGCAATTGCCCTATCGGTCCGGCACCGTCTATTTCGAGATCGACACGCAATCACCCCTCTGGAAGCAGCTTGAGACCTCCGGCGCGATTGCCCTGCATCTGGCGGGCGAGTTCCCCGGGCTTGAGATGGAAATGTGGGCGTTACGCGAATGAGCAAGGAAAACCCCTCTTCCTGGCAGGATTTGCCGACGGTGGTTGAAATCACCGAGGAAAGCCGCAGACGCAACCAGAACGCCCGCAACATGGCGGCGATCCTCGAAGACATTGTCGAGACCGACGGGCCGGCCGGGCGACCGAAGGCAAGCGGGGCCGCCATGCCGGTCGATCAGCTGCTCTCCGGTTTCCATTTCGGCGGCGGCGATGTGCCGACGCTCGTGCAATCGGCCGCTCCCCTCCTCAACCTAGCGCATCTCCTGCGCTTCAGCGATGCGGAGCCGGATCCCGATCAGCTTCGCCGCGCCTGCATTGAGGCGATCACCCGCTATGAGCGCGATCTCGCTTCCGCCCGCATCAGCCCCGAGCGGGCAAGAGCGGCGCATTATGTCGTCTGCGCCACGGTGGATGATGTGGTTCTGAGCAAACCCTGGGGCGTGCGGGCAGGCTGGGCGCGCTCCGGCCTTGTCTCCACCTTCCACAACGATGTCACCGGCGGCGACCGGGTTTTCGACATTCTCGACCATTTCCATCAGTCGCCCGGCGCCAGCAAGGATCTGCTGCTGCTGATCTATCTGTGCCTGTCGCTGGCTTTCGAAGGGCGCACCCGCGTTTCACCAAAGGGTGCGCTAGAGCTTTCGCGCATCCGCGACAGCCTCTACAAGACGCTGATCGGCCAATACGGCACCTTCGAACGGGAGCTTTCGCCACACTGGAAAGGCGTGGAAGCCCGTCATACGCCATTGCGCACGATGGCCGCGCTGTGGACCCTGCTGTCCCTGATGGCGCTTGCCTTCGCGCTTGGTTATCTCTTCTTCACGCTGTCGCTCAACGACGCATCCGATGTCACTTTCGAGAAGCTCGCTCATCTGCCGCCGAACGAGACGCCGAGCGTGCTGATCGCAAGCCCGCCTCAGCCACCGGCGCAGGTCGAAACGCCCAAGGTCGTGGAACCGCCGAAGACGGTGGAGCCACGGCAACCCTCACGGCTTGAAAAGCTGATGGCCTTCCTTCAGCCGGAAGTCGAAAAGAAGCTTGTCACGCTGGCGGATGTAAACGGACGGCTGCGCATTCGCATCAACAATTCGGGCCTGTTCTCCACCGGCAGCGCCGATGTCAGCCCGCAGTTCCGCGATCTCATCCAGCGTATCGGCGGCGCGCTTGCGGCCGAAAAATTCCGCGCCGTCGTCATCGGCTATACCGATACCGTGCCGATCAAGACGGTGGAATTTCCGTCCAACTGGCACCTTTCCGAAGCCCGCGCCAAGGCGGTCGGGGACATTCTTTCACAATTCACCGGCCCGGAAGCGATCCTGACGGAAGGCCGTGCCGACAGCGACCCGATCGCCGACAACAAAACGGAGGAAGGCCGCCAGATCAACCGCAGAACGGAAATCATGGTCCTGACCAATCCCGATGAAAAACTGAGCGACGCCGGCATTCTCTCGCCGACCATAGAGAACAGTTCGGGACAGCAGCCGCAAGAGGCACAGCCATGAATCCATTGAGCTATTTTTATACGATCCGATCCTATGTCGAGAGCTATGCCGCTCTCATCGGCCGCCGTTTCCTGTCGCTGTTATGGGTGGTCGCACTCTGCATCGTCATCTGGTTTTACGGCTATCTGGTCGCGCTGGGCGATTTCAAGCCCTTGGGAACGACGCAGGCCCGGCTCATCGCCATCGGCATCATTGTGGCGATATGGCTGGTCTATATCGCCGTCACGATTTATCGCGGGCGCAAGCAGGACAAGGAACTTGTCGACAGTATCGAGCGCGAAGCGCTCGCCAACCGCCAGGCCGAAGTCGGCGAAATCCAGATGCGTCTCAAGGAAGCGCTGGCGCTGCTGCGGCGGGTCACGAAAAAGCGTTTCGGTTATATTTACGATCTTCCCTGGTACGTGATCTTCGGCGCACCCGGCTCCGGCAAGACGACGGCACTCACCAATTCCGGCCTGCAATTTCCGCTCGGCGATGCGCTCGGCGAAAACGCAGTAAAGGGCATCGGCGGCACGCGCAACTGCAACTGGTGGTTCGCCGATGAGGCGATATTGATCGACACCGCCGGCCGTTACACCACGCAGGACGATCTCGATGGCTCATCCAAAGCCGGCTGGGAAGGTTTCCTCGGTCTTCTGAGACGCTATCGCCGGTCGCAGCCGATCAACGGCGCATTGGTGACATTGTCCATCCCCGATCTTCTCACCCGCGATCCCGAGGAACAACGGCAGGAACTGCGCTCCATCCGCCAGCGGCTTTCGGAACTGGACGAATATCTGCACGCCCGCGTTCCAGTCTATATCGTGCTGACCAAGGCCGATCTGCTGCATGGTTTCGTGGAATTCTTCGACGGTTTCAACAAGACCGACCGCCAGCAGGTATGGGGCACCACCTTCAAGCTGGATGAGAGCTATACCGCCGAGAACCTGCCGCAACGCCTGACGGAAGAGTTCGAACTGCTGCAACAACGGGTCGATGCGATGTTGATCGAGCGCCTGCAGCAGGAGCAGAATGCCGAGACGCGCGGGCGCATCTTCCGCTTCCCCGCCGAACTTGCGCGGTTGAAAGACCGGCTCCATGAGGCCCTGACCGAACTTTGCGCACGGTCTCCGCTGATCGAAGCCCCGCTTTTGCGGGGCGTTTATCTCGCTTCGGGAACGCAGCCGGAAACGGAAAGGTCTCCCGCAGCGGCCAGGACCCGCCGAAGCTACTTCCTGTCGCGGCTGTTCAAGGATGTCATCTTCCCCGAAGCCGCGCTGGTGATGCGCGACAAGCGCCTTTCCGGACGGCAATTGCTGGTGCGGCGCATCGCCTATGGCATATCGGCCGCCGCAGTCGCCATCGTCTTCACCGGCTGGATTTTCACCTATTTCGCCAATACGCAGGCGCTTGCCGAAGCGGATCGCAAACTTGGCGCTTATGAACAGCTCGTTCAGGGCGTTCCCGTGCGCGATGTTTCCGACGCCGATTTTCTCCGCATCCTTCCGGCGCTCGACAATCTGCGTGACGTCAATTCCGGCTTTGCCCGCGAGAGAGTCTGGAATGTCAGCTTCGGGCTTGATCAGGAAGACAAGATCGCCGGACGGCAGCGTGACGCCTATCAGCGCGCGCTCAATGCCCTGCTCCTGCCGCGCATGATCGTGCAGCTTCAGAAACAGCTCAAGGATGAAAAGGATGTCACGCGCACCTTCAATTCGCTGAAGCTCTACGGAATGCTTGGCGGCATGGGTACACTGGACCCCGATTTCCTGACCGTGCAGACGCACCAGATGTTCGCATCCCTCTATCCCGGCGATGGAAGGGCGGCGGCGAGAGAAGCGCTCGACCAGCATGCGAAAGCGCTGGCGGACGGCGTGCTCGCCCCGATTGAGCTGGACGCACGGCTCATCGCCACTGCCCGTGAAACCATCCGCGACCAGGCCGCCGGCACGCGCGCCTATGATATTCTCGCCGGTCTTCCGCAGGCGCGGGAACTGATGGAATGGACACCAGCCACGGCCTTCGGCCCGCTGGGAGAGCGCGCCTTCGAGCGGCGCAGCAAAGCGCCGATGGCGGAAGGCATCGAAGGTCTTTTCACGGCGGAAGGATATCGCAGCGTCGTCATTCCACAGGTCGCCCATGCGGCGCGTATCGCGCTTTCCGAAGGGTGGGTGCGCGGTTCCGATGATGCACTCCGTGGCGCAACCGTCGAGCAGGTGGCGCAGGCCGCGCTGCAAATCTATTTCGACCGTTTCGAGAAAAAATGGGCCGATACGCTGGCCGACCTTCGGGTCAAGCCGTCCCAGACCCTTGGCGACGCGGTGGAAACAACCCGCGCGCTTGCCAATGAACGCAATATCGTGGCGGAGGCTGCCAGATCGATCGCGGAGGCGACCGATCTGCGCCCCGGAGCAAACCCCGCCGCCCTCGCCTCCGCCGCTGAAGGCGACGCGACCGCGGCCGTTCTGGCCGCCACGGTGAACGCGGCCGATCCCTATGCGAGACTGCGCGACATGCTGGCGGCGAAAGGCGCGGCCACAACGGGCGAGCAGGCCAATGGCGGCAAGGCCGGAGGCTCGCCATCGGAACAGTTGCTCACGCACTTCAAGATGCTGAACGAGCAGCTTGCCCGCTCGGCGACCACCTCCGACGAAGTCGCCAAGGTGTTCGACGTGGATAGTCAACTCACCAAGGCCAATCAGGATCTGTTGCAGCAGGCCCGTGAATTGCCGGCACCCCTCGATGTGTGGGTGGCGGGCGTGGCGGCGGATGTCGGCTCGCTTGCGGTCAAATCCGCCCGCAGCCGCATTGCCGAACTCTGGGCGGCCGATGCGGCATCGCTGTGCTCTTCCATCGTGACCGGGCGTTATCCTTTCGACAGGTCGTCTTCCCGCGATGTCGCCATCGCGGATTTCACCCGTCTTTTCGGTCCGACCGGGGTTTTCCAGTCCTTCTTCAAACAGCGAATGGAAGCCTTTGTCGACAAGACCACCAACCCCTGGAGTTGGAAAGGCACTTTCGGCGCCGCCGGCATTCCAAGCAGCGCCGTCGCCCAGTTCGAAAATGCCGACAAGATTTCGCGCGCCTTTTTCCCGAATGGCAGCGAGACGCCGGCGGTGTCGATCAATGTCAAACCCGTTTCGCTCACCAATGCCTCCAGCGCGGTGATGCTGGAAATCGAAGGCGAGCGGGTGGTTTATTATCACGGGCCCATTCAGGCGAAATCGATCACCTGGCCCTCGCGTGAAAACACGGCCAGCCTGTCGCGCATCGCCTTCCAGCCGGGCGGCTGGCAGCAGGCGAAAACCGAAAACGGCGACTGGTCACCATTCCGGCTGTTCGACGGCGCCGATATCGAAAACCAGTCGGGTGACCTGCTGCGGGTGCGATTTGCGAATGACGCTCAGGCTGCCGAATTCGATATTCAGTTCGGCTCGGTTCTCAACCCGTTCAGGCTGGACGCCATCGCCGGCTTTGCCTGCCCCGCACAATTTTAGCCGCGGGGCAGCGCACCGTTTTTTTTCAAGGAGGGGATCTATGATGAAAGCAAAGACGAAAAGCACCGCGGTCAATAACGACTGATGGCCAATCAGGCATCGAGGCCCGCGGAAACCGCAACGGAAAGTGATCGCATCGGTTTCTTCGGCAAGGTCCCCAGCCATGGCGACTTCATTTCCGACGGGCTTGAACGGGAGCTGATCGGGACATTTGACGACTGGATGCGATCCGGCCTGCATGCCTGCGCAGACCTGTTTTTGGGCCGATGGCCCGAAATATTCACGGCATCGCCGCCCATACGCTTCATCATCGAAAGCGGCATATGGGGAAACTGCGCCTATGCCGGCGTGCTGGCGCCCAGTGCAGACCGGGTGGGGCGCAAATATCCGCTTGCCATCATTGCCCAGCTCAATAGCTTCCGGAAACATCCGAGAACGCTCTATCTCGACGACACCTGGTTCATGGCCGCCGAGGCGCTGGCCGAGACATCCATGACGGGCGATTTCGACATGTCCCGGTTTAACACCTCCGTTAAAAAACTGCGCCTGCCGAAACCACGCGAAGAGGATGACGCGCCGGAAATGGTGCGCAGCCGCGCACCGACGAGCCTCTGGTGGCGCATCGATCCTGTCAGCCGCCGCGCCCGCGGCCTCAAATTCGACGGCAAACCGAAAGCTTCCGATTTCCTGCGCCTCTTCAGCGACATGGCAGGCAAGGGCGAAGAGGACGGCTCGATACCCGTACAGGCGCAGGAGAGTGCGAAACACAAAACTCCGCCGGTGATGACGCAACCGCCCGCGCCGGCAACCGAACAACCGTCATCGGTCATCTACAGCTATGCCACACACCCGGGAACACGGCTTTCCCTGAACGCGGATTCGCTCTTCGTTTCCCAGAGCCCTGCCCTCTTCGCCATAGCAGATGGACAGGGCGACACGCACAGCGCCGTGGAAGCCGCACGTCTGGCCACAAATATTCTTGCCGAGACGCCCGATGCCGAAAGCCCCGAGGTGATGGCGCAGCAGATCAGGGGAAAGCTCGGCACCGTCAACAGCCTGCTTCTTTCCCGACAAGCCATGGGCGCTGGCGGCAGGCCGATGGCAAGCGTCATCATTGCCTCCATTATCGGCCGAAGGTTGAGCGTCCTGTGGTCCGGCGACGCGCGCGCCTATCTCCTGAAAAACGGAACCAT
This sequence comes from Agrobacterium deltaense RV3, assembly GCF_900013505.1. Lineage (NCBI taxonomy): Bacteria > Pseudomonadati > Pseudomonadota > Alphaproteobacteria > Hyphomicrobiales > Rhizobiaceae > Agrobacterium > Agrobacterium deltae. The sequence continues at coordinate 1,507,465 of NZ_LT009746.1, read as the reverse complement.
GCATCAGCTTTCGCGCGATCACGTCGTTGTCGGGATGAAAAGGCAGCTCGCGCAATGTGTTGGCCTTTCCCAGCAGTTCCGCCCGGATATCGTCGGGGAAGACTGGGGTTCGCAGGACAGGCTGCTCCTGTGCAGCTATCCGCTGGTACAAATCCTGAAGGAGCGGGCCATTGCCGAGATTGTCGGCAAAACCCCGATCAAGGACTGCGCCAGCGCCCTGATCCAGGAAGCGCTGATCGAGGACGCACGCGAGAATGTCAGCGCCATCGTGATTGGAAACCGCCTTGAGCAAGGGTAGACAACCGGGCGACGGGCCTGCCTATCCGCAGGTTGCCGAGCGCTTCTCCGATCTGTGGCAAAGCATTCGCCATGACGGCACGCGGGAAAGGCCAGCCGAAGAACAGAAAGACCTCATCGATCAGGTCAGAAATGCGCTGGACCGGAAAATCTCGCATTTTTCCGATGCAAAACCAAGCTGGATCGCCGACAGTTTTGCCCTCGAACGGATTGCCTACGAGAGTGAAAACACCCTGCTGCTGCAGGTGCGGCACCGCGATCTCGGCTCCCTTCACGCCCTGAAAACCACGCCGCCGGCGTTGAGAAACGATGCGGCGCTGCTGCAAAGATCACGCGAGGAGGCGCAGCTCGGCCTGACATTGCGCCATCCTTGCCTGGTGGAAACATCGGCGCTGCTGAGACTGGCCGATGGCCGACCGGGCCTGTTGCAGCCATGGTTTCCGCAATCATTGGCGTCGCTTGCATCGCAGCGGCCGGTTAGCGCGCCGCAGGCGATCGCAATCCTTCGCCGCCTGCTGGAAGGGCTGAGCGCCATGCATGCACGGGGGTACGTCCACTGCGATGTAACGCCAGCCAATATTCTGCTGGAGGACGGCGATTTCGAAACGGGCAGGCTTGGCGATTTCGGCATTGCGCTGGAGATCGGCCAAAAACACGCAGATCGGGGCATGAGCTTTGCCGCCTCGCGCGAATTTGCAGCGCCGGAACGGATGCGGGACGCAACCGCGAAGCCGGATCAGGATATATTCTCCGTGGGGCGGCTTGCCCGGCGGCTTATCGCGACGGATGAGATGCGAACAACGCAAAGGCTGGCGGATTTTGCGGACGCCTGTTGCCAGGACGAACCCGCGTCGCGCCCGCAATCGGCGATGGAAGCGCTACAGCTTCTGTAGCGCTTCACTGGTCAGTTGCCGCTGCCAGGAAGCGGTGCTGCCGCCGTCGGCACGCTCTTCTGGAACACGGTCAGGAGCTTGGCCGAATCCACCAGCGGCGCGTTGCTGGCATAGAGCACATCGCCCTTCTGCATCTGGAAGAGCTGCATGAGGGCGATGCTGGAAGCATCGCGCATATTGACGTGATAAATCACCGGCCGCATGGTCGTGGCCGTCGCGACCGGGCCTTTCGCGCCCGATACGGTTGCCGACGGCACCTGAATGATCTCGTTGCGGAAGACATAGACATTGCGCGCGTCCGCACGGTCATCCAGCAACCCGCCGGCGCGGCCGACAGCCTGAGCGAGGGTCAGTTTTCCGGCTTCGAACTGGAATTCGCCGGCGCTCTTGAAAGCGCCGAGCGCGGTGTAGCTCGCCGCATCGCCATCGATCATGATCTGATCGTCCGGCGACAGGCGGATATTCTGGCGGTCTTCCCGCATGACGCGGTCAAGCGGCGCGCTCGCCCTGTGCGAGCCGCGAACGACGGTAACCGTGGCAGCATCCGGAGCGACGGTCGGGCCACCGGCCTGATTGAGCGCATCGAGCACCCGCTCCTGACGGGCGGTGAGCGTTATTTTTCCGGGATTTTTCACCGCACCGCTCAGCATGACGGCGCTCGTCGGCTTGTCGACGACGGTGACGACGGCCTGCGGGTTCACGGCCGATCCCTTGAGCCCGGCAACGACCTGCGATTGCAGCCCCTCGGGCGTCGAATCCACCACCCTCTGTTTGCCGACGAAGGGGATATTCACCGATCCGCTCTGGTCCACCGTAAAGCGTCCAAGATTGAGCGTCTTGCTTTGCGTCGGGGAGAAAAGCCCGTCTTCGCCGGTATCGAGCACGGTGATGTCGATCACGTCGCCGCGACGCAATCTCTGGGCGTTGTAACCGGTGTTGCGAAGTGCTGTGAGGCCGGGGCCGGAGGCATTCTGCAGGCTTCCGGCGGATACCGTCGCCGCCGGTGCATTCGCCAGCTCGATGACGGGGATTTTTTCGTTGGTTCGAGGGAAAGTCGCAGATCGGATATTGCCTGCGGTCGGTCCGTCAGATGGCTTTGCACATGCGCTCAAAAGAGCCACCAGCAAAACCGCCCCCAACTTTTTCATCCCTCATCCCCTTGATGATTCAACCTGACGCAGAGATAACATCCAGACACGTCATCGCAACAACTTTAGCGGTTGCAATTTAGCGAAAACTTGTCTTCCGGAGAAAAGGTGTGACCATTCCGCAACCTTTTCGGAACCGCCCGTCGCAAACCCCAACAATGTACCGATGAGAAATGACCGGTCCTCAGCGACTGGCACCGGCCCGTCGACATTCGATGGAACGGTTTTGCAGTCGAGGAGTTTGTTTTCTGCAAACCAAGACAGGAGCAAGAACAATGGATCACACCAATCACGTACGCCTGGTTGAAACCGAACTGACGCCCTCCGTTCTTGAAGGCGCCACCGTTTATGGTGCAGACGATCACAAGGTCGGCAAGGTCGATCATGTCCACGGCGTCGGGGCCGGCAGCACCGCCATCATCGATGTCGGCGGCTTTCTTGGTATCGGCGCAAAGCCGGTCGCAGTACCGCTCAGCGATCTTGATTTCATGCGGGATGAGGACGGCGATGTCCACGCGGTCACTTCATGGACCAAGGACCAGCTGAAGGACATGCCCGAGCATCGTCATTAACAGCGTTGTCATTCACTAAGAGGAGCGCCCGGCTGTTTGCCGGGCGTTCTTTTATTTTCGGGCAGGCGTTTGCGCGTCAGCCCCCCGCGCACATCAAACGGCGAGGAAACCGCCATCGACCGGCAATACGGCTCCGGAAATCATGCGGCTATCATCCGACAGGAGCAGCGCTATGCTCTGAGCCACCTCTTCCGCTTCGGCAAACCGGTTGAGCGGATGGCGAACCATCATCGGCTGGCTTTTCGCCGGGTCGTTCCACGCTTCCGCGGCCAGTTCGGTGAGGGTGATGGTCGGTGCAACCGCGTTGACGCGGATGCCGTGCGGGCCAAGCTCCTTGGCAAGTACGCGGGTCGCCCCTTCCAGCCCGGCCTTGGACGCCGCGTAGCAGAGGTGATCCTGAAAACCGCGGTGACCGGCGATGGAGGTGATGTTGACGATGGCGCCACCGCCGCCCTTTGCAACGCGGGCGCGGGCAAATTCCTGACATGCGACCAAGGCCGCGCGCAGGTTGATGCCGAGAACGGCTTCATAACCCGCATCGCTCATATCCAGCACGCTTTCGAGCACGTTAATGCCGGCGCTGTTGATCAGGAAATCGCAAGGGCCGGCTTCCTTCATGGCGGCGCGGGTGGCGGCGACATCGGCGAGATCGACGCGGATCGAACGGCCGCCAATTTCGCTTTTCAGGCTGTCGAGATCGGACTGGGTGCGGCTGATCGCCACCACTTCCGCACCGCGCGCGGCCATCAGGCGAGCGCAGGCGCGGCCGATGCCTTTGCCTGCGCCGGTGATGATGACGGATTTTCCGGAAAACTGCATGGAATCCTCTTTATTTTGCGGCCCTGACGGCCGGATGATCTAAACTTTTGACAGCGCTCAGGAATGGCTGGCAGAACGAATGGCGCGCGCCGCATTTTGTAGCGCCAGAAACGCGTCGTAACGCGCCTGATGAACCTTCTGAAAATCTGGATCTGGCGCAGCACAGCTCTCGATACGCGACATCGCGGGCATGGCGACCATCAGGTCCCGATAGGTTCCGGCGGCGACGGCGCCCAGCATGGCCGAGCCGAGAAGCACCGGCTCCTCGCATTCAGTCAGTTCCACGGGAAGCCCCGTCGCGTCCGCCAGCAGCTGCCGGGCAAGCGGATGCGCACCCGCCCCGCCGCTGACGCTGATGGTTTCCACCGGCGCACCATTGCGGGCCTGCGTTTCGATGATCTGGCGAAGCCCGTAACCGAGGCCGAGAAGGCCGGCCACATAAAGCGCGACAAGGGAATCCACACCCGTCTCCATGCCGTAACCGGCAATGACGGCGCGGGCATGGGGATCGGCAAACGGCGCGCGGTTACCGAGAAACTCCGGCACCACGTGAAAATCCTCGGCGATCTTTGCGGCAGCGGACGCGGATGCGGCAAGATTGAGCGCCCGGTCAGCGAGCCAAACCGGCAATGCTTTATCTTCCTTAGCGGCAAGCGCCTTCGCCTCGGCATAGGCCGGGTGCAACTGCACCAGGTAATCGATGGCAGCGCCGGCAGCGGACTGGCCGCCTTCATTGAGCCACGCGCCCGGAACCATGGCGGAATAATAGGGTCCCCAGACGCCGGGCACGAAGGCGGGTTCGGTGGTGGTCGTCATGGTGCAGGATGAGGTGCCGAAAACATAACCGAGGCATCGCGACGCATCGCCGCCCGCAGCCACCGTGCCGACGCCGCCGGCATGGGCGTCGATCAGACCTGCCGCAACCGCAGTGCCCGCAACCAGACCCATGGCGTTTGCCGCGTCTTCCGTCAAACCGTTACCCAGCGCCGTGCCGGGATGGACGACGCTTTGACCGATGCGGCGAAAACCCTGTTCGGCGAGATCGCCAAGCCCGATGCGGGTGAAATATTCCGCATCCCAACGGTTTTCATGGGCCAGATAAGTCCATTTGCAGGTCACCGTGCAGGCGGAGCGATCGAGCGCTCCCGAAGCCTTCCATGTCAAAAAGTCCGTGAGATCGAAGAAGTGCTCTGCCCGGGCATAGATGTCCGGCCTGTTTTCGCTGAGCCACAGCAGTTTCGGCGTCTGCATTTCCGGAGAAATACGGCCGCCGACATATTTCAGCACGGCGTGTTCGCCGGCATTGATGCGCTCCGCCTGTTCGACGGCGCGGTGATCCATCCAGACGATGATGTCGCGCTCGGGATGATCGGGCGCGCCAACCGGCAGGGTCTCGTCTTCCGGTCCGCGCACCACCAGCGAGCAGGTGGCATCGAAACCGATACCGGCGACCTCGGCGGGATCGATGCCGGTGCGGGAAACGCTTTCCCGAACGCTGTCGCAAACGGCCTGCCATACTTCGCCGCTCGATTGTTCGGCAATGCCGCCATCCTCGCGATGCATGCCGATCGGGCGTTTGGCGGTGGCGAGAAGCTTTCCCGCGAGGTCGAAGACACCGGCGCGCGCCGAGCCGGTCCCGACATCGACGCCAATCAGATAGGAAGCCATTTGCGATACTCCTCGGAGCGGATCATCCGGTGCTTGAACAGGGTTGAGCGGCGGGACCGTTTCCGGTTGTCCCGCCGCTCCAGAGATTTTTAAACGCGGTCGAAGTTGGTCGGCAAGACCAGCATGTCGCGGATGGTGACCGTGCGCTTGCGCGTCAGCATGTAGACGACGGCATCGGCCACTTCGCTCGCATCGATGAGGCTGCCGGATTCCTTGGCCTTGCGGAGATTCTCCTCCGGCCAGTCCGCCAGAAGTGCGGAAACGACCGGGCCGGGAGACACCTGCGCGACGCGCACGCCGTGCGGGATCATCTGGCGGCGCATGCCCTGAACGAAGCTGGTGATCGCCCATTTCGAACCCGAATAGACCGGCTCCCAATAGGTGGGGAAGTGGCCGGCAATCGAGCAGGTGACGACGATATCGCCGGTCTTGCGCTCCGACATATGCGGCACGACGGCATGGACGTTCTTCATGACGGCGTTGACGTTGAGGTTCAGCATCTTGTCGATGGCTTCGGGCGTCGTTTCGGTGAGATCTCCGCCGATATAGGTGCCGGCGTTGCAATAGAGAATGTCGATATGATCGACCTTTTTGAGGATCTCGGGGATCATCGCGTTGCAGCTGTCGGCATCCAGCAGATTGGTGACCTGCGGGATGGCGCGGTCGCCGAGCTTGGCGACCAGATCATTCAAGGCTTTCTCATTCCAGTCGACCATGACCACGGTTGCGCCCTGCTCCAGCAGCGCTTCTGTGGTGGCAAGCCCGATGCCGGATGCGGCGCCGGTGATGACCGCAATCTTGCCTTGCAGCGATTCAGACATTTAATTCTCCTGCGTTTATGAAGATGTTTCCGGGCCGGCTTAGCGCCATTCGCGCCCGATATAGATGGCCAGCAGGATGATGCCGCCCTTGATGACATCCTGCAGATAGGGGTTGATGCCCATCAGGTTGAGGCCGTTATTGAGGATGCCGAGCAGCACCGCACCGATGAGCGTGCCGAGAATGAGGCCCCTGCCGCCGGCAATCGCCGTGCCGCCGAGAACCACCGCTGCGATGGCGTCCAGTTCGAAGCCGACGCCGGCATTGGGCTGACCGCTCATCAGGCGACCGGTGAGGATGAGCGCGGCGAAAGCGGCCGTCACACCCGAAATGCCATAGACGGCGAGCTTGACGCGCTGCGTCTTCACGCCCGAAAGACGGGCCGCCAGTTCGTTTCCGCCGAGAGCATAGACATGGCGGCCGAAAGCCGTGCGCTGCAACAGCACCCAGGCGATGGCATAGATCGCCACCATGATGACGACCGGCACCGGAACGACACCGATACGGCCGACGCCGAACCAGGAAATCCAGCTCGGAATGCCGCTGACGGGGTAGCCACCGGAATAGATGAGGCCGAGACCGCGCGCCATGCCCATGGTGGCGAGCGTGACAATGATCGCTGGCATCTTGCCCCAGGCGACGAGCGCGCCATTGAAGATGCCGATGCCGAGACCAATGAACAGGCCGGCCGGCAGGGCAATTGCAGGCGAGAGGCCGGTATTCACCATCAGGCCAGCTGACAACGTTCCGATCAGCGCCATGACCGCACCGACCGACAGGTCGATGCCGCCGGTGAGGATGACGAAGGTCATGCCGACGGCGAGGATGCCGACGACAGAAACCTGCCGCAGCACGTTCATGATGTTGTTGAGGCTGAAGAAATTGTCGCTCGCAAGCCCCATGAGGATCGATACGACAATCAGGCCCGCCAGAGGCAGGGCAAGCGGCGAACGCAGCATGGCGCTGAAACTGAAACCGCCCGTTTTCGCGGCAACGCCGGTGTTTGCATCAAGCGACATGTTCAACTCTCCCGGTGGTGGCGTTTGTCATTATTGTTTCTGAATTGATGTCTTCGCCCTCGACGGTGGCGACGATGCCGCCGGAACGGAAGACGCAGACCCTGTCGGACATGCCGATCACTTCCGGCAGCTCCGAGGAGATCATGATGATCGAATGGCCCCTGGCGGCGAATTCCCGCATCAGCGCATAGATTTCCGCCTTAGCGCCGACATCGATGCCGCGTGTCGGCTCGTCGAAGATCAGCACGCGCATGTCATGGTTCAGCCAGCGGGCGATGACGATCTTCTGCTGGTTGCCGCCCGATAGCGTGTCGACGCGGGCATAAGGCCCCTGCGCCTTCACCTGCACCTGCGCCATGGCCTTTGTCGTGTGTTCCAGTTCCTTTTTGAGATCGAGGAACCAGTGGGCCTTGCGGTATTTGCGGTAATTGTTGAGCGAAATATTCTGCAGGATGGAGAAGCTGGTAATCAGCCCCTCCTCCTTGCGGCTTTCCGGCAGCAGGCCGATGCCGCGCATCAGCGCTTCATCAGGGCCGGAAAAACGCGTCTCCACACCATCGAGCTTGATCTTGCGACGCGAGGCTGAATGCGCCCCGAGCATGGCGAGAACAGTTTCCGTACGGCCCGAGCCAACAAGCCCGGCAAAACCAAGAATTTCGCCCTTGCGCAGCGCGAAACGCGAGACAGGACCGCCCTTCTTCAATTGCAGCTCTTCCACCTCGATAACCTTTGCGGCGGAAGGATCGAGCTCTGGCTTCGGCGGGAAACTGGCTTCGATGCGCCGGCCGACCATCATCTCGACCAGACGGTCATTATCGACCTCCGACGTCAGGCAGGAACCGATCAACTCGCCATCGCGCAGAACGGTGATGCGGTCGCAAATCTCGAATATTTCTTCGAGGTGATGCGAAATGAAGATGATCGCCACGCCCTGACGCCGCAGCTCGCGCATGACCTTGAACAGGTGTTCCGTCTCGGAGGGGGTGAGCGTCGCCGTCGGCTCGTCGAGCACGAGAATGCGGGCATCCAGTGACAGCGCCTTGGCGATTTCGACGAATTGCTGCTGGGCGACGGACAGGCGATGCACCGGCACGTCCAGCGGAACATCTACGGCGAGCCGGCCCATGATTTCCGCTGCGCGCTTGCGCATCGCGCTCTTGTTCAGAAGGCGCAGCGGCCCGCGGATTTCGCGGGCGAGGAACATGTTTTCAACGGCGTTGAGATAAGGGATCAGGCTGAATTCCTGAAACACGATGCCGACGCCGGCGGCAATCGCCTCATCGTAATTGGCGAAGCGGCGATCCTTGCCGTCAATGCGGATCGTTCCCTCCGATGGCTGCAAAATGCCGCACAGGATTTTCATCAGCGTCGACTTGCCAGCGCCGTTTTCTCCCAGAAGCGCATGCACCTCACCGGCGCGCGCCTCAAGGTCGACGCCGCGCAGGACTTCGATCTTGCCAAAGCTTTTTCTTATTCCATTCAGTTCCAGCATTTCACCCTCCTCAATGGTCGGGATTTAACCCCGCCCCCATACGAGATGGGGACGGGGCCTGGGAGGAGTTCTTTACCAGCTGAACTCGCCGGCGTTCTTGCTGTCGACGACCATGACGTCGATCGGAACTTCCTTCGGCACGACGCGAGCGCCCCACTTCTGGGCGAGCGCCATGGCAAGGCCGACACGAACCTGGTCACGCGGGAACTGCGCGGTGGTTTCGATGAAAGGACCACCCTCTGCAATCGCCTTCACAGCTTCCGGAGCACCGTCGACCGAGGTCAGCTTGATGTCCTTGCCGGAACCCTGGATCGCAGCCAGAGCGCCCATCGCACCGCCGTCATTCACCGAGAAGATACCGGCGAGGTTCGGACGCGACTGGATCATGTTTTCAACGACGCCGAGAGCAACGGAGCGGTCCTGACGGCCGTTCTGCGTATCAACCAGCTTGATGTCGGCGAATTCGGCAAGCGCTGCCTTGCAGCCTTCAACGCGCTGCAGGATCGGCACGACCGGGATACCGTCGAGGATTGCGACTTCACCCTTGCCACCGAGCGCCTCACCGAGATGCTTGCACGACTTGTAGCCCGCGTCACGGTTCTTCGAGCCGACGAAGGTGTCGACCGGGCCGTTGGCGTTGGCGTCAACCGCAACGACGATTACGCCGGCAGCCTTGGCAGCGTGAACGGCGGCTTCGATGCCGGCGCTGTCGGTGGGGTTGAGAAGCAGAATGTCGATCTTCTGCTGCAGCATGTCTTCGACGTCGGAAATCTGCTTTGCCACATCGTGGCCGGCATCGGTCACGACGACATCTGCGCCGATGCTTGCGGCGGCTTCCTTCAGCGCTTCCTGCATCGATACGAAATAGGGGTTGTTCAGCTCCTGGAAGGTCATGCCGATCTTCAGCTTTTCCTGCGCCAGCGCCGGAGCGGCCATCATTGCAATTGCGGCTGTCGCCATCAGAAACTTGGACTTCATTTTCATCTCACTCTTCCTCCCGGTTGGAAAATTGGGGCAACAAGACCCCGTTTCCGGACAGCCCTCTGCCCGAATTCTTAGAAATTGGCGATGTGTCGCTGGTTTAATCCGCCATGACCGCTGCCTTCTGGGCTGCGAATATCGTGCGGAACCTCGACGGCGACATTCCCTTCAATTTCAGGAAATGCCGGTTGAAATTCGAAAGATTGGAGAAGCCCACATCGTAGCAGACCTCCGCCACCTTGACCTCCTGATCCGCCAGCAGCATCTGGCAGGCAAGATCGATGCGTAACTGATTGCGATACCGCACCAGCGTCGTTCCCGTGTGACGCTTGAAGGCGCGGGAAAAGGCGCTCTGGCTCTGGCCCACCATGTCGGCGAGGTCTATTTCCTCGACCTGTTCGGTCAGGTGCTGGCGCAGATGCGACAGCGCGCGGTTGATGCCGCTATCGCCGATGCCGGTCAGGTCCAGCTCGTAGCTCAGGCTTGCAAGCACCTCGGACGACGGCGCGTTGACCAGCAGATCGAGAATTTCCCAGAAAAGCGCGAGCCGCGTCAGCCCCTGCGCCTCGATCAGCCGAAGGATCAGCGGACGAACGCGATCGCTTGTCTCATCGTCGAACAGAATGCCGCGGCGGCTGCGGTCCAGCAGCGCACGCACCACCTCCATCTCGGACATGGAGGCGCAGGCATCCTCGATAAAAGCCTCCGGAAACTGGATCACGAGAGAGCGTGTGGGCACGATCTCGTCCGGCTCGATCTCGCTGATCCAGTTCTGGGGGAGATTGGGACCGGTCATGATGAGCTGACCGGGGCCGAAACGGCCGACGAAATCACCGATATAAAACGTGCCTGACGTGGCGACGACCAGATGGATTTCGTATTCGGGATGATAATGCCAGCGCACGGTACGGAACGGATAGCCATGCCGCCAGGCGGCGAAGGATTCGCCCTTGCGGATGTGCACCAGTTCCAGATCGGGCTGCATCATAGTTCCTCCCATCAGTCGCGTCCGCCGTATTTGCGGACAGGAGCCATTTCCTCTTTATGGCTCGTCCCAGGCGTTGATGAGGAGCATATGGCGGGCGGCTGCGGTACATCCACATCACGCCGAAGAAATTGCCGATACTTTTTTGACTCTTTTTTGTCGAAAATTGAAGAGTCGCCCGAAAGGGCTGACCATAAACGCGGCGATGGGGCCGATTTTTCCGCTCAATTTGGCGTGATGCGCTCAAACAATGCGCAACCAGAAGCGATTTTCGTTGAAATTTTGACGTGTAGCCTGCCGGATGCCGGCAGGCTACACTCATACTTTTCCGCAACATCTTTGCCGCTCAATCATCAGCGGCTGGCTTCGTTACTGCGGCATCACGATCTGCAGTTTCACATCCGTTTCCCGTGCTTCAACCGCACGGTCGAAACCGGCAATGCTGTCTTCGAAGGGAATGGTCGCGGAAATCAGCGGCTTCAGATCAACCTTGCCGGAGGCGATGAGCGCAACTGCCCGGTCGTAAACATTGGCATAACGGAAAACCGTTTCGACCCGCAGTTCCTTGGCCTGCAGGCCGACAATGTCGACCGGAACCGGATCGACAGGCATGCCGACCAGCACGATCGCGCCGCCCGGCCGCGCCAGCTTCGCCATGCCGAGCACGGCGGGTGCTGCGCCCGAGCATTCGAAGACGATATCGCAGCCCCAGCCGTCGGTCGCCGCCGAGACGGCCTCGGCGAGATTGCGTTCGCGGATGTTGACGGTTTCGATGCCATCATATGCACCGATGATATCGAGCTTCGGCTGGGCGAGATCGGCAACGATGACCTTGGCGCAACCGCCGGCAAGTGCTGCCAGCGCCACCATCATGCCGATCGGACCTGCCCCCGTGACGACAGCGATATCGCCCGGCTGGATACGTGCCCTAAGCGCCGCCTGCATGCCGATGGCGAAGGGTTCGACCATGGCGCCTTCGGCAAAAGACACGTTATCGGGCAGCTTATAAGTGAAGGCGGCGGGATGAATGACCTCAGGCGTCAGGCAGCCATGGATGGGCGGCGTCGCCCAGAAGCGGACAGCCGGATCGACATTGTAGATGCCGAGCTTGGAGGCGCGCGATGTGGGATCGGGAATGCCGGGCTCCATGCAGACGCGGTCGCCCACCTTCAGATGCGTCACCTCGTCGCCGGTTTCGATCACCGTTCCAGACGCTTCATGGCCGAGCACCATCGGCGCGTTGACGACGAAATGACCGATCTTGCCATGGGTGTAATAATGGACGTCCGAGCCGCAGATACCGACCGTGTGGGTGCGGATGCGCACATCCCTGGGCCCGAGTTCACCGGATCCTGCTCCACCCGGAATGTCAAAATCCCTGAGCGAGAGCTTGCCCTTTTCTTCCAGCACCAGTGCCTTCATCTCATCCTCCGTGGTTTGCGATACGTCTGGCAGCGAATTCAGTGAGCGTGATGGCGTGCAACCCCGGCAAAAGTAAACAGAAATCGGCCGGAACGGCCGGTTTTTCTTCGCTCCGGAAAAACTGTATCGGACAGCCCGCGATTTCTCATCATCCGCGGCGCGACACTATCCTCAAGAGGCAGGAAAACCGGCATGATTCGTCCGCCCATTTCGCGATCATCGCGTGCTTGAAAGCCTCTGGGACCGGTAAACCCGTTCGCTCACATTTTTTCGCCGGGCAACACGCTTGCCTGCCTCACCCACTCCACGAACTGCGCTTCATCGAACGCATCCTCGCGGATATCGAGGTAACGGACTTTCGGATGTTTGGAGGTGCCGGGCGGCAAAGGCTGCAAGGATGCGCCGTTGAGGAAGGTCACCTTGATATATTTCGTGAAGCAGTGAAGGCTGAGGAACCAGATGTCGTCCTCCATGCCGTAGAAGGGCGAATTCCACTTCACAGCCTTGCGCACACCGGGCACGGCACCTTCGATCAGCCTGTCGATACGGCCACCGACCGTGCTCTTCCAGCCCGGCATGGCGGCGATATAGGCCTGCACCGGCGCGTCGCCATATCCTTTTGCAATCTGGGGATTGCCGCCCGACAGAAGCTTCGGCGTCGCAACCGATGGCTCGCTTCCGGAGACTTTGTCTGACTTCTTGCCGACCATCACCTTGGCCTCATGAGTGTCACAACAAGTGCTACCAATAACATGATCTGTGTCTATTCCAGATCTTTCTACACATTTTCCGTGATGATCGCCCAGCCGACGCGGAATAACAGATCGGCAGCTTTGCGGGTCAGTCTTTCCTGACCCGCAATCCCTCCAGAAAGGTTCGGAAACTTCCGACAGCCCGTTTCGAGGTCGTTTCCGGGTCGTCGGAATTGGCTATCCATTGGGCGGCGCTGCTGCTCGCCGCATTGATGAAGCGGGCGCATGCCTCCGGATCGATGTCGCCGATGGTGCCTTCTTCCCGGAGCGCATCCAGGCTTCGGGCGACAGCCGAGATACAGCCATTGGCATTCGGCCAGCGCGACGGATCGCCGAGCACGGCCGGCCCGTCACGAAACATGATCCGCTGGATTTCCGGTTCGAGAGCCATGCGCACATAACCGACATTCTCCTCGACGAAACCCTCCCATCGGGTCGCGGCCCTCGAGGAGATGTCACAGAGCCTCTTCGTCATCTCCGCATCGATCTCGGCCACAACCGCCAGCAACAGGCCTTTCTTGTCGCCGAAATGGTGATAGAGCGCGCCACGGGTGAGACCGGCTTCGGCGGTGAAGTCGTCCATCGACGCTTCCGCATAACCGATGCTGCCAAAGGCCTTGCGGCCGGCAGCCAGAAGCTTCGCCCGCGTCTCGGCAATCATTTCACTGCGAGGTTTGCGCATTTCTTCTCCATTTTCCACATACGACGCGTATATTAGTTGACATACGCGTCGTATGCAATTATCTCATTCACATACGCCACGTATGTATGTGGTGGACACCCTTAGAACAAGGTGCATCCCGATGTCTAATCCATACAGAGAAATTTTCCGGGCTCCAGGCGCAAAAGGCTTTTCCGCCGCCGGTTTTTTCGCCCGCCTTCCCATTGCCATGGCCCCGATCGGCATCGTCGCCATGCTTTCCCAGACTCATGGCGAATATTGGCTGGCCGGCGCCGTCTCGGCAACCTTCGCGTTGACCAACGCCGCCCTCTCCCCGCAAATCTCCCGGCTGGTGGACCGCAAGGGGCAGAGCAAGGTCCTCATCCCGGCGACCATCGTCTCGGTCATCGCCTTTGCGGCGCTGATTATCGCGACAAATCAGAGATGGCCCGCCTGGACACTGTTCCTTTCCGCCTTCCTCGCCGCCGCCATGCCGAGCATTCCCGCCATGATGCGCGCCCGCTGGACGGAAATCTTCCGCGACCGGCCGGAGTTGAACACCGCCTTCGCCTTTGAATCCGCCGCCGACGAACTTGTCTACATCTCCGGCGCCTCGCTTTCCGTTGGCCTTGCGGTTTCGCTCTTTCCGGAAGCGGGCATGATGATCAGCACCACCTTCCTGGCGCTTGGCACCTTTGCCTTCCTTCTGCAACGCGCGACCGAGCCCAAGGTGCGGCCGGTTGAAAGCGGCCGCCGGCAGCGTTCGGCCATCTTCCTGCGGCCGGTCCAGATCATCACGCTCGCGCTGATCTTCGTCGGCTCCACTTTCGCCACGGCCGAGGTGAGCGCCGTCGCAATCACCAAGGCGCTTGGTCAACCGGAAGCCGCCAGCCTCGTCATCGGCGTCTATGCCATTGGCTCCTTCGTGGTCGGCCTCATTCTCGGCGCGCTCAACCCCAAAATGCCACTGCAACGGCAATTGCTGATCGCCGTCAGCGTGCTTGCACTCACCGCCCTGCCGCTGCTTGTCGCCAACACCTCGGTAGCACTCCTCGCTTTCGCCGTTTTCCTCAGCGGCGTTGCAATCTCGCCGATTTTCATCACCTCATTCGGCCTGATCGAGCGCCGCGTGCCGGAATCGATGCTGACGGAAGGCGTGACCTGGGTGATGACCGGAATCGGTATTGGCATGGCGCTCGGCGCCTTCGTCTCCGGCTGGGTGATCGACAATTTCGGCCCGGATAACGGTTTCTGGGTCTCCGTCGCCGCAAGCCTTTCGACAGTCGCCATCATCGCGCTCGGCCAGCGCAGCCTCTCCGGAGATCGCGGACGGACGGATATGGAGGCCGTGGCGCAGCCCGCCGAATAACAACCTTTACTCGCACGCTGCATCGTTCGGCGCGGTAATTGATATATACGGAGGAAAGGTCACAGACTAATCCATAGTACAGAGACTGTTTTACTTTACCGCCGCCCCGCAAGCATGATACCGGCAACATAAACGGCCGATGATATCATGCCTGCGGGGCGATCCTGCTTATCGAAGCCGTCGCTTCGCATATTCTCGAATTCGGCACCGATTGCACATAATCGACCGACGGCTGCATCGTTCGACACACCGACCGTCCCTTCACCGGGCAGGCACGGGGTCGATTACCGGAAGGCAAGGCTCTTGAGTTGGGATCTGCAGGAATTGTTCCGGCTATATGCGAAGGGCATTGTCAGGTCCCTGCGCAGCAGGGGCATCGATCCTGAAACGGCATCCGATCTGGCGCAGGATGCGTTTTTGAAGGTGCTTGCCTCACCGCCGCCGGCAAGTGCCGCTTCCCACAATCCCAAATCCTATCTCTATACGGTGGCGCGCAATCTCAGCATCGATCATTATCGCCGCGAACGCAGTCTCCGCCGTGTTGACCTGCCGCAAAATGCCTTCGATGCCATCATCGATCCGTCGCCATCGGCCGAAACCATCGTCTATGACCGCCAGCGGCTGCAGCTGGTGGAACAGGCGCTTGCGGAACTGCCGCGGCGAGTACGCGAGGCCTTCCAGCTGCACCGGATGGGCGGCCTGACGATCAGCGAAGTGGCGCAGAAGCTCGGCATGTCCACCACCCGCACCTGGGTTTTGATCCGCGACGCCTATGAACACATAGAAGACCGGCTGAACGGTCTGTAGAGGACGGGAACCGTTGTCTTGCTCCAGATATCGCCGTTTAATCGCCGGCCTGCGCATTAAACTTCTTTCATTCGGAAATATGCGGCCTCTCATTCGTATATATCAAAGGCTGTGACATTGTCCGGTCTCCGGCAATCCTGAAAGGCTCGCTATGAACGAAGTGTCGGAAGAACGGCGCCTGTTTCGTGAAGCTGCGGATATTGCCATTCGCCTGCAGAACGATCCCGGCAATCCCGTCGCCATCGAAACGGCACGCGCCTGGATCGAGCGCGGGCCAGCCCATGCCGCCGCCTGGGCGAAGGTCGCCGCGATCCACGGCATGACCGGCCAGATTCTGGCCGAGGAGGCCCGTTCCTCGCAAAAGGGCTTCGACCCCAACCGGCGTCTTCTGCTTGTCGGCGGCGTGCTCTGTCTCGGTGCGGCGGCTGGCGGTTCGGTGCTGGCACCCTATGTGACGTTACGCGCCCGCGCCGACTACCTGACCTCGACGGCCGAGATCAGAGAAATTCCCCTCGAGGACGGCAGCATGGTCACGCTCGGACCGGACAGCGCAATCGCCATCGATTTCGGTGAGCGGGCAAGACGGGTGAACCTCCTCGCCGGCATGGCCTATTTCAATGTCCGGCCCGATGCCTCGCGCCCCTTCTCCGTCGCCTACGGACCGTTGACCGTCACAGCGCTCGGAACCGCTTTCGACGTTTCGGGCGACGATCTCTCCATCTCCGTCTCCGTCGATCATGGGCTGGTTCTGGCCACATCGCCCGATCTGCCCTCTCCCGGCGGAGAGAAACTGGCTGCAGGCGACTGGCTGACCTACGACCAGGCATCGCGCCGTATGGATCGCGGTGTCAGGGAGGCTTTTGAAATCGCGGCATGGCGCACGGGCATGCTCATTGCCGAGAAGGAGACGGTCGCGGCGGTGGTCAATCGCATCGCCCGCTGGCAAAAAGGCAAGGTGGTCATAGCCACCCCTGCCCTGAAAAACAACGTCGTCAGCGGCGTCTTCGATCTTGCCGACCCCATCCGCGCGCTCGATGCGGTGGTGCGGCCATTCGGCGGCAAGGTGCGGGCCGTCACGCCGTTTTTGACCGTTATTTCATCCATCTAAGAAAACTTGAGAAAAAGAGGAAAATTTTCGAACGCCATTCGTATTGTCCTCAGAGAACCCGTCGCCAGCATAGGCCGGCCGGTCTCCGGGGACAGATTTAATGGAGTGGCTTTCACATGGGGAATGAGTTCTCATCGGCTCATAAGGGTACAAACAGGGGTCGTAAGGGTCGTGGCGCGCTGTTTTTCGCCTTTCTGGCGACGACCACGGCGCTCGCCGCCGGCACCGCGGTACAGCCGGCCTTTGCGCAGGCGGTTTATCCGGTTCCGGCCGGCCCACTGAACAAATCGCTGGCAACCTTCGGAAAACTGTCGGGGACGCAAATTTCCTACGATGCCTCGATTGCACGCGGAAAACTTTCGCATGGGGTCAGCCGCGCAACAACCCGCGAGCAGGCGATCGTGGAGCTTCTGCGCGGCACCGGCCTCGTTTATTCCTTCACCGACGCCACCTCCGTCGTCATCGCCGCGCCGGTCAGTGCCGCAAGTGCTGCGGCAGCCGGAAACTCCACCCTCCTCGCACCCATTACGGTTCAGGGCACGCGCGGCGCATCCGCATTGCAGCAGGACGGGCTGGCGCAGGATGGTTACCGGACAGAGACACTGTCCTCTCTCGGCCTGCTTGGACAGACGGCCATTCGCGATACGCCGTTTTCCGTCACTGTCGCGCCGAGGGAGCTGATCCAGAATATCCAGGCGCAATCCCCGGAAGACATCTACCGCGTCCTGCCGACCATCCGCAGCCAGACGCCGCAGATGTCCGGCTGGGCGCCGATGGCCAATATTCGCGGTTTCACCACCTATGACACCGCCGAAGACGGCTTCCGCCGCTCCTACAGCCACGCGACGGTGCTGGAAGACAAGGAACGCACCGAGGTTCTTTCCGGCCTTTCGGGCTTTCTCTATGGCGCGGCCTCGCCGGCCGGCATGATCAACTATGTCTACAAGCGCCCGACGCAGGAACGTTTGAACAGCGTGACGGTCGGCAATTACGGCGGCGCGCAGGCCTTCGTCCATGGCGATTTCGGCGGCCGCATCGATCCGGAAGGCGACATGGGTTATCGTCTCAATATCGTCCGTTCGGCGGGCGACACGGCCATCGACGACCAGAATGTCGACCGCTTTCTGGCAAGCGGCGCTTTCGACTGGAACATCACCGACCGGCTGAAGCTCGAACTCAATGCTTCCTACAGCAAATACAAGCTGGACGCCGCCAACTCCTACTGGGCTTTCGCAGACGGCGTGCTGCATGGCGATGCGCCCGACGCCAGCAGGAACTGGAGCCAGCCCTGGATTCACGACGAAATCGAGAAAAAACGATACTCGGCCAAGCTCACCTACGATGTGAACGACGCCATTACCCTGCGCGGTGGATATATGCGGGAATATATCGACCGGCCGGTTCAGGATCATACGATGAATCTTGTCCAGTCCGCGGAGGAATATTCCCAGATCGCAATTCGCTCCGGCAGGACAAAAAACGTCTTCGACGCCGCGAATATTTTCGCGGACGTCTCCTTCGAGACCGGCGCGGTCTCCCACAAGCTGACCGCCGGATATTACATGTATCAGGGCAAGGACTGGGGTACGACTTACAATCCCAATACCGGCTGGCAGCCGTCTTTCCCCCTGTCTTCTCCCCGGCATATTGCCGAGCCGACTTTCCCGCCAAACACCGGTACGCTCTACAAGTCCGGCTATGTGCGCAATCATAACTTCGTCGTCGGCGACCAGATCGAATTCGACGAACAATGGTCGGCCCTCGTCGGCGCCAATTACAGCATGATCCAGAGCCAGTCGCTGGACAGCAGCGGCGCCCGCTCCGCACCGGATTACGATGAAGCAAGGCTCTCGCCCTCGGCGTCGCTGCTCTTCAAGCCGGTGGAGGCGGTGACGCTCTACGGCAGCTATATCGAAGGCCTCGAGCAGGGCGGCGTCGCGCCGGACACGGCCGCAAATAGCGGGCAGATTCTCGCCCCCATGGTCAGCAAGCAGAAGGAAATCGGCATCAAGGGCGATGTCGGCGACATGCTGCTGACGGCGGCGCTGTTCGACATCTCCAAGGCCTACGAACTGACGACGGATGCCAATGTCTACACGCAGGACGGCCGCCAGCGCCATCGCGGCATCGAGTTCACGGCGACCGGCAAGGTGACGGATGACCTTACCATTCTCGGCGGCGTGACATTCCTTGACGCCAAGGTCGAAGGCGGAACCTATGACGGCAAGCGGCCCATGAACGTCGCCAATGTTCTCGCCAAGGTCTATGCCGAATATGAGGTTCCCACCGTCGAAGGTCTCTTCCTGACCGGCGGCCTCTATTACACCGGCAAACAATGGGCGACATCCGAAAACAACGACCGCCTTTCCTCCTATGTCACCGCCGATCTCGGATTGCGTTACA
Source organism: Agrobacterium deltaense RV3 (assembly GCF_900013505.1). NCBI lineage: Bacteria > Pseudomonadati > Pseudomonadota > Alphaproteobacteria > Hyphomicrobiales > Rhizobiaceae > Agrobacterium > Agrobacterium deltae. The sequence goes on along the minus strand of NZ_LT009746.1, from coordinate 1,488,250 downwards.
CCACCGAAAACTTCGGCAATCCGCTGACATTCCGGCTGAATGTCAGCAACATCACCGATGAGAACTACTGGCAGAACAGCTATTATCTCGGTGCGCCGAGAACCGTCTCCTTCTCGGTTCAGGCGAAATTCTGATGATGCTGCGCGGTTCCCTGTCCCGCAGAGCGCTGCTCTGCGGGACAGGTGCTTTTTTCCTTACAAACCGGCCGTCATCGGCCGCCCGTTCCGGCGGCATCGTCGCCATGGACTGGGTGAGCGGGCAGAACCTGCTGGCGCTTGGCGTGCAGCCCGCAGCCATGCCGGAACTGGAACGTTATGGCAGCCTCGTCGTCGAACCGGCGCTGTCGCCCTCGGTCGCCGAGCTTGGATTGCGGTCCGAGCCCAATCTGGAACTTGTGGACTATCTTCGGCCAAGCCTCATCCTGCACAGCGACGATTTCACCATGGCTGCCGGCCGGCTTGCCGCCATCGCCCCCACCCACCTTTTCGATTCCGGCGTCACTGCGGGTGAAAACCATTTAGTCAGTGGCAGAAACGCTCTCATCGCGCTCGCCGCGCGGATCGGCGATCCCGGCCGGTTTGACGCGTTTCAGGAAAGTTTCGACGCGGAGATGCGGCAGGCACGAGCACGGCTCTCCGCCTATGACGGACGGCCTCTGCTGCTGGCGACGGTCATAGATGGCAGGCGACTGCTGGTTTTCGGCAGGAACAGCCTTTTCCAGAATGTTCTCGATCAATTCGGCATCGAGAACGCCTGGGATGGCTACACCTCGCAATATGGTCATACGACAGTGACGGCCGACCAGCTTTCCCGCCATCCGCAGGCGCGGCTTCTGTGCATCGGCGATACCAGCAGCGAGAAGCTGGATACGCTTCTCAACGCGCCGGTCATCAAAAGCCTGCCCTTCATTCGCGAAAACCGATTGGTGCGTATCAGGGACGTGCTGTTTTACGGCGGATTGCCGCCGGCAAGACGTTTCGCCCGCCTCGTTTCCGAAGCCCTTGTCGGTGAGGCATCGCCATGAAGAGGACGGCGAACATATCCGCGATCGTCGTCACATCGCTCGCCATCGTCTGCGCCAGCCTTACCGGCTTCAACCTGTTCCTGCGCATGCCCGATGGGACGCCGCTTGCAGCCCTGTTTTTCCCCGATCCCGACATGACGGCGCAGGTGCTGCTGCACAATACCTTGCTGCCGAGGATCGTGGTGGCGCTGATGACTGGTGCGACGCTCGGACTTGTCGGGGCGATACTGCAAAACATTCTGCGCAATCCGCTTGCCGAGCCGGCGACGCTCGGCATTTCGGCCGGTTCCTATCTGCTGCTTGCCATTGCCACGCTCTGGTTCCCGCAATGGATAGGCGCACGGGAATGGATCGCCTTTGCGGGCGCGGCGCTGTCGCTTCTGGCAATCCTCGCACTCTCCTGGCGCAAAGGCCTGTCGCCCGTCACCCTCACGCTGGCAGGCATGATCGTAAGCCTTTATTGCGGTGCTGCGAGCGCCGTTCTGGTGCTGTTCAACCACGATTTTCTCGTCAGCATCTTCTTATGGGGTGCTGGATATCTAGATCAGCAGGACTGGAGCGCCGTCTCCTTTCTGGCCCCTCGTCTCGCCGTGCTCGCCCTTGCAGTCGTGCTGCTTCTTCGCCCCCTGACGATCATGACGCTTGAGGACGCCAATGCAAAAAGCCTCGGCCTGTCGCTTGCCACTTATCGGCTCATGACGCTGGTGGTAGCGGCGGCCTTGACGGCGGTGGTCACCGCCTCCGTCGGCATCATCAGCTTTATCGGCCTTGCCGCCCCTGCGTTGGCGCGCGCCTGCGGCGCAAGACGAATGGCGGCGCAGCTCGGTTATTCGGCAGCACTTGGCGCGCTGCTGCTGACCTTGACCGACCAGATCGTCCTGTTTTTTCCCGTCACCTATCGATTGTTCCCGACCGCCGCCGTCACCGCTCTTCTCGGCGCGCCGCTGATGTTCGCGCTGATCCGGCGGCTGGAGATGCCGGCCCCACCGCAGCCAAGCGCGCAGCCAGCGGCAGCCCGTCTCGCCTCACCCATTCCGGCTTTGCTCGGTCTCATCGCCATTTTCTGCGTCGCCGCAGGTGTCGCACTCTCCGTCGGGAAAAACACGGAGGGCTGGTTTTTATCGGGACTTTACGATCTGCATGGCCTCGGCTGGCGCTGGCCGAGGGCGCTCGCGGCCTTCAGCGGCGGGGCGATGCTGGCGCTTGCCGGCGCCATTCTGCAGCGCGTCACCGGCAATCCCATGGCATCGCCGGAGGTGCTGGGTGTCTCTTCCGGGGCGATGCTCGGCGTCATTCTGGTTCTTCTCACCCTTGCCGCCCCCACCCGTAGCGCACAAATCCTCGCAGGTGCGGTGGGTTCGCTGACGGTTTTGCTGCTGATGCTGACCCTGTCGCGCAAGCCGGGTTTTTCCGGCGACCGGCTGCTGCTGATCGGCATTGCGCTCAGTTCCGTCTCCGGTTTCGTCATGGCGGTATTGATGACATCGCAGGACCCGAGGCTCGGTCAGCTTCTCGCCTGGCTTTCCGGCTCCACCTATGCCGTCGCGCCGGGCGAAGCCATCATGGCGACGCTCCTGCTTTCCGGCGGGCTTGCCCTCGTTCCCTTCATTCGCCGCTGGCTGGAAGTGCTGCCGCTTGGCGAAGATATCGCCCGAAATACCGGCGTCTCTGTCGTGGCGAGCCGTAACGGTCTCTATTCGCTTTCCGCCATTCTCACCGCAAGCGCGACGATCCTCGTCGGACCCTTGAGTTTCGCGGGACTGATGGGACCGCATCTGGCGCGGCTTGCGGGTTTCCAGCGCGCCGGCACGCAATTGCCGGCAGCGGCGCTGATCGGCGGACTTATCCTGCTCATCGCCGACTGGCTGGGGCGCAACCTTATCTTCCCGTTTCAGATACCCGCGGGCCTCCTGGCGACGGTGGTTGGCGGGCCGTTTTTGCTTGTACTTATCGGAAGGCGCGCATGACCATATTCGCGGATGACAGCTTCAGGATTCTGACAGTGGTCGACAGCCAGCGCCTCGCCCCCTTCATGCAGCGTCTGCGCTTTACCGGCACCGGGCTTCACCGTTTCAATACGCTGAAAAACCTCCATGTCAGGCTTTATTTCTCAAAGCAGAACAAGAGCTTCGACCGCAATCTGCCCGCCACGAAAAATGCTGCGGAACACGCAGATGCCTTTGCTGTCCGTTATTACACGATCCGGGCGATAGATCCCGATAGCGGTTTTATCGATATCGATTTCGTTCTGCATGAGGATGCGGGGCCGGGATGTTCCTTTGCCCGGAATGCACGTCCCGGCGCGCTTTGCGGCATGTCCGGCCCATGCGGACTGGGAATGAAGCCGGCAAAAAACTATCTGCTGGCCGGGGATGAAACGGCCTTACCCGCCATTGCCCGCATCTGCGAGAACCTGCCCGGGGATGTTAACGGCCAGATTTTCCTTCGGGCCGAGAATTGCCGATATGACATCGTCGCCCCGCCCGGCATGCAAATATGCTGGTTGCCGCGCTCGACGGTATCACCCGCAAAATTCATCGAACATGTTGGCGGTGCAGCGATGGAGACAGCCGCTTCCACCAATGATTATTTCCTGTGGCTCGCCAATGCATTCTCCCAATGGCAGGACTTTCGGGACAAGTTGTCGGTCCTGTCCAAGAAACGTTATCTCAACGCCTGTTACTGGCGGGACGACATGACGACGAGCCACTGAGGAAAGACGCAAATCGCGGTTCCGCAAGAACCCGCATTCAGCCCATGCGTTCGGACACATGTTCTCCGGGAGAGGCGGGAAAGACGACCGTCCTGTTTCCGTTCAGGAAGACCCGGTGATGAATATGGGCGTGGATGGCCCGCGCAAGCACCTGGCTTTCCACATCCCGGCCAAGGCTGACATAATCCATCGCGCTCTGGGCATGGGTCACGCGGATCGTATCCTGCTCGATGATCGGCCCTTCATCGAGATCGGCGGTGACGTAGTGGGCCGTCGCGCCGATCAGCCGCACGCCGCGCTCATAGGCCTGTTTGTAGGGATTGGCGCCCTTGAAAGACGGCAGGAAGGAGTGGTGGATGTTGATGATACGGCCTGACATTTCCTGACATAGCCGGTCCGACAGGACCTGCATGTAGCGCGCCAGCACCACGAGCTCCGCTCCGGTATCCTGCACCACCTGCAGGATCGCGGCTTCCGCCTCGGGCTTCGTTTCCGGCGTGACACGAATGTGGTGAAAGGGAATATCCTCGTTCACCACCTGCTTCTGATAATCCAGATGATTGGAAATCACGGCTACGATCTCGACCGGCAGCGCACCGATGCGGGAGCGATACAGCAGATCGTTCAGGCAATGGCCGAAGCGCGAGACCATGATCACGACTTTCGTCTTTCGCGAAAGGTCATGAATATCGTAATCCATATCGAAATCGGCCGCGACGGAACCAAACCCGTCAAGCAGTGCATCGCGTCCCGATCCCTGTTCGGAAACGAAGCTCAGCCGCATGAAGAAGCGGCCGGTCTCCTGGTCGGTGAATTGCGAACTGTCGTTGATGTTGCAGCCGGACCGGGCAAGATAACCGGAGACGGCGGCGACGATGCCTCTGCGCGCCGGACACGCGACTTTCATGATATAGGTGGTCAAATCCTGCTCCCCTGGGTCTTTGCGGCGCGGACGGATCGCCCGCGCTTTCGCGCCGATTGCCGATGAACCGCCGGCCGTGACCAGGACGGCGATTGAGACTTGCCGAAGCCCGGCAGGGCCGCTTACGAACCGTAGATCGGGAAGGCGTCGCAAAGTGCTGCGACCTGCGCCCGCACGTCGGCCTCGACTGCGGCGTCACCCTCGGCATTAGCCGCCAGCGCATCGATGACACGTAGGATCAGCGCACCGATCTGTTCGAATTCGGCGACGCCAAAGCCGCGCGTGGTGCCGGCGGAGCTGCCGAGCCGGATACCCGAGGTAACGAAGGGCTTTTCCGGATCGTTGGGAATGGCGTTCTTGTTGCAGGTAAGCCCCGCCCGCTCCAGCGCGATTTCGGCGATCTTGCCGGTCACGCCTTTCGGGCGCAGATCGACCAGCACCATATGGCTATCAGTTCCGCCAGAGACGATCCCCAGACCACCCTTTGTCAACACGGCGGCAAGCGCCTGCGCATTGGCGATGACCTGGCCGGCGTAATCCGCGAAGTCCGGGCGCAGCGCCTCGCCGAAAGCCACGGCCTTGGCGGCGATGACATGCATCAGCGGACCGCCCTGATTGCCGGGGAATACCGCCGAATTGAGCTTTTTGGCGATATCGGCATCGTTGGTGAGGATAACGCCGCCGCGCGGACCGCGCAGGGTCTTGTGGGTGGTGGAGGTGACCACATGGGCGTGCGGCACGGGGTTCGGATATTTGCCGCCGGCGATCAGCCCGGCATAATGGGCCATATCGACCATCAGATAAGCGCCGACTTCGTCGGCTATTCTGCGGAAGCCGGCGAAGTCGATCTGGCGCGGATAGGCCGATGCACCCGCCACGATCAGCTTCGGTTTCGTCTCCAGCGCCCGTGCCCGCACCTTCTCCATATCGATCAGATGAGTTTCGGCGTCGACCTCATACGAGACCACATCGAACCACTTGCCGGACATGGTGACCGGCGAACCGTGCGTCAGGTGGCCGCCATGGGCCAGCGAAAGCCCCATGATCCGGTCGCCGGGCTGAAGCAGCGCCAGAAATACCGCCTGATTGGCCTGCGCGCCGGAATGCGGCTGCACATTGGCGAATTCCGCGCCGAAGAGCTGCTTCAGCCGGTCGATGGCGACCGCCTCGACCTTATCGACGAATTCGCAGCCGCCGTAATAGCGCTTGCCGGGATAGCCCTCGGCATATTTGTTGGTCAACACCGAGCCTTGCGCCGCCAGAACATCGGCGGAAACGATGTTTTCCGAAGCGATCAGCTCGATCTGCGTCTTCTGGCGGTCGAGTTCCTCGGCGATGGCGTCGGCGATCACCGTGTCCGAAACGGTATTATGCGACAGTCGGTTGAGCATTGTTTCCTCCTTCGAGATCAGGCGATGTCCGCCGCAAGTTCCTTGCAGCCGGTTTCAAGCAGATGGCCAAGATGCGATACGAAACTGTTCCAGATATCCATGCGAAAACGATTTTCCGCATCGCGCCAGAGCACCACGCTGACGCCATCGAAAATCGTCCGGCGTCCCTCGCCGACGGCAATCGTATCGATGTCGCGGGCGCAGCCCAGCGTCAGCAATTCGGCAGCCTGCGGACCTTCGATCAGGAGCGTCACTTCTCGTCCGGAAATATCGACGAGACTATGCGGATGGCTGGCGTAAACGCCTGCGCAGGCGGCAATCAGCCCATCGACCGCGCTGACAGGTGCAAGCACGGTCCATTCGTCGGGGCCAAGGCGCAGGACTTCGATGTCGCCTGAAGCGGCGCGGAGGCCGATCCGGTCCGGCAGGGTAAGGCCAAGGGCGGCGTTGAGCGGGGCGAGATCGCCGCGCGCCCGCAGCGACAGCCGCGCCTGCGCGGCCAGAATGCTGACCCGGACTGCTTTGCTCTCGGCCAGCGTGCCGGGAACGGGGGAGGAAACGCGCATGTTCATTGTCATCTCCTAGAGCATTTCCAGTAAAGGCGAATTCGCCTTTACGTCCGGAAAATGCGCAAAAACAAAGAGTTATAGCATATTTGGCGAACTTGTGTTCGCTGGATATGCGCTAGTCAAATCTTCAGGCGGGTATTTTCGGGATCGACGAAGACCATTCCGGTGATTTTCGCGGCAATGGTGCGGTCCAGCATCGGAATGTAGACGGTCTCGCCCATCCGATCATGGCCGCCCTCAACCAGCGCCAGCGCAATCGGTTGGCCGACGGCGTCCGAGTGATAGGATGATGTAACGTGGCCGACCATTTTCATCGGGATAGGCTGTTTCGGGTCGAAGACGATCTGTGCGCCCTCTTCCAGCTTGGAGCGGTCTTCGGTCAGAAGACCGACGAGGTGGCGGCGGCCCTTGGCGACGAGATCGGGGCGGGCAAGGCCGCGCTTGCCGACGAAATCCGGCTTGTTCTTGCCCACGGCCCAGCCCATCGCCGCATCATAGGGCGTAACCGTGCCATCGGTGTCCTGGCCGACGATGATGTAACCCTTTTCGGCGCGCAGCACATGCATGGTTTCCGTGCCGTAAGGCGTGATGCCATATTGCTGGCCGGCCTCCCACAGGATTTCCCAGAGCTTGCGGCCGAGCGGCGCCGGCACATTGACCTCGAAGCCGATCTCGCCGGTGAAGCTGACGCGGAACAACCGCGCCGGCATGCCGGCAACGGTGCATTCCACGCAGGACATGTGCGGGAAAGCCTCTTCCGTCAGTTCGATGCCTTGCACCAGCGGCGCGAGCAGCTTCGCCGCGTTCGGGCCGTTCAGCGCAATGGTCGACCACTGTTCGGTGGTCGAGGTCAGCCAGACATTGAGATCGGGCCATTCGGTCTGGAGGTAATCCTCCATCATGTTCAGCACGCGGGCGGCGCCGCCGGTTGTGGTGGTGACATGGAAACGGTCCTCGGTCATGCGGCCGATGACGCCGTCATCGCGGATGAAGCCATCATCGCCGAGCAGCAGGCCATAACGGCAGCGGCCGGCGGCAAGCTTCGTCCAGGGATTGGTATACATGCGGTTCATGAACTCGACCGCATCGGGACCGACCACCTCGATCTTGCCGAGCGTCGAGGCATCGAAAATGCCAACGCTCTGGCGCACCGCCCGGCATTCACGGCTGACCGCCGCATCCATGTCTTCGCCCGGCTTCGGGAAATACCAGGCGCGACGCCATTGCCCGACCGGCTCGTAAACCGCGCCGTGCTCCTCAGCCCAACCGTCGATCTGCGTCTTGCGCGTCACTTCGAAATGCGCACCGCGGTGATAACCCGCAAAAGCGCCGAAGGTCGTTGGCGTATAGGGCGGACGGAAGGTGGTCAGCCCCACCTGCGGCTGGCGCTTGCCCAGCGCTTCTGCCGCGATGTTGAGGCCGTTGATGTTGGACATCTTGCCCTGATCGGTCGCCATGCCGTTGGTGGTATAGCGCTTGACATGCTCGATGGAACGCATGCCCTCACGCACGGCAAGCCGCAGATCCTTGGCGGTCACGTCATTCTGGTAATCCACGAAGGCCTTGGCCTTGCCGGCATCGCGGTCGCTCGGCAGTTCCGTGTGCGAGACGCCGTTGCCGGTACGGTCATGTTCCACCGCATGGCTGGAACTATTGGCGGCCTTGCCGAGTGCGGCGGCGACTTCGCGACCCCGTTCCGCACCGTCCTTCAACGCGGCCTCGATGCCCCACAGCCCTCGCCCGGCCCCGGCAATGACGCAATCCTCGTTAGTGAGGGCAGGAAGGAACGTAGTCCGTTCATCGTCCCAGGCGATCTTGCCCTGCGTATGGGAAAAGAGATGCAGCGACGGCGTCCAGCCGCCCGACATCAGCACCGCATCACAGGCAATCTCCTGTCCCGCACCGACCGACGCGCCATTAACCGCATTGACCCGGACGGACTTGACCCGCAGCCGGCCCGAGGTCGCCGTGACCGTATGCGACAGCTTGACCGGAATGCCGAGCGCGCGCGCTTCGTTCACCAGTTCCTCGCGCACCTTGGCGCGGATATCGACAATGGCCTGAACACGGGCACCCGCGCCCTGAAGATCGAAGGCGGCATACCAGGCGCTGTCATGGCTCGTCGCCACCACCGGCCGGTTACCGACCTTGACGCCGTAACGGTTGAGATAGGTCTGGGCAGCCCCCGCCAGCATCACGCCCGGACGGTCGTTGCCGTGGAAGACCAGCGGCTTTTCCAGCGCGCCCTGCGCCAGCACCACCTGGCGCGCCCGAACGCGCCACAGGCGCTCGCGCGGCGTATCTTTCGGCACGGTTTCCAGATGGTCGGTCAGCTTTTCGCAAAGGCCGATCATGTTCTGGTGGTAATAGGCAATCGCCGTCGTGCGGGTCATCACCCTGACGCCGCGCTCTTTCAGCGCCTTCAACTCATCCGCCAGCCAGTTCCATGCGGGCTTGCCGTCGATCTTCGCCTGCGGCTCGGACAGAAGCGTGCCGCCGGCTTCGGCATTTTCATCGACCAGCACGACCTTCAGACCATCGACCGCCGCCGCACGCGCTGCCGCAAGACCGGCGGGACCGGCGCCGACGATCAGCACATCGCAATGCAGGTTGCGCGAGGCATAGGTGTCGGGGTCCTCCTCCGTCGGCGAAACGCCGAGACCCGCAGCCGCGCGGATGAAGGGCTCATAGACCTTGTTCCAGAAGCTCTTCGGCCACATGAAGGTCTTGTAATAGAAGCCCGCCGAAAACAGCATATAGGCCATGTCGTTGACCGCGCCGATATCGAATTTCAGGCTCGGATATTTGTTCTGCGAGGTGGTTTCCAGCCCGTTCCAGATTTCCTGCACCGTGGCGCGGGTGTTCGGTTCGAAACGTCCGGCGCCGCGGCGGGTGCCGATCAGCGCATTCGGCTCCTCGGAACCCGCCGCCACCGGGCCGCGCGGGCGGTGGTATTTGAACGAGCGGCCCATCAGATGCACGCCATTGGCGAGAAGCGCGGAGGCGACCGTATCGCCCTTCACGCCGCGATAGGTCTTGCCGTCGAAGGTGAAGCTCACGGAGCGGGCGGCATCCACGCGGCCACGGCCGGAAACGCGATAGGAGTTCATTTCGACACCTCGGAACTGGCTGGTGCACGGGTCAGGGAAGAAAGTTCAGGACGCGGCTCGCCGGCCCGATAGGTCGTGAGGAAACGGTCGCTCACCGTATCACGCACGGCGTTGAAGAAGCGGCCGCAGCCATGCAGGTGCCGCCAGCGCTCGAAATGCGGACCTTTCACGTTTTCGCGGATGAACAGGAATTCTTCCCATTGCTCATCGGTCTGCGACGAGGGATCGGCGGCGCGGGTAATATGGGCCTGCCCGGCATAGGTGAATTCGGCTTCCGGCAGAGTTTCGTTGCAATAGGGGCAGCGGATCAGCAGCATGATTCTATCCTCAGTGCGCCACGGCTGCGGCGGCGGCCTCGTCGATCAGGCGGCCGGAACGGAAGCGTTCCAGCGTGAACGGCGCGTTGATCGGGTGCGGTTCGTTTTTGGCGATGGTCCAGGCGAAGGTATGGGCAGCGCCGGGCGTGGCCTTGAAACCGCCGGTACCCCAGCCGCAATTGACGTAAAGGCCGGCAACCGGCGTCTTGCCGAGAATGGCCGAGCGATCCGGCGTCACATCGACGATGCCGCCCCATTTGCGCAGCATCCGCATGCGGTTGAAGATCGGGAAGATCTCGACGATGGCTGCGATCGTATGTTCGATCAGCGGCAGGCCGCCGCGCTGCGAATAGGAGGTATATTGGTCCGTACCTGAACCGATCACCAGCTCGCCCTTGTCGGACTGGCTGATATAGGCGTGAACCGCGTTCGACATGACCACGCAGGGGAAGATCGGCTTGATCGGCTCCGACACCAGCGCTTGCAACGGATAGCTTTCGAGCGGCAGGCGCACGCCGGCCGTGTCCATGACGACCGAGGTGTGGCCGGCGGCGGAAACCGCGACCTTCTTCGCCTTGATGAAGCCCCTCGCCGTCTCGACGCCCGCGACCGAGCCATCGGCATTGCGGCGAATGGCCGTGACCGGGCAGTTCTGGATGATATCAACGCCGCGGGCGGCAGCGCCGCGCGCATAACCCCAGGCGACCGCATCGTGGCGCGCCGTGCCGGCCCGTTCCTGAAGCGCGCCGCCCATGACCGGATAGCGGGCATTCGGCGCAATGCTGAGCGGCGGGCAGTATTCCTTGCATTCTTCCGGGGTGAGCCAGCGATTGTCGACGCCGTTCAAACGGTTGGAATGGATGTGGCGCTTGAAGCTCTGCACGTCATGGACGTTATGCGCCAGCATCAGCACGCCGCGCCTTGAATACATGACGTTGTAGTTCAATTCCTGGCTCAAGTTCTCCCACAGATCGACGGCGTGATCGTAAAGACGGGCGCTCTCGTCATAGAGATAGTTCGAGCGGATGATCGTGGTGTTGCGGCCGGTATTGCCGCCGCCGAGCCAGCCCTTGTCGATGACGGCGACATTGGTGATGCCGTGCTGGCTGGCCAGATAATAGGCAGCGCCCAGACCATGGCCGCCGGCGCCGACGATGACCACGTCATATTCGGCTTTCGGCTGACTGTCGGGCCACTGCTCGTCCCAGTCCTTGTGGCCGGTCAGGGCATTCCGCAAAAGATTGAAAGCATTAAAACGCGTCATGAGCGGACCCGATGGTTGGAAAATCTCGTGTCGCAAAAGCTAGGAGCATTTGCCGCGCCCCGGCTGGACAATCGCGTCTGTTTGCATGAATATTTGCGTCATGACCTCACCCCGCGCCAGAAAACGCCTCAGCGTCGCCTTCCTGCTTGCCGACCGCTTCACGCTGTCGGCCTTCGCGAATTTCGTCGATGTGCTGCGCCTTGCGGCCGATGAGGCGGACCGTTCACGGCCTATCCTGTGCGAATGGTCGGTGCTCTCGGCGACCATGAGCAGCGTGCAGTCGAGCTGCGGCGTGAAGGTGCAGCCGGATACACGGCTGATGGACGCCGGGCACTACGACTATATCGTCGTCGTCGGCGGTTTGATCAGCGATCACAGCGCCCTGCCGCAGGAGGCGCTGCGCTTCCTGAAGGAACGGGCGGCGGCGGGCGTTCCCATCGTCGGGCTATGCACCGGCGTTTTCATCCTGCACGAGGCCGGCCTGCTCGATGGTTATCGCTGCTGCGTAAGCTGGTTCCACCGTCAGGATTTTCTCGACCGTTTCGATACCGTCCAGATGATCTCCGACCAGATCTTCGTCATCGACCGCGACCGGCTGACCTGTTCCGGTGGCCACGGCGCAGCGCATCTGGCAGCCTTCCTCGTCGAGCGTCATGTCGGCCAGTCCGCCGCCATCAAAAGCCTCAACATCATGATGATCGACAGCGCGCTGAGCGGCGAAAAGCCTCAACCCGGCCAGCAGAGCACGCGCAAGGCCAACGATCCCCTCGTCAAAAAAGCAATCCTGCGGATGCAGCAGAATATCGAGGTTCCGAGAACCGTGCTGGAAGTGGCGAATGATCTCGGCCTTGGCCGCCGCAGCCTCGAACGGCGTTTCCTGAAAGACCTCAGCGCAACGCCTTCGAAGGTCTATCTCGAGCTTCGACTGGATCGCGCTCTGTCGCTGCTGCGCACGACGCGTGACAGCATCACCCAGATTTCGCTCGCCACCGGTTTTTGCGATGCGCCGCACCTTTCCCGCACGCTACGAGCCGAGCGCGGTTTCACCCCCAGCGAATATCGCAAGACTCAGGCCGGCCACGTCGCAACCGAAGAGGAATTCGCCGTCGGCGTGCTGCTTCCACAATCCTGAAAATCTTGCCTCTGTTCTAGGAACCCGCCCCCATGAAGGTCAGCCGGGTAAGAGCCGTATAGCTGGATTCCGAGGCCATCAGGGCTGCGAAGACGAGCACGAGAACCGGCGGAAGCAGGATGGCGTAGACCAGAACCAGCCGTTCCCAGGCCATATGCATGAAAATCGCCATGATCAGCCCCGCCTTCAGGATCATGAAGAGGATGATGAGAGACCATCTCGGATAACTCTGAATGCCAAGATAATCGACCATATAGGAGAAGGCGCTGAGGACGAAAAGCAGTCCCCAGACCACCATGTAAAGTCTTATCGGATGCTGCTGTCCCTGTTGTGACTGTTGCTGTGCCATAATGCCATCCTCACTCACCACAGATAGAAGAATGCGAAGATAAAGACCCACACCAGATCCACGAAGTGCCAGTAAAGCCCGGTTATCTCGACGATCTCGTATTGCCCCTTGCGGCTGGTGAAGAACCCCCGCCTTTCTTCATCGAAATCTCCCCGCCACACCTTGCGCGCGACGATGAGAAGAAACAGGACGCCGATGGACACATGGGTGCCGTGAAAGCCCGTGATCATGAAGAAAGCCGAACCGAACTGCGCCGCACCCCACGGGTTTTCCCAGGGGCGAACGCCCTCCGCGATCAGCTTGCTCCATTCGAATGCCTGCATTCCCACGAATGTCGCTCCAAGCGCTGCCGTCGCCACCATCAGCGCGGCGGTTTTGCGACGGTCGCGGCGATATGCGAAGTTGACGGCCATGGCCATCGTGCCGCTGCTGCTGATGAGAACAAAGGTCATGATGGCAATCAGGATCAGCGGAATGTGCCGGCCGGCAATCGTGAGCGCGAAAACCTCGCTCGGATTGGGCCAGGCCGCGGTGGCCGACATGCGCGCCGCCATATAGGCCAGCAGGAAACAGCCGAAAATGAAGATATCGCTCAGGATGAATATCCACATCATCGCCTTGCCCCAGGAGACGTTCTTGAACGCCCGCTGGTCCGATGACAGATCGGCGGCGACGCCGCGCAGTCCCGCCGGCCGCAGATGCGGATCACTTACCGGTCTTTCCTCCATGGATGCGGCCATGATCGACACTCCTCAGGTGACCAATTGACGGCAGAGATCGACGAAACTGTTCGCCCAACCGGCGAAAAGCGCAAAAAGGACCAGCCAGACGATCAGCATGAAATGCCAGTAGATGGCGCACAGCTCCACACTCAGGCGCATCCTTGCCGACAAGGGCTCGCTCCGGGCACGGATTGCGGTGCGTCCAAGCACGAAGAGCCCGCCCAATATATGCAGGCCGTGCAGGCCCGTGATCATGTAGAAGAAGCTGTTCGATGGGTTATCCGCCAGAACATAGCCTGCGGAGATGAGTTGCTGCCACGCCAGGAATTGACCGGCGACAAAGAAAACAGCCGTTGCAAAGGCTGTCACAAGAGCCGCGTTCAGCCTGTCGCGATGATCTGGACGGATTTCGGTTTTCGCCCATTGCAGCGCCAGACTGCTGGCGGCAAGCGTCGCAGTATTCACCCATAACAGTCTGGGGATCGGGATACCCCACCAGTCGGCGCCGCCCATGCGGCCGAGATAGGCGCTGATGAGCAAGGTGAACAACGCACCGACAACCGCCAGAAATATCCCAAGTCCGACTTTCGCAATCGTCGCCGACGATCCCTGCATCTGCTGCGCATCGCCTGCCAAACCGACTTCCAGCCAGGGCTTCGAGGCCAGCCGCTGCCGCGCCATCCACCAGCCGATGATGCCGGCGATCCCGGCCATGAAGACGAGGATGGCGCTCATGACACGGCTCTTTCGGAAGGCCCGGCAGCCGCCGGCTGGTTTTGCGGCAGGAAGTCCTCAGCCGCGCCGGGCACGCTGTAATCATACGGCCAGCGATAAACGACCGGCAGTTCCTTGCCCCAGTTGCCATGAACCGGCGGGGTCTGCGGCGTCTGCCATTCCAGTGTCGTGGCCCGCCACGGATTGCCGACCGCCTTTTTGCCCCAGCGCAGGCTCCACTCGAGATTGAACACGAATAGCAGTTGAGCCGCACCGACGATGAGCGCGGCCACGGTGATGAATATGTTCAACGTGTGCGCCGAATCTGGAATGAAGGCGGTTTCGCCCAGCTCGTAATAGCGGCGCGGCACGCCCATCAGCCCGAGATAATGCATCGGGAAGAAGATGGCATAGGCACCGAGAAAGGTGATCCAGAAATGGACGTGCCCCATCGCCTCGTTCAGCATCCGGCCCGTGACTTTCGGATACCAGTGGTGAATCGCACCGAAGATCACCATGATCGGCGCGACCCCCATCACCATATGAAAATGGGCGACCACAAACATCGTATCCGAAAGCGGCACATCGACGACGACATTGCCGAGGAAGAGACCCGTCAATCCGCCATTGATGAATGTGACGATGAAGGCGAGCGCAAACAGCATCGGCAGGGTGAGATGGATATCCCCGCGCCAGAGCGTCAGCACCCAGTTATAGACCTTGATCGCCGTCGGCACGGCGATGATCAGCGTCGTGGTTGCGAAAAAGAACCCGAAATTCGGGTTCATGCCGCTGACATACATATGATGCGCCCAGACGACGAAGCTCAGCGCCGCGATGATGACGATCGCCCAGACCATCATGCGGTAGCCGAAGATATTCTTGCGCGCATGGGTGCTGATCAGATCCGAGACGATGCCGAAGGCGGGAAGTGCGACGATATAGACTTCCGGATGGCCGAAGAACCAGAACAGGTGCTGGAACAGGATGGGACTGCCGCCCTCCTGCTTCAATTGTTCGCCCATCTCCACGATGGCCGGCATGAAGAAGCTCGTGCCGAGCAGCCGGTCGAACAGCATCATGACCGCGGCGACGAAGAGCGCCGGGAAAGCGAGCAGCGCCATGGCCGTCGCCGTGAATATGCCCCATATCGTCAATGGCATGCGCATCAGCGTCATGCCCCGCGTGCGTCCCTGCAACACGGTGACGACGTAATTCAGCCCGCCCAAAGTAAAGCCGATGATGAACAGGATCAGCGATGACAGCATCAGGATGATGCCCCAGTCGCGCCCGCCCGGCGTTCCCGAAAGAAGCGCCTGCGGCGGATAGAGCGTCCAGCCGGCGCCCGTCGGCCCGCCGGGTGCGAAGAAACCGGCCACCAGCACAAGGACGGCGGAAAGGTAGAGCCAGTAGCTCAGCATATTGGCATAGGGAAACACCATGTCGCGCGCGCCGAGCATCAGCGGGATCAGGTAGTTGCCGAAACCGCCGAGAAACAATGCAGTCAGCAGGTAGATCACCATGATCATGCCATGCATGGTGATGAACTGATAATAATGTTCCGCATCGATGAAGGAGAAATAGCCGGGAAAAGCGAGCTGCAGCCGCATCAGCCAGGAAAGCACCAGCGCCACCATGCCTATTGCGATGGCTGTCAGGAAATATTGAATGGCAATGATCTTGGCATCCTGGCTGAAGACATATTTCGTCCACCAGTTTTTCGGGTGATAAAGCTCGACGTCCTCGACTTCAGCGGGCTGAATGACCTGCCCGGCGCCGGATCCAATCTCGACCATGTTCCATCCTCCCTGTTCTCCCGATGCGGCCTTCCCTTCCAATCTGCACGGCGCTTATCTGGCCGCCGACGTTTCCGCCGAAGCCAGCAGTTTCGAGAAAGTCGGCTGCTGCTGCAGCCAGGCCTGATAATCGGTCTCGGTATCGACGACGACGGTACCGCGCATCTGCGGATGGCCCACACCGCACAGTTCCGCGCAGAGAACCTCGAAAGTTCCCGTCCGGGTCGGCGTAAACCAGTAATAGGTGACCGAGCCGGGGATCATGTCCATTTTGGCCCGGAACTCCGGCACATAGAAATCATGCACGACATCGACCGCGCGCAGCAGCATTTTCACCGGCCTGCCGGCGGGCAGATGCAACTCTCCGCCTTCAATGATGACGTCGTCCATTCCGGCGGGATCGTTCCTGTTCAGGCCGAGCGGATTGCCGGGTCCAATAGCGCGCGTATCCGCCCGCCCGAGCCGTCCGTCCGCTCCCGGCAGGCGGAAACTCCATTGCCATTGCTGACCGACGACTTCCACCTCGCTCGCACCGTCCGGTACGGTCACGAACTGGTTCCATACGAAGAGGCCCGGCAGAAGCATTGCAGCCACCCCAACCCCGGTTCCGCCCGCCAGCCACCATTCCAGGCGCTTGTTTTCGGGCTCGTATGCCGCCCGGTTTCCGGCGCGGTGCCGGAAGCGGAACACGCAATAGGCGACGAACAGCACAACGGCCGAGAAAACGAAGCCGGTGATCCAGAAAGTGATGATGATCGTATTGTCGATATAGCTCCAGTTCGAGGCTATCGGCGTCCACCACCACGGGCTTAGCAGGTGGAATACGATCGATCCCACCACCAGCAGAACGAGAATCACAACGACAGCCATCGTCTCCTCCCGTGACCCGGCCACGAACGCTTCACAACTCCATCGCGAGGTATATTAGAATTATCTCATAAATTGATCGGGCGAGCAATTATGGTAGCGCCTGCGGCAGGGTCCCCTTCCTGTACTACGGCCTCAATCAAGAAGGCACTCGCGGAAAGCAGACAGATCGGAAGAAACGATACCACATGGCATCCCCGCACTCTCCATGGTCATCCCAACCGCTGCGGCTTCCTCAGCGGGGCCGCAACGGCAGTAAGGATGATCTACGGATAGATTTCCTCTATGAATTCAGGGCGTACGGCGTGAATAATCGGACACGATCAGTTTCCGATAGAGGTGCCAGGTCGCGTGGCCGAGGATGGGCATGACGACCGCGAGGCCGATAAATACCGGGATCGTGCCGACGACGAGCAAGGCCGCGACGATCAATCCCCAAAGCGCCACCGGAACCGGGTTGGCAAGCGTGGCGCGGATGCTCGCATCCACCGCCGCAACTGCGCCGACATCCCGGTCGAGCAGCAGTGGGAACGCCACCACCGTTGTCGCCAGCACGACGACCGCGAAAACGAAGCCGGCCAGATTGCCCCAGACGATGAGGGAGAGACCTTGCGAGGTCGTCAATACGTCCGACAGAAAGGTGGAGAGGGAAACCGGACCGGTCGCATCGAAAGTCGCAGTGTAGATGCTCTGCGCAACAATCAACCAGACGACGAAAAGCACGAAAAGCATGACGGCGACCGCGATGATCGACGGCAGGGCCGGAGAGTGCCGAACCTCCAGTGCGTGCCGCCAGGAGCTATCCAACCCCTGCTCGCGTCGTCGACTGATTTCATAAAGCCCGATGGCCGCGATCGGACCAATCAGTGCAAAACCCGACATCAGCGGATAAATAACCGGCAGCAGATTGGCGCCGGAACTCCACATCACCAGAAAAACACCGGCGATCGGATACATAAGACAGAGAAAAACATAGTGGGACGGCTTTTCTTTAAAGTCCTCAAGTCCCAGCTTCAACGCATCCACAATATCCGGGATGCCAATCTTGCGGACTTCCGGGCGGGCAAATTCGCCACTCGCACCGGCCATGACATGGAATGCCGTCATAGCACTTCTCCTCCTGCGCCATGATCCGGCTGGCGGTACAGGAACGCTCGGTGACCTCTATCGACGCGTCAAACCGCAACCGGCTGTTTTGTAATTTATCAAATTCTGTCGCCTTTGTCGCCTGTTCTTTAAATTGGAGAAATCAGATGCCCGCTGCCGGCATGGTCGACAGAACCGCACTCGTGCAGGTTTGGGATCGTTGCCAGCTCCGTGCACTGTCTATGGCGCGTGCGAAGCGAGCATGGTCTTTGGCATCGACCGATCCGTCGGGCGCGAATATCTCGGCATCGCCTCGTAGGGCCGCGACATCGACGCCGCACAGTTCCGCCAGGCCGAGCGCCGTCAACTCGCGCATGGCGGGCACGCAGATGGTTCGACCGCTGGCGGCAGCCAGAAAGCGGGCGAAATAGCGGCTGTTCGACAAGCCGCCATCGATGGAGATCGTATCGCCTATGGGGGCGACCGCCGATGCCGCCTCGATCAACCGCGCCGTCAGCAGGGCAATGCCTTCCAGCACGGCGCGCACCATGTCACGCCGCTCGGTCGCGTGGTCCATGCCGATGAACAAAGGCACCGCCTGCCTGTCCCAATAGGGCGCGGCAAGGCCCGAAAGGGCGGGCACGAAGACAAGGCCGCGGCGAATGGCCGATGGTCCCTCGAAACCGTCGAGTTCGGCATTTTCAGCATAGAGGCCGATCTTTTTCGCCCATTCGAGCGCCGCGCCGGCATCATAGATCCCGCCTTCGATGGCGAAAACCACAGGCGCCCCCTGCATTTGCCAGCCAATGGTCGGCAGAAGCTCTCCCGTCAACGGCCGCCCGTTACCGGCAACGGCGAGTAGAAAGGCCCCGGTTCCGAAGGTTGTCTTGCAATCGCCGGCTTTGCGGCAGCCATGCCCATAAAGCGCTGCCTGCTGATCGACGATGGAAACGCGGATGGGCGTTCCGTCAACCGCGCCGAAGCCACCATCGACAGGGCCGATTGTGGGCAGGCAATCCAGCGGCACGCCGTGAAGCGCGCAGAGTTCCGGGCTCCAGTCTCCGGTTGAAAGATCGAGCAGACCCGTGCGCGACGCCGTTGCAAGGTCGGTGCGGAAACAGCCCGTCAGCCGGTCCAGAAAAAAAGCATCGGTGGTGCCCAGCCGCAAACGGCCTGCGGCGCGTGCCTGTGCCACCGCTGGATTGTGCCTGACCAGCCAGGCCAGTTTACTGGCCGAAAAATAGGGATCGAGCGGCAGCCCGCAAATCGCTTTCGAACGATCCGTTGCCGAAGGCGGCAGGGCGGAGAGCGCTTCGGCGGTGCGGGCATCCTGCCAGACGATGACCGGCGACAGCGCCTCGCCGCTCACGGCATCCCACGCCAGGCAACTCTCGCCCTGATTGGCGATGGCGATGGCATCCACCGGCCCGGCGGCAGCCAGCACTGCGCGGATATTGCCCAGCAGTTCATCCGGATCATGTTCCACATGGCCGGCGGCCGGATAAAATTGTGCGTGACGCCGGCTGGCCACGACCTCCGCCGTGCCGCCATCGCTCACCACAAGGCACCGGGTCGATGTCGTTCCCTGATCGATTGCGGCAATGCGCATCAATTGGTCTCCTGAAAGTGAAAAGCAATCCGCCCCGCTTCAAACGCAGCGCCGGGAATGGGCACCAACACACGGCGTTCAGGACGCCAACGGCCGGTCTTGCTCCACACGTCCGTCCCGTCGAGATGCAGCGAAAGCCGGCCTTGAACGGGTCTGGTGAAACGAAGCTGAAAATCGCGAAATGCGGGTCTGTCGAGCCCACTCGGCCGCAACATGGCGGGAACCGCCAGCTTGAGCGGATCGGCGAAGGTGACGGGCACTCCCGGCGCGCCGCATGGTTCCCGGGCGAGATCGTCGGCCACCGCCGCGCCAACCCGACGCCCTTCGCGAAACGCCCAGCCGCCCGTTTCCACGGCTCGCAAGACATTCCCGCCGGCGAAGAATATCGGGTTGGGCATCCGTCCGTCCTGATCGATCAGCGGCCCGGCACTGCCTGCCGCAACATCCACGGCGGATGCATTGAGAAGCGCTGCTTCCGGCGTGAAGCGCCCGGTGAGCAGAACACCGTCGCATTGGACCGTCATGATGCGACCATCCGCCAGACGGATATCGGCCTCCTCCACCCGGCCGCGTCCGCGAATATCCGTAAGTACCGCGCCACAATGAAAGGGCACCTCGGCCAGTCGGGGAAACCATTGAAAAGGCGACCGCGCCAGCGGATGCGGTTCCGGCTCGATCATCGCCACCGGCCGGGCGCGATGCGTCAGGCAGGTTAGAAGCGCGGAAAAGGAAACCAGTTCCGAACCGACGATGAGCGGCCGACGAAAGGGCATGATGCCGTGAAAGGCGACATAGGATTGCAGCGTGCCGGTGGTGACCACACCCACCGGCCGGTCGCCGGGCAGAAGACGCGCGGAGCGTGGTTTTTCCCGCGCGCCGGTCGCAAGCACGATACGCCGGGCCTTCAGCGTCTCGACGCCGCGCGCCGACGTCACGAGCAGCGCGCCATCCTGCCCGAGTTCCACCACGGAATGACCGGTGCGGATATCGACACCCGCATCCTGCGCCTGCCGCTGCAGGCGTTGCGCATAGGCCGGGCCGAAATAGACGCGTCCGAATTCACGCATGCCGAAGGGCGAATGCAGGCAATGCCGGGTTGCGCCACCAAGGGCCGGCTCACGCTCGAGGATCATCACGCGGGCGATACCGCGCGCTTTCAGCTCCAGCGCCGCCGACACACCTGCCGGGCCGCCGCCGACCACGATGACATCCGCACTCATCGGTCGCCTCCCTCGTGAACGGCAAGCGGGATCGCCAGGCGGTCGCCCGTCATCGCGGCCAGCCGGGCGTTGCAATAAAAGCCCTGACAGCGACCCATGCCGGCGCGGGTGCGGCGCCGCAGCCCACCGAAATCGCCCGGCGGCACCGGGCTTAAAAAGGTCGCCTCAATCTCGCGCCGCGTGACGAGTTCGCAATGACAGACGATTTCGCCGTGATCGGCACGCTGCCAGTCCCGCTCGCAGGTTTCCGTCAGGTTGGGCATCGTCACCTCGGGAGCGGAGGGCGGTGAGACAAAATGCGTGCCGAAACCTTCGTGAAGCCTCAGCGCATGTTGCGCCAGACCGAGGGCGGCGCTGAGGCCCGTGGAGCGAATGCCGCCGAGCGTGGTCGCCCGCCGGTCCGGCCGGGCGGAAATGCGGTAATGCTTCTTTTCAGACGCCGGTCGCAGACCGGCATAAACGGCGGTTACGGAAACGGAAGCAAGCGCCGGAACGATCTCCGCGCCGCGTTCCAGCAGTGCTTCCAACGTCGCCGTCTCGACCGTCGCGCGCTCCCGGTCTTCCTGCTCTTCCGCCGTCGGGCCGACGAGAACATTACCGAAGGCGGTGGGGCACACCACGATGCCCTTGGTGATTTCGGTCGGAACCGGCAGGACGATGCGCGGCACATGCCGGCGGGCGGCCTTGTCCAGCACCACGAACTGCCCCTTGCGGGGCTTGATGGCGAAGTCGGGCGAAAGCCCCAGACGCGCATCGACGATATCGCCGAACAGCCCGGCGGCATTGACGATGCTTGCGGCAAGGATAACGCCGGCCGTCGTCTCGATCCGCCACGCGCCGTCGAACGCACCGGACAGGACTTCCGCGTTGCGCACCAGCTGCGCGCCGAGCGCCACCGCCTGCGTAAGATAGCCAAGCGGTGCGGACCAAGGATCGATGATATGTTCGCCCGGAACGTCGAGCGCGGCGACAAGGCGGTCGGACAGGCCCGGCATCGCTTCGCGAGCCTGCACGGCCGTAAGGAACTCAAGCCCGGCAATGCCGTTGCGCCGCCCCTGATCCGCAATCGCCTGCAGTTTTTCCGCCTCGTCCGGGTTCCAGGCGCAGACCAGCGCGCCTGTTTCGACGAGGCTGAGGCCCATCTGCCCGTGAATGGAGAGATATTCCTCCCGGCCGGCCTTCACCAGTTCCAGTTCCAGACTGCCTTCCGGCGCATCGAAACCGGTATGGAGGATGGCGCTATTGGCCTTGGAGGCGCCGGAGAGGATATCGGGGCCTTTTTCGATGACCACCACCTTCGCACCGGCCAGCGCGAAACGGCGGGCGACCGCGCAACCGACCACACCGGCGCCGATGACGGCGACATCAAATTCCGTGGAGGGGGTTTCAGCCATGGCCTTCCCTTTGCCTTCGTCTTTCAAAGCGAAATCAGCAGGCGCGACGGATCGCGCCGATGCAGCAGCAGCGTTCATAAACGGGAGTGAAATTCGCGCCTGTGCCAGTAGGGGCAGCCAGCGCCAGCCGGCAGCCCCACGACTTTATTTCACGAAAGTTTTGGTCAAGCCCGCCGTGCGGTCGACGATGAGGACGACGGCAAGGGTGAGCACGATCAAGAGAACGGAAATGGCCGCAACGAGCGGATCGGCCTGCGTTTCCACATGCTGATACATGGCGACGGGAAGCGTGGTGATGCGCGGGCCGGTGAGGAACAGCGAAATTACCGCTTCATCGAACGACACCAGAAAGGAAAGTGCCGCCGTCGCCACGACACCCGGCGCGATCATCGGCATGGTCACGCGTCGGAAGACCGTGAGCGGCGATGCCCCGAGTGTCGAAGCAGCCTCCTCGAAAATCAGCGGCAGGCCGGCAAGCGAGGTGGTGAGAACACGCAGCGCATAGGGCAGCACGATGATGAGATGGGCGATCACCAGACCGGTGAAGGTGCCGAGCAGGCCGGCACCGGCAAAGACGATCAGGATCGCGAGGCCGAGAACGATGGTGGGCAGAAGCAGCGGCGCGGTGAAGAAGGCGAGAAGCGCATCCGCCCCGATCACCCGCATGCGCACGATGGCATAGGAGGCCGGCAGCGCGATCAGCATGGAGAGCGCAGTGACGATGATGGCGAGAAGGGTGCTGGTGCCCAGCGCTCCCATCATCTTGGAATTATGCATGAGATCGACATACCAGCGCAGGCTCCAGCCGGAGGGCGGAAAGGTCATGTAGCTGTCGGCCGAAAATGAGATCGGCACGACGAGAACCACGGGCGCCAGCAGGAAAAGGAACATGATGAAGGCGACGATTTTCAGCGCCAGCGGAGCGGGACGTTCTTCCATCTTCGATCTCCTTTAAAGAATGGCCCGCAGAAGCCGGGAATAGAGCACCAGGGCAGCGCCGAAAATAACGAGAATGATCATCGACAGGGTCGCGGCGAGCGGCCAGTTGAGCGTCACGATGGCCTGATCGTAGATTTCCGTCGCGAGAAGGAAGACGCGCCCGCCGCCAAGCAGCTTGGGGGTAATGAACGAACTGACGGCGAGAACGAAGGAAAGCAGGCAACCGAGCGCGACGCCGGGCATGGTGAGCGGCACGATGATCCGCCAGAAGACCTTCCACGGCGATGCGCCGAGCGTTTCCGCCGCCTCTTCGACACGCGGATCGAGCCTGCCGAAACCGGCAAGCAGCGCCAGGATCATATAGGGCATCAGGATTTCGGTTAGCCCGATGACGACGCCGACCTTGTTGAACAGCAACCGCACGCCGCTTTCGGCACCGAGCGCTAAGAGGATGTTGTTGATGAGGCCGTCATCGGCAAGGATCGCGATCCAGCCATAGGTGCGCACCACGGCCGATGTGAGCAACGGCGAAATGACGAGCACCAGCAGCAGCGTCTTCCAGCGGCCCTGCGCCCGGTGAAGATAAAGCGCGATGGGATAGGAGGCGATGAGTGTGAGAACCGTGATCAGAAGACTGGTCAGGATGCTCTGGCCGATCAGTTCAATATAAAAACCGTCGGTCAGGGTGGACGACCAGTTGTCGAGCGTGTGGGCTTCGCCAAGACCGCCGCCGCCAAGGCTTTCACGGAAGGAAAGCAGGAGCAGGTTGAACACGGGCATGACGAAGGCCAGCCCATTGACCGCAATGATCGGCCCGAGAAGAAGCGTTGCTAGAAACACCATGGAGGATGTGCGGCTGCCGGGAGCCGTGATCATGACCGCCGCTGTCATTGGCCTGCTCCGAAGACCAGCGTGTCCTCCACCCGCCAGACTAGGCTGACCGCGCTGCCCGCCGCCACAGGTGTTTCCCCGCCGGAAGTCGCGCGCTCCACCGACAATGTCTGTCCGCCCGCAGCGATCTCGTAGTGAAGGATATCGCCTGCATAATAGACATCGCGAACCTCACCGGCGATGCGATTGACCGGCGCTCCCTCGAAATCGGGTGCGGCGTCACCGGCAACCGTCATGGCCATACGGTGCGGCCGTACCATAAGGTCGATCTTGCCACTGTGCGAGCCGGGCGCACGCAACACCGCATCCCCGACCGTGATGTGATCGCCGACCGCGTTTCCGACCAGCCTGTTGGTGCGGCCGACGAAAGAGGCGACGAAAGCCGTTGCCGGGCGCTCGTAAAGATCATGCGGCGTACCGAGCTGTTCCAGACGCCCGCCATTGAGCACGGCAACCTTGTCGCACATGCTGAGCGCCTCCACCTGATCATGGGTGACGAAGATGGAGGTGATGCCGAGCTGTTTCTGGATGCGGCGGATTTCAGAGCGCATCTCGTCGCGCAGCTTGGCGTCGAGATTGGAAAGAGGCTCATCGAACAAGAGAATGGAGGGCTGGATGACCAGTGCACGCGCCAGTGCGACGCGCTGCTGCTGGCCACCGGAAAGCTGGGCGGGCCGGCGATCCTCGCGCCCTTCCAGCCGCACCATGGCAATCGCTTCGCGCGCACGCCGTTCCGCTTCGGCAGCCGGCACCTTGCGCATTTCAAGACCGAACATGACGTTCTTGAGAACCGTCATATGCGGGAAAAGCGCGTAGCTCTGAAAAACGAGGCCAATATCGCGCTTGTAGGGCGCAAGCTGCGTCACATCCTTGCCGTCGATCAGGATCGAACCCGACGTCACGGGGGCAAGGCCGGCAATCATGCGCAGCGATGTCGACTTGCCGCAGCCGGACGGACCGAGGAAGGCAACCAGTTCGCCCTTGGGAATCTCGAGATTGAGATTATCCACGGCGACCATGGTTTCGTAGCGCTTGGTCAATGAACGAATCGAGAGAAATCCTGGCTGCATGATGTCTGAAGTTCCCATTCTGGCTTTTTGCCTTTCTCCAGAACATGTCCCATCCCGGCGGGGTCGCGGACATGCCCTGTCCCTTGATCTATGCAATCGCGGCGGAAATTCACCTGCACTCTGCGCGGCGCTTTCCCCAAGCAGGCCTTCGGGCCACCCACCCCTCCATCGATCCCAACACCGACGGAGGAAATGAGCCGTTTCCGCATCCGCCCGAAGGGGATGCGGAAGACTTGCCATTTTTCACGACAGAGACGCGAAAGCCTTAGCGGCTGAGCGGGATGACCTTGCGGCGCCAGTCCTGCGTGATCTGGTCACGAACCTTCGAGAGGCCGATCCAGTCGACCGGGATAACCTTGTCCATCGCCTTGACGACCGTGCGATCGCTGACATCGGGAGCCACCGTGGCCTTGGCGTTGGTCGGCGCATAATACATGGCGGCGGTGAAGGCGGCCTGGGCTTCCGGGCTCAGCGCGTAATCGATGAACTTGCGGGCCGCCTCGGACGACGGGCCGCCCTTGACGAGATTGAGCGTGTTGATCTGCAGGATCGTGCCTTCCTTCGGAAGAACGACCTTCATCTTGCCCTTGGAACCATCGGCATTCACCTGGCTGCGGGCGTTCCAGCCCACGCCCAGCGACACCTGACCGTTGACGACAGTCGGATAGACTTCCGGCTTCGGTTCCCAGGTCTGGACGTTCGGCGCGACTTCAGCCATGGCATTGATGCCGGCGTCGATATTCTTGATGAAATCGGTGCCGCCATTCATATGGTCCATGATGATGGTCGTGCCGATACCGACGATGTCAGGAGCGCTCAACATGGCGATCTTGCCCTTGAAGGCGCTGTCTTTCAGGGCATTCCAGCTGTTCGGCGCGGTCTTGATTGCATCGGTGTTATAGATGAGAACGAGGTTGTCGAAGGTCACGCCGACACCGGCGACGCCCTCGAAGCGGGCGTTCGGATAGAGGTCGGCAACGTTCTTGGTAACGCTTTCATCGACCTTGTCGAACAGGCCTTCATCCGTGCCGGTCTTGGCGACGGAGACGTCCATCAGCGCGATATCGGATTGCGGAGCAGCTTTCTGGGCGCGCAGCGAGCCGAGCATGGCGGCGGAACCCTGCTGCGGGAAATAGTCGACCTTTATATCCGGGTTGGCGGCCATGAAAGGCTCGATGACGGCCTTGGTGTAACGCTCCTGGAAAAGGCCGCTATAGCCGAGGAACGTCACGGTCTGCTGGGCGTGCGCCGGCATGGCGGCCGCGCCCAGCATGAGAATCCCACTCAGAAGTATCGATTTCTTCATTGTCCTGTTCTCCTCTATTGTTATTGGGAGTGGCGAACGGATCCGCCACCCGAAAGATTGTGTCAGGCGCTGAGCTTCGCCTGGACGAATTTGTTGGCGCCGGAAATATCCGGCAGCTTCTCGCCGTTGCGCAGGCGTTCCAAAAGCACGATCTCGGCTTCCTGCATGCCGATGGCGCGTTCCGCCATGGCGCGGGCCTGGCTCGGATGAAGGGCGACAACGCCGCTTTCGTCGCACAGGATCGCATCGCCCGGATTGATCATCTGGCCGCCGACGCTGATCGGAACGTTGATCGCGCCTTCCAGACCAAGGATCTTGGTGGTGATCGGCGACGGGCCGCGGCACCACATGGGCATGTCGACCTTGGTGAACTCCGAGAAATCGGTCGCCGGGCCATCGACGACACCGGCTTTGACGCCGGCCATCTTCATGGTGTTGGTGATGACGCCGCCCCAGCAGGCGTGACGCGTATCACCACAACGGTCGATGAGAACGATATCGCCCGGACGCACGAGTTGCGTCAGGTAGTGGAGCATGGTCGAATCCGCATTCGGGATGCGCAGCGTGACGGCGGTGCCCGCCATGCGCTTGCCCGGAAGAACGGCCCGGATTTCAGGATCGACGAAACCGGAATGAAGCACATGTCCGATCGTTGCGACTTCGACCTTTTCAAGAAGCTCGATGATGTCGGCGCCGATCTGTTCCGGCATGGGGTTGACGATAAACATTTGGTCTTTCTCCGATCAGAGAACGTGGTGGTTCGCCACCGGCACGTTGGCGCGCACCTTGGCCGAATAGTCGAAGTCGAGAGCGGCGCCGGCAGTTCCAACGGTGTCGGAGCATTGCGCGACGATGTGACCCCACGGATCGATGACCATGGAATGACCCCAGCAGGCCTTCTTGCCGCCCGCATGGGTGCCGATCTGGCCGACAGCGAGGAAATAGGTCTGGGTTTCGACAGCGCGGGCGCGGGCCAGCACTTCCCAATGGTCCTTGCCGGTCATCAGCGTGAAGGCGGCCGGCAGAACGATGACATCTGCACCCTTGTCCCGCAGGGCGCGGAACAGTTCAGGGAAGCGGATGTCGTAGCAGATGCCGCAGCCGACCGTCCTGTCGCCAACCTTGTAGGTCACGACCTCTTCGCCACGGGCAACGGAATCGGATTCGCGGTAGCTGATGCCGTTCGGCGTATCGACGTCGAACAGGTGAATTTTACGGTAACGGGCGATCTGTTTGCCGTCCGGGCCGAAAACGAGCGTCGAATTGTAAAAGCGGTTGCCTTCCTTCTCGACGATGGAACCGGCATGCAGCGTGATCGCGTGCTTTCTGGCCAGATCCGAAAGCAGCGAGTAAATCTCGCCGCCGGGGAATTCTTCCCCGCTCTCATGCATTTCCTGAGGATTATCTCCAAGAAATGCGAAGTATTCCGGAAGAACAACAAGATCAGGACTATCCGCCTTGACTGCCTTCTCAATTAAATCGGCAGCAACCTTGAGGTTTTCTGCCTTGTCGTTCTGGGTATTCATTTGAACAAGTGAGACTTTCACGTTGCTCTCCTCTCATGTTGCGAGGAGAATTAAGAACGGGAACTGTTTTCCTGACAAACGGAAAAACTCTATCGAAACCCATAAGGTAAGCTTATAGATTAATCATTTTGCGTTGCAGCATAAAATTTAAGCTGCGACCGTCATCCATTGCGTGGTGGTTTCACTGACGATTTCCGTCGCCATGTCGGCAATGGCACGGGCAAGCGCATTGTCGCCGCGCTCCTGATAAACCGTGTGGAAGGTAAGAGGCGGCACCGCCGGCGTGATGTCGAGAATACGCGCTTCGCCCGATTTGATGATGCCGTCCACCAAAACGCGCGGCAAGGCGCCCACCCCGACAGCCGTGGCCACAAGGCGCGTCATGATCGACAGCGAATTGGAATTGTAGATGCGGCTATCGGACAGTCCGTGGGAATCGAGAAGCGCCCGCAACGCCTGATGCGGCTGTGAGCCGGTCGAGAAGGTAAGCAGCGGAAAATGCGCTATATCTTCAAGCGTCACACCGGTTTCCGGCAGCGGCAGCTCGACGGCGCCGACCCAACAGGATTCGAAGGTGCAGAGCGGTGAGTTATAGATATCCGCAGCCATGATCGGCCCCATGATGAAACCGACATCCACCTCGCCGTTCTGAATGCGCTGCGAGAGTTTCAGGCTGGTATCGATGGTCAGATCGAGGCTAACACCGGGATATTGTTCGTTCACGCGGCGGATGAGCAGCGGCAGCCAAGCATAGACGATCGTATCGGCGGCACCGATCCGCACCGTACCCCTCAGCGCCTCCCGGTTACTGACGATCTGCCGGAACTCGCCGGTGAGATTGACGATCTTTTCGGCATGTTGCAGCGCCAGACGACCCGCGGGCGTGAGGTTGACGCAGCGCACATCGCGCGTGAACAGCACGACACCAAGCTCCCGCTCCAAAGCGGCAATCCGGTTGGACACCGATGCTTGCGTTGTGTGCAAACGTTCCGCGGCTGCCGAAAAGCTGCTCAATCGGGCAGCCCAGAGAAAAGTTTCGAGGAATCGCGTATTCATGGGCTCAATCTTCTCGCATGGCTCCGCGATCCAGCTCCAAGTCTCTGGCTTCGTCTTGCCCTTGGCCTTTGTGGTTCAAGGGGCAGTATGTCCGATGCGCGCGCCCATAGGCAAGCGATCAAAGCCGGCGCCTCCCTTTCTCAAGGGATTGCGCCGGCCTCCCTGAATGGAGGCATTGGATGGGGATCAGCGTGCCGTGATCTTTTCCTGCAAGAGCCGGATGGCGAGATGCTGGATCAGAATGATCGTCTTGGCATCGCGAATATCGCCGCGGCCGATCATCCGCATCGCCTCGGGCAAGGCGATTTCCAGCACGTCGATGTCTTCGCCCTCGTCCGCTGAACCGCCACCTGCCCCGACCTTATGTTTCTCGGCATATTCGCCGTAGAAAAAGGCGAGATATTCCGTGACCGATCCGGGGCTCATATAGATATCGAACAGATGCGTAAGTTCGGAAACCTCATAACCGGTTTCCTCGATCAGTTCCGCACGCATGCGCGTCGCCGGTTCAGCGCCTTCCAGCAGCCC
This sequence comes from Agrobacterium deltaense RV3, assembly GCF_900013505.1. Classification (NCBI taxonomy): domain Bacteria; kingdom Pseudomonadati; phylum Pseudomonadota; class Alphaproteobacteria; order Hyphomicrobiales; family Rhizobiaceae; genus Agrobacterium; species Agrobacterium deltae. The sequence continues at coordinate 1,458,735 of NZ_LT009746.1, read as the reverse complement.
CGCCGGTGTCTCGATCAGCGATTCCAGACCGCCATTCAAAAGCACCGGCAACCGGAACTGGCGGGTCAGCAGCACATTGTCGCTTGCCGGATTGTACAAAAGGCATGTCGCGCCGTTGCCGCGATCATATGCCTCCCGGGTCTGCCGTTGCCAGCTTCCGTCCCTCAGCTGAAGTTCATACTCATACTTGGTCAGCCGTCCCCAATCATCCGCCAATACGCGTTCGGAAATGGGGCGGTAAACACTGCTAGTCATCAAATTCACCTCGTTTTCGTCTGTCTTTTCAAAGGCCATGCAACCGGCCTTCGACATGCGTGCGCGTTTCGCCGCCAACCCATATCTGGCCGGCATCGTCGCGGGTCAGATAAATGCGGCCGTGGCGGCCAGGCACGTTCCCTGCGCCACGGCATAGTCTTCGTCAACCACACCCTTCGCGAAAAGCCATTGCGCCGGCACTATCTTGCCACCACATTGTGCGCCGTTTCGGGCTGAAGATATTTAGCCCGAACGCGATGGAATTCATAAGCCGCATCGTCGGACACGGCCTTGGCCGCCAGCCACGCATGGTGATGCCGCTGGGCGGTAATGACGACGGCGCAACACATTCCGCCGGACTGCTGAGCGGGCGGGAAACCACCGTTTTGAAACTTCTCTCCGAAGGCCGCAGCAACAAGGAAATGGCCCGCGATCTCGGCCTTTCCGAAGCGACCGTGAAATTCCACCTGAAGAACATCTATGCGAAGCTTGGCGTCAGCCGGCGCGGCATGGCTGTCTCCGTCAGCAAACACTTCAAGCTGACCGACCGCGAATGACGCCGAAATCGATATGCGATGTCGGCCGGCTCACATGAGGTTCGTAGACTGGACTACCCTTGAACCAGGTTGAGGCAAATGACGGTCCTGTCATCGCTGAATTCCGCCGTTGTCGAACCTTTGACGGACGGATACTCACGCAGCTTGTGAAAATCCGCCGCCTCGACACGCGCGAATTCCGCTTCCCAGGCCGCAACATCCGTCCCCGTTGGCAGTGACAAATAGCCGTCGGAGAATATTTCAATGCTCGAGAGCCCGTCTTTGGCGATACGGACGTCAACCGTCCCCTCCTGCATGACGGTTCCGCCATTCACAGAGGCGTAACCCAGTACATGCCCATGCCTGTTTGCGAATTGCGGCTGGACACGGATTCCACCCATCAGGAATTCCTCGACCGTTTCAATGTCGTTCTCAAGGCCGCTCATCCCGGCCGCGGCAATAACAACATTTTCCGCATCCCGCGCCGTCATGATACCGTTTGCGACAGCCGAACGCAGGCCTGAGAAGATCGTCGCGCGCGTGCGCGCCTCGGCCGCGTCGCCATCGCCGATGGCGGCGAGAAGCTGTTTGAACACGAATATGCGCGCCGACGTGCTGACCGTGTCGATCAGCTTGGTGTTCTGGATCAGACGCGTGCCGTTGATCCTGACGCCGGAATCGCCGGCAAGCAGCAGGCGGAAGCTGTCGCCCATATCCGCCACGATCGCCAATGTGGTTGATGGCGGATGGCCGGCATTGATGCGCTGCGCCTCCTTTTTCAGGATATCGCTGATATTCTGAAAAAGCGCGGACGCGGCGAGCGTTTCCAGCCTGCCGTCAAGGCTCATCTCAGCCACGGCATTAGCGGCGGCAAGGGCCGCGATGCGGCCGGAACTCAGCCCATCATAACTTGCTCCGGTCGGGTCGGTCGCGCCGTCGAAAACGGCCAGAACCCGTCCGGGAATGAGAAGCGCCACATCGTCCCCCGGCTTTGCGGCGTTCTTGTATTTCGATTGCGAAAAGCTCGCGATATTCATCTTTCTGGTGTCCTTGCAGAGGGAGGCTGGCGGCGACACATGGGTCGCCGCTGCTGTAGTTTTGAATGATATTTGATGGCTTCAGACGAAAGAGGCTTCCTTGTCTTCCGAAAGCCGGAAGACGACGAAGACGCAAAGTCCGGTGCTGACGAGAAGCAGCGTCGAAAGTGCGGCTGCCGTGCCGAACTCGCCGTCAATCACCTGAATATAGATCAGGACCGGCATCGTAATCGTCCGCGCCGTATAGAGGATCAGCGTCGAGGACAATTCGTTGATGGCGGTGATGAAGCTCATCAAGGAACCGATGATGAGCCCCGGCAACATCAGCGGCACCGTCACCGATATGAACGTCTTTGCCGGCGAAGCGCCGAGATTGACCGCGGCCTCCTCGATGGAAGGCTTGATCTGCCGCAGGATCGAGGTGGTGGAGCGGACGCCGTAAGGCAGGCGGCGGATAAACACCAGCAGGATGATGATCAATGCCGTGCCGGTAATGTCGAAAGGCGGATAACGGAACGTCGTGACGTAACCGATCGCCATGACGACACCGGGTATCAGATAGGGCACCATCAATAGAAGATCGAGCGAGCCTGATACTGCATTGTCTCGCCTGACAACGATGAAAGAGAGCAGGCCGGAAACGATGGCGATCAACACCACCGCGGCAAGCGCAAAGGTGAAGCTGTTGGCAATCGCCTGCGGTGAATCGCGGAGAATGCGGGCATAGCTGTCCAACCCGAAACCGCCGGTGAAAACGGGACCGTTCGTTGCGAGGAACGATGTGTAGATGACCGTGAGAGACGGCAGCATGGCAACAAAGACGACCAGATAGCAGAAACCGTGCACGATAAACGATTTCAGCGGGCGCATGGAGCGCTTTACCGGCCGGTTCGTCAATGAGCTGGCATAACGGCGCTTGGCGAGAATCTGCCGCTGCAAGAGAAGTGCGGCCATGGAAATCGCAATCATCACCATGGAAATCGTGACTGCCATGGTCGGCGTGCCGGCCATTTCGGAGGTGTATTGCGCATAGGCGATGGTCGAGAGCGTCCTGATGCCCTTGCCGAGGATTGCCGGCGTTCCGAAGTCTGCGATCGACAATACGAAGCAGATGATCGCGCCGGTGCTGACTGCCGGAAAGACCAGCGGCAAGGTGATCTTGCGGAACCGTTGGAACGCCGTGCAGCCGAGGTTTTCCGCCGCATCCTCATAGGATTTGTTGATGGTGTTCAGCGCATTTTCCGTCATCAGGAAGATATAGGGAAAGAACTTCAGGCTGAAGACCATCACGATGCCGGGTATCCCATAAATCGTCGGCAATGAAATACCGGCGAAAGACAGGAGATTGGTAACCGCGCCGTTGGCGCCGAACAGCATGATCCAGGCATAGGCGCCGATGAAGGGCGGTGCGCACAGAACCAGCACAGCGAAAGTCGCAATGAAGGTGCGGCCCTTTATGCGGTAACGCGAGGTGCAGAAGGCAAGCGGAATACCGAGCAGGCAGGCCCCCAACATGCCGAGCACGCCGATGGCAAGCGTGTTCCACAATGCCACGGTATAAAAACGCCGCGTCAGCACTTGAACATAGTTGCCGAAACCGAAATCACCCGTCTTGGCGTCGAAGAAGCTGATGAAGAACACGCTGAAAATGGGCAGGATCAAAAAGATCGCCAATATGACAACGGCAAATGCCGTCACGCTGGTCCAGAAGCCTGGCAGTCTCAGGCGGAAGCCGCCCGTCGTTGCGGTCGCGGTCATATCCGTCATGACAGGCGCTCCCCGGTAACGCCCTCACCGAAGAGCTTGGTATCGCCCGCAGACCAGGAGAAAACCGTTTTCTGGCCGGGCTGAAGGGCGATGATATCGGGCGACGGCTTGGTGATCGCCTCGATTTCCTCTCCCGACGACAGTACCGCGGCAACATTCATCTCGCGACCGGTGAAGCTGACCTGCCTTATGGTGACAGGCAGTTCGATGCGGCGTTCATCTTCGGTCGCGGGCGAGCCAACGGTAATCGCTTCGGGACGGATGGCGGCAACGACCGTTCGTTGCGGCGCAATGGCGTCGACCTGCGGTAGCGCCACCACGTGCCCGGAAATGGAGGTCTGTCCGCCCGAACGATCCAGCGTCAGGAAATTGTTCGCACCCACGAAGGAGGCGACGAAACGGTTGGCGGGATTGTTATAAACCTCCCAGGGTGCAGCTGCCTGCTGGATGACGCCGCCATACATCACACAGACCAGATCGGACATGGCAAGCGCCTCCTCCTGATCGTGGGTCACATAAACCGTGGTAATGTTCATGGCCTGCTGGATTTCGCGCAGCTCGCGCCGCAGGTCCACGCGCAGTTTCGCATCGAGGTTGGATAATGGCTCATCCATCAACAGCACTTTCGGATTGATGACGAGCGCTCGCGCCAGACCGACGCGCTGCTGCTGACCGCCGGATAATTCATGCGGCATGCGCTTGGCGTAGGGAGCGAGCTGCACGATATCGAGAATCTTGCCGACGCGTTCGCGAATCTCGGTGGAAGATGCCTTGCGCTGCTTCAAACCGAAGGCGATGTTGTCGAATACGGAAATATGCGGAAAGACCGCATAATCCTGAAAAACCATACCGACATCGCGCTTGTGCGCAGGCACATGTTCGATCGCCTGTCTTTCGATACTGATGCTGCCGCTATCCTGCTGGTGAAACCCGGCAATCGTGCGCAGGAGGGTCGTCTTGCCGCATCCGCTCGGACCGAGAAGCGTAAAGAACGAACCCGAGGGGATGGAGATATTGATGTCGGAAAGGGCAACGACATCCCGGTAACTCTTTTTTATGCTGGTAATTTCCACGGCGGCCATGTGCTGCTCCATGACAAATCCTGCACGGCCCGTGACCACGCTGGACAAAACGAAAAGCGAATTGTGAACGGGATAAAGGGGGGCGGCCGCTTCTGCGCCGTCCCCGGCAATTATCTTATTGAACGTCGAGCAATGTCTCGTTCCACTTTTCCATCAGGCGCGCGCGATTGTCCGCAGCCCACTTGAAATCGTATTTCGCGTCTGGAACATCGGAAAGCGGAACGAGTGCCGGATTGGCGGGAACATCGGTTCGAACCGAGCGACGACCCGCCTTCACGACGACTTCCTGCGCTTCCTTGGAGACGATGAAATCGATGAAGGCCTTGCCATTGTCGGCATTCGGCGCTCCCTTGACGAGTGCCATGCCGTCAGGCGCAATTGCCGTACCCTCTTTCGGATAAACGATTTCGACCGGCGCGCTGCCGAGCTTGTAGCGCAGCGCGGCATCTTCCAGCGTAATGCCAACGGCCTGCTCGCCATCGTTGACGAAACGCGGCACCGCGCCTGAAGAGGTGGAAAGAACCGAGTTGCCGAGGATGCCGGTATAAATTTCCCAGCCTTTTTCCTCGCTGTCGAAATCCTGCAATACCGTTGCCATCTGAATATAGGCCGAGCCGGACTGATCGGCGCGGGCCGACGAAATCAGGCCCTTATATTCCGGCTTTGCAAGATCGGCCCAGGAGGTCGGAACAGGAGCGCCTTTCAGGGCTTCCTTATTGACGATAAAGGCCGTGACGACAGCCGTGAAAGGCACCCAGTTCGCGCTCGGTGAAAAGGCAGGGTTGATCGATGCAGCCTCAACCGGCTTGTATGGCTCGAAAAGGTCGGCGGAGAAATCGATAACCGTCCCGTCGACGCTCCAGATCACATCGCCCGCCGCCTTGCCGCTCTCCGCCTTGATGCGGTTCATCAGCTCGCCGGACCCGGCTTTGACAAGCTCGACCTTGGTGCCGGTTTTCTTTTCGAACATGGGCAGCAACTCGTCCATAAGCTGCTGCGGGGCGGCGGAATAGACCACGACGGTACCTTCCGCATGAGCGAAAGCCGCGCTGGCAAGGAAAGTGGCGCCGGCAAAAAGGCGCGCGAAAATAGTGCATGATTGACGCATAAGGGGGCTCCGTTTTTTTGTTCCCTGACAGACCGGCCCTGCGACATGATTTCTTTTTGATTTTGCCGTCGCCACCCGCTGTCCGCTATTTATTTTCTTTATGTAAATTAATTAGTCAAGCCGAAATTTATTTCGAATATGACAATAAAATATCATATTGAAAAAACACATTATTTCCTGATTTTTACTTACAGCCACCCAATTTCAATGGCGGGATTTCCGGCGAAACGCGGTGTACAATCGCGTAATTTTCGCTAATCATCCGGCATAATTTCTCGCGGGAGACTTTTTTGATCGATCTCGGCTACAATGAGCGGCGTCTGCTCGAGATTTTGCGCGGCAAGGGAGGTATGTCGCGCATCGAACTGGCGCGGGAGATGGATGTTTCCGCACCCACGCTGACCCGCCTGACGGCCAATCTCCTGGAATCCGGCCTCATCCTCGAGGCGGAGGAGGCACGCAATGACGGTAAACGGGGGAAACCCTCCACCGCCATTGAGATCAATCCGAACGGGCTTTTCACGCTGGGGGTCTACTTCAATCCAGACGATCTGCGGGTCTGCGTGGCCGATCTCAACGGCACGATAAGGCAGGAAATCAGATTGGAACTGGAAGGGCACAGTTTCGAGCATATTATGGAGATGGCCGAGGCATCCGCCCGGCAAGCGCTTGAAAAAGCGAAGATAAGGAAGAAAGATGTGCTGGGCTGCGGCATCAGCTTTCCCGGCCATTTCAAGCGGGATCGCGGCCATGTCTTCCGCATCAAGCAGTTCGAAAGCTGGCGCGATATCGACGTCGAAAAGGACTTCCAGCCCTATTTCGATTTCCCGGTCTTTCACGAAAATGACGGCAACACCGTCATTCTTTCCGAACTCTATTATGGTGCAGGCCGCAATATTCGCAATTTCGCGATGATCTGGCTGACATACGGCATCGGTGGCGCCCTGGTGGTGCAGCGCCATCTCTACCGCGGCACCAATGGCAATGCCGGCGAGTTCGGCGGGCTGTTTCCGAAATCCCATCCCCGCCCCTCGGGGCAGGACCTCTGCGACACTCTGGCTGCTCAAGGCGTCGGCATTCGGCGCCTGAAGGACATTGACGAAAGTTATTCCGATCATCCCGCCGTGGTGTCGTGGCTGGAGCGGGCAACGGATCAGCTTCGCCTGCTTTCACTGACGGTCGCCCGCACGATGGATCCGGCAGCCATCATTTTCGGTGGATCGCTGCCGGACTGGATTCTCGAGCATATCGTGGGGCGTATCGGTTCTCTGGAAATACTCGGCGAAGATTTTTTCGTCGAGCCGCCGGAAATACGCAAATCGATCATGAGCGACTTGCCTCATCTGGGCGCCGCCAGCATACCGATCTACCGCGCCACCACGCCCAGCTATTATTCCGGGCGGGCGCTGAAAGGCTGGGCATGACATGCCATGGTCGCCAGAACTCTTTCCCCATTGGCCTCCCTGTTGATGACAGGGGAAGCCGCTATCTGGATATGCGCCGCCGGAATTCCTCCGTACCCTGCATGATCTTGTCCAGAAGAGCCTCTATCGCCCAGAAACGCTCCTGAATATCGAACGTCACCGCGCGGCTTTCGATGTCGCTTATGGTGCCGAGGCGCTGGTGATAGAGCTTCGCCAGTTTGGGATAGCCCATGGGCTCCGCCATGGCGGCGAGCGCCAGATAGACCGACAGCTCGTCAGCCAGTTCCGGTTGCCGGCCGGCTTCCGTCAGCAGCCATTTGTAGAGATCGGGATGGAAATTGGTGAAGACCCCGGTGAAACCGCGCGATCCCGCTTTCATGGCGTCGAATGCAATTGCCGCATTGGCGTTGACGATGGCGAGCGGCGTATTCGCGGTGAGCGCTACACGCCGCTTGACCGTTTCAAGATCACAGGAGACATCCTTCAGGATAACGAAACGACCGCTATTGGCGCAGAAGGAAATTTCGGCATCGGTCATGAGACGGCGATAGGGCGCCGGGCATTCGTAGAGACCAAGCGGCAGGTCGGAAGGCAGACGCTCGAGAAGCCAGCCGAGATCGTCGAGAAACTTCGAGTTGCCCTCCTGCCGGGCATCGAGCCGGTTGGTGACAAGCACCATGCCGTCAACGCCCGTCTGCGCGATGGCATTGAGCTCTTTCTGCTGATCCTCAAGCGTCTCGCTGATATGGCCCGAGGCAATGACGGGAATGCGGCCGGCTGCGGCCTTCTTAACAAAAGCAGCCAGTTCCACGCGCTCCTCGAGGCTGAGGAACATCATCTCGGAAGACTGGCAAACGGCAAACAGCGCGTCCGATCCATTGGCGATGTACCATTCCACGAGATTGGCGACGCCCTCGAAATCTATCTTGTCGCCCCTGAAGGGGGTGATCATCACGGGAATGATGCCTTCGATACGCTTGGTCATTGTTTTCGTCCTGTCAAACATATGTGGTTCCGGCATTCCGATGCGGAAGCCTTGCCGGCGTGGATCAGAGTTGTCGAAGATGAAATTCGAAAATAGGCCATTCAGGCTCGTGGGGACTGAAATGCCCGCGTGATCCGTCGCAGCACCGCGTTCGCGTGATCGCCGGTAACCGCGGAAATCATCACCACGTCCAGTTTCGAAAGCTGTGGGAGCAGGCCTTCCCTCACCTCCCGCAGACCGGCGGGCGCTACACTTCGCGCCAGCAGTGCGACGCCGATCCCGGCTTCGGCAGCCGCTCCCACCGCCGTTGCCCCGGTTCCGACGAACACCTCACGCCAGGCGATGTCTGCCGCCTCCAGCGCCCGAAGGGCCATGGCTCGCAAATTGCAGGGCTCCGGTTGAAGCACCAGCGGCACCGGCAGGTTGGAAGGCAGATCGAAATCCGCGCTGCAGTACCAGCCGAAACTTTCCTGAAACAGCAACTCGCCATCGCGTCGGATATCGTCATGCCGCAACACGACGATCGCATCGAGCGCGCCGGCATCGTAGAGCTCAAGCAGGGTCCTGGTGCCGGCGGTGCGCAAATGAAGCGTAACGCTCGTCTCACGCTCGCTGATCACCCGGAGTATCCGGGGCAAATCGGCCCCGATCAAATGATGCGTGAAACCGATTGCGAGGCGGGTCGGCTCCTGCCCAAAGACATCGAGCGCACGCCGGCCGGCCGCAACATAAGCCCGCGCGGGCTCCAGAAAGCGTTCGCCGGCCGCCGTCAAACGCACGCGACGCGGCGTCCGTTCGACGAGACGATGCCCCAGCATGTCCTCAAGCCGGCGCAGGCGCAGCGATATCGCAGCCTGTGACGTGTTCATCACGCCTGCAACCCGTGTGAAAGACTGCAATTCGGCAACGAGAAGAAAAGCCTCGACGGCCTCGGGATCCAATGAGCGCATGTTTTGCATAACAAGCTGTTATCGCTGAAATGCGCAAGCCCCTAATTCTATCGGGTTCTCGCGAGCGCTATTGCACGAAAACACTCGATAGGAGCTTTTCGTGTCTTCACAGATTTCCTCGACCTCGCCCACGCCCGCCACCGACCGCCGGATCTGGGCAGTCCTTGCGGTCGCCGTCGCAACGCAAACCGCGGGCTCGTTCGTATCGCAGGGGATTTACATCCTCGTGCCCTTCTGGCGGGAAGCATTCGGCATCTCCCTTGCATCCGCATCACTGGCCGTGACCGTCATGAACGGTGTGCAGATCGTGACGATGTTCACGCTCGGCCGCGCCATCGATATTCACGGTGAGCGCCGCATCGTCGGCATTGCCATGCTCGGCATGGCGCTCGCAATGGCCTGCGCGGCGGCATTCGCAAACAGCCTGCCGGCGCTGCTTTTGTGCATCACGTTTCTGGGCGGCACCTATGCTGCGGTCCAACCGGGCGGCACGCGGGCGATCATGCGCTGGTTCCCGCCTGCCAAGCGCGGCATAGCGACTGGGTTTCGGCAGGCTGCGGTTCCTTTCGGAACGATGATCGCGGCCGCCCTCCTCCCGTTCATGGCGGTTCGTTACGGATGGCATGCGGCAGCATGGCTCTGCGCCGGTGTTTCCGTCACGGGCGCCGCACTCTTCTGGGGTCTCTATCGCGAGGGAGGCGATGTGGCCGCAAAAACCGAGCGCCCGCTTTCCCTGGCAAAACTCGCCCGCGAGGTCGGGCAGAATTCGAGCTTCTGGCCCGTATTACGGCTTGGTATCGCCATGTCCGCGTTTCAATTCACCCTCACCGCGCACGTCATCGGCTTCATGGCGGATGGATTGGGGCTTGGCCTTTTTGCCGCATCGTCCATGTTTGCCGCAACGCAGCTTGCGGGCATTCCCGGCCGGATTTTGCTGCCATGGCTCAGCGACCGTTTCAGGCCCGGCCTTCGTACGCAATCCTTCGGCCTGGTATCCGTCATTGCCGCAGGCGCTGCCGCAATCCTCGCGGCACTGCCCATCGGCGTTCCGACGCCGATTATCCTCATCGTGCTTGTCGTGCTGGGAATATTCGGGATCGGGTGGTTTCCACTTTATCTTTTGCAGATCGCCGAAAGCGCACCGAAAGGTTCGATAGCGTCGACGATTGCCTTCGCTTCCACGATCTGCCTGGGTGTCATGGCAATCGGCCCCTATATATTCGGCCTTCTGGTCGATCATCTCGGCTACGGGGCAGCATGGTCCGCACTGATCGTGCCGGTGGTCGCAACAGCGCTGCCCCTCACAATCTCATCGCCGCGCCTGCCGAAAGCTCAGATCGGCTCTTCATGAAACGGGATAGGCGCGGTTCACCGAAACCGGCAAGGTGGTGGTGCGCGGCGAGCCGCAATTGGGCATCGTGACAGTCGGGCGTTTTCCGCTTGGACAGGATGACGTGACCGCGCAGGTCACGGCGGACCTCAACAGGGCAGGATATCTTGCCGAGGCAAGCGACGACATCCATGAGGACACCTCCGTCGCCATTCTCGGACGCGCCGCCTTTGACCGCTGGAAAACGAGCGGGAATGACCGGTCGGCACCCAACCTGTGGATCCTGAAGACGGCTTGAAACGCGGTGACAAACCGCCTTTCCTTCAGATCACGACGTCCAGCATATCGTTGCTTTTAGCCTCCATTGCGAATGGCGGGTTGAGATGCAGTCCGGCAAAGGGTATCAGGTGCCACTCCCAGGCGGAGCTTCCGCAAGCAACAAGGCGCATCCTGACATGATCCCGGACTTCCTCGTCACCCATTCCGGTGGCTTCCATGCCGACGAACTGCTGTCGAGCGTCGTGCTGACCCGGCTTTTCCCGCAGGCACGCCTGATCCGCAGCAGGGCGAGCGAATGGATCGCACCTGGCGCAGACCGCATCGTCTACGACGTCGGCGGTGTTTATGACGCGGCGAAGGGCGCCTTCGATCACCACCAGCGCGGTGCGCCGTTGCGCGAAGACGGTCAGCCCTATAGTTCGTTCGGACTGATCTGGAAGCATTTCGGCCGCGATTATCTCGCCGCCTTCGGGGTTCCTGAAGACCATATCGAAACCATTCACGCCTCTTTCGATGCCAGCTTCGTGCTGCCGGTCGATCTGGTCGACAATGGCGCGCTCAGCCCCTCCACCGCCGGGGCACTCGCCGGGCTGACCCTGCCCGTCCTGCTGGAAACTCTGAAGCCTGTTTTCGACGAGACAGATCCCGAAGCGGACAATCGCAGTTTCCACGCGGCGCTGGCCATCGCCCGCAGCTTCGTGGAGGCAAAGATTGCCAACAGCGCCGCGAAATTGCGGGCTGAAACGCTCGTGAGCCGGGCTATCGTGGATGCCGGCGACGGACATATTCTGGAACTGCCGATGGGAATGCCGTTTCGGCCCGCCATCAAGAAGGCGGGCGCCGACCATCTGCTCTTCGTCGTTCATCCACGCAACAATGACTGGTGCCTGACGGGTATCCGCCGCGAGGATGAAGGCTTTGAACTGCGGGCGGATTTGCCGGCGGCCTGGGCCGGCCTGACGGACAAAGATCTGGAAGCGGTTTGCGGCGTCGAAGGCGCGAGCTTCTGCCACAACGGCCGATTTGTCGCGGCGGCCAGAACCCGCGATGCGGCACTCGCCATGGCGGAGCTGGCGGTAAAAGAGGCGACCGCAGCCAAACAGTGACATCGCAGCCGACCGTGCGGGTGATACGCGTCTTGCGGTTTAAGCGGATTTGAACCGACGGCCGGTGTTCAGATGGGCTTCGCCCGGTGATCTTCTGGCAGGTGGAAACACGGATTTGGGCCGGCAGCGGGAAGCGAAATTAAGCCCCGATGCGGGTTTTGATCTTACCCATACCCAGTTCTCGGTACGTCTCAGGAAATTCGCCGGCGCGCGCCCTTGAGCGTCAGGCCACCATGGTTATCCTGCCCGAATTATGGCGGTCACACACGTATTGAGGAGTACGCGGCCGCTTTCGGGGAGGATATCATGAAGTTTCTGTTGGCCGTTTCGCGCGCCATCGATGCCGCCAATGCAGCCATTGGCAAAGGCATTTCCTGGCTGCTTCTCGCGGCTATTTTCATCAGCGCCATCAATGCCGTCATGCGCAAGGCGTTTTCGATGAGCTCCAACGCCTGGCTTGAATCGCAGTGGTATTTGTTTTCCGCCGTGTTTCTGATCGCCGCCGCCTACACGCTTCTTAACAACGAGCATGTGAAGGTCGATCTGGTCTACGGAAATCTTCCGCGCAAAGGGCAGCTGTGGGTCGACATTCTCGGGACCATTTTCTTTCTCATGCCCTTCTGCCTCATCACGGTCTATCTCTCCTGGCCGGTGTTTCTGCAGAAACTTGCTTCCGGTGAGGTTTCAAACAACACGGGCGGCCTCATTCAATGGCCCGTCTGGGCGCTGATACCGATTGGCTTCAGCCTTCTCGCCATTCAGGGCGTTTCGGAACTCATCAAGCGTGTCGCGATCCTGCGCGGCGATATTCCCGATCCCGTTGCAGAGGCTGACGCCGCGGCGGCAATGCTCTGATCGAAGGAAAAAACAACAATGGCATTCATTGCGGAAAATCTCGCGCCGATCATGTTTGCGGCGCTCATCATCGTGCTGTTGCTCGGCTATCCCGTGGCATTCGCGCTAGCCTTTGTCGGCTTTTTCTTCGGCTTCATCGGGATCGAACTCGGCCTGCTGCCAGCGACGCTGTTCCAGGCCATTCCCGATCGCATATTCGGCCAGATGTCGAACGAAACGCTGCTGGCGATACCGTTCTTCACCTTCATGGGGCTCATTCTTGAAAAGAGCGGCATGGCGGAGGATTTGCTGGACACGATCGGCCAGCTGTTTGGACCGGTCCGCGGCGGCATTGCGTTTGCCGTGATCTTCGTCGGGGCAATTCTGGCCGCCACCACCGGCGTCGTCGCCGCCTCGGTTATCTCGATGGGCCTCATCTCGCTTCCCATCATGTTGCGCTATGGTTATGACCGCAAGGTCGCCGCCGGCACGATCGCGGCTTCCGGCACGCTGGCGCAGATCATCCCGCCCAGCCTCGTGTTGATCGTGCTGGCCGACCAGCTTGGCCGTTCGGTGGGCGACATGTACAAGGGCGCGCTCGTTCCGGGTCTCATGCTCGTGGCGGCCTATGCGCTTTATATCATCGTGACCTCGATCATCAGCCCCACGAAAGTCCCGGCCCTGCCGTTGGAGGCGCGGACCCTGCGCGGCACCAAGCTGCTGCTCAAGGTCATCACCTCGCTGGTGCCGCCGCTCGTCTTGATATTCCTCGTGCTCGGCACGATCTTCCTTGGGATCGCCACCCCCACGGAAGGCGGTGCCATGGGTGCTGTCGGCGCGCTTGCCCTTGCGCTTGCCAACCGCAAGCTCAATTTCGGTCTGATCCAGCAGTCGCTGCACGCCACGGCGAAGCTGTCGTCCTTCGTGCTGCTCATCCTGCTCGGCGCGCGCGTCTTTTCCCTGACCTTCTATGGCGTGAACGGCCACGTCTGGGTCGAGCATCTGATGACATCGATCCCGGGCGGCGAGATCGGCTTCCTGATCGTCGCCAACCTGCTGGTCTTTTTCCTGGCCTTCTTCCTCGATTATTTCGAGCTGGCCTTCATCATCATCCCGCTGCTGGCGCCGGTCGCCGATGCGCTCGGCATCGACCTGATCTGGTTTGGCGTGATGCTGGCGGTCAACATGCAGACGTCGTTCATGCACCCGCCCTTCGGTTTCTCTCTGTTCTTCCTACGGTCCGTCGCACCGACGCGGGCCTACAAGGATCGGATCACGGGACAGACGATCCAGCCGGTCACCTCGTCCCAGATCTACCTGGGCGCCATTCCCTATCTGTTCATCCAGCTGACCATGGTCGTCATCATCATCGCCTTCCCCGGCATCGTGATGCACTACAAGTCAGGCGCCAAGGTGGCGGATCCTTCGTCCGTCCATATCAACGTTCCCATGCCGAGTGCGGGAACGGACGCCGATCCCTTCGCCAATCCTTTCTCGGCACCTGGCAACAGCGCACCGAGCTTCGGAAAGCCTGCCACCCCATGACAATCGGCCGGGCGCAAAAGCGCCCGCCGCAACAAAAATCGCTGACGTTCAATAGGAGGAGGTAATCTATGAAGGTCAACCCAGGTCGCAGACAACTCTTGTCGGGCGGCGTACTTGCAGGGGCTGCTGCGGCTGCTTCGGCACTTGCGACACCCGCCATAGCCCAGTCTTTGCCAACCGTTCGCTGGCGTCTCACGTCCGGCTTCCCGAACAATCTGGACACGATCTATGGCGGCGCCGTCGTCATGGCCAATGCATTGAAGGCGATTACAGGCGGAAAGTTCGAAATCCAGGTCTTCCAGGCCGGTGAAATCGTTCCCGGCGCCCAGGCCATCGACGCCGTGAAAGCCAATACCGTCGAGATTTCCCATACCTGCGGCTATTATTTCACCGGGAAAGATCCGACATTCGCCATCGGTTCGACCATCCCCTTCGGCCTGAACGCCCGCCAGCAGAACGCATGGCTCTACCACGGCGGCGGCAACGAGGCTTACAACGAATTCCTTTCCGATTACGGCGTCATCGGCATTCCCGGTGGAGCAACGGGCGCCCAGATGGGCGGTTGGTATCGCAAGGAGATCAAGAGCCTCGAGGATATCAAGGGCCTCAAGATGCGTATTGCCGGCGTCGCCGGACAGGTGCTCGCCAAGCTTGGCGCGGTGCCGCAGCAGCTTCCGGGCGGCGACATCTATCCGGCGCTGGAGCGGGGCACGATTGATGCCGCGGAATGGGTCGGTCCCTATGACGACGAAAAGCTCGGCTTCTACCAGATCGCGCCATACTACTATTATCCCGCATTCTGGGAAGGCGGACTGACGATCCACTTCTTCGTCAACAAGGACCAGTACGCAGCATTGCCTGATGAATACAAGGCAGCCCTCGACACCGCCTGCAAGGCCGCCAACATCAACATGCAGGCGCTTTACGACGTCAAGAACAAGGATGCGATCCGCTCGCTGGTTTCCAAGGGCACGCAGCTTCGCCCGCTGCCCCGCGATGTGCTCGACGCCGCCTATAAGGCGACCTTCGAGCTTTATGACGAGTACACCCAGAAGCATCCCGCATGGGCCAAGATCTATCCGGGCTGGAAGAAGTTCCGCGACGAGAGCTTCGAATGGTTCCGCGTCGCCGAATATACCTATGACAGCTACGGCTATGCCATGCAGACGGCCGGCAAATAAGCCGACATAGACTTACCGAGGCCCCTGGATGGCGACATTCCGGGGCCTCGGGCCTCTGGCACCTATTCTTTGATAAGCCCGTTATCGATCGCATAGCGGATGAGACCGGCGGTCGTCGCTATATCCAGTTTCCTCTTGATATTCTTGCGATGGGTTTCCATCGTGCGCTCGGCGATGTCGAGCGCGAGGGCAGCGTCGCGATTGCTCTTTCCGCGCGCGATCAGCAGCAGAACCTCCTGCTCGCGTGTCGTCAGCGCCTTCAGCCTGCCGGAAGACCCTTCCATCAGCACATCGCGAACGCCAGAGGAAAAATAGGTGCCGCCGGCAGCCACGGTTTCGATTGCGGCGACTATTTCTTCGGTCGCCACGTCCTTCAGAATGTAACCGGCCGCACCATACATGACCGAGGTCGATATATATTCCCGGCTGTCATGCATCGACAGCATCAGCACCCGGGCGGAAAGCTGCTTTTCCTTGAACAGCTCCAGGGCATCGATGCCATTGATCTGCGGCATGTTGATATCCATCAGCACCACATCGGGCCGCGTGGCGACAGCCGCGTCGATACCGGCCATGGCGGACACCGCCGTTCCAACGACCGCGAGATGCTCGTAGGTCTCGAGGACGGCCCTCAACCCATCCAGAACGAGAGGATGGTTGTCTATCAACAACACACGGATCGGATGAACGGTCACTCGGCGGCCTCCTGTAGGCCGCTATTGCGATCCTTCATGGCGGTAATGGGCAGCACTGCCCGCAGAACGGTTCCCTTTGCCGAGCTTTCGACATCCAGCCTGCCCCCGAAATGCGTCATGCGTTCCTGCATGTTTCTCAAACCGAGCCCCTTGCTCGCCGGCATCCCGTTTTCCGTCCGAACGGCCGGAAAGCCGCGGCCATTGTCGCTGACATCCATCTGCACCCGTTCGTCGCGACTGGAAAAACGGATGGCGACCTGCGTCGCGTCGGCATGGCGCTCGATATTGGTCAGCGCCTCCTGTGCGACACGGTAAAGCGCAACCCGTGCCTCCGGGACAAGCATATGCTTGAAGGCCACGGATTCAAGCGTCGCCGCAATTCCCGTGCGTTCGGAAAAACTCGAGATCAGGGATTCCAGAGCTGCCGTCAGCCCCAGATCGTCGAGGACACGCGGGCGAAGATCGTGTGAGATGCGGCGAACTTCCTTGATCGCTTCGTTCAGCGCAATGGCGCCTTTGCCGATTGCCTCGACAGCGCCGACATTATCCGGCGTGACCTTGCGCCGCGCGAGATCGATCGCAAAACGCACGCCGACAAGATTTTGGGAAATGCCATCATGCAGTTCCCGGGCAATGCGCAGACGCTCCTCCTCCTGGGTATCGATGATCCTTTGCATCAATTCCTTGAGCCGGCCATCCGCGAGCCGCTGCTGGCGCAGATTGAGCAGCATGCAGGTGGCAAACACCAGCAATACGGCGGGAACCGCAAACAGGGCGACGATCAGGAAGTTCCAGGTGATCGAATGCCGCAACTCCTCCTTCGCCGCTGCCGTCGTCGCAAAAACGTCGTCGAGGTAAACGCCGGTACCGATCATCCAGCGCCATTTGTCGAGGCCGGCCGCAAAGGAAAGCTTGTCGGCCATTTTTTTGGTGGAAGGCTTTTCCCACTTGTACTGGACCAGCCCTCCCCCCTTTTTCGCCTCGACGATCAGATCGTAGATCACCCGGTTGCCATCGGGATCGTGGAGATCCAGCCAGTTGTTCCCCGGACGGAAATTCTGTCGCGGATGGACCACGTTCAGTCCGTCATAGTCATAGACGAAGAAATAGCCGTCAGTGCCGTAGTCGAGACCGGTCAGGATGCGCTTGACCTCTTCCTTCGCGGCCTCGTCATCAGGTCCTGCCCTGTCATAGACCGAGCGGATCGCCGAAAGGGCAAGATTGGTGAGGTTAAGGAGTTCAGCCTCCTTTGCCGCGAGCATGTTTCGTTCGAACGCATCGATGCTCGTGCGCGCCAGCGTCATGGACTGCCACGCGATCAGCGCTGTGATGACGATAATCGCAAGAACGAGAGGCCCGATGGCCAATGCGAGAATCTGGCTCCTGAGTTTCATGCGCCCCCCGACACATTCATCTTGCACACTTCACTTCACAACACTTAATGCCGCAAATCGGCGACGTTGGAAAGCGAGCCGCGCGACGCGACCGTGAGTGACCCTATCCCGGTTTGCAACCTGAGGGCAGCTTTCAATCATTTCTGTGGCGCGTGGGGTAAGCCGCGTTCCCTCGTCAGGCCTGATCCAGGGCAAGCGTCAGGTCGGCGACAAGATCGTCGGGATGTTCGATGCCGATTGACAGCCGGATCGTGGAATCCAGCACACCGATGCGCTGGCGGACATCGGCAGGAACTCCCGAATGCGTCATCGTTGCAGGGTGAGACGCAAGAGACTCCGTGCCGCCGAGGCTTACCGCGAGTTTGAATATGTTGAGCGCATTGAGAAATTTGAAAGATGCGGCCTGCCCGCCGACGATGTCGAACGAGAAGGTCGATCCCGCGCCGGAGCATTGAGCAGCGAATACCCTGCCAACCGCGGACGCCGGATCGCTGAACGGCAGGTAATGGATTTTCTCGACCTTGGGATGCGTGTTCAGGAATTCCGCCACGACCCTGGCGTTGCTGTCCGCCCGCTCCATCCGGATCTGCAGCGTCTCAAGGGAACGTCCGAGCATCCAGCACGAATGCGGATCGAGCTGCGTGCCGATTGCTCCACGCAATGCCTTCACCTGTTTCATGACATCCTTCCGGCCGAGCGCTGCCCCGGCAATGAGGTCGGAATGCCCGCCAACATACTTCGTCAACGAATAGAGCGAGATGTCCGCACCGTATTCGATGGGCCGCTGGAACACCGGGCCGAGAAGCGTATTATCGCAGGCGATGATTGGCCTGTGCCCCTGCCTTTCGCTGATCACATCGGCGACCCGGCTCATCATCGAAATATCGACAATGCTGTTTGTCGGATTGGCGGGGGTCTCGATGAGGATGACGGAGACCCTGCCTTTCGCCATCGCCTCTTCTGCGGCAGCCATCACCGAGGTTTCGCTGACACCATCGGCGAAACCCACCGCCGAGACGCCGAAATTATGGAAGGTCTTGGCCAGCAGCGTCTCCGTGCCGCCATACAGCGGCTGGGAATGCAGCACGGTGTCACCGGGCCGGACAAAGGCGAAAAGCGTTGTCGAAATGGCGGACATGCCCGAGGAGAACAGCGCACAGCTCTCGGTGCGCTCATAAACCGCAAGACGATCCTCGACGATCTCGCTGTTTGGATGGTTGAAGCGCGAATAGACAAGACCCGCGCCCCTGCCCTCCGGCGGCTCCTTGCGGCCGGAGACGTAGTCGAAGAAGTCGCGCCCGTCTTCCGCCGATTTGAAAACGAAGGTCGATGTCAGGAACACGGGAGGCTTGACGGCACCCTCCGACAATTCCGGATCATAACCGTAATTGAGCATCTGGGTTTCAGGATGGAGAGCGTGGTTGCCGATATGGGTTTTGGACGGATGCGGCGCGGTCATTTCCGATGATCCCTCAGCTGGCGTTGAACTACCCGCAGGTTACACGCAGTGAAACCAAAATACCTTGCATTCTGATGCGTCAAGTTATCTCATGAAGCAATATATTGCGGAGAACGGTCATTTATGTCGCAAAAAATTGCAGACCCGATCGACAGGCGGATACTCAAGGAATTGTCTGCCGATGCGCGGATCACGAACAACGAACTTGCCGAGCGGGTCGGACTGTCGGCATCAGCGTGCCTGCGGCGGCTTCGACGCCTGGAAGAGATGGGCGCCATCAAAGGGTACTCCGCGATCATCAATCCGGCAATCGAGGGATGGACCATGACCGCCCTTGCGTCCGTCCGCCTCAGCCGCCAGCACGATGACGAAATCCGGATGTTCGAGGCAGCCGTTCTTGACTGGGACGAGGTTCTCGAATGTCATCTCGTCACGGGCCCGAGAGACTATATGCTCAAGGTCATGTGCGGTGGGCTGGAGGATTACGAGCGTTTCATCAAGGACAAGATTGCAAAGCTGAAATGCGTCGAGACCATTGAGACCAGCTTCGTCATGAACACCATCAAGGCGCGGCGCATCTGAGCTTCGCGGCCACGGCGGTAACCCGCTTTCTCATCAGGCCCGCCGCCCATCGGCGCTAATCGTTCCCGATTGCTTCAAGCCAGATGCTGACGGCGACAGCTCCCGCATCGGGATGTCCTATAGCTCGCTCGCCAAGATAGCTCGCGCGCCCGAGCCGCGGCTTCATAGACGCGGTCGCCTCGGCGCCTGCGATGCCTGCCGCCGAGGCGGATCGCCAGGCCTCGTCGGCAGAAGCTCCGGCTGCGAGCCTGTCCCGGAACGTTTCCGCCGCCGGATGAAGCGCATCTATCATCGTACGGTCCCCCGGTCTCGCACCACCGAGTTCCGAGACGGCAAGAACGGCAGCCACGAACGCCTCCGCCATCTGTCGGGGCGTCGGCTTTTCGATCCCGGCAAGATGGCGCGAAGCGCGCATCAGACCCGTGGCGTAAAAGGGGCCAGAGCTTCCGCCGATTGCCTTCCGCATCGCGTTTGCCATCGCCATCAAGCCACCGGACACATCTGCGAAGCTCTCCCGAGGCAGCGCCAATATTGCTTCGGCGCCTCGCACCATGCTTGTCCCAAGGTCACCGTCGCCCGTAACACTGTCCAGCTGCGTCAGTTTAGGCTCCGCGGCGATCAGGGCTCGGGCGACCCGCTCCGCCGCGGAACGCAGTCGTTCACCGGCGGCCGTTATCCTGATTTCCGCAGTCACGCTCTTCTTAACGTCTGCTGAAGGCAAGACGCGGTTGCGGTTCACCGCACCGCCGCGCGGCCATGCGCCGGCGTCGGTCGGCGCATCGATGAGGTTGAGCATTGCGTCGTCCACATGCATGACCGACAAAGAAAAGCCGGGCATATCGAGGGCGGAGAGGAAGGTACCGGCCCATGCCCGTTCGACCACGACGCCCTTTGCTTCCAGGCGCGTGACGGCGGATCGCGCCACGACCGCAAGTTCCATTGGCGGCGTCGATCCCAGTCCGTTGACCAGAAGCGCAACCCGGTCTCCGCTCTTCAGCCTGCCATCGGCTTCGATCGTCTCGAGGACCAGCTTCACAAGCTCGTCCGCCGATGCGATGGACATCCGCCGGACGCCCTGCTCGCCATGGATGCCGAGCCCGACTTCGATTTCAGCGTCGCCAAGGACGAAGCCCGGTCTGCCGACGGCAGGGAGCGTGCAGGAGCCCAGCGATATTCCCATGGAGGACAATTTCCCAGCGGCTTCCCGGGCGATGCGGGCCACCTCTTGAAGGGGAAGTCCCTGCTCCGCGGCCGCGCCGGCGAGCTTGTGAACGAGCACTGTGCCTGCAATACCCCGACGGCGATCGTCGGGAACTGTGTCCTTCAAGGCGACATCATCGGCAACGACCACGATTTCGACCGGAATTCCTTCAGCTCGCGCCAGCTCGGCCGCCAATCCGAAATTCAGCCGGTCGCCCGTGTAGTTCTTGACGATAACCAGAGCGCCGGCGGGTCCGGCCGCAGCCCTGATGCCGGCAAGAACCGCATCGGTGCTTGGCGAGGTGAAGACATCGCCTGCCACCGCAACGGTTAGCATGCCCGCGCCGACATAACCCGCATGGGCTGGCTCATGCCCACTGCCCCCGCCCGACAGCACCGCCACCCTGCGCTTTTCCGGGGCCTGAAGGCCAGACCGGATAACGACATTCTCATCCGCAAGCAGGACCGTCGCGGGGCTGAGGGCCACCACGCCTTCGAGCATGTCCCGCACGACGGTGGCTGGATCGTTGATGAGCTTCTTCATGCCTTACTCCTCGATGCCGTTCGTTGGCCGGCGGGGACGCGCACGTGCCCTGCTGACCGTGAACAAGCACGATCTCCCGGCCAATTTCAAGTTCCAGCTATTCGAACTCGCGACATCGATTGTGGGCGCGCGAGGGAAACACAGGTGCATATCCGCCATTGCCTCTCGTGGCGGAGGCGCTATCATGATCGCGCTGTAGGACGGTAAGCTTTGGGAGGAGCGATACGTGAGACGGATGTGGCCAGACGAATTTGCGTTTCTGCTGGACGGTGCAGAAGAGGTTGACCTACATATTCCATCGACGGCGCATGACGATGGTTCGCCCGGAAAAACAATATCCAGAAAGGCCTTGAAAGCCCGGATCAGCCAGCAGGATTTTGAAAATATCTGGCATCTCGCAGAGGCCCGCTACCGGCTGAACGGCAGGTTCTCTGACAAGGCGATTACGCTGATCGCCAACAACCCCCACTACCAGAAATGGCACCCTTCCGACGGCGGCAGCATCGAAAGCGTCTCCGATAGCGGTCAGAAATACACGACACGCTATGTGATCGTGCATTTTCTTCTGGATGATGTCAGCGAAGCTGTCGAAGCCTGAGATCCGGAGGGGCGGTTCCTGCCGGTGAGTGGTGGAGGGGCCTCGAAAGCCATATTTCGGGGATTTAGAACCGGGAGCAACAGTTTGCGCTTGGCCCATTGCTCATGTCGTCAGCTAACTGTCGTGACAAACGCAGAACCCCGCAAGGTCTCCGTTTGTCACTGCCGTGCGTGCCAGCATCGTACCGGCTCAGCGTTCGGTGTCGCGGTATTTTATGAAGCCGATCAAGTTACTGCGTCGGGAGAATACCAAACCTACATGCGGCCCGGAGATAGCGGGAAGAGCCTGGAGTTCCGCTTCTGCCCCGTCTGTGGATCGACCGTCTATTGGATACCGGAATTTCGGCCCAATCTCGTCGCCATCGCCTTGGGCTGTTTTGAAGATGCAAGCGCTATGGAACCAACTCAGAGCGTTTATGAGGAGACCCGCCATGCTTGGGTTTCCCTTTCTTTTCGAGATTCTGGAGAGAGACGTTAACGGGCAAATTCATTGCAGGGACGTCGAATTCCGTCGGATCGATACAGGGTCATACAAAGTTTGAGTTGACCCTCTTGGACGGTGAGGTGAGACTTGAATGCCTGAACGATGGGGGAAATGATGGATCAACCACACCGATGGCGCCATATGGCAAGCGCGCCGAAAAACGGAGATCGGATTCTCATTACGATACGTCCGTCCGAACAAGGGCCATCCCAAGTAGACCTTGCGTACTGGTCGAAGGGCGACCAGTACGGTTCAGAAGGCTGGCGTGCCTCAGACTCGTCGCCAGGGCGGATCATCGAATACTCGGAGCCGGAATTGAAGTGCTGGATGCCTATGCCCTCAGCCAATACCGATGGCCTTGCGATGCCCGCTCCCTGGGAAGGTGACGATGCCCGGGAGCTTGATGGGTCCGGGATCTGAGGATAAACGCCAAAGCAATGAGCCCGCGCAAGGCGGGACATTCCATCGCGATAGACGATTTCGGCACCGGCTATTCCAGCCTTCAATATTTGCAGGGGCTCCCATGGATGCCCTGAAGATCGACAAGTCCCTCGTCGACACCATTGGCAGAAACACGGCAACCAGCACCGTTACGCTGCATATTATCGGAATGGCTTGGGAACGTGGCCTGTTGACCGTCGGCGACGGAATCGAGACGGACGAGCAGGCAGCCTATCTGCGGGAACACGGCGTGGACTTCGCTCAGGGCTTGCTTTTTTCGAGGGCCCGGCCTGCCCCCGAAACGCTTTCGCTCGGCTCCTTCACTTCTCCGTGCTGTTTATTTTTCGAACGCTTCTTCTGGTCGCGTTCTTGAGAAGGTGCAGCGCCAGAACGCAAATTTTCTGCGGAACAATCGGTAGATGTTGAAGTTACTCTTCTTCAGGAGGAGGACAATCTATGATCACCAAAGCCATCTTTGTGGGGGCAGCCGCTGCCTTGACGACGCTTTTTTCCACTGTGGCACTGGCGCAGACCGACCTGACCATGTGGTATCACGGCGCGGGCAATGTGGAAGAACGCAAGATTCTGGCCGGCATCATCGAGGACTTCAATTCGTCCCAGTCGGACTGGCGGGTCTCGCTTCAGGAATTTCCCCAAACCGCCTATAACGAATCCGTCACCGCCGCCGCGCTCTCCAACAAGCTGCCAGACATTCTGGATGTCGACGGCCCGAACATGCCGAACTGGGCCTGGTCCGGTTATCTGCAGCCACTGCAGATCGACGAGGCAAAGCTTGCCAATTTCCTGCCCGGCGCGGTGGGAAAGTGGGGAGACAAGCTCTATTCGGTCGGCCTGTGGGACGCGGCTGTCGCGGTCTTTGCCCGCAAATCGGTTCTCGATGAAAATGGCATTCGCATTCCAACGCTGGACCGGCCGTGGAGCGGCGAGGAATTTAATGCCGCGCTCGAAAAGCTCGCGGCCAGCGGCAAGTTCGAATATGCGATCGACCTCGGTATGGCCGATAAAACCGAATGGTACAGCTATGCCTTCAGCCCATTTCTGGAAAGCTTCGGCGGAAGCCTGATCGACAAGGAAAATTATCAAACCGCCGAGAACGCCCTTAACGGAGACAATGCCATCAAGTTCGGAGAATGGTGGCAGTCCCTGTTCCAGAAAAAACTGGCACCCGGAACATCGCAATCGCCTGCCGACCATGAAACCGGCTTTCTGGAAGGCCGTCACGCGCTGCAATGGATGGGCAACTGGGTTGCGGTGAAGGCTCTGGAGAAATATGGAGACGACCTGCTGTTCCTGCCTGCCCCTGATTTCGGGAACGGTCCGAAGATCGGTGCAGGATCCTGGCAGTTTGGTGTATCGGCCACCAGCAAGCATCCCCAAGGCGCATCCGCCTTCATCGAATTCGCCATACAGGACAAATATCTCGCGCAGTTCTCCGATGCGATCGGCCTGATCCCGGCCACGTCTTCCGCAGCCCAGATGACGGAGAACTATAAACAGGGTGGCCCGCTCGAAGTTTTCTTCGAGCTCTCCAAGCGTCAGGGAACGTTGCGCCCGGTGACGCCGGCTTACGCCTTCATCTCGCCGGTGTTTTCGAAAGCGGTGTCTGACATTGCCAATGGCGCGGATGTCGCCGATACGCTGGACAACGCGGCCGACGAGATAAACAACAACATAGAACGCAATTCCGGTTACCAACCCAAATAGGGGAAGGTTGTCGATGGCGCTCTTGTCTTCAAAGGGAAAATTGACCCGGGACAGCTTTACGGGCTGGTTCATGGCTGCACCGGCGATGGTGCTGATCGGGCTGTTCCTGATCACGCCCTTTCTGCTGGGGCTCGGGTTTTCCTTCACCAACCAGCGGCTGACATCTCCCAATCCGACCGAGTTTGTCGGCGTTGAAAATTACACCCGGCTGCTGGGTATCGGCGTGTTGAAGCTTGAGCCGGAAAGGGAGGCGGATGGGAGCCTCAAGCAGGATGCGGATGGCGCAACCTCCTATCCGCGAATTCGCACTTTCACCCGCAACAATCCAGACTATCCCCATCTGGACGGGATGCGGGAATATAAGAGCTTCAGCTGGGGTGAGAACCAGATCGTCATTCTGGCGCGCGACGTCGTGTTTTTTGACAGCGCTCGTCAACACGCTTTCCTTCGTGGCGGTCGTTGCCCCGGTTCAGGCGGCGCTGGCGTTGTTTCTTGCCCTGTTGGTGAACCAGAAGATTCCCGGCGTCACGATTTTCCGCGCGGTCTACTTCATGCCCGTCGTGCTGTCGGTTGTGGTGGTGGCGTTGCTCTGGCGGTTTATTTATGCGGCGGATAACGGGCTCCTGAACAGCCTTTTGAGTTACATGAGCTTCGGGCTGTTCCAGCCAGTCGACTGGCTGGGCAGAACCGATACCGCCCTGTGGGCCATTCTGGTCATGTCCGTCTGGCAGGGGGTCGGTTTTCACATGGTCATATGGCTTTCCGGCCTGCAAACTATCTCTCCGGATCTTTACGAGGCAGCCGATATCGAAGGCGCGAGCCGCTGGCAGAAGTTCAGCATGATAACCTGGCCGCTGCTGCGCAACACGACCGTGCTAATTATCATCGTCATTACCATGCAGGCTTTTGCCCTTTTTGCGCAGATCGATGTGATGACCAAGGGCGGCCCCCGCGATTCGACGCAAAGCATCGTCTATCAGGCGGTTGAGCGGGGATATCGACAGCAGGACATCGCGGCAGGTTCGGCAATCTCGGTCGTCCTCTTCCTGCTTGTCCTGTGCATCTCACTGACCCAACGATACCTGACAAGGGAGAAGCAATGATGCAGGCCGGACAACGCAAGAGCCTCGCTTTTCTCATCGGCAACTATGTGCTCATGCTCGCTTTCGCGGCGATCTTCATTTTGCCTCTCTTGTTCATGGGCTTCTCGTCGCTGAAACCGAACGACCAGCTGCTCAGTGATGCGACCTCGATACGCGCTTTCCTGCCGGTTGGAGATCTTTCGCTTGAAAACTACACCGCGGCTTTCGCCCGGGCGCCGATTGCGACCTTCATATTCAACTCGGTTCTGGTAACGGCCGTTACCGTGTTTCTCGCCCTGCTGCTTGGCTCGCTTGCCGCATTCGCTTTCACCTTTTTGAACTGGCGCGGAAAGGATATTCTCTTTTCGGTCATCCTCGCCACGCTCATCATTCCCTTTGAAACCATTGCCGTGCCGCTGCTGCTCGAAGTCAACAATCTGCCATGGATCGACAGCAACGGGTTTACCTGGGGATGGCTCAATTCGTGGCATGTGCAGATCATCCCATGGATCGCAGACGGGCTGACGATTTTCCTCTTCGTGCAATATTTCAAGGATCTGCCAAAGGAGTTGCTGGAGGCGGCGCGCATCGACGGGGCCAGCTGGCTGCGGATTTACGCACAGGTGGTGATGCCGCTTAGCGGCCCGGTCATCGCAACGGCTGCGATCCTGAAGTTTCTCGTCATGTACAGCCAGCAATATCTATGGCCGCTTCTCGTTACCCAGTCCGAGGCCTACAGGCCGGTGATGGTGGGGCTGCAATATTTCTTCCAGCTCAACACACCCTGGGGTGAGGTGATGGCCTATCTCACCATCATCACGCTGCCGGTGCTGATCTTTTATCTCTGCCTGCAGAGGCTGTTCATCTCCAGTATCGCGGCAAGCGGGATAAAGGGATAGCGCCCCATCCTGCACGGGGTGAAGGCCTGACACAGGGCGATAGTGAGAGAATGCACTGGGACTTGCGGGAGCTTGCTGCATTCCATTAGCGCCGAATATTCTGGCCAACCCGGAGGCTGTTGTGTTTTCTTACGAACTTGAACGCTGAACGGCGCCCGGCAGATCGTCGTTCCAGATTGGCTGATTACACTGCCATTAAAATCGAATGTTTGACCGGGAAGGGCAGTCGCCCGAGAGTTGATCTTAAGCGCCCTGCGAGATTTGCCCTTCTCACATTCATGGTTTGCGCCGCTCTGAAGGATGAGGCCGATGAAAATGAGATTTTTCTGTGAGGCTGTTGTTGCCTTGATGTTTTCCACCGCAATCGCCTCCGCCCAGCAGGCGTCCGACACGGTGGCGCCGGAAAAGGCAACCGGGCTTGCCACCGCCAAACGTGTCGAGTCGAAGAACTTCATGGTCGCCGCAGCCAATCCGCTCGCGACCAAAGCGGGACGCGACGTGATCGCCGCAGGCGGCAACGCCATAGATGCGATGGTGGCGGTGCAGACTGTGCTGGGCCTCGTTGAACCGCAAAGTTCCGGTCTCGGCGGCGGCGCCTTCCTCGTCTATTACCACGCTAAAACCGGCAGGCTGACGACGTTGGACGGCCGGGAGACGGCACCGATGGATGCCACGCCAAAGCTCTTCCTGGATGACAAAGGTCAGCCGCTTAAATTCATGAACGCAGTCATCGGCGGTCGTTCCGTTGGCACGCCGGGAACGGTGCGACTTCTGGAGGAAGCTCACAAACGCTATGGAAAGGCGGAATGGGCAAGCCTACTGAAGCCGGCGGAAACGCTGGCGACCCACGGTTTTCAGGTGTCGCCGCGCCTTGCCTCGCTGATCGCATCAGAAGGTGACCGGCTGAAGACATATCCAGAAGCGCGGTCCTATTTCTTCGACACCTCCGGGGCCGCGCTGCAGGCCGGTGCTCCGTTGAAGAACCCGGCCTATGCCGAGACGCTTGCAGCGATCGCCAAGGGCGGCGCCGATGCCTTTTACAAGGGGAAAATTGCCGAGGCGATCGTCAAGACGGTGCGCGAGGCAGCCGACAATCCTGGCGTACTGTCGCTTTCCGATCTTTCCAACTATCGCGTCATCGAGCGCGAGCCAGTCTGCTTTATCTATCGTGCACTTGACGTTTGCGGCATGGGACCGCCCTCGTCAGGCGGAATCGCCATCGGCCAGATGCTCGGCATGGCGGAGAATTTCGATCTGAGGTCGCTGGGGCCGAAAAATGTCGAAAGCTGGCGCATTATCGGCGACGCGCAGCGTCTCGCCTTCGCCGACCGCGAGCGTTACGTCGCTGACACCGATTTCGTGCCGCTACCGGTCAAGGGCATGCTGGACAAGACCTATCTAGGGGAGAGGGCAAAGCTGCTCGACGGCGACAAGGCGCTGGCCAAAGACGCGGTCAATGCCGGTGAGCCGGAATGGGACCACGCGCTGCTTTTCGGCCGGGATGCCGCGCTTGAGTTGCCGTCGACGAGTCATTTCGTCATCGTCGACAAGGAAGGCAACGTGGTCTCGATGACGACAACGATCGAAAGCGGCTTCGGCTCGCGTCTGATGACGAATGGCTTCCTGCTGAACAACGAGTTGACGGACTTTTCCTTCAAGACGCATGACGGCGGTCTGCCGATCGCCAACCGCGTCGAACCCGGTAAACGACCGCGCTCCTCCATGGCCCCCACTATCGTGATGAAGGATGGAAAACCGCTGCTCGCCATTGGTTCGCCCGGAGGAAGCCAGATCATCGGCTATGTGGCGCAGGCGCTGATCGCCTATATCGACTGGGGCATGCCGGTGGAAGTGATCGTCGCCCAGCCGCATCTCATCAACCGGTTCGGTACCTATGACATCGAGGCCGGCACCAGCGCGGAAGAACTGGCCGGTCCGCTGAAGGCGCTTGGTTACGAGGTGAAACCGGGTGAGATGAATTCCGGTCTGCATGCTGTCGAAATCACCGCCGAAGGCTTGGCCGGCAGCGCCGACCCACGACGCGAGGGAGTGGTGATGGGGGAGTGAACGCTCAGCCTGCGGAAAAACGGCGGCCTGAAGAGACTGAGCATAGCGTTCGTGTGGAGGTTAGATGATTACCCCGCAGGGTGTTCTGTTTTTAGCGAGGAAACCGTAAATAACAGGGCCTTACGTCCAAAAACAACTCTTGCTGCGCCATGGAAGCCGTCAAAGCGTCAGAGCATTCCTTGAGTTCCATTTTTACTCTTAGTGCACGTCGGGGAACTGGTAACAACCAACGCCGTTCGATGTTTGCATGACCAATGGAGGAAGGCATGAAAAACTTCGCCCTTTATTACTGGCCAGTTCCTTTTCGAGGTCAGTTCATCCGCGGAATTCTGGCCCATTGTGGGTACTCCTGGGATGAACACGATGCCGATGCGATTGAAAATATTATGGATTGTGCGGTGGAAAAGCAGCCGGTTGCCTTCATGGGGCCACCGGTTCTGATTGACCGTGAGCGCAATTTTGCGATCTCCCAGATGCCGGCGATCGCCATCTACCTGGGTGAACGGCTGGAGATGTTGCCGACAACTATTGAGGGCCGCGCACTCAGCGCCAAGATCGTTAACGATGCCAACGATGTCCTTGATGAGTTGACTCTCAACGGCGGGCGCGAAATGTGGACACCTGAGAAATGGGAAGGGTTCGTCCCACGCCTGCAAAAATGGATCCGTATTTTCGCGGATACCGGGGCACGAAACGGCTTGAGCTCTACTTCCGGCTTTATGCTCGGAACAGAAAAGATTGGCGTAGCAGATATAGCGACTGCAATCCTTTGGACTACGGTCGCCGACCGGTTCCCTGTCATTCAGGGCATCATTGAGGATACGTCACCGACAATCTGGGGCCTTTCCAGAAGAGTGGTAGCCACAACTTCGCTGGCCGCCTTGAACGATAAAAGTTTCGAGGAATACGGCAACGCTTATTGCGGAGGAGAGATTGAGAAATCGCTCCGGAAGGTAGCGGGTTGATTTACGTCTGCGCGGCGCCATCGCTTTGTCTGCCATCCAGCCGGACAAAAGTCTTGAAGAGATACGCACCCCCGACGCACCATTTCACAGCCACGCAGTTGAAAGGAACCCGAACCAACACCAATGTCATTACAGAAGTCCGATGGCGCAAGCCTACCTCTTTTCAAAAGCGGAGCCGATGATCTTCCGCGAGAGAACGACGCCAAAGAACCGGCACAATCCATTTGTCACTTAGCAGGCTGCAGACTCCGTTTGACGGAATGGGTCTGAAGTGTCTGTCGTCCTCTGATCCGCGCGATGGGCCGGCATCCCGAATATGCAGGAATCTCGGGATACGCAGCCTTGTTGCGAATGCTAGTAGCAAGCCGTGCCGGCAAATCCGTCAATATCCACCTGTCAGAAAAATGTTCTCCCCGGTCATGAAACTGCAGGCCTGCGACGACAGGAAGATGGCGGCCCCCACCATTTCTTCCGGCTGCCCGGCACGGCCCATCCAGTTCAGCGTCCGGACGTATTCCCCCCAGCCTTCGGGATCCTCATCACGACGGTGGGCATTGCGGTCGGTGTCGATGAGGCCGGGCGCGAGTGTGTTGAGCAACACATTGTCGCGCGCATAATCCCGCGCCTGACTCTGGATCAGATTGTGCTGCGCTGCCTTGGTGGCGGCATAGGCGGTGACGATGCCCTTCGGCCGCAGCTGATTGACCGAACCGATGGAAACCACCCTGCCCCATTTTCGGGCCGCCATGCGCGGCAAGGCCGCCTGCAGCATATCCACCGTCGAGCCCAGATTGACCGCCAGCTGAAACGCCAGATCGTCCGCTGTCAGTTCCGAAAGCACGGCGTTGATCTGGGCGCTGGCATTGATGACAAGAATATCGACCGGCGCAATCGCCTCGGCCCGTTCGATGAGATCACGACCGGCACCGGGTTCGGACAGATCGCCCGCCAGTTCCTGCGCCGTGCCGCCGCTTGCGACGATCCGGTACTGCACGGGCGCAGCAGCGCCCGGCTTTACGCCATGCAGGATGACACGGGCGCCCGCGCCCGCCAGCCCCTCGGCAATGGCGGCGCCTATGCCACGGCTGGAACCGGTGACGAGCGCCGTGCGGCCCGTCAATCCAAAGACGCTTTCGAGACGCATCCTTTATCCTTCAAACAGCGAGATGCGCGCGCCGGCAATTCCCGGGCGGCAGGAAAACAGGCCGCCGGAGAGCGGCGCATCGGCGAGTGTGGAGGCAGGCAGGCGCGTGCGGGCGCTGGTGATGAACAGCGTCGACAGGTCCGGCCCGCCAAAAGCGATGCTGGAAGGGCGTGGCACCGGCATGTCGATCACCTGGTCCAGCTTGCCGTTCGGAAGATAACGGCGCACGCACCAGCCATCCCAGATGGCGCACCAGACACCGCCTTCGGCATCCACCGCCAGACCATCTGGCCGGCCATCGGCCACCGGAATGCGGGCGAATTCACGGCGCTGCGATAGCGCGCCCGTCGACGGATCGCAATCATAGGCGTGGATGAGGCCGGGCACTGTATCGACGAAATAGAACGTCCTGCCATCGGGGCTCCAGCCGAGACCGTTGGAGACGATGATGCCGCCTTCCTTCCGCTCCGATGCGCCATTGGCATTGATGCGATAAAGCGCACCCGTGGGCTTGGAGGCATCGATCCGCATCGAGCCGACCCAGATCGCGCCATCCGGCCCGCATTTGGCATCGTTCAGGCGGTTATCGGCAATGCCAGCCTCCGGGCTGACGAAGGGTGTCAGCCGGCCGGAGGCGAAATCCAGCCATTCGACGCCATCCTGCGACGCCACCAGCAATCGCCCTCCGGTGACCGGAATGACGGCGCTGACCAGCTTGCCGGTCTCGCAGGTTTCGTTGCGGCCAGTAGCGGGATCGAAGCGGTACACCGCCGGATGCAGGATATCCACCCAATAGAGCGCGTTTTCCCCCTCGTGCCAGACCGGGCTTTCCCCCAGCTGCGCACCCCAAGGCAGAATGCAGCTGAGTTCGGCACTGGGGCGGCCCGTTGCCGAACGCGGGCGCGGTCGCGAGCTGATCGCCACGGCCCCGGCGGCACCGGTAATGCGGCGGGCGGCGGCAATCAATTCACGCCCGGCGGGATGGATATTGGAGGAATCCAGCCGCGACGACGGCCCGAGCGCAACAAGCACGCCCATCGGCGTATTGTCCCGGCCCATGACAGGGGCGGCGACCGAATTCACGCCCGGCAGATGCTCCTCGTAGGAAATCGAATAACCCCGTGCCCGCGTCAGCGTCAGATCCGCCTGCAGCGCATCGAGGGTGGTAATGGTTTTGGGTGTCTGCAGATCGAGCGTCAGGCGATCCAGCAGCGCGCGGCCAAAGGCGGGGTCCTGAAAGGCGAGCAGCGCCTTGCCCGGTGCGGTGCAATGCAGGGGCACGCGGCGCCCCACCTCGACGCGCACCGAAAGACCGTTCGGCGAGCGTTCGGCGAGATATTGCGTCATGGTGCCGTCAAGCCGGCACAGTGCAACCGTCTCCCCCAGTTCAGCGGCCAGCCGCTCCAGTTCCGGGGTCGCCGCCGAGACGAGATCGAAGCTCTCCCAGACCTTGTGGGACATTTCCAGAAAACGCTGGCCGAGAACGTAGGTGCCACGGGCCTCATCCTGACGGACGAGGCCATAGGCGATGAGGGTCCGCAGGATGCGCGCGAATGTCGGCTTCGGCAGACCGGAAGCCCGCAGCAGCTCGGCAAAACGCAGCGGTTCCGGCGCATCGGCAACCATGTCGAGCAGGGTCAGACCCTTGGCCAGTGCCGCCGTGCCCCCCGGCGTCTCGGGTTTCATTGCCTCTGCTCCTTCGCGAGCCGCTGCCGCCTTGCGGCCGCCGCGTCGTCCAGCATCCGGTCCATCGTCCATTCCGCTTCAAACCCCAAAGTGTTTCTGATCCGCTCGTTGGACGTATGGTAATAAACGCCGTCGCCGGGAAAATCGACTGTCACGATGGGCAGGCCGGTCAGCGCGGCAATCTTCGGCAGAAGCGCGGCGAAATCGGCCGGTTTATCGGCACCGAGATTGAAGGTGCCGCCCGCCGCCTTGGGGTGATCGAGAGCAAGGAGAATGCCCGCCACCATGTCGCGCGTATCGGTTATATGCATACGGAACGGCCGGCCGTTTTCGTTGCGCGCCAGAATGTGCGCGGGTTCGCCGATATCGCGGGACTGGAGCAATTCGGCGATGGCGGTGTTTCCGAAATTCTGCTGCTGGCGGATGCGCGGCCGCAGGAAAAACCGGGGGCCGGAAAAGAAACTGTCCTCGTCCAGCAGCTCCGCCGCATCCTGCGTATGCGAGAAACGCAGGATAACCGTTTCCATCGTGCCGTTTCGTTGGTGAAAGCGCACCAGCTCTTCGCCCAGAAGCTTGGTCAGACCGTACGGCGAATTGGGGCAAAGCGGATGGTCCTCGGTGACCGGCAGGAACTCCGGGCGGTTTTCCGGATAGACCTCGCCCGATGAGGCGAGAACGAACCGCCGCACACCAGCTGCTGACGCCGCATCCAGAAGCCGGCGCGTGCCCTCGACATTGACGGCGAACATGCGGTCGCGATCCGCCGGAGCCCATGACATGAAGGCGCCCAGATGCAGGACGGCGCTCACGTCCTTGATGACCTCGGACAATGCCTGCGCATCCTCCAGCGACCCGACGACTTCCTCGCCGCCGGTTGCCGATGGCCTCAAATCAAAACCGCGAACGGCGCGGCCCTGTGCGCGCAAGGCGGCGACAACGGCACGGCCGACACGGCCTGCCGATCCGGTGACGAGGATCATAGCCGTGCTCCGGTCTTTGCATCGAAGAGATAAAGCTGGGCCGGATCGAAACCGAGCCGGAGCGCCTCATTGCCGGGAAGGCTGCCGGTATGCGAGACGCGCGCGATCAGCCCCTTGGACTTGCCCTCCTCGCCATCCGCGACCCTTGCACCCTCCGCATCGAAATAGACGTATTTTTCCGATCCGAGGCTCTCAACCAGCGTCGGACGGACATCGAAGGTGACCGGCGCATCGCCCAGAACGAGATGTTCAGGCCGCAGACCGACAATCACGCTGCCCTGGCGGCCGACCGCACCCGGCAGGGAAACCGGTTGCCCAAACAGGGTAACAGTGCCGTCACGCAGTTCCGCATTGAGGAAATTCATGCCCGGCGAGCCGATGAAACCGGCGACGAAAAGATTGGCCGGATTGTTGAAAAGCTCGTCCGGTGCGGCGATCTGCTGGATGATGCCGCCCTGCATGATGACGACGCGGTCCGCCATCGTCATCGCCTCGACCTGATCATGCGTCACATAAACGGTGGTGACACCGATGCGCTTGTGCAATGCGCCGATTTCGGCACGCATGTGGACGCGCAGCTTGGCATCGAGGTTGGACAGCGGCTCATCCATCAGGAAGGCCTGGGGCTGGCGCACGATGGCACGGCCAAGTGCCACGCGCTGGCGCTGGCCGCCCGAGAGATCCTTGGGCTTGCGATCGAGATAGGGTGTCACTTCCAGAATGCGCGCCGCATCATCAACCCGGCGGTCGATCTCGGCCTTGTCGGTGCCGCGCATCTTCAGGCCGAAGCCGATATTCTGGCGAACGGTCAGGTGCGGATAAAGCGCATAGTTCTGGAACACCATGGCGATGTCGCGGTCACCCGGCGCCAGATCCGTCACTTCGTTATCGCCGATGAAGATCTGGCCTTCGCTTGCCGGTTCGAGGCCGGCGAGGATTTTCAGCATCGTCGACTTGCCGCAGCCGGAAGGCCCGACCAGCACCACGAACTCGCCGTTCTCGATCTCAAGCGAAAACGGCCTGAGCACGTTGAGCGCGCCATAGGACTTGCTGACGTTGCGAATGGAAATATTGGCCATGCTTATTTCTCCGCGCCAGCGGTGAGGCCGCCGACCAAATAACGTTCAAGGAACAGGTAGATTGCGATGATCGGCAGCGCGATGAACACGGATGCGGCGGAGATGTCGTTCCAGTAGGTGACATATTCGCCCTGCATCGTGGTGATGCCGAGATTGGCCGTCCAGTTGTCCGGCGAGTTGACGAGGAAGGTGCGCGCATAGGCATAGTCTGCCCAGCTGAGCACGAAGGCATAAAGTGCAGTGGCGGCAAGCCCCGGCGTGGCGATGGGAAGCACGACGCGCACCATCGCGCCGATCGGCGAGCAGCCGTCGACCATGGCAGCCTGTTCCAACTCTTTCGGAATGGTGTCGAAATAGCCTTTCAGCATCCATGTGGCGAAAGGAATGATCATTGTCGAATGCGCCAGAACCAGCGTCCACAGGCTGCCGATCAGGCCGAAGCTGGAAAAGATCGAAAACAGGGGAATGACCAGCAGCGTCGCGGGCAGCATCTTCGCCGTCAGGACGAAGAGACCCATGGTCGCGCCACCCCGCATGGAATAACGCGACAGCGCATAACCGGCGCTGACCGAAACCAGCATCGACAGCGCCACCGAGCCGATAGCCGCCAGCATGGAATTCCAAAGCCACAGCAGGATCGGTTTTGCCGCCCAGACACGGGCGAAGATGTCCCACTGCGGATCGTTCGGCCAGAAGGTCGGCGGCAGGCGGTAAAGCTCATCGGTGGTGGAAAGTGCCGTGACCAGCAGCCAGTAGACCGGGAACAGGATCATCACCAGCGTGAAAATCACAGTCGCGTAAAGGGCAAGGCTCTGTAAAAATGTCCGTTTCATCAAAGCCTCCTCAATAGATCGATTTCGAACGCCGGCCGAGCATCAGGAGGCTCGCGACGATGCAGATCACCAGTGTCAGCACGCCCACGGCGGCGGCACGACCGAAATTGTGATACTGGAAGGCCTGGTCATAGGTCATGATCGACAGTGTCTGGGTTGAACGCAGCGGCCCGCCGCCGGTCAGAACCTTGATGATGGAAAAGTCGCGGAATACCCAAAGCAGCGTCAGCACCAGCGTCACGCCCAGCACCGGCATCAAAAGCGGCATGGTGATCCAGCGGAAGCGCTGCCACACACTCGCACCATCGACCTTCGCCGCCGCATAATAATCGGCGGGGATGGACTGCAGGCCAGCCAGACACATGATCGAGACGAAAGGAAAACCTTTCCATACCATGGTGATCGCCACGGCCCAGAAGGCGGCCGTGGAACTGCTGACCCACGGGATCATCTGGTCGGTAAAACCGAGCTTGATCGCCAGCCAGCCGAACAGGCCGAAGGAAGTGTCGAACATCCACGCAAAGATGACGACCGCGATGATTTCCGGCACGGCCCAGGGCAGCGCCATTCCCAGCCGTGCGACGGTGCGGCCCTTGAAACGGTTATTGGCCAGAAGCGCCGTGCTGAGGCCAACCGCGACGCTGCCGGCGGTAACGACGATGACCAGCTTTAGCGTTACCCAGCAGGCCAGCCAGAATTCCGGCGACGAGAACAGCCAGGTGTAATTGCTCAGCGAAAACGGCCGGCTGGCGCCGCCAAGCCTTGGTATCTTGACCTGCTGGAACGACAGGTCAACGGCCAGCACGAGCGGCCAGACGATGATGGCGGCAACCATCAGGACCGCGGGCGCGATCAGAATATAGCCGAGGAGATGTTGCCGGCTGGGACGCGCAAGATCGAAGAACTTGCGACGCCCAGCCCGAACGGGTTCGGTCATGGATGGTCCTCCTGCCGGATGCGAATGATGGCCATGGCCCTTTACGGGCCATGGCAGGACAACGGGATCAGGACAATGGGGGATCAACCCTTGATGGCTTCGGCCTTTGCCTGCATGGTTTTCGCCACCTCCGCCGGATCGAGATCCTGAATGATCATCCGCTGGCTTTCTTCCATCACCATCTTGCTGAACTCGTTGTAGAAAAGCTCAAGCCCGGTCGGAATGCGGTCGATACCGGCTTCCGACGCGGCCTTCATCGTCTCGATCAGCACCGGAAAATGAGGGATGGTCTTTTCAACACCCGAGACGTCGGCCTTCGGGCTTGGCGGGGTGTTGCCGCCAAGGGTGGCATAGCTGCGCTGGAATTCCGGCGTCATCGTCAGCTTGATGAAATCCCAGACCAATGCCTTCTGGTCGTCGGGAATATCTGCCGGCATGGCAAGCACGTTGGAAGACCCGCCAAGCGGCGGATGAAGCGGCGGCGCGACATAAACGATGTCACTCTTGGCCGAACCCTTTTCGGTCGTGCCATAAAGCCACGGTCCATCTAGCCGCATGGCCATCTTGCCATCGGCAAACAGCTTGCGCACGTCGCTGGCGCTCATGTCCACCGGACTGATCCCGCTCTTCATCACAGTCTTCCAGCGGGTCAACCCCTCCACCATCTGTGGCGTGTCGATGGTGATGTTGCCGTCCTTGTCGGTCCAGTAGGCGCCGGCGTCGAGGATGTAGTTCAGCATTTCCGTCAGATATTGCCCCGGACCACCCTTGGTTTCATGGCCTGTACCAAACTGGTCGATAATGCCATCGCCGTTCAGATCCTTGGTCGTCGCTTTGGCAGCGGCCAGGAACTCGTCATAGGTCTTCGGAACCGCGACGCCCGCCTCTTCCAAAATCTTCTTGTTGTAGGCCATCACGAAACCGAAATAGTTGGTCATGATGCAGACGGTTTCGCCATTCCATTCGCATTTCTGCTGACCGGCCCAGCCCGTCATGTCGATGCCGTCCTTCTTCAGCCACGGGTCGAGAGGCTCGAGCCAGCCGCTATCGGCAAACATTTGAAATTCGAAGGACGCCAGATGCACGATCTGCGGCGGCTGGTTGGCCGCAAAGAGTGTCGTCATCGTGTCGGCGTAGGAGCTGCGCTCGGCCTTGGTGAATTCGATTTTCACGCCCGGATGCCGTTTCTCGAAGGCGGCGATGGCGGAGCGCCACCATTCGCCCGTGCCGGCATCGTCCGTCTGCCAGGAGATGAATTTCAAAACGGTATCGGCCATGGCGGGAGCAAATCCGCCCATGGTCATCAGCATCGCGGTCGCTGTGCCAAGCGCCAGCTTTCTTATTCTTTTGGTCATGGGTTCCTCCTCCAGAAAACCAGTTCAGATACGTTCAATAAGGGCGAGCGCCGCCTCCGACGGCTTGACGCCAAGTCCGGGTCCGGAGGGCAGGTAGTATCTGCCTTCGCGGCAATCCATGTCGCCGGCGAGCAGGCGGCGATTGGGCTCGAAAATCGAGTGCTGAAACTCGTGACCCTTCAGGGTCGGCAATGTCGACGACGCCTGCAGGCTCGCAGCAAGGAAGATACCCGCACCGACTGTTGCGTGCGGGATCACGTCAATGCCGTGCTCGGCGGCAAGAGCGCCGATGCGGATGAAATTGGTAATGCCCTTGTGGCCCATTTCCGGCTGCACGATCGCGATGCGGCAGCGTTCGATGCGGGCGCGCATGTCCCAATGGGTGCGCCATTCCTCACCAACAGCGATCGGGACGTCTGTTCCCTTCGAAACCTTTTCCAGCCCTGCGATATCCTCCGTCCAGACCGGCGCTTCGGCAAACCACGGGTCGGAGGGTTTCATTTCGGCAATGAGTTCCAGCGCCCGCTCCGGCGTCTGGTTCCAGTGCATGTCGGCGGCAATCTTCGCCTGAGGCCCAAGCACCTGCCGCAGATTGGCGATTTCCGCCGCCGGGCCATCGTCAGCCACCGGCGTTGCGAATTTGAAAGCATCAAAACCGCGATCCTGCCAATATTTCGCCAATTCCCCGCGCGCTTTCAGTGTCTTTTCGGGCAGGCCTGAAACATAGGCCGAGAAGCTGTCGACCCCGCCGCCGAGAAGGTCGCGGATGGATTTTCCGGCTTCCTGCCCGGCAATGTCCCATAGCGCGATATCAAGCGCGGCAAGCGCATCGACATAAAAGCCGCCGGTATAACCACGTACCCGCATCATGTCGTAAAGGTCGTCATAAACAGCCGAAGGATCGGACGCATCGCGGCCGATCACGAAACCGGCGAGAAGATCATTAATGAGGGCGGCGACCGCGCCGGGGGCGACGATGCCATAGGTCTCGCCCCAGCCGACAGTGCCGGCCCCGGTGGTCATGCGCACCAGCACGCTGCGGTCGAAGGTGGGATAGACCGTACGATTGCCCTTGCGCACGATGTAGCCGTTGGGATTGACCACCTCGCCTTCCCTGAGCGCGCCGAGATAGGGAACCTTGCGCGGCTGGGTCAGCGTAAAGACTTCGACGGTTGCGATGGGGCTGTTCATGCGGCCTCCGCG
Organism: Agrobacterium deltaense RV3; assembly: GCF_900013505.1. Lineage (NCBI taxonomy): Bacteria > Pseudomonadati > Pseudomonadota > Alphaproteobacteria > Hyphomicrobiales > Rhizobiaceae > Agrobacterium > Agrobacterium deltae. Next base: position 1,419,965 of record NZ_LT009746.1, on the reverse strand, counting down.
GCAACAAGGCCAAGCTCGACCAGATTGGCGTCAATATCGGCAAGGGCCGCCGCATCAAGCTCGGGTGTCGGCGCACGCACGCCGACGCCTTCGATCACGCCGCGACGGGCGAGCACATATTTGGTCAGCCGCATGCGATAGACTGCCTGCAACACCAGAAGCGGCAGGGTGCGGACATAGATCCGGCGAGCCTCTTCCCGCCGCCCGGCAACAAGCGCCCGGTCGATGGCCACATGTTCCTCGGCGATCTCCAGCGCCGGCATGGCTGCCGTAGCACCTCGGGCATATTCGTCGAGAATATAACGCGCGCCGCCGCCACCGATGACGCCCTTCAGGGTCGAAGGCGCATGGGCGATGATATGGCTGATGGCCGGGCCGGCCGGAAGGGTCTCTTCCTTGACATAGGTCACCTGCGGCAACGCCCGCACGATTTCCACGATCGCCTGCGGCGAGAGGTCGGAGCCGCGCGGCGCAGGCGCATTCTGCAGGATGATTTCAACCTCGGGCAGTGCCTCAACGATCCGGCCGAGGAATTCGATCAGCGCCGCCGCATCTGTGCCGACCGATTTGGGTGGCTGCACCATCAGGTGGCGAATGCCGAGCGCCGATGCCGTCCGTCCGTGCTCGACCACCTCACGCCAGTCGGCCGCACTGGCGCCGGCCACGACCGGCACCCGACCGGCCACCGCATCCACGACGATCTTCAGCAGCGTTGCGCGCTCGGCGGCATTCAAAGCCTCCACCTCGCTGGCGAAACCGGGAAACACGACACCATCCACGCCCTTGTCGAGCGCAAAGACCACCAGCCGCTTCATACCTGCTTCGTCAATGCCGCCACCCGCCAGAAACGGCGTGGGCAGAACAGGCAAAATCCCCTTGAGGCCAGCCACCATCTTTCTCCTCCCAATTAAGTATCATATTTTGATACATTGAATTCACTAATTGACACTACATAGACTCGCACCCTATGACAAGCCCCAAGATGAAATGAACGAGGAGGTTCAAGACATGGCTGCAACAGCGACATCGATCATCGTTGATTGGGGAACGACATCACTGAGGGCGGCGCTTGTCGGTGAAGGCGGAGAAGAACTCGATCATCTGGAGACCGCCGACGGTATTTCGAGCCTTGGCAAGGGTGAGCACGAGGCGGCGTTGATGGCGGCACTCGCACCCTGGTTCTCGCGCCACGGGCCCCTGCCCGTCGCCGCCCTCGGCATGATCACCAGCCGCAACGGCTGGGTCGAAGTCGCTTATGTGCCGTGCCCGGCAGGCCCGACGGAACTTGCCGCCGGCACTGTGCGCAGGTCGCTGCCGAACGGTTCCGATCTCGTCTTCCTGCCGGGTCTCAACGACCCCGCCCGCCAGCCGTTTCCGGATGTAATGCGCGGCGAAGAAACTCAGATCGTCGGCCGCGGCCTTGGTGAGGACGCCACCCTCATCATCCCCGGAACCCATAGCAAATGGGCGCGGGTGAAGGCGGGGCGGATCGACGGCTTCCAGACATTCGTGACCGGTGAAATCTTCAACCTGCTCATTAATCATTCCTTCATCGCGCGCGGTTCAACGCAGCCGCCGGTCGATGATCCGGAGGCCTATCTTTGGGGTCTGAAAGAGGCAAAACGATCCGCCGCCATGCTGTCGCTCATGTTTTCGGCGCGAACCGGCGGGCTTGCCGGCCGGCTTTCGCCGGATCAGCTGCGCTCCTATGTTCGGGGACTGGTCATCGGGCAGGAGTTTAGGCAGGCCCGTGAGGCGGGATGGTATGCGGAAGGAGACGAGGCAGCTATCGTCGGCAATGACGGGCTGAACGATCTCTATCTGGTTGCCGCAGATGTGTTCGGGCTCAAGACATCCATGGGTGCGGACGATGCTCTCACGAAGGGTGCCTTGGCTGTCCTGCGCCAAGCGATTTCGTAACCTCTGCCGGGCGCCGGATGCGCAAATAGCGGCATCCGGCTTTCAAGCCACATGTTTTTAGGACCACCATGTACGACTTCCCAGCCAATATCGGCACCAGCCGTCACGAAAACGATGTCCTTGCCGTTCTTGCCCGCCTTCAGCGCATCGGCCTTCCAGAAAATCCGATCGCCTTTTATGGCTCATCCTCGTTTCGAATCTGGAGCTCCGTCACCGAGGATCTCGGCTCGCTGGATATCGTCAATCTGGGATTTGGCGGCGGCACCTACCTCTCCGCCAGCCACTACCTGCACCAGCTCCTGGTTCCCTTAAAGCCAGGCAGAGTGGTGCTTTATTTCGGCGAAAACGATATTGCCAGTGACGGCCTCAAGGCTCAGACGACGTTTCGGCACCTGCAGGATTTGCGCGACAGTGTCTCTCGAGCCCTCCCGCAGGCGGACGTGTTTGTTGTGGCGATCAAGCACAGTCCGGCGCGCTGGATTTACCGCCATGAATTCGATCTTTTCAACCAGACGGCACGCAACTGGTGCAACGGTCGCGAACGCACGACATGGCTTGATCCGAACGCCGGCCTCATCGGTGAAAATGGTCTGCCGATGTTCCGTTATTATTTGCCAGATCTGGTTCATCTGAATGCAGCAGGCTATGCAGTCTGGTCGGAAGCGCTCAGAAAAACGTCGGTCTGCTGAACAGAGCTGGCTCGGGAAATTTGAACGGAGGAAGAAGTGGAATTTCTGCCTGACTTCGGCTCAGATGCCGGGAACAGGAGATACGAAATTCAAATCACCTCCAAAATACGCTTTAAGATGCTGACGCTGGTACATACACAAATCGCGGGTGGATTCTTTTCAGTAGCCACGGCCAGAACATGAGTCGCATCAAGTTGACGCCATCGTCCATATAAACGTTCAATCGGAAGTGCCGCGATAAAGGTCTCGGAATCTTCTGTGTCGATCACAACCTCCGAGAGCGGAATCACGAGACCTGCCCCATTGGCTTTGACAGCGGCCTCCTTCGCGGTCCACATCTTCAAAAATCCGACGTTTTTCGCATCCATTGGCGCGTGGAAAGCTGAGGTAATTTCCTTCCAGAAATCTTCCTCCCTCTCGGATTCGACATCAACACCAATACGACCCGACCGCGAAAACGCTACGACAACCCAGTTGCCGCCATGCGAGAGATTAAAATCCAGAGGGCCGGCGTTTACCAGGAAAGGCTTGCCACCCGCTGCGCGCGAAAAATGAAGGTCTGCGGTTTCCATTCCGACGGCCGCACCGACCAGTAAGCGCTTGAGGACATGCGCTCCTTGAAAACGGAGACTATCCTCCAACTTATGGAAACGCTGCGCTTGGGCCCACTCGACGTCATTGAGAAGCGCAGCCGCATCGTAAACCGCAAGAATTTCGGAGACAGGGATTGCAACGACAATACCTGCGTCGGCCTCACCCTTATCAAACATTTTCAAATTCGGTCATACCATCCACTTTTGCGCATCTCTTTTCGGAAGAAGCTCTTTTGCTTCTATCGCAGAATTGACAATCGAGATCATCATCATTCTCCTCTTCCACTAAAACAGTCATCACGGTTTTCGGCAGCGACGATCAACCTTAAACGCCAGCGCCCCAACACCGGTGTCCATCAATATTTTTCATGACAAGTCCTAAAGAGCCGATCCTGTTCGTCTAAACTACGAGAGGAAATTCGCATGTTCCGTTTCTCGGTGTCACCATGCATCGGATCGAAGGGTCGCATATGCTTGCCCCGCAAGCGTTTGCGCACTTCATCGGCAAACTGGGCCAGCTTTGGCAAACCGATGCGGTGCAGGCAAGGGCTATTTCAGCGAGAGAGGCATGAGCCTGATTTGAGATGCGAACCTGATGGATGCGGCAGACGATGAGACATCATGAAACTGCCGGCGTCCCCGAAGCCAGCGATATTCTGACGGAAGCGACCGTTCTCCAGCAGACCATGTGGCCCGAAGTGCCGTGCAGCACCGGCGCATTGCTTCACGGCTGGACAACCGCTGCCGAACTGTTTTCCAGCCCTTCGGCATTGCAGGAATTCCTGGATTATGAGGGGTCGTTCGATCCCGGCGTAGATCTCAAAAGCCGCGCCGCATTTCTGATGAGCGACTATTGCTACATCTTCTTCATGGCCACCGTGCCGTTGCTGGTTAGCCGCGGCATCGTGCCTGATATGTCGCCTGATGCCTTTTCGCTGCAGTTCTATACCTATCATGGCGAGCATGACGGGGAGCCGATGACAGTGCGGCGTGCCCGCGTGAGGCTGTTGTCGCCGCAGATTTTTGCGGATCGGGATGACGGGCCGCATTCGACGGTCACGGACCACGCAGGCCTGTGCGAGCATTTCAGGATGGGCGTCGAGCAACATTTCCATCTGCTGGTGGAAGCATTGGCAAAAAGAACCGGCTTTTCGAAGAATGCGCAGTGGCGGCTGGTGGGAGACGCCATCGCCGGCAGATTTCTCGACGTTGGAAGACGGTTCGGCTGTCTCGCCGATGCAATTGCAACAGCAATGGCGATCGTCAAGGTACAAGGATCGCCGCTGAACAACCGCCAGCTGGGGTATTTTGACCTCACCCTGCACGACAGCGCATTGAAGGAACCATTCACCTACACGTTTCGCGCGCGTGGCGGATGCTGCCGGTACTATACCGTTAAAGGTGCGGAAAAGTGCCCGACCTGCGTATTGAAGTCGAGCGATGAACGGGACGCCTGTCTGCTACAGGAAATGCGTGCCCATTTCTGCCTGAAGTAAAATTATTATTTTTCATAAATTTATTTCGACTTGAGAGTCCCATAGTCCCTTCCCTGTTCGTCTTCAGCATGAGTGGGCGGATATTGCCGCCTTTTGTCTGAAACGCTTATCAAGTGCGCGGGAGCGGGGGCTTCAATGGAATGCAAGGGAATTAACGGCAGAACGGCTCGAACCGGTCTGGCTGGATGGGTGGCGATGCTGCTTGCAACGTCGGTTTCTGCTTTGGCTATGCATGTGCCGGCCGCAGCGCAAGGCACCGGCCAGGCAAGTGCCTCGCCGCGACAGATTTCGATTGCCGCCGGGCCGCTTACCTCCGCGCTCAATCAGCTCGCCACGCAAACCGGCCTGCAGATCATCTTTGATGGTTCGATTGCGAATGGCAAAATGTCTAACGGCGCCAGCGGCAATCTCACACCTTCCCAGGCGCTCAGCGCAGTGCTTGCAGGGACTGGTGTCCAGTCGCGGTTTGCCGGCCAGAACCAGATCGCCCTCAGCCTTGCGGCGGCTCCTGCAGATGCCGCAGCCGTCGGTGCCGACGGCACGACTCAGTTGCAGGCCATAACGATTTACGGTTCACGCAACGCCACGACGCTTGCAAGCGCATCCTCGAGCATCGGCATCGTCAACGCAGAACAGATCGCCGACGGTCAGATCAGAAGTTTCCGCGATAGCTTCCGTCGCATGGCAAACGTCATGGACGGCGACTGGGCCGATGCCGGCTTCATCATTCGTGGTGTCAGCTCGGAAGGTCTTGTTCCCGGCGGCGCGCCTCTGGCGACACTTTACATCGACGGCGTCCAGCAGACGGTGCGTGGGGCACGCCGCGGGGCACGCGGGCTGTTTGACGTGGAGCAGGTCGAAGTCTATCGCGGCCCGCAGTCCACCCTGTCGGGCCGCGCTGCCATGGCCGGCGCCATTTACATAAAGACCAAGGATCCCACCTTCGAAAAAGAGGCGGAGCTGTCGACCACAATCGCCACCGGCAATCTTTACGGCACTGGCTTCATGTTCAATACGCCGCTGGTGGACGATCAGATCGCCATTCGCATGTCTGGTGAGATTCAGCGTAGCAAGAACGATATCAATTACCCGACATTCGAGCGTTATGAGAACTATAACGAGTTCACGCACGACTTTTATTATCAGGTCCGAGGAAAGGTCCTGTTTGAACCGGCGGAGATGCCGGAGACGCGCGCGCTTCTCAGCTATTCGTTTTCACACGACAACCCCGCCGTTCGCGATATTGGCGGCCCCAAAGGCTCCATTCCCTTCAGCTTCGACCAGAAACGCGGCGACTACCTCATTCCGGCCTACATAGAATATCGCCCAACCGATGTGCATAATGTTGGGTTGGAGGTAACACATGATTTTTCAGACGAGTTAAAGCTGACCTCACTTTCCGCCTTCAGCTATTCCGATGCCGATCGTCTTTCAGTCAATTACGGAACTCCGGGCGAGATTGACACCTATCACGGCTACTACAAGGAATGGATCGCCTCCCAGGAAGTGCGCCTCAATTATGAAGGTGACAAATGGGACTGGGTCGGCGGCGTCTATTTTTCCTATGAAGACGAGAAAAATTTCTATGACCGCACCATTCCGCTGACCGCCACTGTCAGGCGTAACCAGGTCCAGCGCAATACGCAGAAATCGTTCAACGCCGCCCTGTTCGGAGAGGCGACCTACGAATTCGTTCCAACATGGAAAATTACCCTCGGCGGCCGGCTGGACTACACGGATCAGGACATAACGCAAAATCTGGTACGCACCCAGCCTCTTGGCGGCAGGACGACCGTGATGACGGACTATGCCGCATCCTTCAGCGAGGTCAATTTCGTACCGAAAATCGGCCTTTCGAAAGAGCTGACTGACACACAGACGGTTGGGGTTACCTATTCCCAGGGCTTCCGGACAGGGGGGGCGAGCTACGATTCGTATCAGCGTACGGCCTATAGCTATAAACCCGAGGAGGCATCGACCTACGAGATTTTCTACAAGGGCTCGTTCATGGATGACCGGCTGACCGTGAATTCAAACGTGTTCCTCACCAAATACTCTAACCAGCAGGTTCTGATGCAGTTCGATCCGACGGATCTGCTGAGCCGGCGCATCATCAACGCCGCGTCGTCGGAAGCATGGGGCTTCGAGTTCGAGCCAGCGTTCAAGGTCACTGACAACCTCGAAACCTTCGCATCGCTCGGCTACGTCCATACCGAATTCAAGAACTTCAACGATTTGAACCTGGGCAATCTGTCCGGCCTGCCGTTCCCGGAAGCGCCGGAGTGGTCGCTGGGTCTCGGCGCTCGCTACACGTTCGATAATGGCGTCTATATCGGCGCGGACGCCAAATATACCTCGAGCTATCTGGCCCGTCTGGGCAGCCTGCCGCACGATTATCTCGACAGCCGTTGGATCGTGAACCTGCAGGCGGGCTACAAGACCGAAAGGTGGGAACTCAACGCCTTTGCGCAGAACCTTCTGGACGAGAAATATTTTGTCTATAACGACAACAATATTGCCGCCACGCTCGGTGAGCGCCGAAACGTCGGCCTGAACCTCAAGGTCAAATTCTGATGCGTTTCCTGCGCGGCTCCCATGCCGCGCAGGCTTCCATTTCTGGAGTAGTGAATGATCCTGCGGTCGTTTCTCATCTTGCTGATGGGACTTTTTGCCTCCGGCGCTTCGGCGCAATGTTCGGGCCGGTCCCTCACAACAGGCGTGTATGGCGCACCGATCTGCGTGCCGGACACGCCCCGCAGGATCGTTGTGCTCGATCCTTTCTATAATCTTGGAATGGCGCTTGAACTCGGCCTGCCTTTGGTCGGCGCACCGCTTATGTCCGTTCAGGACCACGAGCTTAAGGAGAAAGCCGACAAGGCGACGGTCTCCGATATTGGCGAAGCCCGGCAGCCGAGTCTCGAGCGCATCGTGGCCCTGAAACCGGATCTGATTGTCGGGGACGCCGCCCTGCACGGCCAATCCTACCAGAACTTCGCCAAGATTGCGCCGACCGCGCTTATCGACGCAAAGAACTGGAAAGACCATTTCCGCACATTGGCGCTCCTTTCGGGAAAAAGTGACGAGGCGGCAGGGATGCTGGCCAGCTACGAAAAACGTGTTGCCGCCATCAGAGATAAAACTGCGTCCCATACGGTATCGGTATTGCGGGTAACGCCCAGCGGCTTTCATGTCTATCTTGACGGTCCAGCCGCCTATGCGCCTTATGAGGTTCTCCGTGATGCCGGCGTAAAACGGAGTGCGTACGAAACGACTGAGGACAATACGGTCTTCAAACGGCCCGAATGGGAGGACCTCGCCCTACTGGACGGGGACATCCTGCTTTACGTCGTTGCCGGCAGATATGACACAACCATGGACGATGCGCTTGCCGACCGCACGACCAGCAACCCCTTTTGGCAAATGTTGCCGGCAGTCGCATCCGGAAACGCCCACCGGGTCAAGCGCGAAACATGGATGAGCTTCAACGGCATCGGCTCCGCCAACAAAGTTCTCGATGACATCGAGCAATATCTGCTGGATAAGCCGTGACATCGTTTCGCGGACTATCGAATGCGGAAAGACCGATACATCCTCGCCGTGCGGAATTTTTCTGCGCGGTCCTGCTTCTGCTCGCCATCGCTGGCCTGCTGTTTTCCGCAATGCTGGCAGTAATCGCTGGCCCTGCACCCCTCTTACCGTCGACGGTGCTCTCTGCAATCTTTCGCTTTGACGGCTCGCGTGATCATCTCGTCGTGATGTTGCTGCGCTTGCCACGCGTCGCAGCGGCCATGATCGCCGGAGCGGGCCTGGCCGTCTCAGGCGCAATCATGCAGGCCGTGACGAAAAACCCTCTGGCTTCGCCGGGTCTGCTCGGCATCAATGCCGGCGCCGCTTTCGCAGTCGTGGCCAGCCTGTCGATCATCGGCGTTTCGGGCGACGCGCTGGTCTGGTATGCCTTTGGCGGCGCAGCTTTTGCCGCGTTCTGCGTTTTCGTCATTGGTTCTATCGGGCGTGTGGGCGCGACCCCGCTGATCATGGTGCTGGCTGGAGCGGTGGTCGCGACATTCCTCACCTCGCTTACTACGGCAATTCTGATCTTCGACCAGACGACACTTGATGCGGTGCGTCTGTGGACCGTCGGTTCCTTGAGCGGCCGGACGATGGATCAGGTCATCACCGTCATGCCTTATTCGCTTGCGGGGCTGTTCGGATCACTTG
>NZ_LT009746.1:1340049-1410567 GCF_900013505.1 Agrobacterium deltaense RV3 | reverse complement strand
AGCGGCCGGACGATGGATCAGGTCATCACCGTCATGCCTTATTCGCTTGCGGGGCTGTTCGGATCACTTGTCCTTGCCCGACATCTGACGACCTTGAGCCTTGGAACCGATGTCGCCACCGCGCTTGGCCAGAACCCGGCCCTCTGGCGCAGCCTGTCGGTCGTCATCGTCATTCTCCTGTCCGGCAGCGCCGTCGCACTTGCCGGACCGGTCGGCTTCGTCGGTCTCGTTGTGCCGCACATCGTCCGCCTTGCCATCAGCACGGATTACCGTTGGGTCATTCCCTTCAGCGCCGTCATCGGTGCGATCATGGTGGTTCTCGCCGATCTCGCCGGACGGATCATCCTCGCCAACCAGAGTTTTCCTGTTGGCGTCACGATGGCGCTGATTGGAGCGCCGTTTTTCCTCTGGCTGGCACGTTATCGCACGGGGGCAGGCAAGCCGTGACACGCGCGATAACTGTTCTGATCACTCTTAACCTGCTGGCCGTGGTTGCTGCAATGATGTGGGGTGACCAATCGATTGCCTGGCGTGACGTTGCCGATGCGGTCATCGGCACGGCGTCACCCGATCTGCAGATGATTGTCATCGAATTCCGGTTATCGAGGGCTATTCTGGCCCTGCTTGCGGGCGCAGGCCTTGCCGTTGCGGGGACGATTTCGCAAACCGTCATGCGCAATCCCCTCGCGGAACCCGGCGTTCTGGGCATCAATGCAGGCGCAGCGCTTTTCGCAAGCGTAGTGATCATCGTTTTTGCCGATGTTTCACCAGCCGTTCTGCCATGGGCTGGCTTTGCGGGGGCCGTCACCATGGCGGCGGCGGTTTACGCCCTGTCCTGGAAACGCGGAACCTCCTCTCTGCGGATCATCCTTGTCGGCATCGGCTTAAGCGCGCTCGCCGGCGCGGGAACCAGCTTTCTGACCGCATTCGGCAATGTCGTCGATGTTCAGCGCGCGATGATCTGGCTTTCGGGCAGTGTCTACGGCGCCGACTGGACAAAGGTCCAAAGTCTCCTGATCTGGCTCGCCGCTCCGCTCGCCCTGAGCTGGTTCTCCTGCCGGCAACTGGATCTCATCCGTTTCGGCGACGATGTGGCGACGGGCTTGGGACAGAGGGTCAATCTCATGCGGGCATTCCTGATACTGCTCTGTACATTGATATCGGGAGCGACCGTCGCCATGGTCGGGCTGGTGGGTTTTGTCGGACTGATCGCGCCGCATATTGCAAGGCGGATCGCCGGCCACTCCCATGTTGGCCTCATTCCCGTTGCCGGGCTGACAGGCGGCCTATTACTCTCGATCGCCGATATTGTCGGCCGCACCGTCATCGCGCCGGCGCAGCTGCCGGCCGGTATCGTCACTGCCCTGCTGGGCGCTCCATTTTTTGCCTATCTTCTGAAGGGCCGCAGGCATGTCTGAACACTATCGCCTCGCGACACAGGAGCTTTCCCTCGGATATAACGGCTCCATTATTGTCGATGACCTGAGCCTGAAAATTCCATCCGGACGCTTCACCGTTCTCGTCGGCCAAAACGGCTGCGGCAAATCCACGATATTGCGCGCGCTTGCCGGGCTTCTCGCCCCGATGAAGGGAGAGATATTTCTCGACGGCAGGCCGACACGGAAAATGCCATCACGGGAACGGGCAAAACAGATCGGCGTCCTGACGCAAGGGCCTCAGGCCCCTGAAGGATTGACGGTTGCCGAGCTGGTCCGTCAGGGGCGTTATCCGCATCGCAGGCTTTTCGAGCGATGGTCCAGCCGTGATGAGGATGCCTGCGCCCATGCCCTTGATCTCACCAACATGACGGCGCTCTCCGGCCGACAGGTGGAATCCCTGTCAGGCGGCCAGCGACAACGCGCATGGATCGCCATGGCGCTCGCCCAGGAAACGGACATTCTTCTTCTCGATGAACCGACGACGTTCCTCGACCTCGCCCACCAGATCGAGATACTCGATTTGATCCGGCAGCTTGTTCGTGATCGGGGTCGCACCATCGTCGCGGTGCTCCATGATCTCAATCAGGCTGCCCGTTACGCCGATGAGATTGTTCTCATCAGGGATGGCAGGATATTTGACGCCGGAACGCCAGAAGCCGTCATTACCGAGAGGAATGTTCTCGATGTCTTCGGCGTGAACGCCGTCATCATGCCGGATCCGCTTTCAGGAACGCCGATGTGTGTCCCCGTCCCTTCCCGGAGCTGAGCGGGCACGAGAGCTGTGGCGGCCTCGCAACATTGGTTGGCTTTTTCGTAAATTGCAATCCTGCCTCACGTATCCCCACGCCTTACTCCGCAAGGCCAAAAGATGTAATGAATCCAGACATAAACATGATAAAAAATATCCTCTTTTATGCAGCGAAGGATTTTTTCTCGGCACAAACCGTAAATCATTGCACTTGCATCGCTTTTTACCCACCGGTAGAAATTCCACTACGGCGATGATGGGTCAAAACTCTGCTGCCGGATGATAACTTGGGTCGGACGAAGGCCTTGGAGAGCTCCGGTTTGCGCTCCTTATTCGCCCCCTTCAGTTGTCGCAGATTGCAGCTTGCGGAGGATCAGGAAAGCGATGCGGACGTCGACGGCCAGCCTCAATGAAAGTGACGGAACCGACCTCTTGAACAGGGCGATCGTCGAACATTACGGCGACATCATCAAGGCAGTGGGCGGACGCAGCCGGTCAGACGGGGCCGCGCGGGAAATCGTTCACGACCTCTACGTAAAACTCGCATTGCAGCCGGACGCGCTCTCCGGCAAACGATCTATAAAAGCATTTCTGTGCCGCGCCGCATCCAATATGCGGATCGACCGGATCAGACGCGAGCAGTTCGAGTCCCGACTTTTCTCCGGCTCGGATGAAGATGCGAAAGCGGTAATGGCGACGAACAGCGCCCCCGACCAGGGGATGGACGTCGAAGCGCGGCTGGCGATCCTCAAACAAGCCATTGCCGACCTGCCTGAAAAACGGCGGGCGGCATTCGTGCTGCACAGGCTGCATCATCTCTCACCGGACCAGATCGCTTCGAAGCTGAAAATTTCGCGCAATATGGTTGACCGGCACCTCAGGCGCGCACTCAGCCATTGCCTCGACCGCCTTTTCGAAATGGAGTAAACATCCCAATCCAAGCAGTTCATTCGTCTACACATTGGAGAGCATAATTGGAGCGTTCCGTGAAACGTAGACGTCTGACGCGCGATCAGCGCAAGCGAAACAGAGAGGCAGCCGACTGGGTCTTTCGCAACCGCGACCCCGAACAGCCGGAAACGGAGCGGGCGGAGTTCCGTCGCTGGATGGAGCTGGATCCGGAGAACTGTCAGGCCTACACGGCTGCGAAGCGCATTCTCGGCGAAGCGAGAACTGCGATCCGGTCCGATGCCGGGCTTCGTGATATGCCGGTTGATACCTCACCACGTGGGCGCAACGCGATCATCTCTTCAATCGTGGCAATCATTTCGGCCGGAGCACTCTTCATTGCCCTGGACGGCCCCATGCGTCTGAGTGCCGATATTATGTCTGGCGCCGACGAAATGCCGGAAGTCACGCTGGAGGATGGTTCGCGAGTTCAGTTGAACGCGTCGTCGGCGATCACACTCGATTTCACCAACAGCCGAAGGACGGTTCGGCTCCTGCGCGGTCAGGCATTCTTCCAGGTGGCCCCGGATGAGAGTCGTCCGTTCTCCGTCAGCACAGAGGATACGCTAGTCACAGCTCTTGGCACGGCTTTCGATGTTCGCCAAAGCGCGTCAGACACGCGTGTCGCCGTAACGGAACATTCCGTAAGGGTAGAGTTCAAGACTGAGGGAGGCATCCCGGTGAAACTCAGGGAAGGTGAAGAAATGCTTCACCTGAACGAGACAGGGGAAAGCACGATCCGCAAAACGGATGCCGCTACAGCTCTCGCCTGGCGCCGAGGCCAGCTTACCATCGACAATATGCCGCTTTCCTACGTTATCGAGGAAATACAGCGGCACTTTCGTGGGCGCATCGTCATAGGAGACGACGCGACCGCCCGACGGATCGTCAGCGGTACGCTCTTCGTTACCGATACGGAGGGTGCGCTGAATTTTCTGCGGACCGCGCTCAAGGTTCAGATATACAGAATTGGCCCCATCGTCGTCGTAACGTCCTGATACAAAACCAAGCTAAGGCTGTAGCCCTTTATCATGTTGGGGGATGCCTTTGTACCCGGCATCCGGGCCGATCTGGCGGGGCGAAAGGTACCTGTCTTTGATGGCCGGATCACCGGGATCACTCGTCACGGGGACCGCAATGCCGCTATCAAGCTCGATATCGGCCTCGATGTCGCAGTCGACATCCTGTTCGCGCATCCGCGCAATAAGCCGTCCGCAAGCCTTCATGACGCACTGGACCTTGCCACGGTCAATACGCCAACCGGCATCGCCCTCAAGACCGACGAGCGCCGCGAAACCAGAGACCGTCCTTCCTCGGCTGGTTTTTCCTGCGTGTCGTTTGCTATCGAGAGATGCGCGACGCCACGCCGCGCGATCGCCGTGCGGCAGGCGAGGCTGGCGACATTTTCCATATGCGCAGCGTCGCTGACGACGGTGTTATAAATGCTGACATCCTCAAAAACGCGGGTCAGGTTGACGTCCTGCTGCGTGAAAGTTTCGATCAGGTCGTGATATTGCATCCCGGTGATTGCGAGGACAGGAACCTGGTCCAGCTTGGCGTCATAAAGACCGGTCAGAAGATTGGTGCCACCGGGACCCGAAGTGGCAAGACAGACGCCGAGCCTGCCGGTCCATTTGGCATAGGCCGTCGCCATGAAGGCGGCGGATTGCTCGTGTCGGGTCTGGACAAACCTTATCGCATCCTGACGTTTGCGAAGCGCCTCCATGACGCCATTGATGCCGTCTCCCGGAAGGCCGAAGATCGTGTCGACCTTCCATTCGATCAAGGTTTCTACCAGAACGTCTGCTGCGGTCGTCATGATCAGTTCCTCAACTCTCGGCGGTCGTTCCAGACTGGCCATCGAAAGCGGTCATGAAACTTCCTGTCCCGTCAGGGAATAAAACAAGGAAATCCCCACGACGCGCGCGGGGATTCCCAATCTGTCAGCGTTAGGAGTTTTTGTGGCTCTGCTGGCCCGCCTTCACATGTTGCTCATGCGTGCCACCGCGGGTCTTGCCATTGTCGTCGTTATTGGAGGCCGATGCCGACTGCGAACGCTTGTCGCTGTTCTTGTGGCTCTGCTGGCCGGCCTTCACGTGCTGTTCGTGCGTACCACCTTGATTTGGCATGATATGTCACTCCTCATATGGTGATTTTTCACTTGCGCACCCTGTGGCGCGCCCTAGACCAACCATGCCGCGCCACGGGAGTTCCGAGATTTAATATTTCGTGAGGAGCTATTGACGGAACGGCCCCGAGCCCGGCTGTCGCGCGCAGGGCCGTCGCAATCGCCGTCTGTACACTTGCGTACGTCTACCTTTGGAGGTTTCCCTGTAGCCGGAATTTTCCTAAACGCCGACAGCAATATCGTTAAGGCAGCGGACGACACTGTTATGTCGGCGGAACGCGACCCTGCTCTACGCCGTGCAGACGTCGCCCGACCCAGCACCTCGCCGTCGGAGCTTGCGGCGTTTTTACATTTCGGTGCATCCCTAAATTACTTGCGCGCAGGATAAAACGTAGCCGGCGGACGGGAACAAACCTCTACAAGCAAGGTTCGGGTCGCTCCACGGAACCTGTACCCGGAGAGGTGTAACATGACCAGGAAAACGCTCTGCATTCCTGAAGAAAACCGCAGCCATCACTATCCCGGCGACAATGGCCGTCAGAGCACAGAAGATTCCTCTTCCGACAACACCCAGACGGGCCGATAGGCAACATCAAAACAGACACGACACATAAAGGCCAGCAGCAGGACAGGTAGGGTCCCCCTGTTCCGGGCAGGCGAGCTGGTTGCACCAACCTTTTTCCGGGCTCCTCGCAGTCTGAGATCAATACGTTCCCTGGAGGCGCCAAATGCGGATTCTTGCCGTCACGGCCGAAATGTTTCCATTCGTCAAAACCGGCGGATTGGCCGATGCGGCAGGCGCTCTGCCGGAGGCACTAGCAAGACACGGCGCGGAAGTTCGTACATTGCTACCCCTCTACCGTAGGCTCACGCCGCTCGTCCGCGGCAAGAAGCCGTGTCTGGTCGCCAATATTCTAAAGCAAGCGGTATCGGTTTACTCCCTTGAGTCCGACGGTCACAAGCTTCTGCTTCTTGAAGCGGCAGACCTGTTTGACAGGGAAGGTCCTCCCTATGGCATGAATGGCAAACCTTTTGCCGACAATGATCTGCGCTTTGCGGTCCTGTCCAAGGCGGCGGCGGAAATTGCCCTCGGCGCGATTGACGACTGGAAGCCTGATCTTGTTCATGTCCATGACTGGCACGCGGCCTTGACCTGCGTTTATATCGCGGAGTCGGCGGCGGCGGTGCCCTCCGTCCTCACCCTTCACAATCTCGCATTTCAGGGACAATATCCACTCGAGCGGGCGGGTATGCTTGAGTTGCCCCAACATCTCTGTACCGTCGATTGCCTCGAATATTATGGCGACCTGTCGTTTTTAAAGGGTGGCCTGACGACCGCGTCGGCCGTAACGACAGTTAGCCCCACTTACGCAAGAGAAATTCTGACACCGGAAATGGGAATGGGTATGCACGGCGTGCTTGCCACGCGGCGCGAGGACCTGCGTGGCATCGTCAACGGTGTCGACCAGGAAGTCTGGGACCCGGCAACAGACCCCTACATTCTTACAAATTTCACGGCTGCGACGGCCACACGCCGGAGCCTTAACAAATATGCCTTGCTTCAGGCCCTTGGCCTCGCCCCGACCCAAGGCCCTGTTTTCGGTGTGGTCAGCCGTCTGACCTGGCAAAAGGGCATCGACCTCCTCCCTCAGGTCGTTCCACTTATCATTGCGCGAAAAGGAAGATTGGTGATTCACGGAGAAGGCGACACCGCACTGGAAGACAGCTTACGCGCGCTGGCAAAACGTTATCCTGAACTGGTTTGCGCCCATATCGGTTACGATGAGCGTCTGGCGCATATGATTCAGGCGGGCTCAGACTTCATTATCCAGCCTTCACGGTTCGAACCCTGCGGCCTGACACAGCTTTACGCCCTGCGATACGGCGCACTGCCCATCGTCAGCCGCACTGGTGGGCTAGCGGAAACCATCATCGATGCGAATGACGCAGCCATTGAGGCGGGCGTGGCAACAGGCTTTCAATTCGAGCCTGCAAATGAGGACGATCTACGCGCGGCGCTCGATCGTGCCATCAGTGCCTATAGTGACCGAGAACTTTTCAGACGGCTTCAGGCACAAGCCATGCGGGCCAATTTTTCCTGGGACAAGAGTGCCGCACAGTATATGGCGCTTTTTGAAAGCCTTGTCGGCGACAACAAGCCCAAAACGGGTGCTGTCGCCGATATTAGGCCCGAGACTTTTGCAAAGATAAGAGCTGACAGACGGCAGGCGGGAACCCTGGGATCACCAACAGGTCAGGCCACTGGCAACAGGAGGCTTTGATGATGAATGCAGCGAATTATCGCAAATGGGGCGCGCAGCGCAATCAATCCGGCGACACGGATTTCAGCATCTGGGCACCCGCCTCAGCAGCGGTGAAACTGTGGCTGAACGATGCGGAATTCGACATGCACACGGCTGGTGATGGCTGGCACCACATCACAAAACGCGCCCTCCCCGGCGATCGCTATTGCTTCGTGCTGGCCGACAGGACGAGGGTTGCAGATCCCGCTTCCAATCAGCAACAGGTAGGCCCGCTTGGCCCCTCCCTGATCGTCAACCATGATTTCATCTGGAAAAACCCGGACTGGAAGGGCCGACCGTGGCACGAAACAGTCGTCTATGAGCTCCATGTCGGGACTTTTACACCCGAGGGCACCTTTGCGGCCGCGGCGGAGAAACTTGAATATCTCGCAGACGTGGGCATTACCGCGATCGAACTCATGCCGCTTGCGACCTTTGCTGGAAGTCGCGGCTGGGGTTACGACGGCGTCCTGCAATTTTCACCCCAACGGGATTATGGCTCCCCAGACGAGCTCAAGGCCTTCATTGATCAAGCCCATGGCCACGGTATCATGGTGCTGCTGGATGTCGTCTACAATCACTTCGGCCCCGCAGGAAATACGCTTCAGGCCTACGCCCCGGCATTTTTCAAGAAGGATGAGACACCATGGGGACCGGCGCCGGACTTCAACCGGGCCGAAGTTCGGTCATTCTTTCTTCAGAACGCATTCTACTGGCTCGAGACCTATCGCTTCGACGGATTGCGGATCGATGCCGCTGATCATCTCGCTGGCGGCGGCGGAGAGGTCGATTTCCTCATCGAGATGGCGCGAGAGGTGAAGCGGACAATAAGAAACAGGCATGTGCATCTGGTCATAGAGGACGCGAGAAACGCGGCCTCGCCAATGACGCCCTTGGCTGATGGCACCGTCCTGATTGATGCGCAGTGGAACGATGACTTTCACCACGTCGTCCATGTTGCGACTACGAAGGAAAAGGGCGGCATCTATGGTGACTTCGCGGCACTGCCCTATGACAAGCTTTGCCGCTCGCTTGCGACCGGTTTTGTCTACCAGGGCGAACCGCGCCCTTCCCGGGATTTTGGCAGCAGCGGAGAACCGAGTGACCATCTGCCACCGCAACGATTCGTGAATTTTCTCCATAATCATGATCAGGCCGGAAACAGGTTACGCGGTGAAAGGCTTCGTGCCCTTATTGCGCTGCCCCTCTTTGAGACGCTTGAAACAATTCTACTCCTTTCCCCACAGACGCCGTTAATTTTCATGGGTGACGACCATGGCTCGGCCAACCCTTTTTTCTTTTTCTCCGACCATCCGGATGACGACCGGGAACAGGAAATAGAAAATCGGCTTAAACAGGCGGAAATGTTCCAGGGAGAACTCCCACCCAATGCCCGGCAGGTGGTGCGTGATCCCAACGATCCCCACACGATGCAGCTTTCGACTTTGAACTGGCAAGGGGCTGAAACGACCGATGGAAAACTGGCAAGGGCGAGGATGACCGCGTTGCTTTCAAAACGGCGCTGGCACATCTGGCCTCTCCTTTGCTCTCACTTCGAGAAAGGTGTTGTCCTCGAATGTGAGTCAAAATGCCTTGCAATCGACTGGCATTTCCAAATGGGACGGCTCCAGATGCGGGCAAATCTTTCGGCAAACACATGTGAGCTGCCGCCGGTAAAGGGAAAACTCCTTCACCAGTATGGCAGCATCAATAACACAAACTACGGAGGTTATGCGGCACAGTTTGCAGTTGACGGACCGCACTCGGTCCAGATTTCGACGTAGCGACTCCCTCGCCCTGTTGACGCGGCTTTTGATGGTGCCCACCCGGCAGCCGCAGATGGCGGCGGCATCGGCATAACCCGTCCCTGCCGCCACGAGCAGCAGAGCTTTTTTCTGGTTCTTGTCGAGATGCCGGATAGCCCGCATGACCTCCTGATGCCGCACACGCCATTCCTGGCTGGCAGGGGTATCCGGCCGCGAACCACAATTTTCACCGTGCCAGGTCCTCGATCACAAGTTCGATGGATTGTGGTTCGGCGCCTTCTTTCGTCTGCACCGTCAAAACGCTGCCGGTGTTCAAAACACCCTCAAGCACGGTGCGTTCGTCTACAATGATCCTGATCACCTTGGGGGTCGCAGCTTCGATGTTCAGGCTGTTGCTGGTTTCGTACTCAACTGGCTGGGTCAAGGCTCGCCTCCGGATCGTGGAAAGATAGGCGGTCTAACTTCGCTCCGGCAAGCTTGTTCCCTCTCTAACGGCGCACCGCCAGCCGCCATCGCTCGAACAGCCCGGGAACTTTGACGATGGGGCCGGGTTAGGCGTGAACCCGGCGCACCCGCTGCTCCACCGATCCAGAAGGAACACCGATCATGAAGGCACTGACTTGGCACGGCAAACACGACATTCGCTGTGAGAGCGTCCCTGATCCACAAATCGAGCACGGCCGCGACGCGATCATCAAGGTGACCGCCTGCGCAATCTGCGGTTCCGATCTTCATCTCTACAACGGGATCATGCCCGACATGCATGGTGGCGATATAATGGGCCACGAGACTATGGGCGAAGTCGTCGATGTCGGCAGGGACAATAAGACGCTGAAGGTCGGAGACCGGGTTGTCGTTCCCTTCACGATTGCCTGTGGAGAGTGTTTCTTCTGCAAAAGAGGGTTTTATTCCGGCTGCGAGCGCAGCAACCCCAACCCCCATAAGGTCCGGGAAATGTGGGGAAACTCCCCCGCCGGGCTGTTCGGCTACACGCACCTTCTGGGAGGTTTCAGCGGCGGCCAGGCCGAATATATGCGCGTTCCCTATGCCGATGTCGGGCCTATCAAGGTTCCCGACGGGCTGACAGACGAGCAGGTCCTGTTTCTGTCAGACATTTTCCCGACCGGTTACATGGCGGCGGATTTCTGTAATATCCAGCCCGGCGATACGATCGCGATCTGGGGCTGCGGTCCTGTCGGCCAGATGGCCATCCGCTCCGCCTTCCTGTTGGGTGCGGAACGGGTCATCGCTATCGATTCCGTGCCGGAACGGATCGCCCTTGCGGCCGCCGCCGGCGCGCTCACACTGAATTATCTGGATGATGATATTTACGAGCAGATCATGGAATTAACCCATGGCCGGGGCGCAGACGCCTGCATCGACGCCGTGGGGACGGAACCCGATCCGGCCGCCGGCTGGGATTCCCGTCTTGACCGTATCAAGGTGGCGACATTCATGGGGACGGACCGCCCGCATGTGCTGCGGCAGGCTATTTATTGCTGCCGCAACTTCGGCACAGTCTCGATCGTCGGCGTCTATGGCGGTTTTCTCGACAAAATCCCGATGGGCTCCGCGATCAATCGCGGCCTGACATTCCGGATGGCTCAGACACCGGTGCAGGCCTATCTGCCCACCCTTATGGGTCGGATCGAGAAGGGAGAGATCGACCCCTCCTTCGTCATCACCCACCGCGCCACCCTCGATGAAGGTCCTGATCTTTATAAAACATTCAGCCACCGCGACGACGGCTGTATCAAGGTCGTCCTCAAGCCATAGGAGAAGAATCATGCCTGCGGAAAAATCAATCAAAGGCCTTGCTGTCGTCACCGGCGCCTCCTCAGGCATCGGTTACGAACTGGCAAGATGCGCGGCGCAGGACGGCTACAATCTCATCATCGTGGCTGACGAGGCGGAAATCGAAACGGCGGCGACACAGTTGCGGGCAGCGGGAACGGAAGTGGAAGCCGTGCAAGCCGACCTTTCGACACAGGCAGGCGTGGAAAAACTTCTCTCCCGCATAGCGACGAAAGAGTGGCCGGTCGATCTGCTGTTTGCGAACGCGGGACAGGGGCTGGGCAACGGTTTTCTCGATCAGAAAATGGATGCGGTCCAGCGGGTGATAGCCACCAATATCAGCGGTACCGTTGCGCTGGTGCATGCGATCGGCAGCGGCATGCGCCAGCGCGGCAGCGGCCGGATTCTACTCACGGGCTCCATTGCCGGTTTCATGCCCGGCACCTTTCAGGCGGTCTATAACGCGACAAAAGCCTTCATTAATTCCTTCTCATTCGCACTTCGCGAAGAGCTGGATGGCACCGGGGTCACCGTCACGTGCCTGATGCCCGGCGCGACCGAGACAGCGTTTTTCGAGCGCGCGGACATGCTCGACACGGCGGTTGGCAAACAGAAGAAAGACGACCCCGGCTTCGTTGCACAAATCGGCTACGATGCGATGATGAATGGTGACGGAGACGTCGTGTCCGGCTGGAAGAACAAGCTGATATCGGCCGCGGCAAACGTGACCCCTTCGGATATCCTCGCAAAACAACACCGCAAAATGGCTGCCCGGGAAGGAAAGTGACGCTGGGGCTTACGAGGATCCTGTGAACCGCAGAGTGGATTGCGAAGGGAGGGGGAGCGTCGCCATACCCGCGGCGCGTTTCGCCAGGCTCATGATCTCGCGCAAAGATTACAACGACTATCGGACCAGTCTTGCGGTCATTCAGACAACCCTGCTTTCCTAAAGTCGATATCGAGCGCTGCACGGATCGCATCAAGTGTTTTCATCGTGTCAAGTGATGCATCAAGCGGTCTGCAAGGACTTTCAAGGTCGCCGTCGCTGATACTGTAAGCGACCCCAGCAGCCTGATGGTAAAGCCCTTCGAAATGCGCGCCACGAGGTTCCGCGTATTTCAACCTGACAGTCCCGTCCAGCGACCACACTTCGAACGCGCCTGGCAAATGGAACTCGTTGACAAACCGGATCGAGCCCTCCGTGCCGACCATGGTCGCGCCGGTTGGCGTAAACCCATAAAGGGTCGTTGCCATGGTCCCCTGGCAGCCCCGGGAATTCATCATGGCGACAGCCAGCTGCCCATTCACTCCGGCCGGATCGGGACTTGCAACGCCGACGACCTTGGAAGGAACGCCAAGCAGCTTGCTTATTAACGACACTGGATACGTACCTAGATCAAGCAGCGGCCCGCCTGCCAGTTTTGGGTTGAAGATGCGGTGGTCACGCGGAAGATACTCGCCATATTCCGTGTAGACCGATTTGATGTCCCCAATAACGCCCGCATCAAGGACCTGCTGGACAATGTCGAATTTCGGCAGGAAATACGTCCAGAGCGCTTCTGCAAAAAAGACGCCTTTCTTACGAGCAGCAGTGACCATTTCGGCAGCCTGGGCATGATTCAGCGCCATCGGCTTTTCGACGAGCACGTGCTTACCGGCGTTGATCGCGAGCAGGACGTGCTCATGGTGCCAACCATGTGGGGTAGCCACATAGATGATATCGATATCGAGTGATTGAACGAGCGCCTCGTAACTTCCATAAGCGTTCTCGACACCCCACTCAGATGCAAACCGCCTGGCAGTTTCTTCCGATCTCGAACCCACGGCCGCGATTACTTGCCGAGTGTGTGCCTTTACCGATTCTGTGAACTTTGCCGCTATCCAGCCAGTCCCCAAAATGCCCCAGCGCAGTGGAGGAGCGTCCAGGGGTGCTCGCAATCGGGACGGTGGAAGAGCGGTTGGAAATGTCATCTTAAATCTCCTCAAAAAGCCTCTCGATTGCTCAGGACGCCGTCTGTTCCCACTGGCCCGTTGCCAGAGACCGCTCCATGGCGTCAATAATCTGTTCGTTGGCTAGCCCGAATTCGAAATTTGGGTAACAGTCGGCATCGCGCATGATGCCTTCGATCAGGTCACGTACCTCGATAACCTTGACGTCGAAGTAGCCGAGGCCACCGCCAGCGAAATCAAAGCCGAAAAATGCCGAAAACTGCGGTACTTGGCTTCCCGCTAGGATCGTCTTGAATCCACGGTCAGGCTTTGGGTCGTTGAAACGCGATATCTTCAGCTCGTTGAAGCGCTCTCCGTCCATGATGATCGTGCCCTCTGTGCCGGATATTTCCCAGTAGACGCCAAAGACCTTGCCGGCAGCTACGCGGGATGCCTCAATGGTGCCACCTGCGCCCGATTTGAAGCGGACCAGCGCCTGGATCTGATCCTCGTTCTCGACCATCGCGCGAGGCGCATCATTGCCCGCCTTTGCACCGTAACCCGAACCAGCCCGGGGCACGGGCCTCGTTGGAAAAAACGTCTGACTTTGGGCGATGACGCTTTCAACCGGACCCAGCAGATATTGTGCAACGGAAATAACGTGGCTGCCGAGATCGCCCAGCGCCCCTGATCCTGCATCGCGACGCGTACAGCGCCACGAAAATGGCAAATCGGGATCATTGAAAAAGCCTTGATCGAACCAGCCGCGAAAGCGCATGGGCTGTCCGATATCGCCTCTGTCGATCAATTGCTTGGCCAACATTGCCGCCGGTGTCTTGATGTTGTTGAAGGCGACCATCGTCTTGACGCCTTTCTTTCGGGCAGCTGCAGCCATTTGCTCTGCCTCTGCCAGCGTCACGGAAAGTGGCTTTTCGCAGTAGACGTGCTTGCCTGCTTCTATCGCTGCAAGCGCCATTTCATGGTGCATGACGTTTGGCGAGGTGATGTCGACGATGTCGACATTGGGATCCTCAACCAGTCGCCGCCAGTCTCCGGTGCTTTTCTCGAAACCATATCGGGCGGCGGCATCGGCAGCCATTTCATCGCTCGCATCGGCGAGCATATAGAGATGCGGGATGGCCGCCAGATCACGATACAGCACGCCAGCACGACGGTAGGCGTCCGCATGGGCCTGGCCCATGAAGCCTGAACCGATCAGGCCGATATTGAGTTTTTTTTGGGTCATGGCCTCTCTCCCTTTCAATCTGGTCTAGCTGCGAAAAGGTCGTGCATGTGAAGGAAGGCGCGAGTGACGGCAGGACGCGGCAGCGCTTGGGCGGGATCCTGCTCAGCCTCCACCACGAGCCAGCCCTTGTAGCCGCCGCGAACAAAGCGCACGATCGGACTGAAATCGACGTTACCATCGCCAGGAACAGTGAACATGCCGGCACGAACACCGTCGTTAAAGCTGAGGTCGCGGCTGCGAACCTCCGTCATCACCGGAGTGCGCATATCCTTGAGATGAATGTGGTTGATGCGATCGCCGAAACGTTCGATCAGCCGTGCGTACTCGAAACCACCACCGGCGGCATGGCCGGTATCGAGCAGAAGCCCAGCCTCCGCTCCCGTCTTGTCGAAGAGCGACGAAATCTCGTCGAAGGTCTCTGCGACCATCATCAGGTGGTGATGATAGGCGAGCACCAGCCCGTATTCTCCGCCAAGCCGCTTGCCGAACTCTGTCAGTCTCGCGGCGTAACCGCCGATATCACCCGCCGGCATGGTCAGGCGTTTTGACATCGGGGCATCGAGCGGCGCGCCTGGTGTCATCATCGCCACCTCGCCATAGACAAGCACACTGCTGCCCATGTCCCGCAGCAGGGCAGCGTGCGCGGCGACGCTTGCCATCTCCGCATCGACACCGCGCTCGGCAAGTTCGCCGGAATACCAGCCTGATGCGAGTTGCAGGTCGCGGCTGTCCAGAAGCGGACGAAGCACGGCGGCGTCTCGGGGGAACTTGCGACCCAGCTCTACGCCTTGGTAGCCGATTGCTGCCGCATCGTTCAGGCAGGTTTCAAGCGATATGTCGCGTCCGAGATCCTCAAGCACGTCATTTACCCATGACAACGGGCTGACGGCAATTCTGACACCTTCTGGCAGGAGATCGGTGGTTGTCATAGTTGTTGCCTTCCTTTCTCAAGGATGCCAGTCGGAACTGATGTGGACGGGTGAGCCGGTTGTCATCGAAACGATCGCGGCCTCGGCAAGGCGTTGCGCCTCCAAGCCATCTCTTATCCCGGCGAGGGGTTTGGTACCCTTCTCGATCATATCGATGAAGGCGTGCATTTCCGCGAGATAGGCACCCGCAAAACGTTCGATGAAATAGTTCATGGGTATCGACGAATGAAAACCATTGGCGTCGGCGATCATGACGCCCCGTTGCGGGCGGTTTTCGACGTAGAGCACCTCGCTCGAGCACAGGGCCTCCAACCTCTGATCGTAACCGAATGGCGCACGCCGGCAATTTATCATCTGAACGAAGCGACCAGAAACCGATGTCAGTGTGATCATTGCCGTGTCGATATCGCCTGCCGCTTCGATTTCGGGGTCGATCAGGCTTTTTCCAACCGCGTAGACAATTGCGATTTCCTCTCCAAGAAGATAACGGGCCATGTCGAAATCATGGATCGCCTGGTCTCGAAACATGCCACCCGACCGCTCGACGTAGAAACGTGGCGGGGGCGACGGGTCGCGGGTGTGCATGACGATGTGCTCCAAGCGGCCTGCCTGACCACTCGCAATCCTGTCACGCACCAGACGATAATCCGGATCATATCGGCGTTGAAATCCAAGTAGGCAGGCCACACCGGCGTTTTCAACCTTGCTTGTGACATCTACGACGGTTGCAAAATCAAGGCTGACCGGTTTTTCACAGAACACGGCTTTGCCTGCCTGCGCCGCCCGCAAAAGCAGTTCCGCATGGGTATCAGTGGAACTCGCTATGACGATGCCTGCGATATCTGGGTCGGCAAAGACTTCTTCCGGCTCGCACAGCACGGCTCGGGTTTGGATTGCGAGATGCTCGCTTGGTACGGGGTCAACGATGTATTTCAGGCGCGCTGAGGGGTGAGCAGCCGCGTTCAGGGCATGCACCTGCCCAATACGGCCTGCGCCAAAGACGGCGAGCTCAATCATGTTTGTAACCTCCCTTTTTCGAAACGCCCATGACGTTCGAATGAGAAAGATGATAGCGTTAGGTTCTTGATGCGGTATTCTATTCTTGAAGAGATTTCGTCAAAATAGGGCCACTTGGAATGGGAAAGATCACGGCAAGGGACATCGCCAAGGCAGCAAACGTTTCGCTTTCCACCGTTGACCGTGTTCTTAACAATCGTGGCGGCGTCACCGACGCGAAGGAAAGGCGCGTTATCGAATGGGCTCGAAAGCTCAAGATTGATCGCGCGCTCAATCAGCGGGCCGCACGAACTCTCAGGATTGCCGTTCTGCTTCAGCGTCCCGAAAACCCGTTTCACGCCTCAGTCCAGGCAAACTTCGAGGCGGCAGCGCGAGATTTTCCGCAGTTCAATCTGCAGTTCAAAATCCATCATATCGATCCGGTAAAGCCTCGTGCAACAGCAGGCCTGATCGGCAGCCTCATCAAGACATGCGATGGGATGGTGATTGTCAGCGCAGCGGATCCCGATATTGCTGCCGCATTGAGAGAATTTGGCACGTCGGGCAAGCCGGTTATCACGCTTGTCACTGACATCGCAGGCTCGGAGCGCTTTGCCTATGTTGGTCCCGACAACGTCAAGACAGGCAGGATTGCCGGCGATCTGATGGGCCGCCTTCTCGGGCGAGACGGTGGAGACGTCATTGTGATTTCTGGCATGCTCAGCATGATGGGACATGAGGAGCGTGAAGCCGGTTTCCGTGCCGTGCTAAACGAGCGCTATCCCGATTGTCATGTGACCGAGGTGCTTGAAAGCTATGAGCGGGCTGAACTGGCTGGCGACTTAGTGTTTAGCGCCTTGAAGCGCAACAGCGCCATTCGCGGGATCTACAATGCGTCAGCTGGCGCATCAACCGTCCTGAATGCCGTGGATGCTGTAGGACGAGCGAATGAAATAGTGTTTATCACCCATGAATTGACGGACGAGAGACGGCAGTTGCTGCGACAGGGCTTGATCGATATCATCATCGATCAAGGACCCGCTTTCGAGGTGCAGACTGCCATTGGTGCGCTTGCAGCTTTCTTTGGGCGACAGGAAAGACCACCACCCTCGCTCATAACGCCGGTCCAGATCCACACAATTGAAAACTGCTGAAATGGGCAGGCTGTTTGAGACGAACTGGAACATCCCCTGGACCATCAACCTCCACAGGTTCCTCAGATCTAAACAACGGCATTAGGCAGCAACATTATCCAGTTCCGACAGTACCTCCGAGGGAAGCTCTATCGTGGCCGCTGCAAGGTTTTCCCGCAGATGGACTCGTGATGAAGTGCCAGGGATCAGGAGAATATTCGGCGATCGTTGCAGAAGCCATGCAAGGGCCACCTGCATCGGCGTGGCGTTGAGCCGGGCGGCGAGGCTCGACAGGGTCGAGGATTGCAGCGGTGAGAAGCCGCCAAGAGGAAAGAACGGGACATAGGCCACGCCTCGAGAGGCGAGCGTGTCGATTAAGGCTTCGTCCCGGCGATGCGCAAGGTTGTACTGGTTCTGCACACAGACGATCTCGGTGATCTTGCCGGCTTCCTCAACCTGCTTGGCCGTGACATTAGACAGTCCAATATGCCGGATCAGGCCTTGTTGCTTCAGCTCCGCCAGAACCTGAAGCGGCTCATCCAACGAGCCTTCGGCGGGACCATGCACGTCGAACATGGCGCGGAGGTTCACTACATCGAGCACATCGAGCCCAAGATTGCGGAGGTTGTCATGAACGGCCTGCGTCAGGCCGGCGCGCGAAAATGACGCGTTCCACGAGGCGTCAGCTCCCCTGACTACGCCGACTTTCGTCACAATCACCAGGTTGCTGCCATAGGGATGCAAGGCTTCGCGTATGATCTCGTTCGTGACATGCGGACCGTAGAAGTCGCTGGTGTCGATGTGATTGACGCCACTGTCCACAGCCTCGCGCAGAACGGCGATGGCCTCCCGACGATCGCGCGGCGGGCCGAACACGCCTTTGCCCGCAAGCTGCATCGCGCCATAACCCAGCCGGCGCACCGTACGATCGCCAAGCTTGAAGGTTCCTGTATTTTCGATAGTGCTCATGGCTGTATCTCCTTTGTAGTCCTCAGAAATAGACGTTTGGCATATGCGGCACAAGAAGCTATAATCCGGACAAGCTGTCCGCTCTAACGGACAATCAGCCTCATGGTTTGGAGAACAGGATGTCGGACATTACGGACGTCAATGCGTTTCTGCTGGTGGCTCGATCCAGAGGTTTTCGGCAGGCCGCGCGCGAAAGTGGCATCAGTTCCTCCGCGTTGAGCGATGCGGTGAAACGCCTGGAAGAGGACATTGGGGTAAGGCTATTCAATCGCACCACTCGCAGCGTACTCCCGACGGAGGCCGGACGTCTCTTGCTGGAGCGCACCGGACCTGCGTTTGCAGAAGTTGCATCGGCACTCGACGAGGTAAGAAGCAGCCGCGGCCGCCCCTCGGGGGAGCTCAGGCTAAATGTCCCGATGAGCGCGGCAAGGCTGGTCCTGCCTGCGATTGTGCCGCCGTTCTTGGCAGCTTATCCAGACATAAGGCTGGAAATCGTGACCGACGAGAATTTCGTCGACATCATAAAAAGCGGCTGCGATGCTGGCATCCGTTATGACGAACGGCTCGAGCAGGATATGGTGGCTTTGCCGATCGGCCCGCGTCAGCAGCGCTACGCCCTTGCCGCGTCGTCGCGTTATCTCGCAAGGAGGGGTGGACCGCAACATCCACGAGACCTGCTTTCGCATGATTGTATTCTAGGGCGGTTTTCGGGGCGTGCACTCCCCTCTTGGGAATTCGAACGCGATGGGGAGGAAGTCATCATAAATCCGAAAGGTAACCTCGTGGTCCAGTTCGGCGGCGGCACCGATCTTGGCATCGACGCAGCCATTGCCGGTTCTGGCATGATTTATATTTTTGAGGACTGGCTAAGGCCACACTTTGATCGAGGAGATCTGATGCCGGTTATGGAAGAATGGTGGCTGCAGTTTTCGGGTCCGTTCCTCTATTACCCTGGGCGGCGCCTTGTGCCCGCGCCATTGCGCGCATTTATCGATTTCGTGAGGCAATCGCACAAGGGATGGATCGGGGCAGAATGAGCGGACGCTTCGGTTTGAACTTGAAGGTCGGTCCTCGCTCTTGATGGGAATCGAACCGGCAACACTGCTTTTAAGGGAGGCTCGGTTTCCAACGATATGTCGAGCGTCCGCTATGGTGGACATGCGGTGAAACAGCGATCATGTGTCGAAAAAGAGCAGCGCTCCATACCGATGCTCAATAGCATTGACGGCGAACCAGCGAATGGGGCCGAAATACTCGTGAAGGCCAAGCCTTTGCGGGGAACGAAGGTAGAGTTCGAAAACCATCCCTGCTGGAGTCAACCAGGTTCAACCCGCGTGCTGGCTTACATGAACTGTTGTCCCGACGACGTTGGACGGCCGGGAGACGGAACCGATGGAAGCTACGCCAAAGCTCAGGGTTAACATCGACGACTCGCCCGAAGGTCTGGCATCGGGTAGTCTTGCCCTCTACTCGATGGGACCTCTCGGAATACAGCCCACCTTAAGTTGGTGGAACTATCTTCGTCCGAAGTGAACCTCTCGAGCTGCATCACCCCACGTGTGGATCTCTATCGCGATACCTGCGAGAAGCCAAAACCTCAGATGTTTCAGGGGCAAGAAGTTCATGCTTTTCCGCAAACGCTGTGAACAGACCACGCGCCGTTTCTGCCTCAATCTCGCCACGAAGGGCTGCCTGACAGGCTTTTAAGGCAACGGAATGGGCCGTGTCTCTGAGTGACACCGGCCACTCGGCTAGGTGTCGGTAAGCATCCATTAAGGTACGAACTTCCGTCGGGAACCCCAAGCCGACAAGAATAGTAACTGGTTTGCTGAACATATCGGGTTTCATCGTTCTCTCCTTCCAACCCGTCATGTTGACGGGCGCCATCTCAATGGCGCCCTTGGACTTAGTTGACAAACTTACAGATCAAGCCGCCTTCTGTGCTTCAATCTGTGCCGGAGCCGCCGACGCCAGCGTGGGCGTGCTCTGAATCGAGATCTTGCGCGGCTTCAATGCCTCGGGAATCTCGCGGACAAGCTCGATCGACAGGAGACCGTTATTCAAACCCGCTCCGCTCACACGGACATGGTCGGCGAGTTCGAAACGATGTTCGAACGGGCGACCAGCGATGCCGCGATGCAGGTAGTCATCCGAGGGTGCCTCCTGCTTCTTGCCGGCAACAGTGAGCAGGTTGGATTGGAAACTGACGTCGAGATCGTCTTGGGCAAAGCCCGCCACCGCAATCGAGATCCGATATGAATCGTCGCCTGTTTTGACGATGTCATAGGGCGGCCAGTCGTTCGTCGAACGGGCACGCTGAGCGTTTTCCAGAAGATTGAAGATCCGGTCGAAACCAACGCTCGAGCGGTAGAGTGGTGCGTAGTCGTAAGATGTTGCCATAGCCATATCCTCCTTGAAGCAACATGGGTACGGGAGTGCCAAAAGCGGCGTCCCGGCAATGCCAACCCTGTCTTAAGCGGCTGGCGGCAGACGATTTGGTTTTGGTGATTTTCCGATTCAAGATCTGCTGCGGAAAAAATTTACCGAATTCGCGCTGTCCGGCTGTCAATGTACCGATCGACTGAGAACACGATGCGGATAAGCCGCCTTGAACTGCGAGATCATCTCGCAAGCTTGTTGTAATACCCGCTCGGCGGTTTCGGGAGTGTCGCGTGCCAGTTCATCGGCGTTTACGCGGATGGCTTCCGCCATATTCGCAGACATCAATGCAAAACGCCCCTCACCGTAGACAAGGGCCTCCTGCGAGGCGGTCTCAAGCCATCGCGCAAAATCGACAATAATCTCTTCCCTCTCGGCGATGCTAGCGTCCTTGATGATCTTAATGTCCTCTTCCATTTGGTCTCACTCCATACAGACGTGGGAAAGCGACCGGGCTCATCAAGCCCCGATCGCCGGGTGAGCTAGGAAGTGGACATGTCCGATTCAAGCCTGGTGCAGCTTGAACGCACCATCGACACGCCGCCATTCTGCGGCGTCGTCCAACCCAGCCTCGAACATCGTCTGACGAAGCGCCTTAACAGATGCGCGGATGAAGATACGCTTTCCTGCCAAACGAGCTCCTGCCATGGAACCAATATGGGAGCCGCACATTATTAGTTGCCGCAAAATCAGGAATCCTCATGACAGATGACCCTCAGACCCGACAAGACGCCAGAGATGCAGGGAACCGTCTCGTTGCTGGTCATGCTTCTGAAGATCCATTCGCGGCGGCGTTCAAAGCCACGCGTATGCCCATGCTCATCACCGATCCGCGTCAACCTGACAACCCGATTATCTTCTGTAATACGGCGTTCTCTAAGTTGACTGGCTATTCCAACGAGGAGCTAATCGGAAAGAACTGCCGTCTCCTTCAGGGACCGAATACCGATCCGAAAGCTGTGCAGAAGCTTCGCGAAGCCATTGCGGCAGAGCAGGATCTGTCAATCGACATCCTAAATTACCGGAAAGATGGATCAGAATTCTGGAACGCCCTCTTCGTCAGTCCGGTTCGGGATGCCTCAGGAACGGTCATCTATTTCTTTGCCTCGCAACTCGACTTCACAAATATCAAGAGCAAGGAAGCGAAGCTCGCCCAGGCACGTCATACTGCCGAAGAAGAAGTTGCGTTGCGAACCGCGGCTCTGACAGATGCCCTTCGAGCGAAAACGGCCTTGGTTCACGAGGTCGATCATAGGGTGAAAAACAACCTGCTGACGATTGCGTCGATCGTGAAACTTCAAGCGCGTATGACTGAGAATGATGTCGTTGAGCGAACACTCATGTCAGTGCTCAATCGGGTCGAAGCTCTAAGCACGGTTCAGCGTAAACTCTTGAACGACGAAGAGGTCGGCTATTTCGACGTCGCAGATTTCGCAAACACCCTTATGCTTGACAAGATAGGTGCGCTTAAGCGCCCCGACATCCAGCTCACGACAGATCTTCACGAAGTCGTAGTCCCAGCGACTAAGGCATCTCCGCTGGCCCTGATCATAAACGAGCTCGTCGGCGACGCTATCCGCAGGGGTCTGAGTGACGGCGGTGGCAAAATCCATCTCGAGATAAGGCGGCTGAACGGGCACTTCTTGATGCGGGTCATCGACACCGTTTCGCCAGTGGAGGTAGACAAAGAAGAGGAGGCTTTCAGCCAGAAGATGCTTGAGGCGTGTCTCCTGCAACTTCGCGCCAAGATGGACCGGAAGATTACCGGTCACAAAACAGACGTTAGCGTCGAACTGTCGGTGAAAGACTGAGAGGATTTGTCTTGAATATTCTGATTGTCGAGGACGAGGTCCTCCTGGCTATGGAGCTGGAAAGCGAAGTGGAAGATGCCGGCCATCATGTCGTCGGGACGGCCGCTGACAGCCGGGAAGCAATCGAACTCGCTGAAGCGACCTCGCCGCAATTTGCTTTTGTCGATATTCAGTTGCTCGACGGCCCGACAGGCATCGATGTCGGCCGCTACCTGTCGGAGAAAACAATACCCTTCGTTTTCGTGTCAGGTAATCTCAAGCGTATACCAGACGATTTTGCCGGAGGACTCGGGGCGATCGAGAAGCCTTACACAATGAACGGGTTGCAGAACGCCATGCAGTTTCTTCAAAGTTTTGTCGATGGAGGCCCCACGTCCGTAGTTCCGCCGAGCCTTGTCCTTTCGCCCGCCGTCCTTGCGGCTCTAGCTTCACGATCAACTTCGCGTCCGCGCGGTTAAGGAAACCCAGTGAGTTCACCATCGGAGCGCATCGGCGCTGTTCGAGATTCAGGTCTGCTTGAAGCTCCGGTTCAGTCGGAATTCCAGGACATTATCGAGGTCGTCAAAGCGGGGCTGAACTGTCCTGTGGCGCTTGTGTCGATACTCGATGAAGATCGTCAGGTTTTCATCGCTCACCTCGGCTTGCCGGAAAAATGGGCCGAGGCGGCTGAGACCCCCCTGACGCACTCATTCTGTCAACATGTCGTCCGCGATAAACAGCCTCTGATCATAGGTGACGCAACGATCCACGATCTTGTCCGGAACAATCTGGCCATCACGGATCTTGGCGTGATCTCCTACATGGGGGTTCCAGTTACGTTGCCGGACGGAATGGTGATCGGGGCGTTGGCTGCGATCGATGGTGAGCCACGTACTTGGACGGAGAGCGAGCTCGAGTTGCTCAGTCGGATCGGCAAGCTGGTTTCGAACCAGATCGCCACTTTTCTATCCGAGCGTCGATGGAGTTCGCTTTTCGAGCAGCTCGAGGAAGGCATTATCGTCGGCTCAGTTGTTCGGGATATCGATGGCAAGATCGTCGACTGGCGGTATGAAACGGTCAATCCCGCTTGGAGTGAACTGGTAGGCTATCCTGACCAAAACGTGTCAGGCCGTACAATGCGTGAGATTTTCCCGAGTTTTGAACAGGAGTGGGTTTCCGACGTCGCAGACGTGGTCGAAACCGGCCGGAATATACGGTTTACCCGGAAAGTTGGCTCGCTTGGCCGCTGGTTCGATGGCTACGTACAAGCCACCGGTAATGACAAGTTTGTCATCATCTTTGTCGAGGTGACGGACCGAATGCGGGCGCTGGAGGCACTTCAGGAGAGCGAGACAAAACTGCGGCTCATCGTCGAGGGGGCGAAAGACTACACAATTCTGACAGTGGATAACGAGCACCGCATTACCAGCTGGTTTGGCGGGGCACAGGAAACGTTTGGCTGGTCGGAAGCGGAGATGCTCGGCCGGCCGTTCGCAGAGCTCTTTACGGTTGAGGATCGCGCGGCAGACGTTCCGGCTAGGGAAGTGCGGAAAGCCGCAGCAGAAGGCCTCGCAGTCGATCGGCGATGGCACCAGACAGCGGACGGATCAAAAGTGTTTCTCGACGGGACCCTTCGCCCGCTTCCAAGCCGAGGTGCTTCACCGATTTCCGGGTTCATCAAGGTCGCACGGAATGCTACGGCGCAAAAAGTTGCGGAAGACCGACAGCTGGCATTTCTGGAGCTAGGTGACAAAATTCGTGAACTGGACGATGTCACAGATGTAGCATTTGCTGCAGCCGAGATTATGGCGCGAAACCTGGCTGGCGCCACAAGAGCAGGCTACGGCCTTGTGGACCCCATCGCCGAGACCGTTGAAATGCTGCCAGACTGGCGAGCAGAAGGGGTCTCGACCGTCGCTGGCCTACATCAGTTTCGTAACTATGGATCATATATCGAGGATCTTAAGCGCGGCGAGACGGTGATTATCCCAGACGTGGAAAAAGATCCCCGGACGTCAGACTCGGCCGAGCTGTTTCATTCGATCGGAATCTCGGTTCTCGTCAATGTTCCGATCGTTGAGCACGGCGCGTTTGTGGGAGTTATGTTCGTTCACTACGACAGACCCCATCACTTCACGACGGAAGAGCGCGATTTTGTCCGCACAATTGCCGACCGCACGCGCGAAGCCATCTCCAGGATACTAGCCGAACAGGAACAGCAGGTGTTGAACCACGAGATCAGTCATCGCCTGAAGAACACGATGGCCATGGTCCAGGCGATTGCAACGCAGACCTTGCGTCCGGTGACAGATCGAGGACCAGTCGAGGCCTTTACCAACCGTCTCCACGCGCTCTCCAAAGCCCACGAGGTCCTTCTCGTGCAGGATTGGTCTTCCGCGCGTATGGAGGCCGTCATTGATTCTGTTTTGCGCCAGCTGTCACTACCCGACCGTTACTCGATGTCAGGTAAAGACTTGGAGCTTGGACCGCGCTCGGCTCTTTCTCTAGCTCTTTTGATGCATGAACTTGGCACCAACGCCCTGAAATATGGAGCATGGTCGAACGACGTGGGTACCGTTACCGTTCGTTGGACAACGCAGGAGTGCAACGGAGATACTGCGCTTCATCTTGACTGGAAGGAGCATGATGGCCCCGCGGTGGTTACGCCATCAGGTAAAGGTTTTGGATCGAAACTCATCCGACTTGGATTGATGGGAACAGGCGGTGTCGAAATCAATTACGATCCGGAAGGATTGCGAGTGACGATGCAGGCATTGGTTTCGCAACTGAGGCACTCATGATGATGGCTGACATTACGAACAAAGTTGCGATCATCCTGGTAGTCGAAGACGAACCGCTGTTGCGTCTGGCTGCCGTCGACCTCGTTGAGGCGGCAGGATATCAAGCGGTTGCCGCGGCAGATGCGACAGAAGCCGTGGCTATTCTGGAGGAACGCGACGATATTCGCATTGTGTTTACCGACGTCGATATGCCGCGCGGCCTCGACGGCATGCGCCTTGCGGCCATCATTCGTGATAGGTGGCCGCCGATCAAGGTGATCGTTGTTTCTGGGCATATCCAGGACCCTGGCGACCGGATTCCTGCTGAAACGGTATTTTTCGCCAAGCCTTACCGGGAAGAGCAGATCGTCGAGACTATTAAGCAGCTGCTTCAACAGAAGGCGTAATTTGATAAGAGCCAAGCTTGCCATGCACACACTAGGCCAAAGCATGTCCGCCGATGTTTGTTAGCCATCTTGCAACGGTGGTGCTGAGTAATGCACAGACACACCCTGAACCGTCAACAGGCCACGTTCCTACCTGCCGCGCAATGCACAGCAAAGTCGCATCAAAGTCCGCTTTGAGGCTCGTCAACGGAAGCCGAACAACGGTGACCTTGCCCGCAAGTTTTATCCAGTTTTGAGCGCGCTCCAGCGGTTTTGGGTTTCTGTATTCGGGGCGGTAGTGGCGGGGTGCGGTGCGGAGCCATTTCGGCTGCGCAGCACCGCATCACGTCGCGGTTTGATTGTCCGAGCGAACTCGGCGGGTGTCAGCCAGCCGAGGCCAGAGTGTGGGCGGTGATCGTTGTAATCGTAGCGCCAGTTTGAAAACCCAGGACTCTCCCGAAAACTGGAGGGAGATTGGGTCTCAGGTCAACTCGTCTCGCAGCCGCCCATTGAAGCTTTCGATGAAGGCGTTCTGGAAAGGCTTGCCCGGTGCGATGTAGCGCCATTCCACCTTGGTACGATCCGTCCATTGCAAGATCGCGTTGCTGGTGAACTCGCTACCATTGTCGCTGACGGTCATCTTCGGCTTGCCTCGTCCCTCGATGATCCGGTCCAGCTCACGGGCAACCCGCATACCGGAAAGCGATGTATCGGCGACGAGAGCCAAGCACTCCCTGGTGCAATCGTCGTCTACCGTAAGCACCCGGAACCTGCGACCATCGATGAGCTGATCCGACACCAAGTCCAGTGACCAGCGACCATGGGCGGCAAGCGGGATCAGCATCGGTGCTCGTGTGCCTATCGCTCGTTTCCGACCGACGCGCTTGCGCACCATCAGCTTCTCCTTCCGATACAGCCAGAAGAGCTTCTTGTGGTTCGCACGGTGTCCCTCGCGTTTGAGCAGCACGTGGATGCGGCGGTAACCGAAGTGGCGGTGCTCATGCTCCAGCGCCCTCATCCGCTCGCGAAGGTCATGGTCATCGCTGCGCCTCGTTTCCCAACGAACCGTCATTCAGCAAAAGCCGATGGCTTTACACGCCCGCCGTTCGCTCATCTGGTGGTCATCAATCAGATGCGCGACAGCTTTTCGCCTTGCTGCGGGGGTCACCACTAATGGGATGGTCCGCCTCGTCCTCCTGCCGCATCATGAGGCGGCCAAACCGAAGGAGGTTGCAATGCCACAGCGCAATATGCCGCGCCCAGCGGCTGTCTACGGAATTGATATTGGCAAGAACATCTTTCACGTTGTCGGCCTCGGGAGCGATGGCGTGCCAGTGCAAAAGGTTCGTTTCCGACGCGACACGCTGCTACAGTTCTTCGAGCGCGCAGCACCGGCGATCGTGGGTATGGAGTCGTGCGCCGGATCTCAGTGGATTGCCAGGAAGATACAGGCGCTTGGACATAAGGTGCGCTTGATCCCCGCGCAGTTCGTGAAGCCCTACGTGAAGTCGAACAAGAGCGACATCATCGACGCGGAAGCGATCGCTGAAGCTGCCACACGTCCAACAATGCGATTTGCTGCACTCAAGAGCGAGGAACAAGCCGATCTTCAGGCTTTGCACAGGATCCGGGATCAGATGATCGGAACGCGAACGCGTCTGATCAATCAGATGCGAGCTTTCTGCCTCGAATACGGGATCGCCCTGCGCCAAGGCGCAGGCCTATTCAAGGTCGACCTGCCGCACGCTGTCGAAGATCAATCCAACGATCTCTCGTCGGCAATGCGTAAGCTGCTCGCAGACCTGTTTGCCGATCTGCGCCAATTGGAACAGCGCATTGGTGACGTCACACGCGAGATCGAGGCGATCGCCAGTCGCGAGGATGTCGCACGACGGCTCATGACGATCCCTGGGATCGGAGCGTTGGGAGCCACCGCACTTCTTGCCGCGGTTGGCAACGGCCGACAATTCCAGAAAGCTCGCGATCTGGCAGCGTGGCTTGGCCTTGTGCCACGGGAATACTCGACCGGAGGAAAGCAGAAGCTTCTCGGCATCAGTAAGCGGGGAAACCGCTATGTGCGCAAGCTCCTTGTTCATGGAGCACGATCCTGCTTTCGGCACCTCGACCGAACACGAGATCGATTGGGGAACTGGCTGAATGGCCTTCAGGCACGAATGCACCCCAACAAAGCTGTAGTCGCACTTGCCGCTAAAATGGCCCGGATTGTCTGGGTCGTCCTGACCAAGCCTGGAGCGCTCTACGAACGCAGGGACCCTGCCTTCACCTGACGCTCCTGGCTCGATTGCAAGGCTCGAGAATAGTGATGACGAAACAGTGGATCAACATGCCGTAAGTCCTGTGCAAAAAAGCGGGCTTCGTGCCCGAACCATTTATTGGGAACGGCATGTGCGGATCTCATCATGGCCTGGCTGCAACCGCAGCCCACTCGCGAGAGGCCGGATACATTTATGCAACTGGAATCGTCATTTACGATGTCGCGTACCCTTGCACGGACGAGGCGGACCATACATTTTTTCCCACAAGGTTTCAAAGCCGCATTGTCCAGCATCGCATCGGTCAGGAGCCGTTTCAGCTTCGTGTTTTCGTCTTCCAGCGTCTTCAAGCGCTTGGCTTCGGGTACGTCCATGCCGCCGAACTGGGCTTTCCACTTATAGATGCTGGCATCGCTTACGCCGTGCTTGCGGCAAAGCTCCAAGACCGGCGTGCCAGCCACGTACTCCTTCAGAATGCCGATGATCTGTTCGTCTGTAAAACGATTGCGCTTCATTCCCTGGCTCTCTCAATGTGACGTGCCCCCAATAAATTTGGCCATTTAGAACTGGAATTTTCCACTTATGATCCCTGGTGGGAAGAAGAGGAGAATTCGATGAAGGCCTCGAAGTTTTCGGAAGCGCAGATCGCATTCGTGTTGAAGCAGGCAGAGGATGGCACGCCGATCGGCGAGGTCTGCCGCAAGGCAGGAATTTCGGACGCGACGTTTTACAATTGGCGCAAAAAATACGCGGGCTTGATGCCCTCGGAGATGAAGCGTCTTCGCCAGCTCGAGGACGAGAATGCCAAGCTGAAGCGGATCGTCGCGGATCTGTCATTGGACAAGGCCATGCTCCAGGACGTGCTGTCAAAAAAGCTCTAAGGCCTGCCCGCAAGCGCAAGCTTGTCGACACGGTCAAAGTGGACTGGAAGGTTTCGATCCGGCGCGCATGTGCGGTATTGAAGATCGATCGGTCGCTTTATGTCTCCAAGTCCAGGCGCGGCGAGCAGGCCGAGTTGAAGCTGAAGATCAGGGACATCTGCCAGACGCGAGTGCGTTACGGTTATCGTCGTGTTCATGTCCTGCTCAAGCGCGACGGGTGGCCCGTCAATCCGAAGCGAATCTATCGCCTTTACAAGGAGATGGACCTCCAGCTCCGCAACAAGGTTCCCAAACGACGGGTCAAGGCGAAGTTGCGGGCGGATCGCACGGAAGCCACCCATTCCAACCATGTCTGGGCCATGGACTTCGTTCATGACCAGTTGGCAACGGGTCGCAAGATTAGGGCGCTGACGGTAGTCGACACCTTCTCGCGGTTCTCGCCGGCAGTCGACGCCCGCTTCAACTACAAGGGCGAAGACGTGGTACAGACGCTGGAGCGGGTATGCCGGCAGGTCGGTTATCCCGCCGCTATCCGCGTCGATAATGGCAGTGAATTTATCTCCCGGGACCTTGACTTCTGGGCTTATCACAAGGGTGTCGTGCTCGACTTCTCGCGGCCTGGCAAGCCGACGGACAACAGCTACATCGAGAGTTTCAATGGCAAGTTCCGGGCCGAGTGCCTGAACGCCCATTGGTTCATGAGCCTTGACGACGCGCGATCGAAGATGGAGGATTGGCGTAGAGACTATAACGAGTTCCGGCCACATAGCGCCATCGGCAACACGGTGCCGATTTCGCTTATGAACGGCTCATCGGCACCCCCGCCGAACTGAGCCAAAACCCCGGAAAATTCCAGCTCCCGCTGGCCCAAATTCGGAGAGCGCATCACAATGGGCCAGAGCTTACTTCAAAATGGTTTATTTCAACGGGGCAAGGTCATTTCAACATGATGGAATTACGGCATACGGGCAGTGCCAAATTGGGGGCGGGATTTGTGCTAGCGTTGTGCTAGGGGTAAAAACGACTTCGGCCTCCCGAAGGAGGCCGATAAAGTCTTGATAGTCTTGAAGATATTGGTTGCGGGGGCGTGAACACACAGAGACTTGCAAAATTACCGGTTGAAGCAACAGCAAACTTCTTCTTCCATTCATACAGGGAATGTTGGCTCACGCCGAGGCGCTGCGAAACCTCCGCAACCGGATAACCTCGCTCGGTGATCTGGCGAACAGCGTCGCGCTTAAATTCTTCGGTGAAATTCGTTTTGCTCATGATGCTCTTCCTGCCTCAAAATTAGGAAAGAAGGCGTCTACAAATCTAGGGGCTATTCATTGCGAGACTATCGGTGAACAGAAGGCCGCAGACGGAGCTACGCCCAGCAGGCGCCATAATATTCACCCCTGCAGCGCCACTGGCCGAAGAAATACTCTCCATCAGTAACGGCCAACGCTCAGGTTCGACAGCAGAATCCTGGAACTGATCGAGCAAACGATAAAATTGTGAGACGTCAACTGGCATTGCCTCTCCTCTCAGAGACAAATCTAGTTGAAAACCCCCTTAAATCCAGTGGTTATTTCAATTTTTACTTTATGTTTAAATGAATAAATGTTGAATGAATCTCTCAATAAATATTGAAATATTATAGGGTGTTACGACCCTAAAACTTACTCTGTGCGATCTATGTAATCATAAATGATTAGTCCGAACTAATACTTTAGTGCCCATAATTCGCAGGGTATCTTCATTTATAGCGAGTTGCTTAGAGAGATTCTATTATGTTATTTTTTCAGCCCAAGTAACTGTGAGGCTGGATCAATGCCATCAGCTGTAAATGCACCGGTTTCAGTCGCGTTTGTTGACGATCACCCTATTCTCCTCGAAGGGCTTGTAAGTCTTTACTCGAGCAAGAAAGATTTGAGGATCGTAGGTCAGGGGCACAATGCTGTCGATGCAATCAAGCTCACAGAGCAGCTTGCGCCGGACGTGATCGTCGTAGATCTCAGCATGCCCGGCGATTCAATGGCAGCGATAGAAGTCATCGTTCAAACAATGCCGGGGACGAAGGTGGTGATTTTCACGGCGACCTCCAGTATCGAGACTGCAATCAAAGCTCTCAATTGTGGGGTTTCCGGCTACGTTCTCAAGGGAAGCAGTTCAACCGACCTTCACGATGCAATTATTGCCGCGCGAAACGGTGAGACATACATGACGCCAGGCTTCGCGACGAAGGTTATCATGTCGATGAAGGCGGCGGAGGCGAGACAGAAAGCTATACAGCAGAAGCGCCTCAGCGTTCGCGAAGAACAGATTGTCTCCTATCTGATGCGGGGTCAGACAAATCGCGAAATCGCCAGAAGTCTCGACATCAGCGAGAAAACGGTCAAGCACTACATGACAATCCTCATGCAGAAGCTCGACGTGCGGAATCGCGTTGAAGCCGTTCTAGCGGCGCAAAAAATTGGCGGACCTCGCGATCTCTTCAACTAGCGTGAGGTCAACGGTGAACGCCATGGCAGACGATGCTAGTTGTCACCATCGTTTGAAAGCTGATTGATCGGCAAGACCGCGACGACGATCGTTCCCGACGCTCGCCTGAATATCCGCATTTTACCGCCGAACGACCTCACCCTGCGCTTCTGACTTGTTAAACCGAGTTTCACCCGCGCTGCGGCCTTTTGATCCGAGCGCACGACGCGTTCCCCCAGGTCAGCCACGACGATGATCAGTTTGTCGTCGTGAATCCGATATCGGATTTTCTGCCTATTGTTGGCGGCGTGACGAAACGCGTTCATCAACCCTTCCTGAATGAACCTGTAGACGCAGACATTCAGGTGAGGTTTATGCATCTCGTGCGGTATCAGCCCATCCATCTCAACAGGAAACGCCGTAAGGTCCCTATAGCGAGCGACGGCGAGCTTTATTGTTTCACTCAAGCTCAGTTCGTCGAGTTCCGGCAATGATAGACCGGCGGAAATTTTCCGGAGCTCTGCAAGGACGCTTGAAACAAAACTCAAAAGCTTTTCAAGATCGGCGTTGACCTTCAAACCGCTGGCGCGCTGCTCTGCAATCATATCGCTCAGACGAAGACTGATAAGGGTCAGAACCTGCACCGGGCCATCATGCAGGTCGTTACCGATCTGATCGAGTATCTTTTCGTTCAGCTTACCTGCTTCGAGCCTGGCGTAGTCGGCGGCCTTCCTCAGCTTGTCGTTTTGTTCCCACAGATCTAGTGCGTTGAGGAGGTTGGCCTCGATCGCCCGCTTTTGACGGACAATCAACCGGCTCGCCGCCAATGCCATGAGATACAATAACCCGAGCATCGGCAAAGTGATGCTCGCTACAATCAGGAATGTTCCGCGCCGGGCTGAGCCGAGTTCGGAGATAAGATAATTGGGTTCTTCGTAAAATTCTCCGACAAGAATGACTTTGCCATTCTTGTCTCGGAGAAGTGGCGCGTAGACCTCCAGGAGGAGGTTTTGTTTTTCCTCGCCGGTATAGACGTGCTTGTCCACCTCCGTACGGGACACGACGATCTGACCTGACAAAGCTGATTTCAGCTCATCGAAGACGGTTGGATGATCAATTTTCTGATTGTTGGTCGCATAGAATATACTCCCATCGGCCCGCCAAAGCTTGATCGTGCGAACGTGCTGACCGATTGGCCCTGTGCCGAGCAGATTCTCAAGGCGTGATACAAGGACCGGGTCAATCGTATCGCTATTGAGATCAGCCTCTTGGATGAGCGGAGATACAAAGGTTTCGAGATAAAGAGCCCCTACCCCCCCAGCTCCCTCGAGCATGGCGCGTTCAACCCGATCGGTAGCCCAAAACGTCAGGCACGACATTAAGACAATCACGATCGGTGACATCAGGATCATGAATTGTGTCGAAAGGTGCAGATCCCGGAACCAGTGGGTCAATCGTCGCGAGGACGATTTCCATTTTCCAAGCGATCCATTTTGCGATTTTGCGTCATCACCAGTGTTGTCAAACGGCGAATCTTTCATGTCCCAGCCCGCTGATATTTAATCCACAAAGCTCGTCGAATTCGGACTTATCAGAAGCAGAACTTCATCGCAGACTTGATCTTTGAAAAATCTCGGATGTTGGATGCTTCTGCAATTATACAATTATTTCAGCAATTTAATGCGCTTACCCTATTTCCGCAAGCCACATCGACCTTGGACTACAAACTCTCAGACCAAGGTCTGATGAACTCCTGCGACCAACGGGCCTGAAAGAACTGGACCATGTGAAATGGTCTTGCGCAAGCGATTCCTGCAACCTGAGAGCATGAAGGCTAGGGGAATCTCCTTCCGGGCGAATGGAGGAGATTGGGATTGTGCCTGATGGCCAATCGAAACGTTCAAAGCCTCCATCCATGTAACGCGTTCTAGCGCGCTGGCGCTTCGGAGGGGAAAATGGCTGCTTTTACACTTAACCAGGCTGACCTGGCATTTGTTCTTCATCAGATCAAGGTCGCGGAAGTTCACGCTTCTGGTGTTCCGCTCACTGAAATCCGGATCAACCCTGATGGGACAGTTGTTTCCGACCGGTCGCAATACGATGCTGTCACCGGGGTCTACCTTGGAAACCCGTCAACGCCTCGCGCCATTCCCGATCCCCATGTGCCCGTCGGACTTCGCACTGTCGACGGTACCTACAACAATATCGTGGCGGGCCGGGAACTTTGGGGGGCTGCCGACCAGGCCATGCCGCGTGCGCTTGATCCGAATTTCCGCAACGATGCCGATGGCGACACGATGTCACTCGGAGGCCCGGCCGTCGTAACGAACACCGACTACAGTGTCGTCGGCGCACCTTCCGGAACAAATGGCGGCCATACAGGGAACGTTGCCGACGCAGATCCGCGCATCATCTCGAACCTTATCTCCGACATGAGCATCAACAATCCGGCTGCGGTATCGGCCTGGTTCAACAATCCTCTGGCGGTCGCAGCATGGGAGGAGGCTAACCCTGGTATGGTACCCGTGGCGCCCGGAGAACCTCTTGGCACGAACGGTGTATACCTCACCAATGCCGACCTTGCTTCGATCCCGAACATTGCACCTGATGAAGGTCTCTCGGCGCCGTTCAATGCGTGGATGACGTTCTTTGGCCAGTTCTTCGACCATGGTCTCGACCTGATTAGCAAGGGTAACAACGGCTCAGTTTTCATTCCACTGCAGGCGGACGATCCTCTGGTGCTCGGCGCCGATGGAATTGCCGGTACGCCCGACGACCTGCCCCCCAGCTTGCGCTTTATGGTCATCACCAGAGCGGACCCTGTCGATGGCCCCGGTGCAGACGGGATTATGGGGACGGCCGACGATACACATCACGAGGCCCGTAACACCACAACTCCGTTCGTTGATCAGAACCAGACCTACACCTCCCATCCGTCGCATCAGGTTTTCCTGCGTGAATACGCGACGGTTGGGGGCGTCACCGTCGCGACCGGACGTTTGCTTGATGGCCCTCCCCCTGCAGGTTCTCCCGCAGGAACA
Source organism: Agrobacterium deltaense RV3 (assembly GCF_900013505.1). Classification (NCBI taxonomy): domain Bacteria; kingdom Pseudomonadati; phylum Pseudomonadota; class Alphaproteobacteria; order Hyphomicrobiales; family Rhizobiaceae; genus Agrobacterium; species Agrobacterium deltae. The sequence goes on along the minus strand of NZ_LT009746.1, from coordinate 1,376,186 downwards.
CATGGTGGCCTTCCGACATGGGCGGATATCAAGGCTAACGCTCTTCAGTACCTCGGCATCCAGTTGAGTGATGCGGATGTTGTCAACCTGCCTCTTATCCGCACCGATCAATACGGCAATTTCATCCCCCATCCGGTGACAGGTTATGCGCAGGTTGTGACGGGTATCGGTGCAGACGGCATTCCAAACACCGCTGACGATGCAGTGGTCTCCGGCACACCGTCAACGCCTATAAACACGTTCGCCTCGCTGGCGCTACGTACCGGCCATGCCTTCCTGGACGACATTGCGCACAACGCCAACCCATTTAACAGCCAGACCGGCGCGCTGAAAACTGCGGACGCCGACGGTGTCGTCAACAGCGGCCCCCTCGCATCCGGTGTTTATGATAATGAGTTGCTCGAACGGCATTTCATCACGGGTGACGGCCGCGGTAACGAGAATATTGGCCTGACGGCGGTCCATCACATTTTCCATTCCGAGCACAATCGTCAGGTCGACTCCCAGATGCTGACGATCCTGCAAAGTGGCAATATCGCTTTCATCAACGAATGGCTGGCGACCGATATCGGCGGCCTCCCGGCTGGCTTTGAAAATCTTCCCGCGATCGATCAACTAGCCTATGCACAAGGCCTGAACTGGGACGGCGAGCGCATGTTCCAGGCAGCCCGGTTCGCAACCGAGATGCAGTACCAGCACCTCGTATTTGAAGAGTTCGCGCGCAAGATTCAGCCCGCGATCGATGTCTTTGTTTTCAACTCGGTCACGGACGTCAATCCGTCGATCTTCGCGGAATTTGCCCATACCGTTTACCGCTTCGGGCATTCTATGCTGACCGACGGTATGCCACGCGTTTTCCTGAATGCGGATGGTACGGAGACGCCAGCGACCGAACCCGAACTGGATCTCATCGAGGCCTTCCTCAATCCGGTCGCGTTTGATCTCAACAGCACCATCAGTGCGGATCAGGCAGCTGGCGCGATCGTGCGTGGCATGGTCGTCGAGCATGGGAATGAAATCGACGAATTTATCGTCAGCTCCCTGCGCAACAATCTGCTTGGTCTTCCGCTGGATCTCGGCGCGATCAACATTGCTCGCGGTCGCGACACGGGCGTGCCTTCACTCAACGACGCCCGTGCGCAATTGTACGCGGCAAGCGGCTCCACATTCCTGAAACCCTATGACAACTGGGTTGATTTTGCCGCCAATCTGAAAAACTCCGCATCCGTGATCAACTTCATTGCAGCCTATGGAACGCACGGAACAATCACCGGCGAATCCACGCTGGCCGGAAAACGTGCGGCTGCGACAGCACTCGTCATGGGCGGGGCTGGTGCTCCTGCGGACCGCGTTTCCTATCTCACCAGCACAGGGACATGGGCAGGTGTGGAAACGGGCCTCAACCTGATCGATCTCTGGATTGGCGGCCTTGCCGAAAAGAAGATGCCCTTCGGTGGCATGCTCGGCTCGACATTCAATGCGATCTTCGAAATGCAGCTCGAAAACCTGCAGGATGGCGACCGGTTCTATTATCTGACCCGTACACAGGGCCAGAATTTCCTCAACATGCTGGAACAGAACTCATTTGCCAAGATGATCATGGCGAATACCGATATTGCCCAGCCTGGCGCTGACGGTATCAGAGGTACCGCCGACGACGTCATCGCCCGCCACCTTGGCGTCGATGTCTTCGCCGATTACGATTTCGTACTCGAGATCAACAAGGCGAACCAGGTAGGCGACGACCCTGTCGGCGACGATCCGATCATGGCCGCTCTTGGGCTCGGTAAAGTTCAGCGCGATGATCTCTCCACTGCTGACGTTGACGAAAGTGTCGCTGACACCAGCGCCGATCAAAGCGGTACCACGGGACATTACCTTCGCTTCACCGGTGGTGAACACGTCGTGGTCGGCGGCACGATAGGCAACGATACCATTATCACCGATTTCGGCGACGACGGTATCTGGGGCGACGCCGGCGACGACCGCATCGAAAGCGGCGCCGGGGTCGACCTCGTTAACGGCGGTGCAGGCAACGATATCATCACGGACTCGGGCGATACCGGCGACTTTGTGAAGGGCGATGAAGGCGACGACGTGATCGCCAATTCGAACGGCATGGATATCGTCATGGGCGGAACTGGCAAAGATGTCGTCTTTGTCGGTGTCGACGATACGGAAGTGTTCGGCGGCGATGGTGACGACTTCATCCTCGGCGGTGACGGCGTTGATATGCTTATGGGCAATGAGGGCGACGACTGGATCGAGGCAGGTGGCGGTTTTGACACCACGGCTGGAGACAACTCCGAACTTTTCTTCAATTCGTCGATCGTTGGTCACGACGTCATGTTTGCCGGCAATGAGGAACACGATTTCGATGCCGAATCCGGCGACGACATCATGGTGCAAGGCGAAAGCGTCATGCGTAATGAAGGCATGTTCGGTTTTGACTGGGCAATCTTCAAGGACGTGGAGATGGATGCTTACGCCGATATGCGTATCCCGATATTCACCACGGAACAGGAGGACATCCTTCGCAATCGTTTCGACAAGACTGAAGCGCTTTCCGGTTGGAACTACAACGACACATTGCTTGGTGACGATCGTGTCTTCGGCGACGTGGCACCCGGCGACACCGTCGCAACGACGGAAGGTATCTTCTTCAACGATGGTTTGACGCAAGCAGGCGTCAATCGAATTGAAGGCCTGCGCGAACTTCTTGGCAGTCTTATCGCGGCAGCGCCGGCCAGCGGCAACCTGGAGGCGATTACCGCCTTCGATCGGGGTAACATTCTGCTCGGCGGAGCAGGTAGTGACTCACTGCGCGGCAATGGCGGAGATGACTTCCTCGATGGTGACGCGTGGCTCAACGTTCGTATCCGCATCACGCCTGCCGGTGCGGAAAATACGGATGGCAACCAGATTGCTACGGTCGACAGCCTCAAACACGTCTTCACCGAAGACGAAAATCCGGCCTGGGCTGGAAAGTCGCTCTTTGAGCTGATGATCTCTCGCACCATCGTACCAAGCCAGTTGCATATTGTTAGGGAGATTGTCTCATCAACAACGCCGCTTGCAGGTGATGATACCGCCGAGTTCAACGATATTCGTGCAAACTACACGATCGTCAGAAATGGTGATGGAAGTTTCACGGTGACCCACAACACGGTCAGCAATGTCGTGGATCCGTTGACCGAGCGCAATCTTGTGTCTGACGGTGTCGATACTCTACGCAACATTGAGGCCGCACGGTTTTCGGACGGTGTCGAGGTTGCCCTTGTAAACAGGGCAGCCACTGGTGCGCCTGTTATCAGCGACACTTCACCCACTGAAACGCAGACCTTGACGGCAAATACCTCTGGAATTGCCGACGCAAATGGTCTGGGAACGTTCAGCTTCCAGTGGCAGACATCGGCCAATGGCATAACGTGGACGAACGCTGGCACAAACTCACCGAACTTTACGCCTCTGCAGGCACACGTAGGTCGGCAAGTGCGTGTCGTCGTTAGCTTCGTCGATGGCTTTGGCTCTGCTGAGCAAGTTACATCGGCTGCAACCCAGGTTGTAGGTGATGTCATCAACGCTGCAAATGGCGGCGTTATCGTCAATGGAACCAACGGCGCAGATATAATAACCGGGGGCCGGGGGAGCGACACGATCAACGCTCTAGGGGGTGATGATATCATTAACTACCAATCGCTTCCCCCGAATGGGCACGATATAGTCAATGGAGGCACTGAGGGGCCAAATGGTGACATTTTCATTATTGATGGGTCACCGCTTGCAGAAACTTTCCGCGTTTACACCCGTGCTGCAGCTTTCAGCGCAGGGCTTACCCAGATTGCCGCTGGTACTGAGATCGTAATCACCAGGAATGGTCCCAACAACAATACAATCATAGCGGAACTGACCGAGATCGAAGAGATCGTGATCAACACCAATGCGGGAAACGACACGGTCCTAGCAATCGGCGACTTCTCGCCGACCAACCTCAGCTTCAACACGATCACCATTAACGGTGGAGCAGATGATGAAACTGTCAACATCTCCGGATTGATGTCAGCACATCGTATTCTCTTCCGCAGCAATGGTGGCGACGATACGATCGTTGGGACCCTTCGTCCTCAGGACGTTGTCGAACTGGCGCCGGGACAACAACTCTCCAGCTACACTCTTGTGGACAATGGCAACGGAACAAAGTCATTTTCGAATGGCACGCATTCGATCACTTTCACAGGTAGTGTCGCGCCCCATTTCCAGGAAGCGACTTCAGGTGAGGACGGCGACGATATTTCCGGTCACTTCGAATACACACCAAGTGATCTGGCTGGTCTGAAAGCACTCGTGAATGGTCTTTCTCCCAACGATGGTGATGATCCTGTCCCAACAGGTGTCCGCACCCTTTCGGGCCATGGCAATAATGCTGCAGATCCCGACGCAGGTGCTGTGGATACACCATTTATCCGCATCACCCAGTCGCACTACGGCGAGCCGGACGCCTTCGGAAATTCCGCGATCAACCCGATCTTTGCCGGGCTCGATCCCCGAAACATCAGCAACATTCTGGGCGCGCAGGAAGCAAACCTGCCTAAAGCCAATGCCAACATCTTCTTCATGGCGTTCGGACAATATTTCGACCACGGCCTGGATTTTCTCGGCAAAGGCGGAAACGGCACGATCCAGATCGGTGCTCCCGGAATCGGTGCTCCCGGCTCCGGCAATCCGGCCGATCTGACACGCGCAACCGTCGCCTATTATGACGACGGCGTTCCGCAGCACATAAACAAGACGTCGCCGTTCGTCGATCAGAACCAGGCTTACGGCTCGAATGATCTCGTCGGACAGTTCCTGCGCGAAGGCGATGGATCGGGCGGTCTGGGGGCACATTTGCTTCAAGGCGGTGCGGATCCCTCCAACCCGACCTTCAAGTTGATGCCGACATTGCGTGACCTTATCCTGCATCACTGGCAAAACGATACGGTTTTTCACTCGCCGTCGCTTGCAGGAGGTCAGGCTAGCTTCAGATCCTATTTCCCGGGTCTCGTAACGGCAGGAGTGATCAACGAGGCGATGGTGTCCGGGCTTGCTTCGGACTTCATGGGTAGCACGCACGCACTGCTTCTCGACACCAACCCCTACATCAGTCTGCTCGATCACTATGTAGCGGGCGATGGCCGGGCGAATGAGAACATTGCCCTCACCTCAATGCATACCATCTGGGCCCGCAACCATAATTTTCATGTCGAAGGCCTTGAGGCAGCCGGCTTCGACGGAACTGCTGAGGAGTTGTTCCAGGCTGCAAAGATGCTCAATGAAGCGGAATATCAGCGTGTCGTCTTCACCGAGTTTGCAGACAAGCTGATCGGCGGCATTAGAGGAGACGGTGACCACGGTTTTTCGGAATACAATCCGAACGCGACGGCAGCGATCAGCCATGAATTCGCCGCTGCTGTCTATCGGGTTGGTCATTCGCTGATCGGCCAAACCATGACGGTCCTCGATGAAGATGGGAACCCGACCCAGGTGGCATTGTTCGATGCCTTCCTCAATCCCACGAACGATCCAAGTGCCTTCAAACTGCCGCTCAGCACGCTTGCGCAATACGGATACGTGCCACAGGAAGGCTATGAGCAGTCCGGTGTGAGTGCCATCCTCGGTGGGATCGCGACACAACCTGCCGAAGCCGTCGACTTCAACATTGTCGACGCCGTACGAAACGACCTTGTGCGTATCAACGCCGACCTGTTCGCCTTCAACGTTGCACGAGGCTGGGACGTCGGACTTGGAACGCTCAACCAGGTTCGCATGGACCTCGCAGCATCCACAGACCCCTATGTCGCAGAGGCGCTAGGATATGCAGGAGCAATGACGGCCTACACGTCCTGGGAAGATTTCCAGAGCCGTAACGGTCTCTCTGATACCGTGATCGCCCAGTTCCGTCAGGCATATCCAGACCTCGTGCTCGAGGCCGGTGAAATCGATGCGTTCCAAGCGATCAACCCGGATATCGAGATTGCGATGCAACCGAACGGAACCGGCATTGTCAAAGGCATAGATCGCGTTGATCTGTGGGTTGGAGGCCTTGCCGAGAAACACATCAACGGCGGCATGGTCGGTCAGACATTCTGGGTCGTCCTGCAGGAACAGTTCGATCGCCTTCAGGAAGCTGATCGCTTCTACTATACGGAGCGTTTCGACGATTTCGATTTCTACGAAAACTTCATCGACGGCCAGGAGTTCGCCGACATCATCGCGCGAAACACGGGTCTGACGAACCTTGACGAGGATATTTTCTCGCCGAACGTCCAAGACAACGAGGAAGAAGAGGAAGACGACGACGACAATAACGATGACGACGATGATGACGGCGGCGCCAACGGTGGCGACGATAACGACAATGACGATGAGCAGGGAGAAGACGAGGACGACGAAGGCGAAGAAGACAACGACGATGAGGATAGCGACGATGACAACGAGAGTGGCAGCGGCGAGGATGACGATGACACCTGCTCGCACGATGACGACGATGACGATGGCCCCGTTGTCTCTGTCCCGATTGCAGCCCTTGCCCTAATCGGTACCGCTGCAGGTGAAGTACTCGCCGGGCAAGCAGGCGATGACACGATACTTGCGGGTGGAGGCTCGGACGTGCTGTCTGGGGATGCCGGTTCTGACATCCTGAGGGGCGAAGACGGCGACGACGTGATTGTCGCGGCTGCAGGAAACGATGTTGCAAGTGGTGGCATCGGCGATGACGAGCTGCACGGCGGCGCCGGTCACGATGTACTCTTTGGAAATAACGGGGCCGATCTTCTCTTCGGAGATTCCGGCAACGACACCATCGAAGGTGGTGCCGGTGACGACCAGGCCTGGGGTGGCGATGGGGACGATATCGTTCTTGCAACAGCCAGCGACGGAAATGACCGGTATTGGGGAGACGGAGGCAAGGATACCCTTGATTACTCCGTCGCAACGACCAACCTGACCGTAGATCTCGGTACAGGCCTCATGGGACACGGAACTGCAGTCAGCGCCACGACTGGTAACGATACGTTCTACGGCTTCGAGAACTTCGTGGGTGGCTCAGGTCATGACGTGATCACTGCATCGAATGCTGCGAACGTGATGGATGGCGGTCTTGGCAACGACACCTTCCGCTTCACAACGACGAGCGCCGCCAATGGCGACAGCATTTACGGCTTTCAGCCGGGCGACAAGATCGACTTCTCAGCAATCGATGCCAACACAGGTGTTGCGGGTAAGCAGACCTTCACAATCAACAGTCCAGCCTCTCTGACTGCGACCGGAGGTATTGCGATTACGCATGAAGTTCGTGACGGCGAGGACTTTACGGTCATTCGTGGTCACACCGATGCAGATGGGAACGCCGACTTTGAACTGGCGGTTTCCGGAAAGCACCATCTGACCAACAACGACTTCACAGGAGTTTCCTGACCAACCGAGAGCGAACGGGGGACATCCCCCGTTCGCTTTAAATTCCCAACGCCGGTGAGGACTGGCACCGGCGTTGCAACTGAAATGGGATGTCTTGGGTCAACCAAATCACTCCACGACATGCCGCGAACTTAACGCCGAATGTCGGCAAAGTTTCCAGGGGGAATTTCAGATGAGTGGCACCTGCAACAAAAAAGAAAACCAAATAAATGGCTTAGGTGGCTTGATGATGTTTGTCTTCGGCCTGTCCGGCATCATCAATATTCTGGCCCTGACCGGCGCCTTTTACATGCTCCAGATCTATGACCGTGCGTTGACCAGCGGAAGCGTGTCGACGCTTGTTGCATTGTCTGGCCTGGCAATCGGCCTTTATCTTTTCCAGGGTCTCTTTGATATTCTTCGGTCTCAGATCTTGGTGAGGCTTGGGGCAAGACTGGATACTCAACTGGCCCCACTCGCCCACAAAGTCGTCATTGACATGCCGCGCTATGGTTACTCCACGGCTGAAGCGACAGAGCGTGGCCGTGACGTCGATACGATCCGCGGCTTTCTAGCGAGCCCTGGACTAATTGCGCTGTTCGATCTGCCCTGGATGCCAATCTACCTCGTATTCGTTTGGCTTCTTCACCCGATGCTCGGCATGCTGACAGTTGGGGGAGCCGTGGTCCTCGGTCTTTTGACACTGTGCACGGAACTTCTGACACGTCGTCACGCCAAAGAGATGCTGAAGTCGACGGTCCTGCGAAATGCAGTGATAGATTCCAATGCGCGAAACAGCGATATCATGCACTCAATGGGCATCGCTGATCGGGCCGTCAGCCGTTTTGAGCGCGCCAATCGGCGTCATCTGGATACGCAAACCAAGACATCCGATATCTCCGGGACATTCTCAGGCCTGTCGAAGGTATTGAGAATGATGCTGCAATCCGCAATTCTCGGGCTTGGCGCATATCTCACAATCAAAGGTGAATTGTCGGCTGGTTCGATCATCGCATCTTCGATAGTGACCGCACGCGCACTTGCACCGGTCGATCAAGCAATCGCGCAGTGGAAGGGAATGGTCTCGGCTAGGCGCAGTCATGCGCGCCTGAAAGAAACGCTGGCTGTTCTCGACGACAAGACAGCACTTTTGAACCTTCCCGCTCCAAAGGAAACATTGACCGTCGAAGGTATCACAACCGTCGCGCCCCACAGCGGTGCGGTTCTGTTGAGTGATGTTAGCTTTGAGCTGAAGGCTGGCCAGGCGCTTGCGTTGATCGGCCCGAGCGGTGGCGGGAAAACGACCCTTGCCCGCTCCATCCTCGGCATCTGGCCGACACTTCGCGGCTCAGTGCGCATTGACGGTGCGGATCTCAAGCAATGGCCTTCAACCTTCTTCAGCGAACATGTCGGCTATCTGCCCCAGGACGTCTGTCTGATGGATGGAACCATCGCAGAGAACATTTCGCGTTTTGCCGAAACGCCGGAGGCGCGCACGATCCTCCAGGCCGCAAGGGCAGCAGGCATCCACGATATGATCGTTCGCCTGCCGAATGGCTATCAGACGGAGCTCGGACCGAATGGCATGTCGCTTTCCGCCGGTCAGCGCCAACGTATCGGGCTTGCAAGGGCGTTGTATGGCAGCCCGTTTCTTGTCGTACTCGACGAACCGAACTCCAATCTCGATGCCGAAGGTGAAGAAGCACTGATGAAAGCGATTGCCGCAGTGCGCTGTCGCGGCGGGATCGTGGTGGTCGTCGCCCACCGCCCTAGCGCACTGCAATCTGCCGACATGGTCGGCGTTGTCCAGAACGGCAAGCTCGTAGCGTTCGGTCCAAAGGACGAAGTTGTGAAAGGCCCACAACCACAGTTGCTTCGCTCAGAACATACACGCGTCCAGGCGTCGTCAGGCAATACTCCGGCAGAATGAATTTGTTCCGTTGCAACGCATAGAGGCAACAGGAGGAGAACAGACAATGGAAGACAAACTTGTTCTTGGGCTGCCTGACGTAGCAGCCTCCATAGCGCCAAAGAACCGCTTTGAGGTTCAGGAGAAACCAGCCCCGCGCTACTGGAGCATTGTGAGCCCGGCAATCGCATTTGCCGCGATCGGCGCTTTTTTTGGAAAGCTTCATTCCGAAACGCACGTCGAGGCGCCGGATTCGCCGGATGAACGACAAATTCAAGACTCCACTGCCGAAACCGTCGCGAGTTCGAACGATGCTTCGACAAACATCGACATTATTGAGGAAGTCGCCGCGTATCTTCGCCAGGTTGCAGAGGAAGCTGGCCGTGCCGAACGGAAGGTAAGGTATTTTGCGGAAGGCATCCAGTTACCCTCCACCTTCCACGCAAGGGTCGACCTCAATCTCGAAAATCACACCTTTCGTTCGTTCCTTCAATCGCTTTCCGCAAACGACAATCATCAGGTCAGCGGTCACTTTGAGCCTTTGACGCGACTCGGCGCTTTGGGCAACGAAACCCCTATCGTCTGGCACGAAAGCGACCGTTGGGAACGTGGCGGCATTTCAACTGATGCACCGCGTTCAGATGAAAATCCGAAAGGCCACGACCTGCCGTCAACTGGAGGCAGTTCGCCTCCTACAAGCAATACACGCCCGAACAGATTGCCCGTGGTGGCCGGACGGGTGCTGCTCGATAGTGGCTTGATGAACCTTTCTGCACTGATCCTTCTTGATAATTTGGCATCGGCTGCAACCGACCCGGATGGCGACACCTTGTCGATCCGAAACCTGCAGGTTTCGTCTGGCGTCATACAGAGCTATGGCGACGGTAAATGGCTGTACACACCTGAGCGTGGCTACACAGGTGAAGTCACCTTCACATATGGCATTAGCGATGGAACCGGAGCTGTGCTGGGGACGGCGATGCTGGACCTCGTAAAAGCGGCGCCACACGCCGTTGAAGGTACCGATGACGATGATGTCCTACTGGGAACCCCCGAGGAAGACATAATTGCAGCCCTCGATGGGGACGATATTGTCCACGGACGCGAAAAGAACGACGTCATTTATGGCGGCGATGGAAACGACACGCTAATCGGAGGCACTGGAAACGACACAATCTACGGCGAGAGCGGCCACGACCGTATTTTCGGTGGCGAGGGCGACGACGTCATTTTTGGTGGTGAAGGAAACGACGAGATTTACGGCGAAGAAGGCGCTGACGTTGTGTCCGGCGGTGATGGCGATGACATTGTCAGTGGGGGATCCGGCAATGACCATATCTTCGGAGACGCAGGCAACGACCGCCTTTCCGGAGATGCAGGAAATGACCTGCTCGATGGCGGTGACGGCAACGACATGCTGTCGGGCGGTCTCGGCAACGACGCGGTAGTCGCTGGAGCCGGCAACGACACCATCGTCGTTGGCCCTGGACACGAGGAGGCGCGAGCACCAGTACAGCTCAATGCCGTTAGCGATGGTAACGACACATATTCTGGCGGTGATGGCTTCGACACGTATGACGCATCGTCGGCTTCTGAAGCAGTGGTCATTGACCTTGCCGCCGAGACTGCATCGGGTTCTGAGATTGGAACAGATCAGGTCGTTGGATTCGAGGCTGCAATCGGCGGCAGTGGAAACGACACGTTGACCGGCGATGACGGGAATAATTTCCTGATCGGAGGAACTGGCGACGATCGACTAACCGCAGGCAGCGGCAGCGATATCGTCAATGGTGGCGCTGGCGATGATACGGTAGTCGTTCTCTACACGAGCGACGGATCAAGCGATGGCGATGACAAATATTCCGGCGGTGAAGGGATCGATACCTACGACGCTTCCGCGACAATTACGGCAGTCATCATTGACCTTGAAGGTGGCACAGCAACAGGTGTTGAGATAGGGACGGATCAACTGGAGGGCTTCGAAGTCGCCATTGCAGGGCTCGGCGACGACGTACTGGTCGCCAATTCGGATATCAATTTTTTGACGGGTGGCGCGGGCAACGACGTCTTCATTTTCCGCTCGGTGGAAACCGTGTCCAACAACGGGCAAGGAACAGACAAGATACTAGACTTCCAGATCGGCGATCGGATCGATCTTTCCGATCTCGCAGATGAAATCGGCGGGCTGATGTTCGACCGCATCATGGGCGAGATCGATGACCAGCAGGATGTGCGGCGAATTCGCCTTTACAGCGAGTTTGCCGACGGCGAGACAGCCATTGTTCGCGCCGTCATCGATCTAGCGGGCGAACAAGACGATCTCGAGCTGCTGATCTACAGCCATCAGACATTGACAGAAGATGATTTCATTCTTGCGGCTCGCGATGAGGACGCAGGATTGGCACGGGCGTAACAAAAAGGGCGAAAAGCCATATCGGGGAGTCTGCTGAGATGATGTATGAAAACAAAAACACAAACACTCAGGTGCAATCCAATGCACAATCGTTCGGCATCGCGCCACGCGTCATCGTTTCAGGCATTCTGGCAGGATTCCTAGTGTTTGGTGTCGGTGGATGGGCAGTTCAGGCAAAACTTGCCGGTGCGGTTATCGCGCAAGGTCAGCTCGTCGTCCCCGATCAGGTCAAGACTATCCAGCACCGTGATGGCGGGATTGTCGCTGACATTCCTGTCGCCAATGGAGACACAGTAAAGGCTGGTGATGTGCTTCTGAGGTTTGACGAGACACAGACCCGGGTTGAACTGACGATCATCCGAAGCCAACTCGCCCAGCTCAGGGCGATGAAAATCCGCCTGGAGGCTGAGCGCGACGGTAAGGACACTATTGCATTTTCTGACGGTTCCATCGTCCCTGAGCTGGCGCATAACGAAACGAAGCTGTTTCAGGAAAACCGCCGAATGATCCTCAATCAGAAACAGCAGTTGGAAATGCAAATCTCTCAGCTCGAAGACCAGATTGACGGTTTGATCTCGCAGAGAAAAGCGAACGAAGCTGAAAAGAAGATCATCACCGAAGAGATCAGCGTCAGCGAGAGGCTCGCCAAAGGCGGGTTGATCAAGTTATCGGAATTTCGCGACCTCCAGAAGCAGGTAGCCCGTATCGATGGGACAACAGGTGAAGTGGCGGCCAGGGTGGCGGAGGCTGAAGGAGAGATTAGTGAATTGCGGATCAAGCTTCTTTCAATCGACCAGACGACGCGCTCTGAAACTCAAAAAGAGATTGTCTCGATTGAATCCAAGCTCGCCGAACTGGGAGAGCGAGAGATCGCAGCGCATGACCGACTGTCGCGAATGGAAGTACGCGCACCTGTTGATGGCTTTGTCTATGATCTGCAGATCCATACCATCAACGGCGTCATAGGAGCTGGAGCGACTATTATGTCCGTCGTTCCCAAAACTGACGACATGAAGGTCGAATTCCGGATCCCGCCCGCAGATGTTGATCGTGTCACGCCAGGACAGGCCGCCCGGATGCGGCTGACTGCGTTTAACAGTGCAACCACTCCCGAGGTGTTTGGGATTGTCGAGTTCGTCGCGGCAGCAACCGTGGTCGACAAGACCACTGGTCAGCCCTACTATCTTGCGACAGTTGATATGATTGACCAACAGGAAGTCATCAGAGACCTCAAACTCATGCCGGGCATGCCAATCGAGGTCTTCGTTCACACGGCTGAGCGCTCCGCGTGGTCGTACCTGACGAAGCCATTCACAGACCAGGTTATGAAAGCCTTTCGTGAGGAGTAGGATGTTCCTTTGACCACCAGCAATTGTTAAGCTCTTCGCTGTGAGCGACAGACGATAGTCAGCATCAGTGGTAAATTGGCAGGTGGGACAAAGATAAACTCAGAAGGATGCGAATACCTATCTTTATTGATCGGCGGCCGGCTAAGCAGCAGCTCAGACGTTCTTGGCAATAGACGCAGATTGAATAGCCACGAGTTGCGTAGACACTCTCGGGCTAGATTTTCAGCCGTTTTTCAAAATCGACGGGCGACAGTACCCCGTTACTGACGTGTTTGCGCTTCGGGACCGCATTGTCATGGCAGTTGCCGCGTCGGCTAATCGAATGAACCAGATTGGGGTGTCTGAGGAATGATGCCTAGTCCATGCTGGTGAAATGGCAGCCTTGGTCCGAGTGGGTCGGCACCCTGTCCTTCGGTTTGCGCCGCCACTCAGCCATTAGCAGAGCCTGCAATACGACGTCAGTCGTCTGGCCGCTCTGCATCGCCAGCCGATCACACGATGGGAATAGAGATTTATGACGACGGTAGGCCTACCACCATAAATGCCGGGGCGGCGTTTGTAGCCGATCTGCGCCTTGATCCTGGCGAGACGGATCAGACGCGTAACCCGTTTCGGGCAGCACGTCTATCCCTGATCGAGCAGAAGGCGACACATCGTCCGCGCCGAAAGCTGCAAGCGATTCAAAGCAATAAATGCGTACTTCACCTTGCATCCCTGGCGGAATGCGCTTTTTTAGAATGCCTCGCTTCTCGGTGACGCCCTTCGTCGGCTATGAACCGCCAAGAGTGGACATCGCCATGTGAGGGAATAAATGACCAAGTTGGGGCCGGAAGCGAACCGTCCGCTTCAAGGGTCAAAGAATAAAATTGCTGTCGTTATTCCAGCTAGCTTTGAAGCAGTTAGCCTTCGCCTGGCCGTCTAGTTCCGGCCTGACATGGCGCTGAAAATGCTCGACCATCACCTCGACCTTCTGGCTCAGGGCGGTCGGGTGCAGGGCCGCAAACCGGGCGACTTTTCGCTGCGCGCGGCGCGTATCCAGTTCCGGATCGTTGTCGATCTTTTTTCCAGGGCGTAATACGCCTTGTAAGTCAATTAGTTTTGAAGCACGTCGAGGATGAAACCCTCCTCGATCGCTTGGCGCATGGAGTAAAGGTGAAACGGATGCGGGAGGCCGTCCGTGCCGGTCGAGCCAAAACGCTCAAGCGTGACATTACGCGGCGTGACCGTGAAGGCGAAGTAGCTGATGTTCACCTGCGGGCCGCGCTGGCGCTGGTATTCTGCGATCAGGTCTTCGATCTCATCGGGTGTCCCGGCGTCTTTGTCGCGGCTGAGGGCATCGCTCAACGCCTGGGTGCTCTCGCCGGGCTGAGAGCCATGCGCCTCGTCTTTTATTGCAAGTCTAGTCAGCCTCAGCCAAGCGAGGTATGAATAGCCCCGCGATTTGTAGACACCTTCTTTCCTAATTTTGAGGCAAGAAGAGCATCATGGGCAAATCGAATTTCAGCGAAGAGTTTAAGCGTGACGCGGTGCGGCAGATCACGGAGCGTGGCTATCCGGTGGCTGAGGTGTCGCAGCGTCTCGGCGTCAGCCAGCATTCGCTGTATGAATGGAAGAAGAAGTTTGCTGGGTCGGACTCCAAGGGCAACGACGAGGCCGAGGAGATCAGGCGGCTGAAGAAGGAACTGGCTCGCGTCACTGAGGAACGCGATATCCTAAAAAAAGCGGCCGCGTATTTCGCCAGGGATGCAAAGTGAAGTACGCGTTCATTGCTTTGCATCGCTTGCAGTTTTCGGTGCGGACGATGTGCCGCCTTCTGCGGGTTCACCCGAGTGGATTTTACACCTGGCTGAAGAACCCGCTGAGCAGGCGAGCCAATGAGGACAAGCGACAGACCGATCTCCTCCTGAAGGCATGGGGAGAGCGGCAAGGTCTACGGTTATCGCAAGCTGCACGACGACCTTCTCGATCAGGGAGAGATGTGCTGCCCGAACCGGGTCGCGCGCCTGACGCGTCTCGCCGGGATAAAGGCGCAGATCGGCTACAAACGCCGTCCCGGCATCTATGGCGGCAGACCGTCTGTCGTCGTCGATAATAAGCTCGACCGGCAATTCGACGTAGCAGCTCCGGACAAGGCCTGGGTCACGGACATCACTTACATTCGAACCTGCGAAGGTTTCGCTTACCTTGCGGTTGTCATCGACCTCTATTCTCGCCGGGTCATCGGCTGGGCGATGCAGAGCCGACAGACCACGGACGTCGTATTGCAGGCTCTGCTCATGGCGGTGTGGCGACGCAAACCGAAAGACAAGGTGCTGATCCACTCGGATCAGGGCTCGCAGTTTACCAGCATGGACTGGGCCTCGTTCCTCAGGCACCACAATCTGGTTCACTCGATGAGCCGACGCGGCAACTGCCATGACAATGCGGTGGCCGAGAGCTTCTTCAATCTTCTGAAGCGAGAGCGGATACGGCGCAAAGTCTACCGTTCACGCGATGAAGCACGCCAGGACGTGTTCGACTACATCGAAATGTTCTACAACCCGAAACGCAAACACGTCAGGAACGGGATGCTGTCGCCCGTCGAGTTCGAGAAGCAGCAGAAAATCTAACCCGAGGGTGTCTACGAAACTCGGGGCTATTCACCCCTCGCCGATTCAGGTCTCATGTCTAAAAAGATCGCTAGTCTGCCAAGAACCTTGGTAGCCAATCCCGCCTTCCTAGCCAGCCATCCGAATATCAATCGACCTGAAGATCTCGCGAATGTACCCGCAGTGTCCATTCGCCGTGATCTGGTGGAATGGGATTTGCGTAACGCGGCGGGGCAGACTGCAACGGCACATCCCAAGATCGGATTTGCAGCTAACCGACAGACGATCCTGATCGATGCCGTCCTTGCAGGTCTTGGCGTAGCAAACCTACCGAACTTCATGATCGAGACAGAGTTGGCGACGGGCAGGCTCGCGCGGGTTCTGCCGGATTGGGACACGTCACCTGTGGAGATGACGGCACTCTGGCAGAAGGACAGGATCACCGGAAAGCTGATCAAGGCGATTGTGGCCGAGTTTGAAACAGCACTTGCGAAATGATCGGGGACTTACTTGTCGCCACCCGTGCAAGTGAGCATTTGGCCACCATCGGGCGCCGTTCAAAGACGTCCAAGTTGACAAGCTGTGAGGCTTGAAAAAGCGCTGTGTAAGTCAATTCTTCACCTATAGTCTGACGGTGCAAAGCCAGAGCGTTCTACTTCGATGCCACAGGGAAAGTTGTGACGAAATCTGTCCGGGTCAAGTCGCATCCCACTGGGGGAGGCGCGTCGTTTGTAGGTGGAAAAGTACAATGACTCGCAAGAATGTATTCTTCCCTAAGCTAATTCTTGTTACCAATTTGATATATATATATATGGATAAAATAGATCTATTCGCGTGCGGGATATGCGGCCCCTTCCCCTCAACATGAGTACAGGTAGTAGGCTGTATGGTCCTCTACATGCATCATAAGAAACCAAGTTTTCGCACCAGCCGTCGTGAACAAGCACACCGCCACAGCGATGCGTGTTGGCCCTTAGATTTAGGTCCGAGTGTCAGGCATCAGCCTCTCTAGTATCCTTATTAATTGGGGGGCCATCTCCCTGATCTCTTTCAAGTGGATAACGCTCAGGTCCCTCATTATGTCGTCCGCTTTTTTAGTGAGATGTAACGTCTGGCGTCGACGGTCGTTCGGGTCTGTTTCGCGGACAACGTAGCCTCCCGAAACAAGGCGATTAGAAAGCTCTGTCGCCGTATGCGGCGCGATGATCAAACGTTCCGCAAGGAGGCCCACAGTCATAACCTCCCCGAGCGCAAGGCCTTTGATCGCCAAGAGTGCCTGATGCTGCTGTGGCGGCAGACCCTGAGTCTGGGCTGCGGAGGTGCTAAACTCGGAAAACTTCCGGAGCGTATGTCGAAAAATCGCAAGCGTTTCATATTCCGACTGGGTTGGTTTATCCACGACACACGACCTTTCTTTTGAATCTCTTCCATTTCTTTATGGTTTGGGGTGGTGAATGCAATGCCTGGTTTGAAGCTGCGAGCAACTCAGCGGCCCTCATTGATTTATATCGTAATACGATGTAAATGGCCACGACCTTCGCATTGAAAACTCATTTCAAGGACATTCGGCGATGAAAGAA
This sequence comes from Agrobacterium deltaense RV3, assembly GCF_900013505.1. Lineage (NCBI taxonomy): Bacteria > Pseudomonadati > Pseudomonadota > Alphaproteobacteria > Hyphomicrobiales > Rhizobiaceae > Agrobacterium > Agrobacterium deltae. Next base: position 1,358,913 of record NZ_LT009746.1, on the reverse strand, counting down.
CCAGAACCTAACTTCGCGTCTCACGACTTCGTCGGCGGCCTATCCCGGCGCCAATCCGGTGACTTCACCACGGACAGACGAGTTCTTATTCTCATCGCGATGGCCGTTCTAATCGGCTCTGCAGGCGCTTTCGCTGCCTGGATCCTTGTCAGCCTCATTCAACTCGTGACGAACGTAGTCTGGATGGGACGCGTTAGTACTGACGAAGTGAGCTTCGCAAATATTCAGCCATCGGTTTGGATGGTCGCTGCTCCAATTCTAGGGGGAATTGTGATTGGGCTTATGGCTCGGTTCGGGTCGGAGAAGATCCGAGGTCACGGTATCCCTGAGGCTATCGAGGCCATTCTCATCGGTGGCAGTAGGATGTCTCCCAAAGTGGCGATCCTGAAACCGCTTTCTTCTGCGATCTCGATTGGCAGCGGCGGACCCTTTGGTGCGGAAGGTCCAATCATCATGACAGGTGGTGCCATTGGTTCCCTATTTGCCCAGTGTTTCCAAATGAGTTCTGCTGAACGCAAGACGCTTCTTGTCGCAGGTGCTGCTGCAGGGATGACCGCAATCTTTGGCTCTCCGATCGCGGCAGTCATGCTGGCAGTCGAACTTCTTCTCTTCGAATGGAAACCGCGCAGTTTTATCCCTGTTGCAGTCGCCGCTGCGGTTTCGGTCACGTGGCGCCCGTATTATTTCGATGCGGGTCCGCTTTTTCCGACCCAATTCGGATTTGATTTGCCTTGGTGGAGCCTTTTGCTCTGTGTCGTGCTTGGGATCGTTTCCGGTCTGCAATCAGGGCTCATGACGAAGTTACTCTACAAGATTGAAGATCTGTTCGAGACCCTACCGATTCACTGGATGTGGTGGCCCGCGCTCGGTGGCCTCGTAGTTGGTCTAGGTGGCCTGATCGAGCCACGTGCTCTCGGTGTGGGCTACGACATCATCGCTGATATGCTTGGTAATCACATCGTGGCGAAGGCCGTCATTGCGATCCTGCTGGTAAAATCCGGCATATGGTTGGTGGCATTGTCATCCGGCACCTCCGGGGGTGTGCTGGCGCCTCTCTTGATACTTGGAGGCGCACTCGGATATCTGGTTGGTCTGATACTTCCAGGCGAGCCTGGCATATGGGCTCTGATTGGAATGGCGGCAATGATGGGCGGAACAATGCGCGCACCGCTGACCGGAATATTCTTTGCCGTCGAGATCACGGGTGATCTCACCATGGCGGTTCCTCTGCTCATTGGAACCGTAAGCGCATATTCTGTCACCGTGTTGATGATGCGTCGCTCAATCCTCACGGAAAAGATTGCTCGTCGGGGCCAGCATATCACCCGCGAATACGGGATCGATATGTTTGAACACATGCGCGCGGGCGAAATCATGATCCGAAACGTCGATACCCTGCCTGCATCAATGGCTGTCGTTGATGCAATCGAGTTCTTTACGTCCACGGCCGACAAGCACCGAAGCTATCCGGTCACCGAAGCTGATGGAAAGCTGATCGGAATGGTCTCTCGCGCTGATATCCTACTCTGGCAGCAAAGCGATCTTGAGCCCAGTCTGACGCTTGCAAAAATTCTTGGCCAGAGGAGCTTCACCGTTGGCTATGAGAACGATCCGGTCGGACATATCGCCGATCTGATGCTGAGCGAGAATACGGGTCGGGTCGCAATTGTCAGTGCGTCGACTCGGATACTCGTCGGACTGGTTTCGCGCAAAGACCTGCTTCATTTGCGCCAAACATTCCGGACTGCGGAATGGGAGCGGCAAACGTCGATCGGGAGACCAACCAGAAGTGTCTCGCCGAGCACGACATAGAGCGTGTACCGCTGTTGTGCTGTGGGTGCCGCATTATTAGCGGACCCCGCCCGCAATCATTGCCCATTTTCCGAGGTGTGCCTGAGATTTTGATTGTCCCGATGTTCGAGGCACTCCTACGCTCATTGAACGTGCGATGCTCGCAATGTTAAGACTGGCTGCGCAGTTTCCTCCACCGCCAGTCTTCGTAGGATGTTCGATACTTGCTCCAATGGAAGACTTTTCTCGCCATACGTCGAAACGGGTAAGCGTTTCCGCATTTGGAGGATAATCGCCGAGGGTAGACCTACCGGCTTCGATTTCGGCCTTCAGAAACACTTCCTGCTCTTCCATCGAGACAGCCTCGTCAGCAATCTCGGCAACGGATTTTCGAGGAATGACGATGACGGCCTCGCTGTCACCGAAAATAATGTCGTCGGGATAAACCGCGACACCACCGCAAGTAACAGGCTGGTTCATATCCGATGCATGACGGGCGACCAAGTTGGCAGGTGCGGCTGGACCGGTGCAATATCTCGGGAAGCCAATCTCTGCGACATCGGCTGTGTCGCGAACCCCTCCGTCGCCGCGGAGAAGCAATTTCAGGAGGCAAACCGCGCTCTTGATGGGATATGAACCTCCGGCCCTGTTATTCAAGAACTAGCGCGCTGAAACTGCTCAGCGGAAAACGTCCGTTTGTCATATGGAGAACGGCCGAACGGGGCCTGGAGCGGACAGAATCGTCCAGGGCTGTAACTTCAAAATGCTGCCGTGTGCCAAGTCCTCCAGACAACAGTCCCAAGCCCCGGCCGCGACGATAGCGCGGATTTCGTTTGTGACATCGACAATTCCTATTCGAAGGTTAGCGATGAAATCAGCCAGTTGAGTTCCGTGCGAGCGGACGAAAGCACGCTTGCGTAAGAACTAACCGTCGTCATGTCAGTCCCATACCTCTTGTCCATAGAGGCTGCAGAGCCCTTACCGATCATCAAGATCCTTAACGGACTGCTTGAGGTGATGGTCCCTGACAAGTCATCGCGATATTGCTCGGCCTGAGCAATGTCTTCCCGAGAAATTGGATGGTTGGGGCGTTTGAATTCAATCAGAAGATAACTGTCAGCTAAATCCTGCGACAACAAAAGATCAGGTCGTTTCGAGGCCCGCTCGCCCGTAAATTCCTTATCACTATAGTTCGCGATGACCCGTTTCAGGGTCAAGTTCGATGACATCAGAGCGTATTGGCGGCCGAGAAGCCACAAATTCGTCTCGAAGGCCTTATGGACGTCCTTTTCGAGGGTCGCTTCGTTGTCGATAAGCTCCTCGAGGTAGTCCAGAAATCTCACTCGCCTGGTCGCTTGAGCAGCGATCCCAGAGAGCTCAACCATCCCAAAATCTTCAAGCGCCGCTGCAAAGGAACTGACATCTGTCCGATCGGTGGCATTTATCCGCTCCAGTACGGCCCAGTAGGCGTCATGCTCCATGGCGTCGAGCGCGACTTCTGCGATCGTCGAAATGCGGTCTTCGCTTTCCCGATAGAAACGCTGCAAAATCCGGTGGAGGGCTTCCTCTGCGTAGCGTCGGCGGTGTTCGGGGAGGTCTTTCAGCCTAGCGTCCAACTGCTTCTTCAATCGAGCTAGCTGAAGGTTCATATCGCGAGAGTGGCTCTCCCTAAGCCCTTCTTTGACGATCGATTTTACATAGGATTGGATTTCCTGGAACGCCTTGCTATTTTCAACCACGCCGCCCCAATCGGCAGTTACGAAGTGGTCGCTACCCTCGAGTTCCACCTCTCCGTAGACTCGTTTCGACAACTTAAAGGGAATTTCCTCGTCATCATCTAGGCCAAACATCATTGGCTTCCCGACGACCTTCCCGTCCACCTTCAGCACTATGCCCGGAGCCTTAGGGGCCTTTTTCCCGTCCGCGATTGTGAACTTCAGTCGAACTGAGCCGCTCTCCGTAAGCATCTGCTCAACTTCCCGCGATACACCAGGAACATCGTCGACGGATAGCTGCGCCTCGTTCACAAATACTTTGAAAGACTCCTCCCGGCCGTACTCATGCACGAGGATTTCTCGAAATCGGTCCGGCGTTGGGAAATTCAAACGGCTATCGAGACCGGACAGAATGATTGTAGTGCCTGCAGGAGCTTCGCCTCCATCCTCCTCGATGAATGGTAGCGGCACTGCCTCCAAGTCGTTCTCGTTCTCGGCCAGGACGAGTTTGTCGATGGTCAGGCTGCATTTCCGACCTCGCGCGACCGCTGAAACATCCATCCGACTTGCCAATGACAGGCCAGCGAACTTACCGATGCCCTTGCGACCCTTGACCTTCCGCTTGAGAAGAGGCGTCCGTTCGCCTGTACGTGCCCGCTTATCGCTGGCGATGTTCAGGTATTCGTTCCTCATTTCCAGAGATGTCATTCCCGAACCGTCGTCGCGGACGATAATCGGATCAGACGACATAGGCGCCGGCAATGTGATCCAAACATTTTTGGCGTCAGCGTCCCATGCGTTGTCGACCAGTTCCTTTAGGGCTGCTTCACTCGATCGATAGGTTTCACCCAGAAGTCTTGTCAGTCGTGTATTAACCGAAAAATGTACGTCGTTCATAAAACGAGTTCCCCAACCCCCATGTAAAATCAGAGGTAGCAGAAGAAATAAGTCTCTGTAACCTTCATCGATGAGCTCCCACAGGAAACAACGCGGCGCGGCTTAGCCGCGCAAGTAAATTGACCCTTGAGGTCGACTGCAATCTCGCACTGGACTGGACGTCGCGTTTTTTTGCTGAACGAGCATGGCGCGTGCCCTCACCTCCCGACCTATTGCGGTAGAGCTGATCTTATCTTTGACCAGATCGCTTACCATGACTTCGTGCGGCTCGCGCGCCTTCAATAACGCTGCCATGACGGCGGCCCCTCCGCCCCTCATCGCCCGAACGATTCAAGACGTCATGATTCCTAGCACGGCCTCTTCATCCAATGCCTGAGCAACGAACAGCGCCTTGGCCAGGGCGTTGAAGGTGGGCCTGCGCCTCCTGAGGATCGCCGCCGCCCGGTCGAGTGCCGCATCCAGTTTTCCATGAACCCGAGCCGCCAGTTCGGGTTCACGGTCGAGCACCGCGCCCGGATCGCGATGGGGCCGATAGAGCAGCGGATGCTCGCTCCCGAAGCCAAGGGTGCGCTCCATATCGAAGGCAAGCCGCGTGGCCCGCGCCAGATCGCTATCGTCACTGCCTCCGGAACCGCTCGAGACACGTTTGAGCACCAGTTGCTCGGCAGCCCGCCCGGCCATGAGCATGGTCAGCATGTTTTCGTACCAGTCGCGGGTATCAGTCGCCCAGACGTGGAAGCCGACGAGATTGTAGCCGCCCTCGCCGGAATCGATATTGAGACCGCGAACGGGGCCGAGATCGAGCGCATGATGCACGACCGCATGCCCTGCCTCGTGGAAGGCGAAGCGCCATCGCAGATTATGGGGCACGGGCGGACGATAACCGCGGATGCCCTCTTCGATATCCTCATAGCGGATCGCCCGCTTTCTGCGGCGCGCCTTCAAACGCGCCTCGCGGACGATGCGCTCGATATCCGCACCCGTCAGCCCCATGGCCCGCGTGGCGAGTCGCCTCAGGACTTCGTCGACGGAGTGGTCCGGCTGTGCGGTGGCTACCGCCGAGTCGCTATTCTGTGGCTCCGTCATCGGCTGGCGCCCTTCCGTTCACTTTCTGCGTCTTCCTCCAGATAGTCGGCAACGATCCTCTTCAGCGAGAATCCGTCCCCGGCTTCCGACCAGCTTTCTGGTAATGGCTCCCGGATCAGCGATGTCACATCGTCGCCGAGATGATGAGCCAGGATTTCGGCCAGCGTCGGCACGTCAGGTTTCGGGATTTCGATATGGGTCTCCAATCGTCCGGAGCGCTTGATGGCCTCGTCGATATGATCGGGCCGGTTGGTCGCGCCGACGACAATCAGCCCTTCGTTTTTGACGGCGCCGTCGAGCAGTTCCAGCGCCTTGTTGACGACGGTATTCCAATAGTCGGCATATTCCCGCTCCGCCGGCTGCCTCTTGCCAATACCATCGATCTCATCGATGAACAGGATCGCCGGCGCCATGGCCCGCGCTTCGACAAATGTCTTGCTCATCCTGTCGATGACGTCGTTGAGATGACCGCCCTGCAGCCAGGTCGAGACGGAGGTGACGACCAACGGGATCTGCAGGCTGTTGCACAGCGCCCGGGCAAAGGTGGTCTTGCCGGTCCCGGGCGGACCGGACAGCAAAAGCCTGGTGCTCATCTCCGACCAGGAGAGGATGCTCGCCCGGTAATCATCCAGATCTGCCTTGAGATCGAGCGCCCAGTCCTTCGCCTTGCCATATCCGGATAGCGTTTCGACGGTCATTGGCGGCTTGTGGCCGATCTCGCCCACCGTCGGCAAAGGCTCCGGCTGGATCACCTCAGCGCCCGACGGCTTGTCCTTCTTCCAGCGACCGTTGCTATCGGTGTCGGACGATTTCGGCTTTTCGTGCGAGCCTTGGGGCTTCTCGGTGGATGTGCTCGACGATGCCGAACCGGATGCCTTGTCGTCGCTCCCGCCACCACCGTCCTCCTCTTCCTCGAAGTCACTGCGATTGCGCTCGATGAGCGTGGCAAGGACGTGCAGCACGTCGCGAACATGCCGCCCCGGACGAAAGGCAAGAACCAGATCCTCCAGCGACAACCAGCGCGCATCGGAATCCGACGGCAGGCCAAGTATCTCGATTGCCTCGTCAGGGTAAAGCACCTCGACCAGATCAGTGACGAACCTGCGATCGAGCTTTCCCGTTTCCAGCGACAGGTCGGCGGAGATCTGCAAGAGCGAGGGAATGTCCGATCGCTTTTCCGCGATGGCGAGGATCGACAAGTCACGCGACAGCGCACTGAGCATCCGCCGGCGCAGGGCATTGCCCGTGACACGATGCACGCCGGCGCCCGAGAAGGTCATCAGGCGCCTGCGTGCCTCACCTTCGAAGACATCGAAGTGATCGTCGTTGAACATGTGGTCCGCATCGACGATCGCAAACGGGCCGCCCGGCACCAGCCGGGATTTCTCCAGGAGTCGCAGCACTTGCCCCTCGAAGCCCGCAAGTGGCGCATGGAGGGTGACGACCGGTGTCACACGGGTCAGCGTATAAACGATCTCCCGAAGCGACCGCCCGCTGCTCCGCGCCGCGCGCGCCAGAACCAGGGTTGCAACAATGTGACTGACCAGTGGCTGAGTGACTGCCCGATCCACGAGCCCGACGGCGTAGGTACGCCGATCGACTCCGTTACCCAGCACTCCGTCATGTGCGATTGTACCGCGACGCGCCCGAGGCAGGGCCACGAGTTGCGAGGCGAGCGGCGGATGAACGATCCCGGCGGTCACGACACCATCGCCACCGGAACCCGCCCCGGGATTGCCGGTCTCTTTCGGTGCGACAAGCCAATCGGCAAAATTCCGCCGGAACCAGGTATCGTCACGGATCGGATCGCCGGTCAGTCGTGTCGTGTCAAAAGCCGGGCTGTAGCGGCAGGTGAGATGACCATCGACATCGACGATCTTGCTTTCCAGAAGACCGTTGCGCAGGGCGATCCGGCGTGCCTCGCGGCGGGCAAGATGACGAAGGCGGCGGATAAACAGACGAGCAAGCTTATCCATCAATCCGACCTCCCGTCTCCGCGGCAATAATTGCCGTTTGGGCGTTCGGCATAGGATCCCGCGGACGCGTGCGACCACGCCGCCGCCCGTCGATGGCACCGGGCTTCGGGATCCGCGCCAACACACGCTCGCGCGGCGAACGACGCGGCGGATGCCCGTCAGCCGACGAACCGATCGAGCCAGACAGGCTCAGGTGTTCGTTCCGGGACCGACCGAGATCCCGGTTGCGGCTTCGCAGCCAGTCGAGCAGCAGGCGGCATGCCGCATTGCCGCCCTCGGCAAGTGCGCGCAACCGCAGCATCAGAGGCTCCGGCAGAAGGCCATCCAGCAAAGAACCTTGCCGGACGAAGGCGAGAGCCAGCCCGATCAGAACGGCGGGATCGTCGCCATCGCTCGAACCGTGGTCCACGTCATCGGAGTGTACAAGAGGGATATTGACGAGCCTGCTGTGAAGGCAAGGCAAAGCGATGGTGTCGGTCGTGACCGCTTCGCAACGGAAGCCGGCCACAGACGGGCTGTGGGTATCGATGGACATGACTGTCTCCTCGCCGGAGCGCATCGCATCCGGCGTTCATGGAATGGAAAGGACTGGAGAAGCCGGCCACGCACTTCACGCGCGGCCGCGATCAGTGCCGTTAGGCTAGCGGCGCGTCAGTGCCGGCGCGGACGGCGGGCAAAGCCGACCCGGATACGGACCGGTTCGGGCTCTTCGTCCTGATCGTCGAAGCAACCGAGATGGTCGTGACCGTCGTCCTCTTCATCAGCAGCCATGGCCCGCTCCTCTTCGTAAGTGCGGGCCGGACCGTTCAGAGCGATCAGCCGGTTTGCGATAATGGCAGCGGCGGGCGCCGTATCCGAGTTGGCAATTGCCACCACACCCAGCGCCTTACGGGCTTCCGCCTCGAGAAGCTGCTGCACGCGGCGGCCGAAGCGCAGACGCAGTTCGGCCATGCAGGCGGCGACACCGTCGATCTCGAGCAGGTCGTCGATCTCGGAAAGCGCCCAGATGCCGTTGGCATGATCGCTCGGGCGGCTGGCGCCATCCACAATGGCAATCTCGACAGTGTCGACCATCAGGCGCTTCTGGTTTTTATAGAGCCAGTCGGGCAGCACCATGGCGCCGGCCATCATCTTGAACTTCAGCTCTTCGAGGCGGCTGGTGTCACCGTACGAGGCGAGCGAACGCTTGACGTCGAGAATGTAGGCCGTGTGCCGCGCGCGGTTTACGACGATCAGGTCCGGCGTGTAACTACCCTTGGCCGGTGCCTCGCAATCGAGCTTCACGCCGTCAAGGGACGACCAGTCGTTTCCGGCGACGGCTTCGAGCGCCGCCTTGACCAACGGCAGTTTCAGCGACTGCGTCAGCACGGTGATGTTTGGATTGGTTTTCGCCAGACGATCAACCGCTTGCTCCAGCAGCTTGCCTTCGCGGAACGAGACGGCGCGGACGAGTGAGGCGATATGAACGTAGTGGCCGAGGATCTCGTCCTCGACGGGTTCGCCTTCAGCGATTGCCGCAATGGCGCGGTCGATCAGCAGATCGAGATCGGCCTCGACGTCACGGAAGCGAACGATGTGGGGATGGCGGCGCAATGCGGGCGGCTCGCCGATGCTGTAGGCACCGATACCGAATGAGTGGTGGGAGAACATCGATGCCGCTGCTGCGGTCGAACGGAGAACTTCCCCTGTGGGGGTCATAGAGGTAAACGTGGTCATAGCCCGATTCCTTTCGTAAGAAGGCTGAGGGTCAGGCCCTTGGTAGCGTTGGCGCGCTGCCTTGGGCCGTTTTGTGTCCGGTCTCCCGAACGACCCCAACCTGGCAGGACCGGGAGCCGGGCTCAAGGACCCGGGAGAGCAAAAAAGAACAAAGCCGGTACATAGTTAACGGCGGGCTCACGAAGCCCGGGCCGATGAACGCGTCCGGTGATCGCAGCGGTCGGCCTGCGCGTTTTCACTCGCCATCATCAGGAAAAAGGAAAAGGGCCGACATGCGGCCCTTTCGAGTTTGGCGGGAAGGCCGCTTCACTGGCCTTCGTGCAAACTGCATCTTACGGCGTGACGGCGGGTACGAGTTCAGCCTCGGCGACGCTGTCATCGCCAAGCGCCGGCACCTCGGCAAACTGCCTGCGGTTTCGCGGCGCCTCACGGCTCACCGTCATGAAGCCGCCGGTCGCCTCCTCCAGCGCCGCGCCAAACCGGTCGATCACCTCATCCGTGACATCGGCATCGTCAGAGACCTCGTCCGACATTACCGGCTCGGCATCGTGACGATCGCCGACGCTGTCCGCCTCTGCCGGAACCGCCGGTTCCGAAGCCGGAGCAGTTGGCGCCGCGAGCGGCCATTCCGGCTTCCGCTCTTTGGACACCGCCCAGCCGAGCACCGGGAGCACATGCAGCGCAAGCCAGTCACGCATGTCTTTCGACTTCGGCCAGCCATCGACGCCACCCAATGTGTAGAGCGTGTCGTTGACCTCCATCCAGCCGGTCTTCTTCGGGAATTTCGTGGGCTTGGTGTTGCGACCATAATCGAGTTCCGGCTCGATGAACAAGGCCAGGCTTTCCAGTTCCTGACGCGCGACGCGGGCGATATCCTGGATCTCCTTCGCCAGCGCCTCCTTGATCACGCGGCTTCTGCTGAGCGCAGCCTCGACCGCCTTGCAGATCGTCACGACGTGCTCGATGAACGCCTTCACTCCATCGCGGATCTTGGCCGCAATCAACACTTTCAGTCCAGCCACACCGCCGACCCAGAACTGATCGTCCTTCTCGACCTTGTCGCCACCCTCCTCACCACCGGAAAGAATGGTCTTTACGTCGACGACCTGAAGGCGCCCGTTCTCCTCGGCAAAGGCGATAGCCGCCTTGACCTGATCGTCGGTTGCCGAACTCAGGTGGAACAACACCGTCGCGCCGACCGAGAGGTCGACCAGTTCATCACGGTAGGGTGTCAGGTTGCGGTACACCGCAGTATAATTGCGGGCGCTGCGCGGTGCGAGACCGCAGCGCATCTTTACCCAATGATCGAACCGGCCGTCGGCCAGCAGGTCGGCAGCACGGCTCAAGTGGTCGCCGAGCTCGAAAGTCTGCTCGGTGGTGCGGCGCCCGAGGTCGAAGATATGGGCAGCACTGCTTTCGAGCAGATCGCGCGTTGTGTGCCCGATCCCCTCCTCTTCATAGTTATAGGAGAGGGCGGCGGTCGCAGTGTTCTTGGTATTTCTGGTGCGCATGGAAGTCTCCGTGTGTCGCGTTTACAATGTATCCGACGAACAACGCATCGGATGACTATATGATCGCGCCAATACGGATGTAATGCAAATTCAAGTAAAATATCTTCATAGTATATATTCGATTATAATCTTTATTTCTCTGTGGTTTTCAGCAATTATATTTAAATATAAACGACGTATTAATCAATCAATATCGATATATACGATATTTATTAAAAAATTTCACTTCAGATTTGATCGTATTTATTTCACCGCAAAATCCAGAATCCGGAGCAGGATAGCCGACCTCCCACATTTAAGGCCTTCACGAAGTAGTTTTTCCGTCACGGGAACACGCGACGAAGTAAACACGAAGCCAGCGTCTCGCCGTCAAGGGCAACGCCTGATTCCCACCCGGAGATGGCACATTCCGCGCAAACGGCCGGGACGATTTCGGTTCGCCGCCTCATATTCCGGAATGGAGATGGTCCTGCAGGCGCAAGCGCGACAGGAAGCCGCTTGTGATTTCCGTCAGCTTGCCCACAAGTCGTTTCAACGTGTCCGCACGTCGAGACAAATTGCGCTCATTTGATTCAAGGTCCGATATTTTTGATTCCAAACGCTGGTCATTTGATTCACGACCGCCGTTTGTCCCTCGCCAGGTTATCTCGACCTGTCTCAACGTGCCCGCAATTGATCTCAAATTGCGCTCATTTGATTCAGAACCCAAAAAAAACGATTCATAAACCGGGATTTCCGATTCCATGCAAACGGCGTTGCCGCAGCGACGACGGTCTGGCATCGGTAGCCGGAGACCTGACGGGGAAGAGTGCATGCCAGCAAAGTCCGAGGAGATCCGTAACAGCAAACAGCGCGAGCGACAGCAGAAGCTGCGTGATGCCGACAGAAAGGCCAAGCGCCCCGGACGAGACGATGTGGCCCGCACGGCACTGTTCATGTCGATTTCGAGCATGGTGGCGAAGGGGAGCCACGATGCGCTGGAAGCCTTTCGGTCTCTCGTCATCGAGATGCTTGTTCGGCAGGGTTTCGATGAACGCGCATCCCGCACCGTCGTCGATGAGCTCGTCGAGAAGTACGCAGACGGCGACTGGCCCTTCCGCCGCAAGCCCCATCTGCTTTATCCTGACGGTGCCGACGAGGGCGACTGAGCAGTTTCGTTCGACCTGCCAACTGCGGTTCCGGCCGCTGGTCATCCCAACGCTGCCATGGGAACGCCTAACGGCGTTTGCAATCTCTGCGACACCTCCCCCCATTACTCGGTTAAACGCCGTTTATCCTGAATCGAATGTTTCGAGCATTTTCACGGGGGACGTGGGCCGACACTCGATCCACGATTGACGGACAGGCCCCGGCAACAAGTGCGTTGCACATCCGCAACAGTTTTCATAACTCTATACTTAACAATGGCTTACAGCCGTTTGGGTCGCTGATGGCGTTTCCCCGCAGATCAACGATTCCAGCCGTACCATTTCGGGAATTCCAGTAACTTTCAGCAAACTGGCATCGAAAGCCATACAATTAAGGACACTTGAGAAAGGCCGGGCTTTGTGCGCTATTGGCACCGACAAGTGTTCAACAGGCCAGCCCGCAACGGAAAGGAGGCGCCCATGGTTCACGTTTTCCATGTCGACGGCGCCACGCTCCAGCCGTCCCGGGACATCGAGTGCAAGGACGATTCCGGTCTTGGAATCTGCACCGGCCGCATGCGCGAGGAAGTTCTCCGCGTGGATCGCCGTCGCAAGCGACGACGATCCACGACTATAAGGAGATTCCATGTCGATTATTATCCCGCATCCGTCTGCCATCGTTGCAGTTAAAACCCATCACCTCCACGATGTCGACAACGACACCAAATGCCGGCTGCATTCCGGCACAGCAGCCATGGCTTCCGTCACGGGTGAGCCGATGTCCCGCGTTCGCGATGCCGTGCGGCTCAATCGTCATGGGGCTGGCTGGGTAGACCGTCGTCGCGCTCCTGCGATCACAAAGATGCACGACGACGAGATCGAGAGCACCCTGCGATTGCTGGGCTATGCTGGAGAACGGCACGACGTCAAAGGTCGTCCGACCCTCGCTGCATACCTAAAAGCCCGCACGGGCATCCAGCAGGGCCACCCGTGCATCGTGTTTCTGAACAACCATCGCGTCGCCATCAGTGGTGGTTTGTTTTGCGACGTGACCAATGGCGGCCTTATGGTCGATATCGACAGGGCACCCTGGCGTCGCAAGCAGGTTCACGGCGTGTTCGTCCTCACCCACCGTATCCCCACGACGCCCATCCCACCGAAGACTCTTCAGCGCGTCCAGTCAGCAAACCTGACGGTCGAACAGAAACGCCGGATCAAGGAATTGGACCGCCTGTTTCGCGAAGCCGTCAAGGCAGAGACAGGCGCGACGCGGATCAAGGTGACAGCCACCGAAGTCTTCATTATCCGCCCCGTCGATACCGGCTGGACGTGGTGCGGCGCGCGCGATGGCGTCGTCGATAGCCTTCTCAAGCTTCAGCAACATGGTTGGATTGGCGGCAACACCGATGCGGCCGCGGCCTACCGCGCCACGATGGGTTACTGACCAGCGCTGAGGAGCGGCTCCTTATTGCGGCAATTATTGCCGCCAGTACCTGCCAACCGCCAGACCATGATGATCTGGCATCGCTGCGGGGCTCCCAAGCACCCCGCCGCCGGTTACGATGCCCCTAAATTCATCTCGATACGAGAGACCCGATGACCAAGACCGTATTGTTCTACGCCCGCTACTCGACCGACCGCCAGAACGAAGTGTCGATCGAAACACAGATCGAACTCGGCAAGACGTTTGTCGCCGACAGGGGCTGGAAGCTGGTCGAGACCTATGCCGACTCCGCAATCAGCGGAACCTCCTTCACATCGCGTCCCGGCATCCAACAACTACTGGCGCATGTAAAGCGCGAGCGGATTGATGTCGTGCTCTGTGTCACCGTCGACCGACTGTCGCGCGACGTCGAGCACAGCTCAAAAATCCTCAAGGAACTCAACTACCACGACACGGCGATCTGGACCGTGCAGGCTGGTCAGGAGATCAGCCATATGGAGCTGCATATGCGCTCCACGCTCAGTCACGAACTGGTCGAGCAGATCCGCTACCGCACAAGAGAAGGCATGAAGACGGCGGCGCGCAAGGGTATCGCAACCACTCGCCTCTCTTACGGCTACCGTCTCGGCCAGCAGCGCGACGCCAACGGTGACCGGATCAAGGGCCTGCGCGAGATCGACCCGGCCCAGGCCGAGATCGTGCGCTGGATCTTCGAGCAATATGCGAATGGGGTCAGTCCCGCGGCGATCGCCGCGAGCCTCAATGCGCGCCATATCCCTGCACCGCAGCACAAGTACTGGCGCGACGATACGATCCGTGGTGACGGCAAGCGGCAGGCCGGCATCCTCTACAACGAGCTCTATGTCGGCCGGATCGTCTGGAACAAGCAGAACTACCGCAAGAACCCGGAGACCGAACGCCGAACCGCTCGCCTCAACGACAAAAGCGAATGGGTCGTGACGGAAGTGCCGTCCATGCGCATCATCAGCGACGAACTCTGGGCGCGCGTAAAAGAACGGCAACTGACGACGCTCGAGAACTTTTCCCGGACGACCACCAATCGGCTGAACAGGACACACCGACCGAGCTACCTGCTGAGCGGAATGCTGGAATGCGCCGAATGCGGTGGTTAATACGCCATCATGGCCAAGGAGCGTTACGGCTGCTCGAACCACAAGAACAAGCTGCCAATCGACGGGCTCGGTGGTACCTGCTGCTCCAACCAGAAGACCATTCTCCGCAAGAACCTGGAGGATCGGGTGCTGTCCTGCCTCCCTGCCGCCTTCTTCGGCATGGGCGTGTTCGACGATGTCGCCGGACAGGCGCGCCAGAACCTTGCTGCCTCGATGAAGAAGGAACCGGACGAGCGCCAGCAGATTTGCAGGGAGTTGAAGGCTGCCGAACAGGAACAGCGCCAGATCATCCAGCAGATCAGCGATCGCGCAGCCGAAGGGCGCCCTCGTCTGGCTGCGCTCGACGATATGCTCGACACGCTGGAGGAGCGCCGCGCCGGCCTCGAGGCTCGGCTGAAGCAGGCGCCGACCGAGGAGGATTTCGGGGAGAAGATCAGGAAGCTGAAGGCGGAAGTCAGCCCCGAAGCTGTCGAGCTGATCATCAACTCGGCATTCTATTACCTGCGCGAACACGCCGATACCGGGACAAAGCAGCCCTTCATCAACCTCGTGCGCCAGTTCATCCAGAAGGTGGTGATCGGCAAGACCCCGGGCCACCAGCCGGCATCCCTCGAAGTCCACGGCCGCATCGCCTCGATCCTCGCGGCGATGGAAGCCGCAACGATCCTGGAGAAGCAGTTCGAGGCACTGAAGCAGCACGATTATCTGGAGAAGCTTCGCGCCGGTGAACTCGATACGGAGCAGAAACGCAAAAAGCTCCTCGACGCTTACGCGGAGGAGCTTTCTGTGAAGCGGCTTGAATGGTCAAATATTCAAGTCTCAGTGGTTGCGGGGGCAGGATTTGAACCTGCGGCCTTCAGGTTATGAGCCTGACGAGCTACCGGGCTGCTCCACCCCGCGTTGACTTGTTTTATTATAGCATAAAGGCCGCATTTGCGGCCTTTTGATTTGGGCATTTTTGCCCTTTAGTGATTGAGAAGATTTTGAGTTGCGTTTTGCAGACCTGGCAGCGACCTACTCTCCCGCGTCTTGAGACGAAGTACCATTGGCGCTGGGGCGTTTCACGGCCGTGTTCGGAATGGGAACGGGTGCAGCCGCCCCGCGATAACCACCAGGTCGGCAAAACGCAACATATGATCCATGCGTTTCGCATGGATCATATGATTGCTTGTTGATTGGTGTACCTTATCCTGTTCGCTTTCGCTCACAGGGGACACCAATTGGCCATACGGTCACCTCGCATATGAGGCAACGTCTGATCCAAGCGATCACAGACCATGTTTTCACATGGAAACTGTTGTTTTCGAGAAGCTGGGAAGCTTGCGCTTCGTTTTAATTTACACGTCTTTCTGTGACCGATCCGCATTCCACCTTTGCTCGAGACCGAGCGAGGCAGCCATACAGGACGCTAGTCCGTCGCGCCTTATGGCGCGCGCCGTCCGCAGGGCCTTTGGCCCGTGAGGACAGAAGATGATGTCATCGAACTTTGTTCGATGAACATATTCAATGGGAACGAAGAAGTCGATCGAGCTATTAGTAACGGTAAGCTTCACACATTGCTGTGCTTCCACACCCGTCCTATCAACGTGGTCGTCTTCCACGGCTCTGATAGGGAACACTCGTTTTCAGGTTGGTTTCCCGCTTAGATGCCTTCAGCGGTTATCCATTCCGTATATAGCTACTCTGCTATGCCCTTGGCAGGACAACAGATCCACCAGAGATACGTCCATCCCGGTCCTCTCGTACTAGGGACAGATCCTGTCAATATTCCTACACCCACGGCAGATAGGGACCGAACTGTCTCACGACGTTCTGAACCCAACTCACGTACCGCTTTAAATGGCGAACAGCCATACCCTTGGGACCTGCTCCAGCCCCAGGATGCGATGAGTCGACATCGAGGTGCCAAACAACCCCGTCGATATGGACTCTTGGGGGTCATCAGCCTGTTATCCCCGGCGTACCTTTTATCCGTTGAGCGATGGCCCTTCCACACGGGACCACCGGATCACTATGACCGACTTTCGTCTCTGCTCGACTTGTCAGTCTCGCAGTCAGGCTAGCTTATGCCATTGCACTCGACGACCGATTTCCGACCGGTCTGAGCTAACCATCGCGCGCCTCCGTTACTCTTTCGGAGGCGACCGCCCCAGTCAAACTACCCACCATACACTGTCCCGGATCCGGATAACGGACCGCGGTTAGACATCCACGAAGATAAGGGTGGTATTTCAAGGATGGCTCCACAGAAACTGGCGTCCCTGCTTCAAAGCCTACCACCTATCCTACACATGCCTTGGCGAATGCCAGTGTAAAGCTATAGTAAAGGTGCACGGGGTCTTTCCGTCTGACCGCAGGAACCCCGCATCTTCACGGGGAATTCAATTTCACTGAGTCTATGTTGGAGACAGCGGGGAAGTCGTTACGCCATTCGTGCAGGTCGGAACTTACCCGACAAGGAATTTCGCTACCTTAGGACCGTTATAGTTACGGCCGCCGTTTACTGGGGCTTCAGTTCAGAGCTTGCACCCCTCCCTTTAACCTTCCAGCACCGGGCAGGCGTCAGACCCTATACGTCGTATTGCTACTTCGCAGAGCCCTGTGTTTTTGATAAACAGTCGCTACCCCCTGGTCTGTGCCACCCCATCATACTTGCGTACAAAAGGGTCACGCTTCTTCCGAAGTTACGCGTGCAATTTGCCGAGTTCCTTCAACATAGTTCTCTCAAGCGCCTTGGTATACTCTACCTGACCACCTGTGTCGGTTTCGGGTACGGTCTATACGGTGGAGCTATTTCCTGGAACCTCTTCGCCGCCCAACCAATCCAGTAAGGTTGAACAACACACGAGATCCGTCACTACCACCAGGCCCACGAATATTAACGTGGTTCCCATCGACTACGCGTGTCCGCCTCGTCTTAGGGGCCGGCTAACCCTGCTCAGATTAACTTTAAGCAGGAACCCTTGGTCTTTCGGCGAGGGAGTCTCTCACTCCCTTTATCGTTACTCATGTCAACATTCGCACTTCCGATATCTCCAGCAGCCCTCACGGGTCCGCCTTCACAGACTTACGGAACGCTCCGCTACCACTTGCGATTACTCGCAAATCCTCAGCTTCGGTGCATGGCTTTAGCCCCGTTACATTTTCGGCGCAAAGACCCTTATTTAGACCAGTGAGCTGTTACGCTTTCTTTAAATGATGGCTGCTTCTAAGCCAACATCCTGGTTGTTTTGGGATCCTCACATCCTTTCCCACTTAGCCATGACTTGGGGACCTTAGCTGGAGGTCAGGGTTGTTGCCCTTTTCACGACGGACGTTAGCACCCGCCGTGTGTCTGCCGACTAGTACTCCTCGGTATTCGGAGTTTGGTTAGGATCAGTAAGACGGTGAGTCCCCATAGCCCATCCAGTGCTCTACCCCCGAGGGTATTCGGTCGACGCTCTACCTAAATAGATTTCGCGGAGAACCAGCTATTTCCGAGTTTGATTGGCCTTTCACCCCTAGCCACAAGTCATCCCGAACTATTGCAACAGTTATGGGTTCGGCCCTCCAGTTGGTGTTACCCAACCTTCAGCCTGCTCATGGCTAGATCACTCGGTTTCGGGTCTAATGCAACTAACTCAATCGCCCTATTCAGACTCGCTTTCGCTGCGCCTACACCTACCGGCTTAAGCTTGCTAGTTACACTAAGTCGTTGACCCATTATACAAAAGGTACGCCGTCACCCTTGCGGGCTCCGACTGTTTGTAGGCATCCGGTTTCAGGTTCTATTTCACTCCCCTCGTCGGGGTGCTTTTCACCTTTCCCTCACGGTACTTGTTCGCTATCGGTCATGCACGAGTACTTAGGCTTGGAGAGTGGTCTCCCCATGTTCAGACAGGATTTCACGTGTCCCGCCCTACTCAAGGACAATGACTGTTCTACGCGTAAGGGGCTATCACCCTCTATGGCCGACCTTTCCAGATCGTTCCGCTTTATTCATCATTGCCACTGGCCTGGTCCGCGTTCGCTCGCCACTACTTGCGGAGTCTCGGTTGATGTCCTTTCCTGCAGGTACTTAGATGTTTCAGTTCCCTGCGTTCGCTTCTTACACCCTATGTATTCAGGTGCAGATACCTCATTGCGATATCTAGAAACCTCTTTCGCTGAACCCTCGAACCCGGACATACCGGGTTTTGTTCTGTCCTCACGGCCGAAGGCCTGCGGACGGCGCGCCGAACGATCGGCGACGACCTAGCGGTCTGTATGGGAAGCCCATCAGACCGTTCAAAACAATCAAGGTGTTTAGCAAAACAGATTTTCTAGATATCTGAGGTGGGTTGCCCCATTCGGAGATCCATGGATCAAAGCTTATTCGCAGCTCCCCACGGCTTTTCGCAGCGTATCACGTCCTTCTTCGCCTGTGCATGCCAAGGCATCCACCAAATGCCCTTAATTCACTTCTTCGTTCTCATTGTCTATGCTCATC
>NZ_LT009746.1:1211064-1336064 GCF_900013505.1 Agrobacterium deltaense RV3 | reverse complement strand
TACGCCAAGCAGGATGACTATCCCGCCTTCGATCCCCTGAATATTTTTGCCAGCAACGAAGACAAGGACGCATCGGCACCCGCGCCTAGCCGGACGGGAACGATCTATGGCTCCGAGGTTGAATCCGAAGTCAGCCTGAAGACTGTCGCCTTTCCCGTCCAGCATTCCAAATATGCCTTCGCCGGCTCATTGAGCTTCGACGAGGTCGAGGAGGCGGTGCGCTCGAACGGTTCGATCCTGACGGATGGCAACGAGCAGCTGGCCGCGCTCTATTACATCGACCCACGCCGTTTCGATAATGACGACGGCGATGTCGACATTACCGCGGGCCTTGCCGCCCGTGTCGTCGAACAGAACATGTCGGTCTCGACCCCGCAGTCCGCCTCGGTGCCTGTCAAGGAATATGCCGACGACGTGATCCCTGCCCGCCAGACCGAAACCATCGAGGCCGCCCTTTTCGGCGCCGGCTATTCGAAGGCGCAGTCCTCGGAAATCGCCGGGCTGCTATCGCCGCAAATCCAGTCGAACAATGTCGAAAGCGGCGATGTGCTGCGCGTCGGCATTATTCAGGAAGACGAGAAAAGCGATATCGTGCGCGTCAGCCTTTACCGCAAGGGCCGCCACATGGTCACCATGGCCATCGATGACAGCAAGCGTTTCATCAAGGCCAGCGAACCGCCGAAGCTCGATGCCGTGGCGACCGCCTTCGACAGCACCCCCGCGCCTGCCGCCGGACGCGATCTGCCGAGCGTTTATGACGGGGTCTACCGTGCGGCTTTGGCCTACGGCATGAACCAGGGCATGGTTTCCCAGCTCATCAAGCTTCTGGCCAGCAGCGTCGATTTTCAGGCGCAGCTCAAGCCGGCGGATACGCTGGAAGCCTTCTTCTCCGTGGAAGATGCGGATGGCAAGGCGACAGACAAGTCGGAACTGCTCTACGTCAACGCCAAATTCGGCGACAACGAGACACGTTTTTACCGGTTCCAGAACCCGGACGACAACAGCATCGATTACTTCGATGAAAACGGCAAAAGCATCCGGCAATTCCTGTTGCGTAACCCGGTTCCGAACGGCCGCATGACATCCGGTTTCGGCATGCGCCGTCACCCGGTTCTGAAATTCAGCCGCATGCATACCGGCACCGACTGGGCCGCCGCCCGCGGCACGCCGATCATCGCGACGGGCAATGGCACCGTCGAAAAGGCCGGATGGGCGTCCGGTTACGGCAACCAGACGCTGATCCGCCATGCCAATGGCTATGTCTCTTCCTATAACCACCAGAGCGCCATCGCCAAGGGTGTCACCGAAGGCGCAAAGGTCCGGCAGGGCCAGGTCATCGGTTACGTGGGATCGACCGGTCTTTCGACCGGCGCGCATCTGCATTACGAGCTGATCGTCAACGGCACCAAGGTGGATGCGATGAAGGTGCGCCTGCCGGGCGGCAAGTCGCTTTCCGGCGAGGCGCTGGCGCGTTTCTCCGACGAGAGAAAGCGCATCGACAATCTGCTGAATATTGACGAAAAGCCCAATCAGGTGGCGAGCCGCTGATCTGCGGGAAGACCCGAACGACAATCCCGGTCATATGAAAAGGGCCCGGTCATATGAAAAGGGCTCCGTTTCCGGAGCCCTTTCATTTTATGCCGCATCGGCCGTTTCAGCTTCGGCCTCACCCTTGGCGGGCTTGACCTTGAACAGCAGCCGGTCCGTGCCCGAGGTCACCTTGACCCGCGATCCATCCGGGACTTCGCCGCCGAGGATCATTTCGGCAAGCCTGTCCTGAACTGCCTTCTGGATCACCCGTTTCAGCGGACGCGCGCCGTAAGCCGGATCGTAACCCTTATTGGCAAGCCAGTTGCGGGCATCCTCATCCAGTTCGAGCGAAATCTTGCGATCGCCGAGCAGCGAGATGAGGCGCTTCAGCTGGATTTCGACAATCGCACCCATTTCGTCGCGCCGCAGGCGGTGGAAGAGGATGATATCGTCGATACGGTTGAGGAATTCCGGCCGGAAATGCGACCGGACCCGCTCCATAACCAGATCGCGAACCGAATCCACATCGTCATTGTCGCCCATCTGCGTCATGAATTCCGAACCGAGGTTCGAGGTCATGATGATGATGGTGTTCTTGAAATCGACGGTGCGGCCCTGGCCATCCGTGAGGCGGCCATCATCCAGCACCTGCAAGAGGACGTTGAACACGTCCGGATGCGCTTTCTCGATCTCGTCGAACAGCACGACCTGATAGGGCCGGCGGCGAACCGCTTCCGTGAGCGCCCCGCCCTCTTCGTAACCGACATAGCCGGGAGGCGCACCGATCAGCCGGGCAACGGAGTGTTTCTCCATATATTCCGACATATCGAGGCGAACCATCGCGGTTTCGTCGTCGAACAGGAAGCGGGCGAGCGACTTGGTCAGCTCGGTCTTGCCCACACCCGTCGGGCCGAGGAAGATGAACGAACCGATCGGCCGGTTGGGATCCTGAAGGCCGGCGCGCGAACGGCGAACCGCCTTGGAAACCGCCTGAACGGCCTCGCCTTGCCCGACAACGGACTTGGCAAGCTCGTCTTCCATGCGCAGCAGCTTTTCGCGCTGGCCTTCCAGCATCTTGTCGACAGGAATACCGGTCCAGCGGGAAACGACATGGGCGATATTGTCCGCCGTCACCACTTCCTGAACCATCGAGCCGGCACCGCTGCTATCGCGGGCTTCCGCCGCAGCCAGTTCCTTTTCGAGACCCGGAATGATGCCATAGGTCAGCTCGCCGGCGCGCTGGAACTGACCATTGCGCTGGGCAATCGCCAATTCGTTGCGGGCTTCGTCCAGCCGCTTCTTGAGGTCAGCGGCATGGCCGAGCTTCTGCTTTTCCGCCTGCCAGCGGGCCGTCAGCGCATCCGCCTTTTCTTCCGTATCGGCCAACTCGTCCTCGAGCTTCTTGAGGCGGTCGGCGGACGACTGGTCCGTTTCCTGCTTCAGGGCTTCGCGCTCGATCTTGAGCTGAATGATGCGGCGATCCAGTTCGTCCAGTTCTTCCGGCTTGGAATCCACCTGCATGCGAAGACGCGAAGCGGCTTCGTCCATCAGGTCGATTGCCTTGTCGGGCAGGAAGCGGTCGGTGATATAGCGGTTGGAAAGCGTTGCAGCCGCAACCAGGGCCGAATCCGAGATGCGGACCTTGTGATGCTGTTCGTATTTTTCCTTCAGGCCGCGCAGGATCGAGATCGTGTCTTCCACGGTCGGCTCGTCCACAAGAACGGGCTGGAAACGGCGGGCAAGGGCCGGGTCCTTTTCCACATGCTTGCGGTACTCATCGAGCGTGGTGGCGCCGACGCAGTGCAACTCGCCGCGGGCAAGCGCGGGCTTCAGGAGGTTGGACGCATCCATCGCACCATCGGCCTTGCCGGCGCCGACCAGCGTGTGCATCTCATCGATGAACAGGATGATGCCGCCATTTTCGGCCTGCACTTCATTGAGCACAGCCTTCAGACGTTCTTCGAACTCACCGCGATATTTCGCACCGGCGATCAGCGCGCCCATATCGAGCGCCATCAACTTCTTGTCCTTCAGACTTTCCGGCACGTCGCCATTGACGATGCGCAACGCAAGGCCTTCGGCAATCGCCGTTTTACCGACGCCGGGTTCACCGATCAGCACGGGATTGTTCTTGGTACGGCGTGACAGCACCTGGATGGTGCGGCGGATTTCGTCGTCGCGGCCGATCACCGGGTCGAGCTTGCCTTCACGAGCCTCTTCCGTCAGGTCGCGCGCGAATTTCTTCAGCGCATCGAAGCCCTGTTCGGCATTGGCGCTATCGGCGGTGCGGCCCTTGCGGATATCGTTGATGACCTGATTGAGCGCCTGCGCCGTTGCGCCGGCCTTCTTCAGAGAAGCCGAAGTGGTGGCGGAGCTTTCAATCGCAAGTGCCTGCAGCAGACGCTCGACAGTGACGAAACTGTCGCCGGCCTTCTTGGCGAGATCTTCCGCAGTCGAGAATACTTTGGCGAGCGGCGCGGTGAGCGAAAGGCCGCCATTGCCGCCGGAAACCTTGGGCAACTTGGCAAGCGCCGCATTATTGGCAAGACGCGCTTCCTTGGCGTTGCCGCCGGCGCGCTCGATCAGCGATGCCGCCATGCCCTGCTCGTCATCGAGCAGAACTTTCAGAACGTGTTCGGGCGAAAACTGCTGATGGTTTTCGGCCAGGGCAAAGGTCTGTGCCGATTGCAGAAAACCGCGAACGCGTTCGGAGTATTTTTCAATATTCATAGTCGAACCTCCATTGACCGGCCCGCCCGCTTTCGGCACGGCTCCGGGTGTTAGGGTTGAGGCTCCCTCAAAAGGCAAGCCCCGCTACGACAGCCGTGTTTATAGGATTTCACGATCGCCGCCTCTTGATGGTCGGTTGCCGGCGAATGCGGCTTCTGTCCGTCCTGCACGAATATGGGAGGCATTTTCATCGGTTTAAAGGGGAGAAAATCCACCGTCCGGGAAATTTTCACATGATTTGAGAGGTATCAATTCGCCACATGAAACCACGCCGATTGCTGGCGGAATGTTCATCACCAATCGCCAAAAACAAAAAACTCCGGCAAGCCGGAGTTTTTCGATCGCAGAGTAATTTGCAGAAGCTGCTTATTCGGCAGCGTTCTCAAGCGTGGCGGGTGCCGCCTCTTCACCGGCCGGCGCATCTTCGCCTTCGGCGCCTTCCGCAGCGGCGGTGCGGCGCGGGCGGCGCTGGCGCGGTCCGGTTGCACGGCGTGCCTTCGGTGCGCGTTCGCCCGCCGGAGCTTCCGCCTGCTGCTGCTCTTCTTCGACGGCGACTTCCATGGGCGTGCCTTCGATGACGGGCTGCGGCGCCTGGCTGGCGTCGTATACCGGCGGCTGCTGTTCGGCGGCTACCTGCGGCTGGCGCGGCTGACGCTCCTGCCGTTCGCGGCGGTCCGGGCGCTCACGACGCTGTTCGTTCCGCTCAGTACGCTCCTGACGTTCCGGCTGCTGCGCGCGCTCGGCCTGTTCGGCCTGCTGCTGCGGTGCAACGACGCCTTCATCGCCGTCGTTCACATCCATATCGTCGCCATCGGCAGCATTGTACTCGCCGCGGTCGTCGCGCTGGAAACGTTCCTGCATCTGGGCCTGAGCCGAAGCGATGATGCGGTTATAGTGTTCAGCGTGCTGCAGATAGTTCTCAGCGATCACGCGGTCGCCGGAACTCTGCGCATCGCGCGCCAGAGCCGCGTATTTTTCCGCTATGTGCTGGGCTGTGCCACGGATTTTAACATCGGGGCCGGAACTGTCATAAGTCCTGGTGAGCGGGTTGCCGCCCTTGCGGTTGAAGTTGTTGTTACCGCCACCATTGTTATTGTTGTTGTTTCCACGCCCCCGGCCGCGCTTGTTTTGCTGTCCTGGCCTCATCAATTGCTCACCTGAATTCTGTTTTGCTGACAATCTGGTTGTTTTCATGCAATTCCGGGCGGAAAACCGCTGGAAATTTTTCCTGAAATTGCTCCATCACGCGCCTTGCCGAAGATAACCCCAGGGCAAGACCTCGCGTATGACGACCGGCTGCGCAAATGCTGCACCGAGCCGCCTGCGAACAAAGTTTACTGATTCACATGCCGGAAACGCCCAGCCTTTCAGGGCTCTTTAAAGAACCCGCTTCGGGACTGACCCATACCCTGACGAATCTGTGTTCGTCCTCAGCCACCCGGCATGTGGCCGCAAACTATCCCGCTTCCTGCGGAAATCCAAGCCTTTTCTTTTGCTGTGCAAAATATCCTTGCAAAAAATCCGAAGACATATCGCGAACAACTATCTCCGGAAGGTCAAAACTCTGTCGTTACCGCCATAATCCTTCACGGCGTCCAGAAGAGAGAAGCCGTGGGAAGCAAATATAGCGGAAACATCAAGCCTTTGATCGAAACCGATCTCCACACCGACAATCCCGTTTTCCACAAGAAAGCGGCCTGCATCGGCAGCGATGAGGCGGTACGGTGCAAGGCCGTCCTGACCTCCATCCAGCGCCGCCATCGGGTCGTGGTTACGAACCTCCTGGTCAAGCGTTGCGACGATATCAGTCCTTATATAAGGCGGATTCGACACAATTATGTCAAAGCGGCCGGAGATTTTTTCAAACCAGTCGCTGCGTATGGCCTCGAAGCGCCCGCCGAGATCGTTTCGGGCCGCATTCCGGACCGCCGTTTCGAGCGCATCGGCGGAAATATCGCTGCCGATACCGGTTGCTTCGGGGCACTCCTTCAACAGCGCCAGACAGATCGCGCCGGTCCCGGTGCCCATATCCAGAATGCGGGCGCTGCCCTTGGCGGAAACGGCTTTTTTCAGCGCCGGCAACAGGGTATCGACAAGAACTTCCGTATCCGGCCGGGGCTCGAGCGTCTCCTCAGACAAAAGAAGGTCGAGCCCATGAAATTCCCGGTGGCCGAGAATACGGTGAACGGGCTCGCCATTCGCCCGCCTTTCGATCATGGCCGCGATACGGGCGCTTTCTTCCGGCATAACGGCACGATCAGGTTTCATCACGAAATCGGTCAATGAAAAACCGACAACCTCCGCAATCAAAAGCCGCGCATCGAGAAGCGGATCGGCGATCCCCGCCGCCTGCAATCTTTTGCGGGCTGCGGCAAGCGCACTCGCAACACTCGCTTCAGCGGCCGTGCTCAAAGCTGTTCGCCGAGCTGTGCAAGCTGCCCCGCCTGATAGTCGGCGATCAGCGCATCCACCAGCTCATCGATCTCGCCTTCGATCATCCGGTCCAGCTTGTAGAGCGTGAGGTTGATGCGGTGATCGGTAACGCGGCCCTGCGGGAAGTTATAGGTGCGGATGCGCTCGGAACGGTCGCCGGAACCTACCTGGCTCTTACGGTCGGCTGAACGTTCGCTCTCCACTTTCTGGCGCTCGATGTCGTAGAGACGCGAGCGCAGGACCTGCATGGCCTTGGCGCGGTTCTGATGCTGCGATTTCTCCGAGCTGGTAACGATCAGGCCCGTCGGCAGATGGGTGATGCGAACGGCGGAGTCGGTGGTGTTGACGTGCTGGCCGCCTGCACCCGAAGCACGCATCGTGTCGATACGAATGTCTTCCGGGCGGATTTCGATATCGATATCTTCCGCTTCCGGCAGGACCGCAACGGTGGCGGCAGACGTATGGATGCGGCCGCTCGCTTCCGTTTCCGGCACGCGCTGCACCCGGTGCACGCCGGATTCGAATTTCAGCTTGGAGAACACCCCTCGCCCGCTGATCGTCGCGATGATTTCCTTGTAACCGCCCGCTTCGCCCTCGCTTGCGGAAAGCACTTCCACCTTCCAGCCCTTGGTCGAGGCGAAGCGCTCATACATGCGGAACAGATCGCCGGCGAAAAGGGCTGCCTCGGAGCCGCCGGTGCCCGCCCGAATTTCGAGAATCGCGCTTTTTTCGTCCGCCGCATCCTTCGGCAGCAGCAGAACCTGCATGTCCTTTTCAAGCTCACCGATGCGGACCTCGACATCCGGCAGCTCCATTTCCGCCAGATCGCGCATATCCTTGTCGGTCGACTTGTCGGCCAGCAGCGCCTCCAGATCGGCGGCTTCGGAAACCGCCTTCTCGTAGTCGCGGATTTTCTTCACCACCGGCTCGAGTTCGGAATATTCCGAAGCCAGTTTCACATAGACATCCGCAGCAGGCCCGGCCGACATACGCGCTTCGATCTCACCGAAACGCCTTTCCAACTCGCGCATTTTTTCGACGGGAAGCTTCGCCACCAGTCACTCCAATAATGAAACAGGTCTTTTAGAGGGTTTTCGCTTTTCTTCGAAACGCGAAAACGCTTTAACCTTTTGCTCTAACGCATTTCCGGACGGAAAACCGGGATCCACTTTTCCTGGAAATGCTCTAAATGGGAATGGAATGCGTCGCGGCAAAGCGTAACAACACCTCGCGCGCGCTTTCCAGCGAATTATGGTCGTCCAGCGCCGCGTTCAGCTCTTCGGCGAGGCGCGCGGCATCGAGCCCGAGAAGCATGGCCTTGACCGGACCGATGGCCGTCGGCGACATGGAAACAGAACGGAAACCGAGGCCGATCAAAGCCATGGCCGAAAGCGGCTTGCCCGCCATTTCGCCGCACAGCGTGACCGAGGTGTGGTGCCTTTCGCCAGCGCGGACGATATCGCGCAGAATGCGCAGAAACGGCTTGCCCAGATTATCGAAACGATCCGAAACACGCGCATTGCCGCGGTCTACCGCCATCGAGAACTGGAACAGGTCGTTCGAACCGACGGACACGAAATCCACCTCCTGCATCAGCTCATCGAGCTGCCACATCAGCGATGGCACTTCCAGCATGGCGCCGAATTGCAGCTTTTTCGGCAACGCATGGCTGAATTTCGAAAGATGCTGCACTTCCTTCTGCAAAAGGTCGCGAGCGGCGCGGATTTCCGACACTTCCGTCACCATCGGCAGCATCATGCGCAGTTCGGCACCCGAGGCGGCGCGCAGCAGCGCGCGCATCTGCGTTCGCATCAGGCCCGGCCGGTCCAGCGACAGGCGGATCGCCCGCCAGCCCAGCGCCGGATTTTCCTCTTCCTGGCCGCGCATATAAGAAACGACCTTGTCGCCGCCGATATCGAGCGTGCGGAAGGTGACGCTCTTACCCTTCGCCTGCCGCAGGACGGAGCGATAGAACGCCTCCTGCTCCTCGCCCTTCGGCATGTTGGAGGCGATCATGAATTGCAGCTCGGTGCGGAACAGGCCAATGCCGTCGGCGCCGGATTCGTCGAGCTGCGGCAGGTCCACCAGAAGGCCCGCATTCATCTTCAGATTGACCTTCTGGCCATCCTTGGTGATCGGCTCGACATTGCGCAGCGCCCGGAACTGCTCCTGCCGCCGGGCCCGCAGGCGCACCTTTTCTTCATAAGCACGCTGCAAATCCGACATCGGGCGCAGATGCACCTGGCCGTCATCGCCATCGATAATGATGGGATCGTTGTTTTCCGCCAGAGCCACGATACCGGTCGCCTGTCCGATGATCGGAATGCCCATGGCACGGGCCACAATGACGACATGGCTCGTCACCGCGCCATCTTCCAGCACCAGACCACGCAGTTTTTCACGCGGGTAATCCAGCAGTTCGGCAGCACCCATGGCGCGCGCCAGAACGATGGCGTCGAGCGGGAAATCCTGCTCCGGCCCACGACCGCCAAAACCGATCAACTGCCGCAGCAGCCGGTTGGCGAGATCGTCGAAATCATGCATGCGCTCGCGCAGATAGGGATCGGTCAGGCGCATCATGCGCGCCTTGGTGTCGCTCTGCACCTTCTCGACCGCCGCCTCCGCCGTCAGGCCATTTCGGATCGCCTCTTCCATGCGCCGCACCCAGCCCTGGTCGTGAGCGAACATGCGGTAGGTTTCCAGAACCTCGCGGTGCTCACCCTCGGTCGGCACGTCGCGACGCTGCAGCATGTCGTCGATGGACAGACGCAGCGAGCCGATGGCATCGGCAAGACGCCGGATTTCCGTATCGGCATCTTCATTGAGCAGGTTGGTGACGACGATGCGCGGATCGTGCAGCACGACATGGCCAAGACCGATGCCTTCGCCATAGCCGTCGCCATCGATGGAGACGGCGCGCGTCAGATCCAGCTCCACCCCGGGGCGGGTGATCTTCTTCAACTCGCCGCTCGCCACTATTTCGGCAATGAGCATCGCGGTTGTCTCAAGCGCTTCCACTTCATCCTCCCGGTATGTTCGGCTGGCCTTGTTCTGGACCACAAGAACGCCAAGAGTGCGACCGGAACGCAAAATCGGCACGCCGAGGAAGGAATGATAAATTTCCTCACCGGTTTCAGGAAGATAGCGGAAAGCGGGATGCGCCTGCGCATCGGAAAGATTGAGAGGTTGGGCGGAAGCGGCGATGGTGCCGACAAGACCTTGCCCCATTTTCAGCTGGGCAAGATGCACGGCATCCTTGTTCAGACCTTCGGTAGCGTAAAGCTCGAGCACGCTGTCGGAGCGCAGCACATAGACCGAGCAAACCTCCGCCACCATGTTGCTGGCAATCTGACGGACGATCTGGTCCAGACGGTCCTGCGGTTCAAGGTGCTCCGCCATCATTTCGCGCAGCCGCTTGAGCAGGACGCGCGGACCTGCGGAAAGGTCTCTCATCGCGTTTGCTCCCCGACACTTCCGATCCGAATGTCATAATATTCGAGAATCAAAAGGTCATTTAAAAATTTATAGCGCGAGAAGCGCGTCCCGCAAGGGACACGCTTTCATGAAACGCCACATCGGAAGAACGCAACTCCGAAGAATCGGAGCATCGGGAACCGATGTCTCGGCTTAGCTCTTATCGAGACCGTAGGCGGAATGCAAAGTGCGAACCGCAAGTTCGGCATAGGCGCCGTCGATCAGGATCGAAATCTTGATCTCGGAGGTGGTGATCGCCTTGATGTTGATGTTCTTCTCGGCAAGCGCCTTAAACGCGCTGGCGGCAACGCCGGCGTGGCTGCGCATGCCGATACCGATGACCGAAACCTTGGCGAGACCGGTCTCGTTCTGCGCGACGTCGAAGCCGATCTGGGCCTTGTTGTCTTCCAGAAGCTTGATCGCCTTGGCAACGTCGCCCGAAGGAACGGTGAAGGTCATGTCGGTGCGCGAACCGTCTTCGGAGATGTTCTGCACGATCATGTCGACGTTGATATGCGCTTCGGCGAGCGGCCCGAAGATCGCGGCGGAAACGCCCGGACGGTCGGCCACGCGGCGCAGCGAGATCTGTGCTTCATCCTTGGCATAGGCGATGCCGGTTACGACTTCCTGTTCCACGATTTCATCCTCGTCACAAATCAAAGTACCGGGCGGGTTGATGAGGTCGCCCATGCCCGGCGCATCGGGATCCTCGAAACTGGAGCGAACGAAGGTGCGCACCTTGTGTACCATGGCAAGCTCGACCGAGCGAACCTGCAGAACCTTCGCGCCGAGAGACGCCATTTCGAGCATTTCCTCGAAGGCGATCTTCTTCATGCGGCGAGCCTTGGGCTCGATGCGCGGATCGGTCGTATAAACGCCGTCGACATCGGTGTAGATGTCGCAACGATCCGCCTTGACGGCAGCGGCAATCGCCACTGCGGACGTATCCGAACCGCCGCGTCCGAGCGTCGCGATGCGGTTGTCCGGGCCGATGCCCTGGAAACCGGCGACAACGGCAACCTGACCTTCACCCATGCGATGAATGATATCCGAACCGTCGATTTCGAGAATGCGGGCGGCGCCATGCGCATTGTCGGTGCGGATCGGGATCTGCCAGCCCTGCCAGGAGCGCGCATTGATGCCCATGGATTGCAGCGTGATCGCCAGAAGGCCTGACGTCACCTGCTCGCCGGATGCAACAACCGCGTCATATTCGCGCGCATCGAAAAAGGAGGCGGCATTGGCGCCGGCCACCTTCGCGGCGTTCTGCACCCAGTCCACCAGCTCATTGGTTTTGCCGGACATGGCGGAAACGACCACGGCCACTTCATGGCCGGCATCCACTTCGCGTTTCACATGCCGTGCGACATTGTGAATGCGTTCGAGGTTCGCGACGGACGTGCCGCCGAATTTCATGACAATGCGAGCCATAGCCTTGACCAGTACCATCCCATTTTCCCGCCGGCTCCTTCAGGAAGCGGACGGACAAGAACAAACCCAGTCGGCTCTTCCTGACAAAGAGCCTCAAGTTGCGGGTCTCTTAGCGAAAAGGCGGGGGGCACGCAATGCCGTTTATGAACCATGCGGTACGCCTTTTTCGCAGCATCGCTCCGGAACAATCGCGGGATGAAAACGTCGGCGGGATAAAGCACCCGCAAAAGAGCGTACCGCGGTGCACTGTACAAACCGGCCCATTCGCAGTATGAGCGCGGCAATGCAACCGGCCAGATGGCCGAAATGGCCTGTATCGGCTGCCCCGGAGACTTTAGGACCTATTGGTTTCGGGCGGATGCGGGCGGCTTCATATCCGAAAGACGGTAGATGACAGACACCCAGGGTATCGCCCCGGCGATCGCGCAGGCGTTGGAAAAACGCGGCTATAAAGATTTGACCCCCGTGCAGCAGGCGATGCTTGCACCCGAACTGGCCGACAAGGATGCGCTGGTTTCCGCACAGACCGGCTCCGGCAAGACGGTTGCCTTCGGCATTGCACTGGCGCCGACGCTGCTGCCGGAGAGCGGCCGCTTCGGTCAGGCTTCCGCACCCTTGGCGCTCGCCATCGCGCCGACCCGCGAACTGGCCATGCAGGTCAAGCGGGAGCTGGAGTGGCTCTATGAATTCGCAGGTGTCTCGATTGCCTCCTGCGTCGGTGGCATGGATGTGCGCAACGAGCGCCGGGCGCTGGAGCGCGGCGCTCACATCGTCGTCGGCACGCCCGGGCGTCTTTGCGACCACATCAAGCGCGGCGCGCTCGATCTGTCGTCCATCCGCGCCGTGGTGCTGGATGAAGCCGACGAGATGCTCGATCTCGGTTTCCGTGAAGATCTGGAATTCATTCTGGAAGAATCGCCGGAAACCCGCCGCACGCTGATGTTCTCGGCCACCGTTCCGCGCAGCATCGCCAAGCTTGCGGAAAGCTACCAGAAGAACGCCGTGCGCATCGCCACCGCTTCCGAACAGAAGCAGCATGTGGATATCGAATACCGCGCCATGCTGGTGACGCCGGCCGACCGCGAGAACGCCATCATCAATGCGCTGCGCTTTTATGAAGCCCGCAACGCCATCGTCTTCTGCTCCACCCGTGCGGCGGTGAACCATCTGACGGCGCGGCTCAACAATCGCGGCTTTGCCGTCGTGGCCCTTTCCGGCGAACTGACCCAGAACGAACGCACCCATGCGCTGCAGGCCATGCGCGACGGCCGCGCCCGCGTCTGTGTGGCAACCGACGTTGCCGCCCGCGGTATCGACTTGCCGGGTCTCGAACTCGTCATCCACGCCGACCTGCCGACCAATTCCGAAACGCTTCTGCATCGCTCCGGCCGCACCGGCCGCGCCGGTCAGAAGGGCGTCAGCGCCATCGTGGTGCCGATCAACCAGCGCCGCAAGGCGGAACGCCTGCTGGAAGGCGCCAAGGTCAGCCCGGCATGGGTTCGTCCGCCTTCCGCCGAAGAGATCGTCGAGCGCGATGGCGCCCGGCTTCTGGCCGACCCGTCGCTGACCGAGGCCGTGGCCGAGGACGAGCGCGATTTCGTCACCAGGCTGCTCGAACAGCACGGCGCTGAAAAGGTCGCCGCCGCTTTCGTGCGCCTTTACCACGCCGGACGTTCCGCGCCCGAAGACATCGCCGAAGTCTCGCTGGACAACAACCGCAAGCCGCGCCGCGACAGTTTCGAAACGGTCGAAAACAATGCGCCGCGCCGCGAACGCTCCGATTTCGCCGACAGCGCCTGGTTTTCGCTGTCCGTCGGCCGCAAGCAGAGCGCCGAACCGCGCTGGCTGATCCCCATGCTCTGCCGTTTCGGCAAGATCACCCGCCAGGATATCGGCGCGATCCGCATGCAGCAGACGGAGACCTTCGTGGAACTGGCGGCCGACGCCGTCGACCGTTTCACCTCTGCCATCGGCAAGGACATGACGCTCGAAAAGGGCATCCGTCTGAAGGCGCTGGAAGGCAAGCCGGAAATGACCGGCGGTTTCCGCGAAGACACACGCCCGGCCAAGGCGCAGCGGAAATTCAGCAAATCGGACAACGCAAGCGGCCCCCGCGATGACCGCAAGGGCGACGACAAGCCCTGGAAAAAGAAAAAGCCCTTCGGCGACAAGCCGAAATACGAGGGCAAGAAGGACAAGCCCTTCGAAAAGCGTGGGCCGAAGCCGACGAAGGGCTGAGGGCCACTCGTCACAAGCCTCCGCAATCTCGGCTCACGTTCATCTGGGACTTGAGACCGGCAGCAAGGTTTCGGCCGTCATGCCGGCCTTGAGCCGGCATCCAGCCACGGCGCGTCTGCGCCGTGAGAAGACTCTCCCGCGATCAAGGACTTGATCGCGCTGGACCCCGGACTAAATCCGGGGTGACGGTAAGGATGCTACGAATTCGCCAAACTATTCTGGTCGGCAGACGTCGCCACCAACAAAAAAGCCCCGCTTTCGCGGGGCTTTCTATTTAACGCAATCACAACACCATCACTCAGAACTCCAGCGCGCGGTCGCCGTTTTCGTCCTTGATGCGGTTCGGAAGGCCGATCTTGTTGAGAAGGTTCAGGAACGGCTTCGGCGGCAGTTCTTCCACATTGGCCATCTGCTTCACGTCCCATTCGCCGGTGGCGATGAGCATGGCGGCGGCGACCGGCGGAACGCCGGCGGTGTAGGAAATGCCCTGCGAGCCGACTTCTTCATAGGCTTCCTTGTGGTCGGCCACGTTGTAGATGAAGACTTCGCGCTCCTTGCCGTCCTTGATGCCCTTGACGATATCGCCGATGCAGGTCTTGCCGACGTAGTCGGGCGCCAGCGAAGACGGATCGGGCAGCACGGCCTTGACCACCTTGAGCGGCACGACTTCCAGGCCTTCGGCGGTCTTGACCGGCTTTTCGGACAGGAGGCCGAGGTTCTTCAGCACCGTGAAGACGTTGATATAGTGATCGCCAAAGCCCATCCAGAAGCGCACATCGGCACCGTCCATGTTCTTGGACAGCGAATGCACTTCGTCATGGCCGGTCATATAGGCCTTCTGCTTGCCGACGACCGGCAGGTCAAATTCCTGGCCGACTTCGAACATCTGGTTCGTCTGCCACTGGCCATTCTGCCAGGAGTAAACAACACCAGTGAATTCGCGGAAGTTGATCTCCGGGTCGAAGTTGGTGGAGAACCAGCGACCGTGGCTGCCGGCATTGATATCGACGATATCGACCGAGGTGACCTTGTCGAAATAGTCATCCTTGGCGAGACGCGCATAGGCGTTCACCACGCCCGGATCGAAGCCGACGCCGAGAATGGCGGTAATGCCCTTTTCCTTGCACTCTTCAGCGCGCTTCCACTCGTAGTTTCCGTACCACGGCGGCGTCTCGCAAATCTTGGTCGGATCCTCGTGGATCGCCGTATCCATATAGGCAACACCCGTGTCCATGCAGGCACGAAGAACGGACATGTTGACGAAAGCCGAACCGACGTTGATAACGATTTCAACACCGGTCTGTTTAATCAAGGCTTTCGTCGCCTCGATATCCATCGCGTCAAGCGCATGGGCCTCAAGTTTCACATCTGTCTTGAGGCTCTTCTTTTCGCGTACGGACTCGACAATCTTGCGGCACTTTCCCAAAGTCCGTGACGCAATATGAATGTCTCCCAATACATCGCTGTTCTGGGCGCATTTATGCGCCACGACCTGTGCTACGCCACCGGCGCCGATGATCAGAACGTTCTTCTTCATTTCAGGTGATGCCTCCTTTTCCCCGCAGGGATGAGCTTCGTTTCATGTTAAAAACAGGGTTTAAGACAGGCTTTGCTCGAAATCGGCAAAGTCGAATTCACGAACGGCGCGCACGGTGCCGTCCAGTTCCTTGATGGCGATGGTCGGCATCTTGACGCCGTTGAACCAGTTCTTCTTGACCATGGTGTAGCCGGCCGCGTCCTGGAAGGAGATACGGTCGCCGACCTTCAATTCCCTGTCGAAGCGGAAATCGCCGAAGATATCGCCCGCAAGGCAGGATTTGCCGCAGACCATGTAGGGATGTTCACCCTCGTTCGGTGAAACCTTGGCACTCTCACGATAGATCAGCAGATCGAGCATATGCGCTTCGATGGAGCTGTCGACGATGGCGAGGTTCTTGCCGTTGAACAGCGTGTCGAGAACCGTCACTTCCAGGGTCGTGCTTTTGGTGATCGAGGCTTCGCCCGGTTCCAGATAGACCTGCACGCCGTATTTTTCCGAGAAGGCGCGCAGACGGTCGCAGAACTGGTCGAGCGGATAATTGTCGCCGGTAAAGTGGATGCCGCCGCCGAGGCTGACCCACTCCGCACGCGACAGCAGCGATCCGAATTTCTCCTCGATCTGCGTCAACATGCGGTCGAACAGGGAAAAATCGCTGTTTTCGCAATTATTATGGATCATGAAGCCGGAGATACGGTCCATGACCTTGTCGACCTTGGCGACATCCCATTCGCCCAGCCGGCTGAAGGGGCGCGCAGGATCGGCAAGATCGAAGCTCGAGGAGCTGACCTGCGGGTTGAGGCGCAGACCGCGTGTGATGCCGGCAGCCTTGTCGGCGAAACGCTCGAGCTGACCGATGGAATTGAAGATGATCTTGTCCGCATTCGCAATCACCTCGTCGATTTCATAATCGGCATAGGCGACGGAATAGGCATGGGTCTCGCCGCCGAATTTCTCGCGGCCGAGGCGCACTTCATAAAGCGAGGACGAGGTGGTGCCGTCCATATATTGCGACATGAAATCGAACACCGACCATGTGGCGAAGCACTTCAGCGCCAAGAGCGCCTTGGCGCCGGATTTTTCCCGCACATAGGCAATCTTCTCCATGTTGCGAAGAAGTTTTGTCTTGTCGATCAGGTAATAGGGCGTCTGGAGCATGTCGTTTCACATATTGATTGAAGTCAAGGTACGTCTCGATGATGGGCCTTATAGGATGCTTGTGACAGGAAAACAAATGTCGGGCACCGAATTCCTCGAAAATCGCCCCCGAGCCGAAGTGCCATCAAGAAAACCCGTCCCGTTGCGGAACCAAGCCGGCATCGGCGCGTTTGACTGACGGACAGGCGGGTGTTTCGGCCGCCGAAACGAAGCTTCACGGACGACGGTGACGTGTCGTCGTCCCATCAATGATGTTCAGGAAGGACCTCACCTATGGCAAGCGTGCGTAGCAGCGTCAGCGACAAGATCCAGCAATCCCTCGAAAACGGCGATGCGGCCGATGTGGCAGCGCAGCTCGCCCAGCTTCGCGAAGATCTGGCTAGTCTTGCCAAAAGCGTGAAGGCGCTCGGCGTCGGCGCTTCGCATGAGCTGAAGGCGCAGGCCGCCCGCGTGGCCGATGACGCCCTCACCGCATCCGGAGAAATGGCCGACAGCGTTCGCAATGAAATATCCACGCTCAACGACAACCTCACCGACCACGTCCAGAAGAACCCGCTCCAGTCCCTCGGCATCGCCGTCGGCGTCGGTTTTGTGCTCGCCCTCCTGACGCGTCGATAAGGCCGCGCTCATGCTTGAGGCATTGCTGGTCTATCTGGGGGAGACCCAGCGCGAAGGGCGCGTCGTTACACGGCGATTGCGCGCGACCATAATCCTGTCGGTTCTGACCGGGATATTCTTCCTGATCGCCTTCATCGCCGCCGTGGTGGCGGGCTCTATCTATCTTGCCCGGCATGTGGGCGCAGGCCCCGCGGCGCTCGTCGTCGCCGGGACCGCGTTCCTGCTCGGCGTCATCATGCTGGTGGCGCTGGCGATCATCAAACGTCCGAGGGTCTATGCCGCACGTCCCGCTGTCACTCCTTTGACGGCGGCGCCGCTTGCCGCAGCCCCGATTGCCCTGCAATCGCTGCTGACGCTGGCGATCCAGGCACGTCCCTATGCGACGCTCGCCGTGGCTGTCGCGGCCGGTTTCCTGGCCACAAGGGTCAATACGAAAAAGTCCAAGTAATTTCTTGGCGACACGACAAGGCAAACCGCGCGTCCAGACGATGGATGCGCGGTTTTTTTTATGTTACCCGCGAAGGATAGACTGGTTGATGGCGTTAACCGCCACGCCGCCCTTATTTGAACAAAGTGACATACAGTCTCGGGCAGTCTCGACGCGTCCGTAATTTTCTGAAAGGCAATTGATGAAGAAGAAAGTCCTTGTCGTCGGCGGTGCCGGCTATATCGGTTCGCACACCTGCCTTCTCCTGTCTGAGCGAGGATATGAACCGGTCGTTTTCGACAATCTGTCCAACGGGCATGAGGAATTCGTCCGCTGGGGACCATTCGAACAGGGCGATATTCGCGACCGGGCGCGGCTGGATGAGGTCTTCGCCAAACACCGGCCGGAAGCCGTTCTGCATTTCGCAGCGCTGATCGAAGTCGGTGAATCGGTCAAGCAGCCCGTGGCTTTCTACGACAACAATGTCATCGGCTCGCTCAACCTGCTCTCCGCCGCCATCGATGCCGGCGTCACGGCATTCGTTTTTTCGTCCACCTGCGCAACTTACGGGTTGCCGGAACAGGTGCCGATCGACGAGACGCACCGGCAGGCGCCGATCAACCCCTATGGCCGCACCAAATGGGTGGTGGAGCAGGCGCTGAAGGACTACAGCACCTATAAGGGGCTGCGCTCCGTGATGCTGCGCTACTTCAATGCCGCCGGCGCGGATTTCGAAGGCCGCATCGGCGAATGGCACAAGCCGGAAACCCACGCGATCCCGCTGGCCATCGAGGCCGCACTCGGCCGGCGTCAGGGCTTCAAGGTGTTCGGCACGGATTACGACACGCGCGACGGCACCTGCGTGCGCGACTATATCCACATTCTCGATCTCGCCGATGCGCATGTGCGGGCCGTGGATTATCTGCTTGCCGGCGGGGAGACCGTCGAACTCAACCTCGGCACCGGCACCGGCACCACGGTGAAAGAATTGCTGGCGGCGATTTCGGAGGTTTCCGGCCGCCCCTTCCCCGTCGAATATACCGGGCGGCGCGATGGCGATTCCACGACGCTGGTCGCCAATAACGACAAGGCGAAGGAGGTTCTCGGCTGGGAGCCGCGTTATTCCCTGTCGGACATCATAAAATCCGCCTGGGCATGGCATTCCTCCCGCAATGCCGGGGATTGAACAGCCGGCGAACAAACATAAAAAAAGACACCGGCCTGTTGGCCGGTGCCTCCTGCGGGACAGCTGATTGAAGCCAGTCCCGCTCCTGCCTCCCAGGAACGGGAATTAGGGCTTGGTGGCGGATGTCGTCGTGCTGTCGGGAGCCGCCGGCGTTGCCGCATTCTTTTCGCTGGCCTTCTGTTCCAGCGTCTTGAATTCGGGAGCCGCCTTCAGCGTTTCCGCCGTTTCGGTCGTGGTGAGGCGGATGGTGCCGTCCTGCGCGTTGCGCGTCATCGTTACCTTGTCCATCGGAACGGCAACATCCTTTGCGCCGATACCGAGGAAGCCGCCTACGCCGATCACGGCCGCAACCAGACCACCGTCTTCTTCCATGATCAGGTTGGTGACGTTACCGATGCTTTCATCGGCAGCGGTATAGACCGCCTTGCCGATATAATCATTGGCGCTGACCTGCGTTTCGCCCTGTTCGGTGAGATAAGCGCCGCCTGTCGTTGTAGCCGCGCTGTCATTGGTCGAAGGAGCAGCAGGCGCCATCGGTGTGGCAGGCGGGGTTGCCGGCTCCGTCTGCGCACTCGGATTTGCCGGCGCAGGCTGGGTCGTGCCCTGAGCGATGGCCAGCGGCGCGAAAGCCGTCGTGCCCATCAGAGCGGCAGTGACGAGGATTGTAAGTTTCTTTGCCATTTCGTACCTTCCTTTCATCGTTCTCAACTGGCCGGCGGTGATGAATTTCATGTCCGCTCCTCGGCCGGTTCGTCTGGCAAACGGGTTGGTCGTTGAAATAGTTCCGATTTTTTCAACCGAGTCTGTGCGATTGTGACCGGCCGCAACAACCGAAGGTAAAAATCAGGCATTGCTAAAGGGGGACGGCACGGTATTATCCGTGTCGTAACAATGCCATAACTGCCGGAGTTTTTTGTATGCCTCGACCCGGCGACAGACTGAAAGACATGATCTCGGCTTTGCGTCGGCGCAGTGCGAATTTTTTCCCGACCGCCTCCATCGGCACCTATCTGGTGGTGATGGCTACCGTCATTACTCTGCCGCTCATTCTTTTCGGCGGCTATCTGATGCTGCGCCTCGAGGCGGAAAAACGCGACGACCTGCAACGGGAAACCATCGAGGATGTACGGGTGGTCTCCCGCAACATCGACCGCCGCCTGCAGGAAATCGCCACCTCGCTCAATCTCCTGTCGCAATTCCCGGAACTTGAGAGCGGCAACCTCGCCGCGTTTCAGGGGCGCGTCGCCGACAGTCTGAAGCGGGAGGGCCTTTACGCCATTCTCGCCACCAAAGATGGTCAGCAGCGTCTCAATACGCGCGTGCCCTATGGCCAGCCGCTCGGCAAGGTGTCGGCGGAAGCCAATCTGGCCAAAGCGATCGACTCCCGCCGCATCACCGTCTCGGACATGTTTTTCGGCTCGACCAGCAAGGAATGGGTGTTCAACGTCACCATGCCGCTCGGCCCGGACCTGGACCCCGCCGGAGACGCCCTGATCCTGACGCAGAACACCAGTGACCTGAGCAGGCTCATCCCCACGGAAAACCTGCCGCGCCACTGGGCGGTCGCCATCATTGACGGCAATAACCGCGTTGTCGTCTCAAGCGCGCCCGAAGAGGCGGAAGTGGGCAAGCCGTTTGTCACCCCCGATGTCCTTTCGGAAATGCAGGCCTTCAGCGGCAATTTTTTCGACGGCAAGGGTAATCTCTACGCCTATGCTCAATTGCCGGGCTGGCAATGGAAGACGGTGATGTGGGGTCCGCTCGCCGCAAGCCAGGCGGCGCTGATAGACACCT
Organism: Agrobacterium deltaense RV3; assembly: GCF_900013505.1. Lineage (NCBI taxonomy): Bacteria > Pseudomonadati > Pseudomonadota > Alphaproteobacteria > Hyphomicrobiales > Rhizobiaceae > Agrobacterium > Agrobacterium deltae. The sequence continues at coordinate 1,315,508 of NZ_LT009746.1, read as the reverse complement.
GGCGGCAGATGATGATCGGCAGCCTGATGCTGGTGCTGATTGCCATTGGCGGCGCCTATCTGGTCGGCCGGCAATTGCGCAGCTCCATCCGTGACCTGACCCTGATGGCCGAGCGCATCGGCGAGGGCGAGATCGTCGCACCCGTCGATACCAAGATAAAGGAGGCCAACCAGGTCGCCATCGCTCTCTCCAACGCATCCTTCGACAGAAGCCAGTCGGAAGAGCGGCTGCAATTGCTGCTGCACGAGTTGGTTCACCGTTCCAAGAACATTCTGACGCTGGTTCAGGCGATGATACGGCAATTGGGACGCGAAAATAAAAGCATTCCGGAATTCCAGAAGGAGGTCGATCACCGCCTGCGCGGCCTTGGAATGTCGATCCGGGCCCTGGCGGAGGTTCAATGGCAGGGTCTGCCGATCCGCAAGCTGATTGAAACCCACCTCGATGTTTTCGGAACCGTGGCGCAGCGCATCGTGCTGGTGGGAGAGGATTTCATGCTTTCCCCGGAAGCGGCACAGAATTTCGGTCTGGTGGTCCATGAGCTGACGACGAATTCCATCAAATACGGCTCATTGTCGGCTCCAGCGGGAAAAATTACCCTGCGCTGGCAGTCGCGTGAAAAAGACGGGCGGCAGATGATCCATCTCGTCTGGACCGAAACGGGCGGACCGCCGGCCAGAGAGCCGAGCCGCAAAGGCTTCGGCACCACGGTCATCAAAAGACATGCGGAAGGCGCCTTCGGCGGGCAGGTGCTGACGGAATATCGTGAATCCGGCTTCGAGTGGTCGCTGGAAGCGCCGATGCGTTATTTCACGCCCAAACGGTCGGAACAGACAGGCACGCATTGAAGCCGAGACTTGCGGACCTATCCGCGGTGCAGACGGCAAAAAACCGGCAAAATGGCCGGTATTTTGCGCAATGTTAAAAAAACGCATTTTTTGGGAACCGAATCCGGTCATGCGTGTTTTTACTGCAGGCCAAGCAATTCCCCCGTCCCCGCCTGAAGCTTGGCTGAAAATAAACAGGTTTCGCCCCTGAAAACCTGTCATAAAAATAGCACGGCTCTTTCATGAGCCGTGCTATTTGTTTTGGTTTTTATGAAATCAAAGATGAACCGGCGCTGCGCGCGATATCGCGATTTCAGGCATCCGCGCCGTCGCCGGAAGGAAATTTCAGCCGGTAGACGATCCGTTCCGGCGTCAACTCGTATTCGGCGCTTCCCCCCAACGCAGAGGGAACCACCTTTTCCAGCACCACGCTGCCGAAGCTGCCGCGCCGGGTCTCCGCCGGCTCTTTCGACGGCATCATCGGCTCATTCCATTCAACGATATAAAAATCACCCTCCTGACGGCATTGCAGGGATATGGGCGGGTGATAGGCGAGATTGCCGCTATGGCTGACGGTGTTGACGACCAGCTCGTGGAAGGCGAGCCCGATATAGAGCGCGCCATTCGGATTGAGCAGCAGGTTTTCGCCTTCCATACGGATGAGGTTCGGATATTCCGGCACATAAAGATCGAATTGCTGGCGCAACAACTCGAATATGCGCGCACCCCGCCAGTCCGAATCCGTAATGAGATCCTGACTCTGGGCGAGAGCGTGTAGTCTGCCGCGGAACTTGCGCAGAAAATCATCCTTGGTCAGGCTGAACCGGGCCGTCTGGCCGGCAAGGCTCTGGATGATCGCCAGGAGGTTCTTGGAACGGTGGCTGACCTCGCGCAGCAGCGAGCGCAGAAGCTGCTCGCGCCGCCTTTCCGCCGTCACCTCACGAATGGTGGTTTTCATCACCACCTGGTTCGTCTGGTTAAGAGTAGAATGAACCTGAAACTGGAAGACGCGATCATTGCCGGCATTGACTTCCAGCATGCCGCGGCTGCCCGCCGTGTTCATGTCCTTCTTGAGATCGGCCAGTCGGGCGGAGAGATCGTTACCGAACAGATTTTCATCTGTGGGACGGGATTCTGCCGGAATTTTCCAGACATCCGGCAGATTGGCCACGAATATATAGTCGCGGTTCCAGTCCTGCAGCATGACTGTCTCACCCGAATCGAGCAAGGCGAGGACGAGCGAATCGTGAAGTTCGCTTTCGTCCCTCTCCGCGTTATGCCATGCCAGCCGATGCAAATTCGTCTCCTTGCAGAAAGCCGCGGGGCAGCCCCACGACCGTAACCGCCAACGCCCGGGCACCAGAGTGGTTCCCGGTCAGTCTGCGGTTTCGGCAAAATTCACGCCGCGACGCGTGAGCTTTCGTTGAAAAACAGGGCCTGGCTGATAAGCGCTTTCACCATGTCCGGATTAAACGGCTTCGTCACAAGGAAGGTCGGCTCCGGCCGCTCGCCCGTCAGAAGACGCTCGGGGAAGGCGGTGATGAAGATGACCGGCAGCGTGGTCATCTGCAGGATGTCCTTCATTGCATCGAGACCGGAACTGCCATCGGCGAGCTGAATATCGGCAAGGATCATCTTCGGCTGGGTGCGATGGAAGAGATCGAGCGCTTCCGTGTGGGTGCGGGCGATGCCCGTGACGCGGTGGCCGAGATCGGTGACCATCTGCTCGATATCCATGGCGATCAGAGGTTCGTCCTCGATGATCATGATATCGGTTGCCACCTGGCGGGCGATTTCAGAGGCTGCCTCATCGATCAGCTTGCCGACCTGATCCTCCGAGACTTTCAGAACCTCTGCGGTTTCCGAAGGTGTGAATTCTTCGACCGTCGTCAAAAGGAACGCCTGGCGGGCAAGCGCCGGCACGGCGGAGAGGTTGGCCGAGGCGCGTTTTTCCCATCCCGACAGGTTTTCGTCGGTCTTAATATTGATCGTGACGGAACTAAAGATCGATACGAACAATTGATAGAGCGAAACGCGATCGCTGCTTGTCTGCGGAAAAATGCTGATATCGGCGATCAGAGCTTCGAGTGTTGCCGCAACATAGGCATCGCCCGTCGATTGTGAGCCGCAAACGGCACGCGCGAACCTGCGCAGATATGGCAGGTGCGGTGCGATGCGTGTAGAAACTGACATGGAATTCTCCCCTTTCATGCGGTCTGCAACGCAAACCCACGATAGCAACGTGCGCGTTGCAAAAAAAGTTCCGTTCCGCCGGAACTATTTTTTTCACGGCGCATTCTTTGCCACGACGCAAAAGGAATACCGGACGTTATGAGCATATTTCAATCGGACCAAGATCAGCCGGACAATTCGGCCGCCCCCCAGGTTCCACACTCCGGGCGGGCGGTGATTTCCCGTAAGCTCAGGGAGCTTTATGATGCCGTTCAGGATGAAGGCATCCCTGACAAATTCCTCGACCTTCTCGAAAAACTCGATGAAGCCGAAAGCAGAGCCAAAATGAAGGCTTCGGAGGAATGATGGCGAAAGAGCCGGAGCTGACAGAATACAACTTCAAACGGGAAATGCTGGCGGCGCTGCCGAACCTGCGCGCCTTCGCGATTTCGCTCATCCGCTCGCGGGACCGTGCCGACGACCTCGTGCAGGACACGATCATGAAGGCATGGGCGAAACAGGACAGCTACCAGCCGGGCACCAATATGCGGGCATGGCTGGTAACGATCCTGCGCAACGAGTTCTACAGCCAGATCCGCAAATCCGGCCGTGAGGTGCAGGATACGGACGGGGTCTATACCTCGCGCCTGTCGGTACCGCCCGAACAGCATGGTTCAGTCGACCTTCAGGACTTCCGCGCAGCACTCGCAAAGCTGCCGGACGACCAGCGTGAAGCGATCCTGCTGATCGGGGCTTCGGGCTTTGCCTACGAGGAAGCCGCCGAAATCTGCGGTTGCCCCGTCGGCACCATCAAAAGCCGTGTCAGCCGCGCAAGGCTGCGGCTGCAGGAGCTGCTCGGCATCGAAAACGAAAACGAGTTCGGCCCGGACGCGCAGATGACCGCGGTGACCGCCGCTGCCACGGCGCGCTGAGAGCGCTGAATTCGAACAGCGGTGAACGGGCAGGCCTACGTCTGCCCGTTAAGACGATGACAAACGCCGCAAACCTCTCCTCCGTCATGCCGGACTAGATCCGGCATCCAGCCACGGCGCGTCTGCGCCGTGAAAGGACTCTCTCGCGATCAATGACTTGATCGCACTGGACCCCGGATCTAGTCCGGGGTGACGGTGTGCGGATGATACGGCGAGCGCGCGCCTGCCACTGTCTTCGTGTCACCCCTTCAGATGCCGGTTTCCTTGACCGATTGCATAACCACGAAGGTCGAGGTGTTGGCGACGGATGGCAGGCTTGAGATTTTCTCGCCGAGTACCCTTCGATACTTGCGGATATCGCTGGTGCGCACCTTCAGAAGATAATCGAAGGCGCCGGCGATCATGTGGCACTCCTCCACTTCCTTGATCTTGCGCACCGCCGCGTTGAATTCCTCCAGCGCCTTTTCGCGCGTATCGGAGAGCTTTACCTCGGCGAAAGCGATGTGATCGACACCGAGCTTCTGCGGATTGAGCATGGCGCGGAAGCCAAGAATATAGCCCTCATCCACCAGCCGTTTCAGCCGCGTCTGGCAGGGCGTCTTTGAAAGACCAACCCTTTTCGAGAGCTGCAGCACGGACATGCGCCCGTCTTCGCTCAGCGCCTCGAGGATCTTGAGATCGAAGTGATCCAGATCGTCTGTTTTTTGACTATTAGCCATGTTATTTTACGCCAAATCTCAAAAATAAAAGTTCATATTGCCTGTTTTAACCTGAAAATAGGGCCATAGCAATTTCTGCGGTGATGATATTGTCTGCCACAGGACGACAAGCGGCGGGCGGAGGACACGCTGCCGCCGAAGGTCTGTCTTCAACAGCGTTTTCAGGATTTTTCAGAATGGCCGATGGTGCAAGCAACGCCGGTGTAGTGGCGAACGGTATCTTCCAGAATTTTGCGCCGCCGGTGCGCGAGCAAAGCCTGCTGCGCAAGGCGATCACCGCCGCCTATCGTCGCCCGGAGGAAGAATGCCTGGCGCCGCTGATCGAGGCGGCAACGGTGACGGCGGAAGAAACGAAAGCCATTCGCGACACGGCCCGCAAACTGATCGAGGCATTGCGCGCCAAGACCAGGGGCACCGGCGTCGAAGGTCTGGTGCAGGAATATTCGCTCTCCAGCCACGAGGGCGTGGCGCTGATGTGCCTTGCCGAAGCGCTGCTGCGCATTCCCGACACAGCCACCCGCGACGCGCTGATCCGCGACAAGATCGCGCGCGGCGACTGGAAGTCCCATATTGGCGGCGGGCGCTCGCTCTTCGTCAATGCCGCCACCTGGGGCCTCGTCATCACCGGCAAGCTGACCTCGACGGTAAACGACAGCGGCCTTTCGGCGGCGCTGACCAAGCTGATCGCCCGCGCTGGCGAACCCGTCATCCGCCGTGGCGTCGATATGGCCATGCGCATGATGGGCGAACAGTTTGTGACCGGCGAAACGATCGGCGAAGCGATCAAGCGTTCGAAGCCGCTGGAAGAACAGGGCTTCCAATATTCCTACGACATGCTGGGCGAAGCCGCGACCACCGCCAAGGATGCGGAGCGTTATTACAAGGACTACGAAAACGCCATCCACGCCATCGGCAAGGCATCGGCCGGGCGCGGCATCTATGGCGGTCCGGGCATTTCCATCAAGCTTTCGGCGCTGCATCCGCGTTACGCCCGCGCGCAGGCAGAGCGGGTGATGGCGGAGCTTCTTCCGCGCGTCAAATCGCTGATGCTGCTCAGCAAGAAATACGATATCGGCCTCAACATCGATGCGGAGGAAGCCGACCGTCTGGAACTGTCGCTTGACCTTCTGGAGGAACTGGCGCTCGACAGGGACCTCGCCGGCTGGAATGGCCTCGGTTTCGTCGTGCAGGCCTATGGTCGCCGCTGCCCTTTCGTTCTCGACTACACCATCGATCTCGCCCGCCGCTCGGGCCGGCGTATCATGGTGCGCCTCGTCAAGGGCGCCTATTGGGATGCGGAAATCAAGCGCGCGCAGGTGGAGGGGCTGGAGGACTTCCCGGTCTTCACCCGCAAGGTCCACACGGATGTCTCCTACATTGCCTGCGCCCGCAAGCTGCTCGCCGCGCGCGATCTGGTCTTTCCGCAGTTTGCGACCCACAATGCGCAGTCCATGGCGACGATCTACCATCTCGCCGGCCCCGGCTTCAAACTCGGCGACTATGAGTTCCAGTGCCTGCATGGCATGGGCGAACCGCTTTACAGCGAAGTCGTCGGCAAGAAGAAACTCGACCGGCCCTGCCGTTTCTATGCCCCCGTCGGCACCCATGAGACGCTGCTCGCCTATCTCGTCCGCCGCCTTTTGGAAAACGGTGCGAACTCTTCCTTCGTCAACCGCATTGCCGACCCCGCCGTGCCGGTGGATTCCCTGCTGGAAGACCCGGTCGCGGTGGTCAAGGCCTATCCCGTTCCCGGCGCGCGTCACGACCGCATCGCCGCCCCCGAAGGCCTGTTCGGCCCAGAACGCAAAAATTCCGCCGGCCTCGATCTTTCCAGTGAAACGACGCTCGCCGCGCTGGACAAAACCCTGAAGGCGGGTGCTACGACCGAATGGAAAGCGTCGGCACCGCAGGCGGGCGGAAACACGCGCCCGGTTCTCAATCCCGGCGACCATAATGATATCGTCGGCCATGTGACGGAGCCCACCGAATCCGATGTCGAAGCCGCCATGCAGCGGGCGGCGGCCTCAAGCTGGCCCTCCACCCCGGTGGACGAACGCGCCGCCTACCTGGAGCGCGCCGCCGATGCCATGCAGGCTGAAATGCCTGCCCTTCTCGGCCTCATCATGCGCGAAGCGGGAAAATCCATGCCCAACGCGATTGCCGAGGTGCGCGAGGCGATCGACTTCCTGCGTTATTACGCAGCGGAAGCCCGCAGGAACTTCAAGACCGGCGAGACGCCGCTCGGCCCGGTCGTCTGCATCAGCCCATGGAACTTCCCGCTCGCCATCTTCATCGGTCAGGTCACGGCGGCGCTGGTTGCCGGCAATCCGGTTCTGGCAAAGCCCGCCGAAGAAACGCCGTTGATTGCGGCCCAGGGCGTGCGCCTGCTGCATGAGGCCGGCGTTCCGCAGGATGCCGTGCAGCTTCTGCCGGGCGACGGCAAGACGGGTGCCGCACTTGTTGGTTCACCCCTTACAGCCGGTGTAATGTTCACAGGCTCGACGGAAGTGGCGCGGCTCATTCAGGGTCAGCTTGCCGGCCGGGTTCTGGCCAATGGCCAGCCGGTTCCGCTGATTGCCGAAACCGGCGGTCAGAACGCCATGATCGTGGACTCCTCCGCGCTTGCCGAGCAGGTGGTCGCCGATGTCATCGCATCCGCTTTCGACAGCGCCGGCCAGCGCTGCTCGGCGCTGCGCATCCTCTGCCTGCAGGAAGATGTGGCGGATCGCACGCTGACCATGCTGAAGGGCGCGCTGCACGAATTGCGGATCGGCCGCACCGACAAGCTTTCCGTCGATGTCGGTCCCGTCATTACCGCCGAGGCGAAGGGCATCATCGAAAAGCATATCGAGGGAATGCGCGGGCTCGGCCATCGCATCGAGCAGATCACGCTTGCCGGCGAAACCGGCAAGGGCACCTTCGTGCCGCCGACGATCATCGAGATGAAATCGCTCGCCGATCTGAAGCGCGAAGTCTTCGGTCCAGTGCTGCACGTCATCCGCTTCAAGCGCGACAATCTCGACCGGCTGATCGACGAGATCAACGCCACCGGTTACGGCCTGACCTTCGGCCTGCATACCCGTCTCGACGATACGATCCAGCATGTGCTGTCGCGCGTCGCGGCCGGCAATCTTTATGTGAACCGCAACATTATCGGCGCGGTGGTCGGCGTGCAGCCGTTTGGCGGGCGCGGCCTTTCCGGCACCGGTCCCAAGGCGGGCGGGCCGCTCTATCTCGGCCGTATGACCCAAACCGCACCGAAGATCGACCGCATCGCCAGCCAGCAGGATCAGGCCGCAGTCGATCTTGCCCGCTGGCTGGATGAAAACGGCGAAACCGTTGCGGCCGAAGCCGCACGACAGACGGCAGTTCTTTCCGGCCTCGGCTTCGAAACCGAGCTGGCGGGTCCTGTCGGCGAGCGCAATGTCTATGCGCTGCATCCGCGTGGAAAGGTTCTGCTGGTTCCGGCAACCGAACAGGGGCTTTACCGCCAGCTTGCGGCAGCGCTCGCGACCGGAAACGCGGTTGTCATCGACAACGCTTCGGGACTGGAGAAATCCATTTACGGACTGCCGGCAACCGTGACCTCGCGCATCGTCTGGGCCGATGACTGGGCAAAGTCCGGCCCCTTCGCCGGCGCGCTGGTCGAGGGCGATGCGGAGCGTATCGTGGCGGTCAATAAAAAGATCGCCGCCCTGCCCGGCCCGCTGGTTCTCGTTCAGGCAGCGTCAACGGAAGCGCTTTCCGGGGAAAGCCAGCCTTATAATCTCGACTGGCTGGTCGAAGAGGTTTCCGTCAGCGTCAACACCACGGCCGCCGGCGGCAATGCCAGCCTGATGAGCATTGGTTAAAACAGGTTCCGGCGGGGTCTCTGCCCTGCCGGTTCATGCCTTATCCGTTGGTCTCGCCGCGGCCGAAGAGCTGGTTCAGAACCTGCTCTTCCAGCCTTGCTAATTCCGCCGTGCCATGACGGCGCGGGCGGGGCAGTTTCACATCGAGATCGAGCGCGATGCGCCCTTCATCGATGACGACGATGCGATCCGCAAGCGCCACGGCCTCGGAAACATCGTGCGTGACGAGTACGGCGGTGAATTTCTGCTTGCGCCAGATGCGCTCCAGCAGAAGCTGCATTTCAATGCGGGTGAGCGCATCGAGCGCGCCGAGCGGTTCATCCAGCGCCAGGATTTGCGGATGGGCCACCAGCGCACGCGCCAGCGCCACGCGCTGCTTCTGGCCGCCGGAAAGCACATACGGCCATTCGCCAGCCCGGTCTTTCAGACCGACCTCTTCGAGAATTGTAAGCGCCTGTTCCTGCGCCGCCTCGCCCTTGGCGATGCCGGTCAGCCCCACGGATACGTTGCTCGCGATACGTTCCCACGGCAGAAGACGCGGCTCCTGAAACATCATGCGGGTGCGGCTCGAAGCGTCCTTCGACACGGTTCCGGTGGTCGGCGTGTCGAGGCCGGCCAGAATGCGCAGGAGCGTGCTCTTGCCGCAGCCGCTCTTGCCGATGATGGCCAGAAACTCGCCTTCCCGCACATCGAGATCGATGCCGCGCAGAACCGGCTTGTCGCCAAAACTCTTCGCCACATTGCGGAAGCTGAAGGCGACCTTGCCGTCGCTCGTCTTCTCGCGTTGTTCGATTTTCGCCTGCGACGGGAGGGATGGCGGGGCATCCGGGCGTCTCAGCGTCGTCACATTGCCGGTCGACATGGGTTACCTCAGACTTTCTTGAAGGCTGGATGCCATTGCAGGAAGACGCTTTCGAGGAAGCGGGCGAAACTGTCGGCCAGCTTGCCGAGAAGCGCATAGATGAGGATCGACAGAACCACGACGTCGATCAGCAGGAACTCGCGCGCCTGCATGGCCATATAGCCGAGGCCGGACGAGGAAGAGATGGTTTCGGCGACGATGAGCGTCAGCCACATGATCCCGAGCGCATAACGCAAGCCGGTGAAAATGGCGGGCAGCGCGCCGGGCAAAATGACCCGCCGGAACAGCGTAAAGGGCGACATGCCGTAGGTACGGCCCATTTCCACCAGTTGCGGATCGACACCCTGAATGCCGAGCAGCGTGTTGATGTAGATCGGGAAAAACACACCGAGCGCGACGAGGAACAGCTTCGCCTCCTCATCGATGCCGAACCACAGGATGACGAGAGGAATGAGCGCCAGATGCGGAATGTTGCGGATCATCTGCAGCGTCGTATCGGTGAAGCTGCGGGAAAATTTGGAGAGGCCATTGGCCAGCCCAAAGATGAAACCGATGGAGCCGCCAATGGCGAAACCGGCGAGTGCGCGGGCGGAACTGACGCCGATATTGGCAATAAGCTCACCCGAGAGCAGCAACCGCCAGAAGGCTTCCGCGACAGCCGAAGGGGCCGGCAACACATTGGCGGAAATCAGACCGGCACGCGCCGCCGCCTCCCAGCCCGCAAGAATGAGGGCGGGGAGCAGCCAGCCTGTGATGCCGCCAATCTCGATACGCTTTCCGGTGCTCATGGCATACCCTCCGGCTCTTGCTCAGTTCGTCGCGCCAGACCAGACGGCATCCTTGATGCTGATCTGTTTCGGGATGAGGCCGAGACGATAAAAGCGGTCGGCGGTTTCCTGCTGGCTGGCGACGATCTTGTCGTCGATCCTGGTAATGCCGAATTCTGAGCGGTTCGCGGCAAGCGTCTGCGCCTCCAGCGGCACGCCCGTCACTTCATGCAAAGCTGCGGCGACCTTGTCGCGGTTGGCGGCGGACCATTTCGCCGCCTCGCCCAGAGCACCGATGGTGATGTTGATCGTATCCGCATTGGATTTGGCGTAATCGCGATTGGCGAGGAAATAAGTGCTGACAGCAAGCACATCGCTGGTGCGGGCCAGAGTGACCGGCTTGTAGCGGGTTTCGGCAATCGCATAGAACGGATCCCAGACGGCCCAGGCGTCGATCTTGTCGCTGGCGAAGGCGGCGGAAGCATCGGCGGGGCTGAGATACACCACCTCGATGTCGCTGAATTTCAGGCCGTTCTTCTCCAGCGCCGCCACCAGCAGATTGTGCGCGCTGGTGCCCTTGCCAACACCGACCTTCTTGCCCTTGAGATCGGCAACCGATTTGATGCCGCTTTCGGGCTTGGTGAAGATCGCTTCACCCTTGCCGTTCGAAGGAAGGGCCGCGACATAAACGATGGCGGAACCCGCCGCCTGACCGAAGATCGGCGGCGCATCCCCCGTCCAGCCGACATTGATGGAGCCGACATTCAGGGCTTCAACAAGCGGCGGACCGGCGGTGAACTCAACCCAGGAAACCTTCACGCCCTTGGCCTCAAGCGCCTTTTCGATGACACCCTGCTGGCGGGCGATCACCGGCAGGCCGGTTTTCTGATAACCGATCTTCAGCTCTTCCGCCGCCTGCGTCTGCGGCGGCAGAACGGAGAATGCGGCGGCAACAAAAAGGCTGGCGGAAAGCGCGCGGCGGGTGATGGCTGGCATTTCATCTCCTTGTCACCAGCCCCTCTGGCCGGTTCACGATATGGAGCAATGCTAGGGTTTTCTATTAAAACGATAGAGAGACGATAATTCAATATGAGCAATATTGCGGGAATAAAATTCCGCGCAAATGCCTCTTTTCCGCAAATCGTCGCGAACCTTCCCGTCTGAGCCATCGAATAGAAATGCCGGCGCGGATGGAGCCGCGCCGGCATGATGGATCAATTTCTCTATGGAGGACGCGATTATTCGATATCGAAGGAAACGCCCTGCGCCAACGGCAGCGCCTTGGAGTAGTTGATGGTGTTGGTGGCGCGGCGCATATAGGCCTTCCACGCATCCGAACCGGATTCACGGCCGCCGCCGGTTTCCTTCTCACCGCCGAAGGCGCCACCGATTTCCGCACCCGAGGTGCCGATATTGACGTTGGCGATACCGCAGTCGGAGCCTTCCGACGACAGGAACCGCTCCGATTCCTGCATGTCGCGGGTAAAGATCGATGAGGAAAGACCAGCAGCGACAGCGTTATGGTCTTCTATCGCCTGATCGAGATCGCTATATTTCATGACATAGAGGATCGGCGCGAAGGTTTCTTCCAGCACCGGTCCCGCCTGCTTCGGCATTTCGACAAGCGCCGGCTTGACGTAATAGGCATCCGGCGCACCCGTATCCACACGCCCGCCGCCATTCACTACGCCATCATGGGCTTTCGCCGCTTCGAGGGCCTTCTGCATGCCGTCGAAAGCCGCCTTGTCGACCAGCGGGCCGACGAGTGCGGAGGTTTCCAGCGGGTTGCCGACGGAAACGGAGGCATAGGCCTTTTTCAGACGCGGCACGAGCTGGTCATAGACGCTGTCATGCACGAAGAGACGGCGAAGCGTGGTGCAGCGCTGGCCGGCCGTGCCCATGGCGCCGAAGGCGATGGCGCGCAGCGCCATGTCGAGATCGGCGGAAGGGCAGACGATGCCGGCATTGTTGCCGCCGAGTTCCAGAATGGCGCGGGCAAAGCGTTTCGCCAGACGCGGGCCGACATCGCGGCCCATGCGGGTGGAGCCAGTGGCGGAGACGAGCGGCACCTTGGGATTGTCCACCAGAGCTTCACCCACCGCGCGGTCGCCGATCAGAAGCTGCGAAAGACCTTCCGGCGCATCGCCGAAACGGGCGGCCGCGCGCTCGAAGATGCCCTGAACGGCAAGCGCCGTGAGCGGGGTCTTTTCCGAAGGCTTCCAGACCACCGAATTGCCGCAGACAATGGCAAGCGCCGCATTCCACGACCAGACGGCGACCGGGAAGTTGAAGGCGGAGATGACGCCGACGACGCCGAGCGGATGCCAGGTTTCCATCATGCGATGGCCGGGGCGTTCGGTGGCGATGGTGAGACCATAAAGCTGGCGGGAAAGGCCGACCGCGAAATCGCAGATATCGATCATTTCCTGCACTTCGCCGAGGCCCTCGGAGGGAACCTTGCCGGCTTCGAGCGACACGAGACGGCCGAGATCGGCCTTGAAGGCGCGCAGCTCTTCGCCGAGCAGCCGGATCAGCTCACCGCGACGGGGCGCCGGCACATTGCGCCATGCCTTGAAGGCGGCATCGGCCCGGTCGATCACGGCTGCTACACCCTCGACCGAAACGGTCTTGAGGCTTGCGACCTGTTCACCCGTCACCGGGCTGAAGGAGGCCATATCGCCGCCGGTATAAAGATCGCGGGCAACGCCCATCCTGTCGAGCAGGGCCGCGGCTTCCTGTTTCACGTCGAGCTTCGTGGTCGCATCCATGTCCATCGTCCTTTTGGCTTAAAAGGGGAGGAAAGGCCGTTTCGATACGGCGCTTTCAACTCCCGTCACTCTTCTTTCCCCGAATTTGCCATTCGTTCTGTGAAACTGGCGTTTTACACCGTTCCATTCTTTCCCGTAATCATATATGGGCATAATGGCCCTTTTCCAATGAGGAAAGCGGGTAAGTTGATGCGAGAATGGAATGGATCCGCGCAGAAGACTGGTCCCTGACATCGTTACCCTGCAGGCGTTCGAATGCGCGGCACGGCATGGCAATTTTACGCGTGCGGCGGAAGAACTCAACCTCACGCAGAGCGCGGTGAGCCGGCAGATCGGCGAACTGGAAGCGCAGACGGGAATGCAGCTTTTCGAGCGCATCCGCAGGCGGGTGGTGCTTTCGGAGGCGGGGCGTAAATTCCTGCCCGATGTGCGCCGCCTGTTGCAGCAATCCGAACAGCTGATGGTGCGCGCGGTCTCGGCCGGAACTTCACACGCATCGCTTTCCGTCGCGACGCTGCCGACATTCGGCAGCCGCTGGCTGATGCCGCGCCTCCACCGCTTCATCGACGACAATCCGGAAATAACGATCACCATCGGCTCGCGCTCGCATCCCTTCGATTTCGATGAGGAAGGGTTCGATCTCGCCATTCACTACGGCCAACCGGTCTGGGCGCATGGCACCTGCACATTTTTGTGCAACGAGGTGATCGTGCCGGTCGCAAGCCCCGCCCTGCTACGCCGCGCCGGCGTGAGCCAACCGCAGGATCTGACCGGGCAGCCGCTGCTGCATGTGACGACGCGGCCGAAACTGTGGACGGAGTGGCTGGAGATGAACGGGGTGACAGCCGAGAATGCTTATCAGGGAAGCCGTTTCGACCAGTTCTCGATGATCATTGAGGCCGCCGCAAGCGGCATCGGTTTTGCCCTTCTGCCAAAATATCTCATCGAGGCGGAACTTGCCTCCGGCCGCCTCGAAATCGTCTTCGACATCCCCTTGCAGACCGACAAGAGCTATTACGTCGCCCTTCCGGAAGGGCGGCAGGACAATGCGCTGGCCCGCGCCTTTCAGGCCTGGCTGCTCGATCAGGTCGGCAAGCCGGTGTAATCCATCATCCGCTCAGTTCGAAGGGCGGAGGGAAACATCATCAAGCCCCGGAAGATCGGGGCCGACGGGCACGATTCGGGTCGGGTTGAGCGCCTTGATGGAATAATAACCGCGCTTGATATGGTCGATATTGACCGTGTCGCGCACGCCCGGAATGGTCAGCACCCGCATCATATAGGCCTGCAGCGCGGGATAATCGGCGATGCGGCGAAGATTGCATTTGAACAGGCCATAATAGGCGGCATCAAAACGCACAAGCGTCACGAAAAGCCGGACATCCGTTTCGGTCAGCAGATCGCCGAACAGGAAAGGTCCGCCTGATATGAGGCGGTTTTCGAGCTCCTGAAGCGTCGCGAACACATCGGCAAACGCCTCTTCATAGGCGACCTGCGTGGTGGCGAAACCGGTTCTGTAAACGCCGTTGTTGAGGCGCGGATAGATGTGGTCATTGAGAGCATCGATCTCATCGCGCAGCGCTTCCGGATAGAGGTCCACGCTATTATCGGCCAGATCGCCGAAACCGGAATTCAGCATGCGCAGAATATCGGCGGATTCATTGTTGACGATGGTTTTCGTCTTTTTGTCCCAAAGCACGGGCACGGTGGCCCGGCCGGTATAATGCGGATCCGCGCTGGTATAGACCTCGTGCATATAAGTGAAGCCGTTGAGCGTGTCGCGGTCCGAACCCGGATAGTCGCCGAATTTCCAGCCCTCGTCGGAAAGGGCGGGCTCAACCACGGAAACGGAAATCACCTCCTCCAGCTTCTTGAGCTTTCGGCCGATCAGCGTGCGCGATGCCCATGGGCAGATCAGCGCGACGTAAAGATGATAACGGCCGCTTTCGGCCGCAAAACCGCCCTCGCCCGTCGGCCCCGCCGAACCGTCAGGCGTTACCCAGTTGCGGAAACCGGAAGTCTGGCGAACGAAGCCGCCCTTCTTGTCGGTTGCCTGCACCGGATGCCATTCGGCGGTCCATTTTCCATCCACGAGCATTTGCGGCTCTCCGTTCATCTAAAGATGAAAGCCTTATGGGCCGGGTTGCCGCCGCTTCACAAGCCGCGCTTCGGTTGACGCACTGTTTCCGATCAAGGGTGAGTTCAAAGCCGATTGCGGAAAAACGGGTTCCAGCGCACGGTGCCAAGCCTCACCTTTTCGCGGATCATCGTCAGCAGTCCCGATGCGGCGATGACGGCCAGACCCAGCACGGCGACCGCATCCGGATATTCGTGGAAGAAGGCCATGCCGATCGCCACCGCCCAGAGGATTTGCGAATAATGCGATGGCGCGATCTGGCTTGCCGGCGCGATGCGGGTTGCAACCAGAAGGGTGATCTGCCCCGTCGCTGTGCAAAGGCCGATGAAGGCGAAGGCCAATAGCTGGTGCAGGTTGGGCATGACGAATTCGGGGATGGAGGCAATGCCGTTGAAGGTGAGGCCGTAAATCAGCAGCACGCCCATGATCGAAGTGCGCTTTTCCTTGCCCGCAAGCGAGCGCAGCAAAACGATGGTCATCGCCGCGAGGAACGCAACGCCGATGGCGGCAAAATGCCCGAGTTCCAGCGTCTTGAAGCCCGGCCGCACGACGAGGATGACACCGACGATGCCGGCCAGAACCGCCGCCCAGCGCCATGGGCCGATACTCTCCTTCAGCACGACGGCGGAAAGCACGGTGACGAAGAGCGGCGACAGGAAGATCAGCGCATAGGCTTCCGCCAGCGGAACGGTGGTGAAGGCATAGATGCCGAAAATACCCGCGAAAAGGCCGGAGATCGCGCGCCCGTGCACCGCGAAGGGCCGGCCCATACGCCAGAATTCACGCCACCTTTCCTCGCGCGGCTTGCTGAAGAAAATGAAGATGCCGGAAAACAGAA
Source organism: Agrobacterium deltaense RV3 (assembly GCF_900013505.1). Classification (NCBI taxonomy): domain Bacteria; kingdom Pseudomonadati; phylum Pseudomonadota; class Alphaproteobacteria; order Hyphomicrobiales; family Rhizobiaceae; genus Agrobacterium; species Agrobacterium deltae. Next base: position 1,299,635 of record NZ_LT009746.1, on the reverse strand, counting down.
TGCTGAAGAAGCCGATTTCGAAAACGCTGATCTGCGATCCAAGCGACTTGATGGTGGCATCGCCCATGGAAAAGGTCGCATAAGCGAACAGACCGAGCAGAAAACCCTTTTGCATTTGAACGTCCCCAAACACCGACCGCAATGCAAAGCATCCCCCGGCCGCGTGGAACGCGACCCGGACGCCCCTTTCAAGGGACAGACAGTCTGGCAGATTTGATCCTCAGCCCTATGGCTAGACCCGGCTACCTATGAGTGCAAGCCGGAAAAACCGCAAAATGACCCGATTGAACACGACCGGTGCAAATGGCTGCAAGGTGCGGCAAATTTGTCCCGCCATGGCCATCACATCCCCGTCATGGAAAGAGGTTAGCCGGTGTTCATCGTGGCGCTTGGCGACGGGCATGAAGGCGGCTAAATATTATCATGCGATTTTCATCCGCCGATTTCCCCGGCTGATATTGCTGCGTTACCATGGCCTCGCTAACCGAAAGGAAAAAGAATGCGGATTGTGATGATCGGTTCGGGTTATGTCGGCCTCGTGTCCGGCGCGTGTTTTGCAGATTTCGGCCATGACGTGGTCTGCGTCGACAAGATGCCGGAGAAGATCGAGGCCCTGAAAAACGGCCATATTCCGATCTTCGAACCGGGTCTGGAGACCATTGTCGCCAACAATGCAAAGGCCGGGCGGTTGAGCTTCACGACCGATCTTTCCGCAGCCGTCGCCAATGCCGATGTCGTCTTCATTGCGGTCGGCACGCCCTCGCGGCGCGGCGATGGCCATGCCGATCTCGGTTATGTCTATGCGGCGGCGAAAGAGATCGCCCATGCGCTGGACGGTTTCACGGTCATCGTCACCAAGTCCACCGTTCCAGTCGGCACCGGCGACGAGGTGGAGCGTATCATCCACGAAGAAAACCCCTCGGCCGATTTCGCCGTGGTCTCCAACCCGGAATTCCTGCGCGAAGGTGCGGCCATCGAAGATTTCAAGCGGCCGGACCGCATCGTCGTCGGCCTTTCGGATGAGCGCGCCCGCCCCGTCATGACCGAGGTTTATCGCCCGCTCTACCTCAATCAGTCGCCGCTGCTCTTCACCACAAGGCGCGCTTCCGAACTGATTAAATATGCCGCCAACGCCTTTCTGGCGATGAAGATCACCTTCATCAACGAGATGGCTGATCTCTGCGAAAAGGTCGGCGCCAATGTGCAGGATGTCTCGCGCGGCATCGGTCTCGATGGCCGCATCGGCCCGAAATTCCTGCATGCCGGCCCCGGTTATGGCGGTTCCTGTTTCCCGAAGGACACGCTGGCGCTTGCCAAGACCGCGCAGGATTATGATGCGCCGGTGCGGTTGATCGAGACCACCATCGCCATCAACGACAACCGCAAACGCGCCATGGGCCGCAAGGTCATCAATGCGGTGGGCGGCGATGTGCGCGGCAAGAAGATCGCCGTGCTTGGCCTTACCTTCAAGCCGAATACCGACGACATGCGCGACAGCCCGGCAATCGCCATCATCCAGACCCTGCAGGATGGCGGTGCGAAAGTGGTCGGTTACGATCCGGAAGGCATGGCGAATGCCCGCCATCTGATGGAAGACATCGAATACGCGGCCGGCCCCTACGAGGCGGCGGAAGATGCCGACGCCGTGGTGATCGTGACGGAATGGAACCAGTTCCGCGCGCTCGACCTTCCGCGCCTGAAGGCGATCATGAAACATCCGGTGCTGGTGGATCTGCGCAATATCTACCGCACGGATGAGGTCGCCGCGCATGGTTTCATCTATGCCGCCGTCGGCCGTCCGCATGAAGGCGGTTCCGACAAGGGCGCATAGAGGTTTCGTTTTCGCCATTTCATTAAAAGGTTTTCTGCGCTTCGGTCAGACCGCAAACGCACCAACGAATTCGGGATATAATCATCATGCGTTATCTGGTTACCGGCACGGCTGGCTTCATCGGCTTTTATGTTGCCAAGCGGCTGTTGGACGCCGGCCACTTCGTGACCGGTTTCGACGGCATGACGAAATATTACGATGTCAGCCTCAAGGAAAAACGCCACGCCATTCTTTCCCGCTCCAACGGCTTCCGTGCCGAAATCGGCATGCTGGAAGATACGGATGCGCTAAAGCGCGCGGCAGAGGCCGCCGAGCCTGAGATCATCATCCACCTCGCAGCACAGGCAGGCGTTCGTTACAGCCTTGAAAATCCGCGCGCCTATATCGATTCCAACCTCATCGGCTCGTTCAACATGCTGGAGCTCGCGAGAAGCTTGCAGGTCAAGCACCTGATGCTGGCATCGACCTCCTCAATCTACGGCGCCAACGAAAAAATCCCCTTCGCTGAGAGCGACAAGGCCGACGAGCCTATGACGCTTTACGCCGCCACCAAAAAATCGATGGAGTTGATGGCGCACAGCTATGCCCATCTGCACAAGCTGCCCACCACCGCCTTCCGTTTCTTCACGGTCTACGGCCCGTGGGGGCGGCCGGACATGGCGCCGATCAAATTCGTCGACGCCGTTTCCAACGGCCGGCCGATCAATATTTACGGGCAAGGCAATATGAGCCGCGATTTCACCTATATCGACGATCTGGTGGAGGGCATCGTCCGGTTGAGCGCGGTCATCCCGTCCGAGGAAAACCGTGTTACGCAGGAAGGCGTCACCGACACGCTGTCGCACCACGCACCCTTCCGCGTGGTCAATATCGGCGGCGGCCAGCCGGTGGAGCTGATGCATTTCGTCGAAACGGTCGAAAAGGCGGTCGGGAAACCCGCGATCCGCAATATGCTGCCGATGCAGCAGGGCGATGTTCCCCGCACCTTCGCCTCTCCCGATCTTCTGAGGGCATTGACCGGTTACGTGCCGCAAACCCAGGTCGAAGAGGGCATCAAGGCCCTCGTCGCCTGGTATCGCGAGATGCACCCGGCCGAATTACGGGAATAACCTCACAGCGTCGCCAGCAGGCGATTGGAGATGGTGCCGCCGGAAGCGCTCTGCATGGTGATCTTGGTTTCCACGGCCTCGATGATCGTGTCGCTGAAATCCATCTCCGTGAGATCGCGGATATTGGAAAGGCCACCCGGCGAAAACACGTTCACTTCCAGTATCTTGTCGCCAACGATATCCAGCCCGACGAGGAACATGCCGTCCTCCACCAGCTTCGGCCGCACCATTTCGGCAAGCGCCACGATCTCATCCGTCACCTTCACGGCTTCCGCCGTGCCATGGGCATGGATATTGGAGCGCAGGTCGCCCTTGGCGGGCACGCGGCGAAGGGCGGCATATTTACCGTCCCGCATCAGCGGACGGCCATTCATCATGAAGAAGCGGATGTCGCCATCCTTGGCGGCCGGCAGATAGGCCTGCGCGATCAGATATCCCTCAAGGCTCACCGCCTCGAAAATCTGGTTGAGATTGGTCTCTTTGCTGGAGCCGATCTTGAAGACGTTCTTGCCGCCGGAGCCCTGCAGCGGCTTGACGATGACGCCCTTGGGGTGCGCGTCGGCAAAGGCGCGAATTTCCTCGACATTGCGCGAAATGATCGTGGTCGGGCGGACGATTTCGGGAAAACTCTGGAAATAGAGCTTGTTCTGCGCGAGCGCCAGACCTTCGGGATCGTTCAGCACGACGACGCCCCGCTGTTCGGCAAGCCGCCCGAACAGGATACCGGCATGCACCGCCCATGGCCGCGTCGTCTGGTCGAGCGAGGGATCGTTGCGCAGCATCAGCGCATCGATTTCCTCCACATCCATGGTTCGCCGCTCCAGCGCCTTGTCCTGAAGCGTGGAATGGAACGTCTCGCCTTTCTTGATTTTGCCCTTCGGCAGCACGGTGGCGTGAATGGTCAGGCTGTCGTCCGAGCGTAATGTGAAATCGCCGGGCGTCAGATAGACCACCTCGTGGCCGCGATTGAGCGCCGCCATGGCAAGCAGCCCGGTCGCGTAGTTCGGTCCCTCTGTTTCGATGGAATTGACGAAAAATGCGATACGCATGAAGCCCCTCCTATAATGTCGCCAGTTCGGCAATGGATAATCCCGCCCGTATTTTTTCCAGCCGTTCATTGGCCTTGGCGGGCAGCAGAAATGCGGGCCTGACGCCCGGCGGCCGCAACAGGCCGCGCAGGGCAAGCTCCTGCATCACCGGAAAATGGGCGGCAGCGATCTTGCCCATCCAGAACGGATCGAGCGCTCCGCCCCTGCGCAGATGGTCCAGCACCTCCGCCAGCCCGCGCAGATAGATCGCATCCTTGGAAAGACCGCCGCCGCGATAGATGCGCAGCACCATGTTGAAGGCCCCGGCCTCATCGAAACCGTGATCGCGGGTCATGGTGCGGAAGGTCTCCACGAAGCTCGCCCCATCCAGCATGGCGGCGCAGCCGATAACGCGGCCGGCGATCAGCCGCAGGCGCTCACGCGTCATGCCGCCGGCCAGATGTTCCGCCAGCACCGCCAGCCCTTCCTGCACGCCCTCATAACCGGAAAGGCCGGTGCGGAAGAGACGCAGCCCCTGAAACGAGCCGTTGAAATAGGTCAGAAGATGCACGCCGATCTCATGCGACAGCAGTGCCTCGACACGGCGCTGTTCCATGACAGTGTGGCGGGAAATCAAAAGCTTCTCGCCCGTCACCATCAGGCCCGGCGGCAGGTCGTCGCGGATTTCAACGCGCGCCTTGAATTCCGGGGCTTCCGCAAGATAGGTCTCGACCATCTCCCGCGACTTCTTGGCGACCGCATAACAATCGACCATGGCGATTTCGCCGCTCTCATCCCTGCGCGGACAATCCGCAAGCACCCGCAGCGCCAGCTGAAGAAGGGCCGGTTCGACAGCGCCATAAAGGGCGCGCGAAAAATCGGTGAAGGTGGGATGGTGCAGATTGGCGAGCATCGTCAGCTGCAGATCGATCTCCTGCTGTTTCTCCCGATAGAGATTATAAAGCACCGGGTCTTCCAGATGATCGAACACGACGGAATAAAGCTTGCGTTTCTGCTCCTCGACATCGACGCCGAGCGGCCGGTAGAGCAGGCGCGGCGCGAACTGAAAGCCGCCATCGCGAAACTCCTCGAAGGCCCGGCGGGCATTGATGGGCGTGACGGAAAGCAGAAAATCGAAGGATGAAACAATATCGTCGACGGACCGGTCGGCGCGCCTGACGGCATCGACGAAAGCCTTGCGCCCCAGCGCCCGATGGCTGGTAACCTTAAGCGCGTCCTTGCCCGAAGCGAAGGATGAAAAAGCCTGCAGGCCGGCATCGAAAAGATCGGCGATCATCGTCACCCGCAGGCCCGGATAATCCGCACCAGATTCCGGCTGGCGGTAGATCGGCGCAAATCGCACGCCGATACAGGGAAAATCGAGGCCGGCTTTCTTGAAGCGCAGAACGGGATCGGCATCCGGCTCCGGCCGGGTGATGCGCGGCGTGCGAAAGCGCACTTCGGCATCGCAAACCGCCTTGATGAAGACCCGGCGGGCATTCTGCGTTTCGGGTTCAGCCGTCGCCGAGACGGAAACCTCATAATGCGGCAGGAAAGGCGAATCGTCGGCCAGCAGGATGTCATGCTCCAGCTCACCGATATCAAGGACCATGAATGCGCCGAAGCGCTGCCGCATGACCGTGCCAACGGCCTCGATCAGCGGCGCTGCCTCCTGAATGGTCGACGCGATCAGATAGGAGGCGTGGGCGGCGGCGATATCGCGGGCGGCGAGATTTTTCGTGCCGCCCGTCAGATGCAGACAGAGGAACGGCAGCGGCCGGTCGATATGCAGACGACCGTCTTTGCCGACATCGCGGCGGATGGCCTTGCCGGCCTCGAGGCAGGACACGACATCATCGACCAGATCGGCGATGGGAGACGGTGCGCTGCGGACGGGAGAGAGGTTCATCGCCGCGACCTCAGGCACTCTTCGAGCACCGGCTGGAGTGCTGTTATCGCTTGGCGAATATCCGCCACCACACGCGCATCCGGCTTTCCCGTCCACTCGTCCATGAAGAATTTCTTGAACTCGATTGCGATGGCGCAGCCATTTTCGGCGAACCTTTCGTGGATGAAACGGGTCTGCTCCCCCTTGCCCTGGAACGCAACGTTCTCGCGAACATCGAGGCGGCGTCCGCCGATGGTCGCTGACGCGAAATGGTGCCCGACCGCGCTCACGATATCGCCCCAGCGGCTGCGATCCATGGAAAAGGTGCCGATATTGATATCGGGCGCCTCCGCCTGCGCCGTCGGCGGCGCAACGGCGCCCTGCCGACGATGGTTATAGCTGTGTACATCCAGCACGACGAAGGCGCCGTGCCGCCTTTCGATTGCGGAGAGCACTGTCTCCAGCATCGCATAATAGTCGGAATGAAAATCGAGCGATTGCCGGATAGCCTCCTGCGTCGGCTCCTCTTTCCAAACCTCGAGCCCCCAGGATTGTTCCGGCTTCAGATAGATCGCCTGATCGGCCGCACGGTTGAGATCGATTTCGAAACGCGAATGGTGAACGACGAGACGGTTCGTCAGTCCCGCGATCATCTCACCGGTGAAAGGGTCTTCCTCCCGCAGCCGCTGTTCCGGGGAAAGGGCGATGAGCCCGGATACGTCCGGTCTAATGCGATGACCGTCGTGAATGGCCGTGCCTATAACCGGTGAGTTGCCGAAATCGATCGACCAGAAACCCTTGTTGTCGTTGTCACCGTGGTGTTCGCCGTCGCTCTGTCTGGCTGCCATGCTGCCTCCCCTGCATCGGGGATAAAACAGCGGGACATCCCCGTTTGTTCCGGTAAAAAATTGCGCGCGATATATTCGGCTTCGGCAACGACGCCGCTGGAAAAAACTGCGGAACCATACGGGAAAGCTCACGTTGTTCCAGCAGGAGGGGCCGCCGTGTCAAACGGACGCGATGGCGCTGAAGAACATCGGGATTTTTCCGTTTTCTCCCGGTGACCAACGAAATGGCAGCCGAGCTTCTTACCCATCCGGCACCCCTCCGTTCCCGCTTTCCACGCACAAGGAGCCGCGACATGGAAAAGACCGAAACACGCAAACTTGCGGAAGAATATTTGCGTCTCGGCGGCACGCGTCAGGTGATGATCGACGACAACAAGACCTTCGTGCGCCAATGGCAGCACGAACCGGCGGAAGCCGAACGGTTCTGGCAAACGCATATCGAAAATCTCGACGCGGAGCGGCTCAAGGACGTGGAATTTTTCCTGCCCTCCATCAATTCCGACAAGGAAGACTGAACCCGAAAGGAGACAGACATGACTGCCATCAACGCTGCAAAAATCCTCATTCTCGCAACGGACGGCTATGAGCGTTCCGAATTGCGCGTGCCCTATGACCAGCTGAAGGCCAAAGGTGCAGACGTAAAGGTCGCCTCAATCAAGGAGGGCGAGATCAAGAGCTGGGACAAGAAAGACTGGGGTGACAGCATCGCCGTCGATCTATCCGCCAAGGCCGTAAAAACCGAAGATTTTGACGCGCTGGTTCTACCCGGCGGCCAGATCAATCCGGACGTTCTGCGCCATGACGAGGATGCGATGCGGGTGGTGCGTGATTTCATCAAATCCGGCAAGGTGGTGGCCGCCATCTGCCACGCACCCTGGCTGCTTGTAGAAGCCGACGCCCTGCGTAGCCGCGACGCCACCTCCTATTGGTCGATCAAGACCGACCTCAAGAACGCCGGCGCGAACTGGAAGGATGAAAAGGTGGTGACCGACAAGGGAATCATTACCTCCCGCAGCCCTGACGATCTTGACGCCTTCGTCGCCAAGATCGTGGAAGAGGTCGAGGAAGGCCGCCACGAACGCCGCGCCGCTTAAGACACACACCCCTATTCCCGTGCCGCCGGTTTTCCGGTGGCACTTCTATTTGGGAGGAAGACATGAAAAGCAGATTGCTGGCAAGCGGCGCGGAGCGTACCTTCATCCTCGTCATCGATCCCGAGGAAGAAGCCTTCGAGGCCATCAGGCGCTTTGCCAGGGCCGAGAATATCAACGCCGCCTCGGTTACCGCGATCGGCGCCTTCGCCACGGCAACACTCGCCTTTTTCGATCTTCCGACACAGGACTATAAGGAAATACCGGTCACCGATCAGAGCGAGGTCCTAAGCCTGCTTGGCGATATCACCCTTGACGAGAACGATACGCCCAATCCGCACCTGCATGTGGTTCTGGGCTTTGCCGATGGCTCCACCAGGGGCGGCCATTTTCTAAAAGGGGTGGTGCGGCCGACGCTGGAAGTCGTCATTCGCGAAACACCGGCGGAATTGCGGCGCAGCTATCGCCCGGAATTCGGCATCGCTCTCATCGATCCCGCGAAATAAACCCACGGAACCGGAAAAACGCCATTGCGTTATCGCTGTGGACAGGGGGCGGCATGGTGACGGCGATCAATCGAAGAGATGCGGACGATGACGAGGTCGGGCAATTTCTGATCGGCCTCGCGCGCGGCACGGCGGGTGCATTGCTGTTTGCCCTGCCCATGCTGATGACCATGGAAATGTGGTTTCTCGGCCTTTACGTCAATTCCTGGCGGCTTCTCCTGCTCTGCATCCTCAACCTGCCGCTGCTGCTTCTTCTCGCCCGCCGCATCGGTTTCGAGAATATTCACTCCTGGAGCCAGGCGCTGCGCGATGCGATAACGGCCTATGGGCTGGGCATTGCTGTCAGCGCCGCCGTGCTGCTGCTGTTCGGCATTCTGAACGACCAGATCACCGCCTCCAACATCGTCGCCAAGATTGCGCTGCAATCCGTTCCAGCCAGCATCGGCGCACTGCTTGGGCGCAGCCAGCTCGGTCAGCATTCCGACGCGGAGGATGAAGAGGAGGGCGAATATTCCGGCGAGACGGGTTATCTGCACGAACTGTTCATGATGGTGGTCGGCGCGCTTTTCCTCAGCCTCAATGTTGCGCCGACGGAAGAAATGATCCTGATCGCCTATAAGGTGACGCCCTATCACATTCTGGCGCTCTGCCTGCTGTCGGTCGCCATCATGCATGGCTTTGTCTACGCGCTTCACTTCAAGGGCTCGCACCAGCTGCACGAAGGGCAGAAGTGGTGGCAATCCTTCATCCGCTTCACCCTGCCCGGCTACGTGATCGCCATCGCCATCAGCGTCTATACGCTCTGGACCTTCGAGCGCCTCGACCACACATCGCTGTCGCAGATCATGAATGCCGCCGTCATTCTCGGCGTTCCCGCCTCGATCGGCGCGGCCTCTGCCCGACTGATCCTGTGAGGACAAGATGACGATATCCAAGGGCCGCAAACACACGGAAAGCCTCGAGCCCCATTGGGTGGAATGGCTGACGGGCGCCATCTGCACGCTCCTTGTCGCCGCCATGCTGGGCTGGATCGGTTATGACATCTATCGCTACAGGCCGGAGGATGCCCGCTTCGAAATCGTCGTTACCGGCGTGGCGGCGCAGGCCGGGCAATACCGGGTGCGGTTCGATATCCGCAACCTGTCCATGACGACGGCGGCGCAGGTGCAGGTGCGCGGCGACCTGCAGCAAAACGGCGCAACGCTGGAGAGCGCCGATGTGACATTCGATTACGTCGCCTCGGAGTCTCGCGACACCGGCACGCTCTTCTTCCGCAACGATCCCCGCAGCGCAACGCTCACCATCAATGTCGCCGGCTATACCGAGCCGTGACCTTTCAGGATGATTTCATGCCGACATCGGAACTGACGAAAGAACGCGACCTCAGGGATTCAAAGCCCGTGTGGGCGGATACACCGCGCATTGGCGTCCGCAGCAGGCACACGCCGGAGGCCGACCATTACGACACGATCGTCGTCGGCGCCGGTATCAGTGGCGCGCTGGTGTCCCACGCCCTGCAACGGACAGGTCAATCCCTGCTGATTGTCGACCGGCGCGAACCGGTCATGGGCAGCAGCGTCGCCAGCACCGCGATGATCCAGCACGAAATCGACACGCCGCTGACACAGCTTCGAAAGATGATCGGCAGGCACGCGGCTGACAGGGCATGGCAGCGTTCCGCCCGCGCCGTCCTGCGGCTGGAGGAAATCGTTTCTTCGCTCGGCATCTCCTGCAGCATGAGGCGCAAACAGGCCCTTTATCTGGCTGGAGACGAAATGGGATCGCGCGCATTGAAGGCCGAAGCAGAAGCCCGCAAAGAAGCGGGCATCGAGGCCCGCCTCCTCACCGCCGCGGAACTGAGAGAGCAATACGGCTTGCACCGAACCGGGGCCATCCTCAGCGATATTTCGGCCTCCGCCAATCCCGCACAGCTGACGGCCGGCCTTCTGCGCCACACGGCGGGCGCCGGCGCCGAAATCGTCTCCCAGCTTGAGATCACCGATCTCAGGAACCTCGGCGACGAGGTTGTCCTTGCCACCGCCGACGGCAAAATCCTTTCAGCGCGCAATGTCGTTTTCTGCACCGGCTATGAATTCCTGAAAGTGCTGGAGAGCCCGAAACACCAGATCATTTCCACCTGGGCGCTGGCGAGCCGAAAGGGGCTCGACCTACCCGACTGGCTGGAGAACCATATCGTCTGGGAGGCCTCCGATCCCTATCTCTACCTACGCACCGACCGGGAGGGGCGGATGATCGCCGGAGGCGAGGACGAGGAAAACCCCACCGCATACCAGTCGGAGCGCAAGCTCGCCGCCAAGGCGGAGACGATCCGCCGCAAGATCGAAAAGCTTCTCGGCATCGACATGGGAAAGCCGGAATATCGCTGGGCGGCGGCCTTCGGCACGACCACCACCGGCCTGCCCCTGATTGGCGCGGTGCCCGGAATGAACAACGTCTATGCCGTGATGGGTTTCGGCGGCAACGGCATCACCTTCAGCCAGACCGCCGCTGAAATCGTGGCCGCAGCCATCAATGGCGGCAAGGACCCCGACGCCGATCTTTTCCGCTTCGGCTGATGTCGTTCATTCCTCCTTGATGCCCGCCGCCACCTGTAAGCGGCGCAGCGTCCACAGGACGACAATGCCCATTCCCGAAGCGAGAAGTGCAAGCGGCCACATGCCAAGGCCGGCCGAGAGGCCGATTGCCGCCGAAAGCCACATGCTGGCGCCAGTCGTCAGGCCTTTGACATCGCCTCTCGTATAAACGACCACACCCGCGGCGAGAAAGGCGATGCCCGCCGTTACGGCCTCCACCAGCCGGATAGGATCGAGCCGCGCGGCCTCATGGCCTTCCGCCATCGTCTCCATCATGTGAATGGTGATAACGCAGAAGGTGACGGCGGCAAGGCCGATCAGCATGTTGGTGCGCAGGCCGGCGGTGTTCTTGTGAAACTCACGTTCCAGACCGATCAGGCCGCACAGGATGACTGCGCCGAACACACGCACCAGCAGCACCTCGAAGGGGATGGAAATATTCATGGAAAATTCTTCTGCAAGGCTCTGGGGCACTGTCGCGTCTCCTCCCGAAATTTCTTCACACTAAGTTCGCAAAGGCGTGTTGGTTCCTCGCGGCAATATAAACGTTGCGCGCAACCGAACCGGAACCATGGGCGCCGCAAAGGGTTTGTCTCCCGTGCGCATGGGCGCACGGCATGCATTTTCACACATGGGAGAAGGAACAATGGCCGAGAAGAAACTCGACGACCTGTTTTACGATACGCTGAAGGATATCTACTACGCCGAAAGGCAGATCCTGAAAGCCCTGCCGAAAATGGCGCGGGCGGCGACCGATCCGAAGCTGAAACAGGCTTTTGAAAAACATAAGGAAGAAACCCAGGGGCACGTCGAGCGCCTGCAGGAGGTGTTCGAGATCATCGGTAAGCGGGCGCAGGGCAAGACCTGCGAAGCCATTCAGGGCATCATCGCCGAGGGCGAGGAAATCATGGAGGACTTCAAGGGCACGCCCGCCCTCGACGCCGGCCTGGTTTCCTCGGCGCAGGCGGTCGAGCACTATGAGATCGCCCGTTACGGCACGCTGAAGGCATGGGCGGAAAAGCTGGGACACACGAAAGCAGTTTCGTTGCTGGATGCCACGCTCAAGGAAGAAGCGAAAACCGATGATGCGCTGACCGCGCTCGCCAAAACTTCGGTCAACGCCGCCGCCGAGAAAAAAGCGGCTTGATATCCTCCTTGGCAACAAAAACCGGAATGGTCGCCCATTCCGGTTTTTTTGTATCTTGAAACCTGCAGAGATTACGGCAGGGTATAGGCGATCACATAGTCGCCCGGTTTGGTTCCGACGGAGCCGTGGCCACCCGCAACCATCACCACATATTGCTTGCCGCCATCCAGCGCATAGGTCATCGGCGTGGCCTGACCGCCGGCCGGCAGGCGCGCTTCCCAAAGCTGCCTGCCGGTGGTCAGATCATAGGCGCGAAGATAGTTGTCAACGGCAGCACCGAGGAAGGCGACGCCGCCCTTGGTGATCATCGGCCCGCCAATGCCCGGCACACCCACCTTGAAGGGCAGCGGCAGCGGCGTCATGTCATGGACCGTGCCGTTCTTGTGCTTGTAAGCGATATCGCCGGTGCGCAGATCAGCACCCGCGACATAACCCCATGGCGGTGCCTGGCAGGGAATCTGCAACGGACCGAGGAACGGACCCATGAACACGCCATAGGGTGCGCCGTCATTGCGGTTGAGGCCCTGTTCGCTACCCTTTTCGTCCTGACCCTTCGGCGGAATGTCGGCGCGCGGTACGAGCTGCGAGGTGAAGGCGAGATAGGTCGGCATGCCGAACATGACCTGACGCTCGGGATCGACCGCCACGCTGCCCCAGTTGAAGGTGCCGAAATTGCCGGGATAAATGATCGAGCCGGTCAGCGAGGGCGGCGTGTAGCGGCCCTTGTAGTTCAGCTGATGGAAGCGGATGCGGCAGGCGAGCTGGTCGAACATGGAGACGCCCCACATGTCCTTTTCCTGCAAGGGCGCCGGCTTGAAGGACAGGGCCGTCGTCGGCTGCGTCGGAGAGGTGAAATCCTCCGGGATGGCGCCGCCCGGCGCGGGTTCTTCGGTGATCGGCAAAAGCGGCTCGCCAGTGCGCCGGTCGAGAACGTAGATATCGCCCTGCTTGGTGGGGCCGACAAGAGCCGGCACGGTCTGGCCGTCCTTGGTGATGTCGAGCAGCACCGGCTGGGCCGGCACGTCCATGTCCCAGAGATCGTGATGAACCGTCTGGCGCACCCAGCGGTCCTTGCCGGTGTTTATATCCAGCGCAACGATGGAGGAGGAATATTTCTCCACATTCTCGCTGCGGCCCATGCCGAGCTGGTCCGGCACCTGATTGCCGAGCGGGATATAAACGAGGCCGAGGCCTTCATCGTAACTGAAGACCGACCAGCTGTTGGGCGAATTGGTGGTGTAGGTTTCACCCGCCGCAATCGGTTCGGTTTTCGCCGGGTTGCCGGAATCCCAGTTCCAGACGAGCGCGCCGCTGTTCACATCGAAAGCGCGGATGACGCCGGACTGTTCCTGCGTGGAATAGTTGTCGTTCACCGCGCCGCCGATGATGATCTTGCCCGCCACGATGACGGGCGGCGAGGTCGAATAATAATAACCGGCGGGATTGTATTTCATGCCCTGCTCGAGATGCAGCACACCCTGATCGGCAAAGGACGTGCAGACCTGACCGGTGGCGGCGTCAAGCGCGATCAGCCGCGCATCCGAGGTCGGCAGGTAGACGCGCTCGGCGCAGGCCGTGCCTTGAGCGGCATTCGGCTCGGCATAATAGGAAACGCCGCGGCATGTCTGATGCTGGCGATCCGGATTGAGACCGACATTAGGGTCGTATTTCCATTTTTCCTTGCCGGTGGCGGCATCGATGGCAATCGCCCAATTATGCGGCGTGCAGATATAAAGCGTGTTCCCGATCTTCAGTGGCGTCACCTGATAGGTGGTTTCCCCCACATCATCGGGCAGCTTCACATCGCCCGTCTGGTAACGCCAGGCTTCCTTGAGCTGCGAGACATTGTCGACATTGACCTGGGTGAGCGGCGAATAACGCTGGCCATAGGGCGTGCGGCCATATTGATGCCAGTCACCGTCAGGTACATTGCCGCCATAGGCGGGCGTGGCAGAGGCCGTTTCCTGAGGCAGGGAACCTGCCGTATCATGCGGATCCTGCGCCATGGAATATCCGGCCACGACGATGGAGGCGAGGACGGACAGCGCGAGCGGCCAGGCATTCGGCCCGTAGCTAAGCCCGGTCGGGCTCGAAAAACCGAGCGGCTTTCTTACCCAGGGAACCAGAAGCCAGAGGCCTATGAGAATGATTACACCGCCGCGCGGACCAAGCTGCCACCAGTCGAAGCCGACTTCCCATATGGCCCAGGCGAGCGTCGCGACAATGAAGACGGCATAGACGTGAAGGGCTGCGCGATTGCGCTTGAACAGCAGAACGGCCGTCAGCAGAAAGGCCAGTCCGGAAAGTACGTAATAGAAGCTCCCGCCCAGCATGACGAGCTGAGAGCCGAAACCGAACAGCGCAAGACCGATCAGCGTGAGAACAACTGCAGTGACGGTGACTGCCATGAATGAAACCCCCGATTCCTGTCACTTTGCGTGAAATGAAATCGGGCGCGATCTGGTTCCATGAAAATCATCATCGGCGCGAAAAAACTTCACGCCATGGTGGTCACGGGTTCTGCGGCGCGCCGGTCGAATCCTGCGGCGCGGGATTTGTCTCTGTCGATGACGGCGGCTGGGGTCGGCCATTCGCCGGATTGTTGTCGAAGCTTCCGGATCCCGACGGCTGCTGCGGCACGGGCGCAGTCTCGGTCTGCGGGTTCTGCGGCAGGTTCTCGTCGGGTTCGAAAACCGAATATTCGACAACGGCCCAAACCACCAATGCAAGAAGGACGCTGACGATCAGAATGACAAGGACGGGACGTCCGCGCGATCCCTGCCGCGCGCGCGTTGCCGTTTCGCTTTTCGGCGCGTCCCGACCGTGGAGATAGCTGGTATTTTCTCTGGCCATGTCTTTCACTCCCTGTAACCCTGTTGATCTAATCATTGGGGTCCGGGTTTTGTTCCAGACGCGGAAAAGGATTAGGTTCAAGCCCATTCCAGCGGCCTGCGTATCGAAGCGCCAGCGCAGCGTCGGATATGCGAAGATTATTTCGCGGTCCAGCCGCCATCGATCGAGATGGTGGTGCCGGTGATGGAGCGGGCCATGTCCCCCGCGAGATAAAGCGCCATTTCCGCCACTTCTTCCGGTTGTACGAACCGTCTGGTCGGCTGCGGCGCAAGCATCACCTTCTTCACCACATCCTCCTCGCTCATGCCATGCACGCGCGCCTGATCGGCGACCTGGGCGGCGACGAGCGGCGTCCAGACATAACCGGGGCAGATGGCGTTGCAGGTGATGCCAAGTTCGGCCACTTCCAGCGCCACGCTTTTCGTCAGCCCCACCACCGCATGTTTGGTCGCGACATAAGGCCCCTTGAAGGGCGAGGCGCGCAGGCCATGCGCGGAAGCGATGTTGACGATGCGGCCCCAGCCCCTTTCCTTCATACGCGGCAAGGCCGCATGGATGGTGTGAAACGCGCTGTCGAGCGAGATGGCGACGATGCGGGAGAAATCGGCGAAATCGAACGCATCTATCGGCGCGACCTTCTGAATGCCGGCATTGTTGACGAGGACGTCGATATGACCGAATTCGGCGATGACGGTCTCCGGGAGATGCGCGCTTTCATCATAATTGGCGAGGTTGGCGGCAAAATAGACCGGCCTGTGCCGCGCCACCTTCGCGACCGCCTCCAGCGCCTGCGTCGCCTCCTCCGCCGTCTCTATGCCATGCACCCCGACCAGATACCCCGCCTCGGCGAAACGCTTGGCGATGGCAAGCCCGATGCCGCTGGTGGAACCCGTGACAAGCACGGTTTTCGGTTGATCCTCCATCGGCCTAGTCCTTCAGCTGCGGCAGGTTGCGGAAAAGTTCAAGCGCTTCGGGATTGGCGAGCGCATCGGCATTCTTCACCGGCCGGCCATGAATGGTGTCGCGCACCGCGATTTCGGAAATCTTGCCGGAACGGGTGCGGGGAATGGCGCTGACGGCAATGATCCTTGCCGGCACATGCCGCGGCGTGGCGCCTGAACGGATGCGGCTGCGGATGGTCTTTTCCAGCTCTTCCGTCAGCGCTGCGCCGCCCTTCATGCGCAGGAAGAGGATGACCCGCTGGTCGCCGTCGATATCCTGCCCGACGGCAATGGCCTCTTCGACTTCGGGCACGGTTTCCACCTGGCGGTAGATTTCCGCAGTCCCGATGCGCACCCCGCCGGGATTGAGCGTCGTATCCGAACGCCCATGGATGACATAGCCGCCGGAGGGGCGCATTTCGGCGAAATCGCCATGCGCCCAGATCCCGGGGAACCGGTCGAAATAGGCGGCCTGATAGCGCGAACCGTCCTCATCGCCCCAGAACTTCACCGGCATGGACAGATGCGCATTGCGGCAGACGAGTTCGCCGGCGACGCCGCGAACGGAACGGCCCTCATCGTCCAGCGTGTCGATATCCATGCCCAGCATCGCACCCTGCAATTCACCGCGATGCACCGGCTGCAAAGGGTTGCCGCCAAGGAAACAGGCGCAGATATCCGTGCCGCCGGAGATCGAGGCGAGGTGCACCTCAGCCTTCCAGTCGCGATAGATATAATCGAAGGATTGCGGGATGAGCGGCGAGCCGGTGGAAAGAATTGTCCGCAGCGATGAAAGATCGTGGCTTTCGCGCGGCTTCAGCCCGGCCTTCAGGCAGGCGTCGATAAACTTCGCCGACGTGCCGAAAGTGGCGATCCGTTCGGCGTCGATGAGGTCGATTAGCCGCGCAGGGTTGGGATAACCGGGATTGCCGTCATAGGTGACGAGCGTAGCGCCGAGCGCCAGACCGGAGACCTGCCAGTTCCACATCATCCAGCCGCAGGTGGTGAAATAGAAGAAGCGCTCCCCTTCCTGAATATCGCATTGCAGCTTCAGCTCCTTCATGTGCTGAAGAAGCAAACCGCCGCCGGAATGGGTGATGCATTTCGGCTTGCCGGTGGTGCCGGACGAATAAAGGATCGCCAGCGGCGCCTTGACGGGCAGACGGTTGAAGGCAATCTCGCCCGCCGCATAAGGCGCGACGAAATCCGTAAGCGTCACGCAGCCGAGATCGGCAAGGCTTTCGGGCACGGCGTCGCCGATCAGCACGATCTTCTCAGGCGTCGCACTTTCCGCGACGGCGCGGATGGTCGGGCCGACATCGATGCGCTTGCCGGCATAACCATATTCCGGCACGGCGATGAGGATTTTCGGACCGATCTGCGACAGGCGGTCGGAGGCGCCCGCCGGCCCGAAATCCGGCGAGCAGGAAGACCAGATCGCGCCGATGGCGCTCGCGGCCAGATAACTCACGATCGCCTCAATATCATGGGTGACGATGGCCCCGACGCGGTCGCCTTCGCTCACACCCGCATCAGCAAGCGCCTGCACCATGCGGGACACCTCGTCGTAAAGCTCTCTGCGGCTAATTTCACGCCGTGTGCCATCGTCGCGATGGGCGATGATGGCCAGCCGCGCGTCGGCATCGCGCAGCAGGTTTTCGGCGTAATTGAGCCTTGCACCCGGATAGAACTCGGCCTCCCGTATGGTCTTGCCGGGCTTGAATGCCGTATCGCCGCGCGTGCCGATAATGCCGAGTTCGTCCCACAGTTCATTGTAGAATTCATCCGGCGCGTTGATGGACCAGCGCAGCAGGCCGGCATAGTCATCGGCGGCCTGCCCGTGCAGCTTTGCCGTTTTCGTCGCGAAGGCGAAAAGCGCCGAGCGTTCCAGCCTCTTCTCCGGCGGCACCCATAAGATGTCGGATGGCGCGGCGTCCGTCATGCTTCGCTCCCGCGCAGCATTTCGACAATGGCGGAAAAATCGCGCCCGCCGCTCCCCTCATCGACGAAGTTCTCGTAAAGCGCCGCCGCCGCCGCACCGAGCGGGGTGGAAGCCCCGGCTCCATTGGCGGCCTCCTGCGAAAGCTTCAGATCCTTCAGCATCAGGGCCGCTGCAAATCCGGGCTGGTAATCCTTGTTGGCGGGCGATGTCGGCACCGGTCCCGGCACCGGGCAATAGGTGGTGAGCGACCAGCATTGCCCGGAAGAGGTGGAGGCGACGTCGAACAGCGCCTGATGCGAGAGGCCGAGTTTTTCGCCCAGAACAAAAGCTTCCGAAACGGCGATCATGGAAATGCCGAGGATCATGTTGTTGCAGATTTTGGCCGCCTGGCCGTTACCGCCCTTGCCGCAATGCACGATCTTCTTGCCCATCGCCTCCAGCACCGGCTTTGCCGCAGAGAAGGCCGCAGCCTCGCCGCCGCACATGAAGGTCAGGGTGCCGGCGGCAGCCCCGCCCGTTCCGCCCGATACGGGCGCATCGACCGAGGGGCAACCGGCAGAAGCGGCCAGTTCATGCGCCTTAAGCGCGCTTTCCATATCCACCGTCGAGCAGTCGATGAGAAGCGTTCCGGCAGGGATTTTCCGAACCAGATCGCCATAGACCGAAACGACATGTTCGCCCTTCGGCAGCATGGTGATGATGACGTCAGCGGCTTCGATAGCCTCGGCAGAACCCGCAGCAACGGGAACACCGGCCTCTCTCGCCGCCGCGCGGCAGGCTTCGGAAAGATCGTGACCCCTGACGGCATATCCGGCCTTGACGAGATTGGCGGCCATGGGCAGGCCCATATGTCCCAGCCCGATAAAAGCGACGGTCTTCATCGGAGCGCTCCTTTCAGCGATTGTCCGCAAGGATCATGTCGGCGGCCTTTTCGGCAATCATGATCGTCGGGGAATTGGTATTTCCGGATGTGATGCGCGGCATCACCGATGCGTCGGCGACGCGCAGCCCGGCGAGCCTGCGGAATTTCAGACGCGCATCGACCACGCTTTCCATATCCGACCCCATGCGCAGCGTGCCGACGGGGTGGAAGATGGTGGTGCCGATATCGCCCGCCGCCTTGGCAAGATCATTGTCGTTTTCGAAGGAGGGACCCGGCTTGTATTCCTGCGGCTTGAATCGCGCGAAGGCCGGTTGGGCGACGATGCGGCGCGTCAGCCGCATGGCGTCGATGGCCACCTGGCGGTCGCCTTCGGTGGAAAGATAGTTCGGGCGGATTTCCGGCTGCATGGCGAAATCCGGTCCTTTCACATGCACTGAGCCCCGGCTTTCCGGCCGCAGATTGCAGACACTTGCGGTAATGGCCGGAAAAGTGTGAACCGGATCGCCGAACTTGTCGAGTGAAACCGGCTGGACATGATATTCCAGATCGGCGGTTTCCTTTTCCGGCGAAGAACGAGTGAAAACACCGAGCTGGCTCGGCGCCATGGACATCGGCCCGGAGCGCGTCAGCGCATATTCGAGACCGATCCGCGCCTTGCCGAACAGGGTGGAGGCCCTTTCATTCAGCGTCAGGACACCGGAGACCTTGTAGACCATGCGCAGTTGCAGATGGTCCTGCAGGTTCTCGCCCACGCCCGGAACCTCGGCCACGGTGTCGATACCCGCGGCCTGAAGCACATCGCCACGGCCGACGCCGGAAAGCTCCAGAATATGCGGCGAGCCGATGGCACCGGCGGACAGCACCGTCTCACGCCGCGCCCGCATCTTTTTCAGGACGCCGTCATGGCGGAACTCCACCCCCGTAACATGGCCTTCTTCGATGATGAGACGCTTGACATGGGCCTTGGTCAGAACCGTGAGGTTCTTGCGACCAAGCGCCGGCTTCAGAAATGCCTTGGCCGTATTCCAGCGCCAGCCGGAGCGCTGGTTCACATCGAAATAACCGGCCCCCTCATTGTCGCCCCGGTTGAAATCGTCGGTTGCGGGAATGCCGGCTTCGCCCGCCGCCTTCTGGAAAGCATCCAGCACATCCCAGCGCACACGGGCCTTTTCCACGCGCCACTCGCCGCCGGCGGAGTGCAGATCGCTTTTTCCCCGATAAAAGTCTTCCGATTTCAGGAAATAGGGCAGGATGTCGTTCCACCCCCAGCCCTCGCAGCCGAGTTGACGCCAGACGTCGTAGTCCCGCGCCTGGCCGCGCATATAGATCATGCCGTTGATGGAGGAGCAGCCGCCAAGCACCTTGCCGCGCGGATAGATCAGCGAGCGGCCGTTAAGCCCCGGCTCTTCCGCCGTCTTGAAACACCAGTCGGTGCGCGGATTGTTGATGCAATAGAGATAACCGACCGGAATATGGATCCAGTGGTAATTGTCGTTGCCGCCCGCTTCCAGCAGCAGCACGCGGTTGTTCGGATCTTTCGAAAGGCGGTTGGCGAGAACGCATCCGGCACTCCCCGCTCCGATGACGATATAGTCATATTCGCCCATGCTCTTCTCCACGCGCCGCCCTTGCCGCGTCGTCCCGGACGCGGAGGAGGCCTTTCCTGTGTTCTCAAAAACGCCTAGCGGCGGTGCTGAAAGCCGAGTTTTCTCCCGAGCCGCGACGCGTAAAATTCGCCGATCAAACCACGCCGGAACACCAGAACGCAGGCCATGAACACGAGACCGGTGATGATGGTGACCGGGAAATCGGACGTCGCGAGATAGTTCTGCAGGGTGACGACGAGACCCGCACCGAAGATCGGGCCAATCATGGTGCCGATACCGCCGAGCAGCGTCATCAGGATCACTTCGCCCGACATCTGCCAGGTGACGTCGGTGAGCGTCGCAAACTGGAAGACCAGCGCTTTGAGGCCACCCGCAAGACCGGCCAGCGTCGCCGACATCACGAAAGCACCGAGCTTGTAGCGCTGGACGCTATAGCCCAGCGAAATGGCGCGCTGCTCGTTTTCGCGGATCGATTTCAGGATCATGCCGAAGGGCGAGTTGACGAAACGCCAGATGACAAGAAGCGCCAACACAAAGGCGACAAGCACCGTGTAATAGATGTTGAGCGGCGCATTGAGGTCGAGAAGGCCGAAAAGATGGCCGCGCGGCACGCCCTGCAAGCCATCCTCACCATGGGTGAAGGGTGCCTGAAGGCAGAAGAAATAAAACATCTGCGACAGCGCGAGCGTAATCATGGCGAAATAGATGCCCTGGCGGCGAATGGCGAAGAAGCCGATGACGAGACCGAGCAGCGCCGCCCCCGCCATGCCGATGACAAGGCCGATTTCCGGCGTCACGCCCCATTCCTTCACCGAATAGGCGGTGAAATAGGCTGCACCGCCGAAAAACGCCGCATGGCCGAAGGAGAGCAGCCCGGTGTAACCGATCAGGAGGTTGAAGGCACACGCAAACAGCGCAAAGCACAGGAGCTTCATCAGAAAGATCGGATAAACGAACATCGGCGCGGCGATGAGCACGGCAAGCCCTGCAAGAATAAGCACGGTCTTGATGGTGCCGGCAGTCGTCGAAACCTCCGTCTGCGGCATTGCTCCGGCGGTGGGGCTATGGGTGGCTTTGGACATATCAGGCGTCCTTTCCGAAAAGTCCGGCGGGGCGGATGAGCAGCACAAAGGCCATGATGACGAAGATGACGATGTTGGAGGCTTCCGGGTAGAACACTTTGGTGAGGCCCTCTGCGACGCCCAGCATGTAACCGGTGACGATGGCGCCCATGATCGACCCCATGCCGCCGACCACGACCACGGCAAAGACGACGATGATGAGGTTCGTGCCCATCAGCGGCGAGACCTGATAGATCGGCGCGGCGAGAACCCCGGTGAAACCGGCAAGGCCGGCACCCAGCGCGTAGGTCAGCGTCAGGAGAACAGGCACATTGATGCCGAAAGCCTGCACCAGCGTCGGGTTTTCCGTCGCAGCGCGCAGATAGGAGCCAAGCCGCGTCTTTTCGATCAACGCCCAGGTGGCGATGCAGACGATGAGCGAAATGACGACGACGAAAGCGCGGTAATTCGGCAGGAACATGAAGCCGAGATTGGTGCCGCCGGCAAGCTGCGGCGGAACCGAATAGGGCTGGCCTGCAGCGCCATAAAGCCAGCGGAACGTGCCTTCCACCACCAGCGCGAGACCGAAGGTGAACAGCAGCCCGTAAAGCGGATCGAGATCGTAAAGCCGCGACAGCAGGAAGCGTTCGACAATCGCACCGAACAGCGCCACGACGAAAGGTGTGACGATCAGCGCCACCCAGAAATTGATGCCGAAATATTGCAGGCCGAGGAAGGCGACGAAAGCGCCGAGCATATATTGCGCGCCATGGGCAAAATTGATGACGCGCAGCAGGCCGAAAATGACGGCAAGGCCGAGCGACAGCAGCGCATAAAACGACCCGTTGATAAGGCCCACCAGCAATTGCCCGAGCAGTGCCTGAATTGGAACGCCGAAGATCATCGTCATCGTTAAACCCCCAGCACCTTGTTGAGCTCGCCCATGCGGCCGGAAAGCTCGCTGACCGGAAAATTGCTGACCATCTGACCGTGATCCATCAGGTAGAAACGGTCGGCGATACGGCTGGCAAAACGGAAATTCTGTTCGACCAGAACAACGGTCATGCCGCGGCTCTTCAGTTTCTGCAGCACCTCGCCGATGCGCTGCACAATAACCGGGGCAAGCCCTTCGGTCGGTTCGTCAAGCAGCAGCACCTTGACCCCGGTGCGCAGGATGCGCGCCATGGCCAGCATCTGCTGCTCGCCGCCGGAAAGCTTGGTGCCGGGGCTGGTGCGGCGTTCGTAAAGATTGGGAAACAGCTCGTATATTTCATCGAGCGTCATGCCGCCGGATGCGACGATGGGCGGCAGCTTCAGGTTCTCCTCGACGCTCAGCGTCGCGAAGATGCCGCGCTCTTCCGGCACGAAACCAAGGCCGTATTTCGTCGTGCGATGCAGCGGCACCGGCATCAGATCCTTGCCGCCCAGCTTGATGACGCCCTTGCGGTTGCGGATAATGCCCATGATGGTGCGCAGCGTCGTGGTCTTGCCCACACCGTTGCGGCCGAGAATGGTTATGGTTTCGCCCTCGCCGACGGTGAGATCGACACCGTGCAGCGCCTGGCTTTCGCCATACCAGGATTTCAGGTTGGAGACTTCGAGCATTGCCGCCATATCAAGCCTCCTCCGTGCCCATATAGGCCGTGCGCACGCGCGGATCGGCGGCAACGGTGGCATAATCGCCCTCCGCCAGAATTTCACCGCGTTGCAAGACCGTGACGTGGTGGCAGATATCGGCCACGACTTTCAGATTATGTTCGACCATCAGCACCGCGCGTGTCTTTGCCACCTCGCGGATGAGTTCGGCGACATGGGCGACATCCTCGCCGCCCATGCCGGCCATCGGTTCATCCAGCAGCAGAACCTTCGGATCGAGCGCCAGCGTGGTGGCAATTTCGAGAACCCGCTTGCGGCCGTAAGAAAGATCGGCCGCAAGCGCATGTTTTTCCCTGGTCAGGCCGACCATGGCGATCAGCTCCTCGGCGCGGGCGTTCAGCCTGTCGAGCGAGGAGAGCGGCAGCCAGAACTGCGTGGCGAGGCTGTTCGGCCGCTGCAACGCCACCCGCACATTTTCCAGAACCGTCAGATGCGGAAACACCGCCGATATCTGGAAAGACCTGACGAGGCCGAGACGCGCCACCTTGTCCGGCGGCGTCCTTGTTATGTCCGTTCCCATGAAGGTGATCGCCCCGCCTGTCGGCTGGAGAAACTTGGTCAACAGGTTGAAGACCGTGGTTTTGCCGGCACCGTTCGGACCGATAAGCGCATGCACGCGGGCATGGTGGACGTCGAGATCGACGTTTTTCACGGCCGCGAATGCGCCGAAGGTCTTGGAGAGACCGCGCGCCGAAAGAACGACGCGAGGTTCGGCCTGCCCGGCAAGGGCGGGAGCGATCGTCATCAAGCTTTCCCCTTTTTATTCTTCTTTACTGCGTTACCAGCGGGCAACCGCTCTTTGCGGGGTCCATGAAGGCTTCCTTGCCGGGGATGGTGGCAAGTACCTTGTAATAATCCCACGGCTGCTTGCTTTCGTCCGGCTTCTTCACTTCCATGAGATACATGTCGTGGATCATGCGGCCGTTGGCGGCGACATGGCCGTCCTTCGAAAAGACGTCGTTGACCGGCATTTCCTTCATGGCCTTGGCGACGGCATCGGCATCGTCTGTGCCGGCCTTTTCGATGGCCTTCAGGTAGTGCAGCACGGCGGAATAGGTGCCGGCATGCACCATGTTCGGCATGGCGCCGGTGCGTTCCTTGAAGCGTTCGCCGAACTTGCGCGATTCATCGTCGCGGTCCCAATAAAAACCTTCCGTCAGCGTCAACCCTTGAGCCGCTTCGAGACCGAGGCCGTGGACTTCTGCAAGCGTGAAGAGAAGCGCCGCAAGCCGCTGGCCGCCGGCGACGATGCCGAATTCGGCCGCCTGCTTGATGGCGTTGGAGGTATCGAGACCGGCATTGGCAAGGCCGATGACCTTCGCGCCCGAGGACTGCGCCTGCAGCAGGAAGGAGGAATAGTCCGTCGTGGCAAGCGGATGGCGCACGGAACCCAGAACCTTACCGCCATTGGACTTGACGAAATTCGACGTGTTTTCTTCCAGCGAATAACCGAAGGCATAGTCGGCGGTCAGGAAGAACCAGCTGTCGCCGCCCTGCTTGACGAGCGCGCCGCCGGTGCCGACCGCCAGCGAATAGGTGTCATAGGCCCAGTGGAAACCATAGGGGCTGCACTGCTTGCCGGTCAGCTCGGTGGTTGCCGCACCCGTATTGATGGTGATCTTCTTCTTGTCCTTGGACAGCGCCTGCACGGCAAGGCCGACCGACGACGAGGTCAGTTCCATGATCGAATCGACCTGTTCGGTATCGTACCATTGGCGGGCGATATTGGAGGCGACGTCCGCCTTGTTCTGGTGGTCGGCGGTCACCACTTCCACCGGCGCATCGAGCACCTTGCCGCCGAAATCCTCGACCGCCATCTTCGCGGCTTCATAAGAGTATTTGCCGCCGAAATTGGCGTAGACGCCCGACTGGTCGTTCAAGATGCCGATCTTGACCTTGCCGTCCGAAATCTCGGCGGCATAAGCGGCGGTGCCAGCGGCCAGCGCCATGGCCGTGGATAAAACGATACTCTTGCGCATGACTTCTCCTCCCAGAGATGATTGCGAGCCTCAGATTGTCTGTGCAACGGTGAACGAACCGCGTAGGGGACCTGCATGCCATTGCACCCGAATGGTCACACCGCCCTCCTCAAAGCGATGCATCCTGAGCCTAGACTTCTCGAATTCGGCCGTTGACACAAGACCGGGGCATCATCAAATTGCGAACAGGAACTGTTCATTTTTGAACAGAACTCTTGATGGGAGACAAATATGGCCACCCCTTTCACCTGGGACGACCTGCAATATTTTCTGGCCGTGGCCCGCACCGGACAGCTCTCATCGGCGGCCCGAAGCCTGCGCACCAGCCACGCCACCGTCTCCCGCCATATCGACCGGCTGGAATTCTCGCTTAAAACCAAGCTGTTCGAGCGAAACCCGCGCGGTTATGAACTCACGACGGTGGGGCGGCGGCTGGTGGATACGGTCGAGCGTATCGAGGCGGAAGCCGAAAGGCTGCAATCGGATATTTCCGAAAGCGGCAGCCTGCTGCGCGGCGTGGTGCGCCTTAGCGCGCCTGAAGGTTTTTCCAATTTTTTCTTCGTGGAAAGGCTGAAAGACTTCGCCATCACGCATCCCCACATCATGGTGGAAATGGTGACGATCCAGCAGATCATGGCGCTTTCCAGAAAGGAGGCGGATGTAGCCGTCACGCTCGATCCGCCGAAGGCCGGTCCCTATATCAACGAACAGATCATCGATTACACGCTGCATATCTATGCCTCGCGTTCCTATCTCGCCGGGCGGCCGAGAATCACCAAGCGCGAGGACCTGCTCGATCACTTCTTCATAGGTTACGTACAGGACCTGATCTTCTCACCCGGCCTTGATTATATGCGCGACGTGCTGCCCGGCCTGCGTCCGGGCTTTCAGTCCTCGAGTATTTTCGCGCAGCTGACTGCCACGCTGAGCGGCCGGGGCCTGTGCATCCTGCCGAATTTCATCGCCGCGCGCTTCCCGGATTTGCAGATGGTGCTTGCCGGCGAAGTGGAACTGCGGCGCGGCTACTGGCTGACGAGCCATCAGGACCTTGCCAATGTGCCGCGTGTGCGCTCGCTAATGGACTTCATTCTCACCACGGCGCGCGCGCATGAAAAACTCTTCATCCTCGACCGCCGGATGATGGTCTGAACAGCCATCGTTCACATTTCGGCGACACCGTGTCTACGCGCGGCCGGTTGGAGGATGCGCGCGCCAGCCTATATGACTGACAACAACGAAGCCGGTTTGTGAAGACCGGCATCCTCCGACATCTGGAAGGTCATCATGAAAAAGATCGGATTCCTGTCCTTCGGCCACTGGACGCCCTCGCCCCAGTCGCAAACCCGCTCGGCTGCGGACACACTGCTGCAATCGATAGACCTCGCCGTCGCGGCGGAAGAGCTGGGCGCCGACGGCGCTTATTTCCGCGTGCACCATTTCGCCCGCCAGCTTGCCTCGCCCTTTCCGCTGCTGGCTGCCGTCGGCGCGCGCACGAAAAAGATCGAGATCGGCACCGGCGTCATCGACATGCGTTATGAAAACCCGTTCTACATGGCGGAGGACGCCGGTTCGGCCGACCTCATCGCCGGCGGACGCCTGCAGCTCGGCATCAGCCGCGGCTCGCCGGAACAGGTGATCGATGGCTGGCGTTATTTCGGTTACCGCCCGGCCGAAGGCCAGAGCGAAGAAGACATGGCGCGTCAGCACACCGAAGTCTTTCTCGAGCTTCTGAAAGGTGAAGGTTTCGCTGAACCGAATCCGCGCCCGATGTTCCCCAACCCGCCCGGCCTTTTGCGGCTGGAGCCGCATTCCGAAGGGCTGCGCGAGCGCATCTGGTGGGGTTCGAGTTCCAATGCAACGGCAGTCTGGGCGGCAAAGCTCGGCATGAACCTGCAAAGCTCCACCCTGAAAACGGACGAAACGGGCGAGCCTTTCCATGTCCAGCAGGCGCAGCAGATCCGCACCTTCCGGGAAGCATGGAAGGAAGCAGGCCACACCCGCGAGCCGCGTGTGTCGGTCAGCCGCAGCATCTTCGCCCTCGTCAACGACCGCGACCGGTCCTATTTCGGTTACGGCAACGAAGGCGACGACAAGATCGGTTATATCGACGACAAGACACGCGCGATCTTCGGGCGCAGCTATGCCGCCGAGCCGGAAAAACTGATCGAACAGCTGAAAGCCGACGAGGCCATCGCCGAGGCCGATACGCTGCTCCTGACCGTGCCGAACCAGCTGGGCGTCGATTACAACGCCCATGTGATTGAGACGATCCTCAAGCAGGTGGCGCCGGCTCTCGGCTGGCGCTAAATTTGGAAAAATTGCATCATCCACACTCCGTCACCCCGGACTAGATCCGGGGTCCAGCGCGATCAAGTCTTTGATCGCGAAAGACTCTTCTCACCGCGCAGACGCGCCGTGGCTGGATGCCGGATCTAGTCCGGCATGACGGAGGACGGGCTTCCCTCCCTTAAAATCCGGGCTTTATACCGCTGCTCATTTCACCGCCTTGCCATAACGGGCGAAGCTTTCCGCCAGCGGCGTCGTGCTGGCGCCAGGGCGCTCCGGACGTTTGTAGACACCGTCCCGAACATGGATCGGCTCTTCGAAGTGATCCTTGATCCAGGGAATATATTCGAGAATGGTTGAAGCCGGATGCCAGTAGCTCAGATGCACATGCACCTGGCTCATCTCGCCGGCATGCGGCACCACGGGCAGGCGATGGGCGAGCGCGAGATCGGCAACCTGAATATATTCGGTGATGCCGCCAAGCCGGGTCACATCAGGCTGGACATAGGTAACCGCACCGGCATCGATGAATGAGCGGAACGCATCCACCGTGTAAAGCTGCTCCCCGAGCGCAATCGGAATGGACGTATTGCGCGCCAGCCGCGAATGGCTCGTCACATCGTCATACCAGAGAGGCTCCTCGAACCAGTAAATGTCCAGATCTTTCGCCGCCGCGCAGAAACGCTGGCACGTGGGCAAATCCCACTTGCCGTTGCCGTCGATGGCGATGCGGATGGACGAACCGACACGCTTGCGCACGGCTGCAAGGCGGGCAATATCGATATTCGGATCGTCATGCCCGACCTTGATCTTCAGCCGGGTAAACCCATCCTCCTCCACCGCTCTCGCGCTACCCGTCAGCAAATCTTCCAGCGTGAAGGAAAGCCAGCCAATATCGGTATTATAGGCTTCCACCGCCGCCGTGCGCGCGCCGCCGAGATAGTGCCAGAGCGGCACGCCCGCCTTTTTCGCCTTCAGGTCCCAGAGCGCAACGTCAACTGCGGCCAGCGACAGATGGGTGATGCCCGCCCTGCCGACCCATTGCAGCGCCGGATAACGGGCCAGTTTCGTCCACAGCCTCGAATGGTCCGACACATCCTCCCCCACCAGCAAGGGCGCGTAACAATCGCTGATGCAGGATGTGATCAGCCTGTCCGACGGCAGATGCGCGTGGGTGCCGGTGAAACCATAGCCCTCAAGGCCATCGCTGGTGGTGATCTTTGCACCGACGACGCCCCAATGGGTGATGCTGTGGGTGGAATCGGAAATGGACTCCGAAGTCAGCGGCAGGTGCAGGATGAAAGGTTCGACGGCGGTAATTTTCATGATCGGTCATTCCTCGATTGCTGATTGCTTGCGGGGAGGAATAGACGCCGCGTCCCCGCGACCACGGGCCGCAAAGATGGCTTTCGGGAAATTGCCAGACCGCCCTCCTCCAGCAGCCGGCTTCCGATGACGGATAGAGCTAAAGCAAAAATGGTCTTTGTAAAATAAAAATTTTTATTTTTAATATTCAGCCATTGCCAGTCCCTCGAAGCTGGGCAATGATGCCGCCATGAACTCGCTGGTCAAAGTCACGCTCGCCGAACAGGCGCATCAGGAACTGCGCGCACGCATCGTCAGCGGCAGATTGCGCGGCGGCGAACGCCTGCTGCCCAATGAGCTTGCCGCCGATCTCGGCATCAGCCCCACGCCGGTGAAGGAAGCCTGCCTGAAACTCGAGGCCGATGGGCTGGTGGTCAATTCCTCCCGGCGCGGCATGGTGGTGCGCGATTTCACCGTCGAGGATGTGGAGGAACTTTACGCCGCCAGAATGCTGCTCGAAAAAGGCGCGGTGGAAGTGGCCTTCGACGCCGGGCAACTGGATGAAGCGCTGCACGCGGAACTGCTGGAAAGCCTGGCGAAACATCGCGAATTCGCCAAAGGCTCGACGCTCGACGAATTGTCGAAAGCGCTTTTTTACGACCGCAGCTTCCATACGACCCTTGTGTCGGCCGCACGCATTCCGGTCATTTCCGGCTCGCACGAGCGCATTCTCGACCAGACCCACACGGTTTTCGTCTCGATCCTCGGCGACTACGCCCGCTCGGTCGAGGAGCACCAGAATATCGCCGATGCCATCGCCGCCGGCAGCAAGGCCCAGATCGTCGATGCCCTGTGGCGACATCTCGAGCGCAGCCGCCAGAATACGCTGCGCCAGGTCCGTCTGCTCAAAGAGGCCGGCGCCTGATCATTCCGCATATTAGGGGAGGAACCGACATGATGCGCCACAAGCCGGACGCCGCAATGAGAGCGGTGCGAGCCAC
Organism: Agrobacterium deltaense RV3; assembly: GCF_900013505.1. Lineage (NCBI taxonomy): Bacteria > Pseudomonadati > Pseudomonadota > Alphaproteobacteria > Hyphomicrobiales > Rhizobiaceae > Agrobacterium > Agrobacterium deltae. Next base: position 1,270,079 of record NZ_LT009746.1, on the reverse strand, counting down.
AACCGTCCCGTTCCGCATGGGGATTTCGCATCGATGACAAACCGGCTTTCCGCTGCAACCCTGCCCCGCCTGCCGCAATCCGTAACGACACCGGCCTATGACCGCCAAAGCGTCACGCCCGGCATCGTCCACCTCGGCGTCGGGGCCTTTCATCGGGCGCATCAGGCGGTTTTCATCGACGATTGCCTTAATCGCGGTGAAACCCGATGGGGCATCGTCGCCGTATCGCTGCGCAGCCCGGACACGCGCGACGCCATCGAGCCGCAGGACAATCTCTACACCTTTTGCCTGCGAGACGGTGAGAGCGAGCGCCTGCGCATCATCGGTTCGATTCTCGAAACCATCGTCGCCCCGGAAGAGCCTGAACGGCTGGTGGAGCGGATGGCCGATCCGCGCGTCCTCATCGTTACCCTGACCGTGACGGAGAAGGGTTACCTGACCAATCTCGCGTCCCGCAGCCTGCTGCGCGATCATCCCGATATCGTCCATGATCTCGAAAACCCGGAGCGGCCGCGCTCCATCTTCGGCTTCATCCTTGCGGCCACACGGCGCAGACGCAAGGAAGGTTCCCGACCCCTGACGCTCCTTTCCTGCGACAACCTGCCCGCCAACGGCCATGTGCTGCAAAAGCTTCTGCTGGAATTTGGGGAACTGGCAGATCCGGAACTGGCATCCTTCATCGAAACCAATATTGCCTGCCCCTGCTCGATGGTGGACCGGATCGTTCCGGCCACCACGGATGCGGACCGGGAGGCGATTTCGGCCGCACTCGGCTTCAGCGATGCCTGGCCGGTGGTGGCCGAGCCCTATTTCCGTTTCGTCATTGAGGACCGTTTTCCGCATGGAAGGCCGGCGCTCGAGAAATCGGGCGTGGAATTCGTCGGCAATGTCGAGCCATACGAGCATATGAAGCTCAGAATGCTGAACGGCTCCCACAGCGCCATCGCCGCCATCGGCCAGATTGCCGGCCTTGCGACGGTGGCGGATGCCTGGGGTGAAACGCCCGTGCGCGATTTCATCGACGCCTATTGGCGCGAGATCGAACGGACGCTCGATCCCGCCGTTGACGGGGCGGAATTCGCAGCCGGCCTGCGGGAGCGTTTCGCCAATCCCTCATTGCAGCACAAGACCATGCAGATCGCCTCCGATGCGTCGCAGAAAGTGCCGCTACGCATTCTTGGCCCATTGCGCGAACTGCTTGCGGAGAAGGCTGAAAGCCGGACGGTCATTTTCGCCGTCGCACTCTGGATCAGGTCCTGCGCGGACAAGAATGAAAAGGGGCAGCCGATCACCATTCTCGATCCCGCTTTCAAGGAGTGGGATGCGCCCGATCAACTGGCAATGGCGCCGGATGCGGTCGTCGACCGTTTTCTGACTTTCGAGCGCACATTTGGCAGCGACCTGCCCAGGAACGAAACCTTCGTCCCAGCCCTGAAAGCCGCCTACCGCGACATTCGGGAACACGGCGCGCTTGCGGCAATCGCGCGTTTCCTGAAGTCCTGAAAAAGAACAGGCCGGAAATCCGGCCTGTTTTTAACCTCGGTCGTCAGTCTTCAGGCTGTCGCTGCCAGCCGTGCCGCCTTGCGGCGTTCCACGCGGGCGCGGATGGCATCGACATCCGTGATCGGTGTCGCGGCGAAAAGCTGGCGGGTATAGGGATGCTTCGGGTCGGCGAAGAGTTCCTCGCGCGTGCCCTGCTCCACCGCCACACCCTTCGAAATGACCATCACATCATCGGCGATGTAACGCACCACCGAAAGATCGTGGCTGACGAAAACATAGGTCAGCTCGAATTCTTCCTGAAGGTCGGCGAGAAGGTTCAGCACCTGCGCCTGCACCGAAAGATCGAGCGCGGAGACCGGCTCGTCCAGCACCAGCAGCGCCGGGTTCAGCATCAGTGCGCGCGCAATGGCGATGCGCTGGCGCTGGCCGCCGGAGAACATGTGCGGATAACGGTTGAAATGCTCAGGACCGAGACCGACCTTCACCAGCATGGCTTCGGCCCGCTCGCGCCGCTCGGAAGCCGGTATCTTGGTGTTGATGACCAGCGGCTCCATCAGCACGTCGCCCACCTTCTGGCGCGGATTGAGGCTGCCATAGGGGTTCTGGAACACCATCTGCACCTTGGAGCGCATCTCCGTATCGGGACGGCGTCTGGCGATATCGACCGGCTTGCCTTCGATCTTCAGTTCGCCGCCGGATGCCGGGTCGATCAGCGCGATGATGCGGGCCAGCGTCGATTTACCGGAGCCGGACTCACCGACGATGGCCAGCGTCTTGCCGCGCTCGACGGCAAAGTCGATGCCCTTCAGGGCCTGCACCGTCTTGGCGCCGCCGAACAGGCCGCCGGGAACGTGATAGTCGCGGGTAATGCCCTTGCCTTCGACAACGATACTCATTGAACGCCCTCCTTGCCGAAGAAATCGGAAACCGTGGGCAAACGGTCGCCGGTGGCATTTTCCGGCAGGGCCGAAAGCAGTGCCTTGGTATAGGGATGCTGCGGGGCCTCGAACAGGCTCAAGACATCCGCCTCTTCCATCTTGCGGCCCTTATATTGCACGACGACGCGGTCGGCGGTTTCCGCCACCACACCCATGTCATGGGTGATGAGGATCAGCGCCATGCCATATTCCGCCTGCAGGTTCATCAGCAGATCGAGAATCTGCTTTTGGATCGTCACATCGAGCGCAGTGGTCGGCTCGTCGGCGATCAGCAGGCGCGGCTTGGAAGCGATCGCAATCGCGATCATCACGCGCTGGCACTGGCCGCCCGACATCTGGTGCGGATAGGCCTTGAGCTTGGTTTCCGGCTCGGGAATGCCGACAGCCCGGAACAGTTCCAGGGCGCGGGCACGCGCGGCAGCACCGCTCATGCCGAGATTGAGGCGCAGAACCTCCTCGATCTGGAAACCGACCGTGAAGGACGGGTTGAGCGAGGCGACCGGCTCCTGGAAGATCATGGTGATCTCGCGACCGATCACCCGGCGGCGCTCCTGCGGTGACATGGCCAAAAGGTTCTTGCCGTCGAAGGTCATCTCGTCGGCGGTGATCGTCGCCGTATCGGGCAGAAGCCCCATGACGGCGAGCATCGATACCGACTTGCCGGAACCGGACTCGCCGACGATGGCCAGTACCTCGTGTTTGTCGACGGAAACATCGATGCCGTTGACGGCCGTGAAGGCGCCGGTGGCGGTGGCGAATTTGACGGTGAGGTTCTTGATTTTCAGCAGGCTCATCGCTCAGCTCCGCTTCAGTTTGGGATCGAGCGCATCGCGCAGGCCGTCACCCATGAGGTTGATGGCGAGCACCGAGATCAGGATCGTCAGGCCCGGAAGGGTCACGACCCACCAGGCGCGCAGGATGAATTCACGCGCTTCCGCCAGCATCGTGCCCCATTCGGAGGCAGGCGGCTGCGCGCCCATGCCGAGGAAGCCGAGTGCGGCCGCATCAAGAACCGCAGACGAGAACGAAAGCGTTGCCTGGACGATCAGCGGCGCAAGGCAGTTCGGCAGGATGGTCTTGAACATCAGCCGGAGATTGCCCGCACCGGCCACGCGCGCGGCCGTGACATATTCACGCCTGAGCTCGCTCATGACGGCAGCGCGCGTCAGACGTGCAAAATGCGGCTGATAGACGATGGCGATGGCGATCATGGCATTGGTGAGACCCGGGCCGAGGATGGCGACCAGCACCAGCGCCAACAGCAACGACGGAAACGCCAGGATAACGTCCATCACACGCATGATGACGGTATCGACCCAGCCGCCGAAGAAGCCGGCAATGAGACCGATGACGATGCCGCCGACGAGCGCGATGGAAACGACAACGATACCGATGAACAGCGAATATTGCGCGCCGTATATCAGGCGGGACAACATGTCACGCCCGACGGCGTCCGTGCCGAAGAAGAAGCCGGCACGGCCGCCTTCCTGCCAGACCGGCGGCACGAGCAGCGCATCGCGATATTGCTGGGTCGGATCATGCGGCGCGATCAGCGGCGCAAAAACCGCGACAAGCACGAGAAGAATGAACACGGCAAGCCCGATGACGGCGCCACGGTTCTGGCGGAAATAAAACCAGAAATCGGCGATCATCCGGCGGCGGATGGCGGCGTCTGAAAGGCGCACGCCCGGAGTGGTGATCACATCGGTCATTTGTGACGGATCCTCGGATTGATGAGGCCATAGGTCAGATCGACGAGCAGGTTGACGATCATCACCAGACCCGCGATCAACAGCAGGCCGCTCTGCACGACCGGATAGTCGCGGCGAGAGATGGAATCGATCATCCACTTGCCGATGCCCGGCCAGGAAAAGATGGTTTCGGTCAGGATCGCGCCAGCCATCAGCACGCCGATCTGAAGACCGATGGTGGTGACAACAGGGATCATGGCGTTGCGCAGCGCATGAATGCCGACCACACGGGAAGGAGACATGCCCTTGGCACGGGCCGTGCGCACATAATCCTCACCGAGTACTTCCAGCATGGCTGAACGCGTCTGGCGCGCAATCACGGCAAGCGGAATGGTGGCAAGCACCACCGAGGGCAGGATGAGATGCGACAGGGCCGAGGCAAACGCGCCCTTCTGTCCCGAAATCAGGCTGTCGATCAGCATGAAACCGGTAACGGAGGGGAAGAAATACATCAGCGAGATTCGGCCTGACACCGGCGTCCATTGCAGGATACCGGAGAACATGATGATGAGCAGCAGCCCCCACCAGAAGATCGGCATGGAGAAGCCGACGAGCGCCGTCGTCATGGAAATCTGGTCGAACCAGGAGCCACGACGAATGGCGGCGATCACGCCGACCGGAACGCCAATCAGCGTTGCGATGATGATGGCGACGAGACCAAGCTCGACTGTCGCGGGAAAGAGCGACAGGAACTCGGTGAGAACCGGCTTCTTGGTGACCAGCGAATTGCCAAGATCGCCCTGAAGCAGCCGTCCAAGGAAATGTAGATATTGCTGCCAGATGGGCTGAGCAAAACCGAGCTGTTCGGCAAGCTGCGCATGCCGTTCGGGTGAAATGCCGCGTTCGCCCGCCATCAACAGCACGGGATCGCCCGGCAGGACGCGCACGAAGGCGAAGGCGACGATGGTGATCCCGAGGAAGGTCGGAACGAGATAGAGAAGTTTGCCGAGAATGAACCGGATCATGGTTTTTTCCTGAAAAGACGCGCGGAAGAACAGGGTTCTTCCGCGCGTCCGGTTGTTCGGGGATTACTCCGCGATGTCGACGTTTTCGAAGGTGAAGTCGCCAAGCGGGCTCATGGTGAAGCCGGAAACCTTGGCGGACATGGGAACGAACTGCGTGGAGTGCGCAAGCGTCGCCCACGGAGCCTGTTCCTTGAAGATCACCTGTGCCTGCTCATAAAGCTTGGTGCGCTCGGCAACGTCGGTGGTCTGCTTTGCCTTGGCCAACAGGTCCGAGAACTCCTTGTTGCACCACTGTGCACGGTTCGCACCGCCTTCACCGGTTGCGGCGCAGGACAGGAGAACGCTGAGGAAGTTGTCCGGGTCACCATTGTCGCCGGTCCAGCCGAGGATGACAGCGCCGTCGCGCTTCACTTCGGTGGACTTCTTGAGGTATTCACCCCATTCGAAGGAAACGATCTCGGCCTTGACGCCGACCTTCGCAAAATCCGACTGGATCAGCTCGGCGGTACGACGGGCGTTCGGCATGTAAGGACGCTGCACCGGCATTGCCCAGATCTTCATCGACAGATCCTTGACGCCAGCGGCTTCGAGGGCCTTCTTGGCAGCTTCCGGATCGTAAGCATCGTCCTTGATGCTGTCGTTGTAGGACCACATTGTCGGCGGGATCGGGTTCTTGGCAACCTGGCCGGCACCCTGGAACACGGCGTCGATGATCGCCTGCTTGTTCATCGCCATGTTCAGCGCCTTGCGCACTTCCGGCTTGTCGAAAGGTGCAACGGTCGTGTTGTAGGCGAAGTAAGCGACGTTCAGCCCCGGCTGCTCATCGAGCTTGAGGTTCTTGTCGGCGCGGATGGTCGCCAGATCAGCCGGAGCCGGGTATGGCATCAGGTGGCATTCGCCAGCTTTCAGCTTCTGCAGGCGAACGGCGGCGTCAGGCGTGATCGCGAAGATCAGGTCGTCGATCTTCGGAGCTTCACCCCAATAGTCGGCATTCTTCTGGTAGCGGATGACCGCGTCCTTCTGATAGGCGACGAACTTGAACGGGCCGGTGCCGATCGGCAGGTTGTTGAAGTCTTCCTTAGTGCCGGCCTTCTCAAGTGTATCGGCATATTCCTTCGACACGATTGAAGCGAAAGGCATGGCGATATTGGCGAGGAACGGCGCTTCCGGGCGGGTCAGCACGAACTTGACCGTGTAATCGTCGACCTTGACGATTTCCTTGATCAGCGACGGCATTTCCATGGAGTTGTAATATTCGTAGGTGATGCCTGCGATATACTGGTTCCACGGGTTCTTCGCGTCGCCCTGGCGGTTGTAGCTGAAGATCACGTCGTCAGCGTTGAATTCGCGGCTCGGCGTGAACTTGTCGTTGGAGTGCCACTTGACGCCCTTGCGCAGGTGAAAAGTGTATTCGAGACCATCCTTGGAAACGTCCCATTTTTCCGCAAGGCCAGGCTCTACTTCGGTCGTGCCCTTCTTGAACTCGGTCAGACGGTTATAGACCGGATGCGCGGAGGCATCGAAGGTGCCGCCTGCGGTATAAGGCGACGGATCGAAGCCTTCCGGCGATGCCTCGGAGCAATAAACGAAGGTCTTCGCCATGGCGGGCATGGCGGAAGTGATCGCAATCGCAGAGGCGATAAGCAAACTGCGGGTCAGCGTTTTCATCTGGTGGTCCTTTCCCTCTTTTTCTGAGTTCCTGCGGCCCCGTCCGGGGGCCTACCTCTTCTGGTCAGCAGCGACATGGGATCACCCCTATCGCCGTTCGGTCCTTTGCCTCCCGACCAATTACCCGGCGACCGGCTGAAACAACCGGTCGAGGTTCTTCTCCGGTGGGCAGAACCAGCGCGGTCCCGCCTCCGTCATATAAACAATGTCCTCAAGACGGACGCCGCATTCGCCATAAACGCACAGCATCGGCTCGATGGAAAAACACATGCCCGGCTCCAGCGCCGTGGCATTTCCTGCAACGATATAGGGTTCTTCGTGAATATCCAGCCCAAGCCCGTGGCCGGTGCGGTGCGGCAGGCCGGGAAGCTGATAATCCGGGCCGAAGCCGGCCGCTTTCAGGCTGTCGCGCGCGGCCCTGTCCACATCCGAGCAGGCAGCGCCGACTTTGGCGGCGGCAAAGGCCGCCGCCTGCGCGTCGCGCTCGGCGTTCCAGAGGAAACGCTGCCGTTCCGTCGGTTTGCCAAAGACATAGGTGCGGGTGATATCGGAACGATAGCCATGAAGAATGCCGCCGAGATCGACCAGCACCATATCGCCTTCGCTGAGCGTCTGCGCATGGGGCACGCCATGCGGATAGGCCGTCGCCTCGCCAAACTGCACCGCCACGAAAAGCGGCTTCAGGCCAAGGGCAATATGCGCCGCATTAACGAAATCAGCGACTTCCGTGGTGGAAACGCCGGGACGCAGACCTTCGAACACGGCCTTCTGCACGCCGTAACTCGCGTCCATCGCCGTCTGGATGATGGCGATCTCGGCTGCGGATTTGACCTGCCGCTGGGCGACGATCATCGGCTGGGCGGAAATGATGCGCCCTTCAAGGCGCTGCATGAGGGCCGATGCGAAAACAAAGGGGGTGGCGGGATCGATGGCGACAAGATGACCGGGACAGGTCAAGGCACCGATACGTCTTGCCATCAGGTCGAAGGGACTTTCATCCTCTTCCCAGACGGCAACCTCACCCGCAATGCGGATGAGCGTCTGAAGCTTCGGCTCCTCGAAGGTCGGGCTGACATAGACCGGCACGCCTTCCGCCGGCACCAGGGCGCCGTGAATGCGCTCGGAAAGACCAAGCGACAGGCCGGTATAATAGGTCAGCGACGATGATGCATCGAGCCAGACCGCCTTGATATTTTGCTGGATCATTCGCGCCTGCAGGCCGCGTAGTCGCAACCTGAGCTCGTCTTCAGCGATCGATGAAACCGCGATCGGCTGAAACCGCTTCAGCGCCTCTTGAAAGTCTGCCATTCTCTCCCCGCCGCTTTCGGGCCGCAGACACAGGCGTGCCGGCAACCTCCCAAGCGTTCTTTTGCTCATGCTTAAACACAGGGCCGGGGGTAAGCAATGGCCCGGCAGGGCACGCCACCACAAAACTGTGCAAATTTATCTAGACATAACGAAAATGTGATCGACGCACGCCTGATTTCAACGCTCATTGCCTTGACGCAGAAATTCAAAATCCCCCGGAAATCCAAGGGGAGATCGCGGACCGTCTTCAGCACTAAGCCGGTGCGCTGAAAGTCGACAGCCCAAAATATTCAAGGAATAGACGCCCAGAAAAGGAAAAAGCCTGCCGCGGGAGGAGGTGCGGCAGGCTTCAAACTTGATCGGTGATTGGGAGGAGGAGTACCACCGATCCACATCGAGCGACGCTGGGAGGAGGAGTGCGTCGCTTCGATGATTTGAATATAGCGGTATCCGTGATTTTTAACAGAGCAAGTCTCGCAATGCAGCATTGCATTTCTGCATAACTCGAAAATTCCTGCCCGGTTTTTCAGCACTCCCCAAAATCGCGGGAAAATCAGCTTTCCCGATAGACCTGGAAACCGGCGAAGGACTGGTTGACCGGCATGAGTTCGAGGCTGTTGATGTTGATATGCTTGGGCTGCGAGGCGACCCAGTGGATGGTGTTGGCAATATCGTCCGCCGTGATCGGATTGACGCCCTTGTAGAGATTGTCCGAGGCTTCCTGATTGCCGCCGGTGCGCACCAGCGTAAATTCCGTTTCGCACATGCCGGGCTCGATGGATGTCACCCGCACACCCTTGCCATGCAGGTCGGAACGCAGGCCGAGCGAAAACTGCCGCAGGAACGCTTTGGTACCCCCATACACATTGCCGCCCGTATAGGGGTAATGCGCAGCCACAGACGAGAGGTTGACGACAATACCCTTGCGCCCGATCAGCGTCGGCAGCAGATGGTGGGTGATGTTCAGGAGACCGGTGATGTTGGTGTCCACCATGGTCTGCCAGTCTTTCAAGGGCACCTGCGGTGCGGGCGCGGTGCCGAGTGCGAGGCCGGCATTGTTGACGAGAACGTCGATATCCCGGAAGCCTTCCGGCAATCCGGACAGCGCCTTGCCTGTCGCCTCCTCGTCGGTGATGTCGAAGGCGAGGCCATGAAAGGCGGAACCGAGCTCGGCTGAAAGCGCCTCCAGCCGTTCCGCCCGCCGGCCCGTGCCGATGACCTTCCAGCCCTCCTTGACGAAGCGCCGCGCCGTGGCCTGTCCGAAGCCGGATGTCGCGCCGGTGATGAGGATGGTTCCGCTCATGATGATGCCTCCACTCTATTGGTTTTTTCAGGGTCAATCGGTGTCAGTAACTTTTCGGCCGCCGCCGTAAGACAGCGCCTGTAGGCCTCGAGATCCGTATACAAAGCCTCTTCGGGAGCATCGCCAACGATGATGACGCCGCCGCGCCGCAAAATCCCGCCATGCAGCATGAGATTGTCGACCATGTCAAAATTCTCGATCGACAGCCCGTCCGGCCCGCGATAACGGCCCGTTTCATCCAGGGTGGCGACGCCGCCATAATGCGCCTTGATGCGGGTGAAGTGATTGGCCGCGACATTGGTATAGGCGAAAACCGGCTTGCCCAGCGCGCACATGAAGCCCAGCTCATAGCTGGTTCCCGTATCGGCGGCGATGCCGCGAAACGGCGTGAGATTGGCGATCACCGCATCCGCTTCCAGCATCATCCGCTCATCGACGGCATTGATGTTGCAGCCGTGACCGACCCTGGTATCCGCCGGCGGAATTTGCAAATCGCCCGGCGAAAGCGGCGTGAAACCGGCGTCCCGCGCCAGCGAGGCCTTGAGGTCGAGCATTTCGCGCGCGTTCGGGAGGAAGACTTCCGGTCCGGCGAGATAGATTTTCTTTGTCATCGGGAATTCATGCGATTTGTCAGGAAAGGATTTCCCGACCCTAACCCGGGGGCTTTCGCAAAGGCAAGTGCCAAGGCCATGCGGCGTGACGCACTGTACGAGCCGATAAAACGGTATCGTCCCGCCGCTCTTTCCGTTATAGCCGGAGCAGGAAACTGGAATTTCTGGAGCAGGACATGGCAGCACCCATCCGTTACCACGAAGGCGATATTTCCGCCGAAGATGCCGCGCGTTACACCGGCGCCATCGCAATCGATACGGAAACGCTGGGACTGGTGCCGCGCCGCGACCGCCTCTGTGTCGTTCAGCTTTCACCGGGCGACGGCACGGCGGACGTCATTCGCATCGCCGCCGGTCAAAAGGAAGCGCCGAACCTCGTCCGGATGCTTGCCGACCCTGCCCGCCAGAAGATTTTTCACTATGGCCGTTTCGATATCGCCGTTCTGTTCCACACCTTCGGCGTGACGACCACACCGGTCTTCTGCACCAAGATCGCCTCGCGACTGACCCGAACCTATACGGACCGGCACGGGCTGAAGGATAACCTCAAAGAAATGCTGGAAGTCGATATTTCCAAGGCCCAGCAATCTTCCGACTGGGCTGCCGAGACCCTGTCGCCAGCGCAGCTCGAATATGCCGCCTCCGACGTGCTGCACCTGCACGCGCTGCGCGACAAGCTGACAGGGCGCCTCGTGCGTGACGGCCGCCTCGACCATGCCGACGCCTGTTTCGCCTTTCTGCCGACCCGCGCGAAGCTCGACCTCCTCGGCTGGGAAGAAACCGATATTTTCGCCCATAGCTGAGCGCGCCCGCATCTGGCTTAAGCACTGATTTACCAGAATTGCCTATTCTCGGCCGCAACTTTGGCGGTCGGGGACTTTGAGGGATGATTACTCCGCTACAGCAGACGGCGGGCATTGCAGTCAGCGACCTCATGCGCTCGATGGTCCAAACCATCGAGGAACGCCAGCGCGAAGAGCAGGAAAAGGCCAACGGCACCAAAAAGGACGATGCGGTCAAGACAAACCCGCAGCCGGACGAAAGCCAGCGCGCCGCCAATGAGAAGATAAGCGCCTATCTCTTCGGCGTCATGAAACCGGATGCCGATGCGTTCGCCTCGCTCGTCTCCCGCTTTTCCTCCGCGCTGGGCATCACACAGGAAAAAGACGAATCGAGCTTTTCCTTCGCGCGAAGACTTCAGGATGCGCTGACCCTGACCGACGGCTTCGAAAAAACCGATTCGCAGGGGAAAGCCACGAAGATTTCCCTGAAATCCTTCGGCGTTTCGGAGGCTGAGGTCGTGGACGTGCTGAACAATGGCGTCAACAGCAAGACCGATCCCATGGCCGCCCTTGCCGCCCGCATCGCAAAGGGCGCAGGCCTCACAGGCACGGAAGAGGATTTCGGCGAGCAGATGTCGAAAGCCATCATGGCGGCGCGCGCGACCCTGCCGAAAAGCGTCGACGATCTGGAAGAATCGACCGGCCTCAAACAACTCGGCGTCTCCGCCCGGCAGATGATCTCCGCCATCGCCAACCCCTATGGCGATGAGGCGCGCGCCGTGAAGGAGGCCCTGGACGAACAGGCGCAGGGCACCCGCTTCATGACGCGTGAAACCCTGAAAGTCATTCAGCGTCTCGAAGATGTCGCCGATCCGAAAACCAGGGAAGAGTTGCAGGCCGAACGCGGCAAGGATCGTATCGGCGAAATCAACGATGCCGAGGTGAAGGCCGAGCGGGAACAGGATATCCAGGCGCGCGATGCGCAGGGCAAGCTTGAAGACGTGCAGGAGCTTCAGGACGTCGTAAAGGAGCATATCGATGCTTCCGGCGACGACAAAACGGAAGGCGTCGACCCGCAGGCGCCAGCCGACACATCGTCGGAAACGGCGCTGATCGCCGTGCTTGCGGCTGTGCCGGCTGAGCAAGCCGCCCCGGCGGAAAACGAAAATGAGCCGGCGGAGACAGACGCGGTCACCGATCCGGCCGATGCGGAAGACGACGGCGAAAAACTGCTCGATGCGCAGGCGCTTGTCGAAGACACCCGCAACGCCATTTTGCCGATCTCGATCGACGACAATGGCCTTTATGAACTGCTGAAGAAAAAGGCGGCATGATTGCCGCTTCCGATCGTCACTTGAGCGAAACATGATGTGAGTTCAGACATGACCGATATTTCCGGCCTATCCGGCAGCGCCGTTTACGACACAGAACCGAATGCCGCGCAGGCGCTGCTATCCATGGCCGCCCCGTCGCTCGTTCCGGATGATGAGGCCTTCACCACGCCCGCTGAGGAAGACCGCCTCATCGACCCCGTCAACATTCAACCGGAACGAAATCTTCCCAAGGCAAGCTGGCTCGATGCCATGCCGCCGGAAGCTTTTGAGACGGCGCCCAGCGATCCCGACCATATTTCCTCGGTCAATTCCGACGATAACGGCCTTTACCGCATGTTCATCGGCATTTCGCCCTGACCGGGCGCGCAATTCGTTGGTTAGCCAAATCTTAACATCTGCAAGCCAAGATTGAGCTCGATGATTCTGTATGCGCTGCAACCGGTATTGCGGCCAGAGGCGTATACGGCGCTCCCGCATGAGCGGGCGAGATGACACCTGTCCATCACCGGCGCGGCGATTTTTCAACATTCAAGCCAGATGCGGATCACAGAGCCAATGGGGATTGGCTCTTTCGCAGCCAGCGGCGGTCACCGATAGAAACGGAGCGCAGCATGTTACCGCCTGTACCGAAAATTGCGGCAACCGATGCCGCCTATGGAACCACGGTTTCACTGACACCGCGCGAGCAGGTGAAAGAGGCTGCACCGCCGCAACCGAACATTCCCGCCCCTGAAAACAGCAGCCTTTTTGCCCGCGCGGCAATCGCCTCCCTCACCAGCGAATTTCAGCTCTCGCGCAGCACCGCCGTTCTGGCGGAAGCGCTCGGCAAGCTGATGAACCTGCCCCGGCGGGATGGCGAAGCCATAGAGACCTATGTGACGCGGCTGACGGAGGCGCTCCGCACCCTGCCGACGCCACAACGCCTAGCGCTGGAACAGCAGGTCGGCAAGGCCCTGCAGGGCCTGACCCTTTCGATGCTTGCCGAAATCCTGAAACAGCCGACCGGGCCGGATGCTGCCCGCCTCGCGCTGCTGATCGAGCTTTCCCGTTACAAGGGAACGGACCTTGCGGCAAAGGCGGTGGTTTCCTCCTATCAGCAGAACAATTCCTCCAACCCCGCCCCCGCACAATCGGCCCAGCCGAAACAGCAGAACGCACAGAGCCAGAATGCGGAAGCGCGCCCTTCTTCGTCCGCGACAGCGCAGACGGCAAATTCCGCCACCGTCAGCCGGCTCCTGCCGCTGCTCATCGGGCCGCTCGCCCTCAGTGGCGCAGCGATGAAAGCCACAGTGGCGGTGCTAACGGCGCAACTGGACCCCCGGCCCACGCTTTCCACCCCGCCTGCCGACACACATGATATGCCGACCGTTGCCGTAAAGCCGGATGGAAGAGCCGAAAACACGGCACGTCCGCTTCCGCCACAAACCGGCAGCGTGATGAAGGAAGTATCGGCCGAGGCCCGCCCGGCAAATCCGCCCCGCGCCGAAACCGGCGAAGCCTCCCCTGCCCTTCCGCATCGGGAGACGATGAAGCCGGAGCAGAAAGAAATCCGCACGGGCCTTACCCCGCCATCCGGTTTGTTCGCAGACGACGCGGAGACCGTGAACAGCCTGCTGCTTGCCGCCACCGCCGGCAAACTTCCGCTCAAGCCGACCGGCACGCAGGAGCCTCCGCCCACGCCGCAGGGTGTTGCGCAGCAACCGTCCGACGATCAGCCCGCCGAAAAATCGACCCTCGCAACAGCCGCAGCCCGCCCCTCGGGTGAGGAAACGGAAACGGCGACCCATCGCCCCGAAGCCCCGCCGCTGCCTCGGGCCATGCTGGACCCGGAAGCGAGGATGGCGATGCTGGAGCAATCGGCTTCGCAATCGTTGATCGCCGCGGCTCTGGTAAAAGACGGCACACCGCTGCCGCTCGTCGCCTATCCGCCGGCGGATGAGGACTATGAATCGGAAACGCCGCCGCGCGGCGGCGGCCCGTTTTCCGATGATGAGGCAAATGACGAGGCCGAAGCCGGTGCTGATAATTCCGACGGTCAGGACGAAAAAGAAGAGCGCATCGCCGCCAATGACGGGATCGACACGCAGGAAAGCCCGACGGCGGTGGCTTCCGACGACAGCGCGGAAAATTATTATCTGAAGATGAGCGGCATGCTCTGAGGAACGCGCCGCTGCGCGCTCGCCGGCGCGAGCTCGAAGCAACAAAAAACCCGCCGGAAATTCCGGCGGGTTCTCCATTTCAAAGATCGGAGCGATTATTCGCCGCGGTTCTTCAGAGCCGCGCCGAGGATGTCGCCGAGCGAAGCGCCCGAGTCGGATGAACCGAACTGTGCGACGGCTTCCTTCTCTTCAGCGATTTCCAGAGCCTTGATCGAAAGCATGACCTTGCGGTCCTTCTTCGAGAAGTTGACGACGCGGGCGTCGACAACCTGGCCAACCGAGAAGCGCTCGGGGCGCTGCTCGTCGCGGTCACGGGAAAGGTCAGCGCGACGGATGAACGAGGTGAGGTCTTCGTGGTTGACGAGCTTCACTTCGATGCCGCCATCGTTGACCGCAGTGACTTCAGCGGAAACGACTGCATTCTTGCGCAGGTCGCCGGAAGAAGCGGCTTCGCCGACAGCATCCTTGCCGAGCTGCTTGATGCCGAGCGAGATGCGTTCCTTCTCGACGTCAACGTCGAGAACGACAGCCTTGACGACGTCACCCTTGTTGTACTCTTCGATGACCTGCTCGCCCGGACGGTTCCAGTCGAGGTCCGACAGGTGAACCATGCCGTCGACATCGCCTTCGAGGCCGATGAACAGACCGAATTCGGTCTTGTTCTTGACTTCACCTTCAACTTCAGTGCCGGCCGGGTGGCTGTAGGCAAATGCCTGCCACGGGTTTTCCAGCGTCTGCTTGAGGCCGAGCGAGATACGGCGCTTGGACGGATCGACTTCGAGAACGACAACGTCGACTTCCTGGCTCGTGGACAGGATCTTGCCGGGATGTACGTTCTTCTTGGTCCAGGACATTTCGGAAATGTGGATCAGGCCTTCGATGCCCGGCTCCAGCTCAACGAATGCACCGTAGTCGGTGATGTTCGTGACCGTACCGGAGATCTTCTTGCCAACCGGGTACTTGGCGGAGATGCCATCCCACGGATCCGACTCGAGCTGCTTCATGCCGAGCGAGATACGGTGGGTTTCCTGGTTGATGCGGATGATCTGAACCTTGACCTGCTGGCCAATGTTGAGGATTTCCGAAGGATGGTTGACGCGGCGCCATGCCATGTCGGTAACGTGCAGCAGGCCGTCGATGCCGCCGAGGTCAACGAACGCACCGTAATCGGTGATGTTCTTGACGACGCCGTCAACAACCTGGCCTTCTTCGAGGTTCTGAACGATTTCAGAACGCTGCTCGGCACGCGACTCTTCGAGAACCGTGCGGCGCGATACAACGATGTTGCCGCGACGCTTGTCCATCTTGAGGATTTCGAAGGGCTGCGGGTTGTGCATCAGCGGGGTAACGTCGCGGATCGGACGGATGTCGACCTGCGAACGCGGAAGGAAGGCAACAGCGCCGTCCAGATCGACGGTGAAACCACCCTTGACCTGGTTGAAGATAACACCTTCGACGCGCTCGCCAGCTTCGAACTTGGCTTCGAGCTTGACCCAGCTTTCTTCGCGGCGAGCCTTCTCGCGCGACAGAACGGCTTCGCCGAGAGCGTTTTCGATGCGCTCGACGTAAACTTCCACTTCGTCGCCGACCTTCAGCGTGCCGTCCTTGGACTTCGCGCCGAATTCCTTCAACGGTACGCGGCCTTCAACCTTGAGGCCGACGTCGACGATGGCAACGTCCTTCTCGATTGCCGTTACGATACCCTTGGCAACATAGCCTTCGGCAAGATCGTTGGAGGCAAAGGATTCTTCGAGAAGCGCGGCGAAATCTTCGCGCGTGGGGGTAGATACTGACATGAAATCTCCTGATTGCATCCGCGCAATGGCGAATACAAAAGCGCCGGTGGGCTAGTGTTGTTGATACCCGACCCCATGCCCGCCTTTTCAAAAGGCTTTCCGGCGCAAGGACATGTCTTCGGGCAATTCCGGACTAAACGCGGACGGCAGGAAGCCGTTCCGCGAGAAACCTATCTCTTCAGGGCGGCGTCGATGATCGTCCGCGCGGCCT
This sequence comes from Agrobacterium deltaense RV3, assembly GCF_900013505.1. NCBI lineage: Bacteria > Pseudomonadati > Pseudomonadota > Alphaproteobacteria > Hyphomicrobiales > Rhizobiaceae > Agrobacterium > Agrobacterium deltae. Next base: position 1,253,750 of record NZ_LT009746.1, on the reverse strand, counting down.
GAAACGCCGCCTCTATACTCATTTCCGACGTATCTAGCAAGTGCGCGTCTTCAGCCGGCTTCAACGGGCTGTCGGCGCGGCCCATGTCGCGCTCGTCGCGTTTTTTCACTTCAGCGAAAATGGCATCATAATCGCCGCTGCCGCCATTGGCCAGAATTTCATCGTAACGGCGTCGCGCCCGCACGTCCGCAGAGGCCGTGACATAAAGCTTCACCGGCGCCTCAGGGCATACAACCGTGCCGATGTCACGGCCGTCGAGCACCGTGCCCGGCTCCTTTGCGGCAAAACGCTGCTGCGCCTTCACGAGCGCGCGCCTCACCGGCGTCATCACCGCGATTTTGGATGCGGCCTCGCCAATATCGTGCCGGGAAAGAACGGCGCGATCGAGCCCCGCAAGATCGACTTCCAGCGCGATCTTTTCCGCCACGGCCTCATCATCGAGCGGCAGGCCGGCATCCAGAAGCGCCTTGGCGGTCGCCCTGTAGGTCAGCCCGGTATCGAGATGGTGGAAACCATAGGTCTCGGCAATCCTGCGCGACAGGGTTCCTTTGCCCGCCGCAGCCGGCCCGTCTATGGCGATCGTGAAGGTCATGAAGCTTTCCGCCTGTGCATTCGTCATTCATATAATAGAGTGCGCAACACCTTCCTATTTATATCAGCATCCCCGCATAGGGGTTGCGCCAAGGCAGGCGGCACCCGAAGTTTGTCTTTGACACGAAAGAGCGCAACGATTAAGGGGACCGGCTATAAATTTTACCGTCTATGCCGGTTTTACGGCGTACACACCGAAACTCATTCGACAATTTGAGGCTTAGACAGTGGCAAAAGCGGAACTTGGTACCAAGCGCACAGACCCCGATACCGGCAAGAAGTTCTACGATCTGAACCGCGATCCGGTCGTTTCTCCCTACACCGGCAAGTCCTGGCCGCTCTCCTTCTTCGAGGAAAGCACCGCCCAGGCCAAGATGGAGCAGGCTGAAGAAGAGGAAGTGGCGGAAGTCGATACCGAAAACACGGAAGTCGAACTCGTCTCGCTGGAAGATGCCGATGGCGACAACAACGGCGACGATATCCCGGATCTCGGCGACGACGATGACGTCGAAATCGATGACGACGACGACACCTTCCTCGAAACCGACGACGAAGATGACGACGACGACATGTCCGGCATCATCGGCGTATCGGGCGACGACGAAGAAGCTTGATTTTACTTGATAATTCGGCCCGACGACAAAAAAATGACGCCGGGCCGTTTTTTATGCTTGCACTCGTCGGAAAGCCGCAGTAGTAAGCCGCCACCGAACGGAACAACAACCGCTTCGGTTCCCGGAACCGGAAGAAATGCCGGAACCCTTATGGGGCTATAGCTCAGCTGGGAGAGCGCTTGCATGGCATGCAAGAGGTCAGCGGTTCGATCCCGCTTAGCTCCACCAAACCTTCCCAGACAAAAAATATCTTCCCTTCGGCCAGTCGCTCTTGCGCATCTCGCTAGTCCTTCGACCCGATCGCCTATTGCAGCAGCGCTCGCACATCCTGCCCGTTGATCCGGCACTCCACGGAACCGCCGGCACCACCTTCCTCCACCGTCCGACATTCCAGATATCTGCCGCGCAGCCGGTTCTCCAGCGCTTTGAAGGCGTTGAGGCCGCAGGCGAAACGGCGGCCGTCGGGGCCGGTGCAGACGCGGTTGCGCTCAACATCTTCCACGCCGGCGAGGCGGAATTCGTTACCCTTGAAAGTGAAGCGGCTGCTGGAAATCACGCGCAGGCGCTGGTCCGCATGCATCTTCAGCGGATAAAGATCGGGAGGCGTCGGAATGCGCTCGTAGTTTTGGCTACGCGGATCGACCCGCACCGGCGAGGTCGTCCAAAGTAGTTCCGTATTGGCCGCAAGGCCTGCTGGCGCCGGGGTTGCCTCGCCATTGACGAGCGAGGCGATGCGGATGCCGGCTATGCCGAGGCCAATGGCCAGGACGATCTGAAACAGCAAAATTGCGATCTGCCGGACCATGTCACCGCAACATCAAAACAATGAACAAATTAAAAATCGATCGGCCGCCGCCTCGCGAAGAGGTCCGCCGCATATCACATCAATAAAACCTTGCCCGCACTGACATCCCGCACCGTGCCCATGGCCATGATCGGAAGCTGGTCCCTGTCGAGGATCCCCCGTCCGGTTGTCCGCAACCAGCGGAAGCCGCCAGATTTGAGCTGAATGCGATATTCCTGATCATAGAACACGCCATTTGTCAGCGAATTGTAAACCGCCTTGGCGACGCGTGCGCGCGAGCCGCTTTCTATCTGCGCGATGAAATCCTCGACCGGAATGCCGCAAGCGGCTTTTTCCGCGGAGAATTCGCGCAGGCGGGCCGCCACGGCATCGAGGTAAATCAGGTTTTGCCCGATGTTCCAGGTGTAATAACCCACAAGTGTCTCTTCGAGAGATATATTCTCCAACATCGGCCTTCTACAGTCTGAAATGCTCGTGCGGGTCTGTAACATATCAGATGACGGACGACTAACCACAAGAATTCATCCTTTTGTCTGATGGCGCCCCGTTTTCAGTGAGACTATTTATCGACAGCCCTTTTCTGCCGCCATGTTGGCGAAGCAACCTTCCTGTGCCAAAGAAGATTGATCTTGCGCCAACGACCAGAGGAGCCGCCGTGACCATCGGGCTTGCCCATGCCGAACTCATCGCCGTCGTCACCGCCATCACCACGGATGAGCCGCGGGTCATGACCGTTCGGGAAGGCGCAGCGCTTCCGTCGGGACCGTTCGAATTCGGGCACAGAACGCTTCAGAGCGGCTTGCGGGAATGGATTCACGAACAGACCCATCACCCCGTCGGTTATCTCGAACAGCTCTATACTTTCGCCGATCGCGACCGGAACAACGACATTTTAGGCGGCAGAACCATCTCCATCGGTTATCTCGGGCTGGTTCGCGAACAGGAAGCCTCCGGCGGCAAACGCCCGCTCTGGCACGGCTGGTACGAATATTTCCCCTGGGAGGATCACCGTCAGGGACGCCCGGAAGTTCTGGACAGCATCATCGACAGGCTGCGCGCCTGGGCGGATTCCGATCCCGCCTCCAAAAGCCAGCGCCATTTGCGGGCGGATTTCACCTTCGGCCTCGATGGCGGAGGCTGGAACGAGGAATTGACCCTGCAGCGTTACGAGTTGCTGTATGAAGCCGGGCTGGTCGAAGAGGCGCAGGGCGAACCGCGGATCAATTTCGGCAGGCCAATGTTTGCCGATCACCGCCGCATCCTTGCCACCGGCATCGCGCGTCTGCGGGCCAAGATCAAATATCGTCCCGTGGTGTTCGAACTGATGGCCGACGCCTTCACACTCCTGCAGCTACAGCGCGCCATCGAGGCACTGGCCGGGCTGACGTTGCACAAGCAGAACTTCCGCCGGCTTATCGAACAGCAGCAACTGGTGGAGGAGACCGGCGAGATGGCGACCGAAACCGGCGGCCGCCCGGCAAAGCTCTTCCGCTTCCGCCAGACCGTTCTCGATGAACGCGCCCTTTCCGGAACGAAACTGCCACTCTCCCGCAATTGACATATGCTCACAATGAGAATATGTCTTTACCCTAGATATACTCAAAAAGAGTATAAATGGGAGAGCACCGTGAACGAGCAGATTTCCGCCGCAAGCCTTTACGACCGCGTTGCCCGCGTCATTCCCAAGGCCGAATGGATGAGCTTTCAGGACGATGTGGAGGCGATCCTCGAGCTGAAGCGCAAGCGCAATGCCGTTATCCTCGCCCATAATTATCAGACACCGGAAATCTTCCACGGCGTCGCCGATATCGTTGGCGACAGCCTTGCCCTTGCCCGCAAGGCGATGGAGGTGGAAGCGGATGTCATCGTTCTGGCCGGCGTGCATTTCATGGCCGAGACGGCGAAACTGCTCAATCCGGAGAAAACCGTGCTCATTCCGGATATGGCCGCCGGTTGTTCGCTGGCCGATTCCATCACGCCCGAGGACATCGCGCTCCTGCGCAAGGCCTATCCCGGCGTTCCGGTCGTGACCTACGTGAACACCTCCGCCGCGGTGAAGGCGGCATCCGATATCTGCTGCACCTCCGGCAATGCCCGTCAGGTGGTGGAATCGCTCGGCGTGCCGCGCGTGCTGATGTTGCCGGATGAATATCTGGCGAAAAACGTAGCGCGGGAAACCAATGTCGAGCTGATCGCCTGGCGCGGCCATTGCGAGGTGCACGAGCTTTTCACCGCCGATGATATTCGCGAATTGCGCGAAAGCCATCCGGGTGTCACCGTACTCGCGCATCCGGAATGTCCGCCCGATGTCGTCGAGGCTGCGGATTTTTCCGGCTCCACCGCCGTCATGTCGGATTATGTCGGCCGCGAGCGCCCCGCCCGCGTGGTGCTTTTGACGGAATGCTCGATGAGCGACAATGTCGCCGTGCATCACCCCGATGTCGAATTCATCCGCCCCTGCAATCTCTGCCCGCATATGAAGCGCATCACGCTTGGCAATATCCGCACGGCGCTGGAGGAAAACCGCCACGAAGTGACGGTCGACCCGGCCATCGCTGTCGCCGCCCGCCGCGCCGTGGAAAGGATGCTGGAAGTATGAGCGAACGCCTCCCGTCGCATACGGGCTGGACGGTCATTGTCGGCAGCGGCATTGCGGGCCTGATGGCGGCGCTGACGCTTGCGCCGCAGCCCGTGCTGCTTCTCACACGCGGCGTTCTGGGCGGCGAGACCTCCAGCGCCTGGGCGCAGGGCGGCATTGCCGCCAGCCTCGGTCCGGACGATAGCGCCGCGCTGCATCTTGCCGATACGCTCGCCGCAGGCGACGGCCTCTGCGACGCGGAAATGGCCGCAGAGATCGTTTCCGCCGCCCCCGCCGTCATCGAGGCGCTGGAGCGGGCCGGGGTGCGCTTCGACCGGGATGTCGAAGGCAGGCTCGTTTTCGGGCTGGAGGCCGCCCATGGCAGAAGGCGCATCCTGCATGCCGAAGGGGACGGGTCAGGCGCGGCCATCGTCAGGGCTCTCGCCGCCGCCGTTCTTCGCACGCCGTCCATAACCGTTCTGGAAGGCACGGAGGTTCGCCGCCTGCTGACGGAAGACGGCGTCGTCGTTGGTCTCGCCTGCATCGGGCCAAAAGGCTGCTTCACTTTGCCGGCAAGCCAGGTCGTTCTCGCCACCGGCGGCCTCGGCGGGCTTTATGAGGCGACGACCAATCCCGCCGGCAATTTCGGGCAGGGCATCGTGCTCGCCGCCCGCGCCGGCGCCATCCTCGCCGATATGGAATTCGTGCAATTCCACCCAACGGCGCTTTCCTCGCCCCGACGGCCGCTGGCGCTGGTGAGCGAAGCGGTGCGGGGTGAAGGCGCGCTGCTTCTCAATGAAAACGGCGAACGTTTCATGGCGGCCGTTCCGGGTGCGGAACTCGCCTCCCGCGATATTGTCGCCCGCGCCATCGACCGCGAAATACTGCGTGGCGGCAAGGTCTTTCTCGATGCCCGCAAGGCGCTCGGCTCCGGCTTTTCCGCTCGCTTCCCCTCGATCGACCTGCTCTGCCGCGAAGCCGGGATAGACCCGGCCCGTGAACTCGTGCCGGTGCGCCCGGCGGTGCATTACCATATGGGCGGCGTCGCCACCGATGGCAGAGGCCGAAGCTCGGTGCCGGGCCTGTGGGTCGCCGGCGAAACCGCCTGCACGGGTCTGCATGGCGCGAACCGGCTTGCCAGCAATTCCCTGCTGGAAGCGGCGGCCATGGGCATGCGTGCCGCAGAAGACATTGCAGGCAGGCAGGCATATGCGGAAAAACGGGCAGTGGATATCGCAACACTCCCGATGCCCGATGTCCCGGCAGCCGACCTCTCACCCGTCCGGCACATCGTTTCCCGCCATCTCGGCATCGCAAGACATGCGGAAGGGCTGACGGGCGCGATCCGCGATCTTCTGCCACTGGCTGAGCGGAACGGCCCGGCATGCGATCCTGCCCTTGTCGCGCTGGCCATCGCCGTCTTTGCGGCGCTGCGCACGGAATCGCGCGGCGCGCATTTCCGCGACGATTTCCCTGAAAAACATGCGACGGCCACGAGGCGCAGGCTGAACCTCAGCGACGTTCTCACCATCGCCCATGAATTTTCCTCTTCCAGCCATTCTTCGGCCAGCCTTGCGCGGAGCGCCTGACATGATCCTTTCACCCCTGCCACGCCTCATCATCGAACCGCTCGTGCGCAATGCTCTTCTGGAAGACCTCGGACTGGCGGGCGACATCACGTCCGTCGCCGTCATTCCCGCCGATCATCGCTCGGTCGTCGTCATGGCCGCGCGCGAACCGGGCGTTATCGCCGGTCTCGACGCGGCAGAACTCGCTTTCCAGCTCGTGGATCCGGCCATCGCGATGAAACGGCATGTGCAGGATGGGGCCGCCGTGACGCCTGGCGATATCATCGCAACGATCGAAGGTCCCTCACGCGGCCTTCTGACGGCGGAGCGCACGGCGCTGAATTTCCTCGGCCACCTGTCGGGCATCGCTTCCGTCACCGCAAAAATCGCTGCCGCCATTGCCGGCACCAAGGCCTCGGTCGCCTGCACCCGCAAGACGACGCCGGGGCTGAGAGCGCTGGAAAAATATGCCGTGCGCGCCGGCGGCGGCATGAACCACCGTTTTGCGCTTTATGACGCCGTTCTCATCAAGGACAACCATATTGCCGTGGCGGGCGGCGTGCGCGACGCCATCCGCCGGGCCCGGCAGGGCGTGGGACATCTCGTCAAGATCGAGGTGGAGGTCGATACGCTAGCGCAGTTGCGCGAGGTCATGGATGAGGGCGTCGATGCGGTCCTTCTCGACAATATGACACCCGAACAGCTGCGCGAGGCGGTGGGGATCGTCGCCGGTCGCGCCATTACCGAAGCGTCGGGCCGCATCAATCCACAGACGGCCGCAGCCATCGCCGCAACCGGCATCGATCTCATCTCCGTCGGCTGGCTGACCCACAGCGCGCCGGTTCTCGATATCGGCCTCGACTTTCAAAGCCAGAGCTAAAGAATATGCGGCGCATAGTTCGCCGCACGGAACCAATCGCCCATATCGCCGTTATTGCTCCGCCTGGGGTCTATTCAAGGCGGGGGGATCAGTGCGCGCAAAAGCCTGTCCATATGCCTGCGGACCTCTCTTACAAAGGAAAGGCTTGTTATGGAAGACGCACAAGTTGGCTGGATTGCAGCAATCATCATCGGCGGCGTAGCCGGTTGGCTGGCCGAACAGTTCATGAAAAGCAATATGGGTCTTTTCATGAACATTATCCTCGGCATTGTCGGCGCCATCGTCGCCAATTTCCTTCTGGGGCTCGTGGGCATTTCGCTCGGAGGCTGGATTGGCTATCTCATCGCCGGCTTCATCGGCGCCTGCATTCTCATCGCCGTCGGGCGGGCATTTCGCCGCTAAGGGGAGGACACCATGAGCTTTTTCGACAAGATCAAGAACGCTATTTTCGGCAAGGCCGAAGCCGCACCGCAGACTTCGGCTCCGGCCGGCACGCCGGCAGCCACGGCAAGCCCGGCCGCACCGGCCGCACCCGCTCCGACAGCCGCGGCTCCGGCTCCCACCGGCAATGTCGACGTCGCTTCAATCCTGGATGCGGCGGTCAAGCAGAACGGCCAGAAACTCGACTGGAAACATTCGATCGTCGACCTTCTGAAAGCGCTCAATCTGGACAGCAGCCTCAGCGCCCGAAAGGAACTGGCCGGCGAACTCGGCTATACCGGCGACACCTCGGATTCCGCGACCATGAACATCTGGCTGCACAAGGCCGTCATCAAGAAACTGTCCGAAAACGGCGGCAAGGTTCCGGCCGACCTTCTGGATTGAACCGATAAACGGGAGCGCCGTGATGGACGACTATTCCAGCCTTCGAGAGCAGATCGGCCAGGACCTCGACACCCTGCACAGGACCGAGAATCCGAAATCGATCTTCGAGATCGCCGACGACTATCTTCTGGGAAATCCAAATCTCAAGAGGGCCATCGTCGAAGACATCATCAAGGAAGAAGCGGACAAGCGCGGCATCGCGATCCACTGACGCCGCGCGTCGCAGGCACGGCAGTTATAGCAAAAGGGGCGGTATCCAAACCGGATGCCGCCCTTGTATATTTGGCGGAGTTGCATCATCCGCACTCCGTCACCCCGGACCAGATCCGGGGTCCAGCGCGATCAAGGCCTTGATCGCGAGAAACTCTTTTCACGGCGCAGACGCGCCGTGGCTGGATGCCGGATCTAGTCCGGCATGACGGGGGAGAGGATTCCGCCAAAGCCCTATTTATCCAGCTTCGCTTCGGCCTTTTTCGCGTTTTCTTCCATCAGCTCATACCACATGGCGTTCATGACGGCGAAGATGGCGGCGAGAGGCAGGCCGAGCAGCCAGGCGAAATACCACATGTTCGATCTCCTTCTTTCTCAATCAATAAGCATGACCGCTGTCGTCGCGGATCGCCTTTTCATCCACCTTGCCCCACAGCACGCGATAGACCCATGACGTATAGGCAACGATGATCGGGATGAAGATGAGGGCGACGACCAGCATGATGAACAGCGTCATATGGCTGGAAGATGCATCCCACACCGTCAGGCTCGATTTCGGATCGACCGAAGACGGAAGGATGAAGGGAAACATCGTCAGCCCGACAGTTGCGATGATGCCGAAAATCGCGAGCGAGCTGGAAAGCAGCGCCAGCACTTCCCTGCGGGCGCGGAGCAAGACGAAAGCGACGAGCGGAAAGACAAGACCGAGCGCCGGCGCCAGCATCATCCAGGGATGCGCCGCATAATTGGCAAACCAGACACCGCCCGCAACCTCTACCGTCTTCGACAGCGGATTGGACGGACCGTCGGTGACGACCTCCGAGGTGAAGCGATAACCATCGACACCGAGCCACAGAAAGACGCCGCCGAGCGCAAAAAGAACGGTGGTGGCAAGCGCCGCGATGCTGCCGAAACCGCGGGCACGGGCCGCGACTGGACCATCCGTCTTCAGCACCAGCCATGCGGCACCGTGCATGACGAGCATGGCGACGGATACGAGGCCGCAGAGGATGGCGTAAGGGTTCAGAAGCTCGAACAGCGTCGTGCCATCGTAGAAAATCCTGAGGTCGTCATTGAGGTGGAAGGGAACGCCCTGCAGCACATTGCCGATGGCCACGCCGAAGATTAGCGCCGGAACGAAGCCGCCGATGAAGAGCGCCCAGTCCCAGCCGGTGCGCCAGGCGGCGCTTTCCCGCTTGGAGCGATATTTGAAACCGACCGGCCGCAGGATCAGCGCAAACAGGGTGGCGAACATCGCCAGGTAAAACCCTGAAAACGACACTGCATAAAGCGGCGGCCACGCGGCGAAGATCGCGCCGCCGCCAAGGATGAGCCAGACCTGATTGCCTTCCCAGACGGGGCCGATGGAATTTATGACGACACGCCGCTCGATATCCGTTTTCGCCACGAAGGGCAGCAACGCGCCGGTACCGAGATCGAAACCGCCGGTCACGGCAAAACCGATCAGCACCACGCCAAGCAGCAGCCACCAGATGACGCGGAGGATTTCGTAGTCGATGAGTTGGTGCAATATCATGATCGTTTACTCCGCAGCGACGAGTTTTTCAGGAACGAGCGGCGCTTCCGGCTCATGGTCCGGCTCGGGCCCCTTGCGGATCGCCTTCAGCATCAGCCCCATTTCGACGATGAACAGCACCGTGTAGATGGCGATGAAACACAGGAGCGTGATGAGGACCGTGGAGGCGCTGAGGCTGGAGACGGCCGCGGCCGTGGGCAGCACGCCCTCGATGATCCATGGCTGGCGGCCGAATTCGGCCACCACCCAGCCCATTTCCGCCGCGATCCACGGCAGGGGAATGGCGAAGACCGCCACTTTCAGCAGCAACGGATAATGATCCAGCCGGCGGCGGGCCGAAAGATAAAAGAATGTCGCCGTCAGAAGGATGAAGAAGATGCCAAGACCAACCATGATGCGGAACGACCAGAACAGGGTCGGCACATGCGGAATCGTATCCGCCGCCGCCTTGGCGATCTGCTCTTCATTCGCCTGGCGCGGATCGTCGACATATCGTTTCAGCAGCAGGGCATAACCGAGCTCATGGCCGAGTTCGGCAAAGGTGCCTCGCACCTCTTCCGGCAACTCCGCGCCTTTGCCGGTGGCCCTCATCTGCATCAACGCGTCATAGGCCTTGATACCGTCGCGGATGCGGGTCTTGGCCTGCTCCATCAGATCGTTGATGCCCGGAATTTGCGTGTCGAGCGAGCGGGTGCCGATGAGGCCCATCACCCACGGGATCTTAACCGCGAAATGCGTTTCGCGTGCTTCCTGATCGGGAAAACCGATGGCCGTGAAGGGCGCCGGTGCCGGCTCGGTTTCCCACATGGCCTCGATGGAGGCGAGCTTCATCTTCTGGTGTTCGGTGGAGAGATAGCCGCTTTCATCACCCAGCACGACGACCGACAGCGCGGACGCCAGACCGAAGGAGGCGGCGACCGTCATCGAGCGCTTGGCGAGATCGACATGACGGCCTTTCAGCACATACCAGGCCGAAACGCCGAGCACGAAGATGGAGGCCGTCACGTAACCCGCAGACACCGTGTGGACGAACTTCGCCTGCGCCACCGGGTTGAACAGGACCTCGAAGAAGTCAGTCACTTCCATGCGCATGGTCTGGGGATTGAAAGCGGAGCCCGTGGGGTTCTGCATCCAGCCATTGGCGATCAATATCCATAGCGCCGAGAAATTCGAACCGAGCGCCACGCACCATGTCGCGACGAGATGGCCGAGTTTCGACAGCTTGTCCCAGCCGAAAAAGAACAGGCCGACGAAGGTGGCTTCCAGGAAGAAGGCCATCATGCCTTCGATCGCCAGCGGCGCACCGAAAATATCGCCGACATAATGGCTGTAGTAACTCCAGTTCATGCCGAACTGGAATTCCATGACAATGCCGGTGGAAACGCCGAGCACGAAGTTGATGCCGAACAAGGTGCCCCAGAATTTCGTCATCTGCCGCCAGACCGTGCGGCCGGTCATGACATAGACCGTTTCCATGATGGCGATCACTACCGATAGTCCGATCGTCAGGGGAACGAACAGAAAGTGATATAAAGCCGTCACTGCAAATTGCAGGCGCGACAGCGCCACTATGTCGAGTTCCATAGTCCTATCCACCTTTTCCGGAAGGCCGGCCTTCCATTTCAAAGACGACGCCGGCTCTCAAAAAATCTCAGTCCGGGCGCAGTGTCTCCAGCACTACGCCGTATTCCGGGGTGCCGCTTTGACATTCATCAAATTGACGCCCCTCTTTCAGCACGATGATGCGATCGGCAAATTCCGCCTCGCGGCGATTATGGGTGATCATCACGACAGTCTTTCGCTGCGCCCCCGCAAACAGCCGGGTGAGCACGTCGCGGGCGGTTTCGCCATCCAGCCCTTCCGTCACCTCGTCAAGAAGCCAGAGCGGCCGATCAGCGAGCAGGAAACGGGCGAGCGCCAGCCGGCGCGACTGACCGCCGGAAAGCCCCTGCCCCGCCTCGCCAAGCCTTGTCTCCAGCCCGGCGGCCAGGGATTTGACGTGTTCGGCAAGGCCTGCCGCCTCGAGCGCGTCCCATAATTCGGCCCCGGTTGCGGTGGGCTTCGCCAGCCGCAAATTGTCGGCGATACTGTCGCGGAAAAGCTGGCTTCGCTGCGTCATCAGGGTGGACGGCAGGGCGCTGACCGTGCCCGCAGCCGGCCGCAATTCACCCGCCAGAAGCTGGATGAGGCTTGTCTTACCCGCACCGCTCTGGCCGATGATGGCAACCCGTTCCCCGGAGGCGATTGCAAGGTTGATATTCGTCAGGACCGGATTGTCGTTCCCTTCCCGCTCCAGACGCACGTTTTTTAGCTCTGCCGCCATGCCGTCGACCGGCGAGACGGGACAGCGGCCTTCAGACGTTGCCGAAAGACGCGGCGCAATGCGCCTTGCGGAAAACAGCGTGCGCCCAAGTTCCATCGCTCCACGACGCAGCGCCGTAAAAGGCTCCAGCGCGGCAAAACAGACGAGCAGCCCGAGAGCCGCGGTCGGCGCGTTCACCGCCCCCTGTTCCGCAAGCCAGGCCATGCCGAGAAGGGCGGCGCTCAAAAGAACGGCCGCGGAAACCCCGAAGGAAAAACCGGCACTGGTCTCGATGCGGTTCAGGGTATCATCGCAGGCAGAGAGGTAATCATCCGCCCGTTTCACCGCCACGACCTGCGCGGAAAGGCGGCCGGTGGTCAAGAGCTCCGTCTGCCCGCTCACGAGATCGGCCGTGCGGGCGCGAAGGGCTCCCAGCCCGATTGCCCGGCGGCGCGAGAATGTTTCCGCCCGCAAGGCGGCGCGCAGCGAAATTCCAAGCCCCGCCGCGACGAGGAAAACCGCCGCCAGAATGCCCGCCAGAGGATGGAGAAAAGCAAGCCCGAGACCTGTCGCGATTGCGGCAAGGATCGCCACGGCAGCGGGAACCAGCACGCGCAGATAAAGCGAATCCAGCGCATCGATATCCGCCGTCAGCCGGTTCAGCAGGCGCGCGGGCCTCGCCTCCAGGGATTTCGCAGCCTGCGGCGCGGCAAACCCGCGAAACAGCTTTTCCCGAAGTGCTGCAAGCACGGAAAGCGTGGCGTCATGGGTCGTCATGCGTTCGCCGTAACGGGCGGCGGTGCGCGCCAGCGCCAGAAGACGAATGGCGGCCGAAGGCGCAAAGACATCGAAAGCATAGGCCGTTGCCGGCAGAAGACCGGCAATTGCCGTTGCGGTGATGAACCAGCCGGAAACGCCGAGAAGGCCGATGCCCGCCAGCACCGTCGTCACCGCCAGAGCCGCGCCCGCCAGCAGCATGCCGCGCCGTGCCGACCAGAACAGGCCGATAATGGGTCTCAATATCGCAAAACGCGCGATCATGGCTGCCCCCTCGAATGGATCGCCGTCATATCCACGATCCTGTCCATGCGCGCCGCAAGCACCGGATCATGGGTCGCGACGATCAATGTCCTGCCATTTGCCAGTTGCAGCAGGTTTTCCGTGACGAGAGCAGCCGTTTCCCGGTCGAGATGGGCTGTCGGCTCATCGGCCAGAACAAGCTGCGTTGCGGGGTCTGCGAAAGCACGCGCAATGGCAAGCCGCACCGCCTCCCCGCCCGAGACTCCATATCCGCCATCGCCGATCTGCAGATACCGGCGTGCATGCGACAAGCCATCGAGCCCGGTGCGGCGCAGCGTCTCTTCCACCATACCGTCACTGACAACCGAACGGCCGAAGCGAATATTCGCCTTCAGCGAACCGGCAAAAAAGAACGGCTTCTGGCTGACCCAGCCGATGGTCCTGCGCAGCCCATCCGCCGTCGCATTATCGAGCTTGACGCCGCCGATCCTGATCGAGCCTTCTCCAGCCTCGGCCAACCCGGCAATCAACGAGAGTACAGTGGATTTGCCACAACCGGAAGGCCCGAGAATCGCAACTCTCTCACCCTGCTGAACCGTCAGGTTGAGATTTTGGATGACAGGTGGAGCATTCGGATAAGCGAAGGAGAGATCGTCGATCTCCAGCAGACCGGGCGTCGGGGATGGGACAGACGCCATATCCGCGCCCTCGCCGGCGATGGCCGCACCGCCGGCCGTCAATTTGCCGAGCGCATCAAGCGCTGCTTCACCGGCCGCACGGTCGTGCCAGACGGCGGAGAGTTCCCGCAGCGGCTCGAAAAAGGCCGGCGCCAGCAGCAGGATGAAAAGACCTTCGGCAAGTGTCAGCTTCTCGCCCCAGGCGCCGAAATTGAGAAAACCGAGCAGATGAAAACCGATATAAACGGCGGTCATGGCAACGCCGAGCGCTGCGAAAAGCTCCAGCACCGCCGAGGAGAGAAAGGCGATCCTGAGCACCGCCATCGTCCGCGTCTTCAGGTTCTGCGCATCGGCGCTGAGACGTTCCGCCGTCAGATCGACGGCTTTCAGCGTGCGGATCGTTTCCAGTCCGCGCAGGCGGTCGAGCAGGAAGGCATTCATATTGCCCGTCTCGGCAAGCTGCTTTTCGCTGGCAGCCTTGGCCTGCCAGCCGATGAGCGCCATGAAAAGCGGGATGGTTGGCATGGCGAGCAGCAGCACCAGCGCCGCAATCCAGGTAAAGGGCAGGATCGCCAGCACGAAAACCAGCGGCACGATGGTCGCCTTCATCCGCGCCGGCTGGAAACGGGAAAGATAAGGCACCAGCGCTTCCGCCGCCTCGGCCACGACGCCTGCCGCCTCACCGGAGGCAGTGCGCGACAGATCGAGCGGGGAAACCTTCGCCACAGCCTGCAGCGCTTCCAGCCGCCGCTGCGACAGCACGGTACGGGCAGCGCGAAACGACAGCCGCGCCGCGATCTTTTCCAGCCATGCCTTGATGAGGCCGAGGATGAGAACCGCAGCCGCAGCCGGCACAATCGCCATCATCGGCGCGCCATCGGCAATTCTTCCGACTGAAAAGGCAAGCAAACCTGCCTGCGGCAGCCAGAGCAAAGCCGCCAGCACATGCAGCAAGGCAACGGATCTCCCAACCGCCGGCGCGCCTGTCATTTTCGCCCGCCCGGCCGCTCTGTCGCGAGAGGTTTTGCGATTGGCCTTGCTGAAGAAGCGCCGCCGCGTCGCGTCGGGCGAGACGCCAACCGGAGCGGGACAGACTGACCCGTCACCATTGGTCCCCTGGCGTATTTCCACGGACATGCTCACGGCCGATCTCCTCACCCGTCCTTCTTAGCGCCACGGGGTCTGGCGAGGGAGACGATCTTGTCCTTGGCCTCCAGAAGCTTCGTAACCTTCGAACCGAGCGCCAGAAGCGAAGCCAGCCTTTCCGTCTCCAGCCGCTTCACATCGTCATACCAGCCGGTCAGCTGCTCGATCAGCGTCTTCATCTCGTCGATGCGCTTTTGCGCATGCCGCTCATCTTCGTTTTCCGGCGTCTCCATCAGAATTTCGCGCAGCACGCTGAGCGTGGGATCGATCTCGCGCTTCTTGCGCTCTTCGGCAAGGGTGCGGAGAATTTGCCAGACATCGTCAGGCGTCGTGAAAAAATCGCGCCGGTCGCCGGGAAAATGCTTGAGAATTGCAAGGTTCCACGCCTGCAACTCCTTCAGACTCATCGACACGTTGGAACGGGAGATGCCGAGCGCCTCCACAATCTCGTCCGCACACAATGGCTGCGGCGAAATATAAAGCAAAGCATAGACTTGGCCGACGGTGCGGTTAATGCCCCAGCGGCTGCCCATCTCACCGAAATGCAGCACGAAGGACTGAACGAGCGGGGACAGGCTGGTTGGCATTTTTACGTTTCCTGAATTTTCAGTAATTTCTGAAATTTCGATAACGCAAAAAACGACGAGCAGCAAATCACCTTTTTGACCTGCGTCAAAATGTGCAAACGGGCAGAGACGACCTCGGTAAAGACGGTCGTGGGTGCAGCCCGGGGCAAAATATGCGGCAGTGGCGTTAGGGGTATGACAGGCTGGGGCGTTTGCTGGCGTCCGTCACTTTCCCACCGTCATTCCGGCTTTGAGCCGGAATCCAGCCAGCCCAAGTCCTTGGGCTGAAAGGACTCTCTCGCCGCGCAGACGCGCGTCGACTAGATTCCGGCTCAAGGCCGGAATGACGTACCTAAAGCAGTTGATGATATCGATAACATCATCACGAGTCTCCACGGGCAAGAACCCGTCGAAAAAATCGGCGGCGGGATGACCCGCCGCCGATCAAAACGTCGGCGCATTCGCGCGTAGAAACCTTACTTACGAAAAAGCGATCTGCACCTTCATCGCACGGCTGCGGTCCGAGGCGAATTCGAAGGCCGAGATGGCGTCGGCGAGATCGACGGTCTGGGTGATGAACGGCTTGACGTCGATCAGGCCCTTGCGCATCAATTCGACCCCGGTGGCGAATTCCTCGTGGAAGCGGAAAGAGCCGCGTAGATCCAGTTCCTTGGCGGTGATCGCCATCATCGGCAGGCTCATATCGCCGCCAAGGCCGAGCTGGACGATGATGCCGCGCGGACGAAGCGCCGCAATGCCGCCGGCAAGCGCCACGGCCGCGCCCGAGCATTCGTAAAGAACGTCGAAAGTGCCCTTGTTCGCGCCGTAAGCGGCAAGTGCGTCGGGCTCATCCTTGCTGTTGATAACACGATCCGCACCCGCTTCTTTCGCCTTGGCGAGCGTGAAATCCGAAAGGTCTGTGGCGACGATTTCAGCGGCGCCGGCGCGGCGCGCGGCCAGAATGGACAGAATGCCGATAGGGCCGCAGCCGGTGACGAGCACGCGTTTCCCCAGCAAATCGCCAGCGCGGCGCGTGGCATGCAGCGTTACCGCCAGCGGCTCCGCCATGGCCGCCTCGCCAGCGCTAAGCCCATCGGCCGGCACGCATTGCAGGGCGTCGGCCACCAGAACCTCACGGAAAGCGCCTTGAATATGCGGGAAAGGCATGGCGCTGCCATAAAAGCGCATGTTGAGGCACTGGTTGTGCAAGCCTTCCTGGCAGAAGCGGCAGGTTCGGCATGGGCGGGAAGGCGAAACGGCAACCAGACCGCCGACCTTCAACCCTTCCACGCCCTCGCCCAGTTCTTCGATGACGGCCGAGACCTCATGGCCGAGCACCATAGGTTCACGAAGCCGCACCGCGCCGAAGCCGCCATGGTTGTAATAATGCAGATCGCTGCCGCATATTCCGCCCCGGACCAGACGAAGCCGCACTTCTCCCGGTCCCGGCGCTTCCTCGGGCCGCTCCTCGATGCGCACATCCTTCGCCCCATGGGCAACAATCGCTCTCATAAATATCTCCCGTTCGACATCGCGCCTGAGCGGCGCGACAAAATAATCCGCATCCCTGTCACCGCCGCCTGCCGTGCATTTGCACGTCGTGCCGCCTCCCCGCCCGCCCGATCCGTACCGAAACCGGGCGTTTAAGCCTTGACATCCACGTCTGAAAGGGATGAATGTTATCGATAACATAAACCTGTATGAATGCAATGTCGAGAGACTGGAGGAAACAGTGGGCCTTAAATTGTTCGATCTTTCCGGCCGCCGCGCCCTGATCACGGGTTCGTCCCAGGGCATCGGCTTCGCGCTGGCGCAAGGGCTGGCGGAAGCAGGAGCGGAAGTGGTGCTGAACGGGCGCGACGAGGCGAAGCTGAAAGCTGCCGCAGCCGGCATCAAGAGCGCGAAAACGCTTGCCTTCGACGCCACCGATCATGAAGCGGTGCGCAAGGCCATCGACGGTTTCGAGGCGGAAGTCGGTCCCATCGATATTCTGGTCAACAATGCCGGCATGCAGCACCGCACGCCGCTCGAGGATTTTCCGGCAGATGCCTTCGAGCGCCTGTTGCAGACCAACATCGCCTCGGTGTTCCATGCCGGACAGGCGGCCGCGCGCCACATGATCAGCCGCGGCCGTGGCAAGATCATCAACATCGCCAGCGTTCAGACCGCCCTTGCCCGCCCCGGCATCGCGCCCTACACCGCCACCAAGGGCGCCGTCGGCAACCTGACGAAAGGCATGGCGACGGACTGGGCCAAATACGGCCTGCAATGCAACGCCATCGCACCCGGTTATTTCGACACGCCGCTCAACGCGGCACTGGTGGCGGACGAGACCTTCTCGGCATGGCTTGAAAAGCGCACGCCCGCCGGTCGCTGGGGCAAGGTCGAAGAGCTTGTCGGCGCCTGCATCTTCCTGTCGTCCGATGCCTCGTCCTTCGTGAACGGACATATTCTCTATGTCGACGGCGGCATCACCGCTTCGCTTTAAAAACACCGAAATCGGATGGCCGGCTGCGGCCGCCATCCGGTTTTGAACCGACGATACCACGACACTTTGGGAGGAGGCCGTGAACACCATGACCGAGAAGAACAAAGTCGCCCTCATCGGCGCCGGCGCCATGGGCGGGGCAATCGGCACACGGCTCACCGAGACCGGAAATCAGCTGACGGTTTTCGATCTGGATGCGGAAAAGGTGGCGGCGCTGACGAGCCTTGGCGCACAGAGCGCGGGTACGGCGGCGGAAGCGGCTTCGGTTTCCGATGTGGTCATCCTCAGCCTCAATTCGCCGAAAATCGTTCGCATCGCCGTCTTCGGCAAGGATGGCGTCGCGGCGGGGGCGAAGCCCGGCACGCTCATCATCGACATGTCCTCCATCGATCCGGAAGCGACGAAGGAACTGGCGGCCGATGCCGCCGAAAAAGGCCTGCGCTGGGTGGACAGCCCGCTTTCGGGCGGCGCGCCCAAGGCGCTCATCGGGCAATTGACGCTGATGGCCGGCGGCAGCGAAACGGATGTGGCCGATGCCCACCGCGTGCTGCGGCATGTGGCCAGCAATTATACCCACATGGGACCCTGCGGCGCGGGGCAGACGACAAAACTTATCAACCAGGTTCTGTGCGGGCTGAACTTCCTTGCGGTGGCGGAAGCAACGCAGCTTGCGCTGGATGCCGGCGTCGATGCCGCCAAAATACCGCAGGCGCTGAAGGGCGGCCGCGCCGACAGCGCTATCCTGCAGGAATATATGCCGCGCTACGTGGCGAAGGATTACCGCCGCACCGGCCGCATCGACAATATGGTAAAAGACCTCAACGGCGCGCAGGATCTCGCCCGGCGCACCAACACGGCTATGCCGCTGACGGCGGTTTGCGCCGAGGTGCACCGCATGCTGACGGCGGCCGGGCTGGGTGGGGAGGATCAGGCCGCGCTGATGGAATATTTCACCGGCGCGAAACGCACCTTTCCCGACTGATTGCCCGGCAGACATGGATGGCAGGAGCCTGTTGATACAGCCCTTGCGGGCCCTTAACGGCCATTGCGAAATTGTCCTTCAGCGATGATGATCGGGCGAATCGGCACGGCAGCTGCCCCGATGACCGCAGACGCATGCATGCAAAGGACAATTTCCCGATGACACCCTCCACCACAGGCACGGGGATTGCCGGTCTGACCGTTTCTGGAAACGGTTTCACTGCCGAAATCGCTTACGAGGGCGCGACGCTTTTAAGCTGGCGGCCGGTCTCTGCCGATGGCGGCAAAAGTGAAAATCTTGTCGACGGATATTCGACGCCTGCCGAAATGCAGTCGCAAAATGGCGTGAGAAACGGCATTCTCGCCCCCTTTACCAATCGCATCCCGGATGGTCGGTTCAGTTTTGGCGGGCAGATGCACCGCATTGAGCCGGTGCTTGCCCATGAAGCCCTCGTCTTCCACGGATTTGCGAGAGCCCTGCCCTTCGCACTTGCCCAGTCTTTCGAGGAAAACGGCGCTCACATTCTCGTCTTCCGCGCCGAAATAGCGCCTGCGGATTTCAAGAGTTATCCCTATCGGCTTGCCATCGAGGTGGAATATCGTTTCGCCGGCCATGGGGTCACCATCGACATACGCGGCATCAATCGCGATGACCGGCCCCTGCCTTTCGCCGCCGGCTGGCATCCCTATTTCCGGCTGTCCGGCACGACGTCTATCGACGATCTTCTCCTCACGCTGCCCTCGCGAACGGCGATTGAAACAGACGAAGACCTGATCCCCCTGCGGGACCCACAGGGCGGGATGGTCAAACGGGACGGCACCCGCTTTCTCCATGCGCCGCTGGCCGGCCATGTGCTCGATGTCTGCTTCACCGACCTCATCGCATCCGAAAACGGGCTTTACGAGACGAGGCTGGAAAACCGGCACGACGGTTCGAGCCTGACGGTATGGCAGGAGCGCGGGCACATGCATGTCTTCACCGGCGATACGCTGGCCCGCGACAGGCGCCAATCCATCGCGCTCGAACCGGTGGAAACGCCGACCAACGCCTTCAACCAGCCGGAACTCGCGGATGCGATTGCGCTGCAACCGGGCGAGACGCGAAGCTTCCGCTTCGGAGTTCGTTTCGAGACGGGGCGCTGATCAAGGCTCGATGATCGCTCAGATATGTGTCGTCGGCAGCGAAGACGACAGCTTCACCGTTTCCATCGAGATATAGGCGGACATGTCGTAAAGCTCGACGCGGCGCAGGATCTGTTTGTAGATCGTGTCGTAATATTCAACATTCGGCAGCACGAGTTTCAGAATATAGTCGAAATTGCCGGTCAGCCGGTGAACCTCGACAATTTCCGGTATCGTGCTGACGGCGGCATGGAACCGGTCCAGCCAGTCCTCCGCATGCAGGCCGGTTCTCACCAGCAGGAAAACCGTGGTCGGCAGGTTGATCTTGCGTCGGTCGAGCAGCGCCATCGTACCCGTTACATAACCTTCCGCCCGCAACCGCGTAATGCGCCGCGAACAGGCGGATAGCGACAGCGACACTTCCTCCGCGATATCGGCGAGCGGCGTTTCTGCGTTTTCCTGGAGAATCGCAAGGATTCGGCGGTCACGGTCATCAATCATCGGCGAAGGATGCACAGGTTAGCGCAACAGCGCAAGAAATTTGCGATATTTAGATAAAGTGCGCCCCAATTTTGCATCTACGCCGCGAAATCCCTGCAAAAACGCATGCCGTTTTCGCCCAGAGGATGGCATTATAATTTCAATCAAACTTGATAAGGGAACTCTTATGAAACGGATCGGCCTGATTGGCGGCATGAGCTGGGAATCTACCGCAACCTATTACCGCATGATCAACGAGGCCGTGCGTGACAGCCGCGGCGGGCTGGTTTCGGCCGACATCGTCATGCATTCGCTCGATTTTTCAGAGGTCGTCGCCCTTCAGAAGGCCGATCGCTGGGATGAGGCCGGTGCCCTTCTGGGCGCTGCCGGCGCGCGGCTTGCCAATGCGGGCGCCGATTGCGTGCTGATCTGCACCAACACCATGCATCTGGTCGCGGACACCGTGGAGAAGATGTCCGGCGTGGCGCTGATCGATATCATCGATGAAACCGCCGCAGCCCTGAAGGCGGATGGACGCCGCAAGCCGCTGCTGCTCGCCACCCGCTACACGATGGAACATGGTTTCTACACCGACCGCATGCGCCGCCATGGCGTCGAGGTGGTTGTGCCCGATGCGGAAGACCGCGCCGCGATCCACGACATTATTTTCGGCGAACTCTGCCAGGGCGAAATCAAGTCCTGCTCGCGAGAGCGTTATCTCGCGGTCATCGAGAAGGCCCGCGCACTCGGCGTCGATTCCGTCATTCTCGGCTGCACCGAGATTTCGCTGCTGATCGATCCCGATACCCTGCCGCTGCCGGGTTACGATTCGACCGCCATTCACGCGAAGGCCGCCGTCGGCTTCGCGCTCGGAAACAAGGCCCTGAACAGAGCCGCATGAATGTGCCGCCTCTTTGCCTATTCCGGTAAGCCGGTCTGGCTCGACAGTCTGCTGATCGAGCCGGAAGCATCGCTGGTCAGCCAGTCCATGGCCGCAAGGGAAGCGAAAACCGTCGTCAATGGCGATGGCTGCGGTCTTGGCTGGTATGGCGAACGCGGAACGCCCGGCGTTTTTCGCGATACGAGGCCCGCCTGGTCCGACGCCAATCTGGCAGCGCTTTGCCACCAGCTCCGCTCGGGCATGTTCATGGCCCATGTCCGCTCTGCCACGTCAGGCGAAGTGTCCCGCGCCAACTGCCATCCCTTTGCGCATGGGCGATACCTGTTCATGCATAACGGCCAGATCGGCGGTTACGAGCAGATCAGGCGCGACATCGATTCCCTCATCCCCGACGATATCTATGCGTCGCGACGCGGCACCGGCGACAGCGAAGCGATCTTCCTCATCGCCGCCGGGCATGGCCTCGATACCGAGCCGGTTCGCGCCATTTCCACCGCGCTGCAGCTTTGCCAGGAAAAGATGATGGCGGCAGGTGTTTCTTCCGCACTGCGATTCAGCGCAGTTCTTATGGATGGCGATTGCCTGCATGCCTTCCGCTGGTCGAGCGACGACAAGCCGCCGACACTCTACTGGCGCGGGCTTGATGACGGCATCGCATTGAGTTCCGAACCCTTTTCCTTCGATTGCGCGCCCTGGTGCGCCGTTCCCCCCAATACCAGGGTGACGATCCGCGCTGGCGAGATGGCGATGGAGCCTTTTCTCCTGCCGTAAACAGCGCCATTGGCGACGATCGCAGCCGGTTTTTACACCCGCGCCACGACAGGTCGGCGCGGCGGCAGCGCTGCCCTGTTTATTTTCATTGAATTTTCGCAACCGCGAAGGCTAGTGTGTGATCCGATAGTTCGAAACAGATTTCAGGACCGGTGAACCATTTCAGAAGTATTGCAGCCTCTTCCCCTTTTACGAGCGATGCCCGGCATCGCAAGGACCAAGAAAATTCGCTGAAGAACGGCGCAGACAGGGCGATCGATGCCTTCGGCGATCCTTTGGGCGCCGAGAAAAACACTTATTTTTCATTGCGCTAAGCTGTTCAATTTTCCGAAAAAAATGCTGTTGCCACGCCTCCATATCGATGCATAAACTGGCATCAGCAAAGGCAAGCCGGATCAACCTCTCAGACCCTCTCCTCCCACCAAGGTGCTGACCGACCAATGATCAATAATCTTAACGCCGCCGATCTTCCCCGTCCCGCCCCGCGCAGTTCCAACCCGGAAATCATGGCGTCGGAAATCATCGAACGCCTCACCTACCGTATCGGCAAGGACGTCAAGGTTGCCAAGCCGCATGACTGGCTGACCGCAACCATCCTCGTCGTCCGCGACCGCATCATCGACAAGTGGATGGAATCCACCCGCAAGGCCTATGCCAATAATTCCAAGCGCGTTTATTATCTGTCGCTCGAATTCCTGATCGGCCGCCTGATGCGCGACGCCATCTCCAATATCGGCCTGATGCACGAAATCCGCGATGCCCTGTCCTCGCTCGGCGTCGATCTGGATGTCATCGCCGGTCTGGAGCCGGATGCGGCGCTCGGCAATGGCGGTCTCGGCCGGCTTGCGGCCTGTTTCATGGAATCCATGGCGACCGTGGACATTCCCGCCTATGGCTACGGCATCCGTTACGTGCATGGCCTGTTCCGCCAGCAGATGGCAGATGGCTGGCAGGTGGAACTGCCGGAAACCTGGCTGGCACACGGCAACCCCTGGGAATTCGAGCGCCGCGAAAGCTCCTATGAGGTTGGCTTCGGCGGCTCGGTGGAAACCATCGGCGGTTATGAAGATCCGCAGCGTTTCGTCTGGAAACCGGCAGAACGCGTGATCGCCATGGCTTACGACACACCGGTCGTCGGCTGGCGCGGCACCCGCGTCAATACGCTTCGCCTGTGGTCGGCGCAGCCTATCGACCCCATTCTGCTGGCCGCCTTCAACGCCGGCGACTATATCGGCGCCTTGCGAGAAAGCAACAAGGCGGAAAGCCTGACGCGGGTTCTCTACCCCGCCGATGCGACGCCGGCCGGTCAGGAACTGCGCCTGCGCCAGGAGTTCTTCTTCTCCTCCGCCTCGCTGCAGGACATTCTGCGCCGCCATTTGCAGCAATATCCCGATTTCACCTCGCTGCCCGAGAAGGTCTCGATCCAGCTCAACGATACGCATCCGGCCATTTCCATCGCCGAAATGATGCGTCTTCTGTGCGATGTGCACGGTCTGGAATTCGAGGAAGCGTGGAAGATCACGCAGGGCACGTTCTCCTATACCAACCATACGCTTCTGCCGGAGGCGCTGGAAAGCTGGCCGGTGCCGCTGCTCGAGCGTCTTCTGCCAAGACATATGCAGATCGTCTATGCGATAAACGCCAACACGCTGGTTTACGCCCGCAAGGAAAAGAAGATGGCGGATCAGCAGATCCGTTCGATCTCGCTGATCGATGAAGGCGGCGAACGCCGCGTGCGCATGGGCAACCTCGCCTTCATCGGCTCGCATTCCATCAACGGCGTTTCCGCCCTTCATACCGACCTGATGAAGGAAACGGTCTTTGCCGACCTTCACAGCCTTTATCCTGACCGTATCAACAACAAGACCAATGGCATCACACCGCGCCGCTGGCTGATGCAGTGCAATCCGGGCCTCACCAGCCTGCTGCGCGAAGCAATCGGCGACGATTTCCTCGACGATGCGGAAAAGCTGACAGCACTTGACCGTTTCGCCGACGATGCCGGGTTCCGCGAGAAGTTTGCCGAGGTAAAGCGTCTGAACAAGGTGCGGCTTGCCAATACTGTCGCGCAGCGCATGGGCATCCGCGTCGATCCCTCGGCCATGTTCGACATCCAGATCAAGCGTATCCATGAATATAAGCGTCAGCTTCTGAACCTCGTGGAAACGGTCGCGCTTTACGATCAGATCCGTTCTCACCCGGAACTGGATTGGGTGCCGCGCGTTAAGTTCTTCGCAGGCAAGGCGGCGCCGAGTTATCACAACGCGAAGCTGATCATAAAGCTTGCCAACGATATTGCCCGGGTCATCAACAACGATCCGGCCGTGCGCGGGCTTCTGAAAGTGGTGTTTGTTCCGAACTATAACGTCTCGCTTGCGGAAATCATGGTTCCCGCCGCCGATCTTTCCGAACAGATATCGACGGCCGGCATGGAAGCTTCCGGCACCGGCAACATGAAATTCGCACTCAACGGCGCGCTCACCATCGGCACGCTCGATGGCGCCAACGTCGAAATGCGCGATCATGTCGGCGCGGAGAATATCGTCATCTTCGGAATGACGGCGGATGAAGTGGCCAATGCGCGCGCCGAAGGCCACAATCCCCGCGCGATCATCGAAGGATCGGCCGAGCTGTCGCAGGCGCTGTCTTCCATCGCCTCCGGCGTCTTCTCGCCCGATGACCGCTCCCGTTTCGCCGGCCTGATCGACGGTATCTACAACAGCGACTGGTTCATGGTCGCCGCCGACTTCGACGCCTATGCAAATGCGCAGCGGGAAGTGGACGCGATCTGGAGCGATCCGGACAGCTGGTATGCCAAGACAGTGCGCAACACGGCGCGTATGGGCTGGTTCTCGTCCGACCGGACAATCCGCCAATATGCCACCGAGATCTGGAGAGCCTGATGAAAAAACCGCTCAATTCGGCCGAAGAGAAAAAGACTGGCGACATCACGAAGGCTGAAATCGAGGCGATCAAGAGCGGTTTGCATTCCAATCCCTTTGCCCTTCTCGGCGTTCACGAAACGCCGGAAGGGTTTTCCGCCCGCTGTTTCATTCCGGGCGCAGAGGAGGTTTCCGTCCTGACGCTGGACGGAAATTTCGTGGGCGAATTGAAGCGGCTCGATCCGGATGGCTTTTTCGAAGGCCGGATCGATCTTTCGAAGCGACAGCCTGTGCGGTATCGCGCCAGCCGCGACGACGCCGAATGGGCGGTGACCGACCCCTACAGTTTCGGCCCAGTTCTCGGCCCCATGGACGATTATTTCGTCCGCGAAGGATCGCATCTGCGGCTCTTCGACAGGATGGGCGCACATCCTCTGAAGCTCGAGGGCGTCGAGGGCTTCCACTTCGCCGTCTGGGCTCCCAATGCGCGGCGCGTTTCCGTCGTCGGCGATTTCAACAATTGGGATGGCCGCCGGCATGTCATGCGGTTCCGCAAGGATACCGGCATCTGGGAAATCTTCGCGCCTGACGTCTATGCCGGCTGCGCCTACAAGTTCGAAATCCTCGGCGCAAACGGCGAGCTTCTGCCGTTGAAGGCAGACCCCTATGCGCGGCGCGCCGAGTTGCGGCCGAAGAACGCCTCTGTTACCGCGCCGGAACTTACCCAGAAATGGGAAGATCAGGCACACCGGGAACATTGGGCGAAGGTGGACCAGCGCCGCCAGCCGATCAGCATTTACGAGGTGCATGCCGGCTCCTGGCGGCGGCGCGAGGACGGCACGTTCCTGAGCTGGGATGAACTGGCCGCCCAGCTCATTCCCTATTGTACCGATATGGGCTTCACCCATATCGAGTTCCTGCCCATCACCGAACATCCCTATGACCCTTCATGGGGTTACCAGACGACCGGGCTTTATGCGCCATCCGCCCGTTTCGGCGATCCGGAGGGCTTCGCGCGTTTCGTCAATGGCGCTCACAAGGTCGGCATAGGCATCCTGCTCGACTGGGTTCCGGCGCATTTTCCAACCGACGAGCACGGCTTGCGCTGGTTCGATGGCACGGCGCTTTACGAACATGCCGATCCGCGTCAGGGTTTTCATCCCGACTGGAACACGGCCATCTATAATTTCGGCCGCATCGAGGTGATGTCCTACCTCATCAACAATGCGCTTTATTGGGCCGAAAAATTCCATCTCGACGGCCTGCGCGTGGATGCGGTCGCCTCGATGCTCTATCTCGATTATTCCCGCAAGGAAGGCGAGTGGATCCCCAACGAATATGGCGGGCGGGAAAATCTCGAATCCGTCCGCTTCCTGCAGAAGATGAATTCCCTCGTCTACGGCACCCATCCGGGCGTCATGACCATTGCCGAGGAATCCACCTCCTGGCCGAAAGTGTCGCAGCCGGTCCACGAGGGCGGCCTCGGCTTCGGCTTCAAATGGAATATGGGCTTCATGCACGATACGCTGAGTTATTTCTCGCGCGAGCCGGTGCATCGCAAGTTCCACCATCAGGAGCTGACCTTCGGCCTGCTTTACGCCTTCAGCGAAAATTTCGTGCTGCCGCTTTCCCATGACGAGGTGGTGCACGGCAAGGGATCGCTGATCGCCAAGATGTCCGGCGACGACTGGCAGAAATTCGCCAATCTGCGGTCCTATTACGCCTTCATGTGGGGTTATCCCGGCAAGAAGCTGCTGTTCATGGGACAGGAATTCGCACAATGGAGCGAATGGAGCGAAAAGGGCTCGCTCGACTGGAACCTGCGCCAATATCCGATGCATGAGGGCATGCGCCGCCTCGTGCGCGATCTCAACCTCACCTACCGTTCAAAACCCGCTTTGCACGCCCGCGACTGCGAACCGGAAGGTTTCCGCTGGCTTGTGGTGGATGACCACGACAATTCCGTCTTCGCCTGGCTGCGCATGGCGCCGGGTGAAAAGCCGGTGGCGGTCATCTGCAATCTCACGCCGGTCTATCGGGAAAACTATTATGTGCCGCTTCCGCTTGCGGGGCGGTGGAGGGAGATTCTCAACACCGACGCCGAAATTTATGGCGGCAGCGGCAAGGGAAATGGCGGACGCGTTCAGGCGGTCGATGCCGGGGGAGACATCGGGACAATGCTCGTCCTGCCGCCACTCGCAACGATCATGCTCGAGCCGGAAAACTGACAGACAGAGAGGGAGGACACCATGTCGGAAAAAAGAGTTCAGCCTTTGGCACGCGATGCAATGGCCTATGTCCTCGCAGGCGGCAGAGGAAGCCGCCTGAAGGAGCTGACGGACCGCCGGGCAAAACCCGCCGTCTATTTCGGCGGCAAGGCGCGCATCATCGATTTTGCGCTCTCCAACGCGCTCAATTCCGGCATTCGCCGCATCGGCGTCGCCACGCAATACAAGGCGCACTCGCTCATTCGGCACCTGCAGCGCGGCTGGGACTTCTTCCGCCCTGAACGTAACGAAAGCTTCGATATTCTGCCGGCCTCCCAGCGCGTTTCCGAAACGCAATGGTATGAAGGCACGGCCGACGCCGTCTACCAGAACATCGACATCATCGAGCCCTATGCGCCGGAATATATGGTCATCCTCGCCGGCGACCATATTTACAAAATGGATTACGAATACATGCTGCAGCAGCATGTCGATTCCGGTGCGGACGTGACGATCGGCTGCCTTGAAGTGCCGCGCATGGAAGCGACCGGCTTCGGCGTGATGCATGTGAATGAAAAAGACGAAATCATCGATTTCATTGAAAAGCCGGCCGATCCGCCGGGCATTCCGGGCAATGAAGGATTCGCGCTCGCCTCCATGGGCATCTATGTCTTCCACACGAAATTCCTGATGGAAGCCCTGCGCCGCGACGCCGCCGACCCGACTTCCAGCCGCGACTTCGGCAAGGACATCATTCCCTATATCGTCGAACACGGCAAAGCCGTCGCCCATCGCTTCGCCGATAGTTGCGTTCGTTCGGATTTCGAGCATGGCCCTTACTGGCGCGATGTCGGCACCATCGACGCCTATTGGCAGGCCAATATCGACCTGACGGATGTGGTGCCGGACCTCGACATCTACGACAAGTCCTGGCCGATCTGGACCTATGCGGAAATCACCCCGCCGGCGAAATTCGTGCACGATGACGAGAATCGCCGCGGCTCGGCCGTGTCTTCGGTCGTCTCCGGCGATTGCATCATTTCCGGCGCCTCCCTGCAGCGCAGCCTGCTGTTTACCGGGGTGCGCGCAAATTCATACTCCCGCCTTGAGAATGCCGTAGTACTGCCGAGTGTGAAGATCGGGCGTCACGCCCAGCTCAGCAATGTCGTCATCGACCATGGCGTGGTCATTCCGGAAGGACTGATTGTAGGAGAAGACCCAGAACTGGATGCCAAACGTTTCCGCCGCACCGAAAACGGCATTTGCCTTATCACCCAATCGATGATCGACAAGCTGGACCTGTAGAGCCCATGAATGTCCTTTCGGTTTCATCCGAAATCTATCCCCTGATCAAGACCGGAGGGCTCGCCGACGTTGCCGGCGCGCTCCCCATCGCGCTGGAAGCCCATGGTGTCACGACGCGCACATTGATACCCGGATATCCGGCGGTGAAAGCCGCCGTGACGGACCCCGTCAAATGTTTCGAATTTACCGATCTGCTCGGCGAAAACGCCGATGTGCTCGAAGTGCGGCATGAGGGGCTTAACCTCCTCATTCTCGATGCGCCGGCCTATTACGAGCGCTCCGGCGGCCCTTATCTCGACCAGACCGGCAAGGATTACCCTGACAACTGGAAGCGTTTCGCGGCGCTTTCGCTGGCTGCGGCCCGCATTGCCGCCGGCGCGCTTCCCGGCTGGCGGCCGGATATGGTGCATGCCCATGACTGGCAGGCCGCCATGGCGCCGGTCTATATGCGTTATGCCGAAACGCCCGAGATTCCGAGCCTTCTCACCATCCACAACATCGCTTTTCAGGGCCAGTTCGGCGCGAATATCTTCAGCAAGCTTGCATTGCCCGCCCATGCCTTCGGCATGGAAGGCATAGAATATTACAACGATGTGAGCTTCCTGAAGGGCGGGCTGCAGACGGCAACAGCGCTCAGCACCGTCAGCCCCTCCTATGCCGAGGAAATCCTCACCCCGCAATTCGGCATGGGCCTGCACGGCGTCATCGGCAGCCGCGCCCATGTGCTGCACGGCATCGTCAACGGCATCGATGCCGATGTCTGGAACCCGGCGACGGACCATCTGATCCACGACAATTATTCGGCCACCAATCTCAAGAACCGCGCGCTGAACAAGAAGGCTGTCGCCGAACATTTCCGCATCGACGATGATGACAGCCCGCTTTTCTGCATCATCTCCCGCCTCACCTGGCAGAAGGGCATCGACCTCATGGCGGAAGCCGTGGACGAGATCGTTTCCCTCGGCGGCCGTCTGGTGGTGCTGGGCGCCGGCGAAGTGGCGCTGGAAGGCGCGCTTCTGGCGGCGGCATCCCGCCACCATGGCCGCGTCGGCGTTGCTGTCGGTTACAACGAGCCGCTGTCGCATCTGATGCAGGCGGGCTGCGATGCGATCATCATTCCCTCGCGTTTCGAACCCTGCGGCCTCACCCAGCTTTATGCGCTACGCTATGGCTGCATTCCGGTCGTCGCCCGCACCGGCGGCCTTGCCGACACGGTGATCGACGCCAACCACGCCGCCATCGCCAATAAATCGGCGACCGGCGTGCAGTTTTCACCCGTTACGCTCGATGGTCTGAAACAGGCGATCCGCCGGACCGTCCGTTATTACCACGACCCGAAACTATGGACACAAATGCAGAAACTCGGAATGAAATCCGATGTTTCCTGGGAAAAGAGCGCCGGTCTTTACGCCGCGCTTTACAGCCAGCTTATTTCGAAAGGCCATTGAAACAATGATCAAGACCGTTCAGACGAAGCCCTATCAGGACCAGAAGCCGGGCACATCCGGCCTGCGCAAGAAGGTGCCAGTCTTCGCACAGGAAAATTACGCCGAGAATTTCATCCAGTCGATCTTCGACGCGCTTGAGGGCTTTCAGGGCCAGACGCTGGTGATCGGCGGCGACGGCCGTTATTACAACCGCGAAGTCATCCAGAAGGCGATCAAAATGGCCGCCGCTGCCGGTTTCGGCAAGGTTCTGGTCGGTCAGGGTGGCATTCTCTCGACGCCTGCCGCCTCCAACGTCATCCGCAAATACAAGGCGTTTGGCGGCATCGTGCTTTCCGCCAGCCACAATCCCGGCGGCCCGAACGAAGATTTCGGCATCAAATACAATATCGGCAATGGCGGCCCCGCACCGGAAAAGATCACCGATGCGATCTATGCCCGCTCGAAGGTTATCGACAGCTATAAAATCTCCGACGCCGCCGATATCGATCTCGACAAGGTGGGCAGCTTCAAGGTGGACGAACTGACGGTCGAGGTGATCGATCCGGTTGCCGATTACGCCGCCCTGATGGAAGAACTGTTCGATTTCGCCGCCATCCGCGCGCTGATCGCCGGCGGTTTCAAGGTCGTGGTCGATTCCATGAGCGCCGTCACCGGGCCCTATGCCGTGGAAATCATCGAAAAGCGCCTCGGCGCGCCGAAGGGCTCCGTCCGCAACGCAACGCCGCTGCCGGATTTCGGCGGCCATCATCCCGACCCGAACCTTGTCCACGCCAAGGAGCTTTATGACGACGTCATGAGCCCGGAAGGCCCCGATTTCGGCGCGGCCTCCGATGGCGATGGCGACCGCAACATGGTGGTCGGCAAGGGCATGTTCGTCACCCCGTCCGACAGCCTCGCCATCATCGCGGCCAATGCCAAACTGGCCCCGGGTTATGCCGCCGGCATTTCCGGCATTGCCCGTTCGATGCCGACGAGTGCGGCAGCGGACCGTGTGGCCGAAAAGCTTGGCCTTGGCATGTATGAAACGCCGACCGGCTGGAAATTCTTTGGTAATCTCATGGATGCCGGCAAGGTGACGATCTGCGGCGAAGAAAGCTTCGGCACCGGCTCCAACCATGTGCGCGAAAAGGACGGCCTATGGGCCGTGCTCTACTGGCTGAACATTGTCGCCGCGCGCAAGGAAAGCGTGAAGGACATCGTCACAAAACACTGGGCCGAATATGGCCGCAACTATTATTCCCGCCATGACTATGAGGAAGTGGATTCGGACGCCGCCAACACGCTGGTCGCAACCCTGCGCGAAAAACTCGCCACGCTTCCCGGCACCAGCTACGGCAATCTGAAGGTCGCGGCGGCGGATGATTTTGCCTATCACGATCCGGTCGATCAGTCGGTCAGCAAAAATCAGGGCATCCGCATCCTGTTCGAAGGCGGTTCGCGCATCGTGCTGCGCCTTTCCGGCACGGGCACTGCGGGCGCCACACTTCGCCTTTATGTCGAGCGTTACGAGCCGGATGCGGCCCGCCACGGCATCGAAACGCAGGAGGCGCTTGCCGACCTGATTTCCGTTGCCGATACGATCGCCGGCATCAAGGCCCATACCGGCCGTAGCGAGCCGAGCGTTATTACCTGAGGTTTTGTTCAGTTGCATCCGCCGTTGCTGCTGGAGAGGCGCAGAATCGAAAAGACGGGAGGCGGCCACAAGGCCGTCTGAGAGTAGTAACAGACCTCTCTCCAAACTCGACGTCATCCTCGGCCTTGTGCCACTGCTGTCCGGTTTAAATTTGGTGGACATGGCGCACGGTGTTGATTCTACTCGTATTCGAGCGTTTGGCGACGATCTCGGACACGAAAGAGGAGCAACACCGTGCGCCATGTCCACCAAATTTAAACCGGACAGCAGTGGGACAGGCCCGAGCATGACGGAGGAGAGGTTTTGGGTTCGCCATCGATCACAGGCGGACGCATACCCGCCTTCCATTACCGGCCACCTTCTACCCTCACGAAGAAGAAACAACTATTCACGGAGAGACAGACCATGCAGACACCTTCCGTTTTCCCCAAAGGCGCAATCCAGACGGAAAACGGAACGGAATTCACGGTCTATTCCCGGCACGCCTCGCAGATCGATCTCTGCCTTTTCGATGCGAACGGCGAAAAAGAAACGGCGCGTTTGCCGATGACGCGCGGTGAAGATGACGTTCACCGGTTGACCGTCTCCGATGCCGGCCCCGGCACGCGATATGGCTTTCGCGCTCACGGCATTTACGCTCCCGAACACGGCCTCTGGTTCGATCCTGCAAAGCTGCTGCTCGACCCCTATGCCACGGAGATCGACCGCCCCTTCCGGCACGATCCCGCGCTTTACGCCTTTGGTGCGGATACCGGCGGGATCATGCCGAAGGCGATCCTTTCGCAGCATGAGCCGGTCCGGCGTCAACCGCCGTTTTTTGCCGAAGGCGGGCTGATTTACGAACTCGCCGTCAAATCCTTCACCCAGCTGCATCCTGAAGTGCCGGAAGAGATCAGGGGCACCGTTGCCGCACTTGCCCATCCCGCCATTATCGCGCACCTGAAAAAGATCGGCGTCGACGCGGTGGAATTGATGCCGATCACCGCCTGGATCGACGAGCGCCACCTGCCGCCGCTCGGCCTTTCCAACGCCTGGGGTTATAATCCCGTCGGCTTCATGGCGCTCGATCCGCGCCTCTGCCCCGGCGGCGTGCGGGAATTGCGCGACACTATTGCCGTGCTGCACGCGGAGGGCATCGGCGTCATTCTCGATCTGGTCTTCAACCATACGGGCGAAAGCGATATCGAAGGTTCGATCCTGTCGTTGCGCGGGCTCGATAACCTCACTGCCTTTCGCCACCCGCCGGGAAAACCGGGCGTGCTGGTCAACGATACCGGCACCGGCAATACGGTTGCCTGCGACCATCCCTATATTCGCCAGCTCATCGTCGATTCCCTCAGGCATTTCGTTCTGAACGCCGGGGTGGACGGCTTCCGTTTCGACCTCGCGCCCGTGCTCGGGCGAACGGCCAATGGCTTTGACATGGCAAGCGAAACGCTCGCGGCCATGCATTCGGACCCGGCACTTTACGACCGCCTGCTGATCGCCGAACCATGGGATATCGGCCCCGGTGGATATCAGCTCGGCAATTTCCCCGAAAGCTTTCTGGAGTGGAACGACCGCGCCCGCGACGATATGCGCCGCTTCTGGCGCGGCGACGCCGGCACCACCGGGGCGCTGGCCGATGCGCTTTCCGGGTCTTCGCCGATCTTTTCCCGCCATGGCCGAGCGAACAGCCGCAGCGTCAACTTTCTCGCCGCCCATGACGGCTTCACCCTGTTCGACCTCGTCAGCCACGAACACAAGCACAATGAGAAAAACGGCGAGAACAATCGCGACGGCCACAATGAAAATCACTCCTGGAACAATGGTTTCGAAGGCCTGACGGATGACCCTGCCATTGTCGACGCCCGCATTGCGGATGTGAAGGCGCTGCTTTCCACCCTGTTCGTCAGCCGCGGCGTCTTGATGTTGACCGCCGGCGATGAGGGCGGCCGCAGCCAGCATGGCAACAACAACGCCTATTGTCAGGACAATGACATCACCTGGGTCGACTGGTCTTCGCTTGTGCCCGAACTGATCGATCACACGGCATTTCTCGCAGTGCTTCGCAAACGCTTCGGCGTCTTTTCCGAGACCGGCTTCTTTTCCGGCAGCGGCGATGTGACATGGCTTGCCCCGGGCGGGGAGCCCATGACGATTGCGGACTGGGAAAGCCCGAATGGACCCGCCTTCGCCATGGTGCTTTCAACGTCGGACCGCGAAACGGGCGTCGAGGTCGAGCTTGCGGTTCTCATCAATCGCGGTCGCGAGATCGTTCCTTTCACGCTGCCCGGTGATGGCTGGTGCGCCATCGGCACGGATTTCGGCAATCCCGCCTTCCTGCCCGCCCGTTCCGTGGTGTTTTATCTGCGCAGTTGATCCCTTCGCGTCGCCAGCCGTATAAGTCCCTCGAAACAATGCGGACGAGGTAACATGACAAAAGAAATTGCGCTGGCGGAGATGAAACATCTGGTCGGCACGGAAATGGGCGTCTCCGACTGGATCACCGTCGACCAGACGATGATTGACGCTTTCGGAAAGGCGACGCTGGATGAACAGTTCATCCACACCGACCCGGAACGCGCCAAAGCGGAAAGCCCCTTTGGCGGCACCATCGCGCATGGATTCCTGACGCTGTCTCTGCTTTCGGCGCTGAATTACGATGCCCTGCCCCGCATCCGCGAACAGACCATGGGCATCAATTACGGCTTCGATGCCGTTCGTTTCGTTACGCCGGTCAAAAGCGGTGCGCGGGTGCGCGGCCGCTTCACACTGGCGGAGGCGCGTTTTCGCGGCGCGGCCATGTTGATGACGACCTATGACGTGACGGTGGACATCGAAAACGAGAAAAAGCCGGCGCTTACCGCCCGCTGGACCACCATCAGCCAGTTCAACCCGGAGGACAGGCCGGAAGACGCCTGAAACTGCCGCAAGGGAGAGACCGCATGCATGACGAAGCCGTAAAGAATGCGTTTCTCGTGCAGGCAAGAGCCTGCGACAGCCTCGGCTCGCCCTTTACCGCACGGCTCTGCCGCGCCATGGCAGGACGACTCGACCGCCATACCGAGGTGGGCGAGCGGATCTTGTCCTGGCCCGGCGATGTCGGCCCCTCGGGCGATTCCGTTCCCCTCCGGCTGGCGGGCGCCCTGCATGCGCTCGCCATAGAGGAAAAGATCGCGCCGCTTGCCGATATCCCGCCGGAAGACGAAGAAGCGCTCTGGCAGGCCTGCGCCAGCGCCCTGCGTTTTCATTCCCCCTTCATCCTCGAAAGGTTGAAATCACCGCCGCAGACCAACGAGGTTCGGCGTTCCGCCGTTCTGCTGCCGGGCTTTCTTTCGATTGCGGCACTGACCGGCAAGCCGCTGGTGCTTTCCGAAGTTGGAGCCAGCGCTGGCCTCAACCTGCAATTCGACCGTTACCGATATCGCCTCGGCGATCTCGCCTGGGGTGAGCAATCCGATGTTTTCCTGTCACCGGAATGGCGCGGCGACACGCCCGCCCATGAGCGGATCGAGGTTATCGAGCGCGCCGGCTGCGATCTCAACCCGCTCGACCCGTCATCCGCCGAAGATCACCTGCGGCTGATGTCCTATGTCTGGGCCGACCAGACAGACAGGCTGGAGCGAACCGCCGCCGCCCTGCGGATAGCGGTGGAGCATGGTCTGCATGTCGAGAAGGCGGACGCGGTCGACTGGCTGAAATGCCGCCTCGCCACGCAATATGCGGGTGCTGTCCATGTCGTCTATCACTCGGTCGCCTGGCAATATCTGCCCGATGGACTGAAACAGGAAGGCGAGGTTGTGATTGCCGAAGCTGGAACCCGCGCCACGCCGGATGCCCCGCTTGCCCGGCTGCAAATGGAGGCGGATGCGACGCCGGGCGGTGCCGCCATTACCCTGCAGATCTGGCCGACCGGCGAGAAACAGGAAATCGGCCGGGCCGATTTCCATGGGCGGTGGGTGGAATGGCGGGGGTGGATGGCGGGTTAAACCGCCACGTCCTCAGCCGCCTCCTGCAACAGCCCGCCGACATATTCGGCAAAGGAACGCCAGCATTCCACCCGGAACGTATCGTCCGCCGTGCGCAGCAGCACGACTTCCGCCTTGCCGAAAACGGTGCGCGAGCACGCGCCGACCGGGAACTTTGCGAGAGAAAGATCCTGCGGGCAGCCGGCATTGAGTGCCGCTTCCGCACCGGCACCGGAGACGATGACGGCCGTATTGCGGTGGGAAATATCGGTTGCAGAAAACAGGCCGGAAACGCCGGCGAGAGCCGCCACCAGGTCGCTTTCGCCCTGATCGATCACCAGCCATTCATCCGGGCCGAGCCACAAAGCGGACCGCAGGCCCGAGGTGACGGAGCTTTTCGGGCGGGCAGGCAGGGCAAGACCGAGCGCTTCCGAAAGTGCCGGCAGGGCGCTTTCCCGGGCGCGCAGCGACAGCCGCGAGGCGGAAGCAGCGGGTTTCAGCGAAACGAAGGGAGAGCCGCCGTGAAAATCCTCGAGCACGGATTTGCGTTTTGCGTGAAGTTTGTCAGCCATTGAGACGGGCTCCTTCCTTGTCGAGGAAGACCATGTCGGTCACTTCGACGGCAATGGTTTTATCGGCGAGCGGAATGTAGAGCGTTTCGCCCATGCGCGCCCTGCCATCCGCCACCAGCGCGAAAGCGATGGAATGGCCGAGATTTTCCGACCAGTAGGCGGAGGTGACATGACCGAGCATGGTCATGGGTTTCGGCTGGTTTGGATCGACAACGATCTGGCCGCCCTCGTCCGGAACGGTCAGCCGGTCTTTCGTCTTCAGGCCGACAAGCTGTTTGCGGCCGGAGCGCGTGAGATCGGGACGTTTCAGACCGCGAATGCCGACGAAATCCGTCTTCTTTTTGGAAACGGCCCAGGCAAGCCCGGCATCGTCTGGCGTCACCGTGCCGTCCGTATCCTGCCCGACGATGATATAGCCCTTTTCCGCACGCAGAATGTGCATGGTCTCGGTGCCATAAAGGCAGCCGCCGACGGCTTCCGCCCTTTCGCGGATCGCGGTCCAGACGGCCGCGCCGTAATCGGCCGGAACGTTGATTTCGAAACCCAGTTCACCGGTAAAGGACACGCGGAAGAGCCGTGTCGGCACACCGCAGAAGGTGCCTTCGGCCACCGCCATATGCGGGAAGGCCTCCGGCGAGAGATCGATGCCCTCGACGAAGGGAGCGATAACCTCGCGCGCCTTTGGCCCCTGCACGGCAATCACGGCCCATTGTTCGGTGGCCGAGGTGAGCCAGACATTGAGATCGGGGAATTCGGTCTGGAGATAATCTTCCATGTGCTGGAGAACGCGCGGCGCGCCGCCCGTGGTGGTCGTCACGTGGAAACGGTCTTCGGCAAGACGCCCGACGACGCCGTCGTCGTAAACGAAACCGTCTTCGCGGGTCATGATGCCGTAACGGCAACGGCCGGGTTTCAGCGTGTCCCAGGCATTGGTGTAGATGAGGTTCAGGAACTTCGCCGCATCCGGGCCGACCACCTCGATCTTGCCAAGCGTCGAGGCATCGAACACGCCGACGCTTGTCCGAACCGTCTTGCATTCGCGGTTGATCGCCTCATGCATGTCTTCACCCGCCCGCGGGAAAAACCAGGCGCGCTTCCAGTTGCCGACATCCTCGAACACCGCACCTGCAGCCAGCTCTTCCTCGTGCATCGGCGTCTTGCGGGCCGGGTCGAACAGCGCGCCGCGCGAATGGTTGATGAGCGTGCCGAAGGTGACCGGCGTATAGGGCTGACGGAAGGTGGTGAGACCGACCTTGGGCAAATCCCGGCCAAGCGCCTCCGATGCGATGGCAAGGCCGTGCATATTGGACATCTTGCCCTGATCGGACGCCATGCCATTGGTGGTGAAGCGCTTGATATGCTCGACGGAATGCATGCCCTCGCGCACGGCAAGGCGGATATCCTTGGCGCAGACATCGTGCTGGAAATCGATGAAGGCCTTGACGCCGGTGCCCTCACCCGCGCCTTCGGCCGCACCGATCATGCCACCGGTCCAGGTCCTGGCATTCTCGCCGGAAAACTCGACGCCGCCGCCACCGGCAGCCGCAGCCTCGGCAATCAGCGCGGAAAGATCGTCCGTGCCGTTGCAGGCGCCGATGGAGACGCCGTTCTGCACATGGATATCCGGCAGGAAACGCTGGTTAGCCGCGTCAAACTTCAGCTTGCCGCGCGATTGCGAGAAGAGATGCACCGATGGCGTCCAGCCGGCCGAAACCACAAGCGCATCGATGGCGATCTTGCGCTTGTTGGAGCCGCCATTGCGGCCAACTGTCATGGAAGACACACGCAGGCGGCCGGCGGTATTGTAAACGCTATGGCCCGCCAGCACTTCGATGCCGAGCGCCCGCGCCTCATCCAGCAGGCGCTGATCCGGGTTCTCGCGGCAATCGACGATGGCAGCGATTTTCACCCCGACCTTCTTCAGATCGAAGGCCGTCTCATAGGCCGAATCATGGGCGGTGTAGACCCCGACATTTTGACCCACGGCGACGCCGTAATGGTTGAGATAGGTACGTGCGGCCGAGGCCAGCATGATGCCGGGGCGGTCATTATTGGCAAAGACCATGTGACGTTCGATCGCACCCGCCGCCAGCACGACCTTTTTGGCGCGCACCTGCCACAGCCGCTCGCGCGGCTGGTGTCTGGCGGGCGTGGCGAGATGATCGGTCACCCGCTCGGCCAGCGCCACGAAATTGTGGTTGTAATAACCAAAAGCGGTGGTGCGGGTGAGAACCCGCACATTGGGCAGGGACTTCAGTTCGGCAAAAACCTTCTGCGCCCATTCGTAACCGGGCAGACCGTCGATAACCGTGCCAGTGTCGAAACGCAGCGCGCCGCCGACTTCGGCATTTTCATCGACCATAATGACGCTGACGCCGGTTTTCGCGGCAGCAAGCGCCGCCGTCAGACCAGCGACGCCGGCACCGGCCACCAGCACATCGCAATGGGCATAACGACCGGAATAATGATCCGCATCCGGCTCGCTCGGCGCCCTGCCGAGACCGGCGGCGCGGCGGATCAGCGGTTCGTAAATCCTGTGCCAGGCGGCCTTCGGCCACATGAAGGTCTTATAATAAAAACCGGCCGCGAACATCGGCGACAGGAGATCGTTGATGGCGCTTAGATCGAAGGATAGCGACGGAAAGCGGTTCTGCGAGGCGATGATCGCGCCGTCGAACACTTCCTGCACCGTGGCACGCACATTGGGCTGCTTGCGCAGACTGTCGCGGGAAACGTCGATCAGCGCATTCGGCTCTTCCGGCCCGGCGGAAAGGAAGCCGCGCGGCCGGTGATATTTGAACGAGCGGCCGATCAGATGCACGCCATTCGCCAGAAGCGCGGAGGCGACCGTGTCCCCCTCCAGCGCCTGATAAATCTTGCCATCGAAGGTGAAGCGCGCGGTTCTGGCCGGGGTGAGACGACCGGCCCCCTTGATACGATAATCGCCGCTCATTGCCCGGCTCCCTTTTCTGCGGAAAGGACCGTCTCAGTATCGGGTTTCGGCTCACCCGCCTTGTAGGTCATCAGGAATTTGTCGCTGACCGAATCGCGGGCGGCGTTGAAGAAGCGGCCGCAGCCGTGAATGTGACGCCAGCGCTCGAAAACGAGGCCCTTGTCATTGTCGCGAATGAAGAAATATTCGGCGAAGGCCTCGTCGGAAATATCGGCGATGTTTTCCGGCCGGGCGATATGGGCTTCGCCCGCCCAGCGGAATTCCAGTTCGGAACGGTCTTCCCCGCAATAGGGGCAATGGATCAGAAGCATCGTCGCTCCACCTAGAGAGAATTTTCCGGAAGGATCGTTCCGGCGGGTTGGTCACACAGCCGCTTTCCCATGGCTACGAAAGGGGAAAGCCGCTTTAAAAGCTGCTCGAAATTATCGAAAGGGCGTAGCGCCGAGGCCCGGCCCATATTGACGATGGCAACCGCCATCATGTCGGTGTCGATCGCGAAGGGGTAATCCTGCCCGCCATCCTCCTTCTCGCCGACAAAATAAACCATCTTGTTCGCGAGACTTGGAGCACAGAGAAGCAGGCCTTTTTCCGCCATGAAGGGCCAGTCTTTCTCCCCCTGCATCTTCGCAATCTTCTGGCTGCGAAAATCCCTGGCCTCGGGAATGACGCGGCCGACGGGCACGGGCACGGCCGCGCCTGATATGTTGATCGCAAGCATGGCCGCCGCCAGCATCAATGCGCCACCGCGGCAGCGGCAGCCTCATCGATAAGACGGCCGGTGCGGAACCGGTCGAGCGTCAGCCCCGCCGCCAGACGATGCGGTTCACCCCGCGCGATGAGATGCGCGAAAAGATTGGCCGAACCCGGCGTCGCCTTGAAGCCGCCCGTGCCCCAGCCGCAATTGACGAAGAGGTTCTGCACCGGCGTCACGCTCTGGATCGCCGAGCGGTCGGGCGTGTTGTCGGTAATGCCGCCCCATTGGCGCATCATCTTGACGCGGCGGAAGATCGGGAACAGCTCGCAGATCGCGTCGAGTGTGTGGGTGATGATCTGCAGGCCGCCGGTCTGGGAATAGGAGTTATATTGATCAGTGCCCGCGCCGATGACCAGCTCGCCCTTGTCGGATTGCGAAATATAGGCGTGGACCGTGTTGGACATCACCACGCAGGGGAAAATCGGCTTCAGCGGTTCCGAAACCAGCGCCTGCAGCGGGTTGGAATGCAGCGGAACGCGCACATCCGCCATTTTCATGATGACGGAGGAATGACCGGCGGCGGAAACGCCGATCTTCTTCGCACCGATGAAACCGCGATTGGTTTCCACACCCGTCACCGCCCCGTCCGGCCCGCGGCGAATGCCCGTGACCTCGCAGTTCTGAATGATGTGCACGCCGCGGTCGGAGGCCGCGCGGGCATAACCCCAGGCCACAGCATCGTGGCGCGCCGTGCCGCCGCGGCGCTGGAGGGCAGCGCCGTTGATCGGATAACGCGCATTGCCTGATATATCGAGCGGCGGGCAATAGGCTTTCGCCTGCTCCGGCGTCAGCCACTCATTGTCGATGCCGTAAAGACGGTTGGCATTGATATGGCGGCTGAAGGACTGCCGGTCATGAATATTGTGCGACAGCATCATCACGCCGCGCGCCGAATACATGACGTTGTAATTGAGATCCTGGCTCAGGCCTTCCCACAGTTTCAGGGAATGCTCGTAAATATCCATGCTCTCTTCATAGAGATAGTTGGAGCGGATGATGGTGGTGTTGCGGCCGGTATTGCCGCCGCC
This sequence comes from Agrobacterium deltaense RV3, assembly GCF_900013505.1. NCBI lineage: Bacteria > Pseudomonadati > Pseudomonadota > Alphaproteobacteria > Hyphomicrobiales > Rhizobiaceae > Agrobacterium > Agrobacterium deltae. Next base: position 1,212,956 of record NZ_LT009746.1, on the reverse strand, counting down.
AAGCCAGCCTTTTTCCAGAACCGCGACATTGGTAATGCCGTGTTCCTTGGCAAGATAATAGGCAGCCCCCAGCCCATGGCCGCCGCCGCCGATGATGATGACATCGTAATCCTTGCGCGGCTCGGGCGAGGCCCATTGCGCATCCCACCCCTTATGACCCCTGAGCGCCTCACGCGCCACGGCAAAAACGGAATATTTGCGCATTCGCAATCTGCTCCTCAAGAACCGGCCAGAAGCCGGAAACATGGCTCCGGCCCTTATCATACACATGGCAAATCGGGATGGGAGGCAATATCCATTTTGCGACGCCGCAATGATTTTGTTTCGACATCGCAGGCAGAATTCCGGGCAAGCCGCATTTTGCTGGGTGATTATGCGCTACCGGCTGGACTTGGCTCAAATGATCTGTTATTGCACGTCACCAATCGCCCGGCTCGACAGCCGAACGAACGATTTTTTATTTGCGTGCGAATGCCTTATTCACATAGCAAATTAACCAAACCAAAGGAACGGGATTCACGTGCAGGTACTAGTCCGCGACAATAACGTTGATCAGGCGCTCCGCGCCCTGAAGAAAAAGATGCAGCGCGAAGGCATTTTCCGTGAAATGAAAATGCGCGATTACTACGAAAAGCCCTCCCAGAAGCGCGCTCGCGAAAAGGCTGAAGCCGTTCGCCGCGTTCGCAAGCTGGCACGCAAGCGTGCACAGCGCGAAGGTCTGGTTGCAGGCCCCCGCGCAGGCCGTTAATAGGCCGTCTTTTGGACGTTTTTGAATGCTTGTTGGGCGGGGGCGATCAATTCGCCGCCGCTCTTTGTGTTTGTGGCCGGAGAACGCTCTTGAAAACGACCGTGAGACCGGCCTGCGAGGGAACCCACACCGAATGATCGCTGTCGACGCCTGTGTTGTGAAAAACTCCGATGCCTCAACGCGCCGGGTGCCATTGAAAAACAACAGAGGGTTCCGCGCTTCTCTGGTCGTCTGTACCGTCCTTGCCGGTCTTTCCGGCTGCGCGACATCCAACCAGACGGAAGATGTGTTCAGGATCGACCGTGCCCAGGGTTCGCAGGAAAACATCGCCTCGCTTACCTCGGTCATCAACGCCAATCCGCAGGATCCCGAAGGCTATAACGTCCGCGGTTCGGCTTACGGCCGCGCCGGCGATTCGCGCCGCGCCATCGAGGATTTCAACAAGGCGCTGCAGCTCAACCCGCGCTTTTATCAGGCCTATGCCAACCGCGCGCTGGTCTATCGCAACTCCGGGCAGCAGCAGCAGGCCCTGCAGGACTACAACGCCGCCCTGCAAATCAATCCGAGCTACGATGTGGCGCTGATCGGCCGCGGCAATCTTTACCGCCAGTCCGGGCGTGTGAACGAAGCCTTCAACGATTTCTCCCGCGCCATCGAGCTTGAAACCACCGATGGACGCGCCTGGCACAATCGCGGCCTGATCTACCAGCTGCGCAACCAGCATGCCCAGGCCATCGAGGACTTCTCCAAGGCAATCTCGCTGTCGTCGACCTCGCCGGAACCCTATAACGGCCGCGGCCTTTCCTATGTCGCCTTGAACGACGATGAGAACGCCTTTGCCGATTTCAACCACGCCATTTCGCTGGATGGCAATGTGGCGGAATCCTGGGCCAACCAGGCGCTTGTTTATGAGCGTCGCGGCGAGATGGCCAAGGCCGCCAAGTCCTATGGACATGCCGCCCGGCTCGACCCGAAATACAAGCCCGCACTCGACGGCGTTGCCCGCACACGCGGCGCCGGCGCTTCCTGATCAAACGGGCATGAACAAAAAAGCGCGTGTACGACGTACGCGCCGTTTACTTTCGTTAACGTAACGTACGTAGGACGTCGACTACGTCGTGTCGTCGGCCGGTCGGTCGTCCGT
>NZ_LT009746.1:1208949-1211044 GCF_900013505.1 Agrobacterium deltaense RV3 | reverse complement strand
AACGAAACGCGACGTGACACCTCGCGCTTTTTTATGGAAAACGCTGAGGCCTCAATGGCTGTCGCGGCGTGCCTCTGGCGCGGCATCGCCCGCCCACAATTCAGCCTGCACGGCGTTTTGAAATTCCATGACCTCGCGCCGCATGGCGGCGTCCTCATAGCCAAGCGCCATCAGACGGGCGGCCAGTTCACGGCACTCCCTGCGCCAGAAATCATTCGCCTCCACACCATGCAGCCGGTCGAGCATGGTTGCACATCTTTTTACGTCGGCAATACGGTTCTTTGCCGGAAAGGCGATTACTTCTGAACTCGTTGTCACGCGGGCACCTTGCTCTTGCTGAGGAATCAATACCGACTTTTTAAAGGCGAGATGGTTAACGAAGTCTGCAGAGGGCGTAAGACAGCCGACAATGGCCGCAAGAGAACGATTTTATGTCTCTAAAAAGCAGGAAATCGCCTGGTAAGGCAGCCCCGATTGGGGGAAGTCATCGATTACCGAGGAATTTACCAATCAAGATTACCGAAATTTCATGCCGCAACCGTTAGAAGAAGTATATGTGTGTTGAAACAGCACCGGTCTCATCGTATATTTCTTGCAAAGAAGAAAAATGCCGCAGCGCAGTCAAAAATGGAGAAATCGTTCTCGGGAGGAGAGCACCATGTATGCACCTCGTGTTTTTTTCAGCATGATCGGTGCATTGCTTACCTTTGCGGTTGCGACATATTTCATCCACGGCTCGTTCTACACGGCATTCATCCAGACCCTCATCTGCGCGGTCATTCTGCAAGTCGGTTATTTCATTGGGATTCTCGTTCTGGTCGCCCGGGAAAAGCGGCGGATACGCGAAACCTTCGCGCGGGATCGTGGCGCCGAGGCAATGCAGGCGGACGCCGTAAAAAGCCCGCCGCCGCACGGTGCGAAACTGACCGATATGTGAGCTTTCACGCAGCTTCATTTATTGCGTCGCAAAAAAATCGCTTGCATCCACACCCGTGACACTTTCTGCTGGCCAAATCCTGACGGTTGGTCAAAGCAGAAGGACAATCCATGGTGAGCGGTTCACAGCCCATTTGCGTCATCATCGCTGCGAAAAATGCATCCGAAACAATCGATGTCGCCATACGTTCCGCCCTTGTGGAGCCGGAGGTCGGCGAAGTGGTGGTGATCGACGATGGTTCCACCGACACGACGAGCGATGTGGCGCATGCGGCGGATGACGGCACGGGCCGTCTGCGGGTCGTGCGATTCGAGGTCAACCGAGGCCCTTCGGCTGCGCGCAACCACGCCATCTCGATTTCATCCGCGCCGCTCATCAGCATTCTCGATGCGGACGACTTCTTTTTCCGCGGCCGTTTTGCCGCCATGCTGGCCGACGATGACTGGGATCTGGTGGCCGACAATATCGCCTTCATCCAGCAATCGGTCCCCGGCGCATCCTCCATGCAGCCGGCGCGCTTCGAACCGCAGGCGCGGTTTCTGTCGCTGACGGAATTCGTGGAAGGCAATATTTCCAGGCCCGGCGTTGAACGCGGGGAAACCGGGTTTCTGAAGCCAGTCATACGCCGCGCTTTTCTCGACAAACACGCACTGCGTTACGATGACGGCCTGCGGCTCGGCGAAGATTACGAGCTTTACGTGCGGGCGCTGGCCGCCGGCGCGCGTTACAAGGTCATACGTCATTGCGGTTACGGCGCGATCGTGCGCGGCAACTCGCTGAGCGGCCGCCATCGCACCGAAGATCTTCGCCGCTTATATGAGGCGGATAAGGCCATTCTCGCCGGCTGCCGGCTTTCGGCAGAGGAAACGGCGATCCTGCGCGAACATGAAAAACACATCCGCGCCAAATTCGAGCTTCGCCATTTTCTCGATGCGAAAAAGCAGAAGGGCATGGGCGGCGCGCTGAGCCATGCCCTTGCGCGGCTCCCCGCCCTGCCCGCCATCACGCGCGGCATCTGGAGCGACAAGACCGCCCGATTCCGGAAATCGCCGCCGGTGCGGGATGTGCGTTATCTGCTGGACGGTACGCCGGTTTCGTAGGGGAAAAGACGACCTGCGCCAATTCCTCGCCGTCATCCTCGGGCTTGGCTTGTCCCGA
>NZ_LT009746.1:1076894-1207499 GCF_900013505.1 Agrobacterium deltaense RV3 | reverse complement strand
GGGCCTGTCCCGAGCATGACGATAGAGACCCTAGAGGATGGCATCCTCAAGCGAAGGCGGCAGAAATTCTCTGCCGCATCCACTCTTCGCCCTCAGAGATAATCCCGCTTCACCGTTTCCAGAACGGCGGCGAAACGCTCCTTGCGCTCTTCCAGCCGGCCATCCGGGCTGAGACGCGGCTCCGCGCGGCTTGCCTGCCAGAGCGCCAGCGTGGAAGGTGCTGCCAGCACCTGCTTGGCCAATTTGCGCAATGACCGAGGCTGCGTTTCCTGCGGCCGCACCAGCACGTCACCCTCATGCGCCGGGCCTTCATGCGCCGGAACGGAACCGGTCTCGGCAATGACGGGGCCAGGCGGCGGCGGGAAGCTCATGCCCCAGAAGCGCGAGCCCTTTTTCGCCGCCTCGGCGCGGGTTGAAACGGGCACATAGCGCGGCTGATATTCGACACCCACGCTACCGGCCCAGTCGCTCCATTTGAAGCTGTTGATCGACGGCGAGGTGCTGACCGCGACCCATGGCACGCGGAAGGCATCGGCAAGAATTGCGCCATGCATGGATTCGGCCACGATGAATTCCGACTGGGCGATGGCGCGGATCACCGCTTTCGCCTCGCCGCGCGGGTCGAGATAGGTCAGTCCCGCCGGTTCGCAGACGGTTTCCCACATGCCGAATTCCGCCGATTCCCAGTGCGGAACGAAGGTCTTCTTGTAGAGCTTCGGCAGGCCTTTGAAATCGGGCATCTCGGTGACCATGACGGCCGGATCGACAATGCCCTTTTCGGGCGCGAGCCCCAGCTTCGCGGCGGTTTTTTCGCCGCGCACGCAGCGAATATCCCAGAACTCGGTGCTGGTATCCGGCACCGCGCCATAACCATAGCCGCTGCCGATCACCAGCTTGCGCTGCTTTGCGGGCAAAAGAACGTCGTTCAGCACGGTGCCGACGCCAACGAGCATGACGTCGTCATGCACATCGCGCAGGCCCGGAAGCAGAAAATCCCACAGCCAAAGGTTGAGATCGTCACCGAAATTTCCGTGATGAGATTCCCAGTGGTAAGGTTTCATGAGGTCACTCCTGGGTGAAAAAACATATAAATTCTTGCGGGCGAGAATTCGCTCATCTGGAGCGGACGATTTTTCCAGCACCGAGCTCGAACGCGGCGCGCAGCAGTGCCGGATCGCGCATCGCCCATTTCAGGAGCAGTCCGAATTCGGGTGCCTTGCGCCGTTTCAGATTGCCCGCCTGGCTCCACAGCGCCTGTTTGCGCGCCGTGTTTTTATAGGAAGCGATGGAGGCGACATCGTCCGGCCGGCGCGAAAAACGCCCCTCCAGCGTATCGAGCGCGACCCAGGTGTTGAACTGCTGGCGCAGGAATTCCGGCGAGGTATTGTCGATGCTGTGGAAGATATTGACCCCCATTCCGCGCATCGCGCCGGCGTCGTCACACAGAAGCGTGCGCTTCGATGCCAGGATGGAATCGCAGAAAAACAGCACGTCTTCCGCCGCCAGACGAAGCGCCGGGTCAAAGCGGATTTTCTCAAAAAGAGGACGGCCGATCACCATGCAGGAGAGATGCAGGAAGCTCCAGTTGCGCAGCATCACACTTGCCAGATCGGGCAGTTCGATCAGCAGCGGCCTCTCGGAAAGCCTCGCCGCACCCTCATTTTTCTCGAGCTCGGAAATGGCGAAATGATAATAAAATTCGTCACTTGCCTGCATGGATGCCCAGTAGCACTCGCCGCCATAGGTCTGAAGCGCAAAGGCCGCATTCTGCAGATGATCGGGTGTCCAGATATCGTCGGAATCAAGAAAGGCGACATAGTCGGTGCCGTCAGGCACATTGTCCAAACCGGTGTTGCGGGCGCCGCCCGGGCCGGCATTGGCCTGCTTAATGACGAGAATCCGGTCTTTCTCACCCTGCGAAAGTTCCGCAAGTTCCTGATCGATCGGGTATGGCGATTCGTCATCGACGATGACAAGATCGAAATCCTGGTAAGTCTGCGCAAAAACCGATGCGAGTGCACGTCCCAAGACACCGTGCTGCTTTTGGTAGTAGGGAATGACGACAGTAAATCTTGCCATTGTTTCGCCCCTTGCGTTGATCAAGAAGTGTCGGGCCCGATCCTAAAAGCGGCCCCGATGGTATCGGCAACTCCCAACCGGCTTTCCTCCCGCCGGCCTCCAGAAACAGGATGCTTGTATGCCCCCAGCGCCAAATGTAAAGACCATCACCACGAATGTCGGCTGGAGCGTTTTATCAAAAACAGGGACATTCGGGCTTAAATTTGTCACGGTCCCAATTCTCGCAAGACTGCTTTCCCCGGAGGAATTCGGGGTGGTGGCGGTAGGACTAACGGTTGTACAGTTTCTGACCATGATCGCCGGCGCGGGGCTGACCTCTGCCCTGATTGTCGAAAAGGAAGAGGATATGGAAACGATCCATACCGTCTTCTGGGCCAATCTCGCCATCTCCTGCACCATGGCCGCCGTCCTCTACATCTTCGCGGAATTTTTCGGCGGGCTGCTGGGCGCGGTGGAAAGCGCCTATCTGCTGCGCATCATGGCCTTCCTCATTCCGCTGCAGCTTGCCGGCGATGTCGCCTATTCGCTGCTGGCGCGACGGATGAATTTCAGCAAGGATGCGCTTTGGAGCATGGCGTCGGAAAGCATTGCGGCCATCGTCGCGGTCGCGCTCGCCTTCATGGGCTTCGGCGTCTGGGCGTTGATCATCCAGCTTTTTGCCGCAGCCCTCATCCGGCTTGTCGGGCTTTACGCCGTTTCCCGCTATTGCCCGCGTTTCGTCATGAAACCGCGCCGGCTGGTGCCGCTTCTCGGCTTCAGTTCGGGGCTGATGGGCTCGGAAATCGCCAATTTCGTTACCTTCCAGTCACCGATGGTGGTCATTGCCCGGCATCTTGGGCTGGCCGATGCCGGCGCCTATTCCGCCTCCAACCGCTTTGCCAGCATTCCCAATCAGGTGGTTCTGTCGGCCGTCATGGGTGTCCTGTTTCCCGCCTTCAGCCGCATGATGGACGACCCGCAGCGCCGGCGCGATGCGCTGATGTTCAGTACGCAGGTGCTGACCGTGCTCCTGGCACCGATGATGTTCGGCCTCTGGGCCGTGGCGGAGCCGGCCATGCTTGTCATCTTCGGGCGGAACTGGGCCTATGCCTGGCCTGTCCTCGGTCTGCTCGCCCTGTCCAAGGCCATTCTGACGCCGTGCAGCACCTTCATCCCGTATCTGAAGGGAGCAGGTTACGGCCGCGTGCTGTTCTGGTCGGCGACGATCCGCGCCATCGTCACAACCGTCGCGGTCTGGCTTGCCGCGCTTTATGGCACCCTGATCGACGCGATGGTGTGGCTCTGCATCGTCAATGCGGTAACGCTGGTCGCCTATTCCTGGGCCGTCTTCAAGGCGAGCGATACGCCCTTCTTCCGCGGCCTTTATGTCAGCAGCCGGCCGATGATCGCGGCGCTGGTGATGGCCGTTGCCGTGCGCTATCTGCTTCATGTCCTGGCTGAGCGCGTTCCCAATGCCACGCTTCAGGTTCTCATCGGCGCTGCCGTCGGCGGCGTCATCTATGCGGTGCTGATCCTGCTGACAGAACGGGCGCTGCTCGGGAAAATTCTCGGAATGGTCAAATCGCGGCGCATGCGGGATGCCGCAACTCAGGGTTAGTTCAACCGCAGAAAAACGCGCCTCATTTCCGCCGTTAACCGGCCTTTTCCGCGGTGATTTCCTCACCGCGGCAGGGCGGGATGGCGGTTCTTTTTGCAGCGCAATATCACGACAAATGACAATTTCACACGCTTAGGCGATTTTTAACGATGGCGATATTTATAAAAATGCCAGTAATTTCAGATATTTGAATTTTTACAGCAACAGGAATGACCGGAACGCCAGACATTCACCCGCAAAATCTAAGCTTGTGTTTTTCCCGCGTCGCCACATTTTATCCCAAAGTCGAAACCAGACTTTCCAGTGCGGGCTTAAGTTCGCTCTGGTTGCAACGCGGCGTGGGTGGACGCCGCCCAATAGGGGTGACTGATGTGACTGTCGATCAGAACCTATCCTCCCGTATCAATTTGATGCGCATATTGCTGATCTCCGGGATCGTGTTCGTCCATGTGCCGCACGATGCCGAAACCAGCCCTTTTCTCGGCCTTTACGGTTTCTTCGACTGGCTGCGGGTTTTCCTCGGCGATGCGCTGTTTCGCATCGGCGTGCCCTGTCTCAGCGCCATTTCCGGTTATCTGCTGTTTCGCCGCGGCATGAGCGGTTTCGATTATCCGGCGACGATCCGTTCCAAGTCGAAAACCGTGCTGCTGCCGTTCCTTCTGTGGAACGGCGCGCTGTTTGCCGCGGTGCTGCTTATCCAGCTGTTCGACCTTGGCGTCGGCTATTTCCCTGATCTGTGGAATGCCAGCCCGCGGGAAATCATCAGTCACGGAACGGCGCTTGAAGAGCTGCCGGTCAACGTGCCGCTATATTTCCTGCGTGATCTCTTTGTCTGCATCCTGCTGTCGCCGGTGCTTGCCTTTCTGATGCGCCGTTTCGCGCTGCCGACGCTCGCGATCCTGCTCATCATCACCGCCATGCCTGATTTGACGATCTTCATCGTCCAGAAGAAATCCATCCTTTTCAGTTTTTCGCTCGGCATTGCACTTGCGCTGCACCGGGTCGACGTCAAGGCGCTCGATCCTTACGCCGTGCCAATCATGGCGCTGACCTTTGCCGCCTCGGCCATATTGGCGACGGGACTTTATTTCACCGGCCCGGAATTCACCTTCTGGCTCAACATGTCGCGCAATCTGCTTGCCGTTTTCGGCGCGCTCGGTTTCTGGGCGTCTTCCGCCCTGTTGATCCGCAGTCGGCTTGGCCAGCGGCTTGCCGAAACCGGCAGCCTGAGCTTCTGGATTTTCTGCGCCCATTATCCGCTGCTCGTCATCATGTGGATGGTATGGAACAAGGGCGGGCCGGATTTCTACCCCGCCTTTTATATCAGCGCGACGCTGTCGGCCTTCGTCATTCTGGTGGTCAGCAATTCCCAGACCCGCAAATACCTGCCGGCCGTCTATGCCGTGCTGACCGGAAGCCGCAGCGGCAAAGGCAAGACGAAGGCCGACTTTGCGGCAAAACGGGCCGCCATGATCGGCCCGCCGACATCCGAAACGCTTTATTCGCAACGACAGAGGTGAACCAATGACAACATTTGTCACCCGCGTTCAGACACGCATTCTTCTCGCCGCGGCCCTTCTGGCTGCTCCCTTTGCGACGCCCGGCCAGGCACAGGAAGGCAATGGCGCATCCTTCATCGAGAACTTCGATTCCATGGACAGAAGCTTCTGGTACGTTTCCGACGGCTGGAACAATGGCGCGCATCAAAACTGCACCTGGTCGAAGAAACTGGCGACGGTGGAAAACGGCCAGCTGACACTCGGTTTCGAAGAAGCCAAGGCCGGAGACCGCAAATTCGCCTGCGGTGAAATCCAGACCAAGGGGCGTTATCGTTACGGCACCTATGAAGCACGCATGAAGGCCGCCACCGGCTCGGGCCTCAACTCTGCCTTCTTCACCTATATCGGCCCGACCGACAAGAAGCCGCACGATGAAATCGACTTCGAGGTGCTGGGCAGGAATACGGGCCAGGTGCAGCTGAACCAGTATATTTCCGCCAAGGGCGGCAATGAGAAGCTGGTGCCGGTGGAAGGCGGAGCCGATGCCGGCTTCAACGATTACGCCTTCGTCTGGGAACCGCAGCGCCTGCGTTATTACGTTAACGGCAAGCTCGTCCATGAAGTGACCGACGAGACGAAAATCCCGCAAAACGCCCAGAAGATTTTCTTCAGCCTGTGGGGCACTGACACGCTGAAGGACTGGATGGGCAAGTTTTCCTATTCCGGCGCGACGCAGATGGTCGTTGATCGTTTTGCCTTCACGGCGCTCGGCGACAAATGTCAGTTCCCGGAATCCATTGCCTGCGCCCTCAACTGATTTTTTTGAACCAAACCGTCATCCGCGGCGTCTCTGACGCATGAACCAACCGGACCCTTGCATGACCCATGTTCTATATCTCGCGCATGATCTGTCGGACCCCGCCATTCGTCGGCGGGTGCTGACCCTGCTTGCGGGCGGGGCGCGAGTGACGCTGGCGGGCTTCCGGCGCGGACAGAACCGACTGGCGGAGATCGAAGGCGTCGTACCCGTCGTGCTCGGGGAAACCGCCGACGGGCAGTTTCTGCAGCGCATGGCGGCGGTGGCGAAAGCCAGCCTTTCGCTCGGCAAGACCCTGAACGGCGTCTCCGCCCCCGATGTCATTCTTGCCAGAAATCTGGAAATGCTGGCGCTGGCAAAGCGGGCCATGTCGATCTATGCCGGACAGCCGGCGCTGGTTTACGAGTGTCTCGACATTCACCGCCTGCTTCTTAACAAGGGAAAGCCCGGGCAAATGCTGAATGCCGCGCAGCGTTATTTCGCACGCGACGCCAAGCTGCTGATCACCAGCTCTCCCGCCTTCGTGGAGCATTATTTCAAGCCCGTGTCGGGCCTCGATCTTCCCGTCCTGCTGCAGGAAAACAAGGTGCTGGCGCTCGATGCGGCCGTTGCCGCCACGCCGCAGCCACGCGCTCCCGCCCAAGGCGAACCATGGAAAATCGGCTGGTTCGGCGCGCTGCGCTGCCGCAAATCGCTGGAAATCCTTGCCGAATTTGCCCGTCGAATGGAGGGCAAAGTCGAAATCATCCTGCGCGGCCGGCCGGCCTATTCGGAATTTGCCGATTTCGACGGCTTCGTGGCCACTGCCCCGCATGTGCATTTCCATGGGCCTTACAAGAACCCCGAGGACCTTGCCGCCATCTATAACGAGGTGCAATTCACCTGGGCGATAGACTTTTTCGAGGAAGGCCAGAATTCCAGCTGGCTGCTGCCCAACCGGCTTTACGAAGGTTGCCTTTATGGCGCCATGCCGATTGCGCTGGCCGGCACGGAAACCGCCCGCTTCATCGAAAAGCGCGATATCGGCTTCGTGCTGCAACATGCCGGCGCTGACGATCTCACCGCACTGTTTAACCGGATGAAACCGCAAACCTATGCGGACGCCTTCAAAACCCTCTCGGCAACAGACAGGAAACAATGGCTGACGGACCGCGACGATTGCCGTCTGCTGGTGCAGCAACTGTCCTCTCTCGCCAAATCCGCTTCCGGCCATGCCCGTGAAGCGCAGTTTTCACCCGTGTAGTGCGTAGGGGGCAAATCATGGAAGGTCTTGGTCATTCCGGCATCAGAACGCTGATCGTCATTCCCTGCCTCAATGAGGCGAAGACGATCGAGGGGCTGCTTGTCAAATTCACCGGCGCGATGCAGGGGCGTCTTTTCCGCATCGTGGTTGCCGATGGCGGCAGCACGGATGGAACCCCCAATATCGTTTCCGCCTTCGCGGCGGCGGATGACCGCGTGACGCTTCTCGCCAATCCGAAGCGCATCCAGAGCGCCGGCATCAATCTTGCCGTCGCCACCTTCGGCGAGGATTTCGATTACCTTATCCGCATCGACGCCCATGGCGATTATCCCGACGATTATTGCCAGCGGCTGATCGAGGATGCCGAGCGCACCGGTGCTGATTCCGTCGTCGTCGCCATGGATACGGTCGGCCACGGCCTGTTTCAGAAGGCGACGGCCATCGCCCAGAATTCCAAGCTCGGCAATGGCGGCTCCAAGCACCGCGAAGGCGCGAAAGGCCACTGGATCGACCATGGCCACCACGCGCTGATGCGGATCGCCGCTTTCGATGCGGTTGGCGGTTATGATGAGAGCTTCAGCCATAATGAGGATGCCGAGCTGGATTTTCGCCTGCGCAAATCCGGCTTCCGCATCTGGATGACCGACAAAACCCGCATGACCTATTATCCGCGCGCCAGCGTCATGCCGCTGTTCCGGCAATATCTCGCCTATGGCCGCGGCCGGGCGAAGAACCTCCTGAAACATCGCTCGATCCCGAAAATCCGACAGATGATACCGCTCGCCGTGCTGCCGGTTTTCATCTTCGCGCTGCTGTCGCTTGTGCATTGGGCGGCACTTATTCCGCTCGGCCTCTGGATCGCCGCATGTGTGGGTTATGGCTTGTGGATGGCAATAGGTCAGAAAAACCCATACGGCCCGCTCGCCGCCTTTTCGGCGATGGTGATGCATCTGGCCTGGTCCACCGGCTTCTGGCTGGAACTCCTGAAATTCCGGGGAAGAAAGGCTGTCTCATGACCGACAACACCGTCACCCGCACAGATGATTCGAAAACCGTCGATATCGGCATCTGCACCTACAGACGCCCGGCACTTATCGCCACACTTCTGTCACTCTTCGAGCTGGATGTGCCGGAAGGCGTGAAAGTTCGGCTGATTGTTGCCGATAATGACGAGGAGCCGAGCGCCAGGGCAAGCGTCGATCGCCTGCGCGAAACCGCGCCCTTCGAGATCACCTATGTGCATTGCCCGAAATCGAATATTTCGATTGCCCGCAATGCCTGCCTGTCGGAATGCAAGGCGGATTATCTGGCCTTCATCGATGATGACGAGACCGCCCCGCCGAACTGGCTCTCCGCCCTTCTGGAAAAGGCCGACGAGACCGGTGCGGAAGCCGTTCTCGGCCCGGTGACGGCGGTTTACCGGGACAATGCGCCGGGCTGGATGAAACGCGGCGATTTCCACTCGACCGTTCCGGTCTGGGTCAATGGCGAGATCATCACCGGTTATACCTGCAACACATTGCTCAAGATGGATGCGCCCTCGGTGAAGGGCCGGCGCTTCGCGCTGGCGCTCGGCCAGAGCGGCGGTGAGGACACTCATTTCTTTTCGCATCTTCACGCCGCTGGCGGGCGTATCGTCTTTGCGGAAGATGCCATGCTGTCCGAACCGGTGCCGGAAAATCGCGCAAGCTTCATGTGGCTTGCCAAACGCCGCTTCCGCTCCGGCCAGACCCATGGCCGCGTGCTGGCGGACAGGAAACCCGGTATACGCCGCGTGGTGCAGGTGCTGAAGGCAGGTTCGAAAGTGCTTTATTGCGCCGTCTTCGCCGCCTTGAACGGTTTCAACGCCGTGCGCCGCAACCGTTATGCGCTGCGCGGTGCATTGCATATGGGCTCGATGAGCGGCGCTTTCGGCGTGCGTGAAATCCGCCAGTATGGCGCGGTGGAGGCGACCTGATGGAGAACCTTGCCTCGCCGCCCGATATCAGCTTCGTCATCGCCGCCTATAATGCCGCCGATACGATTGAAGCCGCCATTCAAAGCGCACTCGACCAGCAGGGTGTAACGCTGGAAGTGATCGTCGTCGACGACCGCTCCGCCGATGGCACCATTGCGCTCGTGGAAGCTATCGCCATCATCGATCCGCGCGTCCGCCTGCTTGCTCTTGCCGAAAACCTCGGTCCGGGCGGCGCACGCAATGCCGGCATCGAAGCCGCGACCGGACGCTGGATCGCCGTGCTCGATTCCGACGATGTCATTCGGCCGGAGCGCTCCGCCTGCATGATGTGCCGGGCGGAAGCCGCCAATGCGGCGATTGCGGTCGATAATCTCGATGTCGTCTATACCGACGGCAGGCCCATGGAGACGATGTTTCCGGAAGAATTTCTGGAGGAACGACCGGTTCTCACGCTTGAGGACTTCATTTCCTCCAACATCCTGTTCCGCGCCACCTTCAACTTCGGCTACATGAAACCGATGTTCCGGCGTGATTTCCTCAATAGCGAGGGGCTGCGCTTCCGCGAGGACATCCGCATCGGCGAGGATTACATCCTGCTCGCCTCGGCGCTCGCCGCCGGCGGTCTCTGCGTCATCGAACCGAAGCCGGGTTACATCTACAATATCCGCGAAGGTTCGATTTCGCGCGTGCTCGAACTTCATCACATCGAAGCGATGATGCGGGCGGATCAGGAATTCCTGAGCCATTACACATTGCTGCCGGCAGCCATGGATGCGCAGCAGGCGAGAGCCCGCAGCCTGCGGCTGGCGCATAATTTTTTGACATTGGTGGAAAACATCAAGAGCCGCTCGGTACTCGGCGCCTTGAAGACCACGATAAGGGATCCTGCCGTGCTGGGGCATTTGCGAATGCCGATTGCAGTGCGGCTGAGGAGGCTGCGGGATGCCATGTTTGCGCCCGCGGCGAATACAGGGGTGAAAAGGCAGATTTCATAAAATTTGCGCGCGGACCATGTCTGCGCGGGGACTGGGGACAGATCAAACCTTGATGAAGGAGAACGCGATGGACCTGAACAAAACTGTCAGAAAAGCCGTCATTCCCGTAGCTGGCAACGGCACACGGTTTTTGCCCGCCACCAAGGCGATGCCGAAGGAAATGCTGACGATCGTGGATCGTCCGGTCGTCCAATATGCCGTTGACGAGGCCATGCAGGCCGGCATCGAGCACATTATTTTCGTGACGAGCCGCAACAAGACCGCCATCGAAGACTATTTCGACAGCGCGCCGGAACTCATCAACACGCTCACCCGCTCCGGCAAGACCGTGCAGGTATTGCAGCTGGAAAAGATGCTGCCGGTTGCCGGCACTGTCAGCTATACGCGCCAGCAGGTGCCGCTCGGTCTCGGCCACGCCGTCTGGTGTGCGCGTGAACTGGTGGGCAAGGAGCCTTTCGCCCTGCTTCTGCCTGACATGGTTTCCTATGGCGCACGCGGCTGCATTGCCGGGCTGATGGAGCTTTACGATGAAGTCGGCGGCAATATTCTCGGCGTAGAGGAATGCCTGCCGGAAGAAGTGTCGTCCTATGGCGTCGTCGGCGTCGGCCAGAAGGTCAATCACGGCTTCGCCGTCACCGGAATGGTCGAAAAGCCGGAACCTTCCAAGGCGCCTTCGAATTATTACCTGAATGGCCGTTACATCCTCCAGCCGGAAATCTTCGATATTCTCGCCAGGCAGGAACGCGGCGCGGGCAATGAAATCCAGCTGACCGACGGTATGAAGCGCCTTGCCGAAAAGCAGTCTTTCCATGCGCAGAAATATAGCGGCCGCACTTTCGACTGCGGCAGCAAGCAGGGCTTCATCGCCGCCAACGTCGCCTTCTCGCTGCTGCGCGCGGACATGGAAGCTCAGGTTCTCGCTTCGGTGAAGGAACTGGTGGCGAACCACGAAAGCCGCGTCCAGGCGGCCTGACTTTAATCGCGCCGCCGGGGGAGGCGGCCGGCGCACCAATAACGGGAGGCGGGAAGGCGAGCATGTGTTCGGCTTCCCGCGTACCATTTTAATTCACAAGGTAGGTCCATGCACCACAAGACCTTTAAATCCAACATCGGTTTTCCGGAGTCCGGCAAGGATTCCGATACGTTCATCGACCTCGACCGCCTGTGGGCCGCCGTGGTGCGTCGCGCCAATGTCATTGCCGCTTCGGTCATCGCCGCCGTGGTTCTGGCCGGCCTTTATCTGGTGCTTGCGACCCCCGTTTACACCGCGATGACGCAGGTGCTCCTGGATGAAAGCCTTTCCCGTTATGCGGAAGAGGAATCGCCGGTGCCCGCCGCGCAGATCGTCGACAACCGCATCGCCAGCGCCGTGGAAATCTTGAAATCCAAGGAAATGGCGCTGACGGTGGTCGACAAGGCCAAGCTCGATGAGAACGACACCATCGTCAATCCGCCGATGTCGCCGGTCGAGCTCGTCAAATCCTCCGTGCGCGGCATCCTCGATCTCGTCCTGCCGGGCGATCCGCCGGTCTCCGAAGCCGCAATCCGCGCCGGACGCCGCGAAAAGGCCGCCGCCGTGCTGCAGCAGTCGCTGACGGTGGAACGTGTCGGCCGCAGCTCGGTCATCGCCATCTCCACCCGCTCGACCGACCGCCAGCTCGCTGCGCAGATCGCCAAGACCTATGCGCAGGCTTATCTTACCGAACAGCTGAACGCCAATTTCGACGCCAGCGAACGCGCCTCCGTCTGGTTGCAGGAACGCATGACGGACCTGAACCAGCGCGCCCAGGCGGCTGAACTGGCGGTGCAGAAATTCAAGTCGGACAACAACATCGTCTCCTCGCGCGGCGAGCTGATGTCCGAAGGCCAGCTTGCCGACCTGAATGGTCAGCTGATTGCCGCGCAGGCCGATGCCGCGACGGCCTCGGCCCGTTACAACCAGTATAAATCGATCATCGACAGGGGACCGGATGCGGCCGTCGACAATGCCGTCGTTTCGGCCCGTGACACCGATAATTCGGTCATTCAGGATCTGCGCAAACGCTACATCACCATTTCCGACCGGCAGCAGGGCATCGTCCAGCAATTCGGCGCCGACCATCCGCAGGCGGTTGCGCTGGACGCCGAGAAGAAAGAGGTTTCGCGGCAGATCTATCAGGAGCTGCAGCAGCTTACCGGCAGCCTGAAGAACGAATACGACGTCACCAATTCGCGCGTACAGTCGCTGCGCGACAATATCGACCGGGTGGCTGGCCGTAATTCCGAAGCCAACATCACCATGGTCCAGCTGCGCGAACTCGAGCAGCGGGCAACCGCGCTGCGCACCCTCTACCAGTCCTATCTCGGCCGCTTCGAGGAGGCTTCCCAGAAGCAGTCGCTGCCAATCGCCAAGGCCCGCATCATCTCCGAAGCCGGCCTGCCGACATCGCCTTCCAGCCCGAAAAAGACCATGACCATGGCGCTTTCGGTCGTTCTCGGCCTGATGCTCGGCGGCGGTATCGCAGCGCTTCTCGAATTCCGGGATCGCTTCTTCCACACCGGCAATGATGTGCGTGACAATCTGCGCATGCGTTTTCTCGGTTATCTGCCCTTCATCGGTGAACGGGGCGTGGAAAACGCCAAGCCGGGCAACAGCGCCGCCACCCCCGGCGGCGAGAACGCGACGCTTGACGAAAGCGGGCAGGTCTCGTTCCAGAAAATGCTGCGCCTTGCCGTCGACAGCCCACGCTCCAGCTTTGCGGAGACGCTGCGTAACGTGAAACTCACGGCGGATGTCGTCATTCAGGAGCGCCAGTGCCGGGTCATCGGCGTCATTTCCTGCCTGCCGAACGAAGGTAAGTCGGTCGTCGCGCTCAATCTCGCCGGGCTGATCGCCTCCACCGGCAAGCGCACGCTGGTGGTGGATGCGGATATCCGCAATCCCGGCCTCAGCCGCATGTTGACGACACGGCAATCCGCCGGCCTCGTCGAAGTGGTGCTCAATGAAGTTCCATGGACGCAGGCGGTGAAGGTGGATACGCGCACGAAAATGGGCATCCTGCCGGTTTCCACCAGCAACCAGTTCGCCCATTCGAGCGAGCTGCTGTCTTCCTCCGGCATGCGCAAATTCATCGACTCCGCGCGCGAGGCCTGCGACTACATCATCGTCGACCTTGCACCCGTGGTTCCCGTCATCGACGCCAAGGCCTTTGCGCCGCAGGTGGATGGTTTCGTCTTCGTCACCGAATGGGGCAAGACGCCGATCCAGATGGTGCAGAACCTGATGGCCAACGAACCGCAGATCGCCAACAAGACGCTCGGCATCGTGCTGAACAAGACCGACATGACGGAATTGCAGCGTTATGCCGGCCCCGGCGGTTCGGAGCATTATCACGAGAAATTCTCGGCCTATTACGGCGATGCGAAGCCGCCGGTAAAGGAAGATGCGTAATGGCGAAGATTTAACAGGCCGGTTGCATCCACACTCCGTCACCCCGGCCCCGAGCCGGGGTCCAGCCAGCCCAAGTCCTTGGGCTGAAAAGATGTCTTGACGCCGCGCAGACGCGCGGCGGCTGGATGCCGGATCTAGTCCGGCATGACGGAAGAATCACAAATTCCCCCATTCCACCCATGGCATTGCCCCCTGAAATTGCGCATTTATGGCATGAAGCTAAAATCGCAAGCAGGATCAGTCCCATGCCATCACCCATCGCCTTTGTTTCACGGATGAATGCGGAAACGGAAGCCGTCTGGAAACAGGCGCTGCGCGCCGCAATGCCGCAGGAGGAAATCCTTTCCTTTTCCGAATTGACGGGCGAACAGCGCCGGGCAGTGGATTTCGCCATCGTCGCCAATCCCGATCCGGCCGATATCGCGGCACTTCCGGGCCTCAAATGGATCCACAGCCTGTGGGCGGGTGTCGAACGGCTGGTGCTGGAACTGGGCGATAAGGCTCCCCCCATCGTTCGGCTGAAGGACCCGGAGCTTTCCCGCGTGATGGCCGAGGCCGTGCTGGCATGGACCTATTATCTGCAGCGCGACATGCCCACCTATCGCGAAAACCAAAAAAAGGCGCTCTGGCAGGAGCTAAACTATCGCCACCCCGGTGAGATGACCGTCGGTCTCCTCGGCCTCGGAGCCCTCGGCACGGCTGCGGCGGAGCGCCTCATCCATGCCGGTTTCAACGTTGCAGGCTGGAGCCGTTCGGCCAAGGCGATAGAGGGCGTGGAAACGCTGACCGGCGATGCCGGGCTGCAGGCATTGCTGGAAAAGAGCGACATTCTCGTCTGCCTCGTGCCGCTAACCGATGCGACGCGCGGTCTTCTTGATGCCGGCAGCCTTGCCGCAATGAAACAGGGGGCGGCACTCATCAATTTCGCCCGCGGCGCGGTCATCGTCGCCGATGACCTGATTGCGGCGCTTGATTCCGGCAGGCTTTCGCACGCTGTTCTCGATGTCTTCGAGCAGGAGCCGCTGCCCGCCGCTTCCGCCTTCTGGCAGCATCCCAAAGTTACCGTCCTGCCGCATATTTCCGCGCCGACAAGCCGGGAAAGTTCGGCCCGGATCGTGGCCGGCAATGTTCGCACATGGCGGGAAACGGGCGGGCTGCCGGAGACGGTCGACATGGCCCGCGGTTACTGAACCGGCGGCAAGGCGGCCTATTCGGCCGCCACCGACTTGCCCGTATGGGCCTGTTCAACGGCGGAGACGATCTGCTGTTCGTCGTAAGGTTTGGTCAAGAGAACCGCGCTTGCCGGCGCTCCTTCCGGCAAATGGCTGTCGCCCGTCGCAAACACAATGGCAAGCCCCGGCTTGCGACGCAGGGCCTCCACCGCCAGTTCGCCGCCCTTCATATCGGGCAGGCCGATATCGGTGACGAGAACGTCGATCCGATCCGCTTCGATAGCTTTCAGCGCCTGCGCCGCATTCCCGGCCTCGACGACGGCAAAGCCGCTCTCCGACAGCATCTCCGTCGAATTCATCCGGATCAACTCGTCATCCTCGACCAGAAGAACGCGTATGGACCGGTTTTGATTTTCGACCGCCCTGACCGGCTCGGAAAGTTTGGAAGAACCCGGAGCCGATGTCGGCCGCGCTCTCGACAGCGAAACCTGCTTGCGGTTGGCGATGACGTGGCGAATGCGCCGCGCCAGCGCTTCGCGCGTATAGGGTTTGGAGAGAAGCTCCACCCCGGCATCCAGCTTGCCGCCATGCACGATGGAGTTTTCGGTGTAACCCGAGGTGAAGAGAACGGCGAGGTTGGGCAGCCGTTCCTGCGCGCGGCGCGCCATTTCCCGGCTTTTCAACGGTCCAGGCATCACCACGTCAGTGAAGATGACATCGATCGGAATGCCGCTTTCCACCACCGTCAAACCGGCCTGCGCATCGCGGGCGGTCAGCACGCGGTAGCCGAGATCGCTCAAGGTCTCGACGACGGTGTTGCGTACTTCCTCGTCATCTTCCACCACAAGAATGGTTTCCGTGCCGCCCTCCACGGGGCCGGTCGGCATCACCACTTCCCTGTCCTCATCGGCGGCGGAGCGCGGCAGATACATCTTCACCGTCGTGCCCTGCCCCACCTCGCTATAGATGTTGACGTGGCCGCTGGACTGTTTCGCAAAACCGTAAACCATCGAAAGCCCGAGGCCGGTGCCCTTGCCTTCCGGTTTTGTCGAGAAGAACGGCTCGAAGACCTTTTCGAGAATTTCCGGCGACATGCCCGAACCCGTATCGGTGACGGCGAGCATCACATATTGCCCCGCAGAAACTTCCGAGTGCTTGCGGGCATAATCGCGGTCGAGAACCGCATTTCCTACCTCGATGGTCAGCTTGCCCTGTCCTTCCATGGCGTCGCGCGCATTGATGGCCAGATTGAGAAGAGCATTCTCCACCTGGTTGGGGTCGGCATAGGTGTTCCAGAGACCGCCCGAGGTGATGACCTCCACCTCGATCGCCTCGCCAAGTGAGCGGCGAAGCAGGTCGTCCATGCCGGTCACGAAACGGGCGATATTGATGACACGCGGCTCCAGCGCCTGGCGGCGGCCGAAGGCCAGAAGCTGGCTGGCCAGCTTTGCACCGCGATGAACGCCGGCAAGCGCGTTTTCCAGCCGCCGCTCCGCACGTTCATTGCCCATCACATCCTTTGACAGCAATTGCAGATTGCCGGCGATCACCTGTAGCAGATTGTTGAAATCATGCGCCACGCCGCCGGTGAGCTGGCCGATGGATTCCATTTTCTGCGCCTGCTGTAGCGCCTTTTCGGTCTGGCGACGCTCGGCCATTTCCGCCTCGACACGCGCCTCAAGGCTCTCGTTCAATTGCCGAAGCTGCTCTTCCGCCCGGATGCGGTGGCGAATTTCGCGCTCGAGATTGCTCGCATGTTCCTTGAGGGTGTTTTCGGCCCGCCGCTGTTCGGTGACATCCGTATGGACACCGACCCATTCGGCAATGGCGCCGGCCTTGTCGAAAATCGGCACGCCACGGATCGCAAAAGTGCGGTAGACGCCGTCATGGCGACGGACCCGATGTTCCCAGATATAGGTCGACTTCTCCGCGACCGCTTTGTTCCAGCTGTCGACAGACCCCTGCCTGTCGTCGGGATGAACCGCTTCCGCCCAGCCAAAACCCTGATATTCTTCCGGAGTCTGGCCCGTCAAAGCGCTCCAGGCGGGTTGCTCGCCCAGCATCATTCCTTCGGCGCTGTTGGTCCACAGCACGCCGTGCACGGCATCCACCGCAGCACGGAAGCGATTGTTGCTGATGAGGATTTCCCGCTCCGAGCGCTTGCGCTCCTCGATATCGATGATCAGCACATAGATGCCGTCGATGGAGCCATCGGCAATGTAACGCGGAACATAGCGGATTTCGGCGGCGCGCGTGCTGCCGTCCGGTCTGCTGATCACGGTATCCGAAACGATCTTTTCGCCGCCGAGTGCGCGGTCGAGATAGGCCCTGCGGGCCTCGAAAAACGCCTCGCCGACGATTTCGGGAACGCTGCGGCCGATCACTTCTTCGGCGCGGCGACCGAACCATTCCAGATAGCCGTCATTGGCGAATTTATAAACGTAATCACGGTCGACATATCCGACCAGAATGGGCAGGGCATTGGTAAGCCGGCTCAGTTCCTCGCGGCTCTGTTCCAGCGCCTCCACGGCCTTCACCTTGTCGGTATTTTCAAGCACGGTGCATAAAACGCCGTCTACCGTGCCGCCCTCGTTATAGATCGGCGTGTAGAACAGGTCGAAGATCACCTCTTCCGGCAGGCCGTGCCGCATCAGCGTCATCGGCTGGTCGCGATAGGCCATGACCTCACCGCGAAAACCGGCTTCGAGAATGCGGCTGTTCCAGTCCCATATTTCCGGCCAGATGCCGGGCACGGTTCCGCCCAGCGCCTGCGGGTGATAATTGCCGGCGATCTCCGCATAGCCGTCATTATAGATCATCACATGATCCCTGCCCCACATCAGCACCTGCGGAATGGGGGAATTGACGACGGAATTGGCTTTCTGCCTCAGATTTTGCGGCCAGTCGCAAATAGGACCGAGCGATGTCTTCGACCAGTCGAAGCGGCGCACAAGCTCACCCGTTTGACCGCCACCGATCGGCCATACCGGCGCAGCAACAAGATTGGTCATTCAACATCACCACAAAAACCGAGAGAAAATCTCCCGTAATACAGAACAGGATAAAAGTCCAAGAAAACAAAAACTTCCGCTTATTGTTCCCACGCTTTTCAGAAAATTGAAAAAGTTCCATCGCGGCGTAAATGTCGCAAGGCGAATGCTAAACCATCAAACATTTCAGGACCTTCGTGCCAGAAATTTCTCTAATATATCCCTGCGACCCCGCCGTCGTTTGACAATTGGCATCCTCAATACGCCAGAAATTGCCGCAAACGGGATGGCGACAAAGGAATTATTAAGCCTCAATAAGGGCGCTGGCGGTCGCGGTGCCGTCAGCGCCCGGGTCTTCGCCACACCGCGACCAGAGGGAACAACAATGAAAATACTTTTGGGTGCCACAATTCTTTCCGCCGGCTTCGCCTTTTCAGGCGGTGCGGCCTATGCCGCCGACTGTGGAAACGTGACGATCGCCAGCATGAACTGGCAATCCGCCGAAGTCGCCGCCAATCTCGATAAGCTCATTCTCGAAAAGGGCTACGGATGCTCCGCCGAAATCGTCACCGGCGACACCGTGCCGACTTTGACCTCCATGGCCGAAAAAGGCCAGCCGGATATCGCGCCTGAGGCATGGGTCAGCCTGCAGCCGGAAATCGTCAAGCAGGGGCTGGAAGGCGGCAAGGTCGTTGCGGCCGCCAAGATTCTCTCGGATGGCGCGGTCCAGGGCTGGTGGATTCCGAAATATGTCGCCGACGCCAATCCCGATCTCAAGACCATTCCTGATCTCTTCAAACATCCCGAACTCTTCCCCTCGCCCGAAGACAAGTCCAAGGGCGCCGTGTTCAACGGCCCGCAGGGCTGGGGCGGCACTGTCGTCACCGCACAGCTCTTCAAGGCTTTCGGCGGTGAAAAGGCCGGCTTCACCCTCGTCGACACCGGCTCCGCCGCAGGTCTCGACGGTTCCATCGCCAAGGCTTATGAAGCCAAGCAGCCATGGGTCGGTTATTATTGGGCGCCCACCTCGCTGCTCGGCAAATACGAGATGGTAAAGCTCGAATTCGGAACGGACTATGATGCGGCCGAATGGAAGCGCTGCACATCCGTCGCCGACTGCGCGGACCCCAAGCCGAACGCATGGCAGGTGGACGACGTGCAGACGTTGGTCAGCAAGTCCTTTGCCGATCGTGCCGGCCCCGCCATGGACTATCTCAACAAACGCGCATGGACCAACGCGACCGTCAACAAGCTGATCGCCTGGATGACGGATAACCAGGCGACCGGTGAAGACGGCGCCAAGCATTTCCTGAAGGAAAACGAAGCGCTGTGGACGGGCTGGGTATCTCCTGACATCGCGGAAAAGATAAAGGCCGCCCTTTAAAAGCCGGCCCCTGCATATCTGCCCGGCAAACGGCGTCCGCCAGCGGCGACGCCGCGCCCGCATCGGCCCTGGAATGCCTCCCGGCTTTCCGGTGGCGATGCGCCGGTTCAACAGAGCGTTCCGGCCTGCATTCCTGACGGATGCGCGGCGCTCTGACGATTTTACTCCCGGAGCGCGGAGGATATCGATCCCCGCCTCCGGTTCGTCATGGAGAACAGGATATGGAATGGCTTTTCAAATTTCCGACCATGAATGACGATGCTCTGCGCGCGCTAAAAAAAGTCATCGACGAGGGGTTCCGGGCTTTCACCCGAACCTATGGCGGCGCAATCGAGGGGTTGTTTACCCCCCTTCAGAGCTTCCTCATCTGGGCGGAAAGGCTTTTGATCGGCGCACCCTGGCCGGTCGTTATTCTTATTGTCGGCGCGCTTGCCTGGTTCGGCAGCCGCAGCGCCACCATTGTTTCGCTCTGTTGCGGCATTCTCTTCGCCATCGGCTGGTTCGGCATGTGGGAAGACACGATGAAGACGGTCTCGATGATCTTCGTCTGCGCCGTGCTGTCCATCGTCGTCGGCCTGCCCATCGGCATCGCCATGGCGCGCTCCAACCGCCTGCAGAGCGTGGTCAATCCCGTTCTCGACGTGATGCAGACGATGCCGAGTTTCGTCTATCTCATTCCTGTCGTCATGCTGCTCGGCATCGGCCGCGTGCCCGGCGTCATCGCCGTCGTCATCTACGCCATTCCGCCGATGATCCGGCTTACCAATCTCGGCATCCGCATGGTCGACCGCGACGTGCTGGAGGCTGCCGATGCCTTCGGCTCTTCGAAGCGCCAGAAGCTTTTCAAGGTGCAGCTGCCGCTTGCCCTTCCCACCATCATGGCCGGCATCAACCAGACCATCATGATGGCGCTCGCCATGGTCGTCATCGCCTCCATGATCGGCGTTCAGGGCCTCGGTCAGCCGGTGCTGAAGGCCATTGCCAACCAGTATTTCACGCTCGGCGTGTTTAACGGGCTTGCCATCGTCGGCATCGCCATCATCTTCGACCGCATCAGCCAGGCCTATGGCCTTCGACTGCAAAAACACCGGGAAGTGGCGCATGGCTAGTCAATCGATCGAAATTCGCAGCCTCTACAAGATTTTCGGCCCCAAGGCGGGAGACTATGTCGAACCCGTTAAGGCCGGCATGTCCAAGTCCGATCTCAACGCCAAACATGGCCATGTGCTCGGCCTGCGCGATATCAACATCACCATGCCGGGCGGGCAGATCACCGTTATCATGGGCCTTTCCGGCTCGGGCAAATCGACGCTGATCCGCCACGTCAACCGGCTGATCGACCCGACAGCCGGCGAAATCCTCTATGGCGGCACGGACGTGTGTCGCCTCAACGAAGCGGATCTGCTGGAATTCCGCCGCCACAAGACGGCGATGGTGTTCCAAAAATTCGGGCTCCTGCCGCACCGTAACGTGCTGCAAAACGTCGTCTATGGCCTCGAGGTGCAGGGCGTCGACAAACGCGAGCGCGAAGAAAGGGCAGAGGTCTGGATCAGGCGCGTGGGGCTGGAAGGTTTCTCCAACCATTATCCCAACCAGCTCTCAGGCGGCATGCAGCAGCGTGTTGGTCTGGCGCGGGCGCTCACCAACAATGCCGAAATCCTGTTGATGGACGAGGCCTATTCGGCGCTCGATCCGCTCATTCGCGTCGATATGCAGACGGTGCTGCTGGAACTGCAGAAGGAACTGAAAAAAACCGTGGTCTTCATCACCCACGATCTCGATGAGGCCCTGCGGCTGGGCGACAAGATCGCCATTCTGCGCGACGGCGAGATCATCCAGCAGGGCACGGCGGCCGAAATCGTCATGTCTCCGGCCGACAGCTATATCGAAGCCTTCGTGGAAGAGGTCAATCGCGGCCGCGTCATTCGCCTTGGCGCCGTGGTGCAGCCGGAATTTGCCGGCCAGTCCCGCCTTCAGCTCGATGCGGATATGACGGTTGAAGAGGGCCTGCGCGCCCTCGTCCGGGAAAATGTCAGCAGCGCCACGGTCGTCGGAGAAAACGGCAAATCGCTCGGCGCCGTCACCACCGATGCCATCATGCGCTGCCTCGTCAGAACCGCACATGGTGAGGAAGCAGGCACGGCTGAACGCTTATCAGGCTGAGCCTTCAAGCCACGCGGCCATGCCCTGTGCGGCGGCCCTGCCGGTGGCGAAACAGGCGGTCAAGAGATAACCGCCGGTCGGCGCTTCCCAATCCAGCATTTCCCCGGCAGCAAATATGCCGGGGAGCTTTTCCAGCATGTAGTTCTCATCAAGGTCGCTCCACGCGATACCGCCGGCGGACGAAATTGCCTCGGCAATCGGTCTCGTCCGCAAAAGCGGAATCTCCGCATGTTTTATTCTCGCGGCGACGAACTCATCCGGCATGGCCGCGATGTCGGGAAAGATTTCCCGCAGAAGCCCGACCTTCACCGCCGATAAGCCGGCCGCCTTGCGCATGCGGTTTGCAAAACTCTCCTTCCGCCCGTGCTTCGCCAGATCGCGGCTGAGGCGTTCGACCGTACGCCCTGGCGCAAGATCGATTGCGAGCGACACTTTGCCCGCCTCTTCCAGCCGGTCGCGTAGCGCGGCGGAATGGGCGTAGATCACGCTGCCCTCAATACCATGCTCCGTGATGACGAATTCGCCCTGAAAGGCTCCGGCCGGCGAAATGGTGATGGTGGATTTCACCGCTTCACCGGCAAAACGCGCGCGGAAGATATCGCTCCAGTCAACGTCGAAACCGCAATTGGCGGGGCGGAACGGGGAAAGCGCCACGCCTTTCTCCGCCAGCGCCGGAACCCATGCGGCATCGGAGCCGAGACGCGGCCAGCTTGCGCCGCCGAGCGCCAGAAGAACGGCATCGGCCTTGATGGTGATCTCGCCCTCCGGTGTCGCGAAAACCAGATGCTCACTGGAAAAACCCATCCAGCGATGTCGCGTCCTGATGGTCACCCCCTGCGCCTCCAGCCGGGCAAGCCATGCCCGCAGCAGCGGCGAGGCCTTCATGACGGTGGGAAAGACCCGGCCCGAGGTGCCGACGAACGTTTCCTGCCCCAGCCCCTGCGCCCAGTCGCGCAGCATGTCCGGCGTAAAATCATCGAGAGCGGCGCGCAGCCTCGGTTCCGCATCGCCGAACCGGTGACGGAAGCTGTCGTAATCTTCGGCATGGGTGATGTTGAGGCCGGATTTTCCGGCCATCAACAATTTACGCGCCACGGTCGGCATCGCCTCCAACACCGTCACGGCATGGCCTGCGGCCGAAAGCATCTCGGCCGCCATCAGCCCCGCCGGTCCGCCGCCGATAATCGCGACCTGCCTCGCCTCGCTCAAAACCCTCTCCATCGCCATCTTCGCCATTGCGAGCCTTATACCGATTTCCGCATGCGAATATATGCGATATTGAAACGCCCATGTTCACGCTCGACCGCCCCGTAACCTTTTCGCAGGATATCAAGAAAAGCCGCTTCATCGCCTTTGCCGCGCCGGTGACGGGCGAAGAGGACGCGAAAAACTTTCTTGCGGCGCATTCCGATCCCGATGCGAACCATAATTGCTGGGCCTGGCGAAGCGGCCAGACCTATCGTTTCAGCGATGACGGCGAGCCTTCGGGCACGGCCGGGAAACCGATCCTTCAGGCCATAGACGGTCAGGCGCTGGACAATGTCGCCGTTCTCGTCATCCGCTGGTTCGGCGGCATCCTGCTCGGCAGCGGCGGGCTAATGCGCGCCTATGGCGGCACGGCGGCCGCCTGCCTGCGGCTTGGCGAAACCTCGCCGGTCATCGCCTATGTCAGCGCGACGCTCAGTTGCCCCTTCTCCGATCTGGCGCTTGTGAAATCACGCCTTTCCGCCACCCAGAACTTGCGTCTGGAAAGGGAGGATTTCACCGGCACCGGCGCGGATATGCTGCTTTCGGTTCCGGCGGAGGAAGCCGAACGGCTCACCCGCCTTTTAAGCGACCTGACCAGCGGTCGCGTCAATCTCCACATTCCCGACTAGAGTTTTTTCGCTTTTCTTCGGAGCGCGAAAACACTCTAACTCCTTGTTTTGGCGCATTTCCGGACGGAAACCGAGCTCCACTTTTCCTGGAAATGCTCTAGCGCCTGTCCGTATGCGCAATTCGTGCTAAGGAAGCGACATGTCTCCAGAGCTTTCCAACCCCGTCTATCTTCCGCCACTCGACCCCTGGCTCACCATCGTGCACCGCGACGACGATCTGCTGGTGCTCGACAAGCCAAGCGGGCTTTTATCGGTGCCGGGGCGCGATCCCGCGCTTTCGGACAGCCTGATGACGCGGGTACAGAAACAGTTTCCGAAAGCGCTGATGATCAACCGGCTGGACAAGGACACCTCCGGCATCGTGCTGATGTCTCTGAACCGCAAGGCGCATGCGGCGATTGCGTCGCAGTTTGAAAACCGCCAGACACGCAAATCCTATGTCGCCATTGTCTGGGGAGAGGTTGTGGGAGAAGCGGGGGAAGTGGACCTGCCGCTCGCCATCGATCCCGAAAACAAGCCACGCCACCGGGTAGACCGCGAGAACGGCAAGCCCGCGCAGAGCCTCTGGCGGGTGCTGGAACGATTGCCGCTTCCGGCAACGCGACTGGCGCTGACCCCGCTTACCGGCCGCACCCACCAATTGCGGGTGCATATGAAGGCGCTTGGCCATCCGATCCTCGGCGATGAATTTTACGCCGAGGGCGAAGCGCTCGCCGCCGCGCCGCGGCTGATGCTGCATGCGCAGGAGGTCGGGTTCCGCCATCCCGATGGCCGTGACGTCACCTATACCGTACCCTGCCCCTTCTGAGGTCCAAGATGAAGGAACAAAACGAAAGCTTCGTGGTGGATTTTGTCGGCGGCGCGGTCGGGCACCGTTTCCGTTCCGGCGAAGGGCGCGGGCAGGCCCTGCCGAAAGCCGCGGGTTTCACCAAAGGCCGCACGCCAAAAATCGTCGATGCCACGGCCGGGCTCGGGCGGGATGCCTTTCTGCTTGCCTCACTCGGCGCGGAAGTGACCCTCATCGAACGCTCGCCGGACATGCATGCTCATCTCGCCGATGGCATTCGCCGTGCGCTGGAGGCGGGCGGCGCCTATGCCGAGGCGGCGGCGCGCATGACGCTGCTTCACGGAGATTCACGCCAGTTGCTGCAAGAGCTTTCACCGGAGGTGGTGATTGTAGACCCCATGCACCCACCGCGCCACAACACGGCGCTGGTGAAAAAGGAGATGCGGGTGCTCAGGGAACTGGTTGGCTCCGACCCGGATCAGGTGGAGTTGATGGAGGCTGCACTGGAGAATGCGACGAAACGGGTGGTTCTGAAATGGCCGCTCCGCGCCGAGCCAATGCCGGGCATTCGCAAGCCTTCGCATCAGATAATGGGCAAGAACACCCGTTATGATGTCTTCATGATCTTCGGGAAATCTCTCGACCCGGAGGAATGATCAGCGGAAGCTCGGCTTGCGCTGCGCATTCATCAAAAGTTCGTGCCGCGAGGCGAACTCGCCGAACAGCTTTCTGAGCCGGGTTTCCTCGGCCTTGTCCAGCCGGTAACGCCGGCAGAATTCCGCAACGTTGAGAATCGGCTTGGTTCTGTTCCCGTCAATGGTCTTGTTGTCGATGATCTGCATGGCGCCCTCCGTATAACAGAGCCCAAACGTCGCTTGCGCCTTGCGGTTCCTTATGAATTCGCATGGATGAGAAAAGAGCGTGCCGCCTGCACACGGAGTGATCAAGTTTTCTTGAAACTATCGTAGGAAACGAAATCCTCCCCAAATGGTTCTCCGCCTGATGTAAACGATGGAAGGGAGACCCATGTTCCATACCAACCGATTTCTGAGTTCGACGATCCTGTGTGCGCTGCTCGCCGTGCCGCTTGCCGGTGTTGCGCAGGCCCAGGCCCCGGCCGCCGAAACGAAACGGCCGAATGCGCCGGATCAGAAACCGGCTTTTGAGGGCCAGACCCGCGCGCCGCAGGCCGCCACCCAGCCAAGCGTCGAAAAAAACGTGGTCGCGGACGGCCTGCCGCATCTGTGGTCGATGGAGTTTCTGCCCGATGGCCGCATGATCGTCGCGGCCGAGGAAGGCGCGATGCATATCGTCGCCGACGGCAAGGCCGGCCCGGCGATCGCGGGCGTGCCTGAGGTGGCATCCGACGGACAGGGCGGCCTTCTCGACATCGCGCTGGCTCCGGATTTCGAAACATCGCGCACCATCTTCTTCTCCTTTTCCGAACCGCGCAATGGCGGCAACGGCACGTCGGTAGCCTCGGCGAAACTGACCGAGGAGGGCGGCGCGGCAAAGCTGGACAATGTCTCAGTGATTTTCCGCCAGATGCCGACCTATGACGGCGACAAACATTTCGGCTCCCGCCTCGTTTTCGGGCCGAACAACGAGCTTTATGTCACCGTCGGAGAACGTTCCGATTCGAAGCCGCGCGTGCAGGCGCAGGATCTGTCGAGCGGGCTCGGCAAGGTCTTCCGCATCGATACGCAGGGCAAGGCCTTTGAAGGCAATCCCTTCGCCAGCCAGCAGAACGCCCTCCCCGAAATCTGGAGCTATGGCCACCGCAACCTGCAGGCTGCGGCACTTGATGGTGAGGGCAGGCTCTGGACGGTGGAGCACGGGCCGAAGGGCGGCGATGAGCTGAACCTGCCGAAAGCCGGCCTGAACTACGGTTGGCCGGTCATCACCTATGGCGTCGAATATAGCGGAAGGTCGGTTGGCGAAGGCGTTACCGCAAAGGAAGGCATGGAACAGCCGGTCTATTATTGGGACCCGGTGATCGGCCCCTCCGGCATGGCCTATTATGAAGGCGACCAAATCCCCGAATGGAAGGGCGCCTTCATCGTGGGCGGCCTGGTGAGCCAGGGTCTCGTCATCCTGCATATCGATGGCGACAGGGTTGCCACCGAAAGCCGGCTGCCGCTGGAAGCGCGCATTCGCGACGTAAAGGTCGGTCCGGATGGCGCCATCTATGCCGTGACCGAAGAGCGCGGCGGCGGGAACTCGCAGATTCTGCGGATCGCCAAGGCCGGCTGATTAAAAAGGCCGCTGAGAAAACTCACGACTGGAACGACGGGCCGCCGGAACGAAGGCGGCCTATTTTTCGTTTGCCGCAGCGTGAAACCTGCCGGAAAAAACCATGCCACAACCGCCCACCCGCCTTCTTGCCAAAATCGGACTTGCCTATGTTAACGATCAGGAGCCGGGTATTTCCCGCGAAAAACGCGGACGCGGTTTCTGTTACCGCCTTCCGGGCGGCGAACTTCTCTCCGACAGCGTCGAACTGAAACGCATCAAGGCGCTCGGCGTGCCGCCAGCCTATAAAGACGTCTGGATATGCATCGACCCATCAGGGCATCTGCAGGCTACGGGTTTCGATGCCCGCGGGCGAAAACAGTATCGGTATCATCCCGACTGGCATGCGCTCCGGGGTGAGACGAAATTCTTCCAGCTCAAGAGCTTCGGCAAGGCGCTGCCCGCCATTCGCCGCCGCGCCATCGCCGATATCGAAAAACAGGATCATGGGCAGGAAATGACGCTCGCGGCGCTCACGCTGCTGCTCGATGCCGCCTATCTGCGCGTCGGCAACCGCTCCTATCTCGAAACCAACGGCACCTATGGCGCAACGACATTGCTCAAGCGGCACGTCTCTTTCGGTGAAACCATCGAGCTGCGGTTTGCCGCTAAGGGCGGACAGAAGGTGAAACGGCAATTGCGCCACCCTCGCCTTCAGAAAATCCTTGAGGAAATCGCCGATCTGCCCGGCAAGGAACTCTTCGTCTGGCAGGACAGTGAAAACCGGGTGCATTCCGTCGATTCCAGCGATCTCAACGCTTATCTCTCCCGTATCGGCGGTCAGGGTATTTCCGCCAAGACCTTCCGCACCTGGGGCGGAACGCTCGCCGCCTTCTGCAACGCGATGGAACATGTGGCGGCGGGTGAAAAACCGAGCATAAAAGGCATGTGCCAGGCAGCAGCGGCGGAGCTTTCCAACACGCCCGCCATCTGCCGCAAGAGCTATGTGCACCCGGCCGTCCTCGACATCGCCACGGAAGAGAAAGCGCAGAAAAAGCTTGGCCGCATCTTGAAGGTCGGGGCAAAGCCAGTCTCCGGCCTCAGGGCGGATGAAAGACGGCTGCTTGCCTTCCTGCCCTGAGGATCAGCGGCTGCCCGCCCATTCCGCCAACTCCCGCTCGGCCCTTTCCAGCGCGCTGTAATTCAACAGCTTGCGCAGGAAAGCGACGGTAACGGCGCGGGTTCTGAGATTATACCGGCCTTCCGCCTCGTCATCGCCGGCTGCCTGATGCACGTTCAGTTTCTCATAGAGGCTTTGCAGCCGGTTCTGCACGCTGCGCAGCGACAGGTTGCGGCGGCGCGCAATCGCCTTGTCGGTGAGGCCGAGAGCGACATCGACAAGGATTTCATATTCGGAATCGGTAAAGCCATGCGCCTTGCCGAGGCTCTTTTCCTGCAGGCCGCGCACTTCCCGGTCGATCACGCATTGCGCCTCGATGAAGATGCTGCGCAGCGCCAGCCGCAGGCGGTCGTCGGAGGCCGATTTCAGCACGTAGCCATAGGCGGCCCCTTCCGGCACGATGCGGGAGACACCGCGCACATAGGCCTCGTCGGAATAATTGGACCAGAACAGGATGCGGGTATCCGGCCTTTCCTTCCAGATGGTGCGTGCAGCCTCGATGCCGTTGCGCTCGTTCATCTGCAAATCCATGACGATATGGGCGGCGCGATTTTCCCGTGCGAGCTTTTCGCCGGTTCTGCCGTTTGCCGCCTCCAGAACTTTGTCGCATTCCGGCAGCGCGGCACGCACCGCCTCGTTCAGATAGGCGCGGTGCAGCGCATCGTCCTCAACGATTAGCACGTCCATGTCACAACTCCTCCCCCCGGTCGAAAGCGCCTGCCGGCAAGGTGACGGTGATGCGGGTTCCCGCTCCCATGCCATTGCCGCCAATATCGAATTTCGCCGAAATCAGCCGCGCCCGCGTCTTCATATTGCCGATGCCGAGGCCGCCGGAGGCCCCGCCTTCGCCGCCGCCGCTGCCATCGTCGCTGACCGTCACCCGCAAGCCGCCGTCGATTGCGGTCAGTTTCACGGCAATCGCTTCGGGCTGTGCATGGCGAATGGCATTGTTCACCGCCTCCTGCACGATGCGGAACAGCGAGATGACCACCGTCTTGTCCAGCCTTTCCACCAGCCCATCGGTCTCATCCGTCACCGACCAGTCGATTGCGGACCCGCTGTCGCGCACGGAACGGTCCACATAGGTCTCGATGGCCTCAACGACGCCGAACAATTGCAGGATCGAGGGTTTCGCCTCCTCGATGATCTCGCGCAAATCCTGCATGCAATGCTGCAGGCTGCGCACCACCGGCTCCAGCATCTCGCCTGACAGGTCGGGGGTATGGCTCATGCGCTCGATGCGCCGCGCCAGCCGCGTCAGATCCGCCAGCGTCTGGTCGTGCAGATCCATGCCGATACGTTGCCGCTCGGCCTCCAGCGCCTCGGTCAATTGCAGCGCGCCCAGCCGCAGTCCCTCCTCGCGGGCATTGGCGCGCGCTTCCTCGATGGCGGAGCGTTTGGCCTGCTCGGCGGCACGGATGGCGTAGAAATAAGGCGCCAGCAAATCCGCGACGGCGCGGGCATTCGCCACATCCTCCATCGTGTAGGCATCCGACTGGTGGGAGGAGCAACTCAGCGCGCCGATGATATCGCCATGCACCTTCATCGGCACATGCAGCCGGCTATGCAGGTTGAGTTCGATGATCGGGCTTGAAAACGACCCTTCGAAATGAAAGCGCGGATCGGAACAGGCGTCGCCGCTCAAGAGATATTCCACCTCGCCTGACAGCAGCGAACGGATCGGGCTGCCGGTCAGAAGGGCGGGCGGCTGCCGGCTCCAGGCGCTGACGAGACCGCTCTCATAGGCGATGTGATATTTGTCATCCAGCTGCTTGATGCAGACATCCATATGGTCATGCGGGATGATATGGCTGATCTCGGTGGCGACCGCCTGGATGATGGCATTAAATTCGAGCTGCCCGGCGAGCAGCCGCGAAATGCCCATATAATGATGAAAAAGAGCGCTTTTCGGCGTATCCAGCATGTGCGGACGCCCTCCCAAGCGCCTGCCTTCGACCATCGCGGCAAGATTCAACCCCTAGGGCGCCGCATCATCCATTCTGCGCCCGGCAGTGGCGTTTCGTCCTGCGGGTTCCCGCAAGCTTTCTGCGGAAACCCGCAGGAAGATTGCCGCGATCCGCCTATACAAGCCAAATCTTCTTGGTCATTCTCGCTTCTACTGGGGAAAGGAGCTCCAGTGCAAAGGAATTCCACCTGCCGCCGAGGAGATTTGCGGCGTGCGAGGATTCCGGGCTCGAAAAGGGCAAGCCACGAGGGAGGAAATCAAATGGCTTTCAGGAAGATGCTTCTGGCATCGGCCGCTGTCGCATGCGCAGCTCTGCCGATCACCGCTCATGCCGATAC
Organism: Agrobacterium deltaense RV3; assembly: GCF_900013505.1. NCBI lineage: Bacteria > Pseudomonadati > Pseudomonadota > Alphaproteobacteria > Hyphomicrobiales > Rhizobiaceae > Agrobacterium > Agrobacterium deltae. The sequence goes on along the minus strand of NZ_LT009746.1, from coordinate 1,177,793 downwards.
GTCGGCCAAAAAAATCGCGCTTTCAAACAATTATGCCGGTAATTCCTGGCGTCAGGCGATGCTGACGAGCTGGGACAAGATCACCAAGCAGGCGGTTGCCGACAAGCAGGTCGCTGCCGCCGACGCCTTCACCACCGCCGAAAACCAGGCGACCGAACAGGCCGCGCAGATCCAGAACCTCATTCTTCAGGGTTACGACGCCATCGTCATCAATGCCGCTTCGCCGACCGCGCTTAACGGCGCGGTGAAGGAAGCCTGCGATGCCGGCATCACCGTCGTATCCTTCGACGGCATCGTCACGGAGCCCTGCGCATGGCGCATCGCCGTCGATTTCAAGGCAATGGGCGAAAGCCAGATCGACTATCTCGCCAAGGCCATGCCGAAGGGCGGCAACCTGCTTGAAATTCGCGGCCTTGCCGGCGTTTCGGTGGACGATGAAATCCACGCCGGCATCGCCGCCGGCGTCGCCAAGAACCCGCAGTTCAAGATCGTCGGTTCCGTCAACGGCGACTGGGCGCAGGATGTGGCGCAGCGCGCCGTCGCCGGCATTCTGCCGAGCCTTCCCGAAGTCGCGGCAGTCGTGACGCAGGGCGGCGACGGTTATGGCGCGGCACAGGCTTTTGCCGCCGCCAAGCGCCCGACGCCGACCATCGTCATGGGCAACCGTGAAGACGAACTGCAATGGTGGAAACAGCAGAAGGACGCAAGCGGTTACGAGACCATGTCCGTCTCCATCGCCCCAGGCGTCTCGACGCTCGCTTTCTGGGTGGCGCAGCAGATCCTTGATGGCAAGGATGTGAAGAAGGACCTGACCGTGCCCTTCCTGCGCATCGACCAGGCCAATCTCGAGGAAAATCTGAAGACGACCCAGAAGGGCGGCGTGGCGAATGTTGAATATTCGCAGGAAGACGCCCAGAAGGCCATCGCATCGGCCAAATAGGCCGGATCGACCCAGAGCCTGACTATTGCGGCGCTCCCGTAAAGGGCGCCGCAATAGTCACACATTGTCTGATTTTCACATCACTGGCGTAGTTGCTCATGAATGACATCATCGAGGCGGAAGAAGTCGTCGCTGCGCGCGGCGTGAAGGTCGTGTTCGGCGCGGTAAGAGCGCTGGATGGGGCCGATCTCGTCATCCGCACGGGGGAATGCCTCGGGCTCGTCGGCCATAACGGCGCGGGAAAGTCCACCATCGTCAACGTCATCAATGGCGGGCTGACGCCGCATGAGGGTTCCGTTTCTTATGGCGGCAACGAAAACCGCCACGGCATTGCCGCCGCGCGCGCGAGCGGCGTTCGCTGCGTGTTTCAGGAACTGTCGCTTTGCCCGAACCTGACGATCAGCGAAAATGTCCGCATCATGCATGCCGCCACGGGTGGGCGAAACTGGCGCGGCCGTGCGCTGACGACGATCCGCCAGACACTGGACGAGATTTTTCCCGGCCACGGCATCGATTGCGAGCTGACCATCGCCGAACTTTCCATCGCCGAACGGCAGATGGTGGAAATCGCCATCAATTTTTGCCGCATACCGAACGCGCCGAGACTGGTGATCCTCGATGAACCCACCTCTTCGCTGGATGCCGGTCTCGCCGAGCAGCTGATGGATTATGTCCGCCGTTTCGTGCGTGAGGGCGGCTCGGTTCTGCTGATCTCGCATATTCTCGGCGAAATTCTTTCGACGGCCACCCGTATCGTGGTGATGAAGGATGGCCGGGTGGTGGCCGACCGGAAGGCCACCGACTTCACCACCCGCTCGTTGGTTGAGGCCATGGGCAGCGTCGTCAAGGAACAGGACAGGCGGCGGGGTGAAAGCCGCAAGGCAGGCGAGAAGGTGCTTTCCATGCCGGCACGGCGCGGCGAAGGCCTTGCCTTCGAGGCCTTTCGCGGTGAGATCGTCGGCCTTGCCGGCCTCGGCGGTCATGGCCAGACCGAAGCGCTGCTCGATCTTTATCTTGCCCGCAACAATAGCTGGCTGCCCGCGCGCAAGACCGATATCGCCTTCGTGGCGGGGGATCGCAGCCTGAACGGCACTTTTCCGCTGTGGAGCATCCTCAAAAACCTGTCCATCGCCTCGCTCAGGGATATTTCAGCCGCAGGCATGGTGGACAGAGCCAAGGAAACCGAGCTTGGGGCGCAATGGAAAAAGCGCATCGAAATCCGCACGCCCGACATGGGCAACAAGATCCTTTCGCTTTCCGGCGGCAACCAGCAGAAGGTGCTTTTTGCCCGCGCGCTTGCCACCACCGCCAGCACGGTTTTGATGGACGACCCGATGCGCGGCGTCGATATCGGCACCAAACAGGAGGTCTATGACATCTTGAGAACCGAAGCCTCCCACGGCCGCACCTTCATCTGGTACTCCACCGAAATGGACGAAATCCGCCTCTGCGACCGGGTCTATGTGTTCCGCGACGGCGCCATCCAGGCGGAACTCGTCGGCGACGATATTACCGAGCAGAATGTGCTGGCGGCCTCCTTTGCCGGAGAAGACCACGCATGAAACTCTCGGCAAACGCGCTCCGCCTCATCATTCCCGCCGCCTCGCTCGCCTTCCTGCTCGCCGCCGTCTTCTACATGCAGCCGCGCGCCATGAGCTATACCGGCATGAACCTGCTGTTCAATCTGGCGGTGCCGATTGCGCTCGCCACCATTGCGCAGATGCTGATCATGTCGGTCAACGATCTCGATCTGTCGATGGGTACCTTCGTCAGTTTCTGCGCCTGTGTGACCGCCACTTTCCTGCAAACCACGCCACTCCTCGGAATTGCGATTTTTGCCGGTGCGATTGCGGTCTATGCATTGCTGGGCGCCATCATCCATATCCGCGCCCTGCCCTCCATCGTGGTCACGCTCGGCATGAGCTTCGTCTGGGGCGGCCTCGCCGTTCTCATTCTTCCCTCGCCCGGCGGCCAGGCCCCCGCTTTCATCCGCACGCTGATGACGGCAAAACCGCCTTTTGTGCCGATCGCCATCGTCGCCAGCATCCTGATCGCGGTGGTCGCCCATTACATCGTCATGCGCTCTTCCTTCGGCGTGCTGATGCGCGGCGTCGGCGGCAATTTCCGCTCGGTCGAGCGTTCCGGCTGGTCGGTCGTCGGCATTCGCGCCGCCACCTTTGCGCTGGCCGGTTTCTTCGCGGTGCTGTCCGGTATCGCCCTCGTCGGGCTGACGACATCGGCCGACGCCAATATCGCGCTGCGTTACACGCTGCTCTCGATTGCCGGCGTCATTCTCGGCGGCGGTGAATTCGTCGGCGGCCGGGTATCGCCCATAGGTGCGGTCATCGGCGCGCTGACGCTGACGCTCGCCGGTTCGTTTCTCTCCTTCATGCGCATTTCGCCGGACTGGCAGATCGGCGCGCAGGGGGCGATCCTCATCATCGTGCTGGCGCTGCGGATTCTGCTCAACCGTCTTGAAAAGCGGGAGAAAAACCAATGAACGGGCTCTCTTCCCTCACCAGAAAACCATGGATCTGGTCTTTTGCCGCAACGGCGGTCGTCTGGATCGTCACCGTGCTCTTCACCGGCGGTGCAAGCTCCTTCGGCCTGTCGCACGCCGCACTCACCTTTGCGGCCTTTTCGGTCATCGTCGGCATCGGCCAGATGTTCGTCATCACGCTCGGACCGGGCAATATCGACCTCTGCGTACCCGCCACGATGACGCTGTCAGGCACGCTGGCGCTCAAATTCATGGATGTGTCCGACGGTCTCATCCTGCCCGGACTGCTGATCGCCATCCTGATCGGCATCGCCATCGGCATCGGCAATTATGCGCTGATCAAGCTCCTGCGCATCCCGCCAATCATCGCGACGCTCTCCATGAGCTTCATCGTGCAATCCATCGCCATCTGGTCGAACCGCGGCCTGCGCATCAAGCCGCCGGAAACATTGGCCACATTCACCACGTCAAGTTTCTTCGGCATTCCGAACGTCGCCCTCGTGGCCCTGCTACTTTCGGTCATCGCCTGGCTGCTGCTCGACCGCTCGTTTTACGGACGCTGGATTTCCGCCATCGGCCAGAGCACCTTCGCCGCCCGCATGACCGGCATTCCGGTGGACGGCGCACGTTTCGTCACCTATGTGCTCTGCGCGGTGCTTGCTGCCATCGCGGGTTACCTGCTCGCCAGCTTCTCCGGCGGTGCTGCGCTCAACATGGGCTCGGAATATCTGCTGATGTCCATTGCTGTCGTCGTCATCGGCGGAACGGCGGTGGCGGGAGGGGATTCCAATGTGCCCGGCATCTGGGGCGCTTCGCTCTTCATGTTCCTGGTGGTGTCGATGCTGAATACTTACGGTTTCGGCGCCGGCATCCGTCTCATCCTCACCGGCCTCATCATCATCTCCGTCATTCTTCTGGCAAGCGGCCCCAAGGCCACGCGCTGAACCCATAACGACAAGCCCCCAAGCGGACCACGCTCATGACCACAGACAAGACCTCCCCTTACGAAATCCACGACGACCGCTTTCGCCATCTGATCGTCGGCAATGCCGAGTTGGAAGAGCTTTATTCCGGTTGCCGCTGGGCCGAAGGCCCGGTGTGGTTTGCCGATCTGAACTGCCTGCTGTTCAGCGATATTCCGAATGAGCGCATGTTGCGCTGGGTGCCGGATGGCGGGATCTCGGTATTCCGCCAGCCCTCCAACTTCACCAACGGCAATACGCGCGACCGGCAGGGGCGGCTCGTTTCCTGCGAACATGGCGGCCGCCGCGTCACCCGCACCGAAGTCGACGGCGCGATCACCGTTCTTGCCGACAGCTACGGCGGCAAGCGGCTGAACTCACCCAATGACGTGGTGGTGAAATCCGATGGCAGCGTCTGGTTCACCGATCCAACCTACGGCATTCTGTCCGATTACGAGGGCTACAAGGCGGAGCCAGAACAGAAGACCCGCAATGTCTACCGGCTCGATCCCGCAACCGGAAAGATCGACATCGCCATCGACGATTTCCTGCAGCCGAACGGTCTTGCCTTCTCGCCTGATGAGACGAAGCTCTACGTTGCCGACAGTTCCTACAGCCACGATGTCTCCCGCCCGCGCCATATCCGCGTCTTCGATGTGGTGGACGGCGCGAAGCTCACCAACGGCCGGGAATTCTGCAATCTCGACAATGGCCTGCCGGACGGTTTCCGCCTGGATACGGCCGGCAACCTGTGGACCAGCGCCGGCGATGGCGTTCACTGCTTTTCCCCCGAAGGTACGCTCCTCGGCAAGATCAGGGTACCGCAGACAGTCGCCAACCTCACTTTCGGCGGCCCGAAAAAGAACCGCCTGTTCATCACCGCGACGAAATCGCTTTATTCGGTCTATGTCGCCGCAACCGGCGCGCAAACGCCCTGAGCTACTGAAAACCGGAGGAAACGGGCCGGGAAGGAACTGGCAAGACGGGTTCACCGCGCTATAAAAGCGGAATGAACGACGATTCCAGCCCCTTCCTGGCCGAGGACATGGCGATGGACGGCGACACGCCGGCCATTGAACCCACCAGCCGGATGCTGTCCTGGGCGCGCAATTCTGCGCTCTACCGGCTGGAACAGCGCATGATGACGGAAAAGCAGCTGCGCGACGCCATCATGCGCAAGGCGCGGGAAAAATTCGAGGATATCAGCCCGGCGCAGGTCAGGGCGCTTGGCGAATTTGCCGTGACCTTCGCTTATGGCATCAAGGCGCTCGACGACACGGCCTTCGCGGAAATTACCGTGCGGAGCGGCCAGCGCAGCGGCAAGTCAAAACGCGGGCTCGCGCAGAAACTTCAGGTCAAGGGCATCGCCCGGGAAACGGCAGCCGTCGCGCTTCAGGAAACAAACGATCTCGTCGCAGCCGTCATCTTCGCCCGCAAGCGCGCCTTCGGGCCGTTTCGCCGTGTCGAACTGGACGAGAAGCGCAAGACCAAGGAATTCTCCGCTTTCGCCCGTAACGGCTTCGGCTTTGAGATCGGCTCGAAAGTCATGGCGATGACCTTCGAAGAGGCGGAAGAGATTATCGCTGAAGCGCCGCTCTGACCGCTATTGCGGCATGGGATGCGTTTTCAGATAGGCGATCAGATCCGCTATATCGGTTTCGCTCCACAGCCCGAAAAAGCGCATGGCATTTCCCGGGATCGCCTTTTTCGGGCTGGCGATGAATTTTTGCAGTTCCTCTTCCGACCACACCCGGCCAGCCGCACCGGCATCCTTCAGCGCCTGCGAATAGTGGCCGTAATCGGTGACGGAAGCCATCGACCTGCCGACGACACCCATCAGATGCGGCCCCATGCGGGTGCGTGGCGTGTCGACGCTGTGACAGGTGGAACAGCGGCTGAAGACCTTCTCCCCGTGGGCCGCATCGCCCTCGGCAAAAGCGGCTGTCGCCGAAAGGAAAGAACAGACGGTTACTGCCGCGACACTTCTGAATGTGGAAATCATGGCCCGGATAATACAACGCCCTCTCCGTCTGACAACGAAGAGGGCGTATTTTGACATGCGACAGAATGCCCGGCCGGGGCCGGGCACTTTGCCGATCAGTTCATGGCCGTGAGCGTCACGGAGGTGCCGGTGGCGGCGAGGTTGAGACCAACCTGACCCGTCACGCTGACCGTCTGCAGCTGGATGGAGCCGGACGTGCCGCCAACGAGAACGTTGGTGCCGACGCCGAGACCGACGGTGACTTCAGCCGTTGCGCCCTGATAAAGGCCGCCGAGCGAACCGCGGTGGTAACCGGCGGTCGGGGCGAAAACGGCCCAGACCAGACGGCCCTGCGTGGTGAAGCCGAGGTCGACACCCATCTTGCGGATGGCGCCGGTGTAATGGTCGGTGCGACGGGCGCCCATGGTGGACTGGAAGGTGCAATCCAGTTCCTTGGCCGAGCCGAGAACGTAACCGACGCCGCCGCCGATATCGCAGGTGAGGTAACCGATCTTGACGCCGTTGCGATCGTCCTGCTCCTGCGGAGCCGGCTCATATCTCGCGAGGTCGGCAGCGAGGGCGGATGCGGTTCCGCCGAGGCCCATTGTCAATGCGGCAAAAGTTACGGCAACAGCCTTTTTCATCTGATTTTCTCCTGTTTTATTCCTACCCGCAGCAGCCCTTCTTGCCCTCTCCGGATATTGAATTCCGCACTGTTAACGTTTGTTCCCTGAAATCGATCCAAAACAACTTAATTGGAGGCGATGAAAGCGGAACGGTTAACAATGTCTGATGGCGGTAGGATGCCATTAAGACATTGTTAGGGCGGGAAATACGTGGGGAATCGCCATCAACAGCCAGTGTTGCCGGCCGTTGTTTTGCTGCAACAACCTCAAAGCGGCAGGGCGACGGGAAAGCCGGTGGCGGCATGGGTCATGACATCCATGCGGACACCATAGATGCGCTGCAGCGTCTCCGGCGTCATGATCTCCTGCGGCGTTCCCCGCGCGATAAGCTGGCCGGAATGAAGCGCGACGATCTCATCGCAGAAGCGCGCCGCCATGTTGACGTCGTGCAGCACGACGATGACGCCGAGACCCTTTTCGCGCGACAGTCTCTGCACCAGCGAAAGCACTTCGATCTGGTGCGCCATGTCGAGCGCGGAGATGGGTTCGTCGAGAAGCAGGCTCTCGGCGTTCTGGGCCACCAGCATGGCAAGCCACACGCGCTGGCGCTCGCCGCCTGAAAGCGTATCCACCAGCCGGTCGCGGAAGGCGACGGTGTCGGTGAGTTCGATGGCTTCGTCCACCTTCTCCTGATCCGCTTTGGTGAACTGCCCAAGCGCGCCGTGCCAGGGATAACGGCCGAGCGCCACCAGTTCCTTGGCCAGCATGCCGGAGGCGGCCGGCGTATATTGCGGCAGATAGGCGAGCTTTCGCGCAAATTCACGATTGCCCCATGCGCCGAGCGCCTTACCTTCGAATGAGACCCTGCCCGCCGTCGGCTCCTGAATCCGCGCGAGAATCTTGAGCAACGTGGATTTTCCCGAACCGTTATGACCGATCAGGCCGATGGTCTTGCCGGTCGCAAAACTGGCCGTCAGCGGCTGCAGCAATGTCCTGCCCGGCACTTCCATGGTCACGCCGTCGAGAGAAAAAAGCGGAATATCGTCATAATCGACGGCAAGTGCTGCCTGACCCATGGTTCTCATCTCCGTACGTCGTTCAAAAAAATCATCATCGCCTGCCTGAAAGCCAGATCAGATAGGGCGCGCCGGCAAGCGCCGCAAAAAGCCCGAGCGGCAGTTCGTAAGGAAAGGTGACTGTCCGTGCGCCAAGATCGGAAAGCGCCATCAGCACCGCGCCGAACAGGAAGGAGGCGAAGAGATGGTCGCGCGGCGTAGTGAAACCGGCGCGAAGCGCAATATGCGGCGCCATCAATCCGACGAAACTCAAGGGACCGACGAGCAGCGAGGCAGCTCCGGTGGCAATGCCCGCCACCGCGATGACGGCGATGCGGGCCGCGCCGAGCGGCAGGCCGAGGGAGAGCGGCACATCGCGTCCGAGCGGCAGGATCGTCAGCCAGCGCGTGACCGATAGCGCGCCCGCCAGCAGCACGACGGAAAGAATGGCGAGAAAAATCGCCGAAGCCGGCGTCGCCGTCGAACCCGAGCCGCTGAGCCAGGCGAGGATCTGCCATGCCCGCTGGTCGCCAATGGCAAGCAGCGCCGAGAGAACGGCCGAGCAGAGCGAACTGATGGCAATGCCCGCGAGCAGGATTTTTTCCGGCGCGAGGTGCCGGCGCATGGAAAACAGCAGGACGAGGATCATGACGGCCGCAGAGCCGATGCCTGCGCCGCAAAACAGTTCGAAAAGACCGGCGGCCGGAAAAATCGTGATGGCGGCGGCAAAACCGAGGCCTGCACCGCCGCTGACGCCGATCACCTCCGGGCTTGCCATGGGATTGCCGGTAAGCCGCTGGAGAAGCGCGCCCGCCATAGCCAGAAGTCCGCCTGCGGCCACGGCCGCCACCAGCCGCGGCCAGCGGAACGGCAGCAGGCTTTGCAGATCGTCAGCCTTCAGCACCGTCCAGCCATCGGGCCCCTTGCCGATGGCAAGCGCTGCAAAAACCAGCCCCGCCATGACGGCCAGCACCGGCAGCAGGGCCGTAAGCCGGCGTCTTGTCGCCAGCTCGACGCCTTCACCGCGCTGCACATCGGTCGGCCGGATTTTCGGCAGCAGCCACAGAAGCAGCGGGCCGCCGATCAGGGCCGTTACCGCGCCAGTCGGAAAAACTTCGGCGGTCGTGCTTGCCAGAAGCTGCACGAGACCGTCGCAGAACCACAGCAGCAGTCCGCCCAGAAGCGGGGAAACCAGGAGCACCGAAGACGAACGCCGCACACCAAGCGCCCGGGTGAGCGCAGGTGCTGCAAGGCCGATGAAGCTGACGAGGCCGACCGCCGAAGCAACAAAGGCGGCCAGCATGACCGCGACGGCGGCGACCGCCAGCCTGATCGAAAACAGCGAGACGCCAAGCGATCTTGCACCGGCATCGCCGAGACCGAGGACCGTCAGCGGCTTCATCAGCAGGCCGGTCAGAACGAGCCCGGCAACAAGGTGGAACGCGAGGGACAAGGCGTTCGACCAGTCCTGCTGGCTGAGCGAGCCGCCGTTCCAGACGACCAGCGACATCAGATATTCGCCCTGTGCCAGCGTCAGCGCGGCGGAAACGGACGCGGCGGTGATGCCGACCAGCAGCCCCGACACCACCATGGTCACCGGCTCGAAGGAGCGTCGCCAGCCGAGAAGAAACACGATGCCGGCGGCACCGGCCGCGCCGGCAAGCGCCACCAAAGCGCGGTTGCCATCCAGCATCCACGGGAAGAACAGGGTTGCGATGACGATGGCCAGTTGCGCGCCGGCCGAGATGCCGAGCGTCGAAGGATCGGCAATCGGATTGCGCAGCAATTGCTGGAACAACGCGCCCGACAGGCCGAGCATCGCGCCCGCCAGAATGGCGACCGCCACGCGCGGCATCAGGCTGAAGGCGAAAATCACCTGATCCATCGACATGGTGGCAGCATCGAACGGCAGGCCGGGCCATGCACCGAAAGGCAGCCGTAACAGCCCGGCATGCAGGGACAGCCCGCAGGCCAGAACGAACAGCAGCCCGAAGAAAAGCTGGAGAGGCCGCGCCGTCACAGAGCTTCTCCCTGCGCCGAGAGCGCTTCGGTCAGAAGCCGCGCAAAGCGCATGCCGGCGGTGATGCCGCCATAGGGACCGACATTGCCGATCGTGACCACCCGGTTTTCCCGCACGGCAGGCAGCGCGCGCCATATGGCGCTGCTGCGCAGGGTTTCCCGCGCCTCGACCGGAATATCGGAGACGATGACGATGCGGGCATCGGGCGAAGCGGCGAGATTTTCAAGCGGCACCGGGGCCGCGAAGGTAAATTGCGAACGATCCACCCAGGCATTGGCGAGCCCCAGCCGGCCAAGAACATCCCCGAACATGCTATCCGCACCGAAAGCGCGAAAATGCCGGGCGTCGCCGATATTGATCACATAACTCGGCCGCGCCGCAAAACCGGCAAGGCGGGTCCGCATGGCTTGCAGCGTCGCTTCCGTTTCGCCCAGAACCCTGCGCGCCTCATCGGCGCTGCCAAGCTTTTCGCCAAGGGCGGAGACCGCCGCCAGCGCCTTTGCGAAAGGCGGCTCGCCCTTCACGTAAAAGGGCAGCGAGAAGACCGGGGCAATCGCTTCCAGCCTGCCGGTATAGCGGGTGTAGAAGGGCGAAATCAGAATGAGATCGGGCCGGGTCAGTTGCAGAAGCTCGAAATTCGGCGCGCCGCGCAGGCCAAGATCGGCGACGGTTGCGGGGATTTCCGGCTCGACCGCGTCCTCCCGAAACTGGATGAGCTCGGTCGCCGCCACCGGCATGACGCCGAGCGCAACGGCGGTTTCCAGCATGGCCCAGTCGATGGCGGCAAGGCGTGGCGTGACCGCCGCGCGCGCCTTGCCAGCAAGAGCCGAAGCAGCGAGCAGGCCTAAAAATTCCCGCCGCCCCCAAAGGGGGGACATCCATCGATCCTTGCGCGTCATGCCCCTGCTGCTTCACTTTGATATGGCGTCACCAACGATAGGTCAGCTTGCCCATAACCGTTCTTCCGTCACCGTAATAGCATCCGAAAGTCGAGCAACTAGAAATATATTCTTTATCAGTCAAGTTTTGCACCAGAAGCGAGGCGCGGTAGCCGTTCTTCTCGTAGTGCACGCCGAGATCGAGCAGGGCGAGGCCCTTCATCTCGAAGGTGTTGGCGGCATCACCATAGCGTTTTCCGACATAACGCACACCGCCGCCGATGCCGAAACCCTCAAGGACGGTATCTTCCGGGAAAGTGTAATCCAGCCAGAGGCTTGCGGCGTGCCGCGGCGTGCTGTCCAGCTCCTTGCCGTTATTCACGCGGCCGGAGACCTCGCTGTCCATGTAGGTATAGGCCGCGCGCAGGTCGAGCCCGTCGGCAAGGCTTGCGACGCCTTCAAGCTCGAGGCCTTTCACATGCGCCTCGTCCATCTGCTGCGTCACGCCGCCCACCGTCGTCGTGACGTTTTTCTGTGTCAGATCGTAGATCGCGGCGGAGAAGAAACCGTCGAAACCCTCGGGCTGGTATTTGACGCCCGCCTCCCATTGTTCGCCGGTGGTCGGTTTCGGCGCATCGCCGACAGCCGGCTGCGGCACCGGTTCGAAGGAGGTCGCGTAGCTGACATAGGGCGCGATGCCGCCATCGAACAGATAGCTGATGCCGACGCGGCCGGTCAGCTTGTGATCGTCCTTGTCGAGCGAACGGTAGGTGGTGCCGTTGAAGGTCGTGCCACTGGTGCTTGCCCAGTCCTGCCGCAGGCCGGCGGTAACGCGCCAGTTCTCAAAAGCCATCTCGTCCTGCGCATAAAGGCCGATCTGGGAAATATCCGTCTTCACATCGGCATAAAGCGTGCGCGAGGTGAGGCTGATCGGCCCGCCATAGACCGGATTGACGGGATTGAGCGGCGTCGCGGCCCAGAACTCGGTTTTGACGTTATTGTCGAAATAACGGTAGTCCAGCCCGACAAGCAGGGTGTGGTCGATTGGCCCCGTGGAGAACTCCGCCTGCAGGCTGTTGTCGATGTTGAAAGTGTTCAGCAACTCGTCCTGAAACGTCGCATTGCGGCGGATAAGATTGCCGATCATGCCGCCGCTGGTCGAGGACATGCCGAGCGCGCGGTAGGACCAGTCGAAATTGGAATAACGCGCGTTCTGCCGGAAGGTGAAGGTCTCGTCGAAACGGTGCTCGAATTCATAACCGATATTGGTGAATTTGCGGCTCGACGTATCGAAGGACGGATCGCCGACATAAAAGCTGCGATCCAGCATATTGCCGGGTCTGAGATAGGTCAGCGCCGGCGGGAGGCCGGAGGGCGAACTCGGATTGTCGTGCTGATAGGAGGCAAGAACCGTCAGCTTCGTATCCTCGTCCGGCTGCCAGGTCAGCGCCGGTGCGATGAAATAACGGTCGTTCTGCAAATTGTCCGTCTGGGCATGGGCGTTGCGCGCAAGGCCGGTCAGGCGATAGGCGAAACTGTCGCTATCCGCCACGGGGCCGCCAATATCGAACATCGACTGGTAATAGTCGAAGCTGCCGATCTGCACACCGACTTCGCCGAACCGTTCGAAGGTCGGCCGCTTGCTGATGAGATTGATGAGGCCGCCGGGATTGCCCTGACCGAAAAGAACGGAAGCCGGCCCGCGAATGACTTCCACGCGCTCCAGACCGTAAACCTCATAGGAGGGCGCACCGGCGGTGCGCATCAGCCGCAGACCGTTCAGGAACTGCAACTGGTTTCCCTGGAACCCGCGAATGCGCGGCGCATCGAAACGCGGATCCGCCCCAAACGGCTGCGCGACGACACCCGGAACATAATTCAGCGCCTCGCTGAGATTGCGAACGTTCTGAGCATCCATCTGGTCCTTGGTGATGACGGATACGGATTGCGGCGTCTCGATCAGGGATCGCCCCGTCTTGGTGGCGCTGGCGCTGGTTTTCGCCACATAGCCTTTCACGGGCGCCTTGGGGTCCTGATTTTTGGCGCCCTCCACGGTGATGGTCTGCAGCACCGTCGTACCGGCCTCCTGCGCAAGGGCGGAAGCCGGGGCCAAAAAGCCCACATAAGCGATGACGGCGCAACCGCCAGCCAGAATGGAAATGTGTTTGGTTTTTCCCTGCACCCCAAGCCCCTTCATCACCCGCGCCACCATAAGGCGGTATTTTTCTGGAGAATTTAAGTCATCTTATTACGCAAGGGACGAATTGTGATCCAATAAGCGCAGCCGGTTTTTTTCAGAACTATTGATTATGAAAAGTAGCAGCGATAATAGCTTGGAATTATTCAAATCTGCCGGAAAGGCCGTGACGATGGGCAGGAAACCGGCAAGCCGGGCAGAAACGTTCGAATTGCGCCACCTGCGCTATTTCACCACGCTGGTGGATGAGCGCAATTTCGAGCGCGCCGCCGCCCGCCTCGGTATCGCCCAGCCGGGCTTGAGCCAGCAGATCATGGCGCTCGAACAGATTGTCGGCATGCCGCTTCTCGACCGGACGCGCCGCTCGGTGAAGCTGACCACGCCCGGCCAGCTTCTCTACGAGGATGCCCGGAAGATCCTCGCCAATGCCGAGGCGACGCTTGCGGCGCTCAAACGCGTCGATCGCGGCGAAACCGGGCGCATTTCCATCGGTTATGTCGCCTCGGCCGCCTATTCCGGCCTGATGATCCGGTCCATCGCCAGTTTCCGCGCTTCCCATCCCGATGTGGAGCTACAATTGATCGAGATGGAGATGCGGCTGCAATTGGCCAAGATTGCCGACGGCAATCTGGACTTCGCCTTCATCCGCCCGCCTGCGCCTGTTCCGGAAGGTGTGACAACCCATGTGGTGCTGCGCGAACCGTTGATGGCCGCACTTCCTGAAAACCATCCCCTGGCGTTTGCGCTGCAGGTCGATCTGAAAAACCTTGCCGGCGAGACCTTCATTACCCCGCGGCAACCACCGGATGTCGGCTTTCATTACAATACGATAGAAGCCTGCAATGAAGCCGGGTTCCAGCCGGCGATCAACCCGGAAGGCAGGGACTACACCACGATTACTAGCATGGTGGCCATCGGCCTCGGCGTCGCGCTGGTGCCGCGCTCGCTTAATTGCCTGAGGTTGCCCGGTGTGCGCTACGTGCCGCTTGCGGCCAGTTCCACGACCTCGGACCTCGCTATAGCCCACCGGAAAACGGAAGCCTCTCCCGCCGTCAGGGCCTTCATTCTCCATATGCGCAATTGAAGCGACAGCACCCGCCCGCCTGCCGATCCCGTGGACGAAAAATCCGCCATCACCCGTTTGCGCCGCATCGGCGGCAACAGGCGGGGGCGGCGTAACCGCATGGGATTGCGAAAGGAATGACGCTCTTGCGGGCAGGCCCAACACGAGGCCGAAATCCTGTCCGAATATTTCCTGTCCCCGCTTTTCCCCACAGCCGCAGCGCACCCCATAATCGCGGCAGATTTTAATTTACGGGAGACAGCAATGGCTGAGACTTACGAACACCACGCCGCCGGCCTCGAATCTCCGGCATCCCACGCTTTCGATGTCGTTCCGGACGATACGAACCCGCTTTCTTCCCCCACCCGCGCCATCTATGTGGGCAATGGCGGCCATCTCTGCCTGACCCTGCTTTCCGGGGCGACGGTGACCTTCCAGAACCTGCCCGCAGGCAGCCTGCTACCGGTCAGGGCCACGCGCATATTCGCAACGCGCACCACCGCCACAGGCATCGTGGGCCTCAATTAAGGCCTCTATCGTCTCGACAATCTCAAACACCACCACCGAACGGCCACGACGGAGTGTGACACTTCCATGACAAGCTTTCAGGTTGATGTCAGCAAAATGACGCATCCGCCATTGATCGGCCCATGCGGCAGCCTGGACGACGGCGTTTTCGCCCCGTCTCCGTTGCCGCCGGCCTATTGGAAATCTGGTGGATCTGACAGTGGCTCTTTTTACCGCGAAAGCGACGGGAACAGTAACATATCGTCCGGAAATCGGCAGCGTGCCGCTCAGCCTGCTGACGGCGGCCTATCTGCTGTTTTTCATGAACCGGACATTCTGGTCGAAGGTTCACACCTATCTTTCCGCCTATCCGGTCGCCATTGTCGCGCTTTATGCTGCCATGGCCGCCTTTCTCGGCGCCCTCATCATCATTTTTTCCGCCAAATATCTCATCAAGCCGTTTTTGATCTTCGTGATCTTCGCGGCGGCG
Organism: Agrobacterium deltaense RV3; assembly: GCF_900013505.1. Taxonomy (NCBI): domain Bacteria; kingdom Pseudomonadati; phylum Pseudomonadota; class Alphaproteobacteria; order Hyphomicrobiales; family Rhizobiaceae; genus Agrobacterium; species Agrobacterium deltae. Next base: position 1,162,574 of record NZ_LT009746.1, on the reverse strand, counting down.
GCCGCTTCCTGGTTCATGGATCGCTACGGCATCGTCATCGACAGCGACATGATCCGCAACGCCATGGAGACGACGCAGGCGGAAGCCGGCAATCTGATCACGCCCGGCTTTCTCTGGCACATGGCGATTTACGGACTGGTGCCGTCCCTCCTCATCGCCACCGTGCGTGTGCGCCACCGCCCGATCCTCGACAAGCTTTTGTGGAACACGATCAGCATCCTGATCTGTCTTTCCATCGCCGGCATCATCAGCTTCGCCAATTCCAAGACCTTCACCACCGCCGTGCGCCAGCACAAGGATATCGTCAAAAGCGTCAATCCCCTGTCGCCAATCATGTCGGCCATTCATTACTTCACGCTGGCGGGCAAGGAAGTCGATATTCAGGTCAGCCCGGTCGGCGGGGATGCGAAGGTCCTGCCTTCATTGGGCGGCGTCCGCAAACCCCGTATCACCGTCATCGTGGCGGGCGAGACGGCGCGGGCCGCGAACTTTTCCCTGAATGGCTATGGGCGCGATACCAATCCCGAGCTTACAAAACGCGGTGTGGTCTATTTTCCGAACACGACCAGCTGCGGCACCGCGACGGCGATTTCCATTCCCTGCATGTTCTCGAAGTTCCCGCGTTCGGAATATAGCCACAAAAAGGCGCTCGCCAATGAAAACGTCATGGATGTTCTCGTCCATGCCGGGGTCAGCGCGACATGGCTGGACAACAATACCGGCAGCAAGAACGTGGCCGACCGCATCCCCTATTTCGACCTGCCCTCCACCAATGACAGCCGCTTCTGCACCGGCGGGGAATGCCGCGACGATATCTTCTTCGACAAGCTCGACTCCTGGCTCAACAACGTCACCAGAGACAGCGTCATCGTGCTGCACCAGATGGGCAGCCACGGGCCGACCTATTATCTGCGCTATACCGACGAATTCCGCAAATTCACCCCGGATTGCCGCACGGCCGAGCTTGGTAACTGCTCCGACGCGGAGATCGTCAACTCCTACGACAACACGCTTCTTTATACCGACCATTTCCTCTCGACCGTGATCGACAAGCTGAAGGCTCGTTCGGACAGGCTGGCGACGGGCATGATCTATGCGTCTGACCATGGCGAGTCGCTTGGCGAAAACGGCGTCTACCTGCATGGCGCGCCCTATCTTCTGGCGCCCGACCAGCAGACCCATGTGCCGTTTCTCGTCTGGTTCGACGACGACTTTGCGAAATCCATGGGGCTCAACAAAGCCTGCCTCGCAAAAACCGCAGCGGAGGGCGGGCGCTCGCACGACAATTATTTCCACAGCATCCTTGGCATGATGAATGTCTCCACTTCGGTCTACGATCCCTCGCTCGATGTATTCGGCGGCTGCACCCAGCGGCAGAACAGCTGAAACACCGTGCTTGACGCTTATCCGGAGAAAGAGATACGCAGGACGAAGCGATAGAGGGAGCTGTCTTGCGGGTTCTGCTTGTTGAAGACGATCATGTGCTGGGCGAAGCGCTGCGGGACCATGTCGCGGCGGCGGGTCATGCTGTCGACTGGTTCAAGACGCTCGGCGACGCCATGGCGGCGACGCTGACGATGGGTTACGGCCTCATCCTGCTCGACATGCGCCTGCCGGATGGCGAGGGCATTACCCTTCTGCAAAGCCTGCGCCAGCGCGATGACGCAACGCCGGTGATCATTCTGACAGCCCATGACCAGGTCTCCGACCGGATTGCCGGGCTGAACGCCGGTGCGGACGATTATCTGGTCAAACCTTTCGATCTCAACGAGCTTTCGGCCCGCATGCTGGCGGTTTCGCGCCGTTACGAAGGGCGTTCCGCTCCCGTCATCCGCCTGCCCGGCATCGAGATCAACCAGGTGGCGCGCAACATCACGGTCGATGGAACGGCGCAGACGCTGAGCGCCCGGGAATGGGCCGTGCTGGAAAAACTCGTCGAACATCCCGGCGCGGTCGTCTCGAAAGCGCAATTGCACGACACGCTTTATGAATTCGGCGCGGAAATAGAAAGCAACACGGTCGAGGTCTATATCAGCCGACTTCGCAAGAAAATCGGCCATGACCGCGTCGAAACCGTGCGCGGCGTCGGCTACACCATTCGATAGTCAGAATTACAAGCAGGCAGAAATGGCCAGACCGACCAGCATGACCCGCAAGCTCGTGACGGCGCTGACCAGCGTTGTCGCCATATCCTGGCTTCTCGCCTGCGGGCTGGGCGTCATGGTGATGCAGGATGAGTTCGCCGAAATTTTCGACGCCGGCGTTGAGGAAACCGCCGAAAGACTGCTGCCGCTATTGGTGGACGACCTGAGGGAAAACAACACCGCGCCTGCCGCGCAAAAGCTCAACCGGACGTCGGAACGGGCGGAATATCTGACCTATCAGGTCCGCGACCGGGAAGGACAGGTGGTGCTGCATTCGCATGACAGTTCGACGGAGCCTTTCGAGGTCTCGCTCGAACCCGGCTTTTCCGAAACCGCGACCCAGCGTATCTTTACGGTTGCGACACCGGACGGAAACTATTTCCTGCAGGTTGCCGATGCCTTCGCAAATCGCCGCGAGGCAATCGAAGAGGCGGGCACCGCGCTGCTGCTTCCCGTTCTCCTCCTCATTCCCGCCAGCATTTTCGCCGTCATTGTCGTGGTGCGCAGAACGCTGCGACCGATACAGACCCTGCGCGACGACATCGGCAAAAAGGACGGCGGCAATCTCGCGCCGCTGCCGACGCAACCCTTTCCGGGCGAGCTCCATCCCATTGCCCGTTCGGTCAATCTGCTGCTCGGACGATTGCGATCGGCAATCGAGGCGGAACGGGAATTCACCGCCAACAGCGCCCATGAATTGCGCACGCCGATTGCCGGCGCGCTGGCGCAGGCGCAGCGGCTGCACGCCGACATACCGCCGGAACTTGCGCCGCGCGTGGAAAACATCGAAAAATCCCTGCAGCATCTCGCCCACCTGGCCGAAAAACTGCTTCAGATGTCGCGCGCGGAAGCGAGGATCGGGGTCACCGACACGGCAAACGATCTCATCCCCGTTCTCGAACTGGTTATCGATGACATGATGAGAACGGCCATCGGCTCATCCCGCATCCGCTTCACCAATCGCTGTGAAGGCGGCCTGTCCTGCAGGATCGGCGCGGATGCCTTTGGCATCATCATCCGTAACCTCCTCGAAAATGCGCTGATCCACAGCCCGGCGGAAAGCCCGGTGCAGGTCGTCGCCGAAGCGGACGGCACGATCCGCATCGTCAATTCCGGGGCGGCGATCGACGCGGCTCTCCTGCCCAAGCTGACGACGCGTTTTACCAGGGGCCAGACCACGGCGGACGGAACCGGGCTTGGCCTTGCCATCGTGAAGAGCCTGGTGGAGCAGGCCGGCGGAGAGCTGGTGCTTTCCTCTCCGGCGCCGGGCCGGCAGGACGGTTTTGAAGCCCGCATCGCCCTTCCCGCCGAAGCCGCCTGAATGCTAAAAAGAAAAAGCCCCGTCGGAAGGACGGGGCTTTTGCCGGTCTGGATGGCGGTCGCTCAATCCTCGTGGATATGGCTGTGATCGCGCGTATCGCGCATCTTCACATAAACCACCAGCGACAGGGCGATCATGATCGTCACATACCAGAAGAACCAGTTTTCGTGGCCGATCTGCTTGAACTTCAGGGCCACGAATTCCGCCGTTCCGCCGAATATGGTGTTCGCCAGCGCATAGGGCAGAGCCACGCCAAGCGCGCGGATATGGGCAGGGAACATTTCCGCCTTCACCACCGCATTGATGGAGGTATAGCCGGTGACGATCAACAGGCCGACCAGAACGAGGGCGAAAGCCATGATGGGATCGGTCGTCGTCGAAAGCATGCTGAAGATCGCATAGGTAAACAGCGTTCCGAGGATACCGAAGCCGACCATCAGCGGCTTGCGGCCGATCCTGTCGGACAGCGCACCCGCAATCGGCTGGCACAGCATGAAGACGAAGAGCGCCGCCGTGGTGATTTCCGTGGCGCTTTCCTTGCTGAAGCCGGAGGTGTTGACGAGGAATTTCTGCAGATAGGTCGTATAGGCATAAAAGGCGAGCGTGCCGCCGGAGGTGAGCGCCATGACCATCAGCGCTTCCCTTGGATAGTGCTTGAACAGCGCCCATCCGCTGGACTTCGGCTTGTCGGCAGCGCCGGTCTTGGCATTTTCGAAGGACTGCGTCTCGACAAGGCCGCGGCGGATATAAAACACCGCAATCGCCAGAAGGCCGCCAATGAAGAAGGGAATGCGCCAGCCCCAGGAGCCGAGCTGTTCCGGCGTCAGAACCCGCTGCAGCACCAGAAGTACCGCCAGCGCCAGAAGCTGACCGGAAATAAGCGTCACATACTGGAAACTGGAGAAGAAACCGCGGCGGTTCTTGCCGGCCATTTCGCTGAGATAGGTTGCGCTCGCGCCATATTCGCCGCCGACGCTGATGCCTTGCAGAAGCCTTGCGAAAACCAGAATGGCCGGCGCGGCAATGCCAATCGCCTCATGGCCGGGCGTAATCGCGATCAGCAGCGAGCCGAGACACATCAGCGTGACAGATAAGGTCAGGCCGGCCTTGCGGCCCTTGCGGTCGGCATAGGTGCCCATGAACCAGGCCCCGATGGGCCGCATCAGAAATCCGACGGCGAAAACGGCGGCTGCACTCAGAAGCTCGGCGGTCTGGTTTCCGGAAGGGAAAAACACCGGCGCGAAATAAAGGGTGAAGGCCGAATAAACGTACCAATCGTACCATTCGACGAGGTTGCCCGCCGATCCGCCGATAATGGATTTCAAACGGGTTTTCTGGTCCGGCGCGGTGGCGGGACCATTTGCCATAATATTCACGGGTAAACTCCAATTCATCTTCGTCTGGAGATGGAAGGGCGAACGGAAGGTGTGATAATTTGTCGCTCTCGGTGGGGGTATATACCCGTCATGTTGCAGTGCGCAAGTTTATACCGCATCGCAATATTGCCGAAAAACCAGCCAAACCCGCCCACCTGTGATCCGCCTTGTAAGCCGCCCGCGCTCAAACTAAAAAATATCAATGATTTACGATATATCGGACGTTCAGATTGAAAAGCTTCTCATTGCCGCCGCCCGTGCCGGCGAGGCGCTGGCGCGGCTGGACGAGCGGATCGACCGGTCACCGATGAAACACGGCTTCATCGAAAGACAGGATTTCACCGATGCGATTTCCTCCATGTGGGTGGATGGCGAACTCGTTCACATGGAAGATCTGGTGCTGCATGACGCGCATATGGATGTGCGCGCGCCAACCCATGAAATGACGGCGGCGCACCGGATTCTCCGCTCGAGACGGCTGATCTTTTCCAATCCCCCCGGCTGGGCCTTTACCGCGCCGGGCCTTTCAAGGCTACGCGGCAGGGCGGCACTTGCCCAAGCGCCAGAGCCTTCCAGACAAACGCTCGACCACGCCCGCGATGAAGACACCGACGAGGAGGTGGAGGAAACATCGCTGGATGGCGCTTTTTCCGAGCTGGATGCGCTTCTGGCGCGAAGCGCCGCAACGCTCGACGCGATCACCACCGGTAGCGCGCTTCCGCCAATGCACAGGGAGGAAAGCCATGCGATCATCAACGAACCCGACTGGGACGAGGATGAGCGGCTGAAAGAATGGTGGAACGTCTATGCGCGGACGGAGGAACTGCCGGCGATTCTTCGCACCGCCATCCTGCTCGACGCCTGGAACATGATCGAGGTGCTGCAACGCAGCCCCTGGCTCGGCCGGCTTCTGGCCTCCGCCTTTCTGCGCGACGGCGCCGTCACGCCCGATCACCTGCCGGCCCTCAGCGCCGGTCTCCGCGCGGTCCCGCGGGAGCGTCGGCACGCCCGAAACCAGACACAGCGGGTTCTCGCACTTCTCGACAGCTTTTACGAAGCGGCGCAGGTCGGCATGAAGGAACATGACCGGCTGGCCCATGCGCGTGAACGCATGATGCGCAAGCTGGCAGGCCGGCGTTCCTCCTCGCGCCTGCCGGAACTCGTGGAACTTGTCGTCTCCCGACCGGTGGTTTCCGCAGCGATGATCGTCAAGGAACTCGGCACCACACCGCAGGGCGCGATCGGGCTCGCCAACCAGCTGGAACTGCGGGAAGTGACCGGTCGCGGCCGGTTTCGCGCCTGGGGCATGCTCTAGCGAAAGCCCCGTCGCAAGAGCCCCGAAAAACGGCGGTATCTCGGCTTTTTTCCGGCAGAGGCGTGCCGCAGGAATGCAGCGATCACGAATCTTAACAAAATTTAACTATTGCGTAGGTCGATGAAGCCGCTATGTTCCTCGCTGCGTTGCAGCACCGATTTTCTTCTCCGGCAACGCGGTCGCATTCGGCCCGGCAACTTTTCTTTGCCGCCCGCATTTAAGTGTCCATTCTGAGGGAGATGCAATAATGACAATTTCAATCTCACAACCCGATTCCGATCACGAAACAGATGCTCCTTTTGCCAAAAAGGTTCTGACCGCGCGCAATCTCGCCGGATATACGGTCGAACAGCTTGCCGTGACCTGCGGCCTGACGACCAGCGAAATACGCGCGCTCGAAGACGGCACGGACAGCGATCCGCTGCGCATCAGACGCGTTGCCGCAGCTCTTCATATTCCTGTCGAAACCGTTATCTGATCCGCCTTAGCGATCATCAAAAATCTCAGCGCCGCCGGGGACGATGTTCCCGGGAACATCCGGGCGGCGCGCGTGGCCCGATGCCGCCTATCCCTTCCGGAACATTTTCCGCGCCCCTCTCTTAACATTTTCGTTATCCGGCACCACATGGGGTTCACGAGCGACCATGTTGGCCGAGTGCGACATGCGCCCCGCTTGTGCGAGAGCAGCAACAACCTCCGGAATCCTGCCATGACACTAAGTCTCGACACCGAAGAACGGGTTTCTTCAGCATTGGATGAATTGTGGCCAGCGGAAAAGACGGAAATTCTCGACTGGTTGATCACCGGCACCAAGGACGAACGCTTTATCGACGAAATATTCGTCGAGCTCTGCAACAGGCTGCGGGCGAGCGGAATTTCCGTGGCGCGGGGCGTGCTCGCTTTCCGCATTCGCCATCCGCAATGGCTTGGCGCGCGCATTCTGTGGAAAGCCGGCCTGTCCTCCGCCGAAATCGCCACCTATGGCTATGGGTCTGAAAATACGCCCGAATATCTGAACAGCCCTATCAACGACATTCACCAGGGCGCCGCCGAAGTCCGCCACCGGCTGAACGGAGACGACATCGATGAGCCCGGCTATACGATCTACGAAGACCTGCGGGCCGAGGGGCTGACCGATTATTGCGCATGGCCGATCGAGCACACCTTCGGCAAGCGCCATGTCGCCAGCTTCTCCAGCGACCGGCCCGGCGGTTTTTCCGACAGCGAAATCCTCGCGTTGAAAAACCTGCTTCCGGCGCTGGCGCTCGTCAGCGAAATACGCCTGAAGAACCGCATGACGCGCACCCTTCTGGAAACCTATGTGGGGCCGCATGCGGGCGAAAAAATCCTCAATGGCGCAACCACACGCGGCAGCGGCATGACGGTGGGCGCGGCGATCCTGATCTGCGACCTGCGCAATTTCACCCATATTTCCGACCTCTGGCCGCGCGACGATGTCATCGAGCTTCTGAACGGTTATTTCGATGCCATGTGCGATCCCATCGAGGAATTCGGCGGCGAAATCCTGAAATTCATGGGCGACGGGCTACTGGCGATTTTCCCGCTCAGCGATCCCAAGGCCTGCGAAAACCTGCTGAAAGCCATCGCCAGCGCGCAGAAGAGCCTCGTTGCGCTGAATGAAATCAATTGCCGCAAGGGCCACGATCCCCTGGGTTACGGCATCGGCGTGCATGTCGGCGATGTCATGTATGGCAATATCGGCTCGAAAACCCGCCTCGATTTCACCGTCATCGGCCCCGCCGTCAATATCGCCTCGCGGCTGGAAACGCTGACCAAGGAGACCGGGCGCAATGTGCTTTTCTCCGAGGAATTCGTACGCATGGCCGGATATCAGGGAAAGCTGGAAAATCTCGGCCCATGGCTGCTGCGCGGCCTCGAAACCCCGGTCGAAGTATACGCCCTGCCCCACAATGCGGCCCTGACAGCTTCGGCCGATTGATTATCGCTAGGGGCTTTTAACGACACCGGCCATCCGCGCCGCATGACCTTCCCGAAGAGCGATTTCGGCCGTCTGGATCATCGTCAAAACGCTTGACACGTCTGCAATGTCGATCTAGCAAAATGGAACATATATTCCATATCGAAACATTGCTTGCATTCATATTCTGTCTTTCCGGGAGTGAGGGACGGGTGTGAGAAACCGGAGGAAAGATGGTTACGAAATTGGCACTGCTCGGCGCTGGACGGATCGGCAAGGTCCACGCCAAGGCGATCACCACCGACAGCCGTGCGCAGCTGGTGGCCGTTGTGGACGCCATGGCCGGTGCTGCGGAAGCAATCGCCCGCGAGGCGCAGTGCAAGGTCAGCACGATCGATGAGGTTCTGGCCGACGAGACGATCGATGCCGTTATCATCTGCACCCCGACCAACACCCATGCCGACCTGATCGAGCGTTTCGCCCGCGCCGGCAAGGCGATCTTCTGCGAAAAGCCCGTCGATCTCGATGTCGCCCGCGCGGAAGCTTGCGCCAAGGTGGTCGAGGAAACCGGAGCGAAGGTGATGCTCGGTTTCAACCGCCGTTTCGACCCGCATTTCCAGGCCGTTCACAAGGCAATCGATGATGGCCGCATCGGCAAGGTGGAAATGGTGACCATCACCAGCCGCGACCCCGGCCCGCCGCCGGCCGAATATATCAAGGTCTCCGGCGGCATTTTCCGCGACATGACCATTCATGATTTCGATATGGCCCGTTTCCTGCTCGGCGAGGAAGTGGAAAGCGTGTTTGCCACCGGTTCCGTCCTCGTCAATCCGGAGATCGGCGCGCTGGGTGATTTCGACAGCGCCAGCATCATCCTGACGACAAAAAGCGGCAGACAGGCGATCATTTCGAATTCCCGCCGCGCGACCTATGGTTACGACCAGCGCATCGAAGTGCACGGTTCGCTCGGTTCGGCCGCGGCCGAAAACCAGCGTCCGGTTTCCATCGAAATCGCCAATGCGGACGGCTACACCCGCCCGCCGCTGCATGATTTCTTCATGACGCGTTATACGGCCGCCTATGCCGCGGAAATCACCGCCTTTATCGACAGCATCGAAAACAACGTCGCGCCGTCGCCCTCCATCAAGGACGGTCTGATCGCGCTGAAACTGGCCGATGCCGCACTGAAATCCGCGACCTCGAAGACGGCCGTGAAGATCGGCTGAAGCCACAACCGGGACGCTGAGCGTCTTGCTGAACCTTCTCTCCGCCGCGCAATTGTTGACGGCGGACAGCCCTGCCTGTCCCAAAGCCCTCGGCAGCAGGCTCACATCATACTAGCTCTACGCCGACCTGCGGAGCGGCGTGCCCACCGCCCTCATTCCTGTGCTCGTCACAGGAATCCAGCCGACGCGCGTCTGCACGGCGAGAAAAACTCCTTTCAGCCCAATGACTTGGGCTGGCTGAATCCCTGTGACAGGCACAGGGATGAGGAGAGAATGCAGCAAAAGCATGCTCCAGCAATCGCCCCTTTAAAACGCAGCTTCCACACTTGCATGGCAGCTATTCGGAAAATAAGGTTGTCTGACAAGGTACGGCCGTAACATATGGCTGTTACCCACCTCATTCACCCCGAATACTCTTTTGCCGGCGGCAGTCGGATAGCGGTTTTTTCATGCCATCACCCCGGACCGGCTTTCTTTATGCGCTTGTCGCTTTCACGATCTTTGCGGCGCAGGATGGCATATCGAAACATCTGGGCAGCGCCTATCCGCCGGTTTTTATCGCCATGCTGCGATACTGGGCCTTTGCCGTCTTCGTTCTTTTGATGGCCGCAAGGTCGGCGGGCGGCATTCGGGGCGCCGTCATGGCCAACCGTCCCTGGCTGCAGATCGGCCGCGGCGTGCTTCTCGCCGTACAGATCGTCATTTCGATCTTTTCTTTCGCCGTCGTCGGGCTGGCGCACAGCCATTCCATCCTTGCCTCCGCACCGCTGATCGTTGCGGCGCTGTCCATGCCTTTGCTGGGAGAACATGTGGGCTGGCGGCGCTGGAGCGCCATTTTTGTCGGCTTCATCGGCGTTCTCGTCATCCTCAAGCCGGAGGGCGACGGTTTCGACAACCGGCTGATTATCACCTTCGTGGCCACCTTCATGCTGGCGCTCTACAGCGTCCTGACCCGCCTCGGCAGCAAAAGCGATTCGGCGATGACAAGCTTCTTCTACACCGGCGTGGCCGGTGCGGCGGCCCTGACGCTGGTCGGTCCGTTTTATTGGGTCAGCATCGAGCCGCAGAATTGGGGCTGGATGCTGGCGCTGTGCATTACCGGCATGAGCGGCCATTATTGCCTGATAAAGGCGTTCGAACTGGCGGATGCAGCCTCCGTGCAGCCCTTTTCCTATTATCAGCTGGTGCTCGTCTCCATCATCGGCGTCACCGTCTATGGCGAAGTGGTGACGTCCAACATGGTCATCGGTGCAGCGATCGTCATTGCCGCCGGCCTCTTCACCATCTGGCGCGAACATGTGGTTGCCCGCAAGAGCCGCCGGGAGACGAAATAGGCAGAAAACCCTAGACGAGAGCCGCCTCACACCGCAGCAGCATCCCGAACAAGTCACGCGGCTCATCCGGATCAGCCAGCAGATCGAGCTCCGTATAAAGCCCGGTGGATGGCAGCTTCGAGCGCACGTAACGCAACGCCGAAAAATCTTCCGTCGCGAAGCCGACGCTGTCGAACAGCGTGATCTGTCGCTCACTTGCCCGCCCCTGCTTTTCAGCGGTTATGACCTGCCAAAGCTCGATGACGGGATAATCCGCCGGCAATTGCTGGATTTCACCTTCAATGCGCGTCTGCGGCGGATATTCGACGAAAATATCGGATCGAAGCAGAATATCCCGGTGCAACTCCGTCTTGCCGGGGCAATCGCCGCCGACGGCGTTGATGTGAATGCCGGGCCCGACCATGTTGTCGGTCAGGATCGTCGCATATTGCTTGTCGGCGGTGACGGTCGTGATGATATCCGCCCCTTCGACCGCTTCCTGTGCACTCTCACAGATCTTGATGGCAAAACCCTGCCCGGCGAGATTGCGGGCGCATTTTTCGCTGGCGGACGGGTCGATATCGAATAGCCGCAGCGTGTCTATGCCAAGAATCGCCTTGAAGGCGCGCGCCTGGAATTCGCTCTGGGCGCCATTGCCGATGACGGCCATGGAGCGGGAATTCTTGCGGGCGAGATATTTTGCGGCGACAGCGGAGGTGGCGGCGGTGCGCAGCGCCGTCAGGATGGTCATCTCGGTCAGAAGCAGCGGATAACCGTTACCGACATCGGAAAGCACACCGAAAGCCGTCACCGTCTGGCGGCCTTCCTTCATGTTCTTCGGATGGCCGTTGACATATTTGAAGCCGTAAAGCGTGCCATCGCTGGTCGGCATCAATTCAATGACGCCTTCCTTCGAATGCGAGGCGATGCGCGGCGTCTTGTCGAAGCTTTCCCAACGGCGGAAATCCTCTTCCACCGCCTCGGCAAGCTCGCGCAGGAACGTATCGATGCCGACGCGCAGCACGAGTTTCATCATGTGATCGACGCTGACGAAGGGCACGATATTGAGGTTCGGTATCATGTTCATCGCATCACCCCTTTCAGCCGGCCCGTGTCGGGCGGTCCATGACCCGCTTGCCCATCAGGCTGGCGGCGAGATCCACCATCAGCGTCGCGGTTCTGCCGCGCTCGTCGAGAAACGGGTTGAGTTCCACCAGATCGAGACTGCAGACCAGCCCGCTATCATGCAGCATTTCCATGACCAGATGCGCCTCGCGGAACGTCGCACCGCCCGGAACCGTGGTGCCGACGGCCGGCGCGATGGACGGCTCGAGAAAGTCGACATCGAGACTGACATGCAAAAGCCCGTTTGCCGCCTGAACCCGTGCCAGAAACGCCCGCAGCAGAACGGCGACGCCATGCTCGTCGATCGAGCGCATGTCGTGCACGGTGATGCCGCTCTTTTCCAGCGCGGCCCTTTCGGCCGGATCCACACTGCGGATGCCGATCATGCCGATATTGTCTTCCGGAACCGCATGGGAAAGCGGTGGGAAATACCCGGCAAATCCCTCTCGCCCACTGAAATAGGCGACCGGCGTGCCGTGCAGATTGCCGCTGCGCGTCGTCTCAAGCGTATGATAATCGGTATGGGCATCGAGCCAGAGCACGAAAAACGGCCGGCCGGTCTCTGCCACCCGGCGCGCCATGCCGGCGACTGTCCCCGCGGAAATCGCATGGTCGCCTCCGAGAAAGATCGGCACGGCATCCGCGCTTTCACGATAGGCAGCCTCCGTCAGAGCCTCGGTCCAGGCCACGGTTTCAGACAGATGATGCACGGCGGGATTGGGATGATTAAATTCGCGGAAGGTCGCCGGCGTCACATTGCCGGTATCGACAACGCGATGCCCCAGTTCTTCAAGGGCACGAGCAAGCCCCGCGACGCGATAGGCGCTCGGCCCCATCTCGCATCCCAATTGCCCGGCCCCGATTTGCAGCGGCGCACCGATCAACCTGATTTCCATTCCCATCCTCGCTTTCCTGCCAACAAGACCAGTTCACCACAGTGATCTGGCGAAATGAACATCAAATATTGGCAATATTATCGAAATAAGCTATCGATCTGGTAAAATTGATTTACCGAATTGGTCATCATGGACAATCTCGACGAGCGGCTCATCACCCTTTTGCGACACAATGGCAGGCGCAGCATTTCCGATCTCGCAATCGAGACGGAAACCTCGCGTGCGACGGTGCGCTCACGCATCGAAAGAATGGAGAATGACGGCACCATCATCGGTTATACCGTCATTTTGCGCGCCGATGCGGTGGAGGCCGCGATCCGCGGCATCATGATGATCGAGATTGAAGGCCATGTGACGGACCGCGTCATCCGCACCCTTGGCGGTTTTCCGGAAATCTCTGAAATCCACAGCACCAACGGCCGCTGGGACCTGATCGTGGAACTCAACGCCGCCACGCTCAGCGATTTCGACGCGGTACTGCGCCGCATCCGCCTGGTGCCCGGCATCACCGGCAGCGAGACCAGCCTTTTGCTCTCCACCCCACGCTCCACCCGGGCACGGCTTTGAACCGAGGAGCAAAACGCAAAACAGGGATAAAACGCATTTTTCGATTTTTTCGACTTGCGCCCCGGAATAAATCATCTATATGACGACCCACCAAAGCGAACGCGCCACGCGCTTTAAAGCTTTTGGGGAATAGTTCAATGGTAGAACAGCGGACTCTGACTCCGTCGATCTTGGTTCGAATCCAGGTTCCCCAGCCAAATTTCTCCAAATAAAATCAGCTTCTTGAGTTTTGGATATCGCATGGCATCGCGACGTCCCGTGCCCGGCATCGTTCACCCGCGATAGACCACAGCTCCACCCGTCATACCGGCACCGGCGGCCGTCAAAAGCAGGGTTTCGCCTTCCGCGAGAGGCCTTTCGGCATTGGTGACGGAGAGCGAAAGCGGAATGGTGGCAGCGGAGGAATTGCCGAAGGTTTCTATGGTGCGAACCGTCTTTTCCCTGTCAATGCCGAGATTGCCGCAGACGGCGTCGAACATGCGGGCATTGGCCTGATGGGGCACGAAACGGTCGATATCGGTTGCTGTCATTCCGGCTTCAAGCAGCACCCTTTGCGAGGTCTCGGTCATCAGCGCCACGGCACGGGAGAATACTTCGCGGCCGTCACGCATCGTCATCAGCACCTCCTCAGTCGATGTATCGGCAGAGAATGGCTGGCTGCTGCCTCCCGCCGCTATCTGGATCAGATCGTAACCGTCGCCATCCGCAACGAGATCGGCTGACAAAAGCCCACGCTGCGCCTCGCGGCAGGGCTTGAGGACGACGGCGCCGGCGGCATCGGCGAACAGGACCGCGCTTGCCCTTTCCGCCGGATTGATACGGCGGCTCAATATATTGGCGGCAACGATGAGGACGGCGCGGCCGTGGGCGCGGACAAAGCCATCCGCAAGGGTGAGCGCATAAAGAAAGCCGGAACAGGCCCCGGCGAGATCGATCGCGCCGGATCGGGCAAGGCCCAGCCTGTGGGCGAGCAGCGGCGCCGAGGGCGGCAAGAGGTGATCCGGCGTGGAAGTCGCAAGCAGCGTCAGAGCAATGTCGTCGGAGCCGATTTCGGCGTCTTCCAGCGCCATGCGGCCGGCGCTCGCGGCAAGGCCGCTCAGAGTGTCGCCCTCTTGCGCCCAATAACGCGTGCGGATGCCGGTGCGCCGCTCGATCCAGCCGGCTTCCAGCCCGAGACTGGTCTCTATCTCGGCATTGTCGACGCATCGTGACGGAACGGCATGACCAAAACCGGCCATGCGGGAAGAACGGGTCTGCATTGTCAGGACTTTCGGAAACGGTTCTGGAACAGGCTGAACATGGCCACACCCCGTTTTCACGCGATGCCGAGCGCGCGCGATTTTAGCGAAGCGGTTTCGGTGACGATCCCGGCCACCTCATCAATGGCGTCAAAGGCGCTGGCCAGATCTTCCGCCGTCGAACAATAGGGCGGCATCAGGTAAAGCACATTACCGAGCGGGCGGATGACGAACCCGCGCTCGCGGAACAGTTGCCGCATGCGCGGCCCCGCCTCGGCGAGATACCCGCCGGCGGGCACCACGAGATCGAGGGCCGCGATGGTCCCCATCTGCCGGATGCCGGTGAAACGCCGGTCATCCGCAAATCGCCGGAGATTGTCACGCAGCACCCGTTGCAATTGCCCGATGCGTTGAAGCACGGGCTCATCCCGCCAGACCTGAAGATTGGCGACGGCCGCGGCGCAGGCAATCGGATTGGCCGTATAGGAACTGGAATGGAAAAAGGTCTTGCGACGATCCGTCGAAAAATGCGCGTCGAAAATCTCCGCACTGCACAGCGTTGCCGCCAGCGGCAGGGAGCCGCCGGTCAGGCCCTTGGAGGTGCAGAGAATATCCGGTGAAATGCCGGCCTGTTCGCAGGCGAACATGGTTCCGGTTCTGCCCCAGCCCGTCATCACCTCGTCTACAATGACGAGGCAGCCATGGCGTTCGGCGATCTGTTTCAGCCCGGCCAGAACATCCGCGCCGTAAATCCTCATGCCGCCGGCCCCAAGCACCAGCGGCTCAGCCAACAGGGCAGCGATACGGCCTGAACGACAGAAGTTTTCGAACATGTCCAGCGTGCGCTGTTCGCTGCCCGCTTCCGGAAAAGCCAGCCGGTCGACACCGAAGAGCAGCGGTTCGTAAGCGGCATTAAAGACACCGCGCTCACCGGTCGACATGGTGCCGATGGTATCGCCGTGATAGCCATGCTCCATCACCACGATACGGTCGAGCTTTTCTCCGCGATTGTGGAAATATCCCAGCGCCATTTTCAGCGCCACCTCAACCGCCGTCGAGCCGCTATCGGAATAAAACACATGGCTTAGCCCGGCGGGCGCAAGCTCGATCAGCCCGCGCGCCAGCGTTTCGGCGGGTTCATGGGAGAACTCGGCGAAAATGACCTGGTCGAAGGCCTCTGTCGCGGCGCGGATGGCTGCCATGATCGCCGGATGCCGGTGCCCGTGGGTGATGACCCACCAGGAGGAAATGGCGTCAAACAGGCGATTGCCGTCTTCATCGACGAGAAATGCGCCTTCCGCTGATACGACGTGTTTCATTAGCGGTTCCAGCCCATGCTGGGTGAAGGGATGCCAGACAGGGGAACGGCTCATGCCGGCGCCTCCAGAAAATCAGCGAGATTGAAGTGTCGGGCAAATGCCCGATGCAGCACCTCTGATGTCATCTCCGGCAGGCACGGCAGACGGCCGAGCAGGCGAATGGCGCCGATATTGGCGATGACGCGCTCATTTTCCCGGTTCTCATGGCCGATGAAGACCACGCCCTGCACGGGAATGGCGCGGTGCCGCAACGCCTCGAGCGAGAGCAGCGTGTGGTTGATGGTGCCGAGAGACGTTCTTGCGCAGAGCACAAGCGGAATTTGCCAGCGGGCGAAGATATCGGCGAAGAGCACCGTGTCGGTCAGCGGCACCAGAAGCCCGCCCGCCCCCTCGATCACCAGCGGTCCATCCGTTTGCGGCGGCAGCAGCAGCGTGGGGTCGATCGTTACATTCTCGAGGCGGGCCGATAGATGCGGCGAAGCCGGCATTTTCAGGCGATAGGCCTCTGGCAGGATGCGCGCACGCGGCACGCCACCCAGCCGTTCCACCGTCTCGCTGTCTGTTTCTTCCTCCAGCCCGGATTGCACGGGTTTCCAGTAACAAGCCTGCAGGGCATGGGTCAGCGCTGCGGAAAAAACCGTCTTGCCGATGCCCGTATCGGTGCCGGAGATAACGAAACGAGGGCTCATCTTCGCTCCTCCGCCAAGGAAAGGGCAAGCAGCTCAATCATATCGGCGATCTGGCTCTCATCCACATTGAGCGTAATGGCGATGCGCAGGCGCGCCGTGCCCTCTGGCACCGTCGGCGGGCGGATCGCGCGTACATCGAAACCGCCCTCCCGCAGATGCGCGGCGACACGAAGCGAACGGGCATTGTCACCGATCATCGCCGGCAGGATTTGCGAGCCGCTGGGCGCAACGCCGAGCCGGGAGCGAAGCTCCTCGCCGGCAAAGTTTACCAGCTCCGCCAGCCGCAGGCGTCGCCACGGTTCATCGGCGACGATGCGCAGGGCTTCCCGCACCGCGGCCGCCATCAGCGGCGAAGGCGCGGTCGAATAGATGAAACCGCGGGCGCGGTTGACGAGGTAATCGGCAAGCACTGCCGGCAGGCTCAAAAGCGCGCCGGAGAGACCGAGCGCCTTGCCGCAGGTGTGCAATGCCACCACATTGCCCCGGCCTTCCAGCTCCGCGGCAAACCCGCGCCCGCCGGGGCCGAAAACACCGGTGGCATGGGCCTCATCGACGACAAGGAAGCCTCCGTGTTTCCCGGCAAGATCAGCCAGGGCCGAAAGGGGCGCACGGTCGCCATCCATGGAATAGAGGCTTTCGATGGCGATCCACGGCCGGCCGCGGCCACCCTCCTGCCGCCAGCGGATAATTTCCCGTTCGAATGCCTCGATCTGATTATGCGGCACGGCAATCGCCTTCGCCTTGCCGGCCGCGATACCGTCATGGACGCTGGCATGGATCAGGGCGTCGTGAAGAACGAGGTCTTCCCGCAGCGGCAATGTGGAGAACAGCGCGACATTGGCGGCAAAACCGCTGCCGAAATAGATCGCTTTTTCCGCTCGGAAAAATGCCGCTGCTTCCGCTTCCAGCGCCTCATGTTCGCGGTGGTTGCCACGCAGCAGCCGCGAGCCGCCGGCCCCCACCGGCACGCCCCTTCCGATGGCGTCGGGAAATGCCGCCTTCAGCCGGGGCGAATCGGCAAGGCCAAGATAGTCATTGGAGGTGAAATCGATCCCCTGTTGAGGAGCGAGCGCGCGCAGCCGCGATTTGCGCTCCAGGCCTGCAAGCTTCGCCTCATAGGGAGAGAGGGCCGCGAGGTTCACCGGCACCCTCCCGCCTCCCCAGACTGCAATTCCGTGGACTGCAGTTCCATCGGCTTCAGGCCAAGACGGCGGAAAAGCGCCGTGTCGTGGTCCTCACCCGGATTATCCGCCGTCAGCAGGGTTTCGCCGATGAAGATGGAGTTGGCGCCGGCCAGGAAACAGAGCGCCTGCGTCTCATCGCTCATCTCCGTGCGCCCGGCCGAGAGCCGCACATGCGAACGCGGCATGAGGATGCGCGCCAGCGCGATGGTGCGGACGAAATCGATCGGATCGACGGGATCGGCCTTGGCCAGCTTCGAGCCGGGGATCGGGATCAGCAGGTTGATCGGCACGCTTTCCGGCGGCACCGGCAGGTTGGCGAGCGTCACCAGCATCGAGATCCGGTCTTCCACCGTTTCCCCCATGCCGAGAATGCCGCCCGCGCAGACCTTGATGCCGGCATCACGGACATTGGCGAGCGTTTCCAGCCGGTCCTCGAAGGTGCGGGTGGTGATGATCTGCGAATAGAACCGCTCGGAAGTGTCGACGTTGTGGTTGTAGTAGTCGAGACCGGCATCGGCCAGCCGCTCGGATTGCTCCGGCGTCAGCATGCCGAGCGTCATGCAGGTTTCCATGCCGAGCGCCTTCACGCCCTCGACCATGGCCACCACGGCCTCCATGTCGCGCTCCTTGGGATTGCGCCAGGCAGCACCCATGCAATAACGCGTCGCGCCGCCCTCCTTCGCCTTGCGCGCCTCAGCCAGCACCCGCTCCACTTCCATGAGTTTGGAGGCCTTAAGGCCGGTGGGGTTGCGGGCGGACTGGCTGCAATAGCTGCAATCCTCCGGGCAGCCGCCGGTCTTGATGGATAAAAGCCGGCTCATCTGGATGGCATTGGGATCGAAATGACAGCGATGCACACGCTGGGCGCGGAACAGGAGATCGTTAAACGGCAAATTATAGATAATTTTGGCTTCTTCGAGCGACAAGCCGTTGCCGAAACCCCCAGCCGGAGCTGGATTTCTGTCGATTTGCGTGACGATCTGATCCATCTGCCGATCTTTCCCTCAAAATAAATAGATAGAAGTTCTTTTTATCTATTTTTTTCGAACCGTCTTTTGCAAGCACTTTTTTCGAGAAAAATTTTTCGGCAGGAGAGAGGGCGACATATGCGAGGATCGGAATCGCCGGCTTTAACGCTGAAATTCATTGAATCCGCACGCGCTCACGGAAAAGATCGGGTCGGCCCATGGCGTGAAAAGTCCGCCCTTGCTAAGGGTGAGGCATGATCACACTTCGTCCCTCCGAGAGCCCCGACGCTTCCCGCATCCTCGACATATGGAGCAAAGCAGTCGACGCCACCCATGGGTTCCTTCTGCCGGCGGATCGCGTCGCGATCGGGGAGGAAGTCGAAGCTTTTCTGCCGCGGGCGTCGCTCACGCTGGCGGTCGATGTTTCTGATCGCCCCCTCGGTTTCATGTTTCTGCATGAAGGGCACATGGAGGCGCTTTTCATCGATCCGGACCATCACGGCCAGGGCATCGGCAAGGTTCTGGTTCAGCGGGCGCTTGCGCTCCACCCCGCACTAACCACGGACGTCAACGAACAGAACGCCGCGGCCATGGGGTTTTACCGCCGGCTGGGATTCGAACCGACGGGACGCTCCGATCTCGACGGACAGGGGCGACCCTATCCGCTCGTTCATCTTCGATTTCGCGCAACGGAAAAATAGGCCGCAGGGATCGTCGGGGAGGATCAAGCCACGAACACCATAGTCCGCTTCGCAACCGACGATTTTCTGCCCGAACACCGCTTCGACCAATGGCGCGAAGTGCGCGGCAAAAGCCTGTTTGGCGTGACAATCGAGCTTGCGCGGGATCTCCGCCACAGCTTCCGGGGTTCGTTTCAGGCGCGCGCCGTCGCCGGCGCCGTGGTGACCGAGATGCGTGCTTCCTCTTACCGGGTGAACCGCACCGAAGCCGATATTGCCCGCATTGCCGGCGACAGCCTCTGCATCGGCCTGCAGGTCAGGGGCTCCGGCTTTCTGCATGCCGGTAAAAATCAGGTTCACGCGGTTGGCGGTGGCGATATCACCATCAACTATTCCGACTTGCCCTATGATGCGATACCGGGAAACGAGGCGGATTTTCACTACAGGATGCTGAAGATCCCCGTGGATTACCAGGTCATGCTCGGTCAGGCCACCGATGACCTGTTTGCGACGCGTTATGCGGAAAACAACAGTTTCTCCCTGCCCTTCCGGGCCCTCTTCAATGCGCTGAACGCCGACCCCGGCAGGCTCATCGATCCCGCCCGCGATGTCACCCATATCGCCCGGCTTGCCATGACGGCGCGCGGGCGGCTTTCGCCCGCCATGCCGGAGGTTCGCGCCGCGCTCAGGACCGGGCTCTGTTATGCGGCACAGGACATCATGATACGGAAAAAATCCCGGCAGAACCTGACCCCTGCCGCCGTCGCAAGGGAACTGGGCATTTCGCTTCGGCAATTGCATGTGGTTTTCGAGGGTGCCGAACTGTCGTTTTCCCGCACGCTCTCCTCCATGCGGATAGAGGAAGCGAAACGGTTGCTGCTGGCATTCCCCGCCTTGCCGGTCACGCAGATCGCCTATGGCTGCGGCTTCGACAGCCTCGCTACTTTCTACAGGGTATTTGCCGGCACCTATGGCATGACGCCCGGCGACGCCCGCGCTGCGGATATGCCGCCGGCTTAAAATTTCACCTCTGCGCGCAATGAGAAGACGCGCCATTTCAGCTCCTGTAAGGGCGATTGGATTATCCCATCCCGGAGCGCGGCCAATGACCAATTTTTTCGATTTTGCGATCTCCCGGTTGCCGACCGCGACAGCCGATTGCCGCAGGCCAGCGCCCGGCGAAATAGAGGCGATGCTGCAAAAAGAACCCTTCGCGGCGGCGCTGCGTCTGCTGGCGGGAAGTTTCATCGCCCTTTACGAAGGCTCGCCCGAGATGACCGCGCTTTTTGCGACACGCCAGAGCCGGCTTCTTTCTCACGCGCTTCTGGCGCTCTATTTTCAGAAATGCGGCGCCCATGAAACAGGAGCGGGAGAAGCCGCCCTGACGCGGGAAGATTTCGGCCATCTGGCGCTTCGGCATGGGCTCGCCAGCCATAGTGTCGCTTATGCCTTCTTCAAAGAGGCGCTGAAACGCGGAATGACACGCCCGGCAGACCAATCCAGCAATGGGCCCGGCAATGGGGTCGTGCCTTCAGCCCCGGCGCTGGCGATGCTCGCCCAATGGTACGACGTGCATTTTCAGGCGCTGGATCTGCTCGACGAGGGCTTCAGGGCATCACGTTTCATCAAGCGGTCGGAGGCCATGCTTCCCCATATCCACCCCTGCGTATCGCAGGCGTTTCTGTCGCATCCGGAGGTGCGCTGCCCCGGCCCGCTCTCCATCATCTTCAACTGGTTCGATGCCGGCGGACTGCTGATGGACCGCCTTATCGCCGGCATCGACTGGGAAAGGCCGACCGAACAGGGCAGGCGCCTGACTGATGTGGAAACCGTGACGCAACTGGCGACATCCCTCTCCCTGTCGCGTATCCACATCGGCCGTAAGCTAGCGGCGGCCGAACTGATCGGCGGCATCGGCTGGAGCGGACGACGCGGCCGCTCCGCGCTCTGGATTTCGCAGGGTTTTTACGAGGAATATGCCCGCATGCAGGCCCGCAAGCTCCTTATTCTCGATGAAGCCTTCATCGACTTCGCGTAAGGTGCGGGCAGGCTGCAGACCCCGCGATTCCGCTTGCCGGCCTCGCTCCGCGTGAATTCGACATAACGGCTTTCGTCAATGGTTATGAGGGATATCCATTGACAAATCACAGGACTACAGCTTTTCTACGCAACATGCGTGAGATGTTGCGAGCATCGAAATTGCTGGCCCTGTTGTTTAGACTGGTGATGATACTGTCACTGGCTGGCTATAGTGTTTCCACCGTCAATGCCGCAATGCATCCTGCCGAAGCCGGTGGAATGCAGCACGATCAGTCCGCCATGATGGATCACGGCGCGACGATGGACCATGGCGCCTCAGCCATGATGTCCGACAGTCACGATCACAACGATATGGCCGAACAGGACGGCGGCGTCAAAAAGCCCGTCAAGCCGCAATGCTGCGGCGATTTCTGTCTCGGCATGGCGGTTCTGATCAGCCACGACACCATTGGCAGACCCGTCGTCAACAGCATCCGTTCCTTCCTCGACGACAGCAAGGCGCTGGGCCAGACCCCGCTCCTTCACCGCCCCCCGAATATCTGAACAGGCAAAGCCCGCCTTTGGGCAATGACCGTGCGTGAGCGGCTTTAGCGCCGCCGCGCCGTTGCATCTCCTATTCGGAAAATACCCATGAACCCAATTTACATTGTGGTTGCGGCGCCCCTGCTTCTGGGCGGCTGCACAGCCACATCCATGATGAACGACGCCGCCTCCTATGACGACGCGGCAAACCCTTCGCTCGGCGCGGCCCCCATCCGCTATCAGACCCCGGTCGCGGGTTACACGCACCGCGCGCCGGTGGACCCGAAGCCCTGGCGTAACCAGAACGATGCGCAGGCTCCGAAAGGAGACGCATCATGACGATACTTACCTTCAAACTCGGAGCGAAACTCGCGACCGCCCTTTGCCTGCCGCTTCTTCTCGGCAGCTGTGTCACGGCCGCCCAATATGCGTCGCGTGACGCCGGTTTCACCAATGTTTCGGCCAGGACATCCGAGGCGACAGGCAAGCAGGCGGTCTGGGTGCAAAACCGGGCCGAGGCGCAGGCGACGCAGGCCCGCGTCAAATCGCTGATGGCCGCCGGCAAAAGTCTCGATGTCGAGACGGCGGTGCAGGTTGCGCTCCTGAACAACAAGGGCCTTCAGGCAGCCTATGCCGATCTCGGCGAATCCGCCGCCACCGCATGGCAATCGACCATGCTGGTCAATCCGCGGGTCGGTATCGGGCTGACGGGGATCGGCGCCCCGGGGCTCAGGGCCTATCAGGCGATCGAGGGTGTCGTCGTCACCAATATTCTGGCGCTGGCCACCCTCAAGAAAAATGTCGAGATCGCCGATACCGGCTTCCGCAAGGCGCAGCTTGGCGCCGCGCTGAAGACGCTGCAACTGGCGGCCGATACCCGCCGCGCCTGGATTACCGCGGTGGCAGCATGGGAAAATGTCGGCCAGTTGGCGCAGGCACAGACCGCGGCGGATGCCGCCTCGGAACTTGCCGTGAAACTCGGCGAGGCGGGTTCGCTCAACAAGGAGGGCCAGGCCCGCGAACAGGTCTTTTACGCCGAGTTGACCGGCCAGATTGCCCGAGCGCGGCTTGAGGCCCGTCTTGCCAAGGAGGAACTGACCCGGCTGATGGGACTGTGGGGAGCGGATATCGAATACACCATTCCCAACCGCCTGCCCCCGCTTCCGAAAGCGCTTACCAAACGGGACATGATCGAGGCCGAGGCGCTGCAGCGCCGCGTGGATCTGCAGATGGCAAAGCTCGATCTGGAAGCGACCGCCCGGTCGTTCAAGCTCACGGAAGCCACCCGATACGTGACCGATCTCGAAATCCGTTCCGGCTTCGAGACCGAGCGCGAGCTGGAAGACGGCGAAATCCACAAGCAGACCACCGGCAATGCCGAGCTGGAATTCGTCATTCCGATCTTCGATTCCGGTCAGGCGCGCATGCGGGAATCCGAACTTGCCTATATGCGCGCGGCGAACCTGCTGGCGGAAAAGGCGGTCAATGTCCGCTCGGAAGCCCGCTCCGCCTATCAGGCCTATCGCTCGAACTATGACATCGCCCGGCATTACCGCAACAGCGTGGTGCCGCTGCGCACCAAAATCGAGGAGCAGTCGCTGCTGACCTATAACGGCATGATCACCAACACCTTCGAGCTTCTGGCCGACAGCCGGGAAAAGGTCAATTCAAGCCTGCTCGCCATCGATGCGAAACGTGACTTCTGGCTCGCCGAGGCCAGCCTCGCTCCCGCCATTTACGGTGGCGGCACGGGTGCTGCGGCTGGCGCGGAGACCGAGGTTGCCGCCGCTGGCGGCGGCGGTGGCGGACATTGAGAAAGGAAACGACCATGTTTAATAGAAGAAACTTTCTGGGTGTCGGCGCCGCAATGGTCTCCTCGGCGGCCTGGGCGAAAACATCCAACACCAGCCTGCCGGAAGCGGCCGTGATGGAAACGGCTGCGACCCAGGCCCCGGTCAAGCCCACCACCGGCCCGGATTACAACCCCGTCGTCACCTTGAACGGCTGGACCCTGCCCTTCCGGATGAACAACGGCGTCAAGGAATTCCACCTTGTCGCCGAACCGGTGGAGCGCGAAATGGCGGAGGGCATGACCGCCCGCCTCTGGGGTTATAACGGCCAGTCGCCCGGCCCGACCATCGAGGCCGTCGAAGGCGACCGGGTGCGTATTTTCGTCACAAACAAGCTGCCGGAACATACGACGATCCACTGGCACGGCATGATCCTGCCGTCCGGCATGGACGGCGTCGGCGGGTTGTCGCAGCCGCATATCCCGGTTGGCAAAACCTTCGTCTACGAGTTCGATCTCGTGAAATCCGGCACCTTCATGTACCACCCGCATTCGGACGAGATGGTGCAGATGGCGATGGGCATGATGGGTTTCTTCGTGATCCATCCGAAGGACCCGGCCTTCATGCCGGTGGACCGCGATTTCGTGTTCCTCATCAATGCCTTCGACATCGATCCCGGTTCCTATGTGCCGAAGATCATGACCATGACCGACTTCAATCTGTGGTCATGGAACAGCCGGGTGTTTCCGGGCATCGATCCGCTGGTGGTTTCCAAGGACGACCGGGTGCGCGTGCGCGTCGGCAACCTGACCATGACCAACCATCCGATCCACATGCACGGTTACGATTTCGAGGTGACCTGCACGGACGGCGGCTGGGTGCGGCCCGAGGCGCGCTGGCCGGAGGTCAGCATCGATATCCCCGTGGGTGCGATGCGGGCCTATGAATTCGACGCCAAATATGTCGGCGACTGGGCGATCCATTGCCACAAGTCGCACCATACGATGAATGCGATGGGACATGACGTCCCGACCTTCATCGGCGTCGACAAGAAGAGCGTCGCAGAGAAAATCCGCAAGGTGCGGCCGGAATATATGCCGATGGGCACCGCCGGCATGGCCGATATGGGCGCGATGGAAATGGAAATCCCCGAGAATACCGTACCCATGATGACGGGTTGGGGTCCGCACGGCCCCATCGAGATGGGCGGCATGTTCTCCGTGGTGAAGGTCCGCGAAGGCATCTCCGCGGGCGATTACTCAGATCCCGGCTGGTACGAAAACCCGCCCGGAACCCAGGCCTGGGAATGGACCGGCGAGTTGCCGGATACGACCAAGACCAATGACCCCAAAACGCAGATCACGCCGAAACCGATGAAACACGGCTGATCGCGCAGATCCCAACCCCCACAAGAACCCCACCAAAATCAAGGAAATATGGAATGACCAAACTGAAAATTGCACTGCTTCTTGCCGCTCTCGCCACGCCCGCCCTTGCGTCGGGCACCCACGGCGGCGGCCATGAAGCGATGGCGATCGGCGAACCGGGCGACAAGGCCAAGGTGACCCAGACCATTCAGGTGACGATGAAGGAAACGCCGGACGGCAAGATGCTCTTCACCCCCGCCAAGTTCGACTTCAAGAAAGGCAAGACAGTCCGCTTTGTCGTGAAGAACGTCGGCGAACTGGACCATGAATTCATTCTCGACGAACAGAAGGCCAATCTGGAGCACAAGGCCGCCATGGAGAAGGCTCCGGAGATGGAGCACGACAATCCGAACGCGATCAGCCTCGCGCCCGGCGAAAGCGGCGAAATCATCTGGAAATTCACCAATGACGGCATGTTCGAATTCGCCTGCCTGAAACCCGGACATTACGAGGCCGGCATGCGCGGCGATCTCAAAGTTTCTGCAAAGTAACCCGGCAACAAAGGAATCTGACCATGAAGACCATCGTTAAAATCACCGTTGCAGCAGCACTCCTGCTCACCGCTCCCTTCAGCGCCTTCGCAGAGGAATTCACCAAGGGAACGGTAAAGAAGGTCGATGCCGCAGCCAAGAAGGTCACCATCATCCATGAAGAACTGAAGAACCTCGACATGCCGGCCATGACGATGGTGTTCCGCGTCAAGGACGATGCGATCCTCGCCAAGCTCAAGGAAGGCGCCAATATCGAGTTCGTCGCCGAACGCGCCGACGGCAAGCTGGTCGTCGCCCAGGTGAAATAAGGCCATCTGGCCACTCCGCAAGAAACAGCACGGGCAGCGGTTTTCCGCTGCCCTTTTTGATATTGGGCGGATGTGATTCCCCTCAGCCTTATTGTCCCGCAAATGGCCTTGTTTCCGCGGCGGGCCGCGTCCCGTCGACCCTGCGGGAAAAGGCGGCGTCTATCGCCTGCCGGTTGTTCATGAACGGCCGCCGGAGCAGAAGGAACACCGCAAGCATCAAGGGCCAAGCAATCAGGACATCTGAGAGGAAGTGAGCGCCCATTGCGACCCTGTTCAGGGAGACAATCACGATGAATGGCGCCAGTATCGCGATGCCGATCAGGCGAAATTTCTCTGGCAGGAGAATGGTGAAGGCAAGAAGAGCGGCTGCGGAAGCGCTTTCACCGGAAGGAAAAGAGCAATTTCGGGCGCAGCCACCGTCAAGGGAAAGAACCGGTGTAAACAACAGGTCTCCCCCGAACTCGCCGAGATGGCGAGGTCTTGCCCTGCCAAACGCGTTTTTCAGTATATGAACCGTGGCACCCGGGCCCAGAGCAAAAAAGACGGCAATAAGCAGCAGCTTGTGCGGTGGTAAAACCCGAGGCAGGCCGCCCGAAAATGGCATGAGGACAAGCATGCACACCAGCCCCGACAACAAAACTGGCGGAAGCATGCGGTTCAGATCTCGGACGGAAACCAGGAACTCGTCCTCGCCAAGGTGGAAACGGTCCGTCCAGAATTGCCGGCTCACCTCAAGATCGATATCCGACCTGAGCGTGAAGACAATCATCATCGCAAGAGCGACCAGAAGAGCCAGCAGGGAGGAACTGCCGGCGGCACGCGAAAAAGCCTGACAGGCGACATGGATGGCGCCTGCGCGAAATTTCGACCTCCGGGTCCAATTCCGCTTTTTCCTGTCGGTTTTACTGGCGAGAGGCTGGTGCATGGCCAGTTCTCTTCCGCAGAAATGTCAAGGCTTTGCGGAGAAAGAGACAAGACTGCGAGGAAAGCGGCACCGATAGTGTTTATTCGGGGATGGAGGCTCTTGCCCGATGTTTCGCATCCGCTTAGCGTCCCGGCGTTACCACGGTTTACAGAAGCAGATTTGCGGATCGAGTATGGACAAAGGGCTTATTCTGATCGTCGAAGACGACCCCGATATTATTCAGATTCTGGACGCCTATCTCATTCGCGAAGGGTACAGAACCGTCAGGGCGAGCGACGGAGAAATAGCGCTGACGCATTTCTCCATGTTGAGACCGGATCTGGTTCTGCTCGACATTCGCCTGCCGAAGTTCGATGGCATCGAGGTGTTGAACCGCATCCGGCGGGAACGGGATACACCTGTCATCATGGTCACCTCCCTTGCGGAGGATATGGACAAGCTGACCGGCCTTCGCCTTGGCGCTGACGATTACATCGTCAAACCTTTCAATCCCCACGAATTGATCGCGCGGGTGAATGCCGTGCTGAAACGCACGCGACAGCCGGCCGCCGGTGGGGTCTTGCGCTTCGGGGCCATCGAAGTGGACACCGAAGCCTATGTCGCGGCCGTTTGCGGCGATGGGGGACGGACCGTTCTACCCCTGACGCTGAGCGAGTTCAGGATACTCGCCCATATGACGCGCCGCCCCACCCACGCCTTTCAGCGCGCCGATATTCTGGATGCCTGCCTGCCGGAAAGCGATGCGCTGGCGCGCACCATCGACACGCACATCGCCAATCTGCGCAAGAAACTGGCGGATCATGGCGCCTGCGGTTATCTGGTCTCGGTGCGCAGCGTCGGTTATCGGCTGGCCGGGGAGCAGAAACCATGAAACTCTGGCGACTGCGCCTGCGCACGATGACGGCGATCACGATCACCACGATGCTCATCTTTGCCGTCGCGTTGGTCTACTTCGGCGTTTCCTGGTATGCGGACAATATTGAAGAGCGCATCATCGCCCAGCTGTCGCCCGATGCCTCCAAGGCCTTTTCGGATATCGACCGGGGCGTGATGCCGGATCAGCGCCAGCTTCAGGCCCTTATCGAGGTTTTGCCGGGCCTGGAGGATGAGGCGGATAACGAGCTTATCAAATCGGTATTCCTCTTCGGATTGCTCGCTGTCCTTCTGTGCAGCCTGCTCGGTTATTTCATCTCCCGGCGCATTGCGGCACCTCTCGGCGAACTTGCCGATGCTGCTCGGCGCATGGCGACCGGCGATTTCAGCGGAGGCGCAAAGATCAAGGCGAACCCCATCGCCGAAGTCGCATTTCTGGTCGACAGTTTCGAGAGCCTGACGCGGGAACTTCAGATGATGGAGCGCCGGCTGAAGTTCAACACGATGGCGGTGGCCCATGAATTGCGCACCCCGCTGACGATCCTGCAGGGCCGTTTGCACGGCATCGCGGATGATGTCTTTCCCCTCGACAAGCAGGCCATTCGCCACCTCATCGTCCATGTGGAGGGGCTGGCGCGTCTTGTCGATGATTTGCGCACACTTTCCCTGGCAGAAACCAACAGCCTCGTCAAAGACACCGAGCCGCTTGATCTTGCCGCCGAATGCGCGGCCGTGGCTGAAGCGGCGCGGCCGCTGATGGATGAGGCCGGCATCGATATCGATATGTCGCTGGAGCCCGCTCCCGTTTGCGGCGACCGCCAACGCCTTCGGCAGCTGCTGCTGATCCTGATGGACAATGTGCGCCGCTACGCGGCGAGCGGCGGGTTTCTGCGCTGTTCGACCGGGCTTCAGGACGGGCGCGCCTTTGTCGCGATCGAGGATAAAGGGCCGGGCTTTCCCCCCGGCGTCGAGGCACACGGCATCGAACTCTTCTGGCGGATGGAACCGTCACGCGCGCGCAAAACCGGCGGCACGGGGCTTGGCCTGTCGATTGCCCGCGCAATCGCACGGGCGCATGACAGCGATCTGCAGATAAAGACACGACCGGACGGCGGAGCCATCGTGATAGTTGTCTTTGGGAAAACCTCCTGAAATCTCCCGGCCAACCGTCTCTTTGCGGTTGCTTGTTTTGCGCTGAGGCAACAAACCGGTCTTCACGTAGGGCAGGCCGTTTCTCGACAGAATCTTGACAATTCCGGCGCATGCCCCGGCTGAACGCCATGTTCTGCCGGAAGCCCATTTATGTCGCGCATTCAAGATGCTGCCGTTCTGGCAGAGAAACTCCCGGTCACGGATGATGTGGCCCAGACGGTTTCGGAAACACCCCGTTTTTTGTTGCTCTGGAGAATTATGACCTTTCCCCGGCGCGCCTACTGGAAGCGGGCGGTCCTTTTCTGGCTGCGTTTTGCGGCCAATCCATTGGTCACCTTTCGGTGGTGGCGGTTTCTGGCGGATTTTTCAGCAGCGCGAAAATTGCCGCTCCCGCATGACGACCTTCTTCAGAAACCCCTGTCGAAACTCCTCATCAATAAAGTTTCCCGGAAGAGACGGCTGGTTTTTCTCATGGATAATTTCGCAATTGCGGACCGGCATTTTTCCAGGAGCGTCATGGCCGGGCTGTGGGCGGGAAAGACCATTGATATGGGCACGGTTCGCGGCCGGAATGATGAATATCGATGCATACTGGCGCTCGCGGATTGCTGCGGCGGCCGGCACGAGGGTGCTTTTTCCGTCAGACTCATTCGCAGCCATGACAACACCATTCTCTGGACAGCAACATTCACTTTCGTTGAAGGGCGCGAGACACAGAACCACACGATTGTCGTTGGCGGCATGCAGGGTCCGCGCGCCGCGAAAGAGCAAATGGTGTCGATGACGCGCGACCTCTCGGGGCTTCGTCCGAAGGAGGCTGCACTCATGGTTCTGCAAGGCCTCGCCGCCGAGGGTGCACATGACTATTTCGCTGTCGCCCATTCCAGGCACCCCATCCGTTACCGGCGCGCCCGGCGGCAAAAAATGATGGTTTCGGACATCGATGCTTTCTGGCGGGAACGCTCTGGCGAGCCGGATGAAATATTCGGTTTCAAAGTACCCTTCTCCAGCCTCGAGGGTGGAGATAAACGCAGCCATATGAAGCTCACTTTTTTCAACCTCGGCAAACGTCTCGCCGAGGCCAGAATAAACGAAAGCGCCTGAGGCTCGTCCCAGGTTGCCTGGACGTCGCGCTAGTCATGAGCAGGTTTTCGCGCCAGACCGAAGATCATGAAACTGATGGCGGCAAGGAACCAGACGCTGATGCCGGCATAAAGCATGACGAGGCCGAACCCATCTGCAAGCGCGCGATGGACGAGTTCTTCCGAAACGCCCTGCGCAGAAGTGCCGGCAGTTCCCGCCGCGATCTTTTCCGCAAGCGACTGCAACGCCTCGATATCCGCAGCGGATGGCAGGTTTGCCCGAAGCGAAGCCCGGACGCCCTCGACCAGAATGAAACCCATGATCGGGATATTGATGGCGAGCGAGATCATGCGCGCACTCATGTCGATGCCCGAGGCCATGCCGGAACGGGCGGGGGAAACCGCGCCCGTGGTGGTGTTGGTAACAGGCGTATTGGTCAGTCCTAGCCCGATACCAGCGAGGATGCAGCCGGGCAGCATGGTGAGCCAGTTCGCATTTTCGATGCCGCTTCCAAATTTCATCAGCATGAAACCGAGGCCGATGGTAAACAGCCCGGCCGGAATGACGAGGCGCGGCTGGTAGCGCAGCGACAGCCGCTCCGCCAGCGGCGGCACCACCAGCGCCGGCAGCGTATAGGCAAGCAGGCCGAGGCCGGCGGTGACGCTGTCATAACCGAGGCCCGCCTGAAACCAGATCGGCAAATAGATCATGAACGGCCAGAAGCTGATATTCATCGCCGCAGAACCGATGATCGCCCCGGAAAAAGGCCGGATGCGGAACACAGAGAAGTCGAACATCGGTCTTGAACTAAGCTTTTCAGCAATCACGAAGGCAATGAAGCTCGCAGCCGCGACACCGAGGATCAGAAGCGCCGCCGGGCTCACAAAACCGAGCGCGGGCCCCTGAGTGATGAAAAAGGCAAGGCAAAAAACGGCGACCGAAAGGGTGACCATGCCGGCAAGATCGAGACGCGCCGCCTCCGGATCACGCGATTCTCCGACGCCGCCCGTGGCAAGCAGCCATGTTCCCGCGCCAAGCACGACGTGAACGAGGAACACCCATTCCCAGCTCCACAGCGCAACGATGGCGCCGCCGATGATCGGGCCGAAGCCCAGCCCCACGCCCGAGACGATGCCCCACCAGCCGAACGCCATGCCGCGTTCGCGGGCCGTGCGGAACTGATGCGACAGGATGGCGATCTGGCACACCAGCATCGCCCCGCCGCTCAGCCCCTGAAGGAAACGGGCGCCGATCAGCACCGAGACGTTTTCCGTCATTCCGCAGGCCAGAGAGGAAAGCGCGAAAGCGACGATGCTGGCGATAAAGACGCGTTTGCGGCCGAAGCGATCTGCCAGCGTCCCCGTCGCCATCAGCACCATCGTCACGCCGATGGTATAGGCGTTCATGATCCACTGAAGCTGACGGAAATCCGCATGCAGCACCTGTTCGAGTGTTGGCAGGATCGCCGGAACGCTGGAGATTTCCAGTCCGAACATCAGGGCGGAGAGACAAACGGCAGCAAGCGCCATGGCGCTTCTGCTGCTTGCGGGTGCGGCAACGGCAAGGGTCATTCTTCAGCCTTTCTTGGGTCGGCCCGCACTTGCGAAAACCGATCTGTGGAAGAGGCACGCTAGACAAAGCTTGACCATAACTGAATTGGATGATTGGCTATTTCAGAGACAACAAATTGGAATAATCGATATGAGCACGCTGGATGTGGAGGCCGTCGAAGCCTTCGTTACCATCGCTGATATGCAGAGCTTCACCCGTGCTGCCGAATCGCTCGGCACCACCCAGGGCGCCATCAGCGTCAAGCTCAAGCGGCTGGAAGACAGGCTCGGCCAGCGGCTGCTCGAACGCACACCGCGCTCAGTGCGGCTTTCGGCGCAGGGTGCGGTGTTTCTGGCGCCCGCCCGCGAGTTTCTCGCCGCGCATGACCGGGCGCTGGCGGGTCTTTCCTCCCCGCGCCGTCGTTTCGGCCTTGGCATTGCCGCCCATGTGGCGGGACCGGAGGTTCCGACCCTTCTTGCACGCCTCAACGACCATGACCCCGGGCTTACGATCGAAGTGCGCATGGATCATTCCCGATCCCTGCTGGACGCCTTCGACCGTGGGGAGATCGATGCGGCAATCATCCGGCGCGAGGATGATCGGCGGGACGGCGAGGTGCTCGGGCCGGAACATTTCGGCTGGTATGCAACCCCGCAGTTCAAACACCGTCAGGGCGAACCGCTGCGGCTGGCGGCGCTCTCGCCCGCCTGTGGCGTGCGTGACATCGCCACCCGTGCCTTGGACGCGGCTGCGATTGCGTGGACGGAGGTGTTTCTTGGCGGCACATCGTCGATGGTGACCGCCGCCGTCTCGGCCGGACTTGCGGTTTCCGCCTTCTCCTCCCGCCTCGCACCGCCCGGCACCGTGGAGGTCAGCCAGCGTTTTGGCCTGCCACCCCTGCCCTCCACGGAAATCATCATGTTTTCCACCCTGACAGACAGCAGATCCCGGGAAGCCTTACGCACGCTTGCCGCCGCCTTTCGCGAACATCGGCCGGGATCGTGACGCAATCCGTCTGACACCGGCTAAACACCGAACACCTCCGGCGTCAGTTTTCCGCCCCTCAGCAGATGTTGCAGCGCATATGAAACTGAAAGCGCATCATCGAGCGCATCGTGCCCCTGCAATGGCGGATGCTCGACACCGTAATAATCGGCCAGCCTGTTGCTCGGCGTTTTTGCCAGATCCTCCAACGGCATTCCCGCTGCAAGCAGAAGTTTGACGGCATTGTCGAAACGGTTGGCAGGGATGGGTGGCTGGATGCCGGCGACATAACAGCTGATCGCCACCATATTCAGCTCGTCCTTACCCCATGACCAGCACTGGGCACCTTCCGAGAAACTGTCGAAGCTTAAAAGGGCCTCCTGCAATGGAACGCCTTCCGCATCGATGATCTCCCCCGTGATCCCCGTCAGCCGGGTGAAGAACGGATCGATCGCATATCTTTCGCCATGACGGTCGACCGGACATATATAGGCCTTATAGGTCCCCAGAAGCGGAAAATCGCCCTCCAGCCCAAGCCTGACAGCGCCAATCTGCGCAATGACCGGATCGGGATCATGAGCCGCACACCAGAACCTGCGCTGGGAACCTTCCAGGCAGAGGAACTCGCAGTCGAATATGATTGCTTTTTTCATGAACCAGCCTTTCATTTCGCATAGGCCATATCTTGAAAGCACAAATGAAGTGCTTTATATATTTCGCATGAGCACGAAACTTTCGTCCCACGTTGTCATGGCACTGAATCTCTCGGAGGGGAACCGCTCTTCTCTCGAAGAGACGCTCCTTGCCTATCGGCAGGCGATGGCGATCCTTGACCGGACTGAAGGCGCTAATCTCGTAGCCCTGCATGCGGCAGCTTATGAAGAGATCAGGGTCAAGACCAGCCTTCCTTCCCGCATGGTGACGCTGGCTCTGCGCGACCATAGCCAACGCGATCCGCAAGAGCCGGTGCGGGACATTCCGCTCGACAGCAAGCTCTTTTCGGTCAAAGGGCCGGACACGGTAAGCATCGCCACCCTCTCGGGCCGCGTCGTGGTGCCCTATACCGTTCGTGGCTATCACGACGGCTGGAATGACTTTTCAGAAGCGCGCCTCGTGTTCGAGGGTAAAACCATCAGCATCCATGCCGGAATAAAAACCGGCTTTCAACCAAACAGGGAGGCTTCGATGAACAATGAAGGTATTCTTGGGCGACTCGGGCGTGTCATCGCCGGCGTCATGAACAACGCTGTCGATGCGGCGGAGGCGTCCAATCCGGTGGCAGTAGCGCAGCAGGCGGTGCGGGAAATCGCTCAGATCGCCGATGAGGCCCGATCCGCGCTTGGCGTGGCGGTCGCAGCCGGCCATCGCCTGAAAGCCAAGGCCGCCGATCTCGACGAAGAAATTCGCGACCTCGACGACAAGATCAGGATCGGACTTGAAAACGGCCGCGAGGATTTGGCCCGCGCGGCAACCGGGCTGCAGATCGATCTGGAAGCGCAACGGGAAGCTCTGAACAAGGCGATTCTCGAGAACGCTGCCGAAATTGCCGAGGCGGAAACCACATTGCGCAGCATCGCCTCCGCAAAGGCGGATGCGCAAAAGCGGCTTGAGGACGCCAAGCGTGCCGAACGCATCGCACCGGCAACCGATACGACCCCATCCCAGCGCAACGACCGCCGTCTGGCTGACGCGCTCGACGCTATCGAAAGAGTAACCGGCACCCCCGCCAAGCCCAATAACGGAACGGCGGAGGTTGAAGAACTCGGCCGGATGCAGCGCCAGAGCGCCATCGAAGCACGGCTCAAGGCATTTCGTGAAGGGCAGCGCTGATGGAGAGCATTGTCCAGCCAGGCACTGCTCCCTTCTGGATCGCCTTGCTGACGGTCTTCGGCCTTGGCATCGTCGAACTCGTCTCTGTTCTTCTTGGTGTATCGGCTTCGGGACTGCTTGACGACAACTTCAGTTACCATGCGCCCGGGGATGCCGAGGCGGGGTTACTCGGCAGCTGGATGTCCTGGCTTAATGCGGGCGGCGTGCCGCTTCTTGTTCTGGCGGTCATCCTGCTCTCGGTTTTTTCCGTCGCCGGGTTCTTCATTCAGGGGGTCGCTTCCGCAACGCCGCTCGGGCCATTGCCGCCCTATCTGGCCATGATCGGTGCCATTGCCGCCGCCCTGCCGGCCACGCGGTCACTCAGCCGCGCTGTTGCGAAGGTCATTCCACGCGATGAGACAAACGCGCTCGAGCAGACCGATTTTCTGGGACTTGTGGGCACGGTCACCATCGGGCCTCTCGATCAGGGCAAGCCCGGCACCGTGCGGGTCAAGGACCGGCACGAGAATATTCACTTCCTGCGCACACAGGCTGCATCCGGTCACACGATCGATACGGGTGCGCAGGTATTGATCGTCGACGGTGCGGACGGGCTTTTTCAGGCCATTCCCGCACCGCCGGACCTGGAAATTCACCATAGCGGGCATCATAGGGGCTAACTCACCATGGATTTCTTTTCTCTGGGCCTGATTGCGGGGGCCATCGTCACGGCCATCGTCGTCATCGGCATCATAATGACATCGCTCTACACGCGGTCGACACGCGACAAAGCCTATGTAAGGACCGGTCTCGGCGGTAAGAAAGTCGTTCTCGATGGCGGCGCCATCATCCTGCCGATCTTCCATTCCTATTCCTGGGTCTCGCTCAGCACACTGCGACTGGAAGTGAAAAGATCAGAACATGAATCCCTGATCACAAAGGATCGCATGCGGGCCGACATCACCGCTGAATTTTACGTGCGGGTTAAACCCGATGCAGAAAACATCGCACTTGCCGCCCAGACACTTGGCGACCGGACAAATGATGCCGATGCGCTGAAGTCACTGGTCGAAGCGAAATTTGTCGACGGTTTGCGCTCGGTTGCAGCCACCATGTCGCTGCGCGATCTTCAGGAGCAGCGTGCCGAATTCGTCAAATCCGTACAGGCGGCCGTCGCGCACGATCTGCAGTCCAACGGTCTGGAACTGGAATCGGTCTCGCTGACACGGCTCGATCAAACCGATATCAAGCACTTCAACCCCAACAACTCGTTCGATGCAGAAGGCCTGACGGCGCTCACCCGGATAACCGAAGAGCGTAAACGCGAACGCAACCAGATCGTCCGCGACAACGAGGTCGAAATTGCCACGAAGGACCGTGAAGCGGTGCTGCGACGCTTGACCATCGAACGCGAACAGCGCGATGCGGAACTGACGCAGGAGCGCGATATCGCCAACAAGACGGCGGAAACCCGGGCAGAAGCGGCAAGGGCCGAGCAGGCGGCCCGCCTCAACGAGGAAACGGCAAAGCTCGATACGGAGCGCGGCATCGCCGAACGGGATGCTCAAGCCCGCCAGGCGCGTGAAACTGCCCGCATCGAAGCCGAGCGCGGTATTGCCGAACGCGAGGCGGAAGCGCGCAAAATCACCGAAACGGCGCGAATCGAAGCCGCTATTGCCGTGGCGCAGAAGGTGGAGCAGGAACAGGCTGCCCGCGCCAAGGCGGACGAAGCCAAGGCTTCCGCCATCACTGCGGAAGAACAGGTGGCAACAGCCCGCGAAGTGGAAATCGCCGAACGCGCCAAGCGCATCGCCGTGATCGACGCACGCAAGGCGGCAGAGCAGGAAGCGACGGCCATCACGGTAAAGGCGGAAGCCGAACGGCAGGCCGCCGAGAACCTGGCTGCTGCCACCAAGATCGGCGCCGAAGCCGAGGCACAGGCCGCGAAAATCCGTGCCGAAGGCGTCATCGCGCTCGGCGATGCCGAAGCGCAGGCGGAACGTGCAAAGAACGATGCACGCAATGCGCTATCGGGCGACATCATCGCATTCGAACTCGCCCGTGCAAGGATCGCTATCATTCCCGAAGCACTTTCCGAGGCGATGAAGCCCATCGAGAAGATCTCCGATATCCGCATCTTCAGCGCGGGTAATCTGGCCGGCGCCCTCGGTGGCGGCGGCGACGCCAAAAACGGCAATGGCCTCGGCGATCTTTCGAGCCAGCTTCTGAGCTTCACTGCGCAAAAGCCGGTTCTTGACGAAATCCTT
Organism: Agrobacterium deltaense RV3; assembly: GCF_900013505.1. Taxonomy (NCBI): domain Bacteria; kingdom Pseudomonadati; phylum Pseudomonadota; class Alphaproteobacteria; order Hyphomicrobiales; family Rhizobiaceae; genus Agrobacterium; species Agrobacterium deltae. The sequence continues at coordinate 1,126,052 of NZ_LT009746.1, read as the reverse complement.
GCACAGGCCGGCTTCAAGGGTACGGACCCGACACAGGCTTTGTTGTCTGCATCAATCGCGAACGCCACGGATCACCCGGCACCGGGAAAACAGCAACCTAAAGAGACGTAAAAGTCCTATTCTCTCCTAAGACAACACGCGCGGTCAGCCTGCAGGCGGCCGCGCTTTTCATTTACTCCGCAGCATGCGGCACCGGAAGCTCCGATGGTTCCAATCAGGCCTCTGCGTGAAAACGCACCGGCATACGCCTAGGCAGACTGAAGCAGGCTGCTCTCCAGTGTCTTAAACGACGTGACATCCTGACGAGCCAGTGAAACAACCCACGCGCCCTGCAGCCCGATCACCAGTTTTTCGGCATCGGTCTGCGGATCGTGACTGCCCAGGCGCTTTGCCTGAGCTGCGATCCTTGCGGTCCAGTCATTGAGCACATCCGCACCGATCTGGCGCAAATCGGGCTTTTCATCGCCGGCCTGAACGATGCTGAGCACCGGGCAACCCATGAGGCCATTTTCCTGCGAGAGGCGGGCTATCGCACGGCACAGCGCGACGGAGCCCGAAGCGAAGCTCTCCGCGTCCTCGAAACTCGCGTCGATCAACTCTGCCACCTTCTGGCCCGCCCATCGCGTCGCCTCGGCGGCAAGCTGCTCCTTGCCACCGGGAAAATGATAATAGAGGGAGCCTTTCGGCAGGCCCGTCTCCGCAAGAATTTCAGCCAGTCCCACGCCGGCATAACCACGCCGCCGAAACAGCGCGGAGGTGGTTCCGGTCTGTGAACGTATCGATCAGCCGGCATTCGACGGGTCCCGCCTCAGCCTCGACCGCAAATTTCCCCCTCTGCTTGTCGACAATTCCGGACGGAAAAATTAGCATCGCGCGAAACGCCGCAGCGGAGCAATCATGTCACTTCCTCAGAAAATCGGTTTTATCGGAACGGGAGCCATCACCGATGCAATGGTCAGGGGCCTGCTCGCCAGACCTGCCGCCGTGCCGCATGTCATGGTGTCCCAGCGCAGTGCCGATATCTCGGCGAGACTTGCCGCCGATTTCCCGCAGGTGATCGTCTCCGGCGACAATCAGGCAATCGTCGATGGCTGCGATACCGTCATGCTGGCTATCCGGCCGCAGATCGCTGAAGAAGTCATCCGGCCCCTGCGGTTCCGGGACGGGCAGAAGATCGTCAGCGTCGTTGCCGCAACCGGCCGTGAGGCGCTTCTGGAGTGGATCGGCGCGGATGTGCGTCTCAGCCAGGCGATCCCGCTGCCCTTCGTTGCCCGGCGCAAGGGCGTCACCGCCATTTATCCTGCCGATATGGATACAGCTGCTATCTTCAACGTGCTCGGCAATGCGGTGGAATGCGAGACCAAGGCGGAATACGATCTTTTGGCCGCCGCCAGCGCTCTGATGGCCACCTATTTCGGCATCATGCAAACCACGACGGAATGGCTTGCCGAGAACGGTCTGCCGGAAGAAAAGGCGCGCGCCTATCTCGCGCCCCTCTTTGCCGGCCTGTCCGAGGTGGCCATGCTTGCCGGCAGCAGAACGGATTTCATCGATCTCAGCCGTGAATTCGCCACCAAGGGCGGCCTCAACGAGCAGGTGCTGCTGGATTTCGACGGCAAGGGCGGTTCAGGGGCCCTGAAAGATGCACTGAGCCGTGTGCTGGAGCGGATCACGCAATAACGAAAAGGGGCCTTTTCGGCCCCTTTCCGTTTTACGCCTTCCCCGGGCGGTTGATTGTGAGGAAGTGCCGTACCACCGGCTTTTCCAGCCCGGAATGATAAGCCAGCACCTTGCCCTGCAAATCCGCATCCGCGTGGGAAACCCGCTTGTGTTGACGCAGATGCTCGGCCCAGGATTCCACCATGAACCATTCGACGATCTTCTGCGGATCGGCGGAGTCCTCCGTCACACCCCAGCCATAGGCGCCATCGCGGCGACGTTCCTGGGAAAGCTCGTCCAGTGCATGCAGGAAAGCGGAGCGGTGATGCTTTTCGACATTATATTCGATGAGGATGAGAACCGGGCCGCGATCATGGGCCACCGGCTCGGCCACGAGCGGTTCGGGCCAATGGTTGGACGGCACCATATCCGCATCACCTGCAGGCAGTTTCAGGCGGTGCATGACGAGGCCCGCAACCAGCAATCCCGCAGCGCCGATCAGCAACGCACCCGGCACACCTGTGGCTTCACCAACAGCACCCCAGCCAAGGCTGCCGGCCGTCATCGCGCCGTTGAAGACAGTGAGATAGACAGCAAGGCCACGGCCACGCACCCAGTTTGGCAGAACTGCCTGGGCTGCCCCGTTCAGCGTCGTCAGAGCGGTGATCCATGCGCCGCCGAGGAACAGCAGGACGATGATGGCAAGCCACTTCGGCGGTGCGAGCGAAAGCGCGGCCATGACCAGTGCGGTAATGACGGCAGCACCGAGAAGCAGGGCATCGGCATCGAAACGTTCGCGCAGCTTCGGCATGACCAGCGCGCCGCCGATGGCGCCAGCGCCGACAGCACCGAGCAGGATACCGTAGAAGCTTGCATCTCCGCCGAGCAATTGCCGGGCAACCAGGGGCAGCAGCGCCCAGACGGCGCTGGCGAAAGCGAAGAAGATCGCGGCCCGCAGCAGCACGACATGAAGCGGCTTGCTGGCACGGGTGTAACGAAGGCCCGCCCGGAAAGCGCCGAGGAAACCTTCGGCCAGCGCATCATCAGCGTTCTTTACCCGCGGCCACCACAAAAGGGCGGCGATGACGACGAAGTAACTGGCGACATCGGCGCCATAGGTAAAGGCCGCCCCGAAGGCCGCAAGAAGGATGCCGCCGGCGGCGGGACCGATGGAACGGGCGATGTTGATGCCCAGCGAATTCAGCGCCACGGCGCTTTTGATATCCTCACGTTTCACCAGTTCCGGCACGATGGCCTGCCAGGTCGGCCCCATCAGCGCAGCGCCGATGCCGCCGAGGAAGGTGAGCCCGATCAGCGCGCTGACGGACAAAAGGCCCGTATGGGAAAGAACCATGAGGGTGACGCTGACCGAGGCCAGCAGAAGCTGCACCGCGATCAGGAACTTGCGGCGGTCGAGAATGTCGGTCAGCACGCCGGCCGGGATCGCCAGAAGAAAGATCGGCAGGGTTCCGGCCGCCTGAACCATGGCGACGGCCGCCGGCGAGGCCGAAAGATCGGTCATCAGCCATGAACTGGCGACATCGCGCATGAAGCTGCCGGTATTGCCGAGCACCGTCGCCGCCCAGAGAACAGCGAAAACCGGTTGCGCAAGGGGAGCAAAGCTGCTCGCGGAGGTTTTTGCGGCACTCATTTGCCTGTTCCTTTCGTGAGATCGATTGCGGCGACGATGATGAAGGCACCGGCAAGGCCAAGATGTTCGAAGAAGGCGTTGGTGGCCATCATGCGGTCCATGCCGGGCGCCATTTCCCAGAAGCGGAGAGCGATGAAGGTGGCGAGAAGCGTGAAGCCTGCAAGCGCCAGCGCACCGGCCCAGCGCAGGAAGCCCGACACCACCAGTGCGGAGGCGGTGAGCTCGAACAGGATGACGACGACAGCGAATGCGACCGCCGGCTGAAGGCCAAAATGGTTCATCTCCGCAATCGCGCCGGGAAAGTCGAAGATCTTGGTCAGCGGCCCCTGAATATAGGCCGAGCAGAGCGCCAGAAGCGCTAGGGTTTTTGTGGTGGGTGCGGCAACGATATCCGCGAGAAGCCCGCGAAGGCGAAAGGTTGAAGACGGCTCGGTCATTTGTTGCTCCTGCGATCTGGCCGGTCGGTTCGAGCGGCGCTGCGTTCATCTGATGGAGCGATATTGGCGCAAAGGATTACCGCCAACAATTGCATCAATAGTTTCGATATAATTGCGTAATTTGCAACATTATCCCATTCACGCTCGGCCGGGCAGCAGCTATCCGCTGCCCGGTGGATATTTGTGCTGGCCGGGCTCAGACTGCCCAGCAGGAGCAGCCCAGCACTCCGAAAAAGCCCTTCAGATCGGCAATCGGCAATTTCGACGTCCATGCGCCGGCGTGGTCGTGGCCGTGAACGCCGCAATCATTGGCGCAGCCGCAGGAGGAGATCGCAGCCCGTCTGAGTGAATTCTTTCCAGCGCCCTGCGGCTCACCCCAGGCGGCATAACCGCCGAAGGTTCGCACAGGCGACCAGTCGGGCATCGCCGGCGGAATATTGCTTTCATCCAGCGTTCTGAAGTCACCGGCGCCATAGACGATCTTGCCGCCCACCATGGTCAGTTCCGAGGTGAGGAAGGAAATCTCATCTTCCGCGCAGGAGAAATAATCCTTGTCCGGCACCACGAGATCGGCGAACTGGCCTTTTTCGATGCGGCCCTTCTTGCCCTCCTCGTTCGAGAACCAGGTGACTTTTTCGGTCCACATGCGCAGCGCCGTCTCGCGATCGAGGCAATTGGCGCGCGGATAAAGCTGCATGCCGCCGACCGTCTTGCCCGTCACCATCCAGAACAGCGACACCCAGGGATTATAGGAGGCGACACGCGTTGCATCCGTACCGGCCGAAACGTTCACGCCCTTTTCCAGCATCCGCGCAATCGGCGGTGTGGCTTCCGCCACGCCCTGACCATAACGCTCGACGAAATATTCGCCCTGATAGGCCATGCGGTGCTGGGTGGCGATGCCGCCGCCAAGGGCTGCGATACGGTCGATGGAGCGGTCGGAGATGGTTTCGGCATGATCGAAGAACCAGTTCAGCCCTTCGAGCGGAATGTCCCGGTTAACCTTTTCGAAGACATCCAGCGCCCGCGAAATCGTCTCGTCATAGGTGGCGTGCAGACGCCAGGGCCAGCGGTTTTCCGCCAGAATGCGGACGACGTCTTCGAGCTCGCCTTCCATTTCCGGCGGCATGTCCGGGCGTGGCTGGCGGAAATCCTCGAAATCGGCAGCGGAAAAGACCAGCATTTCGCCTGCGCCATTGTGCCGGAAATAGTCGTTGCCCTGCTTGTATTTGACCGATTGCGTCCAGTTGAGGAAATCTTCCTTCTCCTGTTTCGGCTTCTGCGTGAAAAGGTTGTAGGCCAGCCGAACCGTCATCTGGTTCTCATCCGACAGCTTCTGGATCACCTCGTAATCGTCAGGATAATTCTGGAAGCCGCCGCCGGCATCGATCACGCCGGTCACGCCCAGCCGGTTCAGCTCGCGCATGAAGTGGCGGGTGGAATTGACCTGATAGTCGAGCGGCAGCTTCGGCCCCTTGGCAAGCGTCGAATAGAGGATGCCGGCATTCGGCTTGGCGAGCAGCAGGCCGGTCGGATTGCCGTTGGCGTCGCGGGTGATCTCGCCGCCGGGCGGGTTCGGCGTATCCTTGGTATAACCGACGGCGCGAAGCGCTGCGCCGTTCAGCAGTGCCCGGTCGTAAAGATGCAGCAGGAAGACCGGCGTATCCGGCGCCACCGCATTGATCTCCTCGATGGTCGGCAGGCGCTTTTCGACGAATTGGTGCTCGGTGAAACCGCCAACGACGCGCACCCATTGCGGGGCCGGCGTGATCGCCACCTGCCGCTTCAGCATGTCCATGGCATCGGCAAGCGAGCGCACGCCGTCCCAGCGCAGTTCCATGTTGAAATTCAGGCCACCGCGCACGACGTGGGTGTGGTTGTCGATCAGGCCGGGCAGAACCCGCTTGCCCTTCAGGTCGACGATCTTCGTATCCGGCCCGGCAAGGGCCATGACCTCGGCATCGCTTCCGACTTCCAGGAACAGGCCATCCTTGATGGCCACTGCCGTTGCATTGGGATTGCCGCGATCAAGCGTCGTGACGCGGCCGTTGTGAAGGATCGTATCTGGATGCATGGAAGAACCTCCGGTCTTGATGGGATCAGCGGCCTTAGCCGGTGAAAACAGATTCGGAAAGGCAAGGCTCGAAGCCGCGCCAAGAAAGGTGCGTCGTGTCGGCATCAGCTTCTCTCCCGCTCGATCGGCTGTTTAACTTCGGCGAGACCCGTGGTTTCAGCGCCACCCTTCGGCATATGGCCGAACATGTGCGGCTTGATCTGGTTGATCCACGAAACGACGGCCGGTTCCTTGCCGGCAATCGTCTTTGCGAAAGGGATTATCTGCTCGCCGACCAAAATGCCGAGCAGACCGACGAGAGCGATGACGGGCGGTGCGGGAGAACGCACATTGAGCAGGCTGTAAACGATGCCAACCAGCAGACCGGCGCCAAGGGACAGAAGATAGACTTTCATGGGAACCTCCTGATGGGTGAAAGCCGCACCGGGCTGGATGACGATCCTGCCGGCGCGGCGTGGTTGAAAGCTTATTTCTTGGCCGGGTTGGGGCCGATGCGCTTGCCGTGCTTGACGCGTTCTTCACCGCCATGGACATGGGTGACGGCATAGTCGATGCCCATGCCGTAAGCGCCGGAATGTTCCTTCACCAGCGAGGTGACGGCGTCATAGGTTTCCTTGCGGGCCCAGTCGCGCTGCCATTCGAGCAGCACCTGCTGCCAGGTGACGGGAATGATGCCGGCCTGCACCATGCGGTCCATGGCATATTTGTGCGCATCGACAGAGGTGCCGCCGGAAGCGTCCGCCACCATGTAGATCTCGTAATCTGCGACATCATGGAGTGCGGAGAGCGCAAAGGTGGTGTTGCACACTTCCGTCCACAGGCCGGAGACGACGATCTTCTTGCGGCCACCGGCGGCGTTCTTCGCCAGCGCATCGCGGACATTCTGGTCATCCCAGGAATTCATCGAAGTGCGTTCGAGAATGTCGTTTTCAGGGAAGACCGCAAGCAGTTCCGGAAAGGTGTTGCCGGAGAAGCTTTCCGTTTCGACCGTGGTGATGGTCGTCGGAATGTTGAAAATCTTTGCCGCCTTGGCGAGGCCGACGACATTGTTCTTCAGGGTCTGCCGGTCGATAGACTGCACACCGAAAGCCATCTGCGGCTGCTGGTCGATGAAGATGAGCTGGCTGTTGGCGGGGGTAAGGACTTCGAGCTTGGACATTTTCAGTTCTCCGTTCAGGTGGTGGTTGCCGATCTACGGCGGTGGAAATTGAGAAGGCTTCGCCGGCCGGCTGCCCGGCAGGGGCAGCCGTCTTGAAAAGCGAGGGTCTGTCTTGGTCAGTGGATGCGGATCAGAGACCCGCTTTATGCTGCAAGCGGAGCGAGGTTCGCCTCGATCTGATTGCGGAAAGGCTCGTAGCGGCTCGGCAGCTTGAGCGCTTCGCCCAGATGCGCGGTATCCTCGTCACGGTCGAAACCGGGCTCATTGGTGGCGACCTCGAACAGGATGCCGCCCGGCGTGCGGAAATAGATCGCCCAGAAATAATCGCGGTCGATGACGGGCGTGACCTGATAACCCGTATCCATCAGCGCCTTGCGCACTTCCAGCTGCTTCTCGCGGTTTTCGACTGCGAAGGCGATATGGTGGACCGAGCCCGCTCCCGAACGGGCAAAGGGTGTCTTGGGCAGGGCCACAAGATCGATCGTATCTGCCCCGTTACCGCCGGGAATGACGAAACGCGTCACATTGCCTTCAACGTCAGTCCGCTCATAACCCATGAAACGCAGCAGTTCTTCGGTTGCGGCAGTGTCGTGCAAATTGAACCGTGCGCCGGTGAAACCGCGTATGGCGTTGTCTTCGGAAATTCCCTCGGCCAGCCAGGCGGCACGGGCGTCGTCGCCTGTTTCGATCAGAGCAAGACCATCGCCATCGGGGCCGGTGAAGCGCAGGCGATTAGCGCCGAATACCGTGTCGGCCTGAACGCCGGCAGCGCCCTTGGCAAGGAGACGCTCTTTCCAGAAACCCAGCGAACCCTTCGGGATGGAAAACTGCGTCTCGCCCACTTCGCCGACGCCGGGACGGCCGGCCATCATGTTGGCGAAGGGAAAATAGGTCATGACCGTGCCGGGCGTTCCCTTTTCGTCGCCGTAATAAAGGTGATAGACGCTGGGTTCGTCGAAGTTGACGGTTTTCTTCACCCGGCGCAGGCCGAGCGTATCAGTGAAGAAACTGTTGTTCTGCCGCGCGTCCGACGCCATGGAGGTGACGTGGTGCAGGCCCTTGATATCCTTGATCATCGTCGGCGCCTTTCATCTTTGGTGTGTCCGTTTCGATGGACAAAGATGTAACCCGCTTGATTGCATCGCGGAATTGCAATATTTTTCTCGAATGAATTGCGATTTTTGAAATAATGGCGATGAATGATCATAAAGCTCTCAAAACCTTTCTGATGGCGGCCGAAAAGCGCAACTTCGCGCAGGTCGCCCGCGAACTGGGCATGACGGCGGCTGCCGTCACCCGTGCTATTGCCGCGCTTGAAGACGATCTCGGTGTGCAATTATTCGTCCGCACCACCCGCCAGGTTTCCTTGACGACGGACGGGGCGATCTTCGCCGCCCAGATCCAGCCCGCTGTCGAGGCGCTGGAGAATGCCCGGCGCGATGTCCGCAACGCCCATAAGGCGGATGAGGGGCGGCTGAGGATAAGCGCGCCGACATGGCTCGGCAAAACCGTGCTGCCGCCGATCCTGTCCGGCTTCCGGGAGCTCTATCCGAAAATGTGCTTCGAGATTTCGCTCTCGGACGGCCTGATCAATATCGTGGATGACGACTACGATCTGGCAATCCGCATTTCGTCCGCCCCATCGGACAAATTCACCATCTGGCGCAAGATCAGGGCCGTGCCGAGAATATTGGTGGCGGCCCCGGGCAGCCGGTTTACGCAGATGGAACATCCGAGCGAGCTGACCCCTGACGATTGCCTTGCCTATAGCGGTGAAAGCCGCCGGGAGAACTGGGTCCTGTCGGACGGCGGATCGAGCATCACCATATCGGCCGGCCGGGCATTCAGCGCCAATAGCGGCGAGGTTCTGGCCGATATGGCAGCGGAAGGCGCCGGTGTGGCCCTGCTGCCGGGATTTAATATCGCCGAACATATCCATAGCGGCCGGCTCGTTCATGTGCTGCCCGGCTGGGTGCCACCCGAACTCTGGCTGACGCTTTATTATCCGCCCTATCAGGCGCTGCCACCCCGTATTGCGACTTTCTCGAAATTTTTCGAAGAGCAGTTGCCGGCACATATGGTGATGCTGGACTAGAGCCGGCAGCACTGACAGGGCCGACGCGCACGAGCGCGCCGCCTGAGGCGAAAAATAATGTGACGGCAGCCACGGCTGCCGTCACATCTTTATGATCGCCTTCTACGCCAGATGCTGATTGAAGAAAGCGGCGATCCGGTCGAACGGGATCTTGTCGGCGCGGTCATAAAGGTCCGTGTGGTTGGCGTCCGGAATGATCACCAGCTCCTTCGGTTCGGCAGCCGCGGCGAAAGCGGTCTCGCTGAAATAGCGGGAATGCGCTTTTTCCCCATGGATGAACATCACCGGCCGCGGCGATATTTCGGCGATATAGGTCAGGATTGGCATGTTCATGAATGACAGCGGTGTCGTCTGCGTCCAGGCATTGCCGGAGTTGACGGCACGCGCATGGTAACCGCGCGGTGTCCGGTAATAGTCGTGATAATCAATCAGGAACTGCGCTTCGCCACCCTTGAGATCGTTATAAGGGGGTTGATAGGCGGGGCTTCCCTTTTCCGCATCCTGCCAGCGCTGCCGGCTCATCTGCTCCAGCGCCTGCGTGCGCTGTTCGAGGGTAACGCTGTCGTTGTAGCCTTTGGACATCACCCGCGTCATGTCATACATGGTGCTGGCCACGACTGCCTTCACGCGCTTGTCCACCGCCACGGCATTCAGCGCCATGCCGCCCCAGCCGCAGATGCCGATGACGCCGATGCGCTCGCGATCCACGTAGGATTGCAGCCCGATATAGTCGACCGCGGCACTGAAATCCTCGGTATTGATATCCGGCGACGCGACGTTCCGGGGCTCACCGCCGCTTTCTCCGGTATAGGACGGATCGAACGCCAGCGCGGCAAATCCGCGCTCCGCCATGGTCTGTGCATAAAGGCCGGACGACTGTTCCTTCACCGCACCAAAGGGACCGCTGATGACAAGAGCAGCCAAAGGCGCAGCTCCGCGGTTCTTTGGCAGGTAGAGGTCGCCTACGAGAGTAATGCCGTATCGGTTCCTGAACGAGACCTTCTGGTGGTCGACATTGTCGCTCTTGGGGAAGACCTTGTCCCACGAAGAGGTTTGGGCGAAGGCCTGCGTCGCACCCGCCACCTGCACCATGCCCATTGCGGCGACGGCGATGCCCGTTGCCTTCATCAGGTTGCGCCTGCCGGTATTGCAGGTTTCACTCGTTTCGATTGGCTTGCTCATGCTGGGAACTCCTGGGGTTCGGTTCATTGGACGCGTTCAATACGCAGCGGAAATTCCCCAGGGATATGAAGCGCTTCATAGCCTTGATCGAAGCGTCCCAGCCGGATGAGGCCGGGATGCCTGTAGTCGGCATAGAACATCGCGAGATTGCCCCAGGGCATGTAATAACAAAGGTCGTAAGGCCGCTCATTGTCGAACGGACCATGGCCTTCGACTGTCAACTTTCGAGGGAGATAGGCGATCTTCTCATTGGAGCCGAAGTCGGCGATCCTGAGATCGAGCGGAAGCATGGATGCAAAATCGCGCGCCGACGGATTGTCGTAGAGCGTCGCCATCATTGTGTTTTCTCCGAAAGTCAGCTTGATCTTCAAATCGGTCTTCTCCTGATTGTCAGCGCCGCTTTTGCTGAGGGCTCGCCCGGGCAGGATGAACGCGGCGGCCATCGCCAGCAGGATGCGTCGGGCAGGAACCATCGGGCGCACATTCATGACGGCCTCCGCGCCAGCCGCCAGGCGGCAAAAGACGCAAGCGAGGAGCAGCAGAGCAGCAATGCGCTCAATGTGAAGGCGGACCACCAACCGAAACTGTCGAATAAAATTCCACCGACCGAGGCCCCCGCCGTGATCGCCAGTTGAATGACGGCAACCTGAAGCCCGCCGCCGGCCTCGGCATCGTCGGGCAGAATGCGGCTCAGCCAGGTGCCCCAGCCAACCGGTGCGGCGGTTCCAAGAAAACCCCAGCCGACAAGGGCGGCGATGACTGGACGTTCCGCTTCGCCAAAGACGACCATGGAGAGCGCGATACCGGCCATCATCATCGGAATGACCACAAGAATGCTGAAGAGACGGCGTTGCAGCAGTCGACCGATGACCCATGTTCCGACCGCCCCGGCCAGTCCCATGATCAGCAGCAACAGTGACAGCACCGTGATTTCGACCCGCGTGACCTGTTCGAGAAAGGGCCGCAGATAGGTGAAAAGTGCGAACTGGCCCATGAATAACAGCAGGATCGCGATCATGCCCGCTGCGACGGCTGGACGTCCAAGCAGCCTGAAGACATTCGTGGATGCGCGGTCGCGCCGCGGCGGGAGTTCCGGCAGGACGATCCATTGCCATAGTAGTGCAAGCAGGCCGATCGGCACGACAAGAAAGAAGGCGCCGCGCCAGCCAATATAGGCGCCCAGCAGGCTGCCGAGCGGGGCGGAAACCGTTGCCGCGACCGCATTGCCGGCATTCAGCAGGGCAAGCGCCTTCGGCACCTGGGCATGGGAGACAAGACGCATCACGATGGCGGTGGACATCGACCAGAAGCCGCCGATCGAAATGCCGAGCAAGGCGCGGCCAAGCATCAAAACCGGGAAAGACGGTGCAAGGGTGACCACGATTCCGGACAACATCAGCAGCGCCGTCAGGCCGAGCACGACAAGGCGCCGGTCGAGCCGCCGGGTCAGGCCGGCAATGAACAGGCTGGTGATGACCGCAAAGATGCCGGAGACGGAGATCGCCTGCCCCGTATTGCCTTCCGAAACACCGAGATCGGCGGCGATCGGCGTCAGCAGGCTGACGGGCATGAATTCCGAAGCGATCAATACGAAGGCGCAGAGCGTCATGCAAAGCACGGCGCTCCATGCCGCGCGCCTGCTGCCCATCTCTTCGTCATAAGTGAGTGCCATTCGCCCAGATCCCACTAAAATCCCGGTTTCTTTCAATGGCGGCAAGATATTGCCGGGCGACTTTGCGGACAATCCGTGCTAATTCGCATGGACTTATCGAAATTCAATATTAATTGGCGAGGTTTGATGCAGCGAGAGGACATGAAGGATCTTCTCTGGTTCATGGAGGTTGCTAAGGAGCGGAGCTTCACAAAGGCTGCGGCGACGCTTGGAACATCGCAGTCGACATTGAGCTACACAATCAAGCAGCTGGAAGCCCGGCTGGGCGTGCGGCTCCTGACACGGACGACACGCAGCGTTGCCACCACGGAAGCCGGCGAGCGCCTGTTTTTGTCCATCGCTCCGCGATTTCAGGGGATCGAGGCGGATTTGGCGGACCTCGTCGCCTTTCGTGAAAAACCCTCAGGCACCGTGCGCCTCACCTTGTCCGATCACGCCCTGCAAACGACCGTCTGGCCGAAGCTGAGCCGCGTACTCACCAACTATCCTGACATCCATGTCGAACTCTATAGCGACAATGGCATGCGCAATATTGTCGAGGAACGCTTCGATGCCGGCGTGCGACTGGGCGAGAGCGTCGACAGGGACATGATTGCCGTCAGGATCGGTCCGGACTGGCGGCTCCGGGCCGTGGCTTCGCCGGACTACTTCGCCAGACACGGCATCCCTGCCACGCCCCAGGATCTGGTCGGCCATGTCTGCATCAATACACGTCAGGCCACCTGGGGTGGATTTTACACCTGGGAGTTTGAAAAGGACGGGCGAGAACTGCGGGTCAGAGTTGACGGGCAACTCAGCTTCAACTCATCGATCTCCCAGATCGACGCGGCGATTAAAGGCTACGGGATCGCATATATTCCCGAAGACCTTGTCGAGGAGCACATCGCCGAAGGGAGACTGCAGGCGGTTCTGGACAATTGGAGCGCACCCTTCACCGGCTATCACCTCTATTACGCCAGCAGGCGCCAGATGTCTCCGGCGATGAAGGTAATCATCGACGCCCTGCGCCATCATGCCTGATACCGGGGATTGAAGTCTTGCCAGGGCAGCTGGGTCAAACCAAACCAGCCCGTCATTGGTGGCGGGTCATTGCGCCTCGGACACCAGTTTTCCCCATCGGGATATCGCCGAATCATCGCACGATCCCGTGCCCGCCCGTCTAAAGCATTGCCGTGGCCCGGAAACCGGAAAGAACAGCTTCCGCTTAAAAAAACCAACTACACGGCACCCGAAATAAAGGCGACAAAGCAAAGCATTGTCCGATTCTGGCAGCCGTTACATAGGTGGGTCAGCGCCCGGCAAGAATCGCAGGACAGTTTTAGACGAAAATAACGGTCAAACCCTTGCGCTCTCGCCCCTCCAAACGGACACTACTTATCCGTGAGCTGTCACGTCTGATTGCCCGCAGTGGAAGCTGATCGAATCGATAGTTGGCTTCGTGATTTTATACTCTACAAGACTCTAAGATACGAAAACATCAAGAATAAAATGCGACGCCTCCAAATATTAACTAGGCTTTAAATGTTGGCCTGATATGACACGCTCGTCGCGAAAATCTTAAGCGGCAGAAATTATTGAGCGGCATTCGCACAAGCTAGCGTGGAAAATCCGGGCCCCCTATCTCCGGCTCGAATTGCATGAAGCGTTTCCAGCGCAGGTTCACATGAGCCATGTTCTCCACAATTTCGCTTTATTTGCGGATGTCGGACCGCTGTCATCATAGGCAGTGTCTGGCAGCAGATAGGCGTGACCATCCGCCATTCGGTAAAGGACACGTTCATGACTTCGATCCTCTCCTCATTGTCTGCTGTGCAGATTTCCAAGCTTTCGACGTCCACCATTGCCAGCCTGACGTCGGAAGACGTGAATGCTCTTGATAGCACCAAAATCAAGGCTCTTTCGTCATCTCAGATCGCGTCTTTGAGCACGGATAACCTTGCTCTTTTCAGCTCTGAGGACCTGCGCGCCATTTCCGTGACGGCAGTCAAGGGTCTGACCCTCACCCAGATGGCGAAACTGAGCTCCGCTCAGGTCAGCAGCCTGTCGTCCTCTCAGGTTACCGCCCTTTATGCCAGCCAGATTGACGCCCTTTCGACCGACCAGATCAAGGCACTCAACTCGTCTCAGGTCGCAGGCCTCAGCTCCGCTCAGGTTGCAACACTGAGCAGCGACGAACTGGCCCTCTTCTCTACCGACGAGATCAAGGCGATCAGCGCCACTGCCATCGCTGGTCTTTCCACAGCAGCCATCGCCGCTCTCAGCACCGACAATGCAGCCGCGCTGACAAAGACGCAGATCGCCGCCTTGTCTTCCACGCAGTTCAATGCGCTCAGCTCCGGCAGCCTTGCAACCTTCTCGGCAGACGAAGTCAAGGCGATCAGCACCAAGATCCTTGCTGGTCTCGATGTGACCAAGCTCAGCACCGGCAATATCGCAGCACTCAGCAAGGCGCAGGTTTCGGCGCTCTCTACGGCGCAGTTTGCCGCCATGTCGACCGACCAGATCAAGGCGCTGACACCTCCGATCAGGTGTCCGGCCTCAGTTCCGCTCAGGTCGCGACGCTCAGCAGCGACGAACTGGCTCTCTTCTCGACAGACGAGATCAAGGCGATCGCCGCCAACGCCGTTGCCGGCCTTTCGTCCGCAGCCCTCGCTGCCCTTACGACCGACAATGCATCTGCCCTGACGAAGACCCAGATTGCCGGCCTTTCGTCCACGCAGCTCAACGCATTGACCTCCGCAAACCTCGCCACCTTTACGGCAGACGAGATCAAGGCGATCACCACCAAGGCGCTCTCCGGTCTCGATGTGACCAAGCTCAGCACCGGCAACATCGCCGCACTGACCAAGGCTCAGGTAACGTCGCTTTCCTCGACGCAGTTCGCGGCGCTCTCGACCGACCAGATCAAGGCTCTCACCTCCGATCAGGTCGCTGGCCTCAGCTCCGCTCAGGTCGGCACGCTCAGCAGCGACGAGCTGGCTCTCTTCTCCACGGATGAGATCAAGGCTATCGCCGCCAACGCCGTTGCCGGTCTTTCTACCGCTGCCCTGGCCGCCCTCAGCACCGATAATGCAGCAGCACTGACGAAGACCCAGATTGCGGGCCTCTCGTCCACGCAGCTCAACGCGCTGACCTCGGGTAGCCTCGCCACCTTCGCGGCAGACGAAGTCAAGGCAATCACTACCAAGGCGCTCGCTGGCCTTGATGTCTCCAAGCTCAGCACCGGCAATATCGCCGCACTCAGCAAGGCACAGGTTTCGGCCCTCTCAA
Organism: Agrobacterium deltaense RV3; assembly: GCF_900013505.1. Classification (NCBI taxonomy): domain Bacteria; kingdom Pseudomonadati; phylum Pseudomonadota; class Alphaproteobacteria; order Hyphomicrobiales; family Rhizobiaceae; genus Agrobacterium; species Agrobacterium deltae. The sequence goes on along the minus strand of NZ_LT009746.1, from coordinate 1,110,853 downwards.
CGGCACAGTTTGCCGCCATGTCGACCGACCAGATCAAGGCGCTGACCTCCGATCAGGTGTCCGGTCTCAGCTCCGCTCAGGTCGCGACGCTCAGCAGCGACGAACTGGCCCTCTTTTCCACCGATGAGATCAAGGCCATCGCCGCCACTGCCGTCTCCGGTCTGACGACTGCGGCTATTACGTCGCTTACCACCGACAACGCCGCAGCACTGACCAAGACCCAGATTGCGGGCCTGTCTTCGACGCAGCTCAACGCCTTCAACTCCGCGAACCTTGCCACCTTCACGGCGGACGAAGTCAAGTCGATCACCGCCAAGGCTCTCGGCGGTCTCGACGCCACCAAGCTCAGCACCGGCAATATCGCCGCACTCAGCAAGGCTCAGGCCGCAGCACTGTCCTCGACGCAGTTCGCAGCCCTCTCGACCGATCAGATCGCGGCACTGACCTCCGAACAGGTGTCTGGTCTGAATTCTGCTCAGGTCGCTACGCTCAACAGCACCGAGCTGGCGCTGTTCTCGACAGACGAGATCAAGGCTATCAGCGCCAATGCTGTCGCCGGTCTTTCCACCGCGGCTATCGGCGGCCTCAGCACCGCCCAGGCTGGAGCTCTTTCGGCCCAGCAGCTGAAAGTCATGAACGACGCACAGGTTGAAGCGGTCATCAAGGCTTACAAGGGTGTATAAAATTTAAGAAACAAGACAATCCACGACGCGGCCCGAAGCCGCGTCGTGGCACATTTGGGCTTTTCGCCGCAGAATACTTCGAAAGATTTCTGAAAAATTCGTCTGCACCGTTTATCGAAACAATGCTTTCGTCGCGCGACAGAACAATGGGCTGAGGCATTCTCGCCCGGAGAAAATATCAGCGATTGGTCCCTTGGCCTGACTGATCCGTTGCCTCCCAGGCGACCGTTTGACTGGAAGGACATTTCGCTCCTCAAAGCCCGCGGCTGATCAGCGCAAGCAACCCGGAACTCAATACATCCAGCCACAGGCAAGTTACCTGCGATAGCTAAAGACGGCCCATCAACAGGCTGCTTTATCTTAGACCCTTTGTCGCCTTGCCGCAGGATGTCATGACCGCCAACCAAGTCTCCCCATCAAATGACGACACCGCTCCGAGCGCACTCGATCTTGCGCGGAACCAGCGGCTGAGCCTCATGGATCTGCTGAGCATATCAGAGGCGCTCAATGCCGCCGGGCAACAGGCGGCGGCGGCGGAACTTTACAAGACCTGGGTCGCATTCAACGACAACAACCCAACGATCCATCTCGCCTATTTCAACTATGCCGTCATGCTCAACCAGCTGGGCGACCGGGCCGGCGCCGTACAGGCGTTTCGCGCCTGCCTGAAGGCCAACCCGGAATTCGCGCCCGGCCATATCAATCTCGGCCGCGCGCTTGAAGATGCCGGGCTGATCGGCCACGCGGTGGAGCAATGGTCGCATTATGCCGAAGCGACGAAAAGCGTCGACGCCGAGACAATCGGCCATCGGCATATGACCCTGCAGAATATGGGCAGGGTTCTAGAAGGCGCCGGAAAGCTCGAAGAGGCCGAGACCGCCTTGCTACAGGCATTCGAACTGCGGCCGGAACTGCCGGAGGCCGGCCAGCACTGGGCATCGTTGCGGCAGCGCCAGTGCAAATGGCCCATACTTGCCCCTTCGAGCCATATTCCCGTGCGCAAGATGCTCGATGCGATGTCGTCGCTGACGCTGAGCTGTTACGCCGACGACCCGATGTTCCAGCTCGCCAAGGCATATCGCCTCAGCAAGATGCTGGTCGGTGCGCGTCCAGACCTCAGCCGGTTCCCGCGCAGATCACCCAAGCAGAAGTCCGGCACCGGCCAGCGTCTGCGCGTCGGCTATCTTTCGTCGGATCTTCGCGATCATGCCGTCGGCTTCGCACTCTGCGAAGTTCTGGAACTGCATGACAAAGATAGCATCGAGGTCTTCGCCTATTATTGCGGCAATGTCCGCGGCACTGACAGCACGCAGGCACGCATCAAGGCCGCGGTTCATTGCTGGCGTGATATTCACGGCATGGATGACGCCACCGCGGCATCTCAAATCATTGCCGACGAGATCGATATATTGATCGACGTGAATGGCTACACCAAGGATGCCCGCACGAAAATTTTCGCCTATCGCCCCGCACCGGTCATCGTCAGTTTCTGCGGTTACCCGGGATCGATGGGAAGTCCGTTCCATCAATATCTGATCTCAGATGGTTACATGATCCCGCCGGAGAACGAGATCTATTATTCCGAGAAGGTGCTCCGCATCGCCTGCGACCAGCCCCTTGACCGGAAGCGGTCCATCGCCCCCCGGCCGGCCCGGGCAGAGGTCGGACTGCCGGAGGATGCATTCGTTTATGCCAGCTTCAACGGCATGCAGAAGATCACGGAAAACTGCTTCGCCCGCTGGATGACGATCCTGTCTGAGACGCCCGGCAGCCTGTTATGGCTGCTGGCGGGTGATGACGACGTCAATCAACGCCTGCGAGACCTTGCGGAAAAGAGCGGCGTCGCGTCCGACAGGCTCATCTTCGCACCGAAGGCCCAGAACCCGCAGCATATTGCGCGCATCGGCCTTGCCGATCTGTTTCTCGACACGTTCCCCTATGGCGCGCATTCCACGGCGTCGGATGCGATAACCTCAGGCCTGCCGGTTCTCACCATGTCCGGCAAGACCTTTGCCGCACGCTTCTGCGGCAGCATCGTCACCGCAGCAGGCGTGCCGGAGATGATCTGCTCCTCACCGGAAGATTATGTCGCCCGCGCCATCGGTTTCGAACGCGACCGTAAGAGCCTTCTGGAGGTCAGGGAATCGATCGCCCGGCAGCGCGACACCAGCGTCCTGCGCGATATTCCCGCCCTGGCGCGGCGTCTCGAAGAACTCTTCTGGCAAATGCAGGGTGAATGCGAGCGTGGCGAGACCCCGGTGCCCGACCTCAGCAATCTCGATATTTATTACGAAGCAGGTGCAGAAGCGCTGCAGGAAAACATCGAGTTCGAGGACGAACAGAGTTACCGCGAGCGCTACCTGAAGAAGCTGAGGCAATGGCACGATTATGCGCCGATCCCCTATGACCGCCGCCTCTGGCAGAAACCGGACAATTGAGCTGGGATCGAACGACACCGGCGAGGACAAGCGCCGTGCGGCGCGCCCCCCGGCAAATCTTGACCGCCCGCAAGGCGATGGATGAACAGGACTGACTTAGCAATGATTGCGGACGAAAGAATTGTCATTGTGGGTGCCGGGCTTTCCGGCGCGGTCATTGGCCGCGAGCTTGCACTGGCGGGCCATAGGGTCGACATCGTCGATGCCCGCAATCACATTGCCGGCAATTGCCACACCGAACGCGACGGTGAGACCGGCGTTATGGTGCATGTTTACGGTCCGCATATTTTCCATACCGACGACAAGGAAGTCTGGGACTATGTGAACGGCTTTCAGACATTCATGCCTTACAAGAACCGGGTCAAAACGACGAGCGGCGAGCGCGTCTATTCGCTGCCGGTCAATCTGCACACGATCAACCAGTTCTTCGGCAAGAATTTCCGGCCCGATGAAGCCAGAGCCTTCATCGAGGAAAAGGCCGACAAGTCGATTACCGATCCACAGACCTTCGAGGAGCAGGCGCTGCGCTTCGTCGGCCGCGATCTCTATGAGGCCTTCTTCAAGGGATACACCGAGAAACAATGGGGCTGCTCGCCGACGGAACTGCCGGCCTCGATCCTGAAACGCCTGCCCGTGCGCTTCAACTATGACGACAACTACTTCTTCCACAAATATCAGGGCATGCCGGAAACCGGCTATACGGACATGATCGAACGCATCCTCGATCATCCGAATATCAGCGTCAAACTTGGCACCCATTTCCAGCGCGCCGAAGCGCCGGCCTCCGCACACGTCTTCTATTCCGGTCCGCTCGACGGCTATTTCGATTTCGAATTCGGCCGTCTGGCGTACCGGACGCTCAATTTCGAGCGTTTCACCTATAACGGCGACTATCAGGGCTGTGCGGTGATGAATTATGGCGACGTTTCGGTGCCCTTTACCCGCATCACCGAACACAAGCACTTTTCTCCGTGGGAAGACCATGCCGGCTCCGTCTGCTACAGGGAATTCTCCCATGAATGCGGCCCGCAGGACATTCCCTATTATCCCATCCGGCTGGTCGAGGACAAAGAACAGCTCGCCGAATATGTGGCGCGCGCCGAGCGGGAAGCGTCGGTAACCTTTGTCGGGCGGCTCGGGACCTACCGTTATCTCGACATGGATGCGACCATTCGAGAGGCGCTGGACACCGCCCGGCTCTATCTCGCCCGGCGAGCGGAGGGCGCTCCCATGCCGGCATTTCTGCATTCACCCCTTTGAGGTGACGGCGGCTGAAGCGTAGCAACTTAAGGTTCAGGCAAGCCCGATTGCGTACTCAACATCTGAAAAATGGTGGACCTGCGTAACCGATGCCCCTCTGGTGGGCTCGGGCGGAAAATCCACCTGTTGGGCCTGGACTTTAGGATTTTTCAGACATGACGTCGATCATTTCTTCCCTGAACGTCAATCAGATCAGATATCTCTCGACAGAGGCGGTCGCGGCCTGGACAACCGAGGACGTCGCGTCGCTCTCTACAACGCAGATCAAGGCGCTCTCCTCGGATCAGATCGCGGCACTGGATGTGGAGGATGTGAAAGTCCTCAACTCACAACAGTTGAGCGCCATTTCGCAGGGCGCCATCGTTGGCCTGACACTGGATCAGCTCAACATTCTCGATCAATACGCCATCAAAAGCCTGAATTCGAGCCAGATTTCTGCGCTCACCACCACCCAGCTCCATGCCCTGACGACGGAACAGGCGGAGGCTTTGACCTCATCTCAGGTGCGCGCCCTCAATGCGACGCAAATTGCCGCCCTGAGCGCTGAAGATATAGCGACGTTCTCAACCGCCGATATCGCAGCGCTCACGAGCAAAGCCATGCCGGGCCTGAGCACGGAGGTGATCGCAGGGCTTACCCCCGAGCAGATCGCGGCCCTGAGCACGAGCGCCGTTGCGAGCCTGACGACCGACCAGATCGCGGTCCTGAGCCCGGAACAGGCCGAAGCCCTGTCGCCGGCGCAGGTCAAAGTGCTGAGCTCGATGCAACTCGCTGCCCTCGGCACAGACGACATAGCGACATTCTCGACCGCCGACATCGCCGCGATCACCGTCAAGGCCATGCCGGGCCTCAGCACCGAGGCAATCGCAGCGTTTAGCCCGGATCGGATCGCCGCCCTCAGCGCAAGCACGATTGCCGGCCTGACGATCGACCAGATCGAAACCCTGAGCACCGCCCAGATCGCCGCATTGACGACGGCCCAGATTGCCGCACTCAAGACGACGCACATCGCCGCCTTAAGCACCAGCCAGGTCGAAGCCCTGTCGCCGGAACAGGTGAGGTCGCTGAGCGCGGCGCAATTCGTGGCGCTGAGCGCGGAAGACATCGCGACATTCTCTACCGCCGATATAGCGGAGATCACCGGCAAAGCCATGCCCCGTCTGGGCACGGAGACGATCAGCACGCTGACCAAAGAGCAGATCGCCGCATTGACGACGGCCCAGATGAACGCCCTCGGTATAGCGCAGTTCCAGGCCTTGAGCGCGGCTCAGATCGAGGCCCTGTCAACCGCTCAGATTGCCGCCCTCAGCACCGGCGTGGTCGCAAACCTGATAGCCGACCAGATCGAAGCCTTCAGCACCCAGCAGGTCGAGGCCCTGTCCTCGGCACAGGTGAAGTTGCTGAGCTCGATCCAGCTTGCGGCCCTGAGCGCCGAGGACATAGCAACATTCTCGACCGCCGATATCGCGGCAATCACCGGCAAAGCCATGTCCGGCCTGAGCGCGGACGCAATCGCGGCGCTGTCCACCGCCCAGATCGCCGCCCTGACCACCAGCGCCATTGCCGGCCTGACGGCCGATCAGATCGAAGTTCTGAGCACCGAGCAGGTTGAGGCGCTGTCTCCGACGCAGGTGAAGTCCCTGAGTTCAGCGCAGCTTGCAGCCCTGAGCATCGAGGATCTGGCGACATTCTCGACCGCCGATATCGCAGCGATCACGAATAAAGCCATGTCGGGCTTGAACACCGATGTTATCGCGGCCTTCACCACGGCTCAGATCGGCGCCCTCACCACCAGCGCCATCACCGGCCTCACCTCCGATCAGATCGAAGCCCTGAGCGGCAATCAGGTCAGCCTTCTATCCACCGCGCAGATCAAGGCCTTGAGTTCGGTTCAGGTCGCCGCCCTAGGCAACGATGTGGCCGCCCTGTCCACCAGCCAAACCGCCGTGTTGAGCACATCGGGCATCAAGGGTCTGACCAGCGATCAGGTTGCGGCCCTCAGCATCGATCAGATCGCGGCCCTGACCACAGCCCAGATCGCGGCTTTCGGCTCGGGGCAGATTGCGGCCTTGAGCACGGACAATATAGCATCGCTTTCCGTGGCCCAGCTTGCGGCAATGAGCACCTCCGGCATCCTCGGACTTTCGACCGGCCAGATCGCCGCCCTCAGCACCGATCAGGTTTCCAGGCTGTCGACCAAGCAGATGGCGCGGTTGAGCGCGGCACAAATTGCCACCCTCGGCACAGACGACATCGCCGCTCTTTCAACGGCCCAGATCGCCTCCCTGAGCGGTGCGGGCGTTACGGGACTAAGCGCGCAACAGCTGGCGACCCTCACCACCAGCCAGGCCGAAGCCTTGACGAGCGCGCAGATCGTCAATCTCGGCTCCACACAGATTTCGCAGCTGGGGACGGACGATCTGGCGAAATTCACGACCAAGGACATCGCCGCGATCACGTCCAGCGCAATCGCAGGACTGTCGGCAGAGACCCTCGCCTCCCTGACGACAGCCCAGATTGCCGCCCTGAATGTACAAAGCATCGGTGCGTTGAGCACCGCGCAGATCGCCGCCTTGAGTATCGCCCAGGTCGAGGCCTTGACCACCGCCCAGGTCGGCGCTCTCAGCTCGAAACAGATCGCCGCCTTGAGCGCGGATAACATTGCGACATTCTCGACCAAGGATATCGCCGCGATCAGTTCCGGTGCGATCTCCGGATTGTCGGCAGAGACCATCGCCTCCCTGACGACAGCCCAGATTGCCGCCCTGAACGTGCAAAGCATCGGTGCGTTGAACACCGCGCAGATCGCCGCCCTCAGCACCGCGCAGGTCGAGGCCTTGACCAGCGCTCAGGTAAGCGCTCTCAGCTCGACGCAGATAGCGGCCCTGAGCGCGGAGGATATGGCGACGTTCTCGACCAAGGACATTGCCGCCCTCAGCTCGAATGCAATCCCGGGCCTGTCCACCCAAACCATAGCGTCGCTGACGACAGCACAGATCGCAGCGCTGAGTACGGCTGGCATTGGCGGGTTGAGCACCGGACAGGTCGCAGCGCTTACTGGCGATCAGGTGGACGCCCTGACCACTACCCAAATCGCGGCACTCACCTCCAAACAGGTTGCGGCCTTGAGCGTGGCTGACATCGCCTCGCTGTCAGCAGCCCAGATAGCCTCCCTCAGCACGGCGGGCATAACGGGCCTGACCGCTGATCAGATCGCGGCCCTCGACACCGCGCAGGTCGAGGCTTTGACCGAGACCCAGGTTGGTGCTCTCAGCTCGAAACAGATTGCGGTCTTGGGTACGGACGACATGGCAACGTTCTCGACCAAGGACATTGCCGCGATCAGTTCAAACGCCATCCCGGGCTTGTCAACGGAGACCATAGCGTCGCTGACCACGGCCCAGATCGCAGCCTTGAGTGCGGCTGGCGTTGGAGGGTTGAACACCGGGCAGGTCGCCGTCCTGACGAGCGATCAAGTCGACGCCCTGATCAGTATTCAGGTCAGCGCCCTCACCTCCAGGCAGGTTGCCGCCCTCAGCGTGGCCAGCATCGCCTCGCTTTCGGCAACCCAGATAGCCGCTCTAAGCACGGCGGGCATAGCGGGCCTGACCACCGATCAGATCGCCGCTCTCAACACCGCTCAGGTCGAGGCCCTCACCAGTGCTCAGATCGGCGTCCTCAGCGCAAAACAGATTGCGGCCCTCAGCGCCGGTGGCCTTGATACATTCACCGCCGCCGAACTGGCTGTCATCAGCTCGAGTGCGATCTCGGGCCTGTCGACAGCGGCAATCGCTTCGCTGACGACGGCGCAGATCGCCGCTCTGGGAGCGGCGGCAGTACCCGGCCTGACCACCGCCCAGATCGCGGCCCTCGGCACCGGTCAGGTGGATGCCCTCACCAGCGCCCAGATCGCCGCCCTCACCTCCAGACAGGTTGCGGCTCTGAGCGTGGCCAGTATCGCCTCGCTCTCGGCAGCCCAGATCGCCGCCCTCAGCACGGCGGGCACGGCGGGCCTGACCACCGATCAGATCACGGCCCTCGACACCCTTCAGGTCGAGGCCCTGACCAGTGGTCAGATCGGCACTCTCAGTTCGAAACAGATCGCGGCCCTCCGCGCCGGCGATCTCGATACATTCACTGCCGCCGAGCTGGCTGCCATCAGTTCGAATGCGGTCGCGGGCCTGTCGACAGCCACGATCGCCTCGTTGACGACCGCTCAGATCGCCGCGCTCGGCACGGCGGCAATACCGGGCCTGACCACGGATCAGATCGCGGCTCTCGGCACCGGTCAGGTGAGCGCGCTGACCAATGCGCAGATCGGCGCCCTCACCTCCAAACAGGTTGCGGCCCTGAATACGGCCGACATCGCCTCCCTTTCCGTCAGCCAGATAGCGGCTCTGGACGCCAAGGCGATTGCGGGCCTTGGCAGCGCACAGACCGGCGCGTTGAGCATTGAACAGGTCCAGACATTATCCACCCGGCAGATAGCATCGCTGAATTCGGATGCGCTCAAAGGCCTGTCTGCGGAGATGCTGGAAACCTTCTCGACAGAGGAACTCGCGGCTATCGGCTCAAGCGCGATAAAGGGACTGTCCACGGACTTTATCGCCGCTCTTTCCACCGCCGAGGTTGCGGCCCTGAGCACGGCTGGCGTCGCCGGATTGACCAGCGATCAGATCAATGCCCTCGGCAAGGACCAGATCGAAGCACTCTCCACCAGCCAGATCGCCGCATTGAGTTCGGCCGGACTTGCGGGATTGACGGCGGACGATCTTGATACATTCTCGACCGGCGAACTTGCCGCCATCAGTTCGACGGCGATAAAGGGACTGTCCGCCACCGTCGTGGCCTCCCTGTCTTCTCAGGAGATCGCCGCTTTGACGACGGGCCAGGTGGCTGCGCTGAGCTACGGTCAGGTCGCGGCGATGGGGTCTGCGCAAATCGGAGCGCTGTCACTGTCACAGGTCAGCGTCCTCAACGCGCTGCAGGCAGCCGCGCTTGGCGGCGACGACCTGACGGCATTTTCCACCGAGCAGATCATCAGCCTGAGTTCGAGCGCGATCTCGGGATTGGGCACCGGTACGCTCGCTGCCCTGACGGCATCCCAGGCGGCAGCCTTCACACCAGGCCAGATCGCCGCCATGACATCGGCGCAGGTTACGGCCTTGAACAGCGCCAAGACCACCAACAGCTCTGTCCAGGATATCGCCTCCCTGATCTCAACCACCGACGAGACGGCTTCGACCGAGGACAGCGCGACCAGCACCCCAGTGGCGGCTTCGAGTGAAACGCAGGAGACGTCTGACGTCGCTGCAACCATTTTGTCTTATCTGGACGTCTGATTTTAGCCTGCGAACAGGAAAATAACCGGGCCGGGATAGCTGCCGTCGCCCGATGGCAGCCGCCATTTCACCGCCTCACCAACCCCGCGTCAGGTTGCGATCAGACCGGGGCCGGGCTGCTCGTCGCTGGCGCAAGGTTCCGTGCGATCTCTCCGGCAACGAAGATCGCGTGCTCGGTAACCTGGGGCAGGCCCATCAGCTCACCGAAGGTTCCGCGCGCCAGCGGACCTCCGATCAGCAGCGTTTCAATGGCCTGGCCGCGGCTGTCGATGGCGCGGGATCGCTCGTCGCAGTGGATGCCCAGCCCCGTCGGGCAAAAGGTCAGAAGACCCGCCTGCTCCAGACCGGAAAGAAAAGCCTGCGATTTCAGAATTCCACCATGGGCGGGACCGGTCGTCACGACGATTGCATCGACGTCGAGCCGCGCGATGTCCCTTTTGCCGCGAAACCGCAGATCGACATGCAACGAACCGTCTTCGCCAGCCTTTGCGGACACAAGCGACCCGGCGACGATCTGTAGCTGGCCCGAAATTATGGCCTCATCCAGAAGTTTCTCCACCTGCGGCGCGATCCTGAACCGGTGCGCGTCCCAGAAGGGCCGCAGCCACCGCACCACCCTGCGCTTTTCGATCAGCGGAAGGTTCCGCCATATGTCGCGTCCCTGCAGGCGAACGGCGTCCAGAACGCCATGCCAGCTCGCACCGCCCGCTTGCGACACTCTCACAGCCTCTCTAATCCGCCGTAGCAGTTCCGACGCGCTTTTGGACGGCGGATCGACAAAATCGCCGTAGGGTTCCTGCGGCAAGGCCGGATGGCCACGCGACCGCAAGCCGCGGCGCGACAGCGAAACGACGCGCGCATGATGGCCGCGCCGGTGGAGCGCGGCAAAGGCATCAGCCGCGGTCAAGCCATTGCCGACGATCAGAATGCGGTCACCCGCGGCGATATTTTCCAGCGCAGCCTCCGCATTCAAGTCCGCCACCAGTTTCGGATGGCCGGCAAGCGGTTTCAACACCTGCGGAAGCGCTGGCGGCGGATGGCTTGTGGCAACCACCACGATGTCCGCGAAGTGGTTGTCGCCCTCTGCGGTTTGCAGCTCCCAGCCATCCGCATGGCGAGCCACATGCTTCACCGTGCTGCGCCTGTGCTCAACAATGCCCGCATCCAGCAAAGGCGCGATCTCGGCCGCGACATAGGCGCCGAAGACCCTGCGTTGCGGATAGGCCTGCCCATCGGGCAAAACCGCTGCTGCATCGCCCGCAAGCGCGTTCGACCTGTCGAGATAGTGGAGGAAATTATCCGGATCATCAGGATAAAGCGTCATGCGCCCGGCCGGCACGTTGATCCGGTTGGCCGGCTCCGGCGTGGAATAGGCAAGCCCCGCGCCCAATGCCGCTCTCGGTTCGAACACCACGATCCGCACATTTTCGAACGCCCCAGCGGCTCGATGGAGATGGAGGGCAATCGCTGCCCCGCTAAATCCACCGCCTATGATGGCGACAATGGCATTCTTCCGGCTCACTGACATTCCAACTCACGCGACCTCGACGGCCCGCCCCGAATAACGTCCAATTTTAGCAGCCCGGACCAAAAATTCACAGCGATGCGTGTCAGGCCGCGCAAGTTCGAACGCATGCGTCCCGTCCGGTCCGGCTGCGGCACTTTCGGCGGATGAGCGGCAAAGGCCGCCGCTCCACCTTTTCTGCCTGCGTTATTCGGCTGCAATCGCCGCGCTCTCCTCGGCCTCTTCGAGTGCGCGCACCAGCGGAATGACGTGCTTGCCGAAATACTCGACCTCCTCCTGGAAATGCAGGAAACCGAGCAGGATGAGGTCGGCGCCGGCGCGCTTCAGGCGCACGATGCGCTCCGCCACCTGTTGGGGGGTGCCGATGAGGTTAGAGCGGAAACCGTCATTGTACTGAACGAGATCCTCGAAGCTGGATTTCGCCCAGTTGCCCTCTCCTTCCGGGGAGGCCTTACCGGCATTCTTCACCTCATGGCCAAAAGCGTTGACCGCTTCCGGATTGGCCTTCTCGATGATTTCGGCAAGCACGGCCTTTGCCTCTTCCTCCGTCTCACGCACGATGGCGAAGGCATTCACGCCGACCTTGACCGAATGATTGTTCTCAGCCGCCTTGGCACGGATGTCATCGACCTGCCTTGCAATCTCTTCCGGGGTGTTGCCGTTGGTGAAGTACCAGTCGGAAACGCGGGCCGCCATATCGCGGGCTGCGCGCGAAGAACCGCCCTGAAAGATTTCAGGCTGCGGATCGATCGGTTTCGGCTTCAGGGAATAATTATTGAATCGATAGAAATCGCCGCGGAAGGTGAAGCTGTCTTCCGTCCAGATGCCGCGCAATGCACGGATGAACTCCTCCGAGCGGCGATAGCGCTCGTCGTGGTCGAGCCACGGTTCGCCGATGGCATGGAACTCGCCGCGAAACCAGCCGCTGACAATGTTGACCGCAACGCGGCCATTGGTGAGGTGGTTAATCGTGGCGATCTGTTTTGCAGCGAGCGCCGGGTTCCACGGCCCCGGCAGAATGGCGGCAATGACCTTCAGCGTCTTTGTCGACTCCAGCAGGGAATGGCTAAAAGACACGGATTCATGCTGGAAATCAGCGCCGTAACCGGCCGTGAATCGAATCTGGCTCAGCGCATAATCAAAACCGCTCGCTTCCGCGATCTGCGCGAGCTTGCGGTTATAGTCGATTGTCCAGCTGGTGCGTTGCTCGATATTCGAGATGACGAGGCCACCGGAAACATTCGGAACCCAATAGGCGAATTTAACGGGCTCGGCTGTGCGTGCGGTCATGATAAATTCCTCTCTTGCAATCTCAGTTGGCAGCCGCTTCGCGTGAAACGACGGAAAGGGTCGGATGGTGATCGCCGCCGCCAAACGCTTTGGCGGGTAAAAGCTCGAACAGATCGGCGACGGCGCGCTCAATGCGCGCTTCGACGGCCGGGTTTGAAAGCGTGTATCCGGTAAAATCCGCCTCGATGGCATAAACCGTCGTCGGCACGGTGACAGTGCCGAAGAAGCCGAACAGCGGACGGAACTGGTGTTCCAGCATCAGGCCATGCAGCGGCGAGCCGCCGGTCGCAGCAAGGATCACGCGTCGACCCTGCAGGGCACGGAAATCAACGAGATCGAATAAATGCTTGAGCGCGCCCGTATAGGACGCGCGATAGACCGGCGAACCGACGACGAGCACATCGGCAGCCTCCACGGCATCAACAATCGCACGCCCGGCCTCGTCGAGCTCATCTGCGCGCAATGCCCGAAATAGAACCGGGGCGGCATCGGCAAGATCGATGAGGTCAGTTTCGACCTTCGCCGTCCGCCCGATCGCGGCAACAATTCGTTCAACGACATGCGCCGTGCGGGATGGCCGCTTCACACTACCGGAAATGCCAAGGATCTTCATATCCGTTCGCCCTTCTTTTGTGTGTATTTTCTATGTTTTTAATAGGCTATCAAAGACGCTCATTCCAAAAGCCGTAGATTTTGAGAAATGCTTTCGCGTATTTGGGCCGAAGCGCCAACTGTTTCGCACGGGGCAAGGCGGTCGCTGAAAGCACCGGAGCGGAAAGCCGCTCATGCCCTCAACGGGCGGATATTGCCTAAAAGCAGGACACCGGGGATCTCCGATCCCCGGTGTCAATATTTAGAGCGATGCTCTCAGCGCCTCAATTGAAGGCGACGTAAAGGCAGGGCAAGGATCAAAACTCCTCCCAGTTGTCGGGGGCGGTATTCAACGCGGCATTGCCTGAAAACGCCGCCCTTATCCTGCCGCCAAGCGCACGCGCGGGAGAGGCTGCGGGCCTGTCGGCGACCGATGCCGTGCGCACGGGCGCGGAGGCCTCGCCATAACCGCCTTCGGACAGTTTGAACTGCGCGATCAGCCCGTTCAGCGAAGAGGCCTCGCGTGCAAGCCCGTGGCTGGCGGCGGTGCTTTCTTCAACCATGGCGGCATTCTTCTGGGTGTCCTGATCCATCTGGTTCACGGCCGTATTGATCTGCTGAAGGCCGGAGGATTGCTCCTGTGCCGATTCCGCAATGGCGGCGACGTGCCGGTTGATCTCCTGCACCTCCGTCACGATCAGTTCCAGCGCCTTGCCGGTTTCACCAACCAGCTGCACGCCCTGCTGAACCTGACCGTTGGATGTCGTGATCAGGTTCTTGATCTCCTTGGCCGCACCGGCGGAGCGTTGCGCCAGTTCGCGAACCTCCTGCGCGACAACGGCAAAGCCCTTGCCCGCCTCACCCGCACGCGCAGCTTCCACGCCGGCATTCAGCGCCAGAAGGTTTGTCTGGAACGCGATCTCGTCGATCACGCCGATGATGTTGGAAATCTCATTGGCGGATGTCGCGATCTGCTCCATTGCAGCGACGGCCTGCTGCACCACCTCTCCGGATTTTTCAGCGCCGACTTTTGCACGGCCGACGAGGTGACCCGCTTCCTGCGCCCGTTTCGTGGCGTCCTTCACCGTCGTGGTGATCTCTTCCAGCGCAGCCGCGGTCTCTTCAACGGCGGCAGCCTGCTGCTCCGTGCGCCTCGCCAGGTCGTCCGCCGCAGACCTTATCTCGTTGGCGCCGGCGTCGATGCCGCGCGCGTTCTGCGCCACCTGGCTCAAGGTCGACTGCAACTGTTCCGCAGCCCGGTTGAAATCGCCGCGGATACCGTCAAGACCGGAGACGAACGGCTGAACGATCCGGTAAGTAACGTCGCCCTGGGCGATCTTCGAAAGGGCCGTGGCAAGATTGTCGACGGCAAACTGCACGTCGGCAGCTTCCCTGGCCTTCTGTTTCTCGCGCTCGATCCGGTCCTTTTCAGAAGTCGACCGGTTGGCCTCCGTTTCATTCTCAAGCCGGAGGCGTTCGATTGCGCTTTCGCGAAACGCCTGAACCGCAGCGGCCATCTGGCCGACTTCATCCCTGCGATCCATTCCGGAAATTTCGCTTGCCGTATCACCGGCCGCCAGCGATTCCATACGCGCGCGAAGCCGCGCAATCGGGGTGGTGATGCCCCGGGAGGAAATGAGCAAGCCAAGTGCGATCACGGCCAGCGAAACGAGCGCGAGCGTAATCAGGCCCGTCCAGATCGTCGTATTGGTGCTGGCTGTAAGGCGTTCTCTCCCCTCATTCATCACCTGGATGAGCTGCTCATTGCCGGCGCTGATCTTTGGCGAGACTTCGGCAATTTTTCGAAGCACGTTGAGCGCCATCTGCTGCGCTTCGGCGCGTTGCCCTGCCTGCATGAGGGCGATGACCTGATTGCCGGTCTCCTCGACTTCGACGACACCCTTGAGAATATCGCGGGCGGCATCCGTGCGCGCCGGCACCAGTTCCATGATCTTGTTCTGGCGTTCCTCGAGCTGCTTACGGTCGGCTCTGAAGGTTTTGACGGCAGCTTCGAAATCAGCGCTGGCCGGGTCGTTAAGGCTGGCGCGAAGCATCTGCATGCCAAGTGCATTGAGGTTCCCGCTGGTTCTGGCGTTCAGAACCGCAGCAAGGGCCTCATGGCCGATGAAATCGCTATAGACGCTGTCGGTGCCTTTATATTGCAGGCTGACGTAGCTTATTCCGGAAAGCGACATCAGGCTCATCAACGAGATGACAAAAACGACCTTCGTTTTTATCTTGGTATTGTTCAGGAAAGACATGAATGGCCTCAAGGCAAGCACTCCTCCAGCCGCCCTCTCAGGAGGCCGGGGAATAATAATGAAACATCGCGGGTAGCTGTTGCCCCTCCTCATAGGGCGACAAGCGGATGCCTTTTTCGAGCCGCCGCCGGGCGGGTCGTCATGGGTCCGCTTGTTCTACCGGCTCCGCCGATGAAACCTTGGAACCTGCGTATTTTAGATTTCACAAAATCACTAAATGAAGTGTTACCCGGGATAGGCAAGTGCTGACAATTCGCCACGCCGCAGACCGGTTCGAGCTCGTCGGCAAGGGCGGGAACCTTCTCGGCCTCCAGCAATATTCCATCCGAAACCGGTGGAGGCGCTACTGCCGCATAGGCTCGCAAGTCCATCAGCCCGTAAAAGACCCATGACAGCGCCGGCAAGGCAAGAAGCACCAGCAACACAAGCAAAAGAGGCGACAGGATATCCACGCCGCCTTCCATCGACGCCTGCCCGCCGGGCCTTGTCGAACAGGGCTGGAAGCGAACGGTGCGCATCGACATCGATGGAGCCGGCGAATTCCAGGCAGTCCGGGTCCGAGTGTATGACGGTGGTGTCGAAATCAGCGTAGTAGATGTCCAGCATGTGCAATTTGTCCAGCGGATGGAATGATTTGGACGTCCCCATTTCGCTTGCAAGGCTCAGCAATTTAAAAAGGGGCGATCACGGACCGCCCCAACGGAAATAGTCTTGTTTCAGTCCGCTTATGCGGGACGCTCCTCGCCTGCATTGGGTCGCCAGGTAATCAACCTCTTCTCCGCAAAATCCAGAATGAGGTCAATAACAAGAACGAACACCGCCAGAATGATGATGCCTGCGAAGACGCCGACCGCATCGAAGTTGCCTTCCGAGCGGGCGATCAGGTAGCCGAGACCGGCGGAAGCTCCCAGATATTCACCGATGATTGCGCCGACCACTGCAAATCCGACGGAGGTGCGCAGCGACGATAGAATCCAGCTCGCCGCCGCCGGGAAATAGACGTGACGCAGCAGATCCGAACGCTTGGCGCCCAGAATGCGGGTATTGGAAAGCACGACCGGGTTCACTTCGCGCACGCCCTGCATGGCGTTGAAGAAGGTGACGAAGAAGACGAGCGTAACCGCAAGCGCAACCTTGGACCACAGGCCAAGACCGAGCCAGAGCACGAAGATCGGAGCCAGAACGACACGTGGAATGGCGTTCACGGCCTTGATGAACGGATCGAGCACCCGCGCGACGAAGGGGCTGAGGCCCAGCCAGACGCCGGCGCCGACACCGAGACCTGTACCCATGAGATAGCCCAGCACGGTTTCGCTCAGCGTGATGCCGACATGTTTGTAAAAACCGGCATCGGCAACCCAGTCAATCACCTGTTTGACGATGTCATAGGGTGCCGGAAAGAAGAAGCGGTCGATGGCGCCCGAGGTCACACCGAGCTGCCACCCGCCCAAAAGCACGACCAGAAGAGCGATCTGGATGATACGAACATTAACGGCTTGCATAGCTTTTCTCCACTTCGCCACGCAGGGACGCCCATATATCGCGATAGAGCGTCATGAATTTTGGATCGAGTTTGATTTCCGCGACGTTGCGGGGCCGCTCAAGATCGACAGGGAAGCTCTCGATGACGCGGCTCTTCGGGCCGGCAGCGAGAACGACAACCCGGTCTCCGAGCGCAATCGCTTCTTCCAGATCATGGGTGATCATGACCACCGCACGGCGGTCCTCCTGCCACAGGCGCAGTAACTCGTTCTGCATGAGGTGGCGGGTGTGGATATCCAAAGCGGAGAAGGGTTCATCCATCAGGATGACCTTCGGCTCGGTGATGAGCGCCTGCGCCATCTGCGCGCGTTTGCGCTGTCCGCCGGAGAGCTGGTGCGGAAAGCGGTCTCCGAAGCCCTTGAGGCCGACCTTTTCAAGCCAGGCCTGAACCTTGGCGCGCCGCTCATTTTCGGGAACGCCCCGGAACATCAACCCAAGCTCGACATTCTGAAACGCGGTCTTCCAGGGAAGAAGCGCGTCCTGCTGGAACAGATATCCGATGTTGTTCTGTACACCCTTAACGAGCGAACCGTCGATGGAAACCTTGCCCTGCGCTGGCTTCAACAGGCCTGCGATGGCGTTGAGAATGGTGGACTTTCCGCATCCCGTCGGCCCAACGATGGAGAGAAACTCGCCATCGCCGACCTTGAGATTGACGTTTTGAACCGCAACAAACGAACCGAACGCCATGGTCACGTCGTCGATTGCCACCATCGGCTGGGGTTCGAGTTCTGTCACGGGTTCTAGCTTTCTGGCTGGCGAAGACATGGCGGCCTCTCAGTTTGCGGCCTTCGAGGCCGCAGCCTCGACGAACTTGTTGGTGTAGGTGGTGTTGAGATCGATCGTCGCCTTGGCGACCGCATCATTGAAGCTTTTCAGAACGGCCAGCGGTGTTTCGAGATCCGCAGGCTCAAACTTGCCATCTTCGGAGAAGATCGCCTTGGCCGCTTCAACGGCCTTGATGTAGGTCTGCTTGTCGCCGGACACGAAATCATCGGGAAGCTTTGCGACGATTTCCTCCGCAGAATGCTGCTTCATCCAGTGCAGCGCCCGAACCGTCGCATTGGTGACCTTCTGGATCACTTCCGGATTGGCGTTGATATAGTCCTGCGTGGCGTAAAGGACCGAGGTGGGATAGATGCCGCCATAGACATCCCTTGCGCCCTGATCGCTACGGGCATCGATGAGGATCTTGCCCAGCCCGCGCTCCACGACGATGGTTGCGGCAGGGTCGTAATTGACGAGCAGATCGATCTTGCCCTGCTGCAGGGCTGCAACGGCCGCAGCGCCCGAACCGACGCCGATGATGGAGATGTCGTTGTCGCTGAGATTATGCTGCTTCATGTAATAGCGAATGAAGAAGTCCGAAGAGGAGCCGGGCGACGTGATGCCGACCTTCTTGCTCTTGATCGTCTCGGGCTTGGCCGGATCGAAGTCCGTGTCGTTCTTGCCGGCGAGAACCAGGCCCGAGTTACGGGCAAGCTGCACAAAGCCTACCACGTGCTTGTTCTGCGACTGCATCTGGATCGTATGATCGTAGAAGCCGACGGCAACGTCCGTGGAACCCGCGACAAGCGCCTGCAGAACCTTCGATCCGCCCTGGGCAAAGTTCTCGGTCGTTACATCAAGGCCCTCCTCCTTGTAGAAGCCAAGGCTCGCCGCCACGGGGAAAGGCAGGTTGTTGAGGTTGTACGAGCCAACGCTCATCCTGACGGATTCGGCATTGGCAGATGCCGCCAGCGCACAGAGCGCCGCGGTTGCAAGCAGATATTTACGCATAAGGGTCTCCTCCCGGTTTGACTATATTTTGCGCCACTATGGCCGCGTCTAGGCTGCGTCTTCAATCGCAGCGGTTGGTTTGGCGAAGGCAAAGCCTTCAAAAAGCCTGCGCGCCGTTCTTACGAGGCCGGCCGTTATTGCGCCGTTTCGCATCTCCAGCTGCACGTCGAGGCGGCCGGCGGGATGTTCGATGCGGATCTGGGTCGGCACCGAAAGGCCTCCGGCCACATCATAAGCGATGGAGCCTTTGGTGACAGCCGCGGTTGCGATGCCAACGGCACCGGTCGTCGCCAGTGCAGGATGACACTCGTTGGGCATGAAATACCGTACCGAAAGAGTGCCGCCTCTGCGGGCAGGTGCAATGAGCACCGGTTTCGGAATGACCATGTCTTTCACATCACCCATTCCCATCAACTTTCCGGCCTCGATGCGGATGCGGGTCATCCGTGCGATGAGATCCTTGTTAGCGCTCAGGGTTTGCGGATCCTCGTACCCCGTCACGCCGAGATCGGCTGCGCGGATGAGAACCATCGGAATGGCGCAGTCTATGGCCGTCACATTGACGCCATCGATCAGATCGACCGGCTTTCCGGTGGGCAGAAGCTTGCCGGTTTTCGCACCTGCCGCATCCATGAATGTCAATGCGATGGGCGCCGCCAGACCCGGAACTCCGTCGATCGAGGCGTCGCCGAGATAAATAACCTCGCGGCCGCGTGTCGGAACCTTCGCCTCGATCAGCTTGCCGGTATTCACGTTATGGATTCGCACAAGAGTATCCTTGCCCTGCGCTTCGACAAGCCCCGCTTCGATGGCAAAGGGCCCGACGGCGGCCAGCATGTTTCCGCAGTTTGGCGAATAGTCGACATACTGCCTGTCGGTCCGAACCTGCGCAAACAGATAGTCGATGTCAGCGCCCCTGACCGTGGAAGGGCCGATAATCGCAACTTTGGACGTGACCGGATTGCCCCCGCCAATGCCGTCGATCTGCAACGGATGGCCAGACCCCATGATGGAAAGAAGGGCCGCGTCCCGGTCTGCTCGATCACGGGGAAGATCGGATGCGAGAAAGAACGGTCCACGCGACGTTCCACCGCGCATCAGCACACAGGGTATCTTCAGCAGATCGTTCATGGTTGCCTCAATATTGCATTTGTCGGATCAATGAGCCGTGTTGTTGCAATATGAGCAAAAGAGTCTAATCTGTTAAATGCAATGTTTTGGAGTTTTATTGCGTTATGAGCATCAATTGTGAAATTCTGGATTTGCGGGCGTTTCAAGCGGTGGTTGAACTGGCCAGTTTCCACAGGGCCGCCGAGGCGCTGCATATCTCGCAACCGGCGCTTACCCGCCGTATCCAGAAGCTGGAGCAGGCCATCGGCGCGCCACTTCTGGAAAGAACGACGCGCCACGTTGCCCCCACCGCCATGGGACAGGAAGTCATGCCGCTCGTTCGGCGCATGCTCGAGGAATTTGACGGATCGCTTTTTGCCATGAAGGACGGCGCGCAACGGCGCGGGCTTATCACCATGGCCTGCGTTCCCACCGCCGCCTTTTACTTTCTTCCCACCGTCATCAAGACCTTCAGCCAGCAATATCCCCATATAAGGCTACGGATCAGGGATCTGACAGCCAATGAAGGTCTGCAGGCGGTCGCCAGAGGCGAGGTGGAATTCGGCATCAACCTGATGGGCAATTCCGATCCCGAGCTTTCATTCGAGCCGCTCATCGATGACCCCTTCGTGCTGGCAATGAGGAAAGACCACCCTCTGGCAGCCTTCGAAACGATTGAGTGGGATCAGCTGGAGGCCTATCCGCTGGTCGTCGTGGACCGTTCGAGCGGCAACAGGACGCTTCTCGACAGCGCGCTTGCACGACACAATCTAAAATTGAACTGGTTTTATGAGGTGACGCACCTCAACACGTCGCTCGGTCTCGTCGAAGCCGGACTTGGCATTTCCGTCCTGCCACAGCTGGCAACGCCGCAGGACGATCACCCATTCCTTATCACCCGGCCAATCGTCAACCCCGTGGTCTCCCGTACGATAGGCATCGTGCAAAGACGAGGCAGCGCTCTTTCCCCAGCCGCCGAAAAATTTGTGAGGATGCTGCTCGAGACCTGGAAAACACAGTGATCGCGCGAAAAAAATGGGCCTGCTACGGCCGGCAGCGGCGCGAACCGCAGGTGCCGGCAAACAGCCTTTGATTTGCAGATCGCTCGAATAAAAGAACTGCGTCAGAAGCTAAAGACGGGCCTCGATATCCAGCACCAGCTTTTTCAGCAGCGCCGCGAGGGTATCGCGCTCGTCCGGAGTGAGCCCTTGCAGGAAACTCAGTTCGCTTTTCATGTCCTTACGAAACGCCTTTTCCGCCAGCTCGATGCCCGCCGGCATGAGGCAGACAACGACGCTGCGCCCATCGAGCTTCGATTTTCTGCGCTCGATAAGCCCGGCCTTTTCCAATCGATCAAGCCGGTGCGTCAGGCCGCCTGAGGAGAGCATCAGCGTCGTATACATTTCCGTCGGCGTCAGCTGGTAGGGCGGTCCCGACCGGCGCAATGTTGCGATGACATCGAACTCGCCGCGGTCGAGACCGAAGCCGGCAAATGTCTCCTCGATTGATGGCGCCAGAAGGTTGCTGAGCCGTTTGGCGCGCCCGAAGATGGCCATCGGTTCCGTATCGATATCAGGCAGTTCCCGCGCCCACTGGCCACGGAGACGGTCGACATGATCTTCCCTGTCAGCTTCCATCGTCCGATCCGTCGTCGTGTCCGGCATCGCCTGCTTCATCTCATCACCCCATCGCCACTTCAAAAACCATATACGGCTTTGCCTGCTTCGTGAATATATCTTTGCGAGAAGATAGATATCTTGACAGGAAGATAAATTGCACATATATCTTCTCGCGAAGATAGTTTTGTCTCAGGGAGGAGACCAGATGTTTTCCATACGCCGCCATCAGGAACCGAACCCCGGCCAGAGCCGGACGGTGCGTTATGAAGGATGCGAATACGGAAGCGCCGTATCCATCTTTCTCGTCAATGCCGATCCGGGTCGCGGCCCTGATCTGCATGTTCATCCCTATGCCGAAACCTGGGTGGTGCGCAAAGGCGAGGCCGAGTTCACAATCGGCGATCAGCGGGCGCGCGGCTCGTCGGGAGACATCGTCGTTGGGCCTGCCAATATCCCCCATCGCTTCGAAAATATCGGTACTGACCGGCTGGAGATCATCTGCATCCATCCGAGCGAGACCTTTCAGCAGACTTTTCTGTAACCCCGTTCCACCATGAGGAGAAAGACAATGGCCAAAATGATTTTCCTGAACCTGCCGGTGAAAGACCTGACCGTTTCGACCGCCTTCTATGAGGCAATCGGCTGCGTGAAGAACGAAGAGTTTTCCAACGAAGACGCAAGCTCGATGGTGTGGTCGGAGACCATCACCTTCCAGCTTCTGCGGCACGATTATTACAAGACCTTCACCACCAAACCGCTCGCCGATGCCCATACAACAAGCGGCATGCTGATCGCTCTTTCGCGCGACAGCCGCGAAGAGGTCGACGCCATGGTTGACGCCGCCGCAAAAGCGGGCGGGCAAGCGGATGTCCGCGAACCCCAGGATCTGGGTTTCATGTATCTCCGCACCTTCGCCGATCCCGATGGCCACGAATTTGAACCCGCTTACATGGATTTAAGCAATGCGGGCTGACGTCGTCATTCACGTACGTGGCGAGGCGAACTTGTTGACGGGCTGGAGCGGAAATACCCAAAAGCGGCAGGGAACCACTCAACCTAGTCGCCGGTGCCCGATACCGCTGCGGCGAGGGCTCTGATCGCCGATGCATGTGCGGGCGTTCTTGCGCGGGAAAGAAGAACGATGTCGGAACGCGGCAACGAAGGCAGCCCCAGTTCCACACCCCTGTCAGGCAGGCCACGGGCGCTAATATCGCCCATCGGCGCGACACCCGCACCTGCAAGAATTCCTTCATGGAGCACCGAACAGCTTCCGGCGGTGAAAGCATCGCGCCACTCCACGCCGGCTCTTCTAAGCTCCGACACCGCAATTTCCCGCACACCGCACCCGGACCCCAGCGACACCAGCGGAATGGCGCTGTTTGAGCGTGGCCGCCAGCCCGGGGCGGCCCGCCATCCCAGCCTGTCGGTACGCAGGATTTCGCCGTCCGAGCCACCGCCGTTACGCCGGATAATGGCCGCGTCAGCCTGTCCGGACGCGAAACTTTCCTTCACTTGAAGGGAAAAGCCAATATTCACGTCAATCACCGCATTGGCGGGGAGTGCCGCCCGCATCGCCCGTATGGCCGTCGAAAGGCGGCCCCCGATCGCGTGGTCACTGGCGGCCAGGCTAAAGTGCAGCGGCGACTCATGACCGAAGGTCAGTGCTTCCTCGTGTTTGGCGAGCAGCTCGCGAGCCTTCGGCAGGAACACCTGGCCATCCTCCGTGAGCCGCAGATGCCGCGGCGAACGATCGATCAGCCGCCGGCCGACACGCTGCTCCAGCATCTTCAATTTTTGGCTGACGACCGGTTGCACGGTTCCTGCCGCCTCCGCCGCCTTTGTCAGGCTGCCGAGCTCTACGGAGAAAATGAACAGGCGAACGCTTTCGAGATCAATCATATAAAATCGCTATGTATGGAATATTCAATACCATATTCTCATTATGAATAAATTTGCGCAAGGTGTCTCGGCAACAAGGAGACAAGACCATGCCCATGATCAAAGCGCGCTACACCAAACCCCGGAACGGACGCGACCCAAAGCTGGAAGTCGCGGCTCTTCTTTCTCGCCTCACGGCGGAAATCCTGCACAAGGACCCGGCTGTCACCGCGGTTCTCGTCGAGAGCGCCGATCCCGATGACTGGATCATCGCCGGATCGAGCGTCGCCGACCAGAAGGTCGGAAGCTTCTATGTCGAGGTTTCGATTACGGAACACACCAACATAAAGGACGAGACGACCGAATGGGTCCGGCGGGTCTATAGCGAGATGAACGCCCTGCTGGGCCCCGTGCACGAGGCGAGTTATGTGCTGGTTCACGCCGTCGATGGCGATGCCTATGGTTATGGCGGGCAAACCCAGAATCTGCGGTGGGCAGGCAAGCGCGGCTAGTATCTATCGGCAGGCGTCAGGCGAAACCGCCCGACGCCGCTCGCCCAGGGATATTTGCTATGCCTGGATCAAATCCGCGCACCGCCTGTCGCATCAATCATCTGTCCAGTCGTCCAGCGGGCATCGTTCGAGGCAAGGAATGTGATGACGTCCGCAATATCGTCGGCGCGTCCGACGCGCGAGAAGACAGAGAGGGCTTCAGCACCGGCACGGGCCTCCGGCGCTGCCAGCCATTCGGCGTTCATGTCGGTTTCAGTGACACCCGGCAGCACCGAATTGACCGTAATTCCGCGTCGGCCGAATTCCGGGGCGAGCGCCAGCGTCAATGTCTCAAGCGCACCCTTGGACGCCGCATAGGCGGGGTGCGTCGGCGCCGCGATGCGCGTGAAACCGGTCGAGACATTGATGATGCGGCCATTGTCGCGGAGATGATCGGCAACGGCTTGAATGAGAAAGAATGGCGCCTTGAAGTTGATCGTCATCAACGCGTCGAACGCGGCTTCCGTTGTTTCTTTCAACGATGTCGCCGGGGCAATGCCCGCATTATTGACGAGAATATCAAGCGATGGCGAGCCGGTGAAAGCGACCGCGGCTTCCCTGAACTGCTCCCACAAGCTGTCCGTCGCCGCTTTCCCGGCCCGCAGATCGGCATTGAGAGCGACCGCCTTCGAACCGAGAGCCTCGATCTCGCGGATCGTTGCCTGCGCCGCATCGGGGTTCGCACCATAATGGACGCCGATAAGACCGGCGCCCTCTTTCGCAAACGCCAGGGCCGCCGCACGGCCGATGCCGCGGGAACTGCCCGTTATGAGGGCGACTTTGTTCGATAGTTTCTGAGACATGGATCACTCCGTTGCGATTTAACTAGCGATCGTTATAATAAAATCCGACCATGATCTGTCAATATTTTTATAGTGATCGATACAAAAATGTCTGAAACGACGCGAAAACAACGCGGTAGACCGCGCCTGCTTGATCGGAATGCCGGGCTCGATGTCGCAGCCCGGCTGTTCTGGGAACACGGCTATGAGGGAACCTCGATAGCGGACCTCACGCAGGCGATGGGCATCACCCCGCCGTCCCTCTACGCGACCTTCGGTTCAAAGGAAGAATTATTCCGGCTGGCGCTCGATCATAGCATTGCACAGCAAAGCGAACGCCGCGCCGAGGTGCTGCAGGCGCAAATACCCGCCTACGAGGCGCTCGCCTCTTACCTTTACGATATTGCTGAAGGACATACCCAGCCCGACAAACCGCGCGGATGCATCGTGTCCACCGCCGTTCTCCAGCATTCGGAAGCAAACGCCTCCGTCGCCCGCACAACGGCAGGACTGCGCGAGGCGGCAATACAGATTCTCAAGACGCGGTTCGACCGCGCCGTCAGCGAGGGCGAACTACCCACGCAAACCGACACGGATACGCTCGCCCGCTTTTACGGCGCCATCATTCAGGGCATGTCTGCGCAGGCTTGCGACGGCGCATGTACGGCCAGGTTAAAGGCTTTGGTCGACGTCGCGCTGACAGCCTGGCCCGGAAAGCGTGGGGCCGCCGGCCCTTAAGGTTAAATCGGAAGCTCTTGAACAGGGCCGTCCGAGGACCGCCTGCCCCGCAAGCTTTAAGGAACGAAGGGCCGGGCGCGTAAAACTCCTGACCTGAGCTGGCGACCGCCAACTGCCGTCACAATCTATCTCATGGTGGTTATGGGACGAAAGAATTCTTGATGTACGTGCCCACAAAATCCGACACGAACGGCGCTGCTTTCGTCCCTTTCCGGATAGCAACAGTTTGCGGAATCTCAAGAAACGTGTCCTCTAATGTGCGCAATCGCTCACCTTGCACTGCAGCGTCCTGGAGGAAATCTCTTAATCCCGCAGCCGCATCGCATCCTCCAGCCTTCAGCATTTCAATCGCAGCGGTTGGGCTTTCAGTATAAACGATTGCGGCATGCCTAAGCAGCCTTTCAAGCTGCTTGGTATACGCCGCCTCCCCTGCCGCCGAGATTCGGCAGCCGGGAACGTCGACTTCAGCGACCGAGTAAATATGAGAATCTCGTAGGACAAGATAGGTTGCGGCGACGAACGCGTACGGCGGCGAGAAATCAAAGCGGTCTGCGCGCGATGGATCAGCCGCAATGAATGCTATATCCCAGTCATTCCGTTCGTATGCCGCCATGATCGCCGCGGCAGACGGGTATGCTTTGACCAAAAGCTGGCAGCCGATTTCGGCCGCCAACGATTTCGCAAGATCGACGCTTGGTCCTGTCAGTTCGCCGGTTCGCTCCTCGAAACGAACCAGAGCGGCATTTGCGATGTTCACAGCCGCGCGTATCGACCCCGTCGGCGCGATCTCGCCGATATCGAAGGCGAGAGCGGGCATATTTACGTTGGCCCCGCAAACCGGTCCGCCAGCTTCTCCGCACCGCGAGCGAGGAGGGCGACGTCGACCCCGACAGCGGTGAACAGCGTTCCCAACTCGATGCAGCGGGCTGCAAAGGTCTCATCAGGCGTGAGAATACCGGCCGGGACCCCGAGGCGCTTCAGCTTGGCGATCGTCGCTTCGATCGCAGCGACCACTTCCGGGTGACCGGGTTGGCCCGGGTACCCAAAGCTCGCCGCGAGATCGGCCGGGCCGATGAATACGCCATCGACGCCGTCAACCGAGGCTATGGCCTCGACATGCGCCAAGGCTTCCCGTGTTTCAACCTGCACAAGAACACACAGCTCCTGGACGGCATTCTGCGCGTAATTCTTGACCCGCCCAAAACGCGTTGCTCGCGTTAGAGCCGAGACGCCACGAATACCCGCAGGCGGATAGCGCGTGCTATCCACGGCGGCCCTAGCTTCCTCCGCGTTCTGAATATAAGGGATCAGGAGCGTCTGGACGCCGATATCGAGGAAGCGCTTGATCAGCACCGGATCGTTGACCGCGGGCCGCACCACCGGCGACACCTGATAGGGTGCCACCGCCTGCAACTGGGGAAGCACCGTCAGTACGTCGCTGGGGGAGTGCTCGGTATCGAAGAGGAGCCAGTCGAAGCCGGCCGGTGCGACGATCTCTGCCGCGTAGCTTCCTGGGAGCCCGCACCACAGTCCGATTTGACTTTTGCCTGCGCGCAGCTTCGCTTTAAACTGATTGACAGGAAGTTCCATTTTCAACCTCACACGAAAGAAACACCGATTGAGCCAACAGGACCATAGTCGGCCTGGATGACATCACCCTTGAGGATATCGACCGGCCGGGTAAACGAACCCGCAAGGACGATTTGCCCCTTTTTCAAGCCGCCGCCAACGGCGTGCAATTTGTTGACCAGCCAAGCGACACCCGCGGCAGGGTGACCCATGATCGCCGCCGACACTCCGGACTCTTCAATGATCCCGTTTTTTGAAAGCGTTGCCCCGACCCAACGGATATCGATATCCATGGGGCGTATCACGCGCCCGCCGACGACAATTGATCCAAAGGCGGCATTGTCGGCGATCGTATCGGTGATGGCGCGCGGCACCTCAGTCCGGTAGTCGATAATCTCAAGCGCCGGCACGATGAACTCCGTTGCCCGCATGACGTCGTAGATACGGGTGCCCGTGCCTTCAAGGTCTTCACCCATGATGAACGCCAGCTCGACCTCCAGACGCGGCTTAATGAACAGGTCGGACCTGATTTGAGATCCGTCGTTGTAAAGCGCGTCGTCTAGAATGACACCATAATCGGGTTCGGTCATCTTCGACGCCATCTGCATGGCGCGCGAAGTCAGACCTATCTTATGACCAATAATGCGTGCGCCGCGAGAGACACGCGACTGTGCCCAGAGCGCCTGGATGCGGTAAGCATCTTCCAGATCGAGGTCAGGATAGGTCTTGCTCGGCTGGACGATCGGCTTGCGATCGGTCTCTGCCTTCAATATGGCATCTGCCGCCGCCTGGCGCAGGTCTTCGCTGATCATGATGAGACTCCAGAAACAATATCTATTTGATCGGTGGGCGCGGCAAGACAGCTTCACCGGGCTCCATCACATAGGTGTAGTCGAGCGAGAACCACGGCCTCTCAATGTCTTCATCCGTGGGATGCGGTTCGTCATGGCGGACGAAATCACCTGTCAGCGCCGAGGTGACCCCGAACTGAACGTCGGACTCGATGTTGGGGTCGCTCGGATCGAAGACCTGCGAGATCAGCGTTTTGTAACCGTGCTTGAAAATCAGTGCATGCAGATGCGCCGGTCGATAAGGATGGCGACCCTGAGCCTTGAGAAGACGCCCGACGACGCCGTCCACCGGGATCGGATAACCGACCATCTTCACGGTTCTGAACCAGAACCGTCCTCGTTCGTCGGTCATAAACTTTCCGCGAAGATTCATCTCCGCCTGGTCGGGATCCTGGTTTTCATAGAGGCCGACTGGAGACGCATGCCACACATCGACCTCCGCTCCCGGAATCGGCCTGCCTTCGCGATCAATCACGTTCGCTCTGACAAACAGCGGTGCGCCGGGCGTGTCGGAGCGAATAATGGTCCCGCCATTTTCGACCCGAGGAGAATTAAGGCGCCAGAACGGGCCGAGAAGCGATTGCGAGGTTTCGGTCTGCCCCCTGTCGCCGTTGTTAAGAAGGCAAACAAGAGAAGACACGCCAAGAGAGCCGGACATCAAAACGAATTCGTTATGGCTGTCGGTCTGCAGCTGGCCGATCTCGTTCAGGATGGCGGTTGCCTCCCGGAATTCAACTTCGGTCAGCCGCACTTCCCGCACAAACGCATGGAGATGTTTCACCAGCGCCGTCAGGATTTCCCGGGCCCGCGGATCGGATGTCTGTTCCATTACTGCCAGCACGGCAGGAGTCACGTCGCTCTCAGTCTTGATTACCATTGGCGCACCTCCACGACGGCATCGATACTTTGATAATCGATTATCCGTCAAGACACTTTTGTCTTTGGTGAGAGATCTCCACCAATCTGAATGAGATGAGTATATGTAAATATATGGCATAGCAGATAAAAAAATTTCGACACCGCCTCACTTCCGAGGCGTAGGCAGAAATACAGCTCGCTATCGTTGACATAAATAATCGTTTATCGTAACGATCGTCGATGACGCGCGAATGTGTCTGGGAGGTTTTATGACGCAGGCTGAGGCCCCAAATTCGCTAAACGAGCAGTCCGGAAACGCTGGCTTTTCCGATGACGGGAAGAACACGATCGGCAGCCAGTTGGCATTTCGATTGCGGGAAGCGATCATCTCGGGTGAACTTGAAGCCGGCAGCAAGATCCATCTCGACAAGGCTCGACAGTCGTTCAATGTCAGTCTCAGCCCTCTGCGCGAAGGTCTTGCCCGGTTGATTTCCGACGGCCTTGTCGAGTTCGAGGACAATCGCGGTTATCGCGTGTCGCCGATTTCGCTGGCCAATCTCGAGGAGATCACCAGCCTGCGCGAAGAGCTGGAGGTCTTCGCCCTGAGGGAATCTATCCGGGTCGGCGACGTGGAGTGGGAAAGCAATGTCATGCGTGTGCTCCACAAGCTCAACCGCACGGAACGAGATGCCAGCAGACCAGAGACGCTGGAGCATTGGGAGGCGGCCCATCGCGATTTCCACCTCGCCCTTATTTCAGGGTGCGGGAAGCCTCTTCTGCTGCACTTCTGCAAAACGCTCCTCAACCTTAACGACCGCTATCGCCGAATATTCCTGACGCAGACGTCGGGCGACCGAAACGTCGGCCAGGAACACAGCGAAATCGCCCAGGGCGCGGTCGCGAGGGACCTGGATTATGCCACGGACAAGCTCCGCCAGCACATCCATCGCACCGGTAAAAACCTGCTTGAGCATCTCGCGCGGACGGGGGTCGTGCGATGAACAATCTTTCCGACATGGAAAGAGCTCCAATCGGGGTAGCGCACTTCTCCGCGATTCAGCTGCCTCCAGTGCAATTCGTGGAGCAGGCTGCAGCAGCAGGTTTCAACGCGGTCGGGCTTCGGCTTCACCCCGCCTTTCCCGGGGCACCTTTTTATGAGTTGCCGCAAGGCAGTAGGGCCGCATCAGAATTTCGGGCCGTACTCGACGGCGAAGGCATGAAAGTCTTCGATATCGAATTCTTTATTCTCGGGGCGGATTTTAACGCGGCCTCGGTCGAACACATCGTTGCGGCTGCGGCCGATATCGGAGCCAAGCGCTTGAGTGCTTGTGGCGACGATGGTGACCACGAACGTTTGATCGGCAACCTCGTCGCGTTGTGCCAACTGGCCGCCCGTTACGGCATGGGGGTCGATATCGAAAACATGGGCTGGCGCACGATCAATACATATGCTCGCAGCGCTGCACTGGTCGACGGTTGCAAGCAAGCAAACGCAGGAGCTTTGGTTGATGCCATCCACTTTTTCCGGAACAGTGGGAACGTCAGCGAAATCAATGCTGACATCGTGAACCACCTGCAGCTCTGCGACGTGACGGGTCCAGTCCCCTCGCGGCCCGAAGACATGGTGAATGAAGCACGGGCAGGTCGGTTGGCCCCAGGCGACGGCATTCTTGCGCTCAAAGACCTGCTTGCCAAACTTGCCGGCAAAGCTGCGATATCAGTGGAGGTTCCGCTCGTCGGCGACGTCACTCCGCTGGCACATCTGAGAGATCTGAACTTGAAGACGCGGAGAGTTCTGCAGTCGGCAGACTAGAACATTCGTGATCTGGCGTGGTGGAGGCTGCGCCAGGAGGAGGAAGTTTCGCATGAATTACAAGTTAGACTTCAGCGCGGTCTTTGATCGCGCCCCTGAGTTGCTATGGGCAAGTTAGGAACGTTCGGCCTCGCGTTTGCCGGCATGGCGCTCGCCCTGGCGATCGGCATCCTGGGTGCCATCGCCCGGACCTCGAACAGGCGGATCGTGCGCGCGCCGGTCATCGCCTTCGTAGAAGTCGTCCGCAACACGCCTTTTCTGGTACAGATCTTTTATATCTACTTCGCCTTACCCCTGATGGGCATTCGCTTCAGCCCAACAACAACGGCGATCATCGCGCTTTTGATGCGAGCCGGGCTATACAATCCGATTCCGTGCTCTCCGACATCAAGGTCAGGCCCAGGAGCCTAGTCAAACCAGTCATCGCAACTTTAATGGTCCTAGCGCTCGCAACGGGCAGCTTCTTTGCGCTAGACGGCCCGATGCGTCCGCAGGCTGATGTCATAGCCGGAACTGGCGAGATGCGAACGATTTCGCTTGAGGACGGATCCGGGTGCAACTGAATTCGTCTTCAGCAATCGCTGTGGACTTTACCGACAGCCACCGCACTATCCGCCTTCTTCAAGGTCAAGTTTTTTTTCAGGTCGCTCACGACGTCGGACGACCCTTTACGGTTGTGCGGGGGCGGCCAAGGTTACTGCACTCGGCACGGCATTCGCTATTCGCTACGGCAATGACAACACTGAAGTGGCCGTCAACAAAAATGCGGTCCAGATCGACATCGACGGAAGCCGCACAGCCCCTGTCCGCGTCAGTGAAGGAGAGCAAGCAATCTATGACTACGCGAAAGGGCAAATGGCCATCGCGCCGGTCGATAGTCTCGTCGCATTTGCTTGGAGGCGCGGCCAGATCGTCCTCGACAATACACCGCTTTCCTACGTTATCGAGGAGATGAACAGGCATTTTTACGGCCGCATCGTGGTTGCGGATTCTCGTATCGCCAATCGACGGGTCAGCGGCACGATGAAGATCACCGATACCGACGTTGCGCTTGCTTTCGTAACGCAGGCCCTACATGTGAAAGCAATGCACTTCGGCCCACTGATCGTCATTCGCGAGTGACGATACCAGCCTCTCGCTTGCTTGCTTGCTTTCGAAGAAATCTCTCGCTCTGACCTCAAAAGTGCAGAGCGCCAAGGTCTTAAGCTCTGCGTTTTGTTTGTTCTGCTCTGGTTGCTCTGAGTCCCAAAATGAAGAGAAATTGGGTCTCGGGCCAATGCCCAACCAATAATGCTCTTGAACGGATGCGAACCAAAGGCTACAAATTCTTTCCATCTAATGATCTTAAATACCATAATCTTTTTGGTTCCGTGGAGGCTTAGAGGTTCGATCCAAGTTTGTCGAACACGTCCGCTCTGGCGTCATTCCTCGTGCGATATACCTTGCGTGCCATTCTCTCCGTTTTTAATGATGAGAAGAAGCTCTCCATTGCTGCGTTGTCCCAGACATTCCCAGAGCGGCTCATCGAGCAGGTGATGCCATGGTCGCCCATGAGGCGCTGGAACCACTCGCTCCTATATTGGCTTCCCTGATCGGGATGATGCAGGAGCGCGTCCGGTTTTCCTCGACGCCATGTCGCCATGATCAGCGCATCTTTGACGAGGAGGCCGTCATGTTGGCATTCATCGACCACCCGACGACACGGCGTGAGAACAGGTCAATGACGACTGCGACATACAGCCAGCCTTCTGCGGTCCAGATGTAAGTGAAGTCGGCCACCCATTTCTGGTTCGGACGGTTTGACCTGCCACTGAGAATTTCCTCCAGATTGGATTAGAGTCCGGCCCATCGAGGACGGACTTATGAAGAAGCAGAGATTTACGGAAGAGCAGATTATTGGGGTGCTGAAGGAGCAAGAGGCTGGCGTTAAGGCGGCTGATCTTTGCCGCAAGCACGGGATTTCCGAGGCGACCTTTTATAATTGGAAGGCCAAATATGGCGGCATGGAAGTGTCAGAGGCCAAACGTTTGAAGGCGCTTGAGGACGAGAATGCCAAGTTGAAGAAGCTGCTCGCCGAGCAGATGCTGGATACAGCCGCACTCCGCGAGCTTCTCTCAAAAATGTATGGTCCGCCTCGTCCGTGCAAGGGTACGCGACATCGTAAATGACGATTCCAGTTGCATAAATGTATCCGGCCTCTCGCGAGTGGGCTGCGGTTGCAGCCAGGCCATGATGAGATCCGCACATGCCGTTCCCAATAAATGGTTCGGGCACGAAGCCCGCTTTTTTGCACAGGACTTACGGCATGTTGATCCACTGTTTCGTCATCACTATTCTCGAGCCTTGCAATCGAGCCAGGAGCGTCAGGTGAAGGCAGGGTCCCTGCGTTCGTAGAGCGCTCCAGGCTTGGTCAGGACGACCCAGACAATCCGGGCCATTTTAGCGGCAAGTGCGACTACAGCTTTGTTGGGGTGCATTCGTGCCTGAAGGCCATTCAGCCAGTTCCCCAATCGATCTCGTGTTCGGTCGAGGTGCCGAAAGCAGGATCGTGCTCCATGAACAAGGAGCTTGCGCACATAGCGGTTTCCCCGCTTACTGATGCCGAGAAGCTTCTGCTTTCCTCCGGTCGAGTATTCCCGTGGCACAAGGCCAAGCCACGCTGCCAGATCGCGAGCTTTCTGGAATTGTCGGCCGTTGCCAACCGCGGCAAGAAGTGCGGTGGCTCCCAACGCTCCGATCCCAGGGATCGTCATGAGCCGTCGTGCGACATCCTCGCGACTGGCGATCGCCTCGATCTCGCGTGTGACGTCACCAATGCGCTGTTCCAATTGGCGCAGATCGGCAAACAGGTCTGCGAGCAGCTTACGCATTGCCGACGAGAGATCGTTGGATTGATCTTCGACAGCGTGCGGCAGGTCGACCTTGAATAGGCCTGCGCCTTGGCGCAGGGCGATCCCGTATTCGAGGCAGAAAGCTCGCATCTGATTGATCAGACGCGTTCGCGTTCCGATCATCTGATCCCGGATCCTGTGCAAAGCCTGAAGATCGGCTTGTTCCTCGCTCTTGAGTGCAGCAAATCGCATTGTTGGACGTGTGGCAGCTTCAGCGATCGCTTCCGCGTCGATGATGTCGCTCTTGTTCGACTTCACGTAGGGCTTCACGAACTGCGCGGGGATCAAGCGCACCTTATGTCCAAGCGCCTGTATCTTCCTGGCAATCCACTGAGATCCGGCGCACGACTCCATACCCACGATCGCCGGTGCTGCGCGCTCGAAGAACTGTAGCAGCGTGTCGCGTCGGAAACGAACCTTTTGCACTGGCACGCCATCGCTCCCGAGGCCGACAACGTGAAAGATGTTCTTGCCAATATCAATTCCGTAGACAGCCGCTGGGCGCGGCATATTGCGCTGTGGCATTGCAACCTCCTTCGGTTTGGCCGCCTCATGATGCGGCAGGAGGACGAGGCGGACCATCCCATT